>NZ_FRBI01000019.1 GCF_900142575.1 Actinacidiphila paucisporea
GGCCTTCATCTTGTTCGTCCAGTCGGTCTTGATGTCCGACTGCATCGTCGTCCAGTCCGAGACGTCGTACATGATGTAGAACTTCCGCCCGTGCGACTCCGCGGCGCTGCGCACCTTGGCCGCCATCGCGTCCCGGGTCGGGCCCTCGCCCCCGGTGGGGTTGAAACGCTGCAGCGCGGCGGTGTCGATGCCGTTCTGCTGCATCCACAGGAAGTGCGTGTCCACCGTCTGCTGGTCGTAGGACGAGAACAGCTTCGCCGGCTGCCCGTTGCCCAGCGCCGCGTACCCCGTCTGATACGTCTTCGCGTAGTCCCGCACATCCGGCCACGCCACGATGGTGGTGTTCGACGGCGACGGCGCCTGCCCGGCGTTCGCACTCCAATGCCACCACGCATTGATGGGCGCACCATCACCAATGCACGCAAACCACCCCTGGTATCCGACGGTGACCTTGCCGACCACGTCACCCGGCCCGCTGGCGGCGGAAGCGGTACGGGCGATGCCCAGTGTGCCCAGGGCCGCGGCGGCGGCCCCGCCCGCTGCGGTGCCGATGAACGTACGACGCGAAACTGACATGGCTGTCTCCGAACGGCGGCGCACGGCGCGGTCGGCCGGGCGCGACGGTGGACTGAGCGCACGGAAGCCTGCTGCTTCAAGCTTCAACTTCAACAGGTGAACTCAGTGCCCCGCGGGCGGCCGTGACGGCACATGGCGCCACGGCCGCGGTGGAGTCCGCTCGATTTCGGGCTGACTTGCGGTGGGGGGAGGTGCGCGCAGTCCCATGACACGCACCACGCTGAGCACTTCCGAAGCGCGGTTTCAGGTACGCAGGGATTCAACTGCTGAAGCAAACATCCCGTCAAGGGTCCAGACCAGATCGTTGAATTGTCCGCAAAGTGCAGCATTCACGGGACATCCAAGGTCATTGCGCAGGGTGCAACAACGGTAAGAGATCGGATGAGTCCATTCACGACTTGTCGGACCGGGCGGGTCAGGCAGCGTTCAACAGAGCCATGTCCTCCTCGGTCAGCCGCAGCGCGCCCGCGGCGATGTTCTCGGCGAGGTGGCCGGGGTCGCCGGTACCCGGAATGGCCAGCACGTGCGGACCCTGCCCGAGCGTCCAGGCCAGCCTGACCTGCGCCTCGGACACCCCGTGCGCGCGGGCGACCGCCGCGATCTGCTCGCTGCTGTCACCGGTCGCGCCGACCTCCCGGCCCTTGCCCGCGATGGAGTAGAACGGCACGAAGGCGATGCCCAGTTCACCGCACTCCCGCAGCAGGTCCGCGCTGCGCTGCCGGTCGTCGAGGCCGAACAGGTTCTGCACGCACACCACCGGCGCCACCGCCCGCGCGTCGGCGAGCTGAGCGCTGGTGACGTTGGAGACGCCCAGATGGCGTATCAGCCCCGCCGCCTGCAGCTCCGCCAGCGCGCCGAAGTGCTCGGCGAGCGCCACCGACGGCAGGACCCGCAGGTTGACCAGGTCCAGATGGTCGCGGCCGAGTTGCCGCAGGTTCTCCTCGACCTGGCCGCGCAACTGGTCGGGCCTGGCCAGCGGCAGCCACTGGCCCGACGGGTCGCGGCCGGGGCCGACCTTGGTGGCGATCACCAGGTCGTCGGGATACGGCGCCAGCGCCCGGCCGATCAGCTCGTTCGCCGAGCGCAGCGAGGAGAAGTAGAAGGCGGCGGTGTCGATGTGGTTGACGCCCAGGTCGACCGCCTGCCGCAGCACCCCGAGCACCCGCTCGCGGTCACTGGGCACGCCGAGGTCGAAGGCGGCGCTTCCTGTCAGGCGCATGGCGCCGAAGCCGATACGGTGCACCGTCAGATCGCCGAGCTGCCAGCTGCCGGCAGCCGCGGCGTTGATGGTCCGTGAGGCCATGGATGATCGGTTCCTCTCGTTGCGGAGACCGGAGTATCGCCCACCGGGCGCCACGCCGGGAATGCCCGACCGGGCGGGCGATTGTCACAGCGCAGGCGGGAACGATCCGCGGGCGCCGGGAGTTGGATCATCACCGGACAGCGCGGCAGCGTCCCGCGTCGGCGGCAGCGCCGAATTTCCGGTTCGCCCCGATACGCTCGGCGATGTGACGACGACCGAGCAGCTCAGGCGCCGCCGCCCGGCCCCCGGCCGGACGGGCCGCGCCGGGGTGGCGCCGATCCTGCTGACGGCGGTGATCGGCGTGGCGGCCATCGCCACGCCCAGGGACGTCGCCATCAGCCGGCTGCTGCCCGCCGCACCCGCGCTCGCCGCGTCGATGTGGTCGGTCGGCGCGACCGTGGGCCTCGGGGTGCTGGCCCTCGTCGTGGTCGTCGCCGTCGAACTCATCTACCACGGGTCGGCCGCCTACTTCACCGGCGCCGCCATCGCCGCCGTCACCGCGGCGGCCGGCTACGCCAGCCACATCCGGCTGCAGCGCGAACGCGCCCTGCTCCAGGTCCGCTCGGTCGCCGACGCCGCCCAGTCGGTGGTCCTGCGACCGGTCCCGCGGCGGATCGGCGGGATGGCCATCGAGACGCTGTACGTGGCCGCCGCCGCCCAGGCCAGGATCGGCGGCGACCTCTACGAGGCGGTCGACACCCCGTACGGCGTCCGGCTGCTGATCGGCGACGTCCGCGGCAAGGGCCTGTCCGCGGTCGGAGTGGCCGGCGCGGTCGTCAACTGCTTCCGCGAGGCCGCCTACGACGAGCCCGACCTCGCCGCGCTCGCCCGCCGGCTGGACACCAGCCTGGTCCGCTACGGCGACTCCTTCCCGACCGAGGAGTCCGCCGAGCGGTTCGCCACCGCCCTGCTCGCCCAGATCCCGCACGGCGGCGGCGAGGCGGGAGTGGTCAACTGCGGCCACCCGGCGCCGATACTGATGCGGGGCGCGCACGTCCGCGCGCTGGAGCCGACCGCGGCCTCGCCGCCGCTGAACATGGCGGGACTGCTCGGCGGCGGCTACACCGTCGACACGGTGCCGCTGGCCCCCGGCGACCAACTGCTGCTCTACACCGACGGTGTCACCGAGACCCGCAACCGCACCGGCGCCTTCTTCCCGCTGCAGACCTGGCTGCGCCGGCAGGAAGCGGTCCCGCCGCGCCGGCTGCTCGACCTGCTGCACGACCAGTTGCTGCGCTACAGCGGCGGCGGCCTCGACGACGACATCGCGGCACTGGTGATCCGGGTGGAGGCCCCCGACGCCGACCCGGACAGGCCCTACGGCTGCTCGGCGTCGTAGCGCGCCCTGGCCGCCGCGATGTAGTCCAGGTGCCCCTCGGCCCACCGCACCAGCGCGCTGACCTCCGACCCCAGGCCGTGCCCCACCTCGGTCAGCTCGTAGTCGACGCGCGGCGGGGTCGTCGGCGTGACCGTGCGGGTGACCAGCCCGTCCCGCACCAGGTTGCGCAGCGTCAGGGTCAGCATCCGCTGCGAGATCCCGTCGATGCCGCGTCGCAGCTCCGAATAGCGCCGCGGCCCCGCGGCCAGCAGTGCCATCACCAGCAGGCTCCACTTGTCCGCGACCCGGTCCAGGACCTCGCGCACCCGGCAGTCCTGGCCGTGCGGATCGTGGTCGCGCACACCGGTGTGCGTTGCGCTGCGAAAAGTGCCGTCTTCTGCCATGGGTGCAGCTTCGCGCAGAATGCGGCTGCGAACAAGAAGTAACCAGCACACAAGGCGTAACCAGCGCGGGAGGCGTAACCCTCCGCGGCGCCCCCTGCCGCCTCCGGCGCCCCCGCCTGTGCTCCCGCACCGCAAGGAGATCCATGTTCATCAGCTATGTCGTCGTCGGCGTCCTGCTCGCAGTGGTCCTGATCGCCTCGGGGCGGGCGAAACTCATCCACGACGAGAAGGTCGTCGGCGGTGTCGTCGGGCTCGGCGTCCCCGAGGCCTGGATACCGCGACTGGCCCTGCTGGAGGTCGCCGCCGGCCTCGGACTCGCCGCGGGTGTCGCCTACCGCCCGCTGGGCGTCGCCGCCGCGGCCGGCGTCGTCGCGTACTTCACCGGCGCCCTGGCCACCCACCTGCGCGCCGGGGACGTCAAGGGCACCCCCGTGCCGGGCGCGCTGCTCGCCGGCGGGGCACTGGCCCTGGTCCTCGCCCTCGCCTCGCTCTGAGACCCGCACCCGAGCGCGCGCACCGGCCGGTGCGGAACCGGCCGTGCGCGCGGTCGGGGCGATCGCGAGGGATGCTGGAAGGAAGCCGATACCGGGAGGCGCAGGCCATGCCGAACATGGGAGTCGCCATAGTGCGGCAGTACGAGCGCGGGGTGGTGTTCCGGCTCGGGCGGCTGCGCGGGATACGCAAGCCGGGCTTCCACTTCATGATCCCGTTCTCCGACCGGATGTGGAAGGTGAGCCTGCGCACGGTCACCATGCCCGTCCCCTCGCAGCAGGTGATCACCCAGGACAACGTGTCGATCGGCGTGGCCGCGGTGGCGTACTTCCGCCGGGTGGACGCGATCAAGGCCATCGTGGAGATCGAGAACGTCGCCCAGGCGGTCGGCCAGATCGCCCAGACCACGGTCCGCAACATCGTCGGCCGCTCGCTGCTCGACCAGGTGCTCACCGACACCCAGACGCTCAATCTCGCGATCCGCGAGATCCTGGACAGCATCACCCAGCAGTGGGGCGTGCAGGTCTTCCTGGTCGAGCTCAAGGACATCGAGCTGCCCACCAGCATGCAGCGGGCGATGGCCCGCCAGGCGGAAGCCGAGCGGGAGAAGCGCGCGAAGATCATCGCGGCGGAGGGCGAGGCCCTGAGCGCCGGGCGCCTCGCCGAGGCCGCCGACGTCATCGCCGACCACCCGATCGCCCTCCAGCTGCGCAATCTGCAGATCCTGGCGGAGATCGCCGCCGAGAAGAACAGCACCATCGTCTTCCCGGCCCAGCTGCTCGAGAGCGCCAGAGCGGTCACCCGATTCGTCGCCGACCAGCAGCACCCCGCGGCCGCCGACCGCGAAACCCCCCTGCCGCCGCTCGAACCGCCGACCGGCCCCCGCGCGGTCGACAGCGCCCCCGAGCCGGACTCCCCACCGGAAATCGATACGGGGGAGTGACGGGCCCGCGGTAGGTTCGCGGCCATGACGGACGAGCTGTTCGGTGACCCGCGACTGGCCGCGATCTACGACGCACTCGACGCCGACCGCGGCGACCTGGACCTCTACCTGGCCCTGGCGGCGGAAGTCGGCGCCGAGCAGGTGCTGGACATCGGCTGCGGCACCGGCGTCCTTGCCCTGCTGCTCGCCGACCGCGGGATCGACGTCGTCGGCGTGGACCCCGCCCGCGCGTCGATCGACGTGGCCCGGGCCAAGCCGGGCGCCGACCGCGTGCGCTGGATCCACGGCGACGCCGGCGCGCTGCCGCCGCTGCGGGCCGACCTGGCCACCATGACCGGCAACGCCGCGCAAGCCGTCGTCGCCCCCGACGCCTGGCAGCGGACCCTCGGCGGCGCCCACCGGGCGCTGCGACCCGGCGGCCACCTGGTGTTCGAGACCCGTGATCCGGCAAGGGGGGCCTGGGAGACCTGGAACCGCGCCGCCTCCTACCGGACCACGCGCATCCCCGGCGCCGGCGAGGTCCGCATCTGGCACGACCTGATCGAGGTCGACCTGCCCCTGGTGACCTTCCGCACGACGTACGTCTTCGGCGACGGGCAGACGCTGACCTCCGAGTCGACCCTGCGCTTCCGCGAACGGGCGGAGGTCGAGGCGGACCTCGCGGCGCAGGGCTTCGCCGTACGGGACGTGCGCGACGCGCCGGACCGGCCGGGGAAGGAGTTCGTCTTCGTGGCACAGCGTCAGGAGACGCCCGGCGCCGCCCGGGACAGCCTGCGGTGACGACGGGGCGGCGGCGGAGGCCGCCGCCCCGCCGTGCACCGGCTCACAGGGCCCGCAGGATGTCCTCCACCCGGTCCTTGGCGTCACCGAACAGCATCTGGCTGTTCTCCCGGAAGAACAGCGGGTTCTGCACCCCGGCGTAACCGGGGTTCATCGACCGCTTGAAGACGATGACGCTCTCGGCCTCCCACACCCGCAGCACCGGCATGCCCGCGATCGGGCTGCCGGGGTCGTCGATCGCGGCCGGGTTGACCGTGTCGTTCGCCCCGATGACCAGCACCACCGTGGTCGCGGCGAGGTCGTCGTTGATCTCGTCCATCTCCAGGACGATGTCGTACGGCACCTTCGCCTCGGCCAGCAGCACGTTCATGTGGCCGGGCAGCCGTCCCGCGACCGGGTGGATGCCGAACCGCACCTCCACCCCGCGCTCGCGCAGCTTGCGGGTCAGGTCCGCCACCGGATACTGCGCCTGCGCCACCGCCATGCCGTAGCCGGGGGTGATGACGACCGAGGTGGCGTCCCGCAGCAGCTTCGCGGTGTCCTCGGCGTTGATCTCCCGGTGGTCGCCGTACTCCGTCGTGTCGGCCGGGCCGGTCTCGACGCCGAAGCCGCCGGCGATCACCGAGAGGAACGACCGGTTCATCGCGGTGCACATGATGTACGACAGGTACGCACCCGAGGAGCCGACCAGCGCGCCGGTCACGATCAGCAGGTTGTTGTCGAGCAGGAAGCCCGACGCGGCCGCCGCCCATCCCGAGTAGCTGTTCAGCATCGAGACGACCACTGGCATGTCGCCGCCGCCGATCGACGCCACCAGATGCAGGCCGAGCGCGAGCGCCACCGCGGTCACCGCGATCAGCAGCCACAGGTGCGGCGACACGACGAAGGCCACGGTCAGCCCCACGAAGGCGGCCAGACCGCCGAGGTTGATGGCGTTGCGGGCCGGGAGCATCAGCGGGCTCGACTTGATCCGCGCCGACAGTTTGAGGAAGGCGATGATCGAACCGGTGAAGGTCACCGCTCCGATGAAGACACCGATGAAGACCTCGGCATGGTGGATGCGCAGCAGGTCGGAGGCGATCTCGTGCTGCGCGGCGCCCTTGGCCTCGACGTCGAGGTAGCCGTCCCAGCCGACCAGGACCGCGGCCAGGCCGACGAAGCTGTGGAGTATCGCGATGAGTTCCGGCATGCCGGTCATCTCCACCCGGCGGGCCCGCCACAGCCCGATGCCGGCGCCGAGCACCATGGCCAGCGCCAGCAGCCCGATGCCGGTCGCCGCGATGCTGCGGGAGGCCAGGCCGACGGTCGCGACCAGCGCGATGGCCATACCGCCGATGCCGTACGCCACCCCGGAGCGTGACGTCTCGTGCCGGGACAGCCCGGCGAGGCTGAGGATGAACAGCAGGGCGGCGACAACGTAGGCCGCCTGTGCGGCAGTCGATGCAGTCATGGCCGTCAGTCCTTCGCGAACATGCTGAGCATGCGCCGGGTCACGGCGAAGCCGCCGAAGATGTTGATGGACGCCAGCAGCACCGCCACGAAGGACAGCACCGTCACGGTGGTGTGCGCGTGCCCGATCTGCAGCAGCGCGCCGACCACGATGATCCCGGAGATCGCGTTGGTCACCGACATCAGCGGGGTGTGCAGGGCGTGGTGAACATGGCCGATGACGTAGTAGCCGATGACGATCGCCAGGACGAAGACCGTCAGGTTGCCGATCAACTGCTCGGGCGCGAAGGCCGTCACCAGGAACAGCACCGCCGCGCCCAGCCCCACCAGCGCGTACGTACGGCCCGGCGACGCCGCCTTGCGCGGCGCCGCGGCGGGCGCGGCGGGGACGGCCGCCCGGGCCGCCGGCGCCGCGGACACCTGGACAGGCGGAGGCGGCCAGGTTATCGCGCCGTCCCGCACCACCGTCACCGAGCGCTGCACCACGTCGTCGAAGTCCAGCACCAACTGCCCGTCCTTGCCCGGGGTCAGCAGCTTCAGCAGATTGACCAGGTTGGTGCCGTACAGCTGGGAGGCCTGCGCGGGCAGCCGGGACGCCAGGTCGGTGTAGCCGATGATCGTCACCTGGTTGGCGGTGACCACGACCTCGCCGGCGACCGTGCCGGCCACGTTGCCCCCCTGCGCCGCGGCCATGTCCACGATCACGCTGCCCGGCCGCATGCTTGCCACCATCTCCTCGGTGATCAGCAGCGGGGCGGGCCTGCCGGGGATCAGGGCGGTGGTGATGACGATGTCCACCTCGGGGGCCTGCCGCGCGTACAGCGCCGCCGCGAGGGTGTTGTAGTCGTCCGACATCTCCTTGGCGTAGCCGGTCGCGCTCACCTCCGCCTCGGCCGATTCCACCGACAGGAACTCCCCGCCCAGCGACCGGACCTGGTCGGCCACCTCCGGGCGCGGGTCCGTCGCCCGCACGATCGCCCCGAGGCTGCCGGCCGCGCCGATCGCCGCGAGGCCGGCCACCCCGGCGCCCGCGACCAGCACTTTCGCCGGCGGCACCTTGCCCGCCGCGGTGACCTGGCCGGTGAAGAACCGCCCGAAGGCGTGCGCGGCCTCCACCACCGCCCGGTAGCCGGCGATGTTGGCCATCGAGCTGAGCACGTCGAGCGACTGGGCGCGGGAGATCCGCGGCACCGCGTCCATCGCCAGCGCGGTGACCGGCCGCCGCGCGAGCGCGTCGAGCAGGTCGGGATTCTGCGCGGGGCCCAGCAGCGAGATCAGCGTCGAGCCGTCCGCCAGCAGCGCGATCTCCTCCGCGGAGGGCGCGTCGACCGCGAGGACGACGTCGGCGCCCCACACTTCCGTACGGCTCCCGATGTCCGCGCCCGCTGCACGGTAGGCCTCGTCGTCCAGGCTTGCCCCGAGCCCCGCACCGGACTCGACCACCACCTGATAGCCCAGGTCACGCAGTTGGGCCACCGTGAGCGCGGTGGCCGCCACCCGTGTCTCCCCGGCCCGTGACTCGGCCACGACGCCCACTCGTTGCCCTGCCTGACTCATCATGGGTCCTCTCTGGTCGGCGAACCACCTCGAATGAGGCAATGACTACCGGGAAGGTAGCCGCAGTTCGCAAAGGCGTGCGCCTCCCGAAGCGGCCCGGTCCGCGCTCCGCCCCGGCCGGTTGCCCGAAAACCACCCGCGCGTCCCGCTGTGCACCGCTGACGGGGCGTCCGGGTGGTGCCTGGCGGGGACGTGGGCTTCGTCATAGTGGCGGGGCGTCGAATCGCGGGGCCCCGAACCGCGGGCCCTGCTAACCTCGGCGGCATGAAGCGCTACGGACGGACGACGACGCCGGAGTACGTCGCGGCGCGCTGACCGATGTCCGTGAGCGAAGCCCCGGGGCGAGTGCCCCGGGGCTTCGCCGTGTGGTCACCCGCCCCGCCCGTCCGCGAGGAGACCACCGTGTACGACCACCGCAAGCTCGGCCGCGAACTCTCGCTGTTCGACACCGACCCGCTGATCGGCGCCGGGCTGCCGTACTGGCTGCCCGACGGCGCGGCCGTCCGGCACACCCTGGAGGAGTACATCCGGGAAGAGGAGCGCAGAGCCGGCTACCGGCACGTGTACTCGCCCGTGCTGGGCAAGCGGGAGCTGTACGAGGTGTCGGGACACTGGTCGCACTACAGCGACGACATGTTCCCGCCGATGGACGTCAGCGGCGAGCAGCTCGTGCTGCGGCCCAGCCTGTGTCCGCACCACGCCCTGATGCGTCACGCGCCCGTCAGGCGGAGGCGTCGTCGTGCAGGGCCACGGCCTGGAGGGTGGCGCGGAACCGTTCCGCGTCGGCCGCGCTGAGCGGGGCCAGGAAGCGTCGCTCCGCCGCGTCGCTCGCCTCGGTCGCCCGCCGGAGGGTGTCGGCGCCCTTCGCCGTCAGCACCACGACATTGCGGCGGCGGTCGCCCGGGTCCGGGCGGCGGGCCACCAGATCCCTGCCCTCCAGGGCGTCGAGGAAGGCGACCATCGTCGTCCGGTCCACGCCGAGCCGGCCGGCCACCTGTTGCTGCGAGGCCGCCTCCTGCCCGGCGAGCACGAGCAGCACCGCCAGTTCGCGCCCGCTGACGCCGAACGGCGCGAGCGCCTCGGCGCTCAGCTCGGCGAGCCGCAGCTGCGCGTGCTTCAGGAGGTGGCCGAGCCGGCCGTTCAGCTCGGGTGCGGTGTTGGACATCGGGGAATTCTACCGTTAGCGTGAACGTCAGTAGCACTGACGTTCTTCTCGACTGACGATCAGGTCCAACGACGCACTTGGTGCGTCGACGGCCGACATCCCGCAACGGAGCACCTCGCATGATCCTCATCACCGGCGGCCTGGGCTTCATCGGGACGCACACCGCACGCGCGCTGCTCGACCTCGGCGAGTCCTGCGTGCTCGTCCAGCGGCGTCAGGCCGGCGCCCTGCCCGCGGCCCTCGCCGCCGAGCACGGCAGCCGGCTCTTCGTCGAGCAGGCCGACCTCGCCGACCGCGACCGGCTCCGCGCGATCGGCGACCGGCACCAGGTCACCGGTATCGTCCACCTCGCCGGATCCGTGCCCTGGCCGCCCGGCCCCGGAGACCCGGTGGAGGCCGCCCGGGCGGCACTCGACAGCCTGCTCAACGTCGTGCGGGCGGCGGCGGACCTGAAGGTCGCGCGGGTCGTCACCGCCAGCACCATCGGGGTCTACGCGGGAGCGGAAACCGGCGCCGGCCCGCTGAAGGAGGACCTGCCGCTGCCGATGACGACCGGCCACGTCATCCCGGCGTTCAAGAAGATCGGTGAGCTGCTCACCGACCACCTCGCCGCCGCCACCGGCGTCGACCTGGTCAACGCCCGCATATCCGCCGTCTGGGGCCCGCTCGGCCGCCCGGCGTCGGTCTTTTTCGCCGCCCCCCAGCTCGTCCACGCCGCCGCCCGCCGCGCCGCCCCCGACCTGTCGGCGCTGTACGTCCCCGCGCACGCCGACCACGGCACCGACCTGATCTACGCCAAGGACTGCGGCCGGGCCCTGGCCCTGCTCCATCAGGCGCCGCGGCTGAACCACCGCACGTACAACGTCGCCTCCGGCCGTCTCACCACCAACGCCGACATCACCGCGGCCCTCGCGCCCGCGATGAGGATCGACCTCCCCCCGGGCCGCGCCTCGCAGGCCCCCGCCGACGTCTGGCTGGACATCACCCGCCTGCGCCAGGACACCGGTTACGCCCCCGCGTACGACACCGCCCGCGCCGTCGCCGACTACCTCGCCTGGCTCGGCGCGGGCAACGCCCGCTGAGAGGGCCGTCAGCCGCCGAGCCTGCCGAGGGCCGCGACGGTGAGGGCCTCCACACCGGTGGTCAGGGTGGGCTGGACGACCGGGGCGAACTCGGGGGAGTGGTTGCTCGGCAGTTGGTCGTGGCGGCCCTCCAGGAAGGCGGTCGTCACCACCTCGGCGTCCGGCCCGCCCCAGAACCAGAAGACCGTCGGGACGCCGGCCGCCTCCCCGAACACGCCGACGTCCTCGCTCGCCGCGATCGGCGGCAGCGGCATCAGCCGTTCCTGCCCGAAGTGCGCGGTCAGATCGGCCAGTACCGCCCGGGTCGCGGCCACGTCGTTGACCAGGACCGGCGCCGCGGCCTGCCACGCGATCACCGGCGGCCTGGGCGAACCGCTCACCACCGCCTCGCCGTTGATGATCCGCTCGACCGCGTCGACGACCAGCCGGCGCACCTGCGGGGTGTACGAGCGCACGCTGATGCCCAGCCGCGCGGTGTCCGGGATGATGTTCTCCTTCGTCCCGGCCTGCAGGCGGCCCACCGTCACCACCGCGGTCTCCGCCGCCGGCACCTCGCGCGCCACGACGCCCTGCAGGCGCACCACGACCGACGCGGCGAGCAGCACCGGGTCGACCGTCGCCTCGGGGCGCGAACCGTGGCCGCCGCGCCCGAACAGCTCGACGTCGGCCATGTCGGCGGCGGCCATCACCGGACCCTCGCGGTGCCCGATCATGCCGGCCGGCAGCGGGCCGACGTGCTGGCCGAGCACGATGTCCGGCCGCGGGAAGCGCTCGAAGAGCCCGTCCTCGACCATCCCGCGCGCGCCGGCGACCAGCTCCTCGGCCGGCTGGAAGACCGCGAGCACGGTGCCCGACCAGTGCGCCCGCAGCCGCGCGAGCAGCGCCGCCGCCCCCGCAAGCGCCGCCACGTGCATGTCGTGCCCGCAGGCGTGCGCGACCGGCACGCTCTCCCCGTCGGGACCGGTCGCGTAGACCTCGGACGCGTACGGCAGCCCGGTCGCCTCGCGGACCGGCAGCGCGTCCATGTCGGCGCGCAGCATCACCACCGGACCACCGCCGTTGCGCAGCACCCCGACCACGCCGGTGCCGCCGACGCCCTCGGTCACCTCGTACCCGGCGTCGGCCAGCGCCCGCGCGGCCTTCGCTGCGGTGCGGTGCTCGTGGCCGGACAGCTCGGGATGCCGGTGCAGATCCTTGTACAGCGATTCGAGCCCCGGCAGGAGTTCAGTCTGCCACGCGTCGTCGGGGAGCGCCATCGGGTCACCTTCCACTGAGCCGTGCGAGCGGTGCGGTCCGGCCGGGGCCGCGCGATGCGGCCCATTCGATCACGCCGGCGGCGCGGGCCGACCCGGCGGGACGGTCAGTGTTTGGCGGCGATGTCGAAGAGGAAGTAGAGGTAGGCGGCGAGCAGGTGGGCGACCACCACGTAGACCAGCACCCGGATGACCACCCCGCGCTGCTTGCGCTTCTCGCTGCCGTTGGTGGTGGGGACGACGACCCGGACGGGCTTGGGGGCGGCCTCGTGCGGGGTGGCTTGCGTGGTCATGACCGGTCTCCTCCTGCGGTGGCGGTGCGGTGCGCCGCGGGGAGCGCGGCGGTGGTGCGGGCGGACGGTGCGCCGACGCACAGCGCGGACGTCTCGCTCTGCATGAGCGTGTGCACGAACAGCACGTCGGCCCCGGCGCCGCCGGCGGCGGCCAGCCGGTGCGGGACCAGCGAGTCGAAGTGGGCGGAGTCGCCGGGGGCGAGGGTGTGGGTGCGTTCGCCGAGCGTCAGGTCGAGCGTGCCGCCGGTGACGTACAGCCACTCCTCGCCCGGGTGCACCCGCACCAGCGCGCGCTGCGCCCCGGCCGGGATGTGCAGCCGGAGCGCCTGCATGGCCCGACCGTTGCCACCGGCCCGCCAGTACGTCCAGCCGCCGGCCGGCACCGGGGCCGCGTCGGCGCCGCGTACGATGGGATCGGGTTCGCCCGCGGTCTCACCGAGCAGGTCGGAGACCGTGGTCCCGTACATCCGGGCGAGCCCGAGCAGCACCGGGAGCGAGGGCTGGCGCAGCCCGGACTCCAGCCGCGACAGATGCGCCGCGGACAGTCCGGCCCGGCTCGCCGCGCTCTCCAGCGTCAGCCCGGCGGCCTGCCGCAGGTCCCGCAGCCGCGGGGCCAGGACGAGGTCGTCGTCGGGGGCCGCGGGCGGCTGGTGATCGATGGCTGCCATGACTCCATGGAACAGCAGGGCATGCCTCAGAGGCAAAGATTTTGCCTCTGAGGCAAAAGTGCGCTTCCCGCGATCCGCGCCCGGCTACATCAGCGGGGACTGGGCGTCCGGCGCCGCGAGCATGGCCAGGTGGGCGAGGTCGTCGGGCGCCGGTGTCGTCAGCGACCACAGGGGCGCCGGGGTGCCGTCGGCGACCGCGGCGGGCGCGTCGGTCAGGTTCATCCGCTCCCGCAGGCGGCCGTAGAAGTCCATAGGTCCCAGCCGTACGGCGCGCAGCCGGCGCGGGGCCCGGTAGACACCGATCCAGTCCCCGGGCTCCAGGACACCCCGGACCTGGCCGTCGATGCTGACCGCGGCCGGCCCCGAACGCTCCAGGATGCGCATGCCGACCGGTTCGTCGGGGGCCGCGACCACCGACCGGTCGAACGCCATGTGCGGGGCCACGGGGGTGAAGACGAGAACCTCGGCGCGCGGCGAGACCACCGGCCCGCCGGCGGCGAAGCTGTACGCGGTCGAACCGGTCGGTGTCGCCACCAGCAGCGCGTCGGCCGAGTAGGAGGCCAGGAGCCTGCCGCTGACGTAGACGCCGACGGACACCTGGCGGTCCCGGGTTAGCTTCTCCAGGACGACGTCGTTGAGCGCGGTGACGTCGAGCGGGATGCCCCACTCCTCGTCGACCCGGCAGTCGGGGCGCACCCGCGGCGGCGGCGGCAGCGGCCCCCGGCCGCGGCCCACCCATGCCTCCAGCTCCGCGGGCACTTCGAGACGTCGGGAGGCGCGCAGGGCGAGCAGCATGCGGGTGTCGATCCTGAGCCGGTCCTCGCGCACCGAGTCCAGCGCGGCCCGCACGTCGCAGACCGGCACCTCGGTGAGGAACCCCACCCGCCCCAGATCGACGCCCAGGACGGGGACATCGCCCTCCACGGCCAGCCGGGCGCCCCGCAGGAAGGTCCCGTCGCCGCCCAGGGTGACTATGAGGTCGGGATTCCCCGCCGCCGCGACCTCCTCCTCCGGGCTGCGCCGGTCGCCGTCCTGCCACACGTCGATGTCCGTGCACCGCACCGCGTGCTCCGCGCACCACGCCCGCACCGCACCCGCCGCGTCCGCGGCCTCCGGGCGCCCGCCGTGCACGACCAGGCCGAGCCGGCTCATCTCCATCGCCGCCTCCAGGACAGCTCGGTCACGGATCGTTCCGGGGAAGCCGCCGAACGGATCCGGCGGCAGCTTCGTCCCCGCCGTCCCAGGATGGCCGCATCGACGCGGCTCCGCATTCCCCGACCACCTCACCCGGGCGCCTCCCCGATGCCGATCGGCCCGGGCGGCGGCCCCCCGCGCCCGCCCGGCGGTCCGGGAATCAGCGGTCCGTGAGCAGTCCGGCGCGGAGCTTGGTGAGGGTGCGGGTGAGGAGACGGGAGACGTGCATCTGGGAGTAGCCGAGCTGCTCGCCGATCTCGGCCTGGGTCATCTCCTGGCCGAAGCGGAGCCGGAGAAGGGTGCGTTCGCGTTCGTCGAGCTTGCCGAGCAGGGGGGCGAGGGACTGGAAGTCCTCGATGAGCTCCATGGCGGGGTCGCACGCGCCGAGGGTCTCGGCGTAGGAGCGGCCGGTGTCGGAGCCGGCGTCCTCGGAGTCGGTGGTGGGCAGGTCGATGCTGCCGGCCGTGTAGCCGTTGGAGGCGACCAGGCCCTCGATGACCTCCTCCTGGCTGAGTTCGAGATAGGCGGCCAGCTCCGCGACGCTGGGCGGGGAGTCCAGGACGGCGGTGAGGTGGTCGCGGGCCTTCGCCAGCTCCACCCGCAGCTCCTGGAGCCTGCGGGGGACGTGGACGGCCCAGGTGGTGTCGCGGAAGAAGCGCTTCATCTCGCCGACGATGTACGGCACGGCGAAGGTGGTGAACTCCACCTCGCGCGACAGCTCGAACCGGTCGATGGCCTTGATCAGCCCGATCGTGCCGACCTGGAGGATGTCGTCCCACTCCTCGGGGCCACGGCCCCGGAAGCGCCGGGCGCTGAAATGGACCAGCGACATGTTCATCTCGATCAGGGTGTTCCGCGCGTACGCGTACTCGGCGGTGCCCTCTTCCAGGTCCTGCAGGCGGTCGAAGAACACCTTCGACAGCGACCGCGCGTCCCGCGGAGCGACCTTGCCGGCATCCTCGATCCACGGCAGCTCGCCGACGTGTGCGGCACCGGGAGCGGTCGGCGAGGGGGACGGGGCCGGTGCGGTGGAGATTCCTGCGGGCTGAGCGGATACGGTCACGTCATCACCCTTCGAGTGTCGGCTGCTCGCCGCGCGTCTACCCCCGGTCGCTCGCGTCACACCCCCTCTTTGGCAACCGCCGACACCCGGCCGGTCGCGGCGCAGGACAGCGGAGCAGTACGCCGGGTGACACAGGCGCCCCTACCGCCAGGGATCGAGAGCGTGCTTGCCCCGGCTCCGGCCGGCTTCGAGCTCCCGCAGCACTGCCGGCCCCTGGGCCAGCGGGTGCACGTGGGGGGTGCCGGGCGGGTACACGCCCCGGGCGACGAGGGCGCCGATCTCGGCGATCAGCGGCAGGTAGAGCGACGGGGCCTCGGCCGCCAGCGCACCGATGTGCAGGCCCTTGATCTGGGCCCGATGGGTGAAGACCAGGTCGTGCGTGGTCACGGCGGCGTCGCCGGAAGCGGCGCCGAAGACGACCACCCGTCCGGTGAAGGGTCGGGTGACAGCCAGGCTGACCTCGAACGTGGCCTGTCCCACCGATTCCAGGACCAGGTCGACCCCGCCGGTCAGGCGGGTGATCTCCGCGGCCAGATCGGGGCGCCGGCTGTCCAGGACCTCTACGGGGCCGAGCGCCCTGACGGTGTCGTGCTTGGCCGGCGAGGCCGTCGCGATCACCCGCGCACCGTAGTGGCGGGCGAGGCGGACCGCGGCCTGCCCCACGCCGCCGGCCGCGGCATGGACCAGCACCGTCTCACCGGCCCTGACCTGGCCCAGCGGTTTCAGCGCCGCCAAGGCGGTGGCCCAGTTCAGCACCATGCCGAGAGCCTCGGCGTCGCTCCAGCCGGCAGGGACGGGGAGGGCACCCGTGGCCGGCATCGTCATGTACTGCGCGAAGGCGCCCGGCCCGGTGCCGACGACATGGGTGCCGGGTGGGAGCGGGCTCGCGACGCCCGGGCCGACTCCCACGATCTCGCCGGCTGCTTCGAAGCCCGCCACGTAAGGCGCCCGCGGACCGCCTCCGTAAGTCCCCCGCGCCTGCATGGCGTCGGCGAAGTTGACCCCCGCGGCGCCCACGCGGATCAGGTAGTCGCCGGGCCCCGCGGCGGGGCGGGGCTGATCGGCCGTGAGGGCCAGGTCACCCGGCCCGCGGTGTGACCGCTGCACCAGTGCCAGTACCGTCTGCGTCTGCTCAGCGGATTGCCGCTCGTCGATCTCCATGGGGGGAACGTAGGAGCCTCCCACTTGTGTCAAGGTCAAGCGGCGGTCATCGGCCCGTGCGGCGGGCCTCGCGCAGGTAGGCGTCGAGCGCGGCCCGCTGACCGCTGAGAACAGCGATCCGAGCGTCGAGCCGGTCACGGTGGCTCTGCACCTCGTGCAGGAAATCCGCGCACACCGCGTCCCCGCCGGCACCGGCCCCGTCACCGCCGCGCGGCAGCACTTGCCTGATCAGCCGTACGGGCAGCCCGGACTCCAGCAGCGAGCGGATGACGAGCACCCGGTCGAGGGTGGACGGGCAGTAGTCGCGGAAGCCGTTGCCGCACCGGCCGGGGACGATCAGGCCCTCGTCCTCGTAGTGCCGCAACGATCTCGCACTCACTGCGCTGGCTCTGGCGGCCTCACCGATCCTCACACCACGACGCAACGTCCCGGCGCAGCGCGATCTTCCGCCCCCGACCGGCGACCCGGCGGTACGGCCGGGCACCGGCAAGGGCGGGGGCGCGCAGCCGTGCCGCGGCGGCCCGGCGGCGCGCGCCATCACCCGGTCGTACCACTGCGGTGGCCGCAAGCCGCGGACGGGGCTTGGATGGTGGTGTCCGCCGCAGTGTCCTTCTGGCGAGAGGTCTGCTGCCGTGCCCAACAGGCCTTCGAAGCCGGCGTCAGGCCGGGAGAGCCTGAACGACGCGGTCATCGACGCCGTCTTCTCCCAGTCCCCTGCGGGGCTCCAGCTCTTCGACCCCGAACTCCGGCTGGTGCGCGTCAACACCGCGGCACGGCGGATCCGGGACTTCCCCGTCGACCAGTATCTCGGCTGCGGCCTGGGCGAGGTGCTGCGGTCGTTCGACGTCAGGGACTCAGCAGCCGTCGAGCGGGCCGTGGCGGGCGTGCTGGAGAGCGGACGGCCGGTCCTGGACCTGCGGATCCGGGCGCGGACCCGGTCGGACTCCCCGATCGAGGCGGTCGGGTCGCTGGCCGTCTTCCGCCTCCGCGACGACGCTTCCGGCTCGGTGCTCGGAGTCGCGATCTCCGTGACGGACATCACCCGGCGGGTCCGCGCCGAAGAAGGGCTGCGGCTGCTGAACGAGGCCGCCGTGCGCGTGGGAACGACCCTCGACATGTTCCGCACCGCGGCCGAATTCTGCGACCTGGCGGGGGAGAGGCTCGCCGACACCGTGGCCGTCGACATCTTCGACTCCGTCATCCGGGGGCAGGCTCCCACGCCGGCGGCAATGGACGGGACCGCCGAACTGCGCAGGGCCGGCTTCCGGTCCGCCCACAGCGACCAAGGAGTGCCGGCGGTCGGCGAGATCACCCTCTACCGCTCCGACACGCCCCACCGTGACGTGCTGGCCACCCTCGCGCCCCGTCTTTTCCGCGAGGTCCGGCCGGATGCGCCGTGGCTCGCGTCGCCCAGCGACCGCAGGTACGCCCGCATTCGCGAGGCGGGCGTCCACTCCATGATCATCGCACCGCTCCGGGCGCGTGGCGTCGTCCTCGGACTCGCGTCGTTCTACCGGTGGCGCGACCCGAGGGCCTTCGACCGCGAGGACCTGGCGCTCGTCGAGCAGCTGACCGGATGCGCTGCCCTGTGCCTGGACAACGCCCGGCTCTACGGACGTGAGCGCTCGGTCGCGAGGATCGTGCAGCGTGACCTGCGCGAACCGAAGACGGCCGAGGTGGCCGCGCTGGACCTGGCCCACAGCTATCTGCCGGCCGGCGCGGGCGGCGGCTGGTTCGACGTCATCCCGCTGGCGGGTGCCCGCGTCGCACTGGTGGCGGGTGACGCCGTCCTTCCCGCCGACGACGCCCTGGCCTTCACCAGCGAGCTCCGTGCCGCGAGCGAAGCCCTCTCCGATCTCGGCCTCACCCCTGACGAGATCCTCGAACGGCTGCACGGCCTGTCCAGCCGCCCGCGCCCCGCCATGTCGAAGGAGCTCGGCGGCGCCTCGGACACCTGGGCTGCGGCGACCTGCCTGTACATCGTCTACGACCCGGTGACGCGGCTTTGCGCGGCAGCCAGCGCCGGGCACCCGGCCCCCGCCCTCCTGCACGCCGACGGCGGCCACGAGACGCTCCACGTCCCGGTGGGGCCGCCCTTGGGGCACGGCATGGCGCACTACGAGGTCACCGAGCAGGAACTGCCCGAGGGCAGCGTCCTGGTGCTGCACAACGCGGCACTGCCGCTGGACGCGGACCGGACCGGGCGCCTGCAGCGGATGCTGACCAGCCCGCACACGACCTTCCAGAGCGCCTGCGACGCCGCCGTCGAGCAGATGGCCCCCGAGCAGCCGGACCGCGACGTCTACCTGCTGGCGGCCCGTACGCGCGCGCTCAGTGCCGAGCAGACGAACGCGTGGACCCTTCCCCACACCCCCGAGGCGGTCTCCCGCGCCCGCGAGCTGGCCTCTCGCCAACTCGCCGACTGGGGCATCGGGGAACTGGCCGACAGCGCCGTCCTCGTCGTCAGCGAGCTGGTGACCAACGCCGTACGCTACGCCACCGGTCCGATCCACCTCAGACTCCTCCGCGACGGCACGCTCACCTGCGAGGTGACCGACGACAGCAGTACCGCCCCGCAGCTCCGCCGCGCGCTGGAAACCGACGAGAACGGCCGGGGCCTGTTCATCACCGCGCGGCTCACCCAGCGCTGGGGAGTCCGGCGAGCGGGCCGGGGCAAGACCATCTGGGCCGAGATGGCCGACACCTGACGGACGGTCCGGCCGCGCCGACGGGGCGGAGCCGCTCTTCCCGCCCGTCGACGAGGGGCGCTGACGTGGCGCTTATCCGCTGTATATCCGGACGTATCACGATGGTGGCCGAGGCAGCCGCCGCAGCATCGCGGGGGCGGGGGACCGGCGGCGAGGCCCGGTGCCCGGCGGTGGCGGCCCGGACGGCGCAGGCGAAGGAGCCATGCATGATCGGGTACGAGATCGAGATCAGCCTTCCCGTCACCGACGCGGCGGGGAAGAAGATCAGCGGGGACACCAAACTGGCGGAGACCACCGCCCGGCACCCGGACGGCCCCACGGGGAAGCCCTTCTTCCGGGTGGTCTCGGACACCCGGAGCCTGCCGAACCGGACGAAGTACTCCAACCTGGAGTTCGTCACCAAGCCCTGGTCCGTCGTCGGCGACGGTCACACGAGCGGTCCCGCGGCGCTTCTGGACACCCTCCAGCGGATCCGGACGGTCCGGGACGCCTTCTACCACGCCAAGGAGGGAACGCTGAGCGGCTCGGCCGGCGGGCTCCTCCAGACGCTGCCCGCAGGCAAGGGCGCCCGGTTCGCACCGAACAACGGGTACAGGGAAGTGGCAGGGACCGCCGGCAACGGCGACGGTCTCTTCGTCCACTACTCGGTGGGCGTGCCGCTCGCCGGCATGGCGACCTTCTTCGACCGGTTGCGCCCGGCCGTCCCGTCGCGCGAGGGCGCCTACCTGCCCGACGCCCGGCACCGGCTGCACCAGGCGCACAGCTTCGCCGAGAACGCCGCCGACGCGTTCGTGCCCCGGGGCCCCGCGGCACCGGCGAAGGGGGCGGACGGTTTCCTCAGCGCGAAGGCCAGGCACCGCCGAGAGGTGCTCGGCTATCTCCAGCTGCTGTACATGCAGGTGACCGCGTTCGCCGACCACGCCGACGAGCTCGAGAGCGGCGGTGCCGACGCGGGCATCAAGAACAGGACCGTGGTGCTCAGCCGCGCGCCGCTCGCCGAGGTCCACGCCCGCCTGGACCCCGTGGTGCAGACCGCCCTGCGCAACAACCACGACGCGCTCACCACCATGCTCGCCGACGAGTACCACGAGAAGGGCCGGGGCCAGCGGCAGCGGACGTTCTACGACACCGCCTTCCGCAAAATCGACGGCGATCCCGTCGTCCTGCTCGACTACACCAAGGCGGCATTCACCGGTGAGGTGTCCATCCCGCAGCAGAGCGTCTTCGGCGGCATGCGCCAGATATCCCCCCATGTGGAGGAGGAGGCGGTGATGGTGCCCTTCGAGATCCGGACCTTCGGTGCGGTGATGAAGTCCTGGGACGAGGTGACGGCCGACCTCAAGGACCTCTGCGAGTGGGTCCAGAGCTCGTACGAACTCGGCATGGCCTGAGCCGGCCGGCGCCGTCGCGCCTCCCCGGCGACGAGGCGGCCGGATCTCCCCGGTGACGGGAGCGGTCCGGGAGCGGGCGGACCTCCGCCGCGGCCGGGCGCGGCTCAGAGTTCGAGGTAGGACAGCAGCTCGCGGGCGGCCGGGCTGTGCCGGCCGTCGGAGGGGAGAGCGACCGAGACCTCCCAGGCCTGGTCCTCCTGGCCCTTCAGGGGGACCACCGCGAGCGGCGCCGCCTGCTCCTTGCGGGAGATCGGCTGCGGTACCACCGCGATGCCGAGCCCGTGCCGCACCATGTCGATCAGCGTGTGCACGTCGTAGACCTCGACGCCGACCCGGCGGGGCGTGCCGCTCGCCGCGAAGGCGCGGTCGGTCAGCCGCCTGGCACCCCAGTCCTGGTGCCAGTCCACGAACGTCTCGTCCGCCAACTGCCTCCACTCCACGAACGGCGCGCCCGCCAGCCGGTGCTCGGGGCCGCACAGCAGCACCATCGGCTCGCTGGTCAGCGGCAGCAGCCGTACCCCGTCCGGCGGCGGCCCCGGCAGCGTGATGAAGGCGAGGTCGAGCCGCCCGTCGGCGACGTCCTGCGCCATCACCGCGGACCCGGCCTGCCGCAGCCTGATCTCCACGTTGCCGTGCTCGGCACGGAAGCGGGCCAGCAGCGCGCCCACGTCGACGTTGACGCACTGCTCGGTGCCCACCGCCAGGCTGCCGCGCAGCAGCCCCTGCACCGCGGCGACCGCGTCGCCCGCCGCCCGGGCCGCGGCCAGCGTGCGGGTCGCCTCGGCCAGCAGCGCCCGCCCGGCGCCGGTCAGTTCGACGCTGCGAGTGGTCCGGGTGAACAGCGCGGCGCCCAACTCGCGCTCCAGGGCGCGTACCGACGCCGACAGCCCCGACTGGGACACCACCATCCGCTGGGCCGCCCGCGTGAAGTGCCGCTCCTCGGCGACGGCGACGAAGTACTCGAGTTGCCGCAGTTCCATGATTGAGAAATCTAGTCGATGAATCCATCCGCTTTCTTCTATTGGACGGTTCACCGCGATCCGGGCCAGCATGGTCCGGTGGTGGCCGTACGGCCACCGGACGGGCCGCCTCAGAAGGAGCATCACCGTGGAGTACCGCAACCTCGGCCGCAGCGGATGCGCTGTCTCCGCCCTGTGCCTCGGCACCATGACCTTCGGTGCCGAGTCGGACGAGAAGACCGCCTTCGCCCAGCTCGACCGCTTCGTGGAGGCCGGCGGCACCTTCATCGACACCGCCGACGTCTACAGCGCGGGCCGCTCGGAGGAGATCGTCGGCCGCTGGCTCGCCGACCGCCCGGCCGACATCACCGACCAGGTGGTGATCGCCACCAAAGGCCGCTTCCCGATGGGCCCCGGCCCCAACGACGCCGGCCTGTCCCGGCGGCACCTCGACCGCGCCCTGACCGCCTCGCTGCGCCGGCTCGGCGTGGACTCGGTCGACCTCTACCAGGTGCACTCCTGGGACCCGCTGACCCCGGTCGAGGAGACGCTGCGCTTCCTGGACGACGCGGTCCGCCAGGGCCGTATCCACTACGTGGGCCTGTCGAACTACACCGGCTGGCAGCTCCAGAAGGCCGTCGACACCGCCGACTTCCGCGGCCTGGCCCGCCCGGTCACCCTGCAGCCGCAGTACAGCCTGCTCAGCCGGGAGATCGAGTGGGAGATCACCCCGGCGTGCGAGTCCGAGGGCCTGGGCCTGCTGCCCTGGAGCCCCCTCGGCGGCGGCTGGCTCACCGGCAAGTACCGCCGCGACGCGCGGCCCACCGGCGCCACCCGCCTCGGCGAGAACCCCGACCGCGGCGTGGAGGCGTACGACCGGCGGGCCGCCGTGGCGCGCACCTGGGCCGTGGTGGACGAGGTCCAGGCGGTCGCGGAGGAGACCGGCGCCACGATGGCGCAGGTCGCGCTGGCCTGGCTGCTCGACCGCCCGGCGGTCACCTCCGTCATCCTCGGCGCCCGCACCGTCGAGCAGCTCGACGACAATCTCGGCTCCGCCGGCCTGCGGCTGACCGCCGAGCAGACCGCCCGGCTGGACCGGGCCAGCGACCCGGGTGCCGCGGACTACCCGTACGGAGTCCCCGGGGTGGACCAGCGCTCCCGGCGCATCGAGGGCGGCCGCTGACCCGCGCCCCGCCCGGCCGGCCCGGCGGCGTCCCGCGAAGGGGGCGTGCGCCGGGCTGTGCGCGCCGGCACCGCGCTTCCGCACGCCGCTTACGGCAGGACGGTCGAACCGGATTGAATGGGGTCATTCCGGCCGTCAGCAGGGAGCCCGTATGCCTGACCGCCCCACCGCCGCTGTGGTCTTCGACGCCCCCTTCACCGACCGCACCGCCTGGGCGGTCGGCCGCACCTCCGCCTATCCCGAGGACGGGCGGAATCCCGACGACAACAAGCTCGACGTGATCGGCCCGGCCTACGGGCCCACCGCCGACGGCGTCTTCACCGCCCGCCGCGCCCGCGGCGGTGACTGGCACACCGCGCTGGTCTCCACCGAGTACGCCCCCGGCGGCTTCGAGCTGCTGCCGGACGACGAGCTGACCGCGACCTGCGTCGTCCACGACGTCCAGGGCGCGTGGCCCGCGCTGTGGACATGGGGCCGCGACAGGGGCGGCGGGCGCCCGCAGCCCGGCCACGGCGAGGTCGACGCCTTCGAATACCACCCGACCCACCCCGGTCTGCTCGAACTGACCAACCACGTCCGCCCGGCTGCCCACTATGCCGAGGGCGCGGTCACCGCGGGCCGCCCGTTCGCGCTGCGGGTGGTCTTCGGCACCAGGAGCGTCGAGTGGTACGCCGACGGCCGGCTGCTCTACGCCGACCACCGGGGCGTCGGCGCGCACTGGCGTGCCTGGCCGATCGTCTGCATCAGCGTCGCCGCCGGGGGCTACGGCCATCTGCCGCCCGGCCCCGGCACCGACGAGCTGCACTGGCAGTGCACCTCCCTGACCGTGCGCCGCGTCCCCGCCGCCCGCCACGCAGCAGATGC
Organism: Actinacidiphila paucisporea; assembly: GCF_900142575.1. Lineage (GTDB taxonomy): Bacteria > Actinomycetota > Actinomycetes > Streptomycetales > Streptomycetaceae > Actinacidiphila > Actinacidiphila paucisporea. The sequence continues at coordinate 23,807 of NZ_FRBI01000019.1, forward strand.
GGATCACCCGGCATGATCACGCGCGGACCGGGCAGGTGCAATGAGGACACCTCTGCGCAGGACATCCCTGCACGCCAGGGGTCCTCCCCCCACGAGCTCTCCCACGAGCATGAGCCACACGAATCGGAGTCGGTGCGATGACCGGGCGGCAGCCGGCGCATGACGACCAGCGCGCGACATGCGCGGCCGACGGGACGAAGACGTCCAGCGCGTCCAGCGGCGGTCAGGGCGCGAGCAGCGCCGACGACGTGGCGCGCGGCGCCCCCTGCTGGGTGAGCCTGACGACACGGGACCTGGCCGCCGCGGAGAAGTTCTACGGCAGCGTCCTGGGCTGGGAATTCCGCTCCACGACCCTCGGTGAGCGCTTCGCCGTCGCGGTGACCGACGGCCGCCCGCTCGCCACCATCGGCGCGGTCGCCGGCGACATGCAGGTCGCGGTCGGCTGGACACCCTTCTTCGCGGTCGCCCAGGCCGACGAGGCGACCGCCAGGATCCGCGAGCGCAGCGCCACCGTGGCGCTCGGCCCGGTGTCCTTCGCGTCGGGCCGCGCGGTGCTCGCCGCCGACCGGGACGGCGCGGTCTTCGGCGTCTGGGACGGCCGGCTGCCCGGCGGCTGGCAGTCCTGGCACGACCGCGGCCCGGTCGTCGTCCGCCTGCGCACCAGGGACGCCTTCGAGGCGGCGATCTTCTACGGCGGCGTCCTGGAGTGGGCCGACGAGGACGACGCGTGCAGCGTCGCCTACGACTACGAGCATGCCGAGGTCGTCGTCCGCAACCGCGGCGAGGTGGTGGCCAGGATCTCCTCGGGCGCGATCGGGGCGGCACCCGACCCGACGATCCGCCCGCACTGGGCCGTCCATTTCGCGGTCGACGACGTGGCGGCGCGTGCGGAGGCCGCCCGAGCGCTCGGCGGCACGGTGGTCGGCACCGGCACGGGCCCGATCGGCCCCTGGGCCGACCTGCGGGACCCGGACGGCGGCCTTTTCACGGTGTTCTCCCGGTAGCCGCGTCCGGCGCGGCATCCGGGCCCCGATGGTGGAATGCGGACCGGCCTCGTGGCGTTGACGTCTCCGACAGCGAGATGAAAACGATAACGATGACGGAATGAGGTGGCCCCATGGCCCGCAGTGAACTGCGCCCCGTCGTGAAGCTCCGCTCCACCGCCGGCACCGGTCACACCTACGTGACCCGCAAGAACCGGCGCAACGACCCGGACCGGCTGACGCTGCTCAAGTACGACCCCGTCGCCCGCCGGCACGTGCTCTTCCGCGAGGAGCGCTGACCCGCGAGCCGTACGGCTCGGCTGCCTGAGCCCGGCCGGCCCCGCACCCACCACCACGAAAGGACCTCCATGAAGCACGGCATCCACCCCACGTCCCGCCCGGTGGTCTTCCGCGACAAGGCCGGCGACCTCGCCTTCCTGACCCGCTCCACCGCGACGACCGACCGCAGCGTGGTCTGGTCGGACGGCAACACCTACCCCGTCATCGACGTCGAGGTCTCCTCCGCCAGCCACCCCTTCTACACCGGCAGGGCCCGCGAGCTGGACACCGCCGGCCGCGTCGAGCGCTTCCGCCGCCGCTACGGCCGCAGCGCCGGCTGAACCCTCGCGCGTCCTCCGGGCCGCGCCCCCGCGCCAGGGGGCGCGGCCCGTCACGTTTTCCGCCGCCTACCTCAGTGGGAGGCCGATCGGCGGCAGCGCCCCCGTTGAACGCGCAGGTGTCACCCGGCATGCCCCTCCCTCCATGCCGTGGCCCCTGGAGAGCCCGAGCGCCTCGGACGTCGAGGGCGACGCTGCTCCCGCTGCCCGCCGAGATGCCCGCCCCCTTCCACGACGAGTGGCTGTCGGCCTCCGCCGGTCCGGACCGCTGGGGGAGCGCGGCGCCCTGACGCGCCCGGCCTCCGGGCCGTCCCGCAGCGCGGCCCCCTGTCGCTTGATCGGGTGGTCATCGGCGGTGCGGCGGCGCTTTCGGCGCTGCCGCACCGGCGGGCGCGGGTAAGGTCGGCGGCCTGGAGAGTGTTTCCCGCAGCTGCGGTGGACAGTGCCTTCGACAAGCCCCATCCACCCACGCCGGGGGGCACTCTCCTGCTCCTTTCCCGAGGCGCGCTCCGCGCCGGATCAGCGCGGCGGCGGGGGGTGTGCGGACGACCCTCGCCCGCCGCAGCAAGGCGCCCGCAGCCGTCGCCGTACGCCCGTGGGGCGATTGCGGCGCGGCCCTCAGCGCAGCCGGATGTGCCTCGCGCTCGTCCACGCCCGGCGCAGCCGGCCCCGCAGAGCGCTTTCGGCGTTCGGCGTCAGGCGCAGGCCCGCCGCGGCCGCGATACGGTCGGCGACCTCCGGGACCCCGAGCCGGTCGGTCCACACGTGCTCGGCGAACTCCGGTCGGGTCAGCCGCTCCAGGCACAGGTCGAGCTTGCGCATCGCGAAGCTCTCCCGCCGCAGTGGCGCGTCCTTTCCCGCCGCGAGCTGCACCAGATGGCCCAGGCCGCGCACGCGCAGCCGCCTGATGACGGTCTGCCGCTCGGCGAGCAGCGCGAAGTGCCGTACGTCGTGCCCTCGGTCGCGCAGCCGCCCCACCGTCTCGCGGAAGTAGACCGGCTCGACCACGGTCATCGGCACGATCACCGTGCCCGCGTAGCGGCTCGCGGCGAGGTCGAGCACCTCGTAGACGCCCTCCCGCCAGGCCCGGAGGTCCTGGAAGTCGCTGCGCAGGTCAGGCGGCAGCATACGGTGCAGGCCGAAGCCGACATGCTCCGGATCGCACACCACGCTCCCGGCCAGCCGCCGGGACATCTCGTACGCGGTCGCCGTCTTGCCGCCCCCGAACGGCCCGTTGATCCACACCAGCATGCGCCGACCCTACGCGCCCGCCGGCGCCCTCCCCGCGGTGCCGTCCCAGGCGATCAGGTAGAAAGCCAGTTGCTCGGTCGTCGCGACCAGCCGCATCCCGGCCGCCGCCATCACCCGCTGGGAGGCGGTGTTGCCGATGTCGGTGTCGCCCGCGACGCTGCTGACGCCCTGTGCGCGGGCGACGTCCAGCAGCCCGCGCAGCGCCTCGGAGGCGTAGCCGCTGCCCCGCGCCGACGGCACGAGGCCGTAGCCGACGGTGACCCCGCCGTCCTCGTCCGGCGGCCCGTGGAAGTCCACCCCGCCGACGGTGGTCCCGTCCGCGCGCAGCCGTATCCCGTACGTACCGAACGGCCGCGGATCACCGCCGCGCGCGCAGGTGCGCAGAAACCGCGTCACCGCCGACACGTCGCCTTCCGTGGGATAGCCGTCCGCCCAGCGCACCCCGTCACCCCGCCTGCCGTCCCGCACCCGCTCGGCCTCGGCGGCGCTCAGCGGGTGCAGCACCAGACGGGCCGTCACAAGATCGTCCGTCTCCCCGGCTTATCACGCCCGCGACCACCGTGTGAGGCCTCGCCCCCTGACGGGCTCAGAGCGCGAGGTGCATGATGTGCAGCCCGACGTAGCCCAGCCGCGGGTGCCGGAAGCCCTCCGGCAGCGTGCCGATGACCTCGAAGCCGAGCGAGCGGTACAGCTTCACCGCGTGCGCGTTCGTCTCCACGACCGCGTTGAACTGCATCGCCCGGTAGCCCGCCGCCCGCGCCCAGTCCACCGAATAGGCGCACAGCGCGCGCCCCACGCCCTGCCCGGAGTGCGCCGGGTCGACCATGTAGCTGGCGCTCGCGATGTGCGAGCCGTTGCCCATGTGGTTGCGGTTCATCTTCGCCGTCCCCAGGACCGTCCCACCCTCGTCCACGGCGACGACCGTGCGGAAGGGCGCGGGCAGCAGCCACCATTCCCTGCCCTGGTCCTCGGTCAGGTCCAGGGGATAGGTGAAGGTCTCGCCCTCGGCGACGATGCGGTGGAAGAACGGCCAGACGGCGGGCCAGTCCTCCGCGGTGGCTTCCCTGATCAACATGCGCCCAGCATGTCCCGACCCCCGTGCGGGATTCCACCGCGTTTCGCGCGGTGCGGACCGTCCGCCGTCGAGGCGCGGCGAAAAGCGGATGCGCGGCGGGACGCTTCCTTGGCAGGCTGCGCCGGTGAACCGTGAACAGCTTTCCGCGATCGCCCACGCCCACCACCCGATCAAAGCGCCGCTCGACGACGAGTCGGTGCGCCTCCTGCTCGACAAGAGCCTCCCACGCGGCGACGAGCGGATGCTCGATCTCGGCTGCGGGACGGGTGAATGGCTGCTGCGCGCGCTGGCCACGAGGCCCGGGGTGCACGCCGAGGGGGTGGACGTCTCCGCGGAGGCGCTGGCGCAGGCCGGCGAGGCGGCGAGCAGCCGCGGTCTTCGGGAGCGGCTGGTGCTGCACGACCAGGACGCGGCGGAATTCGCGTCACCTGAGCCCTTCGACCTGGTGCTCAGCGTCGGGGCCGCACACGCCTTCGGCGGTCTGCTGCCCACCCTCGCGGCGGCCCGCAAGCACCTCGCCCCCGGCGGCCGCGTCCTGGTCGGCGACGGGTTCTGGGAGTGTACGCCGACGCCCGAGGCGATCGAGATACTCGGCGACTTCGACGATCTGGCCACCACGGTGGACCGCGTCGCCGCCGAGGGATGGACGCCGGTCCACGGGCACGTCAGCACCCGCCAGGAGCTGGACGCCTACGAATGGGCCTGCTGGGGCGACCTGGCCGGCTGGGCGCTCGACCACCCCGACGACCCGGACGCGGCCGAGGCACTGGCAACCGCCGACACCCGCCGCGCCGAGTGGCTGCACGGCTACCGCGACACCTTCGGCTTCGTCACCCTGGTGCTGCGCCGGAGTGCCCATGACCGGACCTAGGCTCTCGGGGGTGAACGACACGGCACACGGCATACGGATCAGGCCCGGCGGCCCTGCCGACGTCACGGCCACCCTGGACATGCTCGACGGCGCGATCGTCTGGATGAACGCGCGCGGCAATACCGAGCAGTGGGGTACGACACCGTATTCGCGCAAGCCGGGCGGGGTCGAGCGGGTCGAGCGGTACCTGACCGAGAACGCCCCCTTCGTCGCGGAGTTGGACGGCGCCCCGGCCGGCACCCTGGTGCTGGACTCCGAGCCCAGCCCGCAGATGCCCATCGCGCCCGCCGCCGAACCGGAGCTGTACGTACGGCTGCTGGTGACCGACCGGCGGCACGCCGGGCGGGGCGTCGGGGCGGCGCTGCTCGCCCACGCGGTCGAGGAGACCCGGCGGGCGGGCGTGGAGCTGCTGCGGGTGGACTGCTGGGCCGGCGGCGGGGGAGAACTCGTCGCCTTCTACGAGCGCAACGGCTTCACCCCCACCGACCGCTTCCTGTCCGGCACCTGGCCGGGACAGGTGCTCGCCCGGCGGGTCGGCTGACCGCCCGGGGCGGGCCGCCGCTCATCCGACCCGCAGCACGACCTTGCCGCGGGTGTGGCCCGTCCCGACGTGGCGGTGGGCGGCGGCGACCTGGTCGAGCGGGTAGCCGGTGACACTGGGCAGGACGACGGCGCCGGTGCCGCACCACTCGGCCAGTTGACGCAGCCCCGGTGTCGTACGCCCGCCGACGCGCAGGAACCCGTGCGTCTCGGCGGCCGCGGCGTCGATGGTCGTGCCGATACGGTGCCGGTCGGCGACCAGCGCCAGCGACACCGCCGTGGCGTCGCCGCCGACCGCGTCGAGGGCCGCGTCGACGCCGCCGGGCGCGAGCGCGCGCACCCGGTCGACCAGGCCGGGGCCGTACGCCACCGGGACGGCGCCCAGCGAGCGCAGGTAGTCGTGGTTGCCCTCGCTCGCCGTGCCGATGACCGTGGCGCCCCGCAGCCGGGCGATCTGCACCGCGACCGTTCCGACCCCGCCCGCGGCGGCGTGCACGAGCAGCGTCTCGCCGTCCCCGACACCGCCGATCTGCTCCAGCGCGGTGTACGCGGTCTGCCCGACGGCCGGCAGCCCGCCGGCGGCGTCCCAGCTCAACGACGCGGGTTTGGCGACGACGTCCGCGGCCTCGATGACCACCAGATCGGCGTAACACTGCCCGGTGGCGGAGCCGAGGACGTCGTCGCCGACCGCGAAGTCCCGCACCCCGTCGCCGACCTGGTCGACGGTGCCCGCGTACTCGTTGCCCAGGCGCAGCGGGAACCGTGCCCGCGCGACGGCGGCGAAGAACCCCTCCCGCTGCTTGACGTCGACCGGATTGACGCCGGCGCTGCGCACCCGCACCCGCACCTGCCCGGCCCCCGCGACGGGCTCGGCCACCTCAACGACCCGAAGCACCTCGGGGCCGCCGTACTCGTCGATCACCACAGCACGCATACGCGGAGATTCCTCACGTCCGAAAGCAATACACCGCCGTCGGCGGCATGATCGCCTAATGCGCCGCCCGCAGCGGGTATTCCCGACCGGCGGCGTTGGAGGGCGTCAGCTTCCCATTCGTCCGAAACGGCGTGGCGCTCTCCGGTTCACAGATCCTGTGTCCAGACTCCGACGGGGTGGTCGTCGGGCCGCAGGTCCAGTCGGGGTTGGCGGTCAAGAAGGTCTTCCCCACCGGGCTGCCATGGGTAGGCTCCGGCGCGGTTGGGCCAGACGACCTGCAGGAAGGGGAAGGGTGGCTTGCGGTAATAGCCGACCGCGGTGCCGAAGAACGCTTCGTACCAGCGGTAGTCGACGGGTTTGAGGACGACGGGGACGCTTGCGACGTCGTGCCGTTCCCGATCGGCGTCCAGGGATTGCCCTTCGACGGCTCGCTGACTCAGGTCGTTGAGGATCGTCTGCATCGAGCGGACGTCCAAGCCGAACATCGCGACTTCGGGCATCCTGTGCTGGTGCCACAAGCCGATGGTGTAGGCCCAGCCGGGTCCCTTGCCGTCTGCGGGGATGCCGGTGACCTGCCAGCCGTGCTGACCGATGATGTCGACGGTCGACTGAGTGCGAGGATCCAGCGCGTCTATGTCCTGGCAGACGACGCAGTGGCAGGAATCGTGACCAGTGGGCATGGCCGCGAGGTTACGGGAACGGTTGGGCCGCAGGCTCGGCGGCTTGCGATGTGACCGACACCGATGTCCGGCAGTTTCCGACTGCTCTCGCCGCCGCTCTTGCGGAGCCCCTTGACTACAACGACGGCGCGGGAGTCGACTTCGAGCCCTTTCCGGCTTCCTTGGCCGCCCAGGACACCACCGACTGGCTGCGAGCCTGGACCGGCAACCGGCCGATGGCTTCGGCCCCAGGGAAGCTGCCGCGACACGATCATGCAGCCTCGGCTCATCTACCCTTTCTGCGTGGACCTATCCGGAGCGGCCGGGACGTCGGGTGGTTCGATGGCGAACACGGAGTTGCGGGCCGACAGGGCGTACACAACCCCCTTGGTGACCACCGGACGAAAATGCGGAAGTGACTCGGTCAGTGACATGTTGGGATCACGGCGAGGCGCACTGCGCCACAATTCGTGTCCGGTGTCAGCGTCCCTGCAATCGATCTCGGAAGTGAGAGTCTGGGCATAAACACGCTGATCGGACACCAATAGAATGCCGTCCGACTCGGCGCCCATATCGACTGTCCAGCGAACGGATCCAGTTGTGAGGTTGTACGCACGAATTAGTCCGTCCGAGCGAACGGAGTAGAGCGATGTGCCATCCAGCGTCATGCTTTCGGTGGCCGGTTCTCCAAGGGTGATGCGCTTCGCCTGGCCGGTCGCCGGATCGACCAAGTCGACTGCGACGACGATCGCTGAATCGGGACGATAGATTGGGAATACCGCGAGATTCGGTGTGGCGCCGATGTAACTGGGGTTCTCTTTTCCCCGCGAGTGCACCCACCGCTGCCTACCCGTGCTCAAGTCCAGGCCGGCCATATCGAAGGGGCTGTCTGCGCCATGGTCGCCACTGGCTATGATTCTGTCACCGGCGGGTTTGAGGGCGTTAACGCTAAGGTTGCCGAAGGAATGTGTCCACCGCTGAGCGCCGGTTTTGGTGTCCCAGGCAACGACCTTGCTGAGCTCACTGGATCCGAGTTTTCCGATTGCGGCCACGATGAGGCCATGGTTCATGAATGTATCCACGACGAAAGAAACTGACGTGTGCCACCGTGCTCTGCCGGTTACTGAGTCACGGACCGTAAGGACCGACTCATCGGGGGCGGAACGAGATCCGTCCTGTACGGTGAAGAAGGAATCGCCCTCCGGAGCCTCCTCGAAATCCAGGCTTTCGAATTTCCCTACGGCGGCCGTCCACGCGACTTTTCCGGAGCGGCTGTCATAGGCCACGACGGAGCCGGATATGAGGTCGCAGATGATATAGGGCCGCACCCAAGCGCATTCATTGGCTTGGTTGTCGCCCCCCAGGGAGTCGTAGGTTTCCCACAGGGCCCAACCTTTCGGGCGGAGCGCGGCTTCCCCTTCGTGCAGCGGGCCGGCGATCGCCGGCCGGGTTGCCCTCGGGGTCGTGGTTTGTGGCTTGACCGAAGCGCCGGTGTGTCCGTTGCCTTTGTGGCCCAGGAACCAGACACCGGTGGCTGCCAAGAGCACGACGACAGTGACCGTGGCAATGAGCGATAATGCGCCCAAACGCCGCCTCCACGCACCCCTGACGCCGCGGGTGACGGAGAGCGGTGACCGGTCGGACAGATGGGCGAGCAGGTCTTCCGGATTCGGCCGCTGGGCAGAGTCCTTTGCGAGACATGATTCGACGATGTCGATCAGAACGGAAGGTACACCGTCGAGGGTCGGCGGTTCGTGCACTACGTTCCAGGCGACGGCGTAACTGTTCTCACCGTCGAAGGGGCCGCGCCCGGTGGATGCGAAGGTGAGGACCGCACCGAGAGCGAAGATGTCGGCAGCCTGGTCGACCCCCTTCGGGGTGCGGAACTGCTCGGGGGCCATGTAGAGCGGCGTGCCGATGACGTCGCCCGTCTTTGTGAGGGTGTCCGCATCGATGGCCCGTGTGATACCGAAATCGATGACGCGGGGTCCATCGTCCGTCATGAGGACGTTGCTCGGCTTGAGGTCCCGATGGATCAAGCCGACACGGTGGATATCTCGCAGGGCTTCGATGAGGCCGGCGGCCAGGCGTAGCAGGGCGTCGAGGTCGAGTGGCCCGCGTGCGGCGACGTGATCGGCAAGCGTGGGACCAGGAATGAAGAGCGTGGCCATCCACGGCGTCGGCCCGGTGGTGTCCGCGTCCACGACGGGTGCAGTGAAAGCGCCGCTGACCGTGCGTGCGGCCGCGACCTCACGCGCGAAGCGTAATCGGAATACCGGATCCGCCGCGTACCGCTCACGGACTACCTTGACCGCAACACGTCGACCTGTAGGGGAAGTAGCAAGGTAGACCACGCCCATCCCGCCTGATCCCAGCTTGCGTTCGACTTTGTACGGTCCGATTGCGAGCACGTTGTCGTCACGATCCATTCGGCCCGCTCCTCCACGACGTCCAACGGAATCTGCCCCTTGCCGGGCCAAGACTCTACAGGGGCTGCGTCGTCCGAAAATATGAACGACGCCGATCGCCCTCGGTCCTCACGCTGTTTCTGGACAGTCGGCTTTTGTGGGTGACTGTGCGTCATAGGTGCGGGAGGCTGGTCGCCGGACCGGCCACGCTCGGCGGTGGGTTCAGTCGGTGTTGAGGCGGCCCGAGCTGAACGCGTCGACCGTGATCTGCTGGGTGGTGAAACCCGCGGAGCGCACGGCGGCGTCGACTCCCGGCAGGTCGCGCAGGGCGTCGACCGCCGCTCCGTCCACCTCCACCCGTGTCGCCTCGCCGAGATCGCGCACGCGGACATGCCGGGAGCTGATTCCGCCGCGGTCGAGCAGCGCACGTACGGCGGTCTCCGCGCGGTCGACGCGCGCCAGCCGGTGGCCGGTGACCTCGATGCCGTACTGGATGCGGCTGGCCAGGCAGGGGTGGGCGGGTTTGTCCCAGGTCGGCAGGCGCCATTCCCGGCTCAGCTCGCGCACGTCGGCCTTGGTCAGTCCGGCGTCACGGAGCGGGGCGTGCACCGCCCGCTCGTCCGCGGCGCGGATTCCCGGCCGGAACGGATCGACGGCGTCGTCCGCGTTGGTGCCGGTGGCGCACTGGGTGTGGCCGTGCTGCCGGGCGATTCGCACGACGGCGTCCAGGACGTGGGACTTGCAGAAGTAGCAGCGGTCCCGTCCGTTGGCCCGGTAGCCGGCGCTGTCGAGTTCCCGGGTGCGCGGCGTCAGGTGCAGGACGCCGAGCGACCGGGCGAACCTCTCCGCCGCCGGGAGTTCGGCGGCGGCCAGGCTCTCCGAGACGGCGGTGACGGCGATGACGTCGGCCGGCCCCAGGGTGCGTACGGCCGCCGCCAGCACGAGTGCGGAGTCCGCGCCGCCGGAGAACGCCACGGCCAGCGGGCCGATCGCGGTGAGGCGGCGGGTCAGCCGGTCGGCGATCGGATGGGTCGTCATACCGTCTCCTCCGGGAGGCCGCGTACCGCGGCATCGGGCTCCGCCGGGGTGGCGAGGCGAAGGGCGCGCGCGGCGACCGTGCGCAGCGGCAGCCCCAGTACGGCGGCGGCCGCGGCGACGTCGTCGTGCTCCGGCTTGCTGCCGTAGGGACCGTGCTTGACTCCGATCCGGCAGCCGTCCACCAGCACGCTGCCGAAGCTGCGCTCCAGGACGCGGCGCCGGCTGCCCGTGACGCGCAGCCCCAGGCTGCCGGTCTCGGCGGCGAGCAGGGTGCCCAGCTCCGCCACCTGCGCGGGGCGGGCCAGGACGCTGAGAACGTGGCCGGGGCGGCCTTTCTTCATCAGCGCGGGCGTGATCCAGGCGTCCAGCGCGCCGGCGTCCAGCGCGCGGGCCACCACGTGGGCCAGTGTCTCGGCGGTGACGTCGTCCAGGTTGGTCGCCAGGGTCACCACGTCCTCGTCACCGCCCGGCTCCGCAGGCCCGGTTCCCGTACCGAGCGCCGCGGTTCGGCCCAGAGCGACGACCGTGACGTTGGCGCGGTCCCCGAGCCGCCGGCTGCCCAGGCCGTAACCGGTGGTGGCCAGCGTCATGGCGGGCATGCCGCCGTAGCGTGCGCCGGCCGCGTGCAGCAGTGCGGCACCCGTGGGGGTTACCGTCTCCCCGGGCAGGTCGCTCCCCGTGACCTCGGCGCCCCGCAGCAGTTCCAGGGTCGCCGGGGCCGGTCCTGGCAGGATGCCGTGCGCCGAGCGGATGTTGCCTGTGGCCAGCGGCAACGGCGCGCAAACGGTGTCGGTGACGCCGAGCGCGTGCAGTGCGGCGGCGACTCCGACGATGTCGACGACGGTGTCGTGGCCGCCGATCTCGTGCAGGTGCACCAGGTCCGGTTCGGTGCCGTGCAGGTGTGCTTCTGCCACCGCCAGCGCGCGCAGCGCGGCGACCGCCATGTCCGCCACGGGCTGGGGAGTAGCGCGCGACGCCATCTCGATCAGTTCGGCGGCGCGCCGCTCGGTGGCCTCGTCGGTGACCTCGACGTGCGCGCGCACTCCGCGCAGCCCGTGGTCGGTCGCATGCTCGGCCGTCAGCGCCCATCCGTTCAGCCCGGTGTCGCCGATGGCCTGCCGAACGGCCTCGATCGGCGCGCCCGCGTCGAGCAGCGCGGCCAGCAGCATGTCACCGGCCAGGCCGGTGAACGGGTTGATCCAGCAGATCATGAGGAGCCGTGCGCGGGTCGAGCAGGCGCGGCAAGCGAGCCGGGAGCCGCGGCGGGACCGTACGACGCCGGCGAAGCGGCAGGAGCGTACGGCGCCGGCGGACCGGACGCGGGTGACGAACCGGCGGAACTGTACGGCGCCGGCGAATCGGACGCGGACGACGCCGCCTTAGAAGGGCCGGCGCCCGTCGCCTCGGAGCGCGCGGCGATCTGCGTGATCCGGTGGACGGCCATGGCGGCGCCGAACCCCGAGTCGATGTTGACGACGGTGACCCCCGCCGCGCAGGACGCGTGCATCGCGAGCAGGGCTGTGACGCCCTCCAGCGAGGCACCGTATCCGGTGGAGGTCGGCACGGCGACGACGGGGCAGCGCACCAGCCCGCCGACGACGCTGGCCAGCGCCCCCTCCATACCGGCGACGACGATCACGGCGTCGCTGGTCTGCAGGCGCGGCGCAGCCCTGATGACCCGGTCGAGGCCGGCGACCCCGGCGTCGTGGATCTCCTCGACCGTCAGGCCCAGTGCGGTGCAGACGGCCGCGGCCTCGGCCGTCACCGGGCCGTCCGAGGTGCCGGCCGAGATCACCGTCACCCGGAAGGGCCGGCGCGGCGCCGGCCGGTAGACCAGCAACCCGGCTCGCTCGTGGTAAGTGCCGCCCTCGACGTCCTCCAGCACCGTCGCCGCGGTGCCGGGATCGACGCGGGTCGCGAGCACGGGGCCGGTGTTGTGCCGCAGCAGGTTGGCCATGATGGCGGCGATCTGCCGGGGCGTCTTGCCCGGACCGTAGACGACTTCCGGCATCCCCTGCCGCTGCTCGCGCGCGACGTCCAGCTGCGCGAACCCGAGATCCACCAGGCCGGTCATCGCGCGCCGCCGGCCCGGGCGGGGACGGACAGATACGGGATGGTCTGCGGTCCTTCCGGCAGGACGCAGGCGCGGGCACCGGGGCCCGCCTCGGCGAGGGCCCGCGCGAGGGCCGCCGACACGTCGTCGGTCTGCCGCAGGTGGGCGGTGGCCAGGTCGGCGTCGCGGAGGTGGGAGGTGTGCATGATGACGCGGCTGGTGGACTGGATACGCGCCTGGATCTGGACCTGCCACTGGTCGGGAACGGTCTGCTTCCGCCGGCTGATCCGGTCGAGAAGGGCTTGCGGGGAAGGCGCTGAGGCGAGCACCTCGCGGTAGGAGCCGTGGTCGGGGAAGCCGTCCCGGCACTCGGCGGCGCAGATGATGACGCCGCCGGGTTTCACCACCTGGTGGGCGGCCGACATGCCCTTCACCGCCTGGTAGAGGTTCTGGTCCAGCGGGAAGCCGGAGTTGGTGGTGACCACCACGTCGAACGGAGCCTCCACCGGGCGCATGGCCAGTTCGCGGGCCGCGGCGGTGGCCGCTTCGTGCATGGCCAGGAGGTCGCCGCCGAAGGCGGACACCACGTCCTTGTCGCGGTTGAGGACGACGTCGAGCGCGAAGGTCACGCCGGTCGCCTCGGCGATGGCGCGGACGTCGTCGTGGACGGGGTTGCCGTGGATGACGCCCCATGTCGCGTTCCGGTGGCTGATCCGGCGGGCGTCGTGGAGGACCAGCACGGTCTCCAGGCCCGCGAGGCCCGGCGCCACGAGTTTCGGGCCGCCGGAGAACCCGGCGAAGAAGTGCGGTTCCACGAAGCCTGTAGTGATCCGGACGTCCGCGTCGGCCCAGGTCCGGTTGAGCCAGACCGGTACGCCGTCGCCGTGGTGGCCCATCCAGGCCAGCTGGTCGGCGTCGCGTGCGTCGTGGTTGACGATCCTCACCCGCCCGACGACGCCGGGGCCGAACATCGCCTCCAGTTCCGGCCCGCTGTTGCCGCGGTGCGTGCCGGTCGCCACCAGGACCGTGATGTCGTCGGGCCGCACGATGCCGTCGAGTTCGTCGAGCACGGCGGGGATCATCAGGTGCCGCGGCTGCGGCCGGGTGCCGTCGCAGGCGGAGATGGCGACGGTCTGCCCCGGGCGCACCCGCGCGCGCAGCGGCGGGCCCGCCACCGGATGGCGCAGCGCGGCCCGGATCGCGGCGAGCTGGTCGCTGGCGGCGCGGTGGTGGACGGGCTCGACCACGGTGGTCAGGGCTGGATCGACGTCGATGTCCAGTCCCGTCTCGCCGTAGGCCAGGCGGACGCGCTTCATGAGGGGTCCTTCAGCTGGTAGACGTGCTTGGCGGTTCCGGCGAAGACGCGGGCGCGCTCCTCCGCCGTGAGTCCGCCGGTGAGCTGTTCGGCCGCGTCCAGTACGTCGCCGTAGCCGGCCGCCAGCAGGCTCACCGGCCAGTCGGAGCCGAACATCAGCCGCCCGGGACCGAAGGCGTCGATTGCCGTGTCGGCGTACGGTCGCAGGTCGTCGACCGTCCACGCCGCGTGGTCGGCTTCGGTGACCAGCCCCGACAGCTTGCCGTACACGTTGGGCTCGGCGGCCAGGTCCCGCAGCAGGCCGCGCCACGGCTCCAGCGCGCCGGACGCCACGGGCGGCTTGGCCAGGTGGTCGAGGACGAAGGTGAGGTGCGGCAGTGCCCGTACGCTGCTGAGCGCGGCCGGCAGTTGGTGCGGCAGGACCAGCAGGTCGTACGCCAGGCCCGCGTCCGCGACGGCGGCCAGCCCCCGGCGCACGTCGGGCCGGCCCAGCCACTGCGGATCGGACTCGGCCTGCACCAGGTGCCGGACGGCCGCCAGGTGGGCGCCTCCCGGCCCGGCCTTGAGCCCGGCCAGGGTGTCCGCGATGCCGGGAGCGGTCAGGTCGGCCCAGCCGACCACGGCGGCCACTTCGGGCACCCGGGCGGCGACGGCGAGGAATTCCACCGTCTCGTCGTGGTCCGGAAGGACCTGCACCAGGACGGTCCGTGAGACGCCGGCCGCGGTCGTCTCGGCCAGCAGGTCCCGCGGCGTGAAGGGGCGGTGCAGCGCCTCCAGGCCGGGCTCGGTGAGCCAGGGCTGCGGGCGGTGTGCCGGGTCCCACAGGTGGTGATGGGCATCGATGATCTCGGTCACCGCGCAGACCTTTCGGCGTCGAGGGCGGCCCACACCGCATCGGGGATGTCGAGGGCCGCGTGGGAGATGTTGGCGGCGACCTCGTCGGAGCTGCGCGCTCCGACGACGACACCGGTGACGGCCGGGTGCCGTGCCGGGAACTGCAGGGCCGCAGCGGCCAGCGGCACCCCGTGGGCGGCGCACAGCTCTTCCAGCCGCCCCGCCCTGCGGAGCGTCGCCGCGTCGGCCGGTTCGTAGTCGAAGTGCGCGCCCGGCCGGGGGTCGGCCAGCACGCCGCTGTTGAAGACGCCCGCGGCCAGGACCGCGACGCCCTGCTCCGCGCAGCGCGGCAGCAGTTCGTCGGCGGCCGAGGTGTCGAGCAGGGTGTGGCGACCGGCCACCATGACGAGGTCGACGTCGGTCTCGGCGACGAACCGGCACAGCATGGCGGTCTGGTTCATCCCGATGCCCACCGCCTTGACCACCTCTTCGTCGCGCAGCCGGGCCAGCACGGGGAAGGCCTCGCCCGCGGCCTGCGCCCAGTGGTCGTCGGGGTCGTGGATCAGCACCAGGTCGACGCGGTCCAGGCCGGTGCGCGCCAGGCTCGCTTCGAGGGACCGCAGCACGCCGTCGGCGCTGTAGTCGGGTACCCGCGCCAGGGCCGGGGCCCCGTGGAATCCCGCGGTGTCCGGGTCGGCGGCGGGTGTCAGCAGCCGGCCGACCTTGGTCGAGACGGCGAACTCCGACCGTGGCCGGCCGGCGAGGAAGCGGCCCAGCCGCTGTTCTGCCAGGCCGGCTCCGTAGTGCGGGGCGGTGTCGAAGTAGCGGATGCCGTGCTGCCAGGCGGATTCCAACGTACCGGCCGCCTCAGCGTCGGTGACCGGGGCGAAGAGGCCTCCCAGCGGACCGGTTCCCAGGCCGAGGCGCAGTCCGCCGCCGCAGGCCGGCCGGGAGCCGAACAGCTCGGCGCCGACGTCCACGTGCCGCACGTCCCCGCTCATGCCTGTCCGAAGGCGTGGCGCTGGCGGCCGAGCCGGGGGCTCTCGATGGTGACGACGTCCCCCTTGACCAGATAGGGGAAGTCGTTGGCGCCGAACGCGACACCCGCGGGGGTGCCGGTGTTGATGACGTCACCGGGTTCGAGCACCATGAACTGGCTCAGGTACCAGACGACATGGTGCGCGCCGAAGACCATGTTCTTGGTGTGCCCGTCCTGGCGCAGCTCCCCGTTGACCCACAGCCGCAGTTCCAGGTCGCCGGGGTCGCCGACCTCGTCGGGAGTGACGAGGTAGGGGCCGAGCGGGTTGAAGGTCTCGCAGGATTTGCCCTTGTCCCACTGGCCGCCGCGCTCGTGCTGGTAGGCGCGTTCCGTCACGTCGTCGGCGAGCGTGTAGCCGGCGATGTGGGCGGCGCTGTCGGCCGGGCTGTCCAGGTAGCGGGCGGTACGGCCGATGACGACGGCCAGTTCGACCTCGTAGTCGGTCTTCGCGCTGCCGCGCGGGATGAGGACGGTGTCGTCGGGTCCGACCACGGTGTTGGACGCCTTCATGAAGACCACCGGTTCGGCCGGCACCGCGGTCGCGGTCTCCGCCGCGTGGTCCCGGTAGTTCAGGCCGATGCACACCACCTTGCCCGGACGGGCCACCGGTGCTCCGATACGCAGTCCGGCGACCGCGATGGGCCGCAGCCGGCCCTCGTCGAGCTGCTCGCGGGTGCGCTCCACCCCGCGGTCGGCGAGGAAGGCCCCGTCGATGTCGCGGGTCACGCCGGACAGGTCGAAGGCCGTGTCACCGTCCATGACGGCGGGGCGCTCGGCGCCCGCGGTCCCGATGCGCAGGAACTTCATAGGGCGTCGTGCTCCTCACGGGGCCCTGGAGCCCGGGGTCATCGCGTCGATTCCCTCGGGCCGGACGACGCGTCCGGCCCGAGGATGCCTCTTCCTTCACTGACTGTCAGCGACCGGCACCCGGGTCGGCCACAGCGGGAAGTTAACACTGAAGTCCCATGTCTGAGAAGACAGGTCGGCGAGATCGCCGGGGAGTGATCTCGACGTCGAGGGTCTTACGTCCCGAAGTTACCTCTCCTATCTGCGCCTTCACCAAAGCGTCAGCAATGTGCCCGGGTTGACAGGGGAAGGCGCCAACCCCGATCCATCCTACGTATGTTGCCCTGGCCCTGCCGGACAGCTGCCCGGCAGGGCGGTTCGCCGGCTCAGGTCCTGGGCCGCAGCCGCAGCCCGCTCATCCCGCCGTCGACGGCCAGGTCGGTACCCGTCGTGGCCCCGGCCAGCGGACTGGCGAAGTAGGCGATGGCCGCGGCGACCTCCTCCGCGCTGACCAGTCGGCCCATGGGCTGGCGGGCGCTGAGCGCCGCCCGTTCGGCCTCCGGGTCGTCGGCGGCGTCCAGCAGGCGGCCCACCCACGGGGTGTCAGCGGTACCGGGGTTGACGCAGTTCACCCGGATCCCGTCGGCGACCAGATCCGCTGCGGTGGCGCGGGTGAGCGCCAGCACGGCGCCTTTCGTCGCGGAGTACAGCGCCCGCTGCGGCAGGCCCGCGGTGGCGGCGATCGAGCAGGTGTTGACGATCGCGGCGTGCCGGGATGCCCGCAGGTGGGGCAGCGCCGCTCTGGTGACCCGGACCAGGCCGAACACGTTGACGTCGAAGACGTCGTGCCACTGGCTGTCGTCGTTGTCCTCCACGGTGCCCTGGGCCCCGATCCCGGCGTTGTTCACCAGGATGTCGATCCCTCCCAGCACCCGTGCCGCCTCGGCCACCGCATGGCGTACGCCCGCGTCGTCGCGTACGTCGGCCTGGACGCCGGCCAGCGGCGCGGGCACTTCGGCGGGCTTGAGGTCGAGGCAGGCGACCCGGGCGCCGCGGCCGGCCAGCAGCCGGGCGGTCGCCAGGCCTATCCCTGAGGCCCCTCCGGTGACGACGGCGCACAGACCGTCGAACTCCTTGTCGCTCATGCGTTCCTCCACACCGGTCCGTCGGGAAAGCGATGGTCGGCCGCCGACTGCGGCAGCAGCCGGGCGCCCAGTCCCGGGGACAGGGGCGCGGCGTAGCGGCCGTTCCTGACGACGACGGGGTCCTCGAAGTGCTCGTGCAGGTGGTCGACGTACTCGATGGTCCGGTCCTCGGTGCTGCCGCTGACGGCGACGTAGTCGAACATCGACAGGTGCTGCACCATCTCGCACAGCCCCACGCCTCCGGCGTGCGGGCAGACCGGCACGCCGAACTTGGCCGCCAGCAGGAGGATGGCGACGTTCTCCGTCACGCCCGCCACCCGGCTGGCGTCCATCTGGAGGACGTCGATCGCGTCTGCCTGCAGCAGCTGCTTGAACATCACCTGGTTGTGGCAGTGTTCACCGGTCGCCACCTTGATCGGTGCCACCGCCCTGCGGACGGCGGCGTGGCCGAGGATGTCGTCGGGCGAGGTCGGCTCCTCGATCCAGTACGGGTTGTGCGGAGCCAGCAGGCGCATCCACTCGATGGCCTCCTGCACCCCCCAGGCCTGGTTGGAGTCCACGGCGATACGGATGTCGGCGCCCACCGCCTCCCGGGCGAGTGCCATACGGCGTACGTCGTCCTCGCGGTTGGCGCCGACCTTCAGCTTGATCTGGGTGAAGCCGTCGGCGACCGCCTCCTTGGACAGCCGCAGGAGCTTGTCGTCGCTGTAGCCGAGCCACCCCGGCGTCGTGGTGTAGGCGGGGTAGCCCGTTCGCAGCAGCTGCTCTTCCCGCTCCTGGCGCCCCGGTGCGGCCCGGCGGAGGATGGCCAGCGCCTCCTCGGGGGTGAGGGCGTCCCGCAGGTAGCGGAAGTCGACCAGATCCACCAGTTGCTCCGGCGACATCCGGGAGAGCAGCCGCCACACCGGCAGCCCTTCGCGCCGGCCGAAGAGGTCCCAAGCCGCGTTGACCACGGCGGCGGCGGCCATGTGGACGACACCCTTGTGCGGGCCGAGCCAGCGCAGCTGGCTGTCGCCGGTCAGGAGCCGCGAGAACGCCCCCAGGTTGCCCAGGACCTCCTGCACGTCCAGGCCCACGACCAGGGGCTCCAGCGCCCGGATCGCCGCCACCTGGACCTCGTTGCCGCGCCCGACGGTGAAGGCCAGGCCGTAGCCCTCCTCGTCACCGGAGGTGCGCAGCACGGCGTAGGCCGCCGAGTAGTCGGGCTCCGGGTTCAGGGCGTCGGACCCGTCGAGGTGCTGCGAGGTCGGGAAGCGGATGTCGTGGGCCTCCAGGGCCGTTATCAGGTCAGCCATGCCGTGCCCCGCCCCGCTCGCCGCCGACGTGGCCTGTGCGAGCCGTCAAAAGCGCCATGTGGTCCCATCCCTTCTCGATCCCCGCCTGCGTGATGCGATACACCATGAGACATGGGATGGATTAAGGCTGACGAGGCGGGGTTCTGTCCAGGGCATGGAGCATGCTTCCTCATGAGGCCGCTGCGTGTTCCGGTAGTTGTCCCTCCAGGTGGACAGTGCTGCCGGACGAGTCCTGCGAGGGTTCGGTGACCTGCCTACCTCGCGTTTCAGCCCTCGCAGTGTCCGCTCTCTGGACAAGGGCCTCTACGGGGGCCTATAAATCCATCCCATGTCAGGGAGTCTCGGGATCATTCCTCGGGCACCCCCGTCACGACGAGGAGGGGCGCCCGCAGAAGGGACCGCGCTCCGCCCGGTGTCCGACCCCGCCCGCACGACGACTCCAGGAAGAAGCGATGAAGTCCTTGCTCACCAGAACGGCCGTCACCGCGACGGTCGGTGCCGTGCTCGCCGTCTCCGCGCTCGCTGCCTGCAACAACAGCTCGTCCTCCGGCGCGGGGGGCTCGGACGTCGTCGGTGTCGACTACCCCCGCTCGGACACCGACTTCTGGAACTCCTACATCAAGTACACACCGCAGTACGCCAAGCAGTTCGGGCTGGCGCTGAAGACCACCAACTCCCAGAACGACGTCGCCAAGCTGACGTCCAACGTGCAGACCTTCATCAGCCAGAACGTCAAGGGCGTGGCCATGGCCCCCCAGGACACCGCAGCCATAGCGCCCACCCTCGATCAGCTCGCGGCGAAGAACATCCCGGTGGTCACCGTCGACACGCGCCCCGACACCGGCAAGGTGTACATGGTCGTCCGCGCCGACAACCGCGCCTACGGCGAGAAGGCCTGCCAGTTCCTCGGCACGAAGCTGAGCGGCAAGGGCGCGGTGGTCATGCTGGAGGGCGACCTGTCGTCCATCAACGGCCGCGACCGCACCGAGGCGTTCAACTCCTGCATGCAGAAGAACTTCCCCGGGATCAAGGTCTACGGAGAGGCCACCAACTGGGACGGTGCCACCGCCGCACAGAAGCTGCAGACCGACCTGACCGCCCACCACGACATCAAGGGCGTCTACATGGAGTCCAGTTTCGCGCTGTCAGGGACGCTGCAGCTGCTCAAGCAGCGCGGACTGCTCGTCGACCCGAAGGACCCCAAGCACATCGTCGTCGTCTCCAACGACGGCATCCCCGAGGAACTCGCCGATATCGCCGCGGGCAAGATCGACGCCACCGTGTCCCAACCGGCCGACCAGTACGCCCAGTACGCCCAGTACGCCCTGTACTACCTCAAGGCCGCTCTGGCCAAGAAGACCTTCAAGCCGGGCCCGACCGACCACAACAGCACCATCGTCCAGGTCAGGCCCGGCGTGCTGGAGGACCAGCTGGCCGCGCCGCTGGTCACCGCCGACGGCTCGACCTACGGCGGGGTGGCCAGTGTGAAGAGCGCCGACACCTCCCTGTGGGGCAACAACCTCAAGTGAGGGGGAAGGTGGAGACACCCATGGCCACGTCGCCACCCGTCGCCGAAGCGACGGACATCGTCAAGCGGTTCGACTCCACCGTGGCGCTCGACCGGGCCCGGATCACCGTCCACCGGGGCCAGACACACGCCCTGGTGGGCCGCAACGGTGCCGGGAAGTCCACGCTGGTGTCCGTCATGACCGGGCTGCAGGCGCCCGACCAGGGCCAGATCCGCTTCGACGGCGAGCCGGCCCCCCGGCTCGCCGACCGGGACGCCTGGCGGCGGAAGGTCGCCTGCGTCTACCAGAAGTCGACCGTCATCCCGGAACTGACCGTGGCCGAGAACCTCTTCCTCAACCGCCTGGAGCGCGGTCCGCTGCGGCTGGTCGACTGGGCAGCGGTGCGGCGCAGGGCACGGGACCTGCTGGAGCAGTGGTCGGTGCAGGTCGACGTTCGGCTGCCGGCGGGAGCGCTGAGCATCGAGCAACGGCAGTTCCTGGAGATCGCCCGGGCACTGTCCTTCGGGGCCCGCTTCATCATCCTCGACGAACCCACCGCCCAGCTGGACGCCGCGGCCATCAGCAGGCTCTTCGGCCGGATCCAGGACCTCCAGGAGCAGGGCGTCACCTTCCTGTTCATCAGTCACCACCTCCAGGAGGTCTACGACATCTGCGACACGGTGACCGTCTTCCGTGACGCCCGGCACGTCGTCACCGCACCGGTGGCCGATCTGGCGCGCGCGGACCTGGTCGCCGCCATGACCGGGGACGCCGCACCGTCCGCGCGGACGGCTGCCCCCCGCCCGACCGGACACCGGTCGGACGAGGCCCTGCGGGTGGACGCGCTCACCCTGGCCGGCCAGTACGAGGACGTCACCTTCACCGTCCGGGCCGGCGAGATCGTCGGGCTGGCCGGAGCGGCCAACAGCGGCCGTACCGAACTCGCCGAGACCGTCGTGGGCCTGCGGACAGCCGACACCGGCACCGTGGTGATCGACGGCGCCCGGCCCCGGCCGGGCAGCATCCCCGCCGCGCTGAGAGCCGGGACCGGCTTCGTCCCGCAGGACCGCCACCATCAGGGGTACGTGCCCCAGATGTCCGTCGCCGACAACAGCACCCTCAGCGTGCCCCGGCGCCTGGGCAGCCACGGCTTCATCAAGGGACGTACCAGGGACGCCATCGCGGGCGCCATGATCGAGCATCTGGCGATCAAGACGAGCGGCCCCGACCTGCCGGTGGCGGGCCTGTCCGGAGGCAACCAGCAGAAGGTCGTCATGGCCCGGGCGCTGGCCGACAACCCGAAACTGCTGGTGCTGATCACCCCGACGGCCGGAGTGGACGTGCGGTCCAAGGACTTCCTGCTGCGCAAGGTCGAGGAGACGGCGCAGGACGGCACGGCCGTCCTGCTCGCCTCCGACGAACTCGACGACCTGCGCGTCTGCGACCGCGTCCTGGCGATGGTCCAGGGCCGGATCGTCACCGAGACGGCCCGTGGCTGGAACGACCACGAACTCGTGGCCGCGATGGAAGGAGTGGACCTCGATGCCTGAGAGTGTGGCCACCGGCCGGACGACCGACACCGGGACGCCGGCCCCGGCCGTGACGGCCGAGCGGAGGATCGCCTTCGCGCGGCTGCGCGACCTCGCCCTGATCCCGGCGATCATCGCGATCGCCATCGTGGGACAGCTGGTCAACCCGGTCTTCCTGCAGACCGACAACATCATCAACGTCCTGCAGACCATGTCGGAGATCGCCGTCCTGGTCCTGGCCGAGACCATGGTCCTCATCGTCAAGAAGATGGACCTGTCGCTGGAGTCCACCGCCGGCCTCGCCCCCGGCGTCGCGGCCTGGCTTACGGTGCCCTCGGGCGCGGGGCACGGCCTCGGCCTCCTGCCCGGAGGCTGGGCGGTGCCTGTCACGATCGCCGTCGGCCTCGCCATCGGAGCGGTCAACGCGCTGTTCGTCATCAACTTCGGACTGAACGGGTTCATCGTCACGCTCGGCATGCTGATCGTCCTGCGCGGCATCCTCACCGGGATCTCCGGCGGCCAGACCTTCTTCCACCTCCCCGGCTCCATGCTCTACGTCGGCACCACGCAGTGGCTCGGCATGCCGGCGTCCGTCTGGCTGTGCCTGCTGCTGTTCGCCATCGGCATCGTCGTCCTCGGCTTCACCAGCTTCGGGCGCTCCCTGTACGCCATCGGCGGCAACGTCGACGCGGCCAAGGCGGCGGGCATCCGCACCGACCGGGTGCTGTGGATCGTGATGGTCACCGCCAGCGGCCTCGCCGCCCTCGGCGGGCTCATGCTCTCCGGCAGGCTCGCCTCGGTGGCGTCGGCTCAGGGCAACGGCTACATCTTCACCGTCTTCGCCGCCGCCGTAATCGGCGGAATCAGCCTGAACGGCGGCCGGGGAAGCGTCTTCGGCGCGTTCACCGGCATCCTCCTGCTGTACCTGATCCAGAACGTGCTGACCCTCGGCGGCGTCCCCGCCCAGTGGATCGGTGCCCTCAACGGGTCGATCATCCTCATCGCCCTGGCCCTCTCCCGCATCACCGGGGGCAAGGTCCAGGAGTGACGCCGGCCGGGACGCGCGCACCTACCGCGCGCGTCCCGGCAGACCCATGCCATCCGCACCCGCCACGCCGGAACCGTACGACCTTCTCCGGCAGGCGCCGGCCCTGAGAGGTATCCGCATGAAGCGCATCGCCCAGACCATCCGGCTGCGGCCGGAGCGCCGCGAGGAGTACCTGGCACTGCACCGCGAGGTCTGGCCCGGCGTCGAGGCGGCGCTGCGCGCCGCGAACGTACGCAATTACAGCATCTTCCTTCGCGGTGACACCCTTTTCGGGTACTTCGAATACCACGGGGAGGACTTCGCCGCCGACATGGCCGCCATCGCCGGTGACCCGGAAACCCGCCGCTGGTGGCAGCTGACGGATCCGTGTCAGGACCCGTGGGACGACGCCGGCGTCGGCGGCAACTGGTCCGACCTGGAGGAGATCTGGCACCTGGCGGAGGCCCCGCCCGCGACCTGACCGGCAAGGGCCAGAAGTGAGCTCGCTGGGCCTTGGATCGTCGTACCAGGCGTCGGTGGCGGTGGCGTGCAACCGCAGGGCAGGGGCATCGGTGCTGTCGCGCAGGTCGGCCACGCCGGTCCTGGATCAGGGCCGTGTGAGCCGGGCGTAGAGGGCGTTCCAGGCGGTGTCCTGGGCGGTGGGCGGCTTGTGGTCGCAGAAGGGCAGTGCGCGCTGGGAGGTGCAGTAGCGGAGCATGTCGAGCACGGCCAGAGGGGCGGGACGGCGTTGGCATGGTTGCCCTCCTCGGGGCTGGTCGGGTGCGGGGGAGCGCTGGGAGATGGTCGATGTCACACGGGTACGGCTCGCAGGGCGGTCCCGATTCCGACGGCCAGAATGAGGGTGGCCGTGCCCAGCGGGATGAGGCGTGTGCCCCAGCCGGCCAGTGCGTGCCAGCGGCTTCCTTCGAATGTGGGGACCTTGTCGCGGAGTCTGAGCAGGAGGAGCCCGGCGGCGGCGAGTGTGGCGGCCATGCCGAGGCCGTAGCAGATGACGAGCAGGACGCCGAAAGCGGTGCGTCCCAGTGCGATGGACCCGAGCAGCACCACGAGGGCGGAGGGGCTGGGGACCAGGCCGCCGGCGATGCCGATGCCGACCAGGCCGCCTCCGCCGCGATGTGGGCGGGGGGCGTGACCGTTACGATGCCGGCCGAGCCAGTCGTGGGTATGGGGGCGGTTCCCGTGCTCGTGCCCATGGTGGTGGTCGTCGTGGCCGCCGTGAGTGTGGCCGTGGTCGTGCTCCAGATCGGGGTCGGGGTCGTGGTCCGCGGTCGGTGGGTGGTCGAGGACTGCGGTCGCTGAGCTCTGCGCCGCGGCGTCCGGCCCTGCAGAGGCCGTAGCCGCACCCTTGTCCATCTGCGCGTGGTCGTGGGTGTGCGGTGCCGGGCTGTGGTGGTGGTCGTGACCGCGGTGCCGCGGCGTCGCTGGTTTCGGGTCCCGCAGGGTGGTCAGCGCCGCGGGCAGCAGCCACAACCCTGCAGCGGTGATGACCAGTCCGCTCGCCGTGCCCAGCCAGGCAAGGACGTCCTCGCCGACCAGCGCGGAGGAGACGCTCAGAGCCACCCCGAGGGCGAGTACCGAGGCGGTGTGGGTGAGCGTGACCGTTCCGGCGACGGTGACTGCGTCGCGCGGGCGGCCCTGACGGCCGGCCAGATAGGCGGCCATGATGGTCTTTCCGTGCCCGGGAAGCGCGGCGTGACCGGCTCCCAGGACCAGGGACATGAGGATCGCGAGCATGCCGACGGGCAGGGTGAGCGTGCCCCGGTCGGTCAGCGCGCCGAGGTGACGGTCGAGCTCGGTGTACCAGTCCGCCGCCCAGCCGGCTCCCGGCGTGCTCGCGGCGGCGGCGGCTCCGGAGCCGGCACCGAGCACCACTGCCGCGTGGCGCGTGTCGAGTGGGCTGGTCAACAGGTCCGCGGGATATGCGTGCAGTTCCCGCGAGACCGATCGTGTGGGAACGTCCGAAGTGCCGATGGGGATGCCATCACCCCGTGCGGTGATCTCGTGCCAGCCGATACGGGAGTCGTCGACGCCGGAGGCGAACTGCACCCGGGTGCCGCGCCCCAGGGCGGCTTCGGCTGTCAGCCGGCACTCCAGGCGTCCGGTGTCCAGGCCGGCCTGGCCGTGCACGAGGTGGTAGCTGCTGGTCTGCAGACGGAAGGTGAGCACTTCCGGCCTTGCGGAGTCCGCTGGCGCCGGCGATGTGGCGGCATGGATGCCGGCGGTCAGGGCTGAGCACGCCTTTCGGGCCTCGCCGGCTGCTTCGGCAGTGCTGAGAACACCGTCGTGGTCGGTGTCCATCGCCGGCTTGGCCTGGAGGGTGGGGATCTCCGCGGTGTCCACCACCGCGAGGTCCTCGACACGGTCGGGGCGCAGCGTGAGGCCGTCGTAGCGGTTGACGGTGAAGTTGCCGAGGGGGTGGGCGGCGGCGGGGCCGGCTGCCGCCCACATCAGGGCGGGGACGGGGGGACGGCGGCCAGCAGCAGGGCTGCGCGGCGGATGCGGCGGGTGCGGGCGCACGCGGGGAGACTCATCGCTGTCCTTGGAGACGGGCCAGACGCGTCCGCGCGTCGGGCGCGAGAAGCGGGGAGAAGCGGGGGTTGTCGGTGAGCGCTCGGGTGAGGTCGGCAAGCGCCGAGCGGTCGTCGCCGAGGGACTGTTCGATGACGGCGCGGTGGTAATGCTGCAGGGCGTCGCGCCAGCCGAGCCGGTCGGCCTGCCGGGCCATCGGCAGTGCCTCGGGGTCGCGCCCGGCGCGGTGCAGTGCCCAGCCGAGTGCGTCGGCGACCAGGATGCTGTGCCGCCGCGTCCATTCGGCGGTCAGCACAGTGACGGCGCGGTTCGGGTCGCCGTGGTCGGCCTGGTACTGGCCGAGGTTGAGGTCGTCCACCACGCCGTTGGCGGCGAAGAGCCTCTGCTCGGCTTGGAGGACGCCGTACTCGGTTCGGGCCTCGCCGTCCCGGCCGAGGGTCTGCAGCAGTTCCCCGAATTCCAGGACGTACTGGGGCCGGGGAACGCGTGCGACGGCGGTTCGGTAGTCGGTGACGGCACGGTCGGTCTGCCCGAGGGCCGCCTCCGCGCGCGGAACCGGCCAGCGCGGCAGTGTACGTGGGGTCGGCCGTCAGGGCCTGCCGGTAGTGGCTCAGAGCATCCTGCGCGTGGCCGGTGTTGAAGGCGAGTTCGCCCAGGTAGTGCTGGCAGAAGGCCACGTCGGCCGGCGACGAGGCGTCCTGGAGGGCGCGTTGCAGGGCTTGGCCGGCCTCGCGGGTGCGGCCGTGCAGCTCAAGGGTGTAGGAGGCGCGGGTGAAGGAATCGGTGGAGGGGTGCAGGTCCAGCATGTGCTGGATGGCGTCCTGCGCTGCCTGGTCGTCGCCGAGCTGGGTCAGCGCGTCGTTGAGGGCGCCGTAGGGCGCCCAGGCGTACGGGTCGTCGGTGATGGCCCGGTCCGCCCAGGTGCGGGCCTGGGCGAACTGGTGCCGGGCGTTGGCAAGTCCGGCCATGCCGGTGAGGGCCGCGGTGTTGTGCTGCGGCTGGAGGGTGAGCGAGCGTCGCAGCGCGGACTCGGGCTTGGGGTACAGCGTGGGATCGCCCGTCAGCCGGGCCTGCTCGACGTAGGCGGAGCCGAGTTGGGCCCAGCCCGAGGCGTCGGTGGGCTGATGCCGCAGCCGTGCCTGGAGCGTGGTGATGGCGGCGCTGATGGTCCGCGGTCCGCCTCGGCCGATGTCGCCGCTCCCGGGGGCGGACAGGGGAGCCGGCGGGCCGGACGGGCCGGCGGAGTCCTCCAGGGCCGCGAAGCCTGCGAGGCCGGCACACAGTGCGGCGGCGGTGGCGATCAGTGCAAGGCGGCGCATGGGGTCGTGTCCTCGGCTTCGGCGGCGGTTCGGCGGCGGCTGGTGCAGGTCGGGTGAGCCGGTACCCGGTGCGGGCCGGTGGGGCCGTGTCCGCACCGGGACCCTGGGTCATCCGGCCTGGTTCACCGCGTTGGTGAAGGGCAGGGCGATGTAGGGGAAGCTGCCCGTGTACAGGCGCCCGGGTCCGTTGACGCGGTCACCGGCGGCCAGGGCCTGGACGAGGTGGCCGGGAGTGGCGCCTTCGAGCGAGGCGGTCAGCGGCGCCTCCCGGTGGCTGGACGCCTGGCCGACGCCGGCGCCCGGACCGGCGAGTGCCGCACCCGCAACGGCGGTGCCCAGTGCGAGCAGCAGGGCGGCCGACTTCCGCCGGCCGACGTCGGGCGGTTTTCTGCGAAAGGTCATGAAGCGGCTTTCTCTGGGGCGGAGGACGCGGCCCAGTGGGCCACGTCACACGCTCCTGCCCTGTTCGTCCCCGAGACGCCGCCGGGTGGGCCGGGGCGGCCGACTCCACCCGGGTGGCCGATAAAGCTTTCGCCCAGTGGTGGAAGCGGGGGCGCGGGCAAGGCCGGCCGTCCTGCGAGGGCTTCCGCACGCCCCGCCGTACGCCCCGGGCATTCCTGCGGTTTCCGACGTGCGGCGGCTGTGGAGGGTACGGAGAGAAGACGAGGGCGTATGACCACGACCGGACCCTCTGCCGCTGAGTCCATCCACGCCCGAGGGGTGTGGAAGTTCGGCCGCATCGAGGAGCGCTGGACCCCGCCCCAGGTCCCGCGGCCGGAAGTGCGTACCGCCGAGGAGCGAGCCTGAGGGATCCTTCGGCTCTCGGAGAGGCACGGATCTTGCGTCGTTCCTTCTGCATGCCGCGCCGAAAGGCCCCGCTCCGCTGCGCCGGCGGGCGCCACGGTCGGAGCCCCTCGGACGGTCATGTGGTGACGCGGTAACGGCCGACCATGCCGCCCATCATGTGGTCGGTGACATGGCAGTGGTAGATCCAGTCGCCCGGGTTGTCCTCGGTGTACTCCACGGTCAGTGTGGTGGACGGGCCGAGGATCTGGGAGTCGACCCATCCTTGGTAGCCCTGGGCGCTTTCCCAGCGGTGGCCGTGGATGTGGAAGACGTGGAATTCCTTGCCCAGCGCGGCGATACGCCAGCGAACACGTTCGCCGACCTTCGCGGTGAAGGTCGGTGTGTTGTCGACGAACGCGCCGCCGTTGAACATGTCGAGGTCCTGTGCCAGGGACGGGACGTCATCGGTGTAGGCGTCGTGCAGGACGAGGGTGAATTCGCGGTCCACCGCGGGGGTGTTCGCGTCGGTGACCACGAGCATGCCGAGCAGGCCGAGTTCGGCACCGATCTCCATCGTCGCACCGCTGCCCATGTCCTCGGCAGGGCTGGGCTGGGCCGGGGCGCCGGCAGGTGCGGGGATGGACTGCGGAACGGAGTGGTCGTGATAGAACCACGTGCCGACCGAACTGGGCTTGCAGTGCCACGAGTACGTGTGGGTTCCCCCATAGGGGATCGCGGTGCCCGGGATGTCCGGCTCGCCGGCGAGCCATCCGCCGTCGTTGTCCCGGTCGTACTGGACGCCGTGCGGGTGGATGCTGTGCGGCCACTTGTAGTGCACGTCGTTGTTACGGAAGTGCACCTTGACGGCATCCCCGACCTCGGCGCGCAAGACCGGGCCGGGAATACCGGTGTTCGCGCCGATGCCATCGGCGCCCTGATCGGCGGCCAGCGGGCGACCCCAGCCCGGAGTGTAGGCGCGGAAGCCGATCGCCTGGAACGTGGTCTCGCCCGGGGTGAACTTCCGGCCCATCATGCCGTCGTACCCGTTGGGCACCGGATTGTGCTCGAAGGAGTCAGCCTGGAGCCAGTACTCCCGCACGCGGCCAGTGGCCCCTGCCACCGCGGCGGCTTCCGAATCCGGGTCCGCGGCCGTGCCCGGTCCGCCGGCCCAGGCGGGCTGCGCGCGGCCGGCCAGTGCCGCGGCGGCGCTGCCCCCGAGCAGCGCCCGCAGCGCCGACCTGCGCCCGGTGCCCCGCCGTCGGCTGGTGACCTCGTCGGATTCTCGTTCCCCGTCACCGGGCATGGCGGCCCTCTTCGGTGCACGTGGAGGGCGGTGCCGCAGTGGGCATCAGCGGGCGGGATATCAAGGCATTCCTCCGGGAGTGACGTGGGCGGTGGAGCCTGCGGTGGGCAATTCCGAGTGGACGCCCCAGCGTCGGCGAAGCGTCCTTCAACAGGCGGTCGGCGCCGGTGCAGGTCAGGACCGCCCCGAGGTGGGGCAATCCACATCCCTACCCGGCCGCCCCGCGGGTCGCCGCCCGTCACCGGGCCTGTCACCCGCCCGGGCTACCGTGACCACCGGAGCGACGTACAGGTCTCGCCGATCGCTCCTGGCGGTGATAAGCCGGTCGTTTCGTTCATCCGGAGGCTTCCAGAAGGGTGACAGGGCGGCCCCCTTCGGCTCTGCGGCGTTGCGGCCCTCCGCCCCAGGTGATCACTTGTGTACAGCTTGAGCCGCATAACGGGCAGCTTGATGAACAGTCGCCGCCTTCGACTGGCACGCGCCGGCCAGCGCGTCGCCCCGACCTGTACCGCCCTGCTGCAGGCCAAAGCCCACGCAGAAGCAGCACTCGGGGAGACCGGCACCGCGATCACGGACCTCACTCGAGCCGTGCAGCGCGTCCCCCAACCCGAATACGTCCTGCAGCTCGGTGAGCTCTACCAGTCGCTGGGACGCACGAAGGAAGCCGACCAGCAATATCAGGTCTTCCGTGCCGAACAGCAGCTCTTCACCGCCAACGGCGTCGCCCTGGACTCGGATGCCGCCCTCTTCGAGGTCGACCACGGCGACCCGGTTCGCGCCCTGACCATCGCCCGGCAGGGCTTGAGGACCCGGCCCTTCATGGACACCCACGACGCCCTGGCCTGGGCGCTGCACGCAAATGGCCAGGACCGGCAGGCCCTGGCCGAATCGGACCTGGCTCTCGCCCAGGGCACCCGCAGCGCCCTGTTCCACTACCACCGGGCGTTGATCGAACGAGCCCTCGGCGAGACCGCCGCAGCCCGCACGGACCTGAGCCAGGCCCTCGCGATCAACCCCCACTTCAATCCGCTGCAGTCCCGGCGGCTCGCGCCGCGCTGGCAGCCATGCAATAAGCGCCCAGCGGAAGGGGCAGGCAGTGGAAGCCGCCTCGGCCGGGCTTGCTCCGGTCCCGCCAGCCGCCCCGGCACTGAACGCGAGACGGCAAGGTGATCAAAGCCGGAGACCGATCAACGGGTCGCGGACCCGGGCGGTGGCCGAGGCCCTGATGGCGCGCGGTACGCCGGTGCCCCCCTCCCCGCCCTCCCGGCGCTCGCGAGGTTCGCAGCGCGGCCGGTCCGAGTGGTTTCCGTGCCGACGGGCCGGCAAGGTCCCGGCGGCGGGTCACAGGGGGAGAAGAGCCAGGGGCGAGCCGGTCGGCGCCCGGGAGCCGCCGTGGGGCTCGGCGGTCACTCCGACCGCGTCGGCGCCGGTGGTGCTGCCCTCCAGCAGCAGCGAGCCGCCGGTGGGCCCGGAGGCGAGCAGGCCGGCGGATACCATGGTGCCGCCCCGGCTGAACCACAGTTGATAGACGCGGTCGTTCGGCAGCCGCGGCAGGTCGTGGTAAAGGACGGCCGCCTTCCCCAGCTGGGCGGACGCCACCACGGTCGCGGTGCCGCCGCCGACCAGCGGGCGGGTGTGGAAAGTGGCGTCGGGCGCGGACGCGACGGCGGTGACTGCCGTCGCCTGCTGCTCGGCCCGCGCGGCGTGGTCGCGCGCCACGTCCGCCTGGTGCCGGGCGTCGACCGCGACGCCGGAGGCGACGGCCGCCGCGAGGCAGGCGGCAGCGACCAGGGCGGGCAGCTGGTACCGGCGGCGGGGGGCCACAAGTACAGGGCGGGCGGGCGGAGGGCCGGCCCGGCCGGAGGGCCGGAAGGGGTCCGGGCCGCCCTGCGCCGGCCCGGGAGCGTCGAAGGGATCAGGGTACCCGTAACACTGCGGATCCCCGGAAGTCAGGGGCGGCAACTGCCGCACCTCGGGCAGCGCCGCCATGACCCGTACCCGCATCCGCGCCGGCGGTGCCTCGGCCACGGCCAGCGCCAGCCGGGCTGCGGTCTCGCGCAGCTCCTGTACCTCCTGGGCGCAGGCCCGGCACCGCGCCATGTGCCGGGCGAACGCGCCGGACTCCGTGTCCGAGAGCGCGCCCAGAGCGTAGGCCCCGGTCAGCGTGTGCAGGTCGTCGGTGTGCAGGTCATCGGTGTTCACGCGGTCACCCCCAGGCAGTCGCGGAGCCGGATCAGGCCGTCCCTCAGTCGGGTCTTGACGGTGCCCAGGGCCACGTCGAGCAGGTCGGCGGTCTCCCGGTAGGTGTAGCCCCGGTAGTAGGCCAGGGTCACCGACTCGTGCTGGAGTTCCGTGAGCTGCTGCAGGCAGCGCCGTACCTGTTCCCGTTCGAGCCGCCGCTCCACCTGCTCGGCGACCTCGTCGAACGGCGTGCCGTGGTCCCGCGATGCGGCTTTCTGGTCGCGGTTGGCGGACGCCTGCGCAGAGCGGACCCGGTCGACCGCACGGCGGTGGGCGAGCGTCATGATCCAGGCCATGGCGGTGCCCTGCCGCGGGTCGAAACGCGCGGAGCACCGCCAGACCTCGATGAGCACCTCCTGGGCGACCTCCTCGGACTGCGCCGGGTCGCGGACGACCCGGTGCACCAGTCCGAGGACGGCGCCGGCGACGGCGGTGTAGAGCGTTTCGAACGCCTGCTGGTCGCCACGGGAGACGCGGTCGAGCAGCGTCTCCAGGGCTCCGGAACGGGGCTCCGGGTCCTGGTCGTCGCGTGCCGCCACGCGCATAGGCACCTCCGTGGGTAGAACGGTCAGCAGGTATTCGCAGCCGTCACCGGCCCGGATTGGTCGCCTCGGCTCCTTTCTCCGCTCTTTCCTCGGCTCAGCTGCTCAGCTGCTCGGCGGCATCAGGACGGTGTCGATGATCTGGACGGTCGCGTTCGCCGTCGTCACATTGCCGCACACCACGTTGGCGCTGCCGTTGACCTTGTACGACTCTCCGGAGCCCGACGTGGTCAGCGTGCCCTTCTCCAGGGTGGTGTACGTGCCGTGGGCCAGGCCCTCGGGTGCCTTCACCGGTTGGGCGACCACGTGGTACGTAAGGATCTTGGTCAGCATCGCCTTGTCGGCCAGGACCTTGTCCAGGGTGGCTTTCGGCAGCTTGGCGAAGGCGTCGTTGGTGGGCGCGAAGACGGTGATGTTCTGCGCGCTGTTCAGGGTGTCGACGAGGCCGGCTTTCTGCACCGCCGAGACCAGCGTGGACAGCGCCGGGTTGTTGGAGGCCGCGGTGGCCACCGGCGCGGTGGACATCCCGTCGAAGCTGCCGGCGCCGGACTTCGGTACGGCCGCACAACCGGGCCCGAAGGGCTGGTTCATTGCGGCGGCGGCTGAGGTGGCGGGCGAGGACGGCATCGACGTGGTGGCCGATGCGGAGGCGCCGCCGCCGGCGTTTGACGAGGAGTCCTTGTCGCTGCTCGAACAGGCGGTGACGGCGAGCGGCAGCACGGATGCCGCGGTCGCGGCGACGAGGAGACGGCGAGTGGAGAAAGCGCGCATGGTGCACTCCGTAAGGGGGTGAAGGGGTGAGAGGTGGAAGAGGCGATGGGCCGGGTCAGGTCAGGCGGGGTGAGGTCAGGTCACGGTGACCACCACCGAGTGCCAGCCGGTCGCGCCGTCGGGGAGGGTGCCGACCCGGTACTCCGGCTGCGTCCGGCCCTCGCGGTCGGTCGCGCGGACCTCCAGCGTGTGTTCGCCTGGTGTGGCCTGCCACGGCCACACCCACTGCCGCCAGGTGTCGGCGGAGTCCTGCGCTCCCAGCCGCGCGGTGTGCCAGGCGCCGCCGTCGACCCGCACCTCGACCCGGTCGACACCGTGGTGCTGCGCCCAGGCGACGCCGGCCACCGGTACGGAGCCGGCCTTCGGGGTGGCGAACGGCTTGGGGGTGTCAATGCGCGACTCGGTCTTGATCGGCGCCCGGCGCGACCAGCGCCTTCGCACCCAGTACGCGTCGTATGCGTCGAACGTGGTCAGTTCGAGCTCCTGGAGCCACTTGCACGCCGACACGTATCCGTACAGGCCGGGGACGAGGACGCGGACCGGGAAGCCGTGGGCAAAGGGCAGCGGCTCGCCGTTCATGCCCACGGCGAGCATCGCGTCGCGGCCGTCCATGACGGTCTCCACCGGAGAGCCGATGGTCATGCCGTCCACCGATCGGGCGACGAGCTGGTCGCTCGGGCCGCCCCGCGACGGCGGCTGCACCCCGGCCTCGCGGAGCAGGTCGGCCAACCGCACGCCGATCCAGCGGGCGTTGCCGACGTACGGGCCACCCACCTCGTTCGACACGCAGGTCAGCGTGATGTCCCGTTCGATCAGGTCACGGCGCAGCAGGTCGGCGTAGCTCAGGCTCAACTCCTGCCGCACCCCGAGGCCGTGCAGGCGCAACCGCCACGTGGTGGCGTCCACCTTCGGCACGACCAGGGCGGTGTCGACCCGGTAGAAGGCCGGGTTGGGCGTGAGGAAGGGGCTCAGGCCCGGCACCCGCAGGTCGGCGCCGGCCGGCACCGCCCGTGCGGGCGAGGCGGGCCGGGGCAGGACGACCGCCGCACGGGAGGCGGCGGCGGCCGCGCCGTGCCGGCTGTTGAGTGTCCGACCGAGCAGTCCCGCCCCGGCCGAGGCGGTCGCGGTGGCGGTCGCCGCGAGGACGAAGCGACGGCGGTCGAAGGAGCGGGGCTCGGGGAGAGGAGGACTGGGGGGACCGGCGTCGGCAGCCGGGTCGGCCGCGGGTGCGGGACCGGGATTGGGATCGGGAGGGGACGCCGGCGGGGCGCCTCGCAGCGCCAGGATGCCGACCAGCATCCAGAGCACCGCCGTGCCCACCGCTGCGCCCACCACCGGGGGCAAGACGTCCAGGCCGTGCCGGTCCGGCCGGCTCCGGGCAGCGAGCACGCCGACCACCCCGAACACCAGCACTGCTGCTGAGGCAGAGCGGCGGAACCGCAGCGCGGCCACGCCCAGGGTCAAGGCGAACAGCGCGAGCATTACGACGATGCCCGACTCCAGCACCGGCTTGTCGTTGGTGCCGAAGTGCCTTACCGCGAAGTCTTTCAGGGCCGGCGGGGTACGGTCGATCACCGCGCCTCCGACCGTCACCACCGGGCTGGCCTGGGGCCGCACCGCGGACGCCGCCAGCTCGGCGACACCGAGCGCCGCGGCCCCGGCCGACAGACCGCACACCGCGCCCAGGACAAGGCGCCCCGAACGACGTCCCGCACCCGCACCGGTGCGCGACCGCGACGGCAGGAGCCGTGGCAGCGGCTCCCGCACATCACTCGTGGTGCCCGCGGGACGGGCGGGCTCCCTGCGTCGGTTGTCGGTCATGCAAGCTCTTCGTCGCCGAGCCCATGGCGGATTGCTCACTACTTCCACGCGTGACGTTCCGCCCGGTGGGAACCCCGAAGTTTCCATCTCTTGCAACACGCTGCGCCGGCAGATCGGTCCGGAGGCTGACCAATTATGAGAAGCCGCAGCTGCAGCAGCGGCAATGGCATCCGGAGGAGGATGACACCGGCAGATCCCAGGGCCCGCGCAGCCTCACATCCGGGATCTCAGCACGTCGACCTCGCAGCCCGGAGCGAACGGGTCGAAGCCGTGCTCGGTCAGCCAGCGAACGACCAGCAGGCTCCGCAGCGACCACCACGCGCGGATCACGTCGAGGTCGACGCCGGTGCCGTAGCCGGCTACGACGTCGCCGAGGCGTTCCTCGTGTCCGAGCGTCAAGATGGCGAGGTCGAACAGGGCGTCGCCCCGGCCCGCCTCGGACCAGTCGATGATGCCCGTGACCTCGTCACCGTCGACGAAGACATGAGTGATCTGCAGGTCGCCGTGCGTGAACACCGGAGTCCACGGCCGGAACGCGGCCTCGGCGACCTGGCGGTTGCGGGTGACCAGGTCGGCGGGCAGGACGCCGTTCGTCACCAGCCACTCGCACTCGGCGTCGAGCTCCGCCGCCAATTCCTCGCGATTCCGGCCGGCTTGGCCCTGCCGGGCCGGCAACGGCGCGTCGTGCAACGTCCGGACGGCGGCACCCGCCGCGCCCCACGCCGCCGTGGACGCGGTCGACGGTTCGCCGAGACGGCCGAGCGCCGTCCCCTGGACCGCGGCGAGCGCGAGCACGGGCGGCCTGCGCCACAGGACCTCCGGGGTCGGGACCGGTGCCAGGACCATCGCCTCGACCTCGACGTCGATGCGCGCCTGATCGGCGTCCACCTTCAAGAACACATCGCCCACGCGCAGGGTCGCGCGCTCGGAATGGGCGACGACGACTTCGACCTCATCCATGGGCGGTCAGTATCCCGGCGATGACCGTCCACGTCGCCGGGTTTACGGCGTGCGACGGTGCGCTGGTCGCGTCCCGGGGTTCTCGTGCACGATCGGCGCTCGGCTCCGCTACGTCGGGCGGCTACGTCGGGCGGTTGTCGCCGGCGTCGGGCAGGTACGCCTCCAGGGTGTCGCAAACCGTCGTCAGAAACCGTTCCAGAGCGTCGAGGTCGCCGGGGGTGAGGGATTCCAGCGCCTGGCTCGTGGCGTGGCCGAGCGGTCCGAAGAAGGCTCTCGC
This sequence comes from Actinacidiphila paucisporea, assembly GCF_900142575.1. Taxonomy (GTDB): domain Bacteria; phylum Actinomycetota; class Actinomycetes; order Streptomycetales; family Streptomycetaceae; genus Actinacidiphila; species Actinacidiphila paucisporea. The sequence continues at coordinate 59,284 of NZ_FRBI01000019.1, forward strand.
GGTCGCCCGCCCCTGGTCGGTCTGGTAGAGGTGGACCGTCCGCTGATCGGCGGGGTTGTCGCGACTGCGCCGCACGTGTCCTGACGCCTCCAGCCGGTCGATGACGTAGCTCGTGCCGCCGGCTGACAGGCCCAGGTGCTCCCGGAGCGTGCGGGGCGTCAACGCGGTCCCCGCGTTCTGCGCCTGGATCACCGACAGCAGGGCCTGCAGGTCGCTGGCCTGGAGGCCCTGGGCAGAGGCGAAGCTGTGGGCGAGCTGGGTGGAGGCGACCGCGTACCGGCGCAGCCCGTGCAGGATGCTGTCGGCGTCGCCGCCGGTACGCCCGGTCGGGTGGTGGTGAGTCATGCCGGATACCTCATGGGCGGCAGGGTAGCCTGCCGGCATGGACCATTCAGTCAGTGAATCAGTCCGGTTGTCGGGGACCGCCCGCCTGGCGCAGTGGTCCGTTCGTCACCGCTGGCTCGTCATCGCCTTGTGGGTCGTCCTGGCCTTGGCCGGCGCCGTCGCCGCGAGCCAGTCCAGCAGTCGGCTGTCGTTCACCTTCGACCTGCCGGGCCAGCCCGCTTTCGAGACGAACTCCGCGATCGTGAGCCGGTTCGGCTCCGGCGGGGACAACCCGCCGCTGGTGGCCGTCGTCCACTTGCCCGCCGGAGCGAACGTCGACTCTCCCGGCGTCGAACGGCGGTTGGCCGCGGCCTTCGACTCCGCGGCCAAGGCCCTGCCCGGCGCGCGCACCGCCTCGTATCCGGCCACACACGACCGGGCCTTCGTCTCGGCCGACGGCCGCACCACCTTCGCCCTGCTCTACCCGGTACCTGACTTCACCAGTTCCGACCCGTACAGCAAGGCTCTGCCCGCGTTGACCCGCTCGCTCGCCGACGTGCGGGTGGCAGGTGCGCCGGTGCATGTCACGGGCGCGTCGGTGCTCGCCTCAGGCGGCTCCAGCAGTGGCAACAGCGTGCTGGCGGAGACGTTGTTCGCCGGTGTCGCCGCCCTGGTGGTGCTGGCCGTGGTGTTCGGGTCGCTCCTGGCCCTGCTGCCGCTGCTGATCGCGGCGGTGGCCATTCCCAGCGCATTCGTCGTGATCTACGCCCTCACCTATGCCACCACCATGTCGACGCTGGTACAGAACATCGTCGCGCTGGTCGGCCTCGGGGTGGCCATCGACTACGCCTTGCTCGTGGTCACCCGATGGCGCGAAGAGCTCGCGAGGAACACGAGCGGCGGCACACCGGGCGGCGCACAGACGCCGCTTCGCCGTGCGGCGCCCGAGGCGAACCGGGGGGCGGTGATCGCCTCGGCGGGGACCGCGGGCAGTTCGGTGGTCTTCTCCGGTGTCACCGTCGCGGTCAGCCTGGCCGCCCTGGCGCTGACCCCTGTGCCGTTCCTGCGCAGCATCGGACTCGCCGGGATGCTCATCCCGCTGTTCAGCATCGGCGTCTCCACCACGCTGCTACCGGTCGTCCTGGACGCCATCGGGCCGCGTATGGAATGGCCGCGCAAGAAGCCGGCCTCCACGACGAGCCGGATGTGGACCGCCATCGCCACCTGGGTGGTCGCCCACCGCGTCATCGCCGCCGCCGGCTCGCTGGCCGTACTCGGACTGCTCATCGCACCCTTGGCAGGCCTGAACCTGGGCGAGCCCCAGGCCAAGGCCACCGCCTCGACGGCATCCGCCGACGCCAAGGCCGGATTCCGGCTGCTGGACACCTCAGGGATCGGCGCCGGCGTGCTACGCCCCACAGAAGTCCTCACGCCCGCCGCCGCGACGTACCCCGCACCACGCGGGATCACCGTGGCCGCGCCGCCCGCCTGGCAGCGCGGGAGCCTGCGAGTCGTGGACGCCTGGTCACCCGCCGACCCGTCCAGCGCCGCCGGCAAGGACACGCTCAGCGCCGTCCGCAGCGCGGCGGCGAAAGTGCCCGGCGCGCGTATCGGTGGTTCTCCCGCCCAGGACGCGGACTTCATCGACGCGCTGTACGGCCCCAACGTGGTCTTCATCATCGCCGCCATCGTGATCCTGACCGTGCTGCTGCTCACCCGGGCGCTGCGCTCGGTGTGGCTGCCGGTCAAAGCCCTGCTCCTCAACGCCATGTCCCTGGCCGCGGCGTTCGGCGTCCTCACCTTCGTCTGGCAGCAGGGCCACGCCACGCAGACCCTGTTCAACGCCCCGGCCACCGGCGCGGTCACCTTGTGGGTTCCGCTGGCCGTCTTCGCCCTGCTGTTCGGCCTGTCGATGGACTACGAGGTGTTCATCCTGACGCGCATCAACGAGGAGTACGCCACGAGCGGTTCGACGGACAAGGCGGTCATCGCCGGCATCGGACACACCGGCCGGCTGGTCACCTCCGGCGCGCTCATCCTCTTCCTCGCCTTCGTCGCCCTCGGCGGCGTCCCGCAGACCGACGTCAAGATCCTCTCCACCGGCCTGGCCGCTGGGATCATCCTGGACGCCACGATCATCCGCGGCATCCTGGCACCCGCACTGGTCGCTCTCCTCGGCCGCTTCAACTGGTGGATGCCCACCTGGGTCGCACGGGCGCTGCGCATCCGACCGCTGGTCGCTCCCGATCCCGGACATGACGCCGCGACAGCATCGTCGACCGGCTCCCGTCCGACGCCAGGGCCGCAGTGACCCCCTGACCGGGCCCGGCCGGCGGCAGCGGCAACCCACGGAGGCGCAGAGGTGGGCAATGCGGCCTGCACAATGTGGGCGGCTCACTGTTTGTCGCCCTGGGCGGCACCGTTTCCGCCGAGTGCGGCGACCAAGGTGGCGGCCGCGCTCGCCTGCGTGGTGGTGAGGAACGAGTCGTACTGGCTCGTCGCCGCGGCGGTGGCCAGCGCACGCAGGAAAGCCAGGCCGTCGCTGTTCGCCGTCATTCAATCGGGCGTCGAACAGCGAACCCGGTCGCTCTTCGGCCCGATGCCTTGGCTCCTCGTGGGAGTTCCATCCGGGGCGAACGCGTGGTGGAAGGTGAAGGCGTGCGGCGTGGAGCCGTGGTCGTGGAGGTGCTCCAGTCGGGAAACTCCGACCCGCCAGGTGGGTATCGCGTCGTCGGAGACCCACCAGAACACGTAATTCGGGTTTCCTGTCCTCTCGAACCAGTCGTAGCGCCTGTTCAGCGCCTCACGGTGCTGACCGGTGTAGATGGCGTCGAAGGCGGGGCGCAGGTCGGTCCAGAGCGAGAGGGTCGCGGCCAGGGCGGTGGTTTCCGCCCTACGGCCCTTGCCGTACCAGGTCGGTACGGCGAACTCCCCCCATGCGCCCCAGTCCGCCTCGAAGAGTGCGCCCCGGTCACCGTCCGCCGCTTCGGCATGCGCGAGGTATCCGGGGTGCTGACTGATCTTCCGGTAGACGGCCCCACCGATGTCGTAGAACTCGCGCGTGAGAGGTGCGGGATCGGCGAGAGGTGTCTTCAGGACGCCGAATGTGTACAGAGCAAGATGGGACATGTGTCGCTCCCTGGCTGGGGGTTCCTGATTGTTGGCCCTGGTTCGGTGGCTTACGCGCAGGGGCGAGGGTTCGTGGGGCGTGGCCGACTCACCGCGTCGCGGCTGGTTCAGCCTGGAGGAACACCTGCGGGACTGTGGGGGACCACCGAGGACCAGGTGAAGGTAGCCGTCTCCGCGAGCGATGTCGAAGTTGCAAATTCGCTGCCCACATGGCCTGTTGCACAGGTCCTTGGGGGAACTGAGGCGGTGGCTCCGGCTGCCTCCGTGGAAGTCCGCATCGGCCCGTCAGATGCCGGACGTACCGTGTCCGCGACCCACAGCGTCCGTCGACGCTCCTTCCTCGGTCTGCTCCAGCGGTGAGGTAGGCGCCAGGGTGCGCAGGACATCGAACTCGTTGCCCTCGGGGTCGGCCATGACCACCCAGCTTCGGGCGCGCCCCTCCTGACCGAGGTCCACCCTGGTGGCGCCGAGACCGAGCAACCTGGCGACCTCGTCGTCGGTGCCGGCGTCGATCGGGCTCACGTCGAGGTGGAGCCGGTTCTTCACGGTCTTGCCCTCGGGCACCCGGATGAACAGCAGCGTCGGTGGCATCTGGCCACCCCGCACGGCCTCGACGGTCGGCTCCCAGGAGCCGATCTCGACTTTGCCCTCGCTGCTGTCGAGCACGGTGAAGTCCAGGACTTCGCACCAGAAAGCTGCCAGCCGTTGCGGATCGTGGCAGTCGATGACCAATTCCGTGAACCTGCTGGTCATGGCTTCTCCAGGTATCAGTGATGCCGAGCTGGGCCGGCGCATCCATGTCGCCGTCGCGGCCAGTGTGGTCGGCGACGACTCGCCGGTCCAGCTTCGTGAGCCCAGCGCGGCGTCGAGCTGGTGCAGGCGGCTGCGGATGTCACCGTCGAAGGCCACGTAGGCGACCGTGGTGCGAACACAGCTGACCGGCGCCCAGATCCGCCGACCGATGTCAGGGTTCTCCTGCTGCGTGGCGCACGAGTCCGCCACCGAGGTGCCGAGCGGCACCGCCCAGGGCAGGGCGGACTTCAGCGCCGCCAAAGCGGCCGAGTCGGCTCGCGCGGCATCCTTGTCCGCAGCTCTCGTGTCCGCCCTGGCGGCGAACGCCGCGACATCCGGTGGCTTGCGGTTCCATGCGTGTTGGACCTGCCACATCACGGAGAACCACACCGCGAACACCAGCCCGCACACCAACAGCACGACGAGCGCGCAACCTCGCCCCGTCCGGCCCGCCGCGCTGCCGTTCCCCGCCGCATCGCCCATTCCTCCATGGTCGAAAGCAGCACTGACGACGCGGCAACGGCGAGGTCTCCGTACCGTCTCGCTATCCGGAACGCACGTCTCCCGATCGCCGGAACGGCAAGGTCGGCGAGGTCACGCCGCGTCGAGGCAGGCGCCAGGCCCCGTCGTGACCTCACCTCCTCAGGTCGGCACGACCGAAAAGCAGAGGATCCCCGACAGCGTCGGGCTCGCCGGAAGGGCGCCGGACCGCCATCGGCCTTCGTCGGACAGCAGGTGGTCGACCCGCTCGGCCTCGGCCAGGCGCCACTGGCCCCGGTAGGACTCGGCCGCCAGTTGCCAGGCCTGCCGGGCCGCCGTCGTCTGTCCGAGGTGGACGTGGGCGTAGCCCAGCTGTTCGAGGACGTCGGCTTCGAAGTAGACGTTGCGGCGCTTGCGGTGGATCCGCACCGCGTGTTCGAAGTGTTCCAGGGCTGACGCCGGGTCTCCGGTCTGCTGGGCGATGTAGCCGAGGTTGACCGAGGACTCGGCTTCGGCGTCGGTCTGGCCGTGGGTACGCGCCAGGACGTAGGCGGCCTGTGCGTGAGCGCGGGCTTCCTCCAGGGCGCCCAGGCCGATGGCGGAGCGTGCCGCGGCGTTGAGTGACAGGCCGATCCAGACCGGGTCGCCGATCGTCCGGAACAGGGCCAGGGCCTGGAGGGCGTGGGCCATGGACCGGCAGCCGTCGTCGGCGTAGTGCCAGGCGACGGCGAGGTGGAAGTGCGCTTCGGCCAGGCTGAAGACGTCGCCGGCTGCCTCGGCCAGCACCTTGGCCCGTACGAGGTGGTCGAGTCCCTCGGCGTGCCGGCCCACGCGGACGCAGGCGCCGCCGTAACCGCAGTGCACCATGTACACGGCTTCGGGCTGGCCGGTCAGATGGGGCGCGGCGGCCAGCGCGTCGCGCCAGGAGGCCAGGTCGTCGCGCATCCGGCCGCGGCGTATCCGGTACGTCATCAGGGCCCAGGCCATCTTCCAGACCACTTCGTGGCAGCCTCGCGCGACGGCTTCCTGGCGCAACGTCAGGAGATTCGCGTACTCGGTGTCGAGCCAGGACAGCGCCTCGGGCGTGCCGGCGAAGCTGAGCGGATCGACGTCGGCGGCGGGATCGGGTACCGCGATGGCGGCGCGCTGCGGGTAGAGCTGCCGCTCGGCCCGGAAGAGGGACTGCAGGTAGAACTCGGCGAGACGCGCGCGAGCGGCCTCGGCGGACGGCCCCTGCGGGACCTGGCCCCGCTCGGCGGCGTACAACCGCACCAGGTCGTGCATGCGATAGCGTCCGGGGGCCGGCTGGGTCACCAGATGCGCGTCGTCGAGCTCCCGGAGCAGCGCTCCGGCCGTCTGGGGCGGCTGCCCGGCCAGAGCGGCTGCCGCCTCCGCGCTGATCTCCGGATACGGCACCGACCCCAGCAGGGCGAACAGCGCCGCTGTCGGCTCGGAGAGCGCCCGGTAGGAGCACTCCAGCGCCGCCCGCAGGCCCACCATCGACCCCTCGACCTCCAACGCGTCCAGCCGCGCGCTCTCGTCCCGCAGTTCGGCGGCCAGATCCGCCAGCGGGAAACCGTCACGAGCGCTCCACCGGGCCGCCGCGATCGTCAGTGCCAGCGGCAGTCCTCCGCAGCGGTCGAGGATCTCCTCGGCGGCCGCGGGCTCGGCGGCCACCCGCTGAGGTCCGATGCGATGGCTGAGCAGCGTCCGCGCATCCGCGGAGGGCAGCGCGTCGAGCCGGATACGGCGCGCGCCGTGCGTCGTGGCCAGCCCGTCGAGGCGCCGCCTGCTCGTGACCAGGACGGGGATCAGGCCGCTGCCGGGGAGCAGCGGCAGAACCTGCCGGGTGTCGGCCGCGTCGTCCAGGACCACCAGCATCCGGCGGCCGGCCACCAGGCTGCGGTACAGAGCCGCCTGGGCGTCGGGATCGGGCGGGATCGCCTCCTGCGACATCCCCAGGGCCTGCAGGAACCCTTGCAGCGCGGTGGCCGGGTCCAAAGGAGGTCCGCCGGGATCGAATCCCCGGAGGTTGACGTAGAGCTGGCCGTCGGGGAAGGAGGCGGTGTGGCGCCGTGCCCACTCCAGGACCAGGCTGGTCTTGCCCATCCCGCCGCCGCCGCACACGGTGGTGACCGCGGCGGAGTCCTCGTCGCGGTGTGTCGACAGCTGGGACGAGATCCGCTCCAGCTCCTCCTCGCGGCCGGAGAAGTGCTGCGTGCCGGCGGGGAGCTGACGGGGCGTCGGAAGGCCGACCGGACCCTTGAGCCTCGGTGTCACCATCGGACTCGTCACCCGCCCGGCCGCCCCGCGGCGTGCGGTGGACACGTGGCGCCACTGCTCGCGCCAGGCCGCGGAGTCCCCGCCGCAGGCTTCCACGTAGGCCAGGGCGACATCCAGAGTCGGCAGGGCGCTGCCGTCCGCGGCGCGGGCCAGGGTGGCAGCGGAGTAGTGTGCCGCACGCGCCATCGTCCGGTAGGACGGTCCGCCGGCCGACTGCCGCAGGTCACGTAACCGCGCCGCGAACTCGGCCACCGGCCCGGCGGCAGGGTCCACAGCTCGTTCGGGGCGTCCCACTGGCCTCCCCCAGACCACTAGTCCGTCTTTGTCTCGTCTCCCGCGACAATTCTGCCTGACAAATCGGTGCCCGGACATGCTGAGACGGGATCCCGCCACATGAGGTGTCGCGGACACCGCCGGGCCGCGTCGCGTGGAGCCGGGGGAAGCCGGCGGGCTACGTAACAGGGGGAGTTGCGATGTCGAACAGCCAGAAAATGCCGCCGCCCCGGCTGGTGCGGATCGTCGAACGGCTGCGGGAGCGCGTCTACCGGCTGCACCAGCGGATGATGCCCGCGTCGGTGACCATGCTGGAGATGATCACGGCCGGCATGGTCAGCCAGGCGATCCAAGTCGCCGCCACATTGGGCATCGCCGACGTGCTGGCCGGCGGGCCCCGTACTGCGGAGGAGATCGCCCAGCAGGTCGGCGCGGACCCGGACGGGGTCAATCGGCTGCTGAGAGCCCTTGCCGGCTACGGCGTCTTCCGCGCCGACCCGTCCGGGCGCTACGCGTTGACCCCGCTCGCCGGCACGCTGCGCTCGGACGCCGAGATGCCCATGCGGTCCATCGCGATGTTCACCAACGCGCCGGAACAGCGCGAGCACTGGTCCTATCTGCTCGACTCCGTGCGCACCGGCGAGCCGGTCATGGAGAAGGTCCGCGGCGTCGACGTGTGGACGTACTTCGAGAACAACGAGGAGCTGGTCGGGGTCTTCAACGACGCGATGACCGACTTCTCGAACCTCACCCTGGCGCCGGTCACGGCCGCCTACGATTTCCGTCGCTTCGGCACCATTGTCGATGTCGGCGGTGGTCAGGGGGCCATGCTCGCCGCGATCCTGGCCCGGACTCCGCGCGCCAGAGGCGTCGTGTTCGACCTGTCGACGGCCGCAGCGGGCGCCGAGGACCTGCTGCGGGGCGCCGGCCTCGCGGGCCGCTGCACCGTCGAGTCCGGGTCCTTCCTGGAGACGGTGCCCAGCGGCGGCGACTGCTATCTGCTGAAGAACGTCATCCACAACTGGCCGGACGACGAGGTGGTCGTGATCCTGCGCAACGTGCGCCGGGCGATCGCCCCCGCGGGCCGCCTGCTGGTCATCGAACTCATCATCCCGGAGGGCAACGGCACCCACCCCGGCAAGCTCTCGGACCTCGACATGATGCTGCTCGTCGGCGGCCGGGAACGCACCGAGGCGGATACCCGGGCCCTGCTCGCGAAGGCCGGCTTCCGCCTGGACCGCGTGATCCAGACGGCGTCACCGCTGTCCATCCTCGAGGCGTCACCGGTCTAGTGCCGGTCTGGTGCCGGCCTGGCACCGGTCGAGTCACCCGTATGGGGGCACGCCGTGCCCTATCGCTTGGCACGCGGTGCCACTAGTGTTTCGTGTGGCCGCCAGGTGCCGCGACAGGCCCGCCGACGGCCCGACCGAAGAAGCGGGGGACAGTGATGCTCCGGAAGATCCTCGTTGCCAACCGCGGTGAGATCGCGATTCGGGCGTTCCGCGCCGGCTATGAGCTGGGCGCGAAGACCGTCGCGGTCTTCCCGCACGAGGACCGCAATTCGCTGCACCGGCTGAAGGCGGACGAGGCGTACGAGATCGGCGAACCGGGTCACCCGGTGCGGGCCTACCTCTCCGTGGAGGAGATCGTCCGCGCGGCGCGGCGGGCGGGTGCGGACGCGGTCTACCCCGGGTACGGCTTCCTGTCCGAGAATCCCGAACTCGCGCGTGCGTGCGAGGAGGCCGGCATCACCTTCGTCGGCCCGAACGCGGAGATCCTGGAGCTGACGGGGAACAAGGCGCGCGCGGTGGCAGCGGCCCGAGCGGCCGGCGTTCCCGTGCTCGCCTCCTCGGAGCCCTCGACCGACGTGGACGCGTTGGTGCGGGCAGCGGCGGATCTCGGCTTCCCGGTGTTCGTCAAGGCCGTGGCCGGCGGTGGAGGGCGCGGCATGCGGCGGGTCGAGGATCCCGCGGCGCTGCGGGAGTCCGTCGAGGCGGCATCCCGCGAGGCCGCCTCCGCGTTCGGCGACCCGACCGTCTTCCTGGAGAAGGCCGTGGTCGACCCGCGGCATATCGAGGTGCAGATCCTCGCGGACGGCGAGGGCAACGTCATCCACCTGTTCGAGCGCGACTGCTCGGTGCAGCGCCGGCACCAGAAGGTGATCGAGCTGGCACCCGCGCCCAACCTGGACCCGGAGCTGCGCGAGCGGATCTGCGACGACGCGGTGAAGTTCGCCCGGGAGATCGGATACCGCAACGCGGGCACGGTGGAGTTCCTGCTCGATCCGGCCGGGAAGCACGTGTTCATCGAGATGAACCCGCGTATCCAGGTCGAGCACACGGTGACCGAGGAGGTCACCGACGTCGACCTCGTCCAGGCCCAGCTCAGGATCGCCGCCGGTCAGACACTGGCCGAACTCGGGCTGTCCCAGGAGACCGTGTACGTACGCGGTGCCGCCCTTCAGTGCCGGATCACCACCGAGGACCCGGCCAACGGCTTCCGGCCGGACACCGGCCGTATCAGCGCCTACCGCTCGCCGGGGGGCTCGGGCATCCGCCTCGACGGCGGTACGACCCACGCCGGTACGGAGATCAGCGCGCACTTCGACTCCATGCTGGTCAAGCTGACCTGCCGGGGACGCGACTTCCCCACGGCGATCGGCCGCGCCCGGCGGGCGGTGGCGGAGTTCCGCATCCGCGGCGTGGCAACGAACATCCCGTTCCTGCAGGCCGTGCTCGACGATCCCGACTTCCGCGCAGGCCGGGTCACCACCTCCTTCATCGAGGAGCGGCCGCACCTGCTGACGGCGCGGCACTCCGCCGACCGCGGCACGAAGCTGCTCACCTACCTCGCCGACGTCACGGTGAACAAGCCCCACGGCGAACGCCCCCGGCTGATCGACCCCATGACGAAGCTGCCGGCGCTCCCCCTTTCCGAGCCGCCCCCCGGCTCCCGGCAGAAGCTCGCCGATCTCGGCCCGGAGGGGTTCGCGCGGTGGCTGCGCGCCTCGCCGACGATCGGGGTGACCGACACCACCTTCCGCGACGCGCACCAGTCGCTGCTGGCCACCCGCGTGCGGACGAAGGACCTGCTGGCGGTGGCCCCGGCGGTGGCGCGGACGCTGCCGGAACTGCTGTCCCTGGAGTGCTGGGGCGGCGCCACCTACGACGTCGCGCTGCGGTTCCTGGCCGAGGACCCCTGGGAGCGGCTGGCCCGACTGCGGGAGGCCGTACCCAACATCTGCCTGCAGATGCTGCTGCGCGGCCGCAACACCGTGGGCTACACCCCGTACCCGACCGAGGTGACCGACGCCTTCGTCCAGGAGGCCACCGACACCGGCATCGACATCTTCCGGATCTTCGACGCCCTCAACGACGTCGGCCAGATGCGGCCCGCCATCGACGCCGTACGCGGGACCGGCACCGCGATCGCGGAGGTCGCCCTGTGCTACACCTCCGACCTGTCCGACCCGTCGGAGAAGCTGTACACCCTCGACTACTACCTGAAGCTCGCCGAGCGGATCGTGGCTGCGGGCGCCCACATCCTGGCGGTCAAGGACATGGCGGGACTTCTGCGCGCCCCGGCGGCGGCGAAGCTCGTGGCGGCGCTGCGCAAGGAGTTCGACCTTCCCGTGCACATCCACACCCACGACACGGCGGGCGGCCAACTCGCCACCTACCTGGCGGCGATCGGCGCGGGCGCGGACGCGGTGGACGGGGCCGTGGCCTCCATGGCGGGCACCACCAGCCAGCCGTCGCTGTCGGCGATCGTGGCCGCCACCGACCACTCCGACCGGCCCACCGGCCTCGACCTGAAGGCCGTCGGCGACCTGGAGCCCTACTGGGAGTCGGTGCGCAAGGTCTACGCACCGTTCGAGGCGGGACTGGCCTCGCCCACCGGGCGCGTCTACCACCACGAGATCCCCGGCGGGCAGCTGTCCAACCTCCGCACCCAGGCCGTCGCCCTCGGCCTCGGCGACCGCTTCGAGGAGATCGAAGCGATGTACGCCGCCGCCGACCGCATCCTCGGCCACCTGGTGAAGGTCACCCCTTCCTCGAAGGTGGTCGGCGACCTCGCACTCCACCTGGTCGGCGCCGGCGTGTCACCGGCCGACTTCGAAGCCGAGCCGCAGCGCTTCGACATCCCGGACTCGGTCATCGGCTTCCTGCGCGGCGAGTTGGGCACCCCGCCCGGCGGCTGGCCGGAGCCCTTCCGCAGCAAGGCTCTCCAGGCCCGCCCCGCCGCCGACCCGCCCGCAGGACTGTCCGACCAGGATCGCGAAGAGCTGGACAAGGACCGCCGGGCGACGCTGAACCGGCTGCTGTTCCCCGGGCCGGCGAAGGACTTCGCCACCCACCGCCACACCTTCGGCGACACCAGCGTGCTGGACAGCAGGGACTTCTTCTACGGGCTGCGTCCGGGCACCGAATACGCCGTCGACCTCGAACCCGGTGTCCGGCTCCTCATCGAACTCGAAGCCATCGGCGAGGCCGACGAGCGCGGCATGCGCATGGTCATGTCCACCCTGAACGGCCAGCTCCGTCCGATCCAGGTACGCGACACCACGGTGGCCACCGACATCCCCGCGACCGAGAAGGCCGAGAAGGCCAACCCCGCCCATGTGGCGGCGCCCTTCGCGGGCGTCGTCACGCTGGCCGTCCACGAGGGCGACACGGTCGCGGCCGGCACCACCATCGCCACGATCGAGGCGATGAAGATGGAGGCGACCATCACCTCCCCGAAGGCGGGAACGGTCGCCCGCCTCGCCATCAGCCGGATCCAGCAGGTGGAAGGCGGCGACCTTCTCGTCGAGCTGAGGTAGGGCGCCCGGTCCGCGGGCCAGGACGTCTTCGGCAGCCGCGAACGCGTACGTACGACGACCGCGACGCCCCGGCCACGCCGACCTGTGACGGCGTGCCGGGGCGCGGGCGTGGAGACCGACCGGGCTCGGTGAGCGCTACGCGGCAGGCACCGATCGGGGCGCCGCGCCCGCGGGTGCGGTCGGCGTCCGCTCGCCCGCCTCGATCGCCAACGGCAGCCGGTTCTCGGCCGGCGGCAGCGGGCAGGTGGCCAGGTCGGTGTACGCGCACGGCAGGTTCGTGGCCCGGTTGAAGTCGACCAGGACGGTGCCGTCGGCGTCGGGCGCTGCGATGGACAGCGAGCGGTTTGCGGCGTAGGTGGTCACCCCGGAGGTGGCGTCGGTGAACAGCACCAGCAGCCCGCCCGGGGTGTGGCCGTCGAAGGCGGTCAGCCGGTACGGTGCGCCGCCCGCTTCGAACTCGACGGTCCCGACGGCGTCGTAGACGTGCTCGAGCCCCTCGACCACTGCGCCCACCGTCGTCGGCCGGGGCGTGTCGAACGGCACGTAGCGGCCGGTGAGCGCCCAGGCCGGGTCGGGGGCGTAGGCGGGTGTGCCGGAGAAGGCCAGCCGCAGCGTGTTCTCCGGGTGCCGGGGACGCACGATGTCGTGTCCGCCGCGCTTGGCGACCTCGATCACCGCGTCACCCGCGACCGGGAGCAGGCTCACGCGCTCCGCGAGCACCCCGAAATTGTGCCGGCCGTGCAGCACGCGGCCTTCGTAGGCCAACTCCTCGTCCTCGGACAGCTCCACCAGCACGCCGTCCGGGGTGCTCGACCAGGCGCCGGGCGCGTCGGGGAAACGGGTGGGGGTGGCGTCCAGCCAGTTCAGGCTGGTGATGGCGAGGAAGCCGTGCGGTCCTGCCAGCGCCTCGTCCTTCTGGGCGTGCCACTGCTCCCATTCCGCGGCGAAGGCGACGCGGTCGGTGGGCTCGGTCTCGACGGTCATGAGGACTCCTCGGTTCCTGCGATGGGCGGTGCGGTCGGTGCTGTCGGAGCTGCCGGTGCCGGACGCTCCGCGGTGTCGGAGCGGGCTCCGGCCAGCCGCCGGAAGCGGCTGCCGTGGAAGACCAGCGGGGCGACGTCGTGGTCGGCGTCCATGGCGCGGATGCGCAGCAGGACGATGTCGTGGTCGCCGGCCCTGATCAGCCGCTCGACGCTGGTGTCGAACCAGGCTGTGGCGCCGTCGAGCAGCACCGCGCCGCCGTCGGTGGCGTGCCAGTCCAGGTCCGCGAACCGGTCGGCGCTGCGGGAGGCGAGCTGCGCGCAGGCGTGTTCCTGGTCGGCTCCCAGCACGCTGACACCGAGCCTGGGGAGGTCGGCGAGCAGCGGCCAGGTGGTCGAGGTGTGGGCCATGCAGACCGTCAGCAGCGGCGGGTCGAGCGAGACCGCGGTGAACGAGTTGGCGGCCAGGCCCACCGGGACGCCGTCCACCAGGGCGGCGATCGCGGTCACCCCGGTGGGGAAGGCGCTGAACACCTGCCGCAGCCGGGCCGGGGACAGCGCCTGTTCGGCACGCCCGGCCTCCGCGGCGTCCCGCTGGTCCTGCGCGAGGTCCTTCGCCGGCACGGTCGTCGTCATCGGCGCTTCCACTCCTCGGCCAGCAGCTCGTAGGAGCGCACCCGGTCGGCGTGGTCGTGCGTGATGGTGGTGACCACCAGCTCGTCGGCGCCGGTGGCGTCGCGCAGCGTCTCCAGCTGGTCGGCGACCTGCCGCGGCGAGCCGACGAACTGCGTCTCGACGCGGTCGGCGACCAGCTCGCGCTCCTCCGGGCTCCACGCGTGGGCGCGGGCCTCGTCGGGGGTGGGGAAGGGGATGGCTCCCGCCGCGCTGCGGATGCTGTGCACCCACAGGCCGTACCCGGTGGCCAGTTCCCGTGCGGTCGCCTCGTCCTCGGCCACGACGACGTCCGCGGAGACGCTGACGTAGGGCTGCGCCAGTTCCGCCGACGGTTCGAACGCGGCCCGGTAGCCCTCGGCCGCCTCCAGGACGGTGGCCGGGCTGACGTGGTAGTTCGCCGCGAACCGCAGGCCGCGCGCGCCCGCGGTCTGGGCGCTGATTCCCGCACTGCTGCCCAGGACCCACACCTGGAGGTCGGCTCCCTCGCCGGGTATGACGTGTGCCTCGACCCCGTCCGCAGTGGCGTACGTCCCGGCGAGCAGCGCCAGGATGTCGTCGACCTGCTCGTCGTAGGGCTGCGACTCGGCGCCGGGCAGGGTGAGCAGCTTCTTCTGCAGCGCGAAGCGCGGCGAGGCGAGCACCTTCTCGAAGGAGAACCGGGCGGGAATCCGCAGGCCGTTCGGGGTGCGGCCGTCCACGACCGGTGTGGTCGCGTGCGGCGCCCCCGCTCCGACCGGCACCGGCACCGCCGACGTGGGCGCGGGCCTGCCGGAGCGCCCGAGGCCCAGGTCGAAACGGCCCGGGTGCAGGGCGTCCAGCAGCCCGAACTCCTCGACGGTGGACAGCGCGGTGCGGTGCCCGAGCTGGACGGCGCCGGCCCCGAGCCGGATGGTGCTGGTGGCGGCGGCGGTCAGGGCGAGGACGACCGCGGGGGAGGTGCCGGCCACACCGGGGTTGAGGTGGTGCTCGGCGAACCAGTAGCGGGAGTAGCCGAGCCGTTCCGCGTGCCGGGCGAGGTCGACGCTGTTGAGCAGCGCCTGGGTGGCGGTGGAGCCGGAGGAGATCGGGACGAGGTCGAGGACGGCTAGCGGGGTTGGTGGCACGGCGGCGCTCCTTGTCAGGCGGTGACTGCGGCGGCTGCGGCGCCCGCGTCGGTTGCGGTGCCCGCAGGACCCCAGGCCCAGGGCGGGTCGGGGATGTCCTTGCGCAGCACGGGTGCGATGTCGGACTGGAAGAGTTCGAGGGCGCCGCGGTGCTGGGCCTCGGTCAGACCGTCGGCGTCGGCGTGCAGATGCAGCACGCTGTGGCCGAACTGCTCGTGGTAGCGGTGCACCTTCTCGATGACCTGCTGCGGACTGCCGATCAGGGCGGAACTGCGCTCGACGAAGTCCTCCAGGGTGGGGAAGACCGGTTCGAGACCGAGGCTTTTCTGGAAGGCCAGCCTTCCCTCGAAGACCGGCCGGTAGTCGGCCAGGGCCTGCTGCGAGGTGCGGGCCGCGTAGTAGCCGGCCGTTCCGGCGCCGACCGTGGCGAGCGCCGGGTCGTGGCCGTAGTGGGCCCAGCGCTCGCGGTAGTAGCGGATGAGTTCGGCGTACGGCTCGATGGGGTTGGTGACGTTGGCGGAGAAGAGTGGGTCGCCGTAGCGTGCCGCCAGGTCGACCGACTCCTTGCTGGTGGCGCTGCCGTGCCACACCCGCACCGGCTGCTGGAAAGGACGCGGCCACACCTCGGCGTCCTTCAGCGCCGGCCGGAACCGCGGCTCGGCGGTGACCTTCTGCTGTCGCCAGATCTGCCGGAAGAGCTCGTAGCTCTCCGCGTTGCGCTCCCACTGGTCGTCGGTGGTCACGTTGAACAGGTCGCGCTGGGCGGAGCCGTTGCCCTTGCCGACGATCAGCTCCAGGCGGCCGCCGGAGAGGTGGTCGAGCGTGGCGTAGTCCTCGTAGGCGCGCACCGGGTCGAGCAGGCTGAGGGTGGTGACGGCGGTGAACAGGCGGATGGTGGAGGTGAGGGCGGCGATGTGGCTGAGCACCACGGGCGGCGAGGAGGAGATGAAGGGGCGCTCGTGGCGTTCCCCGACGCCGAAGCCGTCGAAGCCCAACTCCTCGGCGAGCAGCGCGCCGTCGATCACCTCGCGGAAGCGCTCCTGGGTGGACGGGAGCGCTCCGGTGACCGGGTGCGGTGCGTGCACGATCAGGGTGATGGTCAGGAATTTCACGAGGCCGCCCCCGACAGGTCGGCGCGGTCCTGCACGGGGAGCGGTGCCAGCCCGAGGTGGTCGCGCAGGGTCGTGCCCTCGTACTCGGTGCGGAAGACGCCGCGCTCCTGGAGCAGGGGTACGACGGTGTCGGCGAACTCGTCCAGGCCCCCCGGGGTCAGGTGCGGGGCGAGGATGAAGCCGTCGCTCGCGTCGGCCTGGACGAACTCGTCCAGCGCCTGGGCGACGTGCTGCGGGGTGCCGACGAAGGACTGCCGCCCGGTCTCGGCGATGACCAGCTCGCGGATCGAGAGCTTGTCCTGCTCGGCGACCGCCCGCCAGCGCGCGACCGTCTCCAACTGGTCCTGCCCCCTGGAGTCGGCCCGGCCGCGGACGATCGGGTCCGCGTCGAAGAGCGGCTCCACGTCGGGCAGCGGCCCTTCGGGGTCGTAGGCGCTCAGGTCGCGGTTCCACACCCGTTCCAGGAAGGCGATCGCGGTCGGCCCGCTGACCTGCTGGCGCCGTACCAGGCGGGCCTTCTCCTCGGCGTCGGACGGGGTGTCGCCGAGGACGAAGGTGACGCCGGGCAGGATCAGCAGCTCCTGCGGCGACCTGCCGTACCGGGCCAGCCGGCCCTTGACGTCGGCGTAGAAGGCCTTGCCCGCCTCCAGGGTGCCGTGCCGGGTGAAGATGGCGTCGGCGGCGGAGGCGGCGAACTCCCTGCCCTGCTCGGAGTCGCCCGCCTGGAAGATCACCGGTCGGCCCTGCGGGCTGCGCGGCACGTTGAAGTGCCCGCTGATGTCGAACTGGGCGACGCGGTGGGCGAACTGCCCGGCGTCGGCGTCGCGCAGGAAGGTGCCCGACTCCTGGTCCGCGACGATCTCGTCGCCGCGCCACGAGTCGAGCAGCACCGTGACCGCGGTCAGGAACTGCGCGGCCCGCTCGTAGCGGTCCTCGCGGGCCAGGTAGCCGCCGCGGCGGAAGTTCTCGCCGGTGAACTCGTCCCAGGAGGTCACGACGTTCCAGGCGGCGCGGCCTGCCGACAGGTGGTCGAGCGAGGCGAACTGCCGGGCCACCTCGTACGGTTCGTTGAAGGTGGAGTTGATGGTGCCGGCCAGCCCGAGGCGGTCGGTGACCGCGGCCAGCGCCGCGAGCACGGTGAAGGTGTCGGGGCGGCCGACCACGTCCAGGTCGTGGATCCTGCCGCCCTGCTCGCGCAGCCGCAGGCCCTCGGCGAGGAAGAGGAAGTCGAACTTCGCGCGCTCGGCGGTACGCGCGAGGTGGACGAAGGAGCTGAAGCCGATCTGGCTGCCGGCCGCCGGGTCGCTCCAGACGGTGGTGTTGTTGACGCCGGGGAAGTGCGCGGCGAGATGGATCTGCTTGCGTGGCTTGCTCATCAGGGGATGCCTTCCTGGAGGTTCGCGGGTCGCTCAGGCGGCGGCGTAGCGGTTGGCGGGACGCGGCAGTCCGAGCAGGCCGCGCAGGGTGCCCGCCTCGTACGCGGTCCTGAAGGCGGCGCGGCGCTGGAGTTCGGGGACCAGGCCGTCGGTGATCCGGGCCAGGTCGTGGGGGAGGGTGGCGGGGCGCAGCCGGAAGCCGGTCAGCCCGCTGTGCGCGAAGTCCTCCAGCACGTCGGCGAGTTCGGCGGGAGTCCCGGCGAAGATCGCGGCGTCGCTGGTGTACGGGGCGTCGAGCGCCGCGTCCAGCCGTGCCCGGCGCTCGGCGGCCCGGCCGGCTTCCTCGTCGAGGAAGACCACCAGGTCGGCGAAGAGGTGTACGGTCTCGCCGCCGCGGCCCGCCTGCTCCTGCTGGTCGCGGATCTCGGCGACGATCTCCGCGGCCTGGGCTGTGTCGTGCGGGGTGACGAAGCCGACGTCGGCGGACGTGGCGACCAGCCGGAAAGGAACCGGGGCGTGGGCGAGCGCGGCGACGACCGGCTGGCCCTGCGGCGGCCTGGGAGTGATGGAGGGGCCCTTGACGCTGAAGTGCCGCCCGGTGAAGTCGATGTAGTGCAGCTTGTCGCGGTCGATGAAGCGGCCGGTGGCCACGTCGCGGATCTCCGCGTCGTCCTCCCAGCTGTCCCAGAGCCGCCGCAACACCTCCACGTAGTCGGCGGCCTCCCCGAACAGTTCGAGCAGCAGCTCCTGACCTGCGGGCGAGTCCAGCTCCGCGAGCGACACCTGAGGCAGCCGGCGGCGCCCGAAGTGGGCGGCCTCCTCCTGCCGGCCCGACACCCTGACCTGCATGCCCGCCCTCCCGCCGCTGACGTGGTCGAGAGTGGCGACGGCCTTGGAGAGGTGGAAGGGCTCGGTGTGGGTGACCACGGCACTGGGGATCAGGCCCAGATTCTTGGTGAGCGGGGCGATCCGGGCGGCCGTCAGCACCGCGTCGAGCCGGCCGCGCACCTGGTCGGTACGGCCGTCGGGCCCGGTGGGAAGGGAGGACTGCAGGCCGAGGGAGTCCTCGATGGTGGCGAAGTCCAGCAGGCCGCGTTCGGCTTCCGCGGCCAGCGCGGCCCAGTAGGGGGCGCCGAGGAGGTCCGCGGGCCGGACACCGGGTTCCCGCCAGGCGGCCGGGTGCCAGCCGGCGCCGTCCAGGGCGACGGCGAGGTGGAGGGGGGCGGCGGATCGGGACATGGGCGTACCGCTTCCTGCTCGGAGGGGGTCACAAGCGAAGGGCCCTGGCCTGCGGCAGGCCGAACGAGCGTCCACACGGTGGTCGTTCGGCGGCGGGAGCCGGCAGGCTGGGCGGGGGAGCCGGCTGCTGGGAGCCGGGTCGGGGTGGAGCCGGTGACCTGTGCGGCGCCGGCGAGCGACGTGCGGCAGCGCGGAGGTCCGGGGTCAGGCCCTGGAACGGACCGTCGACGTGCCCGGACACAGGGCTGCGGCGACGCGCTGGAGGTCGATGTGCCGCCGGGAGAACGTGGACAGGACGGGCAGCGGCCGCCTGACGGTCTGCCGCATGAGCCACCTCCCGTTCTCGCACTGGCTTGCGCCTGGCCGAGTTTCGCACTTGCCGGACCGATTCCCGGTCCGGCCGGGTCGTCACCTGGAGCACCCCGCCGCGACGGAGGGTTGCCGGTCAGCCGGCCAGGGCCTTGGATGGCTGACGCTCATGACCTGCTCAAACGGTAACTCCGCCGCGCCGCCGAACACAATCCCCTCCGGCCGGGAGTGACACGCGTCGCTTCCAAGCCCGCACGGACCGAGGGGGATTGCCTGACCGCTGCCCTGCGGTTAACGTGCTGTAGGCATAGGCCCCCAAGGGGCGACACCGACTGCGAAGCGAAGAGAGCGAGGGGACGGACATGGACGCCGCGCGACGCGACCTGGGCCTGTGTCCCCGTGGCTCGTTCCAGACCAGGGTGATCCGGCGGCACGTCGACCTCCTCCGGGTCAGCAGCGCACTGTGTCCGCAGGAGCCTGCGGTCCACTGACCGCGCCCTGAAAGCGCCTGCCCCGGCTCTCCTGCCGGGTGCCTTCTCCTGGCCCTGCCAGGTCCGCCGGCGGCCGTCCTGGCCGGTCCGGAAAAGTCCCGCCCCCGCTCCGGCCGTCGACGTGCGCCCCGCAACCGGCACCCACGGCCGGGCCGCACGCGGCACCGCTCTGCTCCCGCCCCCTTCCCGGCAGCCCCGGCAACCGGGCCGCGCACCGCCCCCGGGTCGTCGCGCCCGCAGTCCCGCCGCCCCGCCGCGATCCCGACGAAGACGGGACACACCTCGATGACCCAGTACGACACGCCCGGGCGCTCCGTCACCGCGCCCGGCACCGCACCGCCCGAATCCGGACCCGAACCGCCCGACCCCGGACCCGAACAGGCGGCCGCCGACCAGGCACCGCCGCTCGGCCTGCACACCGAGCCCTCCGACAAGGATCTGCTGGCCGCCCGGCTGGTCCCGGCGCGCCACCCCGGGCAGTGGCTGTCCGCCGGGGTCGTGCTGGTCCTTTTCGCCATGCTCGTCCACACCGTGGTGGCCAACCACCGCTTCCAATGGCCCGTCGTGGGCGACTACTTCCTGCGCGGCTCGATCATGCACGGCCTGGAACTCACCTTGTGGCTCACCGCCGCCGTGATGGCCACCGGGTATCTGCTGGGCATCGGGATCGCCGCGATGCGGCTGTCCGGCAACCCGGTGCTGCGCGGCCTGAGTTTCGGCTACGTCTGGCTGATCCGCTCGGTGCCACCTCTGGTCCAACTGCTCTTCTGGTACGAACTGGCCTCGCTCTACCCGCGGTTGTCGGTGGGGATACCCTTCGGGCCGGAATTCGCCGACTTCAGGACCGCTCACCTTTTCAGCGGCATCCTGGCCGCCTACGTCGGACTCAGCCTGGACGTCGCGGCCTTCGCCGGCGAGATCGTGCGCGGCGGCATCCTGGCCGTCGACCCCGGCCAGCGCGAGGCGGCCAGGGCGCTCGGCCTCGGCGAGGGCCGGATCTTCCGCCGGATCGTGCTGCCGCAGGCGATGCCGGCGATCGTCCCCGCCTCGGGCAACCTGCTGATCGGCATGCTCAAGGCGACCTCGATCGTGAGCGTGATCGCCGTCCAGGACCTGCTGTACTCCACCCAGTTGATCTACAACCAGAACTTCCTGATCATGCCGCTGCTCATGGTCGCCACCCTCTGGTACATCGTGCTGACCACCCTGCTGTCGATCGGGCAGTTCTACGTCGAGCGCTACTACGCGCGCGGCAGGGACCGGCAGGGCCGGCCGCCCGCCCGCGGGCTGTGGCAGGTGGCGCGCGCCAACATCCCGCTCTTCGGCCGGGTCGCCGGACCCGGCCCGGTGGGTCTGTGATGGCCGGCGGCGAGCGCCCCCTGGTCCGCGTCCGGGGCCTGCGCAAGAGCTTCGGCGGCAACGTCGTCCTGGACGGTGTCGACCTGGACGTGCGCGAGGGCGAGGTCACCGTCCTGCTCGGACCCTCCGGCTCCGGCAAGTCCACGCTGCTGCGCTGCGTGAACCATCTGGAGACCCCGGACGCCGGCTTCGTGGAGATCGGCGGCGACATCGTCGGCTACCACCAGAACGGCGCCCGGCTGCACGCACTGCGCTCCCGTGCCGTCACCCGGCAACGGGCCCAGGTCGGCATGGTCTTCCAGCAGTTCAACCTCTTCCCGCACATGACGCTGCTGGAGAACATCACCGAGGCGCCCGTCGCGGTACGCCGCCTGCCGCGCAAGCAGGCCGCCGCCCGGGCCCGCGAACTGCTGGAGCGGGTGGGCCTCGGCAGCAGGGAGGACTCCTACCCCCGCCAGCTGTCGGGTGGCCAGCAGCAGCGGGTCGCCATCGCCCGCGCGCTGGCTATGGAACCACGGCTGCTGCTGTTCGACGAGCCCACCAGCGCGCTGGACCCGGAACTCGTCGGCGAGGTCCTCGCCGTGATCCAGGACCTGGCACTCGGCGGCATGACCATGATCGTCGTGACGCACGAGATCGGCTTCGCCCGGAAGGTCGCCGACACCGTCGTCTTCCTCGACGGCGGCCGGATCATCGAGTCCGGCCCGCCCGCGGACGTCCTGACCGACCCCCGGCACGAGCGGGCCCGATCCTTCCTCGCCGCCGTGCTGTGACGTCCCTCCCCGTCCCCGCCTCCCTTCCCCGCGGAGCCGTCCGCGGCCCGCACCCCTCCGCCCCAGGCACCCCTCGCGTGAAAGGCACGCCCATGAGCACCAGACGCCGCCTCACCCGCCGCACCCCGTACGCCCTTTCCGCCGCGACCGCGGCGCTGCTCCTGCTCGCGGCCTGCGGTAGCTCCTCCGACGACTCCGGCTCGGGCGGCGGCAACGGGTCCGCCGCGACCGGTGCGAAGCCGGCGGACGCCACCGCGATCCCGGCGCAGGACGTCGTCTCCGGGATCGCCACCGACCCGGCGGTCGCGGCGGAACTGCCCGCCAAGGTGCGGGCCGCGGGCAAGCTGACGCTGGGCACCACCCGCGCCCCCGGCGTCTCGGGCCTGCCCCACGGCGGTGAGCAGAACGGCACCGCCGTCGGCCTGGACGTCGACCTGCGCAATGCCGTCGCCAAGGTCCTCGGCGTCACGTGGGACGTCCAGTACGGCACCTTCCCCACCGTGATCCCCGGCGTGCAGAACGGCCGCTACGACGTCGGCCAGGACAACTTCGGCGTCACCAAGGCCCGCGAGCAGGTCGTCGACTTCGCGACCTACCTCAACGACGGGCAGGCGTTCCTCGGCGCGAAGGACGTGCCGGTCAAGACTGTCACGCGGCTCACCGACCTGTGCGGTCTGAGCATCGCCACCGCGCCGGGCTCCACCTTCCAGCAGCTGCTCACCGACGGCGCCGGCGGATGCGCGGCCGCCGGGAAGAAGCCGTACAAGGTGCAGTACTTCGCCGACAGCGGCACGATCCTCCTCGGCCTCCAGAACGGCAAGATCGACGTCTCCTTCGGCCCGACACTCGGCGTGAAGTACCAGGCGGCCCATGTCCCGAACACCCGGTTCCTCGGCCAGATCAGCACCACCCCGGTCGGATTCGTCACCGCCAAGAACTCACCCCTGGCGAAGGCCCTGAGCGACGCGGTGAACAAGCTCATCGCCGACGGGGACTACGCGCGGATCTTCGCGAAGTGGTCCCTGCCCGGCAGCGGCGTGGCCCACTCGGAGCTGAACCCCGCCGCCACCTTCTGACCTGACCAGTCACCGCGGGCACCTGCCCGCTGACCTGCCCGCCACTGGCACCGGCCGGCCGGCGGGCAGGTCAGCGGGCGACGCGGAAGCCGGTGTTCCCCGTCGAGCTGTCAGGCGTGTTGGACGTGCGCGCGGAGACGCGGTAGCGGTTGCAGTACGAGGTGTGGCACAGGTGCGAACCGCCGCGCATGACGCGGGTGGTCCCGGTGGGCGGCCCGGCGGGGGAGCGGCGGGGGCCGGTGCGGTGGTGGGTGGCGCTGAACCAGTCGGCGCACCACTCCCAGACGTTGCCGACGGTGTTGTACAGCCCGTACCCGTTGGGGCGGTGGGCGCGGACCGGCACGGTGCCCTGGCTGCTGCCGGGCTCCGGGTGGGGGAAGTCGCCCTGCCAGATGGCGAGCATCCTGCGTCCGCCGGGGGACAGGTCGTCGCCCCACGGGTAGCGCTTGCCGGCCAGACCGCCCCGGGCCGCGTACTCCCATTCGGCCTCGGTGGGCAGCCGGGTGCCCGACCAGGCGCAGTACGCGGTGGCGTCGTTCCAGGTGACGTGGACGACGGGGTGGTCCTGGCGGCTCCGGGTGTCGGAGCCCGGGCCCTGGGGCGCCCGCCAGGAGGCGCCCCGCACGGCGTGCCACCAGGACGCGCCCCCGACGGTGGGGGAGGCGGCCCGCAGCGCCGGCGGCAGGAAGGCGTGGAAGACGTAGGAGAAGCCGAAGTGCTCGGCCTCGGTGACATGGCCGGTCGCCTTCACGAAGGAGGCGAAGGCGGCGTTCGTGACGGTGGTCGCGGACATCGCGAAGGGGCCGACCTCCACCTCGCGTACGGGCCCTTCACCGTCGGCCCGTACGGTCTCCGGGCCCTCGGAGCCCATCTGGAAGGTACCGCCGGGCAGCGCGACCAGGTCGCGCGCCGCGCGTTCGGCCGCGCTGCGCCGCGGGGCCGGCGCGGCGGGCGGGGCCTTGCCCGTGCGGGCGGCGTCGGCCGCCTGGTGTGCGGGGGCGCAGCAGGAAAGGGGCGGGGTGGTGGGCATCGGCGCCGGTGCCTCCTGGAAACGGGAAGAGGCGGGCGCCGGCAGGGGAGGACTCCCGCACCGGCACCCGCACGCAGGGGTCAGGCCGCCCGGTCGGCTGCCAGTCGCGCGGCCAGTGCCGGGATGCCGAGGGCGGCCTCCTGCGCCGGCGTGGCCTGGTAGAGCAGGTTGGTCAGCTGGTACGGGTCGTTGACGAGGTCGTAGTACTCGCGGAAGACGAGCTCCCCGGTGCCGGCCTGCTGGCCGGCGGTGTCGGTGTACAGCTTGTAGTACTCGGTGTACTGCCCGGTCGCGCTGACGGTCGAGGCCCAGGTGTGCGGGTTGCCGCCCTCGCCGCGGTGCCACCATTCGGTCAGCAGGTGGTCGCGCCGGTAGGAGCCGAGGAGCGAGTGGCCGTTCTGCGGGGTGTCCGGGGTGATGCCCGCCGCGTCGAGGAGGGTGGGCGCGATGTCGATGTTGGCGACGATCCGGTCGTCGACGGTGCCGCCGGCAAGTCCGCCCGCGGGCCAGGACACGTAGAACGGCACTTCGATGGACGGCCGGTAGGGCACGGACTTGGCGGTCCAGCCGTGGTCGCCCCAGCAGTAGCCGTTGTCGCCGAGGTAGATGACCAGGGTGTTGCGCAACTGGCCGAGCGCCGCCAGCTTGTCGTGGATCTCCTGGACCGCGTCGTCCACGGACAGCAGGGTCCGCAGCTGGTTGCGGCGGACGGTGCGGCCGTCGGCCAGGGTGTGGGTGGCGTTCTTGATGTAGTCGGGTTTGTCGCTGCGGTCGGCTTCCGGCACCGAGGGGCGGCCGTTCCACTCGGGTACCGCGGTGTCGGCGTACTTGGGCTCGGGGGTGTTGGGCGCGTGCGGTGCCTTGGGCGCGACGAAGGCGAACCACGGCCGCTGGTCGGTCCTCGACCCGTCGAGGAAGTCCAGGACGCGGTCCTTGACGACGGTGGTGCTGTAGCCGGCGATGGTCCGCACGGTGCCGTTGTCGTTGTAAGTGGCGTCGTTGTAGGCGACCGGGTCCAGCAGCAGCCACTCGTCGAAGTGCGGCGGGTTGTCGGTGTTGTGCCAGGCGTTGAGGTACTTGCCGAACAGTCCGGTCCGGTAGCCGCCGTCGTGCAGGTAGCGCTGCACGGTCGTGTGCTGGTCCAGGTTGTAGGGGCTGCTGTTGTCGCGCACACCGTGGTCGTGCGCGTAACGGCCGCTGAAGATGGACGATCGGGACGGCGCGCACAGCGGGGTGGTCACATGGCCGCGGTTGAACTTCACCCCGTTGTCGACCAGCCAGGCCACCGTCTTGGGGGTGGCCCACTCGGTGGCGTTGGGTTGGTCGTCGGTGAGGACGACCAGGATGTTGGGGCGGCCGGCGGCCGCGGCCTGCGCGGGGACGGCCCCGGCGGCGGTGCCTGCGATCGCGGCCGAGGCCACGGCTGCTGCGCCGGCGAGGAAACCTCGCCGGCCGAGGTCCTGCGGGTCTTGACGGCTCACGGTGGTACGCCTCCTGACAAGGGGGCGCGCGGGCCCGGGGCCCGTGCGCTCGGCGGAGTCGCAGGTGCGTCGGTGACGCTACGGTCGGCCGGGAGAGCGCGGCTACAGCGGAGCCGTTCTTGACACGTTCATTTCATATGGCCGTCGTGCTGCCACATTCCCGCAACACCGCGTTGGCACACGGACTACGGACGAGGGCCCTCGTGGGGCGATACGGCTAGGCGGTCGCGGGCCAGGCCAGCAGGGCGGCGTCGGCGATGTGGCGCAGGTCGGCGCGGGCGGCCCCGTCACGGGCCTGGGCCGACATGCCCTGCAGTACGGCGGCGTAGAAGGCCGCCAGCGCCCGGGAGTCGGTGCCGGCCGGGACGGAGCTGGCCCGTACGGCGCCGGCGATCTTCTGCTGGAGTGCGGTCCTTGCCTGGACGCGGATCTCCCGCAGCCGGGCGGCGACGTCCGCGGACTGGGGCGAGCAGTTGGTGGCCGCGGTGATGAGCAGGCAGCCGGGCGGCCGGTCGGGGCGGGTGTAGGCCACCGACGCGTCGTGCAGCAGCCGTTCGACGGCCGCGCGGGCGTCGGGCTCCTCGGCGAGGGCGCGGACGGTGAAGGAGCCGTAGGTGCGGTTGTAGCGGTCCAGGGCCTCGAAGAAGAGCTTCTTCTTGTCGCCGAAGGCCGCGTAGAGGCTGGGCGCGCCGATGCCGAGGGCGCCGGTCAGCAGCGAGACGGACGTGGCGTCGTAGCCGTGCTGCCAGAAGACGGTGACGGCCCGCTCCAGTGCCTCGTCGCGGTCGAAGGACCGGGGCCTGCCTGTTCTCATGACCACGATTCTATATCGATCGCTAGAGATATGTGCTAGCGTACTTTCAGAACGATCACTACATAAGTAAGGGGCACCCCATGGTCACCCTCGGCATACTGATCCGCTTCGAGGCCAAGCCGGACAAGGTCGCGGAGGTCGAGAGCATGCTCCGGCGCGCCCTCCAGCAGGTCAGGGGGGACGCCTCGACCGTCGCCTGGCACGCCCTGCGGATCGGACCCTCGTCGTTCGCGGTCTTCGACGCCTTCGAGGACGAGGCCGGCCGCCAGGCGCACTGGGACACCTACAGCAAGCCGCTGGAAGCCGCGGCCCCCGACCTGTTCGCCGCGCCGCCCACCGTCGACTTCGTGGACATCCTCGGCGCGAAGCTCCCCGGCGCGTGACGCCCGTGCGGGCCGCTCGCGTTGACGACATCGACCTCGCGGGCCCCGCACCCGCGGACGGTGCGCCACCACCGGCGCGGCACGACCGGCAGCGGCGGCTTGCCTACGCGCCCGCGCCGGACGGGGATCCGCCCGGGGCCGCGACCGCGGGCGGGTCCTCCTCCCGGGTGCGGGTCGCAGTGTCGTGGGCGGTGGGGACGCCGCCGTCCCACCGGTCCCACAGGGCGAGCAGCGGAGTCGCCATCACGGTGGTGACCACCGCCACCACGACCAGCACCGTGAACATCGGGGGCGACACGATGCCGTCGGCCAGGCCGACGTTGATGGCGATGAGCTGCATCAGCCCGCGGGCGTTCATCAGGGTGCCGATCCGCAGCGCCACTCCTTGCGGCTGCCCGGCCAGCCGCGCGCCCAGCCAGCACGCCCCGAGCTTGCCGGCGACGGCCACCAGCGTGCAGCCCGCGGCGAACAGCAGCAGCGAGGGATCGGTCAGCAGGCCGGTGTCGGTGTTCAGCCCGGAGTAGGTGAAGAACAGCGGCAGCAGCATCATCCCGCTCAGCGGGGCCGTGGTCCCGATCGTGCGGTCGATACGGGGGGAGCGCGGATAGGCGGCGCCCAGGCTGAAGGCGCCGAAGACCGCGTAGAGGCCGATCCGGTCGGTGTACCAGGCGGCCAGGCACACGGCGAGCAGGGTCACCAGGAGGAGTTGCTCCGCGGTGAGCCGCTCGGTGACGCGCAGCAGCGGACCGCGGTACCTGACCAGGAAGTACAGCGTCACCACCAGGCCGGCGGCGCCCGACGCGGCCAGCACCAGCGTCCCGGCGGTGCCGCGCGCCAGGCTCACCACGCCGGCCAGCAGGATCCACGCCGCCACGTCGTCCAGCGCGCCGGCCGCCAGCGCGATGGTGCCGAAGACCGTGCCGCCCAGCCGGCGTTCGAGGATGATCCTGGCCAGCATCGGGAAGGCGGTGATCGCCAGCGTGACCCCGACGAACAGCACCGTCACGTGCAGCGGGACGCCGGGAGGCGAGGTGTCCACGGAGTCCCGCACGGCCCAGGTGAGCGCGGCGCCGAGCAGCAGCGGCGCCCCGATGCCCGCTAGGGAGACCATCGCCGCGGGTCCCGCCACCGACTTCAGCCGGTCCAGCCGGAATTCGTACCCCGACTGGAACATGAACAGCACCAGCCCGAGCTGCCCGGCGACGTAGAGCACCGGCCGCAGCTGGTCGGGGAAGAGGTGGTGCTCGACCGAGGGAAGAAGCAGGCCGAGCACCGAGGGGCCGAGCAGCACCCCCGCGATCATCTCGGCGACCACCGGCGGCTGCCCGACCGGGCGCAGCAGCAGTGTGACGCCCCGGCAGACGGCCAGGATGACGACGACGGCCAGGAGGAAGGTGGTGCCCAGTTTGGTCGCGGACATGAGAGGAAGTCCTTCGGCATGAAGCGGTGGGGGGAGCGGGCGTGTGCCGGGGGCGCCGGGTCAGCCGCGGTGGTGGGGACAGCCCGGCGGCGGTACGGCGTCGGCTGCGTCGGCCCCGAGGAGGCGGCCCTGTGCGTCGTGCCCGGCGAACCACGTCGCCGCCATCCGCAGGCGCCGCGCGTCCGCCACCATCCAGCTGCCGAAGACGAGTTGCACCAGGCTGCGGCCCACGTCCTCCCACCGGTCCCGCAGCCGCAGGAAGGCCAGTGCGGCGGCCATCCGATGCCGCGGCAGCGTGCGCCCGCTCACCACCAGCAGGCACGGCGCCCGATGCGGAATGGAGCGGGTGTGGGAGACGGAGGAGTGCAGCGTGAAGCGGGCCAGCACCTCCCGGGTGGACCGCCCTCATGACCAGCGGGGACAGCCGCCACGCCGGGCAGGGCCGGTTCGCGGCCACCCCGAAGGGGATGTGGTGGGCGTCCTTGGGCGAGATCCGGTCCCATCTGCCTGGGTCGAAGACCTCCGGGCGGGTGTGGCCGGTGGCGTGGTAAGCGGGGTAGTCGAAGCACAGCACGGTGCCTGCCGGGTAGCCCACCCCGTCGCCGAGGTCGATGTCGGCGCTGGTGATCCGGTGCGCGATGCCGAACAGCGGGAACAGGCGCAGCGTCTCGTTCATGACGTTGCCCAGGTCGTGGTCGTCGCCCGGGTGCGCGGCCAGCCGCCGCTGGACGTCCTGGTGTTCGGCCAGCACGAGCAGCAGGTGCGCCATCGCCTCCGACATCTGCACGACCGCGGTGTTGAAGAAGGTGCCCTGCAGGTAGTGCGCGCGCTCCAGCGGCGTCGCGAGTTCGGCGGGCAGCGTGTGCGGCACCTCGTCCGCGGCGAGCCGCCGCAGCAGGTAGCGGGTGAGGCGGTCACGGCGGCGCATGTGCCGCAGCCTGGTGTTCTTCAGGGAGTTGACCACGTCCTCGGCATTGTCGACGATCAGTCGCCGGACGCTCGGCGGGCAGGGCTCGCGGAAGACCAGGCCGTGGAAGAACTCCGCCCACACCGGCATCATCAGGTCCCGCAGCCGGACCAGCGAGACCTCGCCGGGTACGGACTCGTCGAGGACGCCGGCCGCGCACCGGGCGGCGGCGGCCGACAGGTCCGCGCTGGTCCCCGCCAGGATCGCGGCAGTGGTGCGGGCGACCGCGTCGTAGCGGGGCCCCGGCTCCAGGTGCTCCTGGTGGACCTCGGGACCGGGGGAGAGCCAGTACCAGAACAGGTCCGACAGCCCCGCACCCCGGCTGCGGCCGTTCGCGGCGGGGTGCGCGTACAGCTCGGCGAAGCGCTCGGGGCCGACCTCGGCGTTGGGCACCACGACGCCTTCGGGGCCGTTGACCCGGGCGAACACCCGTGTGCGCAGCGAGATCAGGGTCCTCGGCAGCCAGTAGGGGGTGGACAGCGCGAGTGCCGCAACGGCGGCCTTCTTCAGCATCCGGTCACCGCCCGCGGCCCGCGGGCCACCACCTGGTCCCTGGTCGGGCCCGAGCAGTCCCGGGCACCGCACAGCGTCAGCACATGGGCGGTGTCGTCCCGCAGCTCCGCCAGCACGCGCGCCACGCCGTCCTCCCCTTCGGCGGCGAGCCCCCACAGGACGGGCCGGCCGACCCCGACCGCGGTGGCACCGAGCGCCAGCGCGGTCACCACGTCGGAGCCGGTGCGCACCCCGCCGTCGAGCAGTACGGGGATCCGGCCCGCCACCGCGTCGGCCACCCGCGGCAGTGCCTCCACGGCGGCGGGCGCGGCGTCGAGTTGCCGCCCCCCGTGGTTGGACACGATCACGCCCCGCATCCCCTCCGCGACGGCCAGCCGCGCGTCGTCCGGGTGCAGCACCCCCTTGAGGAGGATGGGCAGGTCGTGGCCGTCGCGAAGCCGGCGCAGGTCGTCCCAGGACAGCGCGGGCGACATGGCGATGTCCAGGGTGCCGCCGGGGGGCGCCCCGGGCAGGCCGCGCATGTTCTCCGTCGCGTGGCCCGGCGGAAGGTCGTGGAAGCCGTTGCGGTCGTCGCGCCTGCGGCGTCCGAAGACGGGGGAGTCCACCGTGACCACCAGGGCCGTGCAGCCGGCCTGTGCGGCCCGCCGGGCAAGGGCGTCCGTCACCCCGGACTCCGGCTGGAGGTAGAGCTGGAACCACACGGCGGCGTCCTCGCGTACGGATCGGGCCGACGCCGTCACGTCGGCGACCGCCGTGGTCGAGGCCATCGAGGTGATCAGCACAGCGCCCGCCGCGGCGGCCGCCCGTGCGGTGGCGCGCTCGCCGTCCGGGTGGGCCAGGCCGTGGAAGGCGGTGGGGGCCACCACGACGGGCGTTCGCGCACGGGCGCCGGGCAGATCGACGGAGGTGTCGGCCTGCCCCGCCCCGCGCAGCACCCGCGGAAGCAGGGCCAGCCGCCGGAAGGCCAGGACGTTCTCGGCCGCCGCGGTCTCCTCGCCGGCGCCGCCCTCGTAGAAGTCCCAGTGCACCGGATCGAGCCGGGCCGCGGCCTTCTCCCGCAGCTCCGCGAGCACGCCGGGTACGGGGGGCCCGCCGCCGGTCACGACGGGTCCGCGGCTGCGTCTTCCGGCAGGTCCGGGTGCGGCGGTGCGGGTTGCCCGGGGGCGAGGTGTGCGGCCAGGAAGCGGACCAGCGGGGCGCGGTGGACGTCCGCACTGTCCCACTCGTTCTCCAGGTTCTCCGTGAGGTGGTGCTCGGCGACCGGCTTGCCGTCCTGGAAGAGCCGGACCACCGGGTGCAGATAGCGCCCGTCGAGCCCGGTGGCCGTCTGCTGGGAGAGCCGGCTCACCGAGACGTCGAACGGATTGGCCTTGTCGTGGTCCTCGCCGTATTCGAGGGTGACCGTGAGATAGCGGTCGGCGGCGCCGAACGTGCCCTCCGCGACCACCCGGTGGAGGTGGTCGACCGGCACCTCCTCGTAGTAGCCGACCGCGCCGGTGCCGCTCACCACCAAGGCGTCGCAGAGGAACCCGAACATCTGCCACAGCGCGGAGGTGCGGTTGATGCGCTGCAGCACGGCGTCGGCGACGGCCTGCGGGGTGGCGGCCGGCTCGCTGCGCGGCCAGGGCGTGTCGTGGTAGCGCTGCCCCAGGATGCGGTGGAGCGCGCGTACCCCGTAGCGGAAGCCGTGGATGAATCCGCTGGTCGACTTCTTGAAGTCGCGTACCTGGGTGATGGTGCCGGCGAAGTAGAGATCGGGGACGTTGACGGACTCCCAGGCGTCGGTCTGCGCGGGGAACCGGTCGTTGATCGTCAGCTCGGGGCGGCACTCCTCCGCGAATACGGAAGCGTCGAAGCGGAATCCGGTGGCAAGGATGACCCGGTCGTAGGATATCTCCTTCACCACTTCGTCAACCCGCAGGAACTTGACGGCGACACGGAAGCGGCCGTCGTCCCCCTCTCTCCTGATACGGACGATCTCCCCGTCGAGGAGTGCGTTCTGGGATTTGAGCTGGTAGGTGTCGAGGAAGTTGTTGTTCACCGCTCTGAGATGGCCAACGAAGTGGGTCTGCCAGGCCAGTTTCAGCGATCCGGGACCGGCCACATGAATCACCGCGGCGGTTTCGATGAGGTTGTCCGCGGTTTCGAACGCGGAATTTCCCCGGCCGATGATCAGCACCCGCTGCCCGGTGAAGTCGGCCGGGTCGACGGACACCTCGTCGTACCGCTCGGCCAGCTCCGCGCCGTCGATGGGTGGGACGTACGGCCGGGAGACGCCGGTTGCCACGATCAGTCGCCCGGCGCGCAGTACGGCGCCGTCCCCGGTCGTCACCTCGAAGTCGCCGCGGGCCGAACCGTCCGCCGCGGGCAGCCGGGAGATGCGGGTGACACGCGTGTTGCCACGGATGCGCAGTCCGTGGACCCTGGCGAAGTCGCCGAGGTAGCCGACCATGTCGTCGGCCGAGGGGAAGTAGCGGGGTGTGACGGCGGTGAAGAGGGGGTGGTTCTCCTCGGAGAGCAGCGAATTCCAGTCCGTACGCAGCTTCAGCTCGGGGTCGTCCCAGCCGGTGTGCACCTTGTTGATGGAAATCAACGTCCGGTGCCTGGGGAACCTGGTGAAGAAGGTGCCGACCTCGCCCGCCTCTAACAGCAGATAGTCCCGGCCGGCCCGTTCCAGGAAATATGCCGCCTGAATTCCGGCCGGCCCTCCGCCTACTACCAGGTAGTCGACCCGCTCTTCTCCGGACACATGCCCTCCCGGGATCTGATGAGGATGCGGTCACCCTAGTTGAGGGTTAAAGGAAGTTTCCAGAGGGGCAAAATGTGATCCATGTCACATCGCATTGCGAGGTTGGGTATCGGGGTGAATGGATAAATTCCGGAACGGGCTGGGCGGCCCATGGGCGGCGGCGCGGCAATACGGGGAGCGCGCCGGCCGCGTGCTGTGCAAAAACTGTGCGTATGCGGCGCCCGGGTTTGCCAATGGCCTGAATTCGACCCTGGCGACCGTATGTCCGGATCGGGAGGAAAACATGGACGGACCTGCCGACCCGGTGTTTCCGCAGCCGCTGGTGGAAGCCTTCCTGCGGGATCCCGAGACCCCCGCCTTCGAATTTCGGTCACAACCCGTCACCCGCGCCGAGGTGCTCGGCCTGATACGGAGCTGCGTCGCGGGCCTGCGGGCCGCAGGTCTCGGCGCGGGGCGCGGGGTCGCCGTCACCACGGCGGTGACCCCGGCGGGCTTCGCCGCGCAGATCGCCGCCCACCTGCTCGGTTGTCGGGTCACCGGCCTGCGCCCCGGCCTGACGCCTCCCCAACTGCGGCACGTGCTCGCGCAGGACGTGGAGGCGGTGGTCGCCGACGGCACGACCGCGACCGCGGACCTCGCCGCGGCCGCCGAGGCGGCCGCGGTACCGGTGGTCGACCTCGATCTCGTCCTCCTGGCAGCCGGCGGGCACGCGGAGCGCGAGGCCGGCCACGACGGTGACGACGGCCTGGTCGCACGCGGCCGTCCCGACGACATCGCCCTGGTCTGCCTGACCAGCGGCAGCACCGGCAATCCCAAGGGCTCCGCCCAGACCTACCGCGCCCTGAGCCGCCACTGGTCCTGGCAGCCCGCCGGCTGGAGCGACCGGGCACGCCGACTCGCCGGGGGCTACGGCCGGTTCCTGGTCTTCGGGACGCTGACCAGCGCGGTGATGCTGGAACACCTAGCACTGTGCCTGCTCAGCGGCGGCACCGCGGTGATCCCCGACGAGCCGGTGTCCTTCCCCTCCTCCTGGGAGCGCCACCGCGTCACCGCCTGCCTGTGCACGGTGGCGAGGCTCTACCAGGTACTCGACACCCTGCGCACCGAGCAGGCCGACACCTCCAGCCTGCGGGCGCTGCTCGTCGCGGGCTCGCCGTTGCCGCCGCACCGCCTGGCCGAGGCCGTCGAACGGCTCGGCCCGGTGGTCTACCAGGGCTACGGCCAGACCGAGACCGGCATGCTGTCCCTGCTCGGCCCCGAGGACCTCGCCGAACACGGCGACCAGGTGCTGGACACCGTCGGTCGCCCGATGCCCGGCGTCGCGATCAGTGCGCGCGACCCGCACGGACAGCCCGTCCCGGCGGGCACGACCGGCGAGATATGGGTGCGCGCGGCCGGCGCGATGTCCGGCTACTGGCACGACGAGGACGAGACCCGGGAGGTGGTCAGGGAGGGCTGGATCAGGACCCGGGACCTCGGCACCCTGGGTGCGGACGGCTACCTGCGGCTGCTCGGACGTGCCCGTGACGTGATCTTCGTCAACGCGATCCTGCACTACGCCGGCGCGATCGAGGCGGCGCTCGCGGCCCACCCGGACGTCGACCAGGCCTACGTGGTGGGCGCGCCCGACGAGCACACCGGCGAGGCCGCGCACGCCTTCGTCGTCCCGACGGCGGGCCGCACGCCCGCGCCCGACGACCTGCGGGCCGCCGTGCGCGCCGTGCTGGGCGAAGGCGCCGAGCCCGCCACGGTCACCCTGCTCGACTCGGTGCCGGTCGCCCCCAGCGGCAAGCCGGACAAGAAGGCGCTGCTGGCCCGGGTCCCGGCCGGCGGGTAGCGCGCGCCCGGCGGCCTCCGCGGTGTGGCGGAGGGCGGACTCGCGGACGGCGCCGGCACGGGTCGGTGCCGACGTGCCGCACCGCACGCAGGCGGTCACCGTTCGCCGAGGCCGGACTCCTCGCGGTCGAGATCGGTCTGCAGGCGGCGGCGGGTGGTGTCGCTGATGCGGTGCTCGTCGTAGAGGCGGCGCAACTCGGTGTTCTGGAGGCCGATGACCTCGCGGCGCAGATCGCGGTAGGTGGCGTCGGCCGAGGGGTTGCCCGGGTCGTCGGTGTCGTGGTCGAGACGCGCGGCGAGGTTGTGGCGCATGCGGTGCAGGGCGGTTTCCGGCACGGTCTCCAGGGCGGCCAGGTCGTCGAGGTGGGCCAGGGCGGCACGGGTGAGCGCGTCGCGCGCCACCGTCTCCTCCTGGGCGGTGTGTTCAGGTTCCAGCGCGATCCCGGAGCGGTTCACCAGCGGGGCGAGCGTCAGCCCCTGGACGATCAGGGTGAGCACCACCACGGCGGTGGTGAGGACCAGGACCAGTTCCCGGCCCGGCAGCGACCGGTCGCCGGCGGCGGTCAGCGGAATCGACAGCGCGGCGGCCAGCGGCATCACGCCCCGGGTGCCGGCCCAGGTCACCACCGTCGCGATCCGCCAGGAGGGCCGGCTGCTCGTGGGCCGGACGACCGCGGACAGCGGAAGCATCCACAGGACGCGTACGCCGATCAGCACGAGCGCGATCGCGAGGGCCTGCAGGGGCCACCAGCGGCTGCCGTCGGGCAGGTCGGCGACGAGGGCCGGCAGTTCCAGCCCGATGATGCTGAAGACGACACTCTCCAGCAGGAAGACCACCACCGCGTAGACCGCCTGCACCTGGAGCCGGATGCGCGCGTCGCTGAGCAGGTGCCCGGAGCGGCCGAGCAGCACGCCCGCGACCACCACGGCGGTGACCCCCGAGGTGTGGGCCGACTCGGCGAGCACGTAAGCGGCGTACGGCGTGACCAGGGCGATCACGGTGTCGAGTACGGGGTCGGTGGTCCGCCGCCTGATCCGCGCGACCAGCCAGGCCGCGAGGCCACCGGTCACCGTGCCGCCCCCGGCCAGCAGCCCGAACTCGCCCGCGGCCACGGGCCAGTGCACCGTCGTGGAGGCGACCGCGACACCGACGGCCACCTTGAACAGCACCAGCGAGGTCGCGTCGTTGAACAGGCTCTCGGCCTGCACCAGCACCTGGACCCGGCCGGGCAGCGACAGCCGCCGTCCCAGCGCGGTGACGGCCACCGGATCGGTGCTCGCCAGAACCGCGCCGAGCACGAAGGCCATCGACGGCGGAAGCGGGGTGAGAACCACCGCGAGGGCACCGACGGCCGCGGCCGAGGCCAGCACGAGCCCGAAAGCCAGCACCGTCACCGGCCGCCACACCAACCGCAGGTCCCGCAGCGACATTTCCTCGGCCGACGCGTAGAGCAGGGGCGGCAGGACGACCAGGGCGATGGTGTTCGGCGGGATGTGCAGAGCGGGTGTGCCCGGTATCAGGGCCACCACCAGGCCCGCGATGACCAGCAGCGACGGTGCCGGGATCCGCCAGCGGCGGGCGAAGGTGGAGACCGCGGTGGCCAGTACGACCAGAAAGACGATCGACCCCACCGCGCGCATGAACCGTCTCCCCGATCGCCACAGACGGGGCCGCTGTCACCTCTTGTGACAGCCGACTCCCTGTGCCGACCAGACTTCCCGGCTCACCACGGTCAGCTTATCCGGTCACCGGGACGGCGAGGTCGGCGCCCCGCGCACGGAGGCGGCCGGTGGCGGTGGGCGCCACGCGCGCCAATCTCATGATTGACGTGAGCATGTAGACGGTAGGAGGGTAGGGGCGTCCTTGCGCACGTCCTGCACCTGGTTCGGTTCGGCGGGAACGGCCCTGCCCCACGGCGGGACGTGTACAAGCACCTCCCAGGCGTCTCCCGGCGGCGTACCGATGCCCGACGTGCCCCGTCCCCCTCGGCAGAGGAAGGGAAGCATGTCCCTACGCTCCTTACTGCGGCGCACGGTCAGCCCCGGACTGGTCACGGTGGCTGTTGCCGCCGTCGCGCTGGTCGTGTCCACCGGTATCGCCGACGCCGCGCCCGCACTGACCCGGATCAGCACCGATCCGTACACCAACTCCGGCAGCCAGCACGCCACCGAGGTCGAGCCCGACACCTTCGCCTACGGCTCCACCATCGTCTCCGCCTTCCAGGTCGGCCGGTTCAACGACGGCGGCGGCTCCAACATCGGCTTCGCCACGTCCAGCGACGGCGGCGCCACCTGGACCCATGGCTTCCTGCCCGGGATCACCACGGCCGCCGGCGGCACCTATGCC
The DNA here is from genome assembly GCF_900142575.1 of Actinacidiphila paucisporea. Lineage (GTDB taxonomy): Bacteria > Actinomycetota > Actinomycetes > Streptomycetales > Streptomycetaceae > Actinacidiphila > Actinacidiphila paucisporea. Next base: position 95,420 of record NZ_FRBI01000019.1, read on the forward strand.
CGGGTCAGCGACGCGGCGGTGGGGTACGACGCGAAGCACAACGTCTGGCTGATCTCCAGCATCCCGATCACCTCGTCCGTCACGGTGCCGGTCGTCTACACCAGCCGCTCCACCGACGGCGGGCTGACGTGGAGCAACCCGGTGACCACCGCGACCGGTTCCAGCCTCGACAAGAACTGGATCGTCTGCGACAACACCTCGACCAGCGCGTACTACGGCAACTGTTACACCGAGTACGACAACAACGGTGACGGCGACCGCCTGAAGATGACCACCTCGTCCGACGGCGGAGCCACCTGGGGCGCGTCGAAGAACACCGGCAACAGCGCCACCGGTATCGGCGGCCAGCCCCTGGTGCAGCCCAACGGCACGGTGATCGTGCCCGCTGCCAGCGCCTCGGAGACGTCGATCCTCGCCTTCCGGTCCACCAACGGCGGCGCCAGCTGGACTTCGACCACGACCGTCGCCACCGTCAGCACCTACACCGTCCGCGGGTCCCTGCGCAGCGGACCGCTGCCGTCGGCGGAGATCGACGCGTCGGGCACCGTCTACGTGGTCTGGCAGGACTGCCGTTTCCGCAGTTCCGGGGGCTCGTGCACCTCCAACGACATCGTGATGTCGACCACCACCAACGGGACCACCTGGTCCTCGGTGGTCCGTATCCCGATCGACGCGACGACCACCACGGTCGATCACTTCATCCCCGGCCTCGCGGTCGACCGGGCGACGTCCGGCAGCACCGCGCACCTCGGGCTGGCCTACTACTACCACCCGGTCGCCAACTGCACGGCCTCCAACTGCCAGCTGGACGTCGGATACCTCTCCTCCACGAACGGCGGAGCCACCTGGAGTGCCCCGACGCAGTTGGCGGGACCGATGACCCACTCGTGGCTGGCCGGCACCACGCAGGGGACCATGGTCGGCGACTACATCTCGACGTCCTTCGCCGGCGGCACGGCCCACCCTGTCTTCGCCGTCGCCTCGGCTCCCTCCGGCGGTGTGTTCAACGAGGCCATGTACACGCCGTCCGCCGGTCTGGCCGCGGCCGCCGGCACCGCGGTCGCCCCGCCTGCCACCGCGCGCCAGAACGCCTTCTCGGCCGTACAAGCCGTGATCGCCTACGGACAGTGGCTGGCGAACGGCGGCGCCGAGGGCGGAGGTGAGGACAGCCCCTGATCCCGCCCGGAGCGCCCGGGGCCCGGGCGGCGCTTGTGCGCCGGCCGGGCCCCGGTCCGCTCAACTCCGTGGTGAACGGCTCACGAGCAGGCAGTCAGTGCTCGCCGGTGACGATCTCCTTCACCTCGCGGACTGCGTAGTACACGAGCACGTATCCGGCGGCGGGGGGTCCGCCCACCACGATCCCGCCGAAGCGTTGAGGACCAGACCGAGCAGCACCGCGGCAGCAAGCAGACCGTCGATCCGGGTGACCCGGCCTTCCGCCCTCAGTACCGGGTTGTCCAGGGCGGCACCGGTGCGGGCCTTGCCGAAGCCAGCGCCGGACAACTCCCAGACCACCCCCGTCGAGGCGCCGATCGATCAGGGAGTCCAGGCCGAACCCGGCCAGTGCCACCGACCTCGCCGCCACCGCGGCGGCGGCCAGCACCACGATGCCGGCCACGTTCCAGCCCAGCGTCACGTACTCCAGCACGAAGCCCCGGCGCAGCAGGACCTGCCGGGGGACCTCCTTCACTTCGCTCACCCGGCGAGTCTCCCAGTTGGCTCACCCGCCCAGGCACCGTTTCCGTCGCGGTGATCAGGGACCCGACGACTCCTGGCCACCCGGAGGCCGTGCCCACTTCCGTTCCGGCCCGATCCGGGGACGTCACAGTCAGCCGACGGCCGGGGCTGTTGACAGGCGATCAGGTCCGGTCCAGCTCGCGCGGCACCTGATCCGGCGCTCGAACCGGAGTGCCGGGCGGTCTCAGCCGGCGGAGGGTGGATCAACGTCCCGTTGAAGGGGAGGGAGCGGCGGGGCGACAGGGGGCCCCGCCGGATCGGTGTCGAACTTGCGGTAGGAGCCATGGACGTTCTTCAGTACGGCTCCTCCCTGTTTGTCGATCATGCGGGTCAGGCCCTCCTGACCGATACCGAAGGCGACCGCCCAGGCCACGATCTGGGCGCTGTTGTCGAGGGCGGACAGTCCGGGGAGGAATCCGCCGCGGATCAGGATCAGGCCGAGGATTGCGGACAGGGCGCCGATCGGGAGGCGCAGCATCAGCAGGCACACCGGCACCATGTACGGCATCGCCGTGCCCTGGATGTGCCGGATGGAGGCCGCCCCTGCCAGGGTCGCCCCTGTCACCCCGCACAGGGCCACCAGCAGGACCGCGGAGCCCGAGGCCGTGCTGCCGATGGGGCAGACCATCGCGACCACGCCAGTGGTCTGGCTGGGAGGGTCGAAGCACAGCTTCGGGGGGAGCCCTGCCGGCATGAGGTAGCCCGACAGGATGAACAGCACGGTGATGGCGGTAGTGACGAGAAACGTCGCCAGCAGGATGTTCCGGAAGCTGCGGACCCGCGCCACCTCCGTCTCCTCGACGTAGTTGGCGGCGCTCATGACCGCGACGGCCAGGCCCTTGAACTCCGGGGACAGGACATTCGCGTTCTGCTGCAGATGCGTTTCCAGGGAGGTGAGCCTGGGGTCCTGGGGGCCGAGGTGATGGCGCCCCCGGGTGATGACCTCGGCGCCGTACCACCGGAGCTCGTCATTAGGGACCAGTCGCAGCAGGAGGAGTTCGGCCTCATGGATGTTGGCCTCCACCCTGGCCACGTCCGAGCCCGTCCACCAGGCCCAGAACGAGTGCCTTTCGACGGCATCCCGAGCGGCTTCCAGGCACACCCGTGCCTTGTGGGCCAGTTCCAGGTCGGCGGGGTCAAGCCGGTGCCGCGCCTCGATGCGGTTGAGGTCGGCCTGGAGCACGGCGATGTGCGCGCTCTTGCGATGGCACCAGGCGCCCGGCCTCTTCCGGGCGGCGACGTCGTGATCTTCGTCCGGATGACTCACCCGGTCCAGATGGGAGAGCCGTGATTCGGCGTCACGGATGCGCGCGTCCGCCGCATCCCGGGCAAAGGCACGCCTTCGCCACGGCCTGATCGACCGGGCGTCGGTCGCGTCTTGCGCCGAACGAAGCAGCCGCTGCACTTCACCCATCGCGCGGTGGTCGGCCTGCCGGGTGCTCCGGATCCGGTCGAGTTCCTCCTCGAGCTTGCGGATGTGGGAGTCCGACTGACGGCGCGTGCGCGCCGGCCGCCACCGTGAGCCGGCGTCCGGGGCTCCTGCCCGGGTGCTCCCAGTGGGTCCCTTGCCGGTTGCCGCCATCGCGCTCTCTCCTGCGTGCCTGAACCCGCGTGCCTGACGGCCGACCGCGCCGGGCCACCGGCGGGAACAGCTCGGGGCCGTCACTCCACAGCATGGGGCGCGCCGCACGGGTTCGCGCGCTCGTACGCCCATGTGGCCGCTCCACGTGGGCCTCGAACGGCCCCCCGAGGCTGGCGCGCGGGTGGGAAGGGGCGGTGGTTGACTGATGCGGCCGGTCCGCGGCGGTTCGCCTGCCCCGAGGAGGTCGCACGGCCATGGAGCACCCACGGGAGCCGGAGCCGGCCGACGGTGTCAGCGAGCGCCTCGTCCAGGCCAGTCGGTGGTGCAACTGCGGTCACCCGCCGCCGCTGCTCATCAGGGACCAGCGGGTGCTGCCGGGGGCGCTGGAACGCGAGGCCCAGACCCCCATGGGACCGCCCTCCCACCTCGCACCCGGCCCGCGCACCGTGCACGAGGAGAGACTGCGGCCCGGCGACCGGGTGCTGCTGCACACCGACGGAGTGTCCGAGGCGCGGATGCGCGACGGAACGCTGTTCGGCATGGGCCGCTTCACCGACGCGATCATCCGCGCCACGGGCTGGCGTCGGAGGTCCTGCGCCGGCTGATCCACCAGATCCTCGACGAGCAGGGCAGCCAGCTGCGCGAGGACGCCACCATCCTCCTCCTGGAGTGGAAGCCGCCCCTGTCCGACCAGGAGACGGGCGGCGCCGGGGAAAGCTGACGAGCGCTTGGGCGCTCGCACCGACCCGCCTGCCGCGTCCGGTCCGGCGCGGACGGGGGCAGTGTTTCGCCAGGTCGCCCGGCCGGTCGCGAGCGCGGGACCTGGCGAAGCGACGGCTCTCAGTCCTCGTCGGGCGGAGGCAGGACTCCCGCGGCGGTGAGGCGGGCGGCGCGGAGCTTGGCACGGCTGGCGTTGATCGCGCCCCCCGCCCCGCCGGCTATGACCAGCCAGAAGCCCGTCATCACCCACCCGGGGTGCCGTACGGGAGCGCTCGCCGGGTCGACGGCGACGCCCTCGACGGTCGAGCGGGCGATCGTGCCGTCGCTGTCGCCGTTCTGGGTGCGGTAGCGGGAGTCGTTGGAGTTGTTGCGGTTGTCACCCATCACGAACAGCCGTCCCTCAGGGACGGTGATGTCGATCGGGGCGCCGGGGGCGAGCGGCCCGGGTCGCAGGTAGGGCTCGTGCAGCGGGCTGCCGTTGAGCTCCACCGTGCCGTCCGAGTGGATGACGAGGTGGTCGCCGCCCTGGGCGATGACCCGCTTGAGGTAGGTCCCGCCGATGCCCGGCGCACCCCAGTCCCGGACGGAGAAGAGGATCACCTGGCCGTCCCGTACCGCCGAGCCGCCGACCTGTCTGATCGTGACCTCGGCGCCGGGCCAGTAGGTCGGCGACATCGACGCGCTGCTCTGGTCGATCGTCCGGTAGTCGGACCTGTAGCGGATGATCGACCCGACGCCGAGGGCCGCTGTCACCGCGCCGGCGGCCAGCAGCCCCAGCCAGACCGCGATCATCAGCCGACTGGCACCGGTTCGCGGGATCCGGCGCGGATACGGCTGCCAGCCGTGCTGCCACGGGAAAGGCTCCGCCGCCTTCCGCTTCCCGGCCCGTGCGCCGGCAGCCTGCGCGGGCACCGTCAAGCCATCCTGCTGATGCGCCGCCCCCGGCAACCGCGTTCCCCGCCCGTTCATGCCCCGCCCTCTCGTCATCCGCTCGCAGCGGAAGGGCGACATCATGGCAGGTCCGCGGCATGCACGACCAGCCCGGACGTACGCGCGCGCCGCCGGGGTGAGAGCGCCGGTTCGGGCGGGGGCCCGCGCCCCTTACGGGACCTGACGGCGTCACGGACGACGGGGTCCGGCGGCCGGTGCTGCCCAGGCCGGTGTTCCGACAATGTCCTTCAAGGGCGGATGTTCTCCAGGTCGTCGAGGAGGCCGGCGTGCGTCGGCTGCCACCCGAGGGCATTGCGGGTGTGGGCGCTGGACGCAGGCTGGTCCATGGCGAAGATCGGGCCGAACGGGCCGAAGCTCTCCTCCGGGACCTCCCGGACCGGCAGGCCCAGCCGTCGGCCGACGACCGTAGCGATGTCCCGCACCGCGTCGCCCTCGTCGGCCACGGCGTGCCAGGCTGTCCCGGCCGGTGCCGATTCGAGGGCCAGACGGAACAGGACCGCCGCGTCGAGCGCGTGCACGGCCGGCCAGCGCTGGGTGCCGTCGCCCGGGTAGCCGGCCACTCCGGTGCGGCGCGCCGCGTCGACCAGCATGCCGGCGAATCCACCCCGGCCGTCGTTGTGGACCGTGCGCGGCATGCGGACAGCCGTGCTGCGCACACCACTTGAGGCCAGATCCAGCAGCGTATTGACCGCGCGGCCCCGACCGCCCACCGGTCCGTCGGTCGGCAGCGGGTCGGTCTCGGTGGAGGCGCGACCCGGCACCGCGGGCGTACCCGAGACCGCGACGATCGGCCGGCCGGTCCCGATGAGTTCCTGCCCCAGCGCGGCGACAGCGGCGCTCTCCTGGGCGATGGACCGCGCGACCGCGCCCGGGCTGCTGTAGTCGCGCCCGAACGCCAGACTGATCACGCCGTCGCACTGTGCGGCGCCGGACCGCAGGACGTCGAGGTCCGCGAGGTCGCCGCGCAGCGCCTTGGCGCCCGCGCTCTCCAGGATCCGCGCGGAACCGTCCGAGCGGGCCAGCGCGAGAACGGTGTGGCCGTTGTCGAGCAGTTCGCTGACGACGGCGGAGCCGATGGTGCCGGTACCGCCGGTGATGAAGACGTGCATGTGCTCTCCCGTAAGTGATGGGACCCTTGTCCCATCACTCACCTTACACAGTGATGGGACAAGAGTCCCATCATCTATTCTGTTCGCATGGCTAGATGGCAACCGGGAGCGGCACAGCGACTCGTCGTCGCGGCGGTCGACCTGTTCACCGAGCAGGGGTACGACGCCACCACGGTGGCGCAGATCGCCGAGCGCGCCGGCGTCACCAAGAGCACCTTCTTCCGGCACTTCCCCGACAAGCGCGAACTGCTGGTCGCCGGCCAGGAGACGCTCAGCAGGCTGCTCGCCGACGGCATCGCCGAGGCGCCCGAGAGCGCCAGCCCGCTCCAGGCGGTGGCAGCCGGTCTCCAGCGCGCATCGAGCGCCATGGGACCGACCAACCGCGAACTCGGCCCCCGCCTCGAAGCAGCCGTGGCCGCCAGCACCGAACTGCAGGAGCGCGACGCCCTCAAGAGCGTCGGCCTCGCGGCTGCCATGACCGCCGCGCTCGTCGCCCGCGGTATCCCCGACCCGACCGCGCACCTCGCGGGCGAGCTGGGAGTCCTGGCGTTCAAGCGGGGCTACGCCCAGTGGTCGGAAAGCGATCGCGACGACGGGGAAGGGCTCGCGCCGCACGCACTGGCAGCCCTGGAGGACCTGCGCGCGGCGACCGCGACGCTGGGCTGATCGGCTGCCGCCCGGCGCGAGCCCCGGGCGTGGACCGGCGCGCTCGGCCCGCCGCCGTCTCGGGGCCGTCGAGGCCGGTCACCCGCAGGTGCGGACCGGCGCGCTCAGCCCGCCGTGGTGTCGAACGCACCGAGGAGGTGCTGCGCGGCCAGCGCCGCGGTCATCTTCCCGTCCCTGACCTGCTGTTCCAGCTCCGGGGCCAGGGCGCGTACGGCCGGATGGCCCTGGAGGCGGCCGAGGAGTTCCTCGCGCGCCATCGTCCAGGCCCAGTCGACCTGCTGGTCGCGGCGCTTGGCGGCCAGCCTGCCGCCGGAGTCCAGAAGCGCGCGGTGCTGCTCCAGCCGCTCCCACACGGTGTCCATGCCGGTGGACTCCAGGGCGCTGCAGTGGAGGACCGGCGGGGTCCATTGCGCGTCGGCCGGCTGCATCAGGCGCAGCGCGCCGGACAGCTCCCGGGCGGCGGAGCGTGCGTCCTGCTCGTGGCGGCCGTCCGCCTTGTTGACGGCGATCACGTCGGCCAGCTCCAGTACGCCCTTCTTGATGCCCTGCAGTTGGTCGCCGGTGCGGGCGAGGGTGAGCAGCAGGAAGGAGTCGACCATCCGCGAGACGGCGGTCTCGGACTGGCCGACTCCCACGGTCTCCACCAGCACCACGTCGTAGCCCGCGGCCTCCATGACGACCATGGACTCCCGGGTCGCCCTCGCCACCCCGCCCAGGGTGCCCGCGGAGGGGGAGGGGCGGACGAACGCCGACGGGTCCACGGCGAGGCGTTCCATGCGCGTCTTGTCGCCGAGGATGGAACCGCCGGTGAGGCTGGAGGACGGGTCGACCGCGAGGACGGCGACCCGGTGCCCGCGGGAGGTGAGCATCGTGCCGAAGGCGTCGATGAAGGTCGACTTGCCCACCCCCGGGACACCGCTGATCCCGATCCGCCGGGCGCCGCCGCTGTGCGGAAGCAACTCCGTCAGCAGCCGCTGGGCCGGTTCCCGGTGGTCCGGGCGGCGGGATTCGACGAGGGTGATCGTCCGCGCGATGAGCGCACGTCTGCCGTCGAGCACGCCCTGGACGTAGTCGTCGACGTCGATGTCCATACGGGCGTCACAGCCCGTCGTGGCCCAGCGCGGCGCCGAGCCGGCCGATCAGGTCGTACGCGGCGTCCGGGATCACCGTGCCGGGCGGGAAGACCGCGGCGGCTCCCGCCTCGTGCAGCGCCGGGACGTCCTGCGGGGGGATGACCCCGCCCACCACGATCATGATGTCCGCCCTGCCCTCGGCGGCCAGCTCCGCGCGCAGCGCGGGCACCAGGGTCAGGTGCCCCGCGGCCAGCGACGACACGCCGACCACGTGCACGTCGGACTCGACCGCCTGCCTGGCCACCTCCGCCGGCGTCTGGAACAGCGGGCCGACGTCCACGTCGAAGCCCAGGTCCGCGAAGGCGGTCGCGATCACCTTCTGGCCCCGGTCGTGCCCGTCCTGACCCATCTTCGCGACGAGGATGCGCGGCCGGCGGCCCTCCGCTTCGGCGAAGCGCTCGACGAGCGCCCGGGTGCCGTCCACGGCGGGGGAGTGGCCTGCCTCGTTGCGGTACACACCGGAGATCGTACGGATCCGGCCGGCGTGGCGGCCGTAGACCTTCTCCAGCGCGTCGGACATCTCACCGACCGTCGCCATGGCACGGGCCGCGGAGACGGCGAGCGCGAGCAGGTTGCCCTCCAGGTCCGGCCCCGGGTCCCGTCCCGCCGCCTCGGTCAGCGCCCGCAGGGCGGCCTGGCAGGCGCCCTCGTCCCGCTGGTCGCGCAGCCGCCGAAGTTTCGCCAGCTGCCGGGTCCGTACGGAGGAGTTGTCGACCTTGAGCACGTCGATGTCCTCGTCGGAGCCGACCCGGTAGGTGTTGACCCCGATGACGGGCTGCCTGCCCGAGTCGATCCTGGCCTGGGTGCGCGCCGCCGCCTCCTCGATCCGGAGTTTGGGGATGCCGGCCTCGATGGCCTGCGCCATGCCTCCGGCGGCCTCGACCTCCTGGATGTGCTGCCACGCACGCCGGGCCAGGTCGTCGGTCAGACGTTCGACGTACGCGCTGCCGCCCCACGGGTCGACCACCCGGCAGGTCCCCGACTCCTGCTGGATCAGCAGCTGCGTGTTGCGGGCGATCCGCGCGGAGAAGTCGGTCGGCAGCGCCAGCGCCTCGTCGAGCGCGTTGGTGTGCAGCGACTGGGTGTGGCCCTGCGTCGCGGCCATCGCCTCCACGCAGGTGCGGGTCACGTTGTTGAAGACGTCCTGCGCGGTGAGCGACCAGCCGGAGGTCTGCGAATGCGTGCGCAGGGAGAGCGACTTGGGGTTCTTCGGGTCGAACTGCTTGACGAGCCTGGCCCACAGCAGGCGGGCCGCGCGCAGCTTCGCGATCTCCATGAAGAAGTTCATGCCGATCGCCCAGAAGAACGACAGCCGCGGCGCGAACGCGTCGACGTCCAGCCCGGCGGCCAGGCCGGCCCGCAGGTACTCCACCCCGTCGGCGAGGGTGTAGGCCAGCTCCAGATCGGCCGTGGCTCCGGCTTCCTGGATGTGGTAGCCGGAGATGGAGATCGAGTTGTACCGCGGCATCTTCTGCGAGGTGTAGGCGAAGATGTCGGAGATGATCCGCATGGAGGGCAGCGGAGGGTAGATGTAGGTGTTGCGGACCATGAACTCCTTGAGGATGTCGTTCTGGATGGTCCCGGCGAGTTTCTCCGGCGGCACTCCCTGCTCCTCCGCGGCCACGATGTAGAGCGCGAGAACGGGCAGCACCGCGCCGTTCATCGTCATCGAGACCGTCATCCGGTCCAGCGGGATGCCGTCGAAGAGCTGCCGCATGTCGTAGATCGAGTCGATCGCCACGCCCGCCATGCCGACGTCCCCGGTCACCCGCGGATGGTCGCTGTCGTAGCCGCGGTGCGTCGGCAGGTCGAACGCCACCGACAGGCCCTTCTGCCCCGCGGCGAGGTTGCGGCGGTAGAAGGCGTTGGACTCCTCGGCGGTGGAGAAACCCGCGTACTGGCGGATCGTCCAGGGCTGGTTGACGTACATCGTCGGATACGGCCCGCGCAGGTAGGGCGGCACACCCGGGTACGTGCCGAGGAAGTCCAGCCCTTCCAGGTCGCGGCCGGTGTAGAGCGGCTTGACCGCGATCCCCTCCGGCGTCTCCCAGACGAGGTCGGCCGCGCTGCTGCCGGTGGCCTGCTTGACCGCCTGGCGCCACTGCTCCAGCGTGGCCTCGGGCGGGGTGCCCGGGCCGAGCGGGATCTGCGAGAAGTCCGGGATCCGCGTCATGCCGTCACTCCCACGCCGTCGAGTACCGAGGTCAGGACGGCGACCGCGTCGCAGCCCAGGAAGAGGTGGCCGTCGACGTCCGGTCCCCTGCCGGGACGGCCCGCGAGCAGGATCCGTTCCGCCCCGGCCGCCCTGAGCGCGTCCGCGACGGCCGCGGCCTGTTCGTCGTAGAGCGCGTCGCTGGAGCACAGGCAGGCGATACGGGCGCCGCTGGCCGCGAACGCCTCGGCGGCCGAGTCCGCGTCCACCGTGATCGGGTCGTGGACCGGCTGCACCCCGCCAGCCTGGAAGAGGTTCGAGGCGAAGGAGACCCGCGCCGCATGGGCCGACTCGGGGCCGAGCGCCGCGAGGAAGACCGCGGGCCGGCTCCCGGTGGAGGCCAGATGGGCGTCCGAGCGCGCCCGCAGCGCTTCGTAGGCCTCGTCCCGGCGCACCCGCGGCAGGCCGCCGCCGGGACGGGCGGGCGGTTCGGCGCGCTCGACGGGCCGCTCCGCGAGGTGCGGGAATTCGCTGACCCCGGTGATCGGCTCGCGCCGGGTGGCGAGCGCGCGGCTGCGCGCGGCCCACACCTCGGCGATGCGTTCGCCGACCCAGCCCGAGCGGAGCGCCGCCTCCTGGCCGCCCGCCCCTTCCAGCTGCTGGAAGAACTCCCAGGCGGCATGGGCGAGTTCGTCGGTGAGCCGCTCGACGTACCAGGAACCGCCGGCCGGATCGGCGACCCGCCCGAGGTGCGACTCCTCCAGCAGGATCGAGGAGGTGTTGCGGGCGATCCTGCGGGCGAAGTCGTCTGGGAGTCCCAGCGAGTGGTCGAAGGGCAGCACCGTCACCGAGTCGGCGCCGCCGACACCGGCGCCCAGGGCGGCCAGCGTGGTGCGCAGCATGTTCACGTAAGGGTCCCGACGGGTCATCATCACCGCCGAGGTCACCGCGTGCTGGAGCTGCGGAGCCGGCTCCCGCGCCCCGCACACCTCGGCGACCCGGGTCCACAGGCGGCGGGCGGCCCGTAGCTTGGCGATGGTCAGGAACTGGTCCGCGGTCGCCGCGTAGCGGAATTCCAGCTGGCCGCAGGCGTCGTCGAGGCTCAGACCCGCCTCGGTCAGCAGACGCAGGTACGCGACCCCGGTTGCGAGCGAGCAGCCCAGCTCCTGGCCGGCGGACGCACCCGCCTCGTGGTACGGCAGGGCGTCCACGGTCAGCGCCCGCAGCCCCGGGTACGCCCGGTGGATCCGCAGGGCCAGGGCGACGGCGTCGCCGGAGTCCACGGCCTGCCCTGTACGGGCGCCGTGCCCCAGCGGATCGGCGCCGAGATTGCCGCGCGCCGCCTGCGGTGCCACCCCCTGCCGGTCGTACAGCCGCAGCAACTCGGCGGCCGCGGCCCGCGCGTGCGGGCCCGCGTCGAGCACCACGGGCGCGAGATCGAGGTGGACGCCCTCCAGGGCGCGCTCCAGGTCCGCCGGGGGCAGGCCCTCGGCGCCCAGCGACAGCCACACGGACGTGGCCCCGCCCTCCAGGTCGGCCAGTACGGCCTCGTTGGCGCGCTCGGCGGTGGGTGACCGGTGCCACGGGCGCACGTCCCAGCCGCCGACCGGCCGGCCCCCGCGGACGTAGGGCGGGAAGCCGGGCAGGCCCGGGTCTGGAGCGGTGGTGCCGGCATCGTAGAGGGGGCGTACGAGCAGGCCGTCGTCCAGCGCGGTGGACAGCGCCCGCTCCGCCTCCGGCCCGGACAGGTCCTTGCCGGACTTGCGCAGGACACCGGCCACGAGCTGCTGCCACTGCTCGTGGGTACCGCCCGGGAATTGCGCACCCAGCGGGATCGCGTCGTCAGGCAGAACCGTCATGCGCCCGATGCTAGGGCCTGCCCCCTTGATGCTTTCTAAAGACAACCTGGAGCCGGGGTGGACACCACCGTCCGATACGAGCGACGGCCCCCTGTCCGGCACGCGGGTGGCCCGCGCTCCCACCCGACTGCGCTAGGGCCTGTCCGGCGGATCTTGGCGGGCCTGCGACGCCCGGCACCGCACCCCTCCCCCTGCCTTCGGCGGGAGGTGCCCCCAGTGTTGTCGAATCATCCTTGTACGACCCGGTACGAGGACGATTCTCCGCCTTGCGATGTACGGCACCGGACGCCGCAGGCTGATCCGCCAAGATCCGCCGGACAGGCCCTAGCGGCGCAGGCCGAGGGCGTCGCGGCCGGCGTAGCGCGCCTGGGTGCCCAGCTCCTCCTCGATGCGGATGAGCTGGTTGTACTTGGCGGTGCGGTCCGAGCGGGAGAGCGAGCCGGTCTTGATCTGGCCGCACCCCGTGGCCACCGCGAGGTCGGCGATGGTGGTGTCCTCGGTCTCGCCGGAGCGGTGGGACATGACGACGGTGTAGCCGGCGCGGTGGGCGGTGCCCACGGTGGCCAGCGTCTCGGTGAGGGTGCCGATCTGGTTGACCTTCACCAGGATCGAGTTGGCGACGCCGTCACGGATCCCCTCGCGGAGCAGCGTCTCGTTGGTGCAGAAGACGTCGTCGCCGGTGAGCTGGCAGTGCTCGCCGAGCCGCGTCATCAGCGACCGCCATCCGTCGCGGTCGTCCTCGGCCATCGGGTCCTCGATGGAGGCGACGGGGTAGTCCGCGACCAGCTTCGCGAGGTAGTCGACGTGCTCGGCGACGCTGCGGCGCACGCCCTCGCCGACGTAGTCGTAGACGCCGTCGCGGAAGAACTCCGAGGTGGCGGGGTCCATGACGACGGTGATGTCAGCCCCGGGCTTGTAGCCGGTCCGCTCGATGGCGCGGACGACGAAGTCCAGTGCCTCCTCGGCGCTGCGCAGATCGGGGGCGAAACCGCCCTCGTCGCCGACGCCGGTGCTGTGGCCGGCGGACAGCAGGTCGCGGCGCAGGGTGTGGAAGACCTCGGAGCCCATCCGCACCGCCTCGGCGAAGGTGGCCGCACCGATCGGGGCGATCATGAACTCCTGGAAGTCCAGGCGGTTGTCGGCGTGGGCGCCGCCGTTGACGATGTTCATCATCGGCACCGGCAGCAGCCGCGCGTCCACTCCGCCGACGTAGCGGTAGAGCGGTAGCCGGTGGGCGAGCGCGGCGGCCTTGGCGGTGGCCAGCGAGACGCCGAGGATCGCGTTCGCGCCGAGTCTGGCCTTGTCCGGGGTGCCGTCCAGCTCGATCAGCGCCGCGTCCACTGCGGCCTGGTCCTCGGCCGCCAGGCCCACCACGGCGTCCGCGATGGAGTCGTTGACGGCGTCGACGGCGCGCCGGACGCCCTTTCCGTGGAAGCGTGCCGGGTCCTCGTCGCGGAGTTCCACGGCCTCCCTGGCGCCCGTGGAGGCCCCGGAGGGCACGGCCGCGCGCCCGGTCGAGCCGTCGGCCAGTTCGACGTCGACCTCGACGGTCGGGTTGCCCCGGCTGTCGATGATCTCGCGCGCGACGATCCGGGTGATGGCGGTCATGGCAGTTACTCCCGACGGTCGGTCCGCACGGCGGGATATTAGTTCCCCCCGAGAACAAAGTGAGTTCCGAAAAGGAATGTACTCTGCGGTGATGAAGATGCACAACGCCGACGAGAACTGCGGCATCGCCCAGGCCGCCGTCGTCCTGGCCGACTGGTGGAACGTGCTCGTGCTGCGCGAGGTCGCCCGCGGCCACGTGCGCTTCGACGCCCTCGCCGCCGAACTCGGCCTGTCCCGCAAGGTGCTGACCGAACGGCTCGGCAAGCTCGTCGCCCGCGGCGTCCTGCGCCGCAGCCTCTACCAGCGCCGTCCCGTCCGGTACGAATACCTGCTCACCGACTCGGGCCTGGCCCTGCTGCCGCTGCTGGTGGCCATGCAGGACTGGGGTGACCGCTGGGTACTGGGCGACGGGACCGCCACCGCGACGGCCGCGCCGTCAGGCGCAGAACACTCCCGCGTCCACGCCCTGTCCGGTACGCGGCTGCCGGTCGACCTCCTGCTGCCCGCCGCCGACGGCGCCGACCGTCCCCCGGCCGACCCGGACGCCGCCGCCACCGTGCTGTTCACCTACCCCGGCACCGGAGTCGACTGGAGCAGCGACCCGATCCCCGGCGCCCCCGGATGCACCCTGGAGAACCTGCTCTTCCGCGACGCGTGGCCCGACTTCCGGCGGGCGGGCGTGGCCGTCCACGGCGTCAGCACCCAACTCCCGCACGAGCAGGCCGCCTTCGCCCGCGCCCAGTCCGTGCCGTACCCCCTGCTCTCCGACGCCCGGCACCACCTGTCCGCCGCCCTGCGCCTGCCCACCTTCCGCGGCGCCGGCCGGCTCCGGCTCAAACGGCTCATCCTCGTCGTCGGCCCGGAAGGGGCCGTACGCCACGTGCACTTCCCCGTCGACGACATCGCCCAGGCGGTCGAGCAGACCCTGCGCCTCGCCGCCGCGCACTGAACTCCTCCTGTGCCGCGGAGCACGACCGGCCGCCTACCTCGCAGCACGGACGCGTCCTGCCGCCCGGCCGGGCCCACCGGGTTGCGACGCGCCCGTTCCCCGGTTGCCACCGGGGGCGAACTCAGCCCGACGGCGTGACCGGGGGCCGCACGCCGAACCACTGCTCGGCACCGTACTCCTCGAACCGCTCCACCTCGGTGAAGCCCAGCTTCGCCGCGAGGCGCAGCGAGCGGTCGTTGGCGGCCTGGGCGCAGAGCACCACCGGCTCGCCGGGCAGCGCGCCGGCGAACCAGCCGAGCGCGGCCGCGCACGCCTCGGCGGCGTAGCCCCGGCCCCACGCCTGCGGCAGGAACATGTAGCCGAGTTCGGCCTCCCCGGCGTCCGGGCCGAGGTGGCCCGGGCGCTCCGCGTCACGCCGGTCGAGCGTGACGATGCCGATCATCGCCCCGTCGAGAGCGGCCGTGAAGAGGCCGGGGCGCCGCCTGGGCTCGGCGGGCAACGCACGCTCGAACTCCTCGCGCTGCCTCGGGCCACCGATGTAGGTGCCCACCTCCGGTGAGGTGAACAGCTCGATGAGCGCCGCACGGTCCCGCGCCTCGGGCTCACGGAGCACCAGCCGCTCGGTTCTGATCGGGGCAGGCGGCCAGGCGACCGCTCCGAGCTCAGCCATGACGAGCAACTTACCGCTACCGCACGCCGGCCGCCGGGAAAGCCGGTGAGGCGGGGCCCACGGGAGAGCCGGGGGACGACGGATGCCCCGTCGCGGTCCGGCACGCGGACGAACGAGAGCGCCCTGCAAGCGGAAGAGGCCGCGTGCCCCCGGTGTTCGGGGGCACGCGGCCTCGTGGAGCGCCGCGACGACCGCGGGCCCGGCGGGCTCAGACCTGGCCGCGCCAGGCACCCGTCTCCGTGCCACGGGACTCGATGAACGACTTGAACCTCTTCAGGTCGCCCTTGGTCTGGCGGCGGACGAAGCCCAGCTTGTCGCCGACGGTGTCGGCGATGCCCTGCGGGTCGTGCTCCATCTGGAGCATCACCTTGGTGTGCTCGGCGTCGAGCCGGTGGAAGGTCACCACCCCGGCCTGCCTGGCCTCGCCGTCGACCGTGGTCCAGGCGACCCGCTCGTCGGGGATCTGCTCGGTGATCTCGGCGTCGAACTCGCGGTGGACACCGTCCACGCTGGTGACCCAGTGCGTGAGGGTGGGGGTGCGCTGCTCGATGCGCTGGACACCCTCCATGAACTTCGGGAAGTCCTCGAACTGGGTCCACTGGTTGTAGGCGGTGCCGACGGGAACCGCGACCTCCACCGACTCCTCGATGGTCGACATGTACCGACTCCTTCCTGTGGGATGTTCCGTTGCGTCCCCGCGTGCCCGCATCTCCCGTACCAACACATCCTGATCGTGGCGCGCTGCACGGAACCGGAGAATCGCCCCGGCGGGTTCCCCCGGACGGTTTGACGGTCCGTCGAGCGGACAGCCGGTCGATGGACCGCCGTCGGGCGGGACCGTTCCGGGGCGACGTCGCGGGCCGTCGACGCGTCAGTGAGCCAGGGAGGATGCGGCATGGGCCGTGGGGACCAAGCGACCGTTCGGGTGGACACGGTGGCGGCGCTGGACGTATCGGACGCATGGGTGGCCCTGGTGGCCGTCGATCTCGTCTACCGCTCACGGGACCCGCTCGCGGTGGAGATGGTCCTGCGCGCTCCCGGCGAGGAGGGGATCAGCTGGACCTTCGCCTGGGAAGTGCTCGCCCAAGGCCAGGTGGAACCCACCGGCGAGGGCGACGTCCGGGTGCGGCCGTCCTGGGGCTCGACCGGGATCCGCTGCGTGGAAGTGGCCCTCGGGCCGTTCCCCACCGTGTGCGTACGCCTGCCGGAGCAGGACGTCGTCTCGTTCGTGAACGCCCTGCGGGCCCGGGTGCACGGCGACCTCCGCCAGGTGGCCGAGGCCCTGGACTGCGAACTCGCGGTCATCATGGCCGACGCCTGAGGGGTCGAAGGACGGCTACCACCGCCACGGGCCGTCAACTGCCGCCATCAGACGCCCAGGACCGGGATTCCCGGCTGCCGGCGCGGGCAGCCGAACGTCATGACCACAGCCCATTCCGAGCGAGAGACCACTTTCGAGGGAACGGGACTCTTCGACCCGCAAGGCCTCCGGCGGCTGCCGGCCGTCGACGAGCAAGGGGTTGGCAGGCCGGGTGCGCGAACAGGAACAGGCCCGGCACGCCACCGAGTGGCGTGCCGCCGTCGAAGCCCTCGGCTCCGCCCGCTACTTCGCGCTGCTCGACGCCCTCGACGCCCTCGACGGCCTGCTGGCCGACCCTCCGCTGCGGCGCAAGGCCCGCAAACCCGCCCGCAAGCAGCTGCTCAAGACAGCCGAGGCCGACCGCCGGCGGCTGAAGCGGCGGCTGGCCGCCGTGGAGGGCGTGGACCAGGGCCCGGAGCGCGAACAGGCTCTGCACCAGGTGCGCAAGGCGGTCCGGCGTGCCCGCCACACCGCCGAGACGGCACTCCCTTACGGCGGGAAACGGGCGGCGCGGCTGCGCAAGCGCACCACGAAGCTCCAGCAGGTGCTCGGCGACCACCAGGACGCCGCCGTCGCCCGCCGCGCCCTGGTGGACCTGGCCGCCGAGGCGCACCGCGCCGGAGCTGACACCTTCGGCTACGGCCTGCTCTACGCGGCACAGGCGCAGAGCATGTCCGCCGCCGCGCGCCGCCTCCCGCGCCGCGCGGCCGGAGCGACGGCTGTCCGCCTCGCCTGAGGGAGCGCGGGCCCGCCGCGCGCGGTCCGCGCCGGAGCCGCCGTCGCCGCCAGGGGCCGTGACGTCCACGCGTCGCGGCCCCTCGGCTCGGCCGTCGACGGTGGCCGCCCGGCGACGCGCGCGGCGTCGGCGCTCTCAGTCGACGAGCGCCCCGGCGGACAGGTTGGCGACCGTTCCGGTGACGGCCCCGGCCCGGTCGGACGCCAGGAAGGCGGCCGTCTCCGCGACGTCGCGGAGCGCGGGCAGCCTCTTGAGGAGCGTCCCCTGCGCCAGGCCCCCTTCGAGGAATTCCTGGACCGACTGCCCGCCGGCTGCCGCCATCGGCGCGAAGAGGTCCCCGGTGTAGGAACCGGCCGCCGGCGCATCCACGACGGCGTGCGGGCGGATGCAGACCACCCGGATGTTGCCGGGCGCCAGTTCCGCGGCCAGCACGCGCGAGAAGGCCTCCTTGCCGGCCGCGCTCACGCTGTGCCCCAGGATGCCGCCGACAGCGAGTTTGGAACCCGGCTCGGACAGGGTCAGGATGACGCCCGGCCGCTCGCGGCCCATGTGCCGCGCGACGGCCTTGCTGGTGATGAACAGCGTCCGCAGGAACCCGTCGATCGGCCGCATGAACTCCTCCAGCGACAGGTCGGCCAGCAGGGTCCCCTGGTCGTGCGGGACGCTCACGGCGTTGAGCGCGACGTCGATGCCGCCGGCCGTCGCCGCGACCGCGTCGGCGTGCTCCTGCACCGCCTGCTGGTCCAGGACGTCGACCTGAGCGGTCTCGACCTCGCCGCCCGCGGCCGCGAGGTCACGCGCCACGGCGTCGAGCTTCGCCTGCGTCCGCCCGGCGATGAAGACCCTCGCTCCTTCCCGGGCGAAGACCCGTGCGACGGCGCCTCCGATGGCGCCCCCGCCGCCGTAGATCACAGCGGTCCTGTCGGCAAGCAGCGGTCCACTCATATGCGTCCTCCACGAAATGATCGATTCTTCCCCGCGGTGACGCGGGCCGGACGGATGCTCCTGCAGCTGTCAGTCGGCTTTCCGGCGCTGGATCTCTTCCGCGATGCGTTTGATGCGCGCCAGCCGCGCGTCCCAGGTCCTGCCGACCTCGTCCAACTGCCCGACGGCGCGGGCGAGCTGTGCCTCGTCGACCTCGTAGCGCCGCTCGCGGCCCACCGGCGTCGCGCGCACGAGACCCGCGCGGTCGAGGACGCCCAGGTGCTTGGCCACCGCCTGGCGCGAGATCGGCAGGCGGTCGCTCAGTCCGGTCGGGGTGCCGAAGCCTTCCGCGAGCAGCAGGTCGAGCAGGCGGCGCCTGGTCGGGTCGCCGATCGCCGACCAGAGTTCGTCGTCGACAGTCGTGGTCACCGTGCCACCACGGAGGGGGCGTAGCTCCGCAGCCTGGCCAGGAACATGTCCCAGCCGCGCTCGTGGTCGCGGAAGGTCTCCTCCAGCACGGCGGCCTCCCAGCCCTTCTCGCGCCAGCCGCTCTCGGTCAGGCGCAGGATCGTGCCGTCGCCGGAGGGCTCTAGCTCGAAGGTGATCAGGAGGGAGTTGCCCGCGCCGGGCAGTTGACCGTCGGAGGCGATCCAGCGGAAGGCGCACCTACGCGGCGGATCGACCTCGACCACCGATATCCGCTCGACCGCGGCACGGTCGCCCCACACCAGTTCGCCGACCGCGCCCGGCGCGGTCTCGAACGACGCGTCGTCGGACCACCACATCCTGAGGTGCTCCGGACGGCTCACCACGTCGAACACGATCTCCGGCGCCGCGTCGACGCGGATCTCGCGCACCAGCTCTCCGAACTCCACCACGGACCTCCCATAGGCAACCATCGGTTGCGCATCACGATAACTCCGTGCTCGGTGACCCGCAACCTTTGATTGCGCAAAGCCCGCCGGGCGAACCGGTCGGCATGAGGACACCTGTCACGGGCACACGCCACGCGTGACCACTGAATCCATGCCGCACCGCGAGTCCGCGCAGACGGCCGTCCCCGTCATAGCGCCGTACGGAGACCTTGACGTGGACAACCTGGAGCCTCTCGCCGCCCGGCTGAAGGCGGCCGCCGCGACGTCGCCGGCCGTCGTCCTGGACGCACGTGCCATCACCTTCGGGGATTCGAGCTTCCTGCGCGTGCTGATAACCGTGCACCGGCTCACCGAACTGCGGATCGCCGCCCCGCGCCCCGCCCTGCAAAAGCTCCTCGAACTAGTCGGTGTGGACCGGCTGTTCCCGATCTACCCGTCCGTGGAATCCGCCCGGTCGGCGCCCGCGCCGGCTGCCGGGCGGTGAGCCCGTGAGCCCGTAGCCCGGTTCGCCTCAGGAACGGCGGCGCAGGCCGTAGACGGCCGCCCCGGCCCCGATCACCGCGGCGCCCGCCAGCACGGAGGCAAGCGGCAGGGCGAAGGCGAGTGCCAGGCAGCCCGCGGCGCCGGCGATCGGTACGACGCGGGGCGGGCGGCCCTCCTCGGGGGTGAGGGTCCGGGCGGCGAGGTTGGCGATGGCGTAGTAGGCCAGGACGCCGAAGGAGGAGAAGCCGATCGCGCCGCGCACGTCCGTGGTCGCGGCCAGGACGGCGACCACCGCCGCGACAGCGACTTCCGCGCGGTGCGGGACGTTGAAGCGGGGGTGCACGGCGGCCAGCGCGTGCGGCAGGTGCCGGTCGCGGGCCATGGCCAGAGTGGTGCGCGACACTCCCAGGATCAGCGCGAGCAGCGAGCCGAGGGCCGCGACGGCGGCTCCCGCCCGTACGACCGGCGCCAGGCCCGGTACGCCGGCAGCGCGGACCGCGTCGACCAGCGGGGCGGGAGCGTGGGCGAGGCGGCCGGGGCCCAGGACCAGCAGGGCGGAGACGGCGACCGCCGCGTAGACGGCCAGGGTGATGCCCAGCGCCAGCGGGATCGCGAGGGGAATGGTTCTGCGGGGGTCGCGGACCTCCTCGCCGAGGGTCGCGACGCGGGCGTATCCGGCGAAGGCGAAGAAGAGCAGCCCTGCCGCCCGGAGGACCCCGCCCGCCGTGGCGTCCGTGCCGATGTCCAGCCGGGCCGCCTCGGTGGAAGGCGAGGTGAGGCAGGCGGTGACCACGGCGGCGAGCACCGCCAGGACGACCGCGACGATTCCGCGTGTCAGAAGCGCGGACCTCCGCACCCCGGCGTAATTCACCGCGGTCAGCGCCACCACCGCGGCCACCGCGACCGCATGGGCCTGATCGGGGAGGACGTACGTGCCGACGGTCAGGGCCATCGCGGCGCACGAGGCGGTCTTGCCGACGACGAAGCCCCACCCGGCCAGGTATCCCCAGAAGTCCCCGAGCCTCTCGCGGCCGTAGACGTACGTGCCGCCCGACTGCGGATAGCGTGCGGCCAGCCGTGCGGAGGAGGTGGCGTTGCAGTAGGCCACCACGGCCGCGAGCGCCAGCCCCGGCAGCAGCCCGGACCCGGCCGCCGAGGCGGCGGGGGCGAGTGCGGCGAAGATCCCGGCGCCGATCATCGAGCCGAGGCCGATCAGGACGGCGTCGGACACCCCGAGGCGCCGCGTCAGTTCCCCGCTGCCGCTGCCGCTGCCGTTGCCGGCCGACGACGTGTCCATCGCTCACTCCCCAGTGCCGCGGCCGTTCCGAGGGCGGAGACGGATCCGGTATCGGGGCACCTTAGAGGAGCGAGATGTACGGAGGGGGACGCGGGGACACGGCCGTGCGCGGTCCCTGCGGATGGTCTCCACTGCCGCGGGAGCTCCCCGGATGGCGTAAGGCGGCCAGGAGGGTGAAGCTGGTAGGTAGGCCGGACAGGAGGGTGGTCCGCTGTGGACGCTAAGCCGGAATCCGCTGAGCAGGGCATCGAGCCGAGGGTTCTGGCCCGGCGAATCGGCGAACGGCGCAGACAGCTCGGCGTGGGCGAGATGGACCTGGCGACGCGGGTGGGCATGGCTCCCCGCTATCTGCAGCACGTGCTCGACGCCGGGCCGGACTTCGACCGCGGCGGTTACGTCCGTATCGCGGCGGCCCTCGACATGACCTACGAGGAGCTGCTGGAGGGGCGCGTCGACCTGCCTCCCGACCAGGAGGATCCCGCCGACCGTCCGGTCCTGGTGCGGCTCACCGAATCCGAGTGCTGGGACAGTCTCGGTACGCACGGGCTGGGCCGGGTCGCCCTCCCCGTCGCCCCGGCCCCTGCCGTGGTCCCGGTCAACTATGCCGTCGACGCCCATACGATCGCCTACCGGACGGCGCCGGGCACCACGGCGGACCCGCCGCAGGACGTCGCGATGTCCTTCCAGGCCGACTGGTTCGATGAGCAGCTCCGCCAGGGGTGGAGCGTGCTGATCACCGGCAGCCCCGAGCACGTCGGGGATCCGGAGGCGGCCGGACGGCTCGCGGAGCTGGCCACCGAACCGTGGACGGGCCGGGACGCCCCCCTGTGGATACGCCTCCGGCCCGGCAAGGTCACGGGCCGCCGCGTGACCACCATCTGAAGTCCGGGCACCCTCCGAGGCGGACACCTGCCGGCCGGCCCGGCGGTCACCGGAGGGACCCGTCGTCCTCGGCGACCCGCCGCCGGCTGTGACGCCCGGTCGGAGGTCGCCGCCTACCTTCGCGGGTGAGTAGCGTGGAAGGGCGGGGGCACGCCGAGTCTCCTCGGCCGCCTCGTCGCCGGGCGGACCCGCATGCCGGCCCCCGCCGCGGTCACGTACCGCCGTGGTGCGGGACCCGTGAGGCACCCGGCCCGAGGGGAGACGAAGAGCCGTGTTCCACGATCGCCAGGACGCCGGCCGGAGACTCGCGGCGCGCTGCGGACACCTGAAAGGCCGGGACGTGGTCGTCCTCGGGCTGCCCCGGGGCGGTGTGCCCGTCGCCGAGGAGGTGGCGCGCACCCTGCGGGCGCCGCTCGACGTGTGCGTCGTCCGGAAGCTGGGGGTGCCGTACCAACCCGAGCTGGGCATGGGCGCCATCGGCGAGGGCGACACCC
Source organism: Actinacidiphila paucisporea (assembly GCF_900142575.1). Lineage (GTDB taxonomy): Bacteria > Actinomycetota > Actinomycetes > Streptomycetales > Streptomycetaceae > Actinacidiphila > Actinacidiphila paucisporea. The sequence continues at coordinate 117,607 of NZ_FRBI01000019.1, forward strand.
GGGTGGTCAACGACGAGGTCGTACGAAAGGCGGGGGTCAGCGCGGACGACCTGTACGCCGTCGAGCAGCGGGAGCGCGTGGTGCTGCGGCAGCGGGCCCACCTCTACCGGGGCGAGCGCCCGCCCATGCCGCTGGCCGGCAGGACCGCGGTCGTGGTCGACGACGGCATCGCGACCGGGTCCACCGCACGGGCGGCCTGCCGAATCGCCCGGGAGCGAGGCGCGCGCCGGGTCGTCCTCGCGGTGCCCGTGGCCCCCGCCGACTGGACCGACCGGCTGGCCGGCGCCGCCGACCAGTACATCTGCGTGCAGACGCCGAGCCCCTTCCACGCGATCGGCCTGTTCTACGAGGACTTCACGCAGACCGCCGACGCGGAGGTCACCGCCGACCTGGCGAGGGCGGCACAGCGCGACAGCGGCGGAGGCGAGCCGGACCCGGACGGGCAGGCACGGCCGCGGGCAGCGGGCAAGGACGTCGGCATCCCGACCTCGAACGGCGGCCTCGCAGGTGAGCTGACCGTGCCCGACGGCGCCCGGGGCATCGTGGTCTTCGCCCACGGCAGCGGGAGCAGCCACCGCAGCCCGCGCAACCGCAGGGTGGCAGCGGCGCTCAACGAAGCCGGCCTGGGAACGCTCCTGTTCGACCTCCTCACCGAGGCCGAGGGCGACGACCGGGCCAACGTCTTCGACACCGAACTCCTGGCCGGACGCCTCACCGAGGTCACCGAGTGGCTGGCAGGGCGACCCGAGGCCGAGGACCGGGCCGTGGGCTACTTCGGGGCGAGCACCGGCGCCGCCGCGGCGCTGTACGCGGCGGCCGACCTCGCGGGCCGCGTCGCCGCGATCGTCTCCCGCGGCGGCCGACCCGACCTCGCGGGTCCTCGACTGTCCGATGTCCAGGCACCGACCCTGCTGATCGTCGGCGGCCTGGACCACCATGTCCTCGACCTCAACCGGCACGCGCAGCAGCAACTGCGCTGCGAGAACCGGCTCGCCCTGGTGCCCGGCGCCACCCACCTGTTCGAGGAACCCGGCGCCCTCGCCGAGGTCGGCGCCCTCGCCACCGACTGGTTCGCCCACCACCTGGCCCGGGCCCCGAGCCAACCCTGACCCTCGGGCTGATCGCCACGGCCGCGGGCAGGAGTCTCACCCTCGACCTGACGTCGACACCGATGTCGCCCTCCGTCAACGACCTGGTCGAGCGGCACCGCGGCGCGACCTGGACGTCACTGCACCTCAACGGCCACTGGAGTTCCCCTGGACGGCCGCGGTCAGGACCCCGGGTCCGCCGCGTACGCCCTGAGGTGACCCACCGCCGGCGGGGGCGCCCCGCGCCCCCGCCGGCCCGCCTGACACGCCGTGACATCCGTGCCGTGGACCGGCGGTGGCGGGCGGTGCGATCCTTGCCCCATGCCGCCAGGGACACGCAGCCAGGCCGAGCGCGACGAGGCCACCGTCGAGATCGGGTACGCGCTGCTCAGCGGGTGCTTCCTGGGCGCCGTGGCCTTCGGGGCGCTCGCCGGCCCCGCCCTGGTCTGGCACCTTCCCCCCGCCGTGGACACGTCCCTGGTGTTCGCCGGCTCCGTCGCGGCCGGCGCCCTCGCGGTGGCCAGGGTCGTGCACGTGCTTCGGCGATACGCCCGGCATGAAGGCTGACGGCTTACGGGCCGACGGCCCACCCGCCGACGGCTCAGGCCCCGGCGCCGAAGCGCAGGCCGTCGACGAGCAGGGCGATCATCCGCTGCGTGTGGCCGCTGTCGTCGTCCGCCGCGGGCACGGCGAGGTTGCCGATGGCGCGCAGCAGGTCCCACGGGTCGGCGTCGGAGCGGATGGCGCCGGCCTTGGCCGCGCTGTCCAGGAGGGCCGAGAGCGCGGGCTCGAAGTGCTGCTGGAAATAGCCGGGCAGGCTGTCGTAGGTGGTGTCGCCGGAGTGCAGGGCCGCGCTGAGGCCGCGTTTGGTGGCGATGAAACCGGCGAAGCGCTGGAGCCACCGGGTGAGCGCTTCGAGCGGGTCGTACCGCGCGGCCAGGGTGGGTGCGGCGGCCGCGCAGGCGTCGACCTCGTGGCGGAAGACGGCGGCGATCAGGTCGGAGCGCTGCGGGAAGTGGCGGTAGAGGGTGCCCGCGCCGACTCCCGCCTTCGCGGTGATCTGCCGCACGGGGGCGTCCACGCCGTCCTCGGCGAAGACCTCGGCGGCCGCGGTCAGCAGGGCGTCGATGCTGCGCTGCGCGTCGGCGCGCACGCCCTGGCGGGGCTGCCCGGCGAGGGTCGGTTCGTCGCCCACGGGTCGTCCTCCTTGCTATCCGGAACGTTGTTCCGTATCGTGTGAGTGGAACGTTGTTCCGCTTACCTGAGCGTACCGCGGGGCGGCGGACATCCCAACCTCTGAGGAGCACTGTGAAGTACCGCAGCCTGGGCCGGACCGGCATCAAGGTCAGCCCCTACTGCCTGGGCGCCATGATGTTCGGCGCCATCGGCAACCCCGACCACGACGACTGCGTCCGGATCATCCACCGGGCACTGGACGCGGGCATCAACTTCGTCGACACCGCCGACGCCTACGCGCGCGGCGAGTCCGAGGAGATCGTCGGCAAGGCACTCAAGGGCCGCCGCGACGACGTCGTCCTGGCGACCAAGGCCCATCTGCCCATGGGCGACGACCCCAACCAGCGCGGGAACTCGCGGCGCTGGCTGGTGCGCGCGCTGGACGACTCGCTGCGCCGGCTGGGCACCGACCACGTCGACCTCTTCCAGGTGCACCGGCCCGCGCCCGACACCGACGTGGAGGAGACCCTCGGCGCCCTCACCGACCTGGTGCGCGCCGGCAAGGTACGGGCCTTCGGCTCCTCGACCTTCCTCGCCTCCGACATCGTCGAGGCCCAGTGGGTGGCCGAGCGGCGCGGCCTGTACCGCTTCCGCACCGAGCAGCCGCCGTACTCGATCCTGGACCGCGCCGTGGAACGCGAGGTGCTGCCGGTCGCCGAGCGCTACGGGATGGGCACCCTGGTCTGGAGCCCGCTGGCCGGCGGCCTGCTCACCGGCCGCTACCGCAAGGGACAGGCGCCCGACACCCACCGGGCCGGGTTCGGCTTCGCCCACATGCGCGACGAGCGGCGGCTGGACGCCGTCGAGCAGCTCATTCCCGTCGCCGAGGACGCTGGGCTGCCGCTGACACACCTGGCCATGGCCTTCGCGATCGCCCACCCCGCGGTCACCTCCGCGATCATCGGCCCGCGCACCATGGACCACCTGGACGACCTCCTCGCCAGTGCCGGGACCACCCTGTCCGACGACGTCCTCGACCGTATCGACGCGATCGTGCCCCCGGGCAGCGACGCCGGCGTCCTGGACATGGGCTACACCTCACCGGGCCTCACCCAGCAGGCGCTGCGCCGCCCGCAGGCCGAGCGCTCCGCCGCCTGACCGGGCGGCCGGCGCCAGGCGCAGGCCGAGGAGCCGCGGGGTGCGTCGTCGAGGGAGACCAGGTCGAGCTGCCGGCGGCGTGCGACCGCGACGGCGGCGCCCGCGGCGAGCACCACGGCGACCGGCAGCACGTCGGCCGGCGTCCGCCCGTAGCCGTCGACCGTGAGCGTGCCGCTGCGGGCACGCTGCAGCCGGGCGAGCGTACGCAGCAATGTCGACTTCCCGCTGCCGTTCGGACCCACGAGCGCGGTCACCTCGGCGGGCCGGATCGCGACAGCGCCGTCGCGCACGACATCGGTGTGGCCGTAGGCGACCGTCATTCCTGCGGCCGACAGCCCGTGCTTGTCTCCGTGTCGCGCAGGGGTCGGCGCGGAAGGCGTACAACCCGCCGGAGGCGTACGGACGCCGTCGTCCCCGCTGCTCGAACCAACGCGCTGAGCAGGCGGGCGGTTGCCGCGGTCGCGGTGCCGGCGGGGGCGCAGGGCGTACGCGGCCGGTGACCTCGCCACCGGACCTGGCAGGATCGGACGCCATGACGTCCGACCGCTGGAGCACGCACGCGATCACCGTGGGACCCGCCGGCGTGACCAAGCGCTTCCGCGCCACGGACCACGATCGCTGCGCACGCGAATGGCGTGCACTGCGGCTGCTGTCGCGCTACGCCCCCGGGCTGGCCCCCGAGCCACTCCGGGCCGACCTGGCCGCGCGCGAGCCCACCGTGGTGATGTCCGGACTGGCCGGTGCGCCGCTGCGCGGAGCGCCGCTCACCGCCGGCCAGGTCGAGGCGCTGGCGGCGGCGGTCGCGGCGGTGCACGGATCCCTGCCGCCCGACGTCCTGGCGTCCCTGCCGCCCCGCCCCGGCCGGCCGGAGGAGCTGTCCGGCCTCGTCCGTTCGTGGTATCCCCGCGCCCGCCCGCAGGCCGGTGACCAGGTGGGCCGTGCCATGGACGACGGCATGGACTGGCTGTCCGGCTCCGTCCCGGAAACCGGCGGACCGCCGGATGTCCCCTGGGTCTTCGGACCCGGGGACGGCAACCTCGCGAACTACCTGTGGGACGGCTCCCGCGTCCAGGTCGTCGACTTCGAGGACTCCGGCCGCAGCGACCGCGCCTTCGAACTGGCCGAGATCACCGAACACGCGGCCGCCTGGGTGGAAGTCCCACTGGACGTCCCGCGCTTCCTGCGGCACTGCGACCTCACGCCCGCCGAGTCCGTACGCCTGCCGCACTGCCGCCGGCTGCTCGCCCTGGTCTGGCTCTTCCTGCTCAGCTTCGACGCCGCCACCGGCGCGCCCAGGAACCCGCCGGGCACCGCGGAACGCCAGGCCGGCCGGCTGCGGGACCTGCTCGGCTGAGCGGTCACCGGCGTCGGAAGCCGGCCCGGTGCGCTGCCGGACGCGCGAAGACCGGAGTTCCCCTGTAAGCGGGTTTTGCGCAGTCAATACGCCCTGGCCGCAGGGAAGTTGGGGAGGGCTCCGGACGGATGGGCCTGCGGCGGGGCCTATGATGGCGGTGAAGATACCGGTGGTCACCGGGGGATGGCCCCGGGTCTGAGTGGGCGGCGGGGTTGCGGACATGACGGATGGGACAGCTCTCGGCGACGCGGAGTCGGAGTCGGCAGCCGAGCTGCAGGCCAGTATCCGTACCGACATCCCGCACAGCGCACGGATGTACGACTACTACCTCGGCGGGCGGACGAACTACCGCCCCGACCGTGAGGCCGCCGACGAGGTCGCGACGGTCTTCCCCGGCGTCTTCGTCACCGCGCTGGAGAACCGCGACTTCATGCACCGCGCGACCCGCGTGCTGGCCCGCTCCTACGGGATCAGGCAGTGGCTGGACATCGGCACCGGAATCCCGACGTCGCCGAACCTGCACGAGGTGGCCCAGTCCGTGGCCGAGGACGCGCGGGTGGTCTACGTCGACTACGACCCGATCGTGCTGAACTACGCGCGGGCCCTGCTGCGCAGCACCCCGGCCGGCCGTACCGCGTACGTGGAGGCCGACGCGACCGACCCCGAGGCGATCCTGGCCGACCAGACGCTGGCGGCCACGCTCGACCTGTCCCGGCCGGTCGCGCTGAGCCTCAACGCGCTGCTGCACTTCATCCCCGACGACCGCGACCCGTACGGCATCGTCTCCCGGCTGATGGCGGCGCTGCCGTCCGGCTCCGCGCTGGCGATCAGCCACTGCACCCCGGACTTCGATCCCGAGGCGTGGGCGGAGGTGGTCGGTGTCTACCGCAGCTCGGGCACGCCGGCGCAGGTGCGTACGCGCAAGGAGGTCGAGCGCTTCTTCGAGGGCTTCGACCTGATCGAGCCCGGCATCGTGGTCGGCCACCGCTGGCGCCCGGAGGAGACGGACCGCGTCGAGACCCCGCTGGTGTCGGACGCCGAGGTGAGCCTGTGGGTCGGCGTCGCCATCAAGCCGTAGCCGAGGCGCTCACCGCGCCGGCGGCAGGGCGGCGGCGACCGCCGCGCGGATGGGCGCGAGGTCGACGTCGGTGGCGATCGACTCCCGCTCCGGCCGCTCGGTGAGCAACTGCCCGGTGCCGAACAGTGCCCGCGTGAAGCGCGGGTGCAGGGTGCGCCCGATGAGGTCGTGCGCGACACGGGTGCTGTCCGCGGGGGGCAGCCCGTACCGCAGGCCGAGGTGGTCGGCGAGGCGCTGGTGCGCCGAGTCGAAGATCGCCTCGTAGTAGCGGGCCGACGCCTCCGGCAGCCTTTCCGCCTCCGCGATGCCGAGGCGGCACATGCGCACGGTCGGCTCCCACAGGAGCATCTGCAGGAAGCGGCCGCAGTAGAGGACGACCTCCTCGGTGTCGTCGTCGGCGTACTCGCCGGGCGTCCGCAGCCGGTCGAGGTACAGGTCGCGCACCAGGTCGACCACGGCGAGGAAGAGCTTGTCCTTGCTCTCGAAGTGCGCGTACAGCGTCCGCTTCGAGGTCGAGGCGCGCGCGGCCAGCGCGTCCATCGAGGCGGCGTTCTTCGCGATGGACCACCTGATCGAGAGCACCGGCGTGCACTACCGCTCGCTCGGCATGCCCGGCTTCATGGAGAACGTCCTCCGGCAGCTCGACCCGATCAGGAACCAGGGCACCTACTTCGGCCTGCTGCCCGGCGACCGCAGGACCCCGCTCTGCGCCACCCGCGACCTCGCCGCCACCGCGGCCGGCCTGCTGCTCGACGACACCTGGACGGGCCAGGAGGACCTTCCGCTGCCCGGACACGAGGACCTGTCACCCGACGAGATGGCCGCGATCATGTCCGAGGTCCTCGGCCGCTCGATCACCTACCGGCGGATCCCCGCCGAGGCCTACCGGGCGGACCTGCTCGGCCGCGGCGTGAGCGAGCCGTGGGCACGCGGCCTCCTCGACATGGCGGCCGCGGTCGACGCCGGCCTGTACGGCACCGGGCCGTACGCCTCGCGCTCGGCGTCCCCCACGACCTTCCGGCACTGGTGCCAGGACGTACTTCGGCCGGCGCTGGCGGCCTGACCAGCACCGGCGTGCCGGGCGTCGGGGAAAGCGGCGAGAGGAACAGGCGGGAAAAACCGGTCGAGGACGCGGGCGGGGGAGAGGTAGCGTCGAGGCCATGGACGCCCTGACCGACGCCGAAGTGCGCGCCTCCTTCGTGAACTGCTCGAAGGGCGAGGCCAAGCGGATCAACCTGCCCCGGGACATGTCCGGGCTGCCCTGGGCGGACCTGGACTTCCTGGGCTGGCGCGATCCCGGAGCCCCGGACCGCGCCTACCTGGTGAGCCCCGCGGCCGGTGGCGGCCCGGTCGGCCTGACCCTGCGGATCGCGCCGGGCGCCCGGCGCAACCTGCTGCGCAGCAGCCTGTGCGGCCTGTGCCTGACCGGCCACGGCGGTGGCGGTGTCGACCTGCTGGCGGCCCCGCTGGCCGGCCCGGCCGGCCGGCAGGGCAACACCGTCGCGCTGTACATGTGCGCGGACCTGGCGTGCTCCCTCTACATCCGCGGCAAGAAGACCACCCCGCTGGTCCGGCGGATGGAGGAGACGCTCACCCTCGACGAGCAGATCGCCCGCACCCGCCGCAACCTGGACGCCTTCCTCGCCAAGGTGACCGCCTCCACCGCCTGACGCGCGCCCGCGGCCACCGCTCGCCGCAGCCGGGCAGTGGTCCGGGGCACCGCCGGTGCACGCGGCACGTCACGGAGCGGCTGAACGCCCAAAGCCCGCGATGCTCACGGCCTTTCGATCAGCATGGCGACGCCCTGGCCGACGCCGACGCACAGGGTGGCCAGTCCCCGGCGGCCGTTGCCGCGTTCCAGGCGGCCGAGGAGCGTGAGCAGGATGCGCGCGCCGCTGCACCCCAGCGGGTGGCCCAGCGCGATCGCGCCCCCGTCGGCGTTGACCGTGTCCTGGTCGAGGTCGAGGCGGCGGATCACGGCCAGGGCCTGCGCGGCGAAGGCCTCGTTCAGCTCCACCGCGTCCAGGTCGGCGGCCTTCCAGCCGGCACGGGCGAGGGCCTTCCCGGTGGCCGGGACCGGGCCGAGCCCCATCAGGTGCGGCTCGACCCCCGCGGAGGCGGTGGTGACGACGCGCGCCCTCGGGGTGAGCCCGTACCGCTCGACGGCCCGGCCCGAGGCGACCACCAAGGCTGCGGCGCCGTCCGAGAGCGGTGAGGAATTGCCGGCGGTCACGATGCCGTCCTCGCGGAAGACCGTACGCAGCCGGCCGAGCTGCTCGGCGCTGGTGGCCGGGCGGGGGCCCTCGTCGGTGTCGACGGTGGTGGCCCGGTCCTTGCGGTCGGTCACCTCGACCGGGACGATCTCCGCTGTGAAGCGGCCGGCCTGCTGGGCGGCGACGGCCGACTGGTGGCTGCGCAGCGCGAACGCGTCCGCGTCGGCGCGGCTGATCCCGTCCAGGGCGGCGACCTCCTCGGCGGTCTCGCCCATCGACAGGGTCTGCCGGCTGGAGAAGCGGGGATTGGTGAAGCGCCAGCCGAGCGCGGTGTCGGCGACCTCGCCGGGCTTGGCCCACGGGGTGCCCGGCTTGGCCATCACCCACGGCGCCCGTGTCATGGACTCGACCCCGCCGGCCACCACCAGGTCGGCCTCTCCCGCGCGGACGGCCTGCGCCGCTGAGGCCACCGCCGTCAGCCCGGAGGCGCACAGCCGGTTGACGCTGTAGCCGGGCACGGTGTGCGGCAGGCCGGCCAGCAGCACCGCCATGCGCGCCACGTCCCGGTTGTCCTCGCCGGCCTGGTTGGCGGCACCGAGGATCACCTCGTCCACGGCCTCGCCCGGCACCCCGGCCCGGCGCACGGCCTCGCCGACGACCAGGGCCGCGAGGTCGTCGGGCCGCACGGCGGCCAGCGCCCCGCCGTAGCGGCCCTGCGGGGTACGGGCACCGTCGACCAGATAGACCTCGTCGGGCACTTCTGCTCTCCTCGTCGGCAGCGGGTCTGCGCGACCCGCGGGTTCGGCCGGGGCATGCGCTCCGGCCCTTGACAGGCGGCGCGGTTGCTTGATTACTTGGCCGGACGGCAGGCTAACCGAATGTTCGGTCGGGAGACAACGGGAGCGCGCACGTGAGCCAGACCACTGAGCCGGCGACAGGCACCGCGGAGGCGATGTTCGCCGCCGACGCCGCCTCGCGGAGCCTGGGCATCGAGCTGCTGCACACCGGCGCGGGGACCGCGTCGGTGCGGATGACGGTGACCGCGGCCATGGTCAACGGCCACGGTATCGCGCACGGCGGCTACGTCTTCCTGCTCGCCGACACCGCGTTCGCCTGCGCCTGCAACGGCCGCGGGCCGGTGACCGTCGCGGCCGCCGCCGACATCGACTTCGTCGCCCCGGCCCACGAGGGCGACGTCCTGCTCGCGACGGCGCGGGAAAGGGTGAGGTTCGGGCGCAGCGGCATCTACGACGTGAGCGTGCTGCGCGGCGACGAGGTCATCGCGGAATTCCGCGGCCGCAGCCGCGACAGCCGAGGCACGACGACGAAGGAGTCGCGATGAGCGCCGCCCCGACAAGCCCCCGCTACCAGGGCCGCCGGCTGGGGGAGGCGCTCCCCGGCGACCTGCTGGACGCCGCCGAGCGCATGCCGCGCGAGCAGCTGCGCGCCCTCCAACTGGAGCGGCTGCGGGCGACCCTGCGGCACGCGTACGACCATGTGGAGCGGTACCGCGAGAAGTTCGACGCCGCCGGAGTACGGCCCGAGGACTGCCGCACGCTGGAGGACCTGGCGCGCTTCCCCTTCACCACCAAGGCGGACCTGCGCGACAGCTACCCCTTCGGCATGTTCGCCGTCCCCGCCGAGCAGGTGCGCCGCGTCCACGCCTCCAGCGGCACCACCGGCCGCCCCACCGTGGTCGGCTACACCGAGCACGACCTGTCGGTGTGGGCCGACGTCGTCGCCCGCTCCATCCGCGCCGCGGGCGGCCGACCCGGACACAAGGCGCACATCTCCTACGGGTACGGCCTGTTCACCGGCGGCCTCGGGGCGCATTACGGCGCCGAGCGCGCCGGCTGCACGGTCATCCCCGCCTCGGGAGGCATGACCGCCCGGCAGGTCCAGCTCATCCAGGACTTCCGGCCCGAGATCATCATGGTCACCCCCTCCTACATGCTCACCCTCCTCGACGAGTTCGAACGCCAGGGCGTCGACCCGCGCACCAGCTCCCTGCGGATCGGCATCTTCGGCGCCGAACCGTGGACGGAGGCGATGCGGTCCGAGATCGAGGAGCGTACGGACATCCACGCCGTCGACATCTACGGGCTGTCGGAGGTGATGGGTCCCGGCGTCGCCCAGGAGTGCGTGGAGACCAAGGACGGGCTGCACGTCTGGGAGGACCACTTCCTCCCAGAGATCGTCGACCCGCTCACCGACCAGGTCATGGCCGAGGGGGAGGGCGGCGAGCTGGTCTTCACCTCCCTGACCAAGGAGGCCCTGCCGGTCATCCGCTATCGGACGCGTGACCTGACCCGGCTGCTGCCGGGCACGGCACGGCCCGCCTTCCGCCGGATGGAGAAGGTCACCGGCCGCTGCGACGACATGATCATCCTGCGCGGGGTGAACGTCTTCCCCAGCCAGATCGAGGAGATCGTCCTGTCCACCCCGGGCGTGGCCCCGCACTTCCAGTTGCGGCTGACCCGCCGCGGCCGGATGGACCATATGACGGTCCTGGTCGAACAGCGCCCCGGATGCAGCCCCGAGCACTACGACGCCTGCGCCCGCTCGATCACGCGAGGGGTGAAGGACGGCGTGGGCGTCAGCGTCGAGGTGGAGATCGTCCCCCCGGACACCCTGGAGCGCTCGGTGGGAAAGATCCGCCGTGTCTTCGACTCGCGCGACGACTGAACCCGCTTGGGCGCCCGTGCGGTTGACTACCGCCGGAAGTCGGCGATGCGGTGCTCGACCCAGGACGCGTAGGTGTGCGGCGGCCTCCCGATGACGGGTTCGGGGCTGAGGATCTCCGCCCCGCCGCCCGCGGCGGCGTCCTTGAGCTGGTCGAGCAGGAATTCGGCGGCCAGGTCCGGCATGTGGTGGACCAGGTGGGCGTGTGCCTGGGCACGCGAGATCTCCTCGAACTCCGCCTTCACACCGAGGACTTCGGAGACGATGCGCACCCGCTCCACCTGGTCGAGCGACTCGGGGCCGGTGAAGCTGACGTGGTCCAGGGGCTCGTCGGACAGCAGGGCCGCCGCGGCCACCGCGCCGATGTCGCGCTCGTCCACCGGCGCCATGGCGGCCTTGGGGTAGGGACCGCGGACGATTCCGCCCTGGGCGATCTGGCCCGCCCAGGCGAGGTCGTTGGCCATGAAGACCGTGGGGCGTACGAAGGTGGCGTCGATCCCCGAGGCCAGTACCTCCGTCTCGTTGCGCAGGTGCGCGCCGCCGACCCATCCCGGATCGGGGAAGGTGACTGCCGTGGAGGAGAGCAGCACGAGCCTGTCCAGACCGTTGCGGACGGCATGCTGCAGGAAGCCCTCCAGGGCCCCGAGGACGGGGAAGACGAAGGCCCGCTGCACCCCGTCGAGGGCGGCGGGCAGCGTGTCGGGCTTCGTGAAGTCCCCTTCGAACACCTCGACCTCGGGCGGCAGGCCGCTCTCGGCGGGATTGCGGGTGAGCGCGCGCACCTGCTCGCCCGCGGCGAGGAGCTCGCGGACGATGTTGCGGCCGACGTTTCCGGTGGAGCCGGTGACAAGGATCATCTGAGTCCTCCTTCGGTGCGCCCCGGCAAGGGGGCGCCCGTGACTGGCGGTTGCCGATGGCGTTGGCCGGGCCAACGCCTCGGGTCGGAGCGAATTCACCGGTGCGCCCCGGCAATTCGCGTCGAATACGGAGAAGTGGTCAGCACTGGGCTTCGGGTGCCCACGCTTCGGTTGCCCACGCGGCCCGCGGGCTGTCAGCGTGCGGCGGTGGACTCCCACATGTCCCGCAGCGACTGGCGGACCGAGGTCTTCGGCGCCCAGTCCAGGAAGCGGCCGGCGAGCCGGATGTCGGCGCGTGTCCAGTCCCCGCCGTGCGAGCGCACCGACCCGCTGGCCAGATCCAGCACGTCGGGACCGTGCCCGGCCTCGGCGGCGAGAAGGGTGAGCAGGTCGACCATGTCGAGCGCCTCGCCCCGCCCGATGTTGACGGCCTGTCCGGCCAGCGAGGACTCCGCGGCCCGTACGACCGCGTCGGCCAGGTCCCGTACGTCGACGAAGTCCCGCTGGGACCTGCTGACCGTGAGCCGCAGCCGGTCACCGGGGATGAGCGCGCGGAGCCCGTGCACCACGGAGCCGAGGAAGCCGACGCCCGCCGTGCCCGGGCCGAAGACGTTCACCGCCCGCAGGACGAGGCCCGAGACGCGGCCCTCCCGGGTCGCCCGCAGCACGGCTTCCGAGCCGGCAAGCTTCGAGCGCCCGTAGGGAGTCTGCGGCTTGGGCTCGTACGACTCGTCGATCACCGTGCCGTGCGGCACCGGACCGTATTCGTGCACGGAGCCGATCTGGATGAAGCGCGGCGGCGCGGGCATCAGCGCCGCCGCGTGCAGCAGACGCTCCACGAGGTCGACGTGGGCCCGCTGGTTGTCCTCCGGCGACGCGAGCCAGCCGCCGGCGGCGTTGACCACCACCCGGACACCGGCCGTCGTGAGGATCTCGGCGATCTCCGGGATCGGGGCCGCCGAGAGGTCGGAGGCGACGAAGGCGTGCCCGGGGGCCGCGGGCGGGCGCCCCCTGGCGACGGAGAGGACCGGGTAGCCCGTCGTCTCGAAGGCCGAGACGACGTGCCTGCCGATGGACCCGGTCGCCCCCAGGACCGCGACGACCGGCCGCAGCCCCCCGGAGCGGTAACCGGTCACCGGTGGGCTCCCTGGACCGAATCCCGCCACCAGGCGGGATTCTCGGCGTACCAGCGGACGGTCGCGGCCAGCCCCTCCTCGAACGGGATGCGGGGCGCGTAGCCGAGCGCCCGCAGTTTCGCGTCGGTGAGGGAATACCGCCGGTCGTGGCCGAGGCGGTCCGGCACCTTGTCCACCCGGTCCCAGCCCGCCCCGCAGGCGGTCAGCAGCCGGTCCGTCAGCTCGACGTTGGTCAGCTCGCGGGTGCCGGCGATGTGGTAGACCTCGCCGGGAACACCCCGCTCGGCCGCGACCTGGATGCCGCGGCAGTGGTCGGTGACGTGGATCCAGTCCCGCACGTTCCCGCCGTCCCCGTACAGCGGCACCGTGCCTCCGGTGAGCAGCCGGGTCGCGAAGAGCGGGATGACCTTCTCGGGGTACTGGTAGGGCCCGTAGTTGTTGCCGCACCGGGTGGTGACCACCGGCAGCCCGTGGGTCACATGGTAGGCACGGGCGAGCAGGTCGCTGCTCGCCTTCGAGGCGGCGTAGGGCGAGTTCGGCGCCAGCGGCGCGCTCTCGTCCCACGAGCCGGAGTCGATCGAGCCGTACACCTCGTCGGTGGAGATGTGGACGACCCGCCCGACCCCGGCGTTCAGACAGGCGTCGAAGAGCCGCTGCACGCCGAGCACGTTGGTGCGCACGAAGTCGCCGGCCCCCGCGATCGAGCGGTCCACGTGGGACTCGGCCGCGAAGTTCACCACCACGTCGTGGCCGGGCACCACCCGGTCCAGCAGGGCGCAGTCGCCGATGTCGCCGTGCACGAAGGTGAACCGCCCGTCGACCGGGGCCAGGTTCGCGAGGTTGCCCGCGTAGGTGAGCAGGTCCAGTACGGTCACCTGGGCGCCCTGCCAGGCCGGGTAGGCGCCGGCGAGCAGTTCCCGTACGTAGGCCGATCCGATGAATCCGGCGCCGCCGGTTACGAGGACGCGCATATCTGCACCTTGCTGTGATCGCCGAGGACCAGGCGGTGCGCCCTGGGCGTCCGCGGCGCCGGGGTCACCTCCACCTCGTGGCCGATGAGGGATGCCTCGATGCGCCGTACTCCGCGGATCGCGGCCCCGCCGAGGACGACGGAGTATTCGAGCTCGCTGTCGATGATCTGGCAGTCCTCAGCGACCGAGGTGAACGGCCCCAGATAGGAGTCCTCCACCAGGGAGCCGGCCCCGATGATGACCGGGCCCACGATGCGCGAGCGCCGCACCACCGCGCCCGGCGCCACCGTCACCCGGCCGATCAGCTCCGAGTCACCCACCACGCCGGCGATCTCGGGCTCCATCTCCTCCAGGACGAGCCGGTTCGCCTCCAGCATGTCGGCGACGCTGCCGGTGTCCTTCCAGTAGCCCTCGGTGACCGTCGCCTCCACCCGATGGCCGGCGTCCATCAGCCCCGAGACGGCGTGCGTGATCTCCAACTCGCCCCGCTCCGAGGGGGCCAGGGCCGCCACGACCGGGTGCACCGCCGAGGTGAACAGGAAGACCCCGACCAGCGCCAGATCGCTCTTGGGCTTGTCGGGCTTCTCCTCGAGTCCGATCAGCCGCCCCTCGGTGTCCAGCTCCGCCACCCCGAACCCGCTCGGATCGGGAACCCTCGTCAGCATGATCTGGGCGGCGGGGCGCTCCCTGCGGAACCGCTCCACCGGCTCGGTGATGCCGCCGATCAGGAAGTTGTCCCCGAGGTACATGACGAAGTCGTCGTCGCCCAGGTAGTCGCGGGCGATCAGCACCGCGTGCGCGAGGCCGAGTGGGGCCTCCTGCGGCAGATAGGTGACCTTCAGGCCGAACGCCGACCCGTCCCCGACGGCTCGCCGGATCTCCTGCGCCGTGCTGCCCACCACGATGCCGACATCGGTGATCCCGGCCTCGGCGATCGCCTCAAGCCCGTAGAAGAGCACCGGTTTGTTCGCCACCGGCACCAGTTGCTTGGCCGAGGTGTGCGTGATCGGCCGCAGCCGGGTTCCCGCACCTCCTGCGAGGACCAGAGCCTTCATGTGATCTCTCCTTCCGCTTGTCCCGGCCGGCCTCCAGCCGGGTCGCAACCCCACGTCAGGTCGAGGTCAGTGCCTGCACTTCCCGCCGGGCCCCGCCGGCCGCGTCGCGTAGCTCCTGGAGCAGCCGCGCCTGCCGGAGGCAGTCGGGGTCGTCGTGGCCCCCGGCCCGTACCGCCCGCGCGAACGCCGCCACGGTGTTGCCGACCTGGTCGTCGGGGGCGAGCCGGAGTTCCTCCACCGCGGACCCGCGCTCCACCCGCAGTACCGGTACGTGGTCCGCGGGAGGGGTGAAGGCCCGGTCGACGGTGATCCGGCCCGCGCTGCCGCCCACCTCGTACGCCGACCTGTAGGCGTGCTCCAGACCGAAGGTGAGCTGCGCGGTCACTCCGGACGGCGTCGCCAGCAAGGCGGCACCCGAGGTGTCCACCTGGCGGCCGGAACCCGCGGAGAGCACCGCGCCGGCCACCCGCAGGTCGGCCCCGAGCAGGTGCAGGGCCGCCCGGACCGGATAGACGCCCACGTCCCACAAAGCCCCGCCGCCCAGCTCCGGCCGGTAGCGGATGTTGTCGTCGGGCAACGCGGGGACGGCGAAGGAGGCGTGCAGGGAGCGCGGTTCGCCGATGGCACCGGAGGCCAGCAGCTGCCGCACCCGCGCGTGCTGCGCGTGGTGGACGAACATCACGTTCTCCATCAGCACCAGCCCGTACGCCTCGGCCCGGTCGAGCAGCTGAGCGGTCAGCGCCGCGTCCGTGGTGAGCGGCTTCTCCGCCAGCACGTGCTTGCCCGCCCGCAGCGCGGCCGCCACCCACCGGGCGTGCAGCCCGGCCGGCAGCGGCACGTACACCGCGTCGACGTCGTCGCGGTCGAGCAGTTCGGCATAGCCGGACACCGCGGCGCAGCCGTACTCGCGGGCCTGCTCCGCCGCCCTGGCCGGGTCCCGGCTGGCGATCGCCACCAGCTCGACCTCCGGGCGGGCGGCGATCGCCGGCAGCATCCGGCGCAGTGCGATGTCGGCGCAGCCGAGCACCCCGATCCGCACCGCGGCAGCGTGCCGTCCGCTCACCGCGTGCCCGCCAGCATCCCGTTCAGGCACGCCAGCAGGCTGCGGGCCTGCACATTGACGTAGTTGCTGTGGCACACCAGGGACGTCAGCTGACCCACGGTGACCCAGAAGAAGCCGGGCGGCGGATCGAGCGGGACCTCGTCCTCGTCGGGCTCCAGCACCATGTAGCGGCTCACCGCGTTCAGGAACCGGCCCCCCTCCTCGGAGTGCACCGCCTCGAACCGCACGGTCGACGGGTCGGCGGACAGCACCAGGTCCAGGAAGGCGGGCCGGTCCTCGGGCGGCAGGTCGTCGTGGTTGCCCGGCACGCACTGCACGGTGGGTCCCAGCTCCACCGCGTCCTGGAATCCGGCCTCCGCCCTGGCCCGCATCAGTACGTGCAGCACCCCGTCGATCCGCCGGGTGAGGAAGGCGGTGATGCCCAGCCCCAGCGGCTCGATCAACGGCTGGGTCCACCGGCTCACCTCCCGGCTGCCGGCCTGCACCGACACCGCCACCACCCGGAAGAACCGGGAGTCGGGCCGGTCGATCGAGTGCGTGCCCCTGACCCAGCTGGGCAGTCCGGCCATCGGCACCCGCTCGGCCCGCACGCTCTGCCGCGCCCGCTCCGCCGTGAACCACGACAGCAGCTCGACGTCGGGGTGCAGCGCCCCGGCGTTGCGGGACCGGGCCAGCGCCGCCACGAACGGGTCGCGCGCCCGGTCCGGGTCGACGGCCCCGATCGGGGCACAGGCCAGCACGGTCCTGGCGTCCATGTTGACGACGTTGTCCAGGTGCAGCAGCTCGCCGATCTGCCCGAGGGTCAGCCAGCAGAAGTCGCCGTGCGGCGCGATGTCGTCCTCGACCTCGACGATCATGTTGCGGTTGCTCTTGCGGTGGAACCACGCGCCGTGCTCCGACTGCAGCACATCGGCCAGGACCTTGCCCCGCCCCGGCTGGAGGAAATACTCCAGATACCGCACCGCCGCGCCCTCGTGCACCCGGGTGTAGTTGCTCCGGGTCGCCTGCACCGTCGGGGACAGCTGCAGCAGGTTGGGGTTGCCCGGCTCCATCTTGGCCTGCATGAGGCAGTGCAGGACCCCGCCGATCTCCTTCACCAGGATCCCGAGGATGCCCACCTCGGCCTGCTTGATGATCGGCTGGTACCACTCCCGGTGCGGCCCGGCCTCGGTGGTGACGTGCAGCCCCTCCACGGTGAAGAAACGGCCGCTGTCGTGCAGCAGGTTGCCGGTGTCGGGGTGGAAGGACCAGCGGTCCAGCTCGCCGAAGGGGATGCGGTCCACGCGGAAGCTGTGCGCCTGCCGGTGCCGGTCCAGCCAGCCCGGGAAATCCTCGGTGCTCATCACCGCGCCCCGCGTGGCGGTGAGCGAACCGGCCAGCCTGCCGGGCAACTCCAGGTCGGCGCGCGGATGCAGCAGGGTGTTCTGGGACATGGGAGGACTCCCTAACCGGATAAGGGTCGACAAGGCGGCGTCGCGGGACCGGCGAGGTCATCCACGGCCGGCCACGAACTCCTGGACCGAGGCGATCACGTAGTCGAGCATCTCTTCGGTGAGCGCGGGATAGACGCCGACCCAGAAGCTGTGGTCGGTGATGATGTCGCTGTTGGCGAGGTCGCCGGCCACCCGGTGCGGCTGGTCGTGGTAGGCCGGGTGCCGGGTCAGGTTCCCGGCGAAGAGCAGCCGGGTGCCGATCCTGCGCTCCTCCAGGTGGGCCACCAGCTCGCCCCGGGTGAAGCGCGCCTGCGGGTCGACGGTGATGACGAAGCCGAACCAGCTGGGGTCGGTGTTCGGGGTCGCCTCGGGCAGGATCAGCCCGGGGGTGCCGTCGAGTCCGGCGCGCAACCGCCGCCAGTTGCGCCGCCGCACGTCGCAGAACTCGTCCAGCCTGGCGAGTTGGGTCAGGCCCAGCGCGGCCTGCAGGTCGGTCGCCTTCAGGTTGTAGCCCACGTGGGAGAAGATGTACTTGTGGTCGTAGCCCTCGGGCAGCGTGCCCATCTGGTAGGAGAACCGCTTGAGGCACTTGTTGTTCTCTCCCGGCTCGCACCAGCAGTCGCGTCCCCAGTCGCGCATCGACTCCACGATGCGGGCCAGTGCCAGGTTCGAGGTGAGTACGCAGCCGCCCTCGCCCATGGTGAGGTGGTGCGCGGGATAGAAGCTCACCGTGCTCAGGTCCCCGAAGGTGCCGGTCAGGCGCCCGTCGCACAGTGAACCGACCGCGTCGCAGTTGTCCTCGACGAAGAACAGCTCGTGGTCGTCGGCGAGTCGGGCGATCTCCCCGGCGGGATAGGGGTTGCCCAGCGTGTGGGCCAGCATGATCGCCCTGGTACGTGGCCCGATCGCGGCGGCGACCCGCTCGGCGGTGGTGTTGTAGGTGCCCAGCTCCACGTCCACGAAGACCGGCACGAGGCCGTTCTGCAGGATCGGGTTGACGGTGGTGGGGAAGCCGGCGGCCACCGTGATGACCTCGTCGCCCGGCCGCAGCCGCTGGTCCTCCAGCACCGGGGAGGTCAGGGCGGACAGCGCCAGCAGGTTGGCCGACGACCCGGAGTTGGTGAGGTGCGCCTTGCGCCGCTTGAGCTTGTGGGCGAACCGCGACTCGAACCGGCGGGAGCTGGGCCCGGCGGCGATACGCATGTCCAGCGCCGCCTCGACCAGCGCCACGCGGTCGTCCTCGTCCAGCACCGCGCCGGACGGCCAGATCTCCGTGACCCCGGGGACGAACGCCGAGTCCTGCTGGACTTCCCTGTGGTATTTCCTGACCATCTCCACAAGCTGCTGTCGTGACTGCTCTGCCTGCATGCCCTGCCCGCCTTCCATCGTCAGTGCCTGCCTTCGGTGTGCTCCAGTACCGCGCCCCGCCAGTGCGCGAGCACTCCCGCGGCGAGCGCCTCACGCATGCCCTGCGCCTGCGCGTCCTTCCGCGACATCAGCGGCGGCTCGGTGAAACCCCACGGGAGCGCGAGGTCGGCATCGAGCGGGTTGATGTCGATCTGGGTGCCCGGCACGTACCGCGTGGAGACCACGTAACAGATGCAGGCGTCCTCGGTGAGCGTCAGAAATCCGTGCCCGACGCCCTCCGGCACGTACACGCAGTGCCCAGACCCGGCGTCCAGCACGGACACGTGGTGCTCGCCGAATGTGGGCGACCCCACCCGCAGGTCGACGACGACGTCGCGGAGCGCGCCGCGCACGCAGGTGACGTACTTCGCCTGACCCGGCGGCACCGCCACGCCGTGGATACCGCGCAGGGTGTTCCGCCGGGAGGCCGAGTAGTTGATCTGCTCGGGGCGGAACGGCACTCCGGTGACCTCCTCGACCTGGTCGCACCGGAGGGCTTCGAAGAACACGCCCCGCTCGTCGGGGATCTGCCGCGGAGTGAAGACGAAGGCACCCGGCACCCGGGTCTCGACCACGTCCACGCCCGTCAGCCCCGGGTGCCGTACTGCGCGGCCATCCGCTCCAGAATCGGTACGATCTCGCCGGGACTCGGGGCGGCGGTGATGTCCGCGTAGACGGCGTCGGCCCCCTGCCGGAAAGCCGGATCCGTCAGCAGCCGGGTCAGCTCGCCGCCCATCTGGGCCGCGGTCAGACCGTCGCTGTGCAGGGCCACGCCCGCGCCCCTGGACTCCAGGTAGCGGGTGCTGGACAGCGCGCTGCCCAGCTCTTCCACGATGATCATCTGCGGCACCCGGTGCACGGCTGCCGAGAAGAAGGTGCCGAAACCGCCGTGGTGGATGATCGCCGAGCAGGTCGGCATCACCTGGCTGAGCGGCAGATAGTCCACGATCCGTACGTTGTCGGGGATCTTCTGGTCCTCGCCCAGCTGGTTGGCGTTGACCGTGGCCACCACCTCGACGTCCATGCCGGCCACCGCCTCCAGCGCGGCCGCGACCCGCTGGTCGGGGCCGGTGAAGATCCCGCGCCCGCTGACGCCCAGCGACAGGCACACCCGGGGCCGCGTCGGGGGCTTGGCCAGCCACTGCGGCACCTGGGACCCGCCGGCGTAAGGCACCCAGCGCATCGGCACCCTGCGCAGCCCTTCGGGGACGGGCAGCTGCGAGGGGAGCGGGTCGACGGTGAAGTCGCCCAGCAGCAGGTCGGGGGAGTAGTCGTAGCCGAACCGGCTGTAAATCGGCGCCAGGGTCTCGGCCAGCGGGTCCGGCTGGGAGCCGCGCTCCGCCGCCCGTTCTGCCAGCCTCCCGTGGAGCCATGGGAAGTAGTCGGGGCCCCACAGCAGCCGGGCGGACGCGGCGCCGGACTCGCGGGCCGCGACCGACCCGGGGGCGCAGGCCGGGTCCCAGATCACCAGGTCGGGCTGCCAGTCCCTGGCGAACTGGACGAGGTTGTCGGCGAACGGCGCCCGCCCCTCGGCGTCCGGGTAGTACTGCGCGCAGGCCAGCACCGTGAAGTAGCGGATCGCGTCCCAGAGCCGGGCGTGGTCCGAGCCGGGCTCGAACCCCAGGGCTTCGCTGAAACGGTCCAGCCCCTCCTGGGGGATGTCCGGCATCGCCGAGGCCGGTCCGCCGCCGAGCGGGACGGCGGTGAGGCCGGCGGCGGTGATCTGCTCGGCCAGCGGCGTACTGCTGGCAAGCCGCACCTCGTGCCCCGCACTCTGCAGTGCCCACGCCAGCGGAACGCAGGGGTACAGATGGGCGGTCAGCGGCGCGAACGCAATGAGAACCCGCATGGCAGTTCCTTTTCGTCGTCCGTCATAGGAGGAGTTCGATGCACGCCGGTCCGCCATGACAGGCGTGGGCATGGCATATGGCCATCAGCGCCGGCATGCAGGAGGGCATGAAAAAAGCGGCGCAAGGGCGCCGCGGGGAAATCCCGGCACGTCAGCACGGCGACCAGAGGGCCGGCCGGGACGAATCGGGCAGAACGGCGGATCCGGTCTAGACATAAATCGGCCGTTGCCCCGTATCGTGACACGCTCCTGACGCAGCGTCAACCCCGCTGCTTCACTTTCGGCACGCCCGTCGCTGACGCCCCTTCAGGCGGCCAGGACCCCACCGCGGCCCGCATCCCGAGCCGCTCGACAGCGCCGACGCGCCACCGCTGACAGCCCGCCACCCCCGGGCCCACCGCCCTGACCTGCCGTTCATCACCACGCCCTGCGGTACGCACCCGGACCGTGTGATTCCTTCACACGCCTGCGGCCCCCCTCGTCACATCGAACCGGTGACGCTGGCACTGTCGCGGCCCAGGCCGCCGTCGGCATGCTGAACGAGCAGCCGGCGAGCGCGGCGAGCTGCGAAGACGCCGGAGACGGCCGACCGATGAGGGGTGATCGGCGTGCACAAGGTCCAGCGGGGGTGGGCTCACCGCGAGGGGGCGGGGGCGGCCCGGCAGCTTCCGGAGACGCGGTACTGTTCCGGACACGATGCGCTCGGCGAGCACCGGCCGCACCGGCTGGCCGCGGGGCACCGCCTGTGCCCGGTGTGCGGCGAACGGGTCGGAACGACGCTACGGGCGCTGCCGCGGCTGTACGCCGCCTGCGAGGACGCGCTGGGCCCGGCCCTGGGCGGCTTCCGGCAGCGGGTCAGCGGCAGCCGGTCCATGGGGATGGCACTCAACGAGCGGGCCATGGACGCCCGCAGCGACATGGTCACCGTGCTCGCCTCCTGGTCCGACATGGTCGTCGGGGAGCGCAGGGCCTCCGCCCCGCGCGGGCGGACGGTCCGTGACCTGGCAACCTTCGTCGCCGCCCATCTGGGCTGGCTGCTCGCACACCCGGCCGCCGACGACTTCGTCAGCGAGATCGTCACCGTCGAGAAGGCGGCACGCCAGGCCGTCGACGCGGGACCGGCGCCGCGGGAGCTGGGGCGGTGCCCGGAGCCCGAGTGCACCAGCCCGGTACGCTCCAGCGCGCAGCCCGGCGAGGTCTTCGCCGTCAGCTGCGGCGTGGGGCACGTCCTGTCCCCGCAGCAGTGGCTGAGGTTCGGTCGGCGGGCCGACTCGTGACCGGCGCACCCGCGGTACCACCGCGCACCGTGCCGACCCAACTCGCCGCGCTGGCCCTCGGAGTCACCGAGGCCACCGTGCGCAAGTGGGCCAGCCGCGGGAAGCTGACCCGCCACGGCCGACCCGGGCGGGCCGAGTACGACCTGGAGGAACTGCTGGCGCTGGCCGAGGCGCGCTCGGCCGGGGGCCGGACCACGGCGCCGGCCGGCAGCGCACCCGAGGCCGCCGCGCCCGAGGCCGACCCGCCCGCTGAGGCCGACCCGCCCGCGCACCGGACGGGCCGTTAGGCCTACGGAATCCAGCCCGCCCCGTGGGCGATCCGGACGCCGTCGATCCGGTTGCGCGCCGGCAGCTTCACCACGCTGCTGGTGAGGTGGTTGCGGACGGTGCCGGGGAGAGGCACATCATGTCCCGAGATCTCGCGCGGCTCGGCCCCGGTCGCGGCCATCCGCAGGACGTTCACCTCCCGCTCCCGCAACTGCCCCACCGCGGGCAGCCCGTCCCTCCCCGGCAGGTCGTCGATGACCACCTCATCGCCGCCCCCGCGGATCGACGGTTGACCCCGTCACGTTCCGCCCCGCGGCCGCCAGGAAGGCCCGGCCTCTTCCGGCGCGGTCCAGCAGGACCGTCACCACGAGATGGAAACGCCCGTCCTCGGTGATCGAGGTGGACACCGAACCGCCCACCGACGACACCCTGCGCTCGATGCTCTCCAGCCCGATCCCGGTGCGCGCGGGGACCGCCGCCCCGGCCGGCTCCCGCAGTCCGTCATTGACCATTTCCAAGCGGACCGCGCCGCCCTCCTGGACGGCCGATATCTCGCAGGCGCGGACGTCGCCGTGCCGCAGCATGTTCGTCACTCCCTCGCGCAGCGCGCTGGCCAGGATGGTGTCCTGGGCCCGGGGGAGCGCCCCGATCTTTATGGAGACCGCCGCCTCGATGCCGGCGGCGGCCAGCAGAGCCTGCGCGGAGGCCGCCTCGGCCACCAGCGACATGTCCCGGTAGCCCTGGGCCACCGTGCGGATGTCGGACAGCGCCTGCCGCGAGATCTCCAGGACCGAGCGGATCTCGGCGAGCGCGCGCTCCGGGTTGTCATCGATCAGCCGGCGGGTCAGCTCACCCTTGAGGACGATCGCCGAAAGGCTGTAGCCGAGCAGGTCGTGCAGATCGGAAGCGATTCTCAGCCGTTCTTTCATCACGGCCATCCGCGCCATTTCCTCGCGTGCCGAATGGACCTCGGCGACCATGTTCGACAGCCGGCTCATGCCGTAGACGACCAGGCCGGTCAGAAACGCGCAACCCATGTATCCCAATGTCATCTCCCAGGCGACTCGGGCGTACAGGGAGCTGAACAGGACCAGCGCCGTCGGTACGACGGACAGAGCCCAGGCGCCCCGGCCGCTGAACAGCAGCAGGCAGGAACCGGCCAGGAATCCCGCGCCCCCGCCCCATCTCTGGTCGAACAGGATGAGTGGCAGGAAGACGCACAACCCCTGGGTCCCCAGCGACCAGATCCTGCGCCTGCGCGTCCACAAGGCCGCGTTCGAGGACGAATGCAGATACTGCATGGCGATGACGCCGCCGACGAAGAAGGCCTCGACGGCGAAGTCGAGGCCGGAGGGCCGGCCGGCGTAGATGGCGATGAGGCCGATGAACAGGTAGCAGACCAGCACCATCGACATGATCGAGCGGGCCATGCCGGGGAGCGAGGTCCCCGGGGGCCCGCTCCCGCCGGACGCGGGGTCACCGTCACGGTCGGCTGCGAAGACCACCACAAACCTCCGGGGAGCGAGGTGAAGACGGGCTCGGATGAAAACGGCTCATAGCCGATGACAGGTCTCGACCGGTTCTCGCTGTTCTTCGGACAGGTCCGGCCCCCGACAGCGCCGCGAACGCCCGGAGCCTTGGCCCCGGTTGCCAGGTGGGGCACAGAATGCGACACGGACGGCGGAACGGACGGCGGCACACGGGTGGCGCACGGGCGGGCAGCGTCGCGTCACCAGGCCCCTGCGGTGGCGCGGCGGGCCGGGCTGCGGGCGATCGGCTCGCCCGCCGTCGCGACCTTCCGGGACGAGGGTCCGGAGAGGTTCGGTTGTCCGCAGTATGCGTGAGCCGCCCCTCCAGCGGTAGTCGGAACCTCGGACGGCGACGCCCCCGAGGCCCTTCCCGGGGCTCACCCGCGATGCGTCGTGACACGCGAGGAGGCAGGTCAGGATGCCGGGCGTCCCTTCACGCCGAGCCGGTGCGAGGAGACGAGGAACTCCTCCCGGATTGCGCCGGCGACCTGGTGCGCCCAGCCTTCCCGAGCCGAGCCGCCGACCCCTGGACGGCCGTTCGCGGCCGGACGTCCAGGGCCGCCGCGTCAACCCGGCCGGGACCTGATCCACGGTCCGGACCGGGCTTTGGCGGGCAGTCGTACGGCCGCTGCCACCGGTCGCCCGGCCTTCGAACCAGGCCGCAACCGGCCGGCCGGGACGCCACTTCCGGCACCCGCGGGGACGTGCGGGGTTTTTGGCATGGCGGAAGTGAGAAGAACCCTGTTATCACGACTCGACGTTGACGAAGTCCTTGGGTCTGCTAAACATTGTCTCCTCCTAGGCGCCCCTGGGCGCCGAGCCTGAACAGGGAGCAGCCATGACAACTGGCCCGATCCTCGATCCGCGGGTCCTCGGCAGGGCCGAGACGGCTCACCGGGCGCTGCTGGACGCTGTGTTGGGCGAGGCGGGTGCCTCGCACCAGCAGTGGATCGCGCTCAACATCAGCACGTTGAGCCCGAACGAGCTGGACCGGGACCGCCTCGTGGCCCGGCTGGCCATCGCCACGAAGACGGACCGGCACTCGGCCTCCGCGGTGGTCGGCGAGTTACTCGCGGCGGGTCTGCTGGCGATCCTGCCCGGTGGCGGCTTCCCGGTGCGGGCCACCGCGTTGGGCCTGGAGTTGCAGAGCCGCATCCGGGGCGTGTTCGACGAGGCCATCGCCCGGCTCTACCTGGGCATTCCCCAGGAGGACCTGACGGTCACCAGCCGCACCCTGGTCGAGATGACCGCCCGGATCGACGCCGAACTGCTGGAGCGCCCGCCCGCCTGGCGCACCGGCTGGCCGGCCACTCCGATGTGAGGCGGCCGCCCGCCTGTCCGGCGCGCGGGGCGCCGGGTTGACGTGGGCTCAGGCCGCGTGTCACGATAACGAACGACGGCAGATTTGTGTTCCGATCTGGATCTGCCCCTTCCACATGAATCGTTCCGGCCGGATCCCCGGCCGGTGTGACGATGTGCCAGGACATGCCGGCGGCGCCCTCCGCGCCGCTTTTTTCATGCCCCGATTCACGTGATATTGACGGGGATCGCCCGCTTATGTCACGCTACTTCCAGCGGTCGAGCTGTGCCCGGAACAGGACCGGGCAGCCTCCCGCGGATCCCCTCGAAGCACCACCCAGCCCGTGCAGCCCGGCTCGTCATCGAGCCCGGGGCGCGGGCTTTCCTGCTCCCGCTGCCGAAAGGAAGCCGCTGTGAGTTCGATCGCCGGAACCTGGGACGTGGTCGTGAAATCCCCGGTGGGGGACCTGGAGGTCGTCTACACCTTCACCGACGCCGCAGGCCTCATCGCCGGCACCGCCGCCAGCGATGCCGAGACCGTGCCGCTGGCGGACATCGTCAGCAAGGAGACCCCGCAGGGCCGCCAGGTCACCTGGCGCCAGTCGGTGACCAAGCCCGCGAAGCTGAACCTCGACTTCGACGTCACTTTCGCCGGGGACACCCTGTCCGGGCATTCCAAGGTCAGCCGGCTGCTGCCGAAGATCAGCGTCTCGGGATCGCGCCGGGCCTGAGGGCCGGTGATCCGCCCGGCCGTCCACCCCGTTTCCCGTGACGGCCGCTGGTGTTGTTCGCATGGGTACGTGCATTCGTCGCTGACTGGTATTCGGTTCTCTGTGAGGGGAGTTGTGTGATGGTGGGTGTTGGTGGGGTGCGGGTGTGTGATGTGTTTGTGTTGGGTTCGGGGTTGGCGGGGTCGACGGTGGCGACGGTGTTGGCGTCGCAGGGTGTGAGTGTGGTGTTGGTGGATGCGGGGTCGCATCCGCGGATGGCGATTGGGGAGTCGCAGACGCCGCAGTTGGCGGAGTGGTTGCATATTTTGGCGGAGCGGTATGGGGTGCCGGAGTTGGCGTCGTTGGCGAAGGTGGGGGTGACGAATCGTGTGGTGGGGCCTTCGCATGGGGTGAAGGTGCATTTTGGTTTTCAGCGGCATGTGGTGGGTGTGGAGCCGGATCCGGCGGAGTCGACGCAGTTTGCGATTCCGCGGGTGTTGGCGCAGAACAGTCATATGTTTCGGCAGGACACGGATTCGTGGATGTTTCATACTGCGGTGCGGTATGGGGTTCAGGTTCGGCAGCAGTGGCGGGCTGAGGATCTTCAGTTCGATGCGGATGGTGTGACGGTGACGGGGGCGAATGGTGAGGTGTTCCGGGCGCGGTATTTGATTGATGCGTCGGGGTTCCGTTCGTTGTTGGCGGAGAAGTTTGATCTGCGGGAGAAGCCGGCGCGGTTCAAGCATCATTCGCGGTCGTTGTTCAATCATTTCATCGGGATCAAGCCGTATGATGATGTGGTGGATGTTCCGCGGGAGCACCGTCCGCCGATCAAGTGGCATAAGGGCACGATGCATCATATGATCGACCGGGGGTGGTTGTGGATCATTCCGTTCAACAACTACAAGAAGTCGAAGAACCCGTTGGTGAGTGTGGGTTTGCAGTTGGATGAGCGGGTGTATCCGAAGCCGGAGGATATGACGCCGCAGGAGGAGTTCGATTCGTTTTTGGCGAAGTATCCGGCGATTGCGCGGCAGTTCGAGGGTGCGCGGCCGGTGCGTGAGTGGGTGTCGACGGGGCGGTTGCAGTATTCGTCTCGGAAGTCGGTGGGTTACCGGTGGTGTTTGATGTCGCATGCGGCGGGGTTCATCGATCCGTTGTTCTCGCGTGGGTTGTCGAACACGATGGAGGTTGTGGACGCTTTGGCGTCGCGGGTGTTGGAGGCGTTGCGGGACGATGACTTCTCCGAGGAGCGGTTCGAGTATGTGGAGAAGCTCGAGGCGGGTCTGCTGGACTTCAACGATGATCTGGTGAACAGTGCGTTGATCTCGTTCTCGCATTTCCGGTTGTGGAATGCGGTGTTCCGGGTGTGGGGGTGTTTCATCACGCCGGGTGTGATGCGGTTGACGGGTGCGCGTCTGCGGTATGTGGTGGATGGGGACAACGCGCATTTCCAGGCGTTGGAGAAGACGGAGAATCCGGGGTTGTGGTGGCCGGAGAGTACGACGTTCCAGCGGATTTTGGAGGTGACTGCGGAGACGTGTGAGAAGTTCGAGGTGGGTGAGTTGACCGGTGATGAGGCCGCGGACATCATCTTGAAGGTGGTGCAGGACAGTCCTGAGGTGAATCCGACGTTCGGGTGGAAGGATCCGGCGACGCGGTTCGTCGCGCCGAACACGTTGGATGTGGGGCGGTTTGTTCGGTGGGGGTTGTTCTCGGCGGGTCCGGATATGCGGAAGTTGACTCGTTTCGTGGTGTCCGGTGGGGTCAAGGCCGGTCCGCGTGCGCGGAAGTTGCTGTAGTGGTGGCGGGGGTGGGCGGGCCGGTTGGTGAGGGTGGTGTGTCGGATGAGGTGGCGCATCATGTGTTTCCCGCTGATGGGCGGTCGTTGCGGCGTGTGTGCGGGATGTTCGTCACGGGTGTGACGGTGATCTCGACGGGGGCGGGTGATGAGGGTGACGGGACGACGGTGAATTCGTTCACGTCGGTGTCGTTGGATCCGCCGTTGGTGTTGTTCTGTATTCATCGTGAGTCGCGGTTGCGTGGGGAGCTCACGCGGAGTGGGCGGTTCGCGGTGAATTTGCTGGCGCGGCGTCATGAGCAGTTGGCGCAGGTGTTCGCGGGGCGGCAGGCGCCGGCTGCGGGGCGGGTGTTTTCCGGGCGGAGTGCCCGGGGGGTGCCGGTGCTGGGTGAGTCGTTGGCGTATATGGATTGTGATATTCGTGCGGAGTATCCGGGCGGGGATCACATGATCGTGGTGGGTGAGGTCGTTCAGCTGGGTGTGCACCGGCGGCGGCAGGAGCCGTTGACGTTCTTCGAGGGGTCCTTCGGCCGCTTGGAGGAGGAGCTGCGCGCTGCTTACGCCCGCTGGGACGGCTGACACCACCCCTCCCCCCGGGCCCCCCGGGGGGGCTGCCACCCCCCCGGGGGGCCGGCGCAGCCCGGGGCGCCCCCCGGGCCTGCCCGCCCCGCCCCGGTGGTGCCCGGGCCTGCCCGCCCCGCCCCGGGGGGTGCCCGCCCAACGCGGCTGGGTCCGCTGGAACGTGGCGGGTCCGCCGAACGTGGCTGGGTCCGCTGGAACGTGGCGGGTCCGCTGGAACGTGGTGGGTCTGCCGATTGTGGCGGTGGCTGTGGCGACTGGCGGTGGCCGCCTGGTGTGGTGGTGGTTGTTGGGCCTGGACGGTGTCCGTGCGCGTTGGCCCGGTGGTGACTGCTTGACCGTGCGGTGGCTGTCTGACGGGCGGTGGCTGCCGGGTGTGGCGTGTGTCTGCACCGGCCCGGTGGTGACCGGCTGGCGTTGCCCCGCCCGGGCGCCCCCCGGGCCTGCCCGCCCTGCCCGGGGGGTGCCCGGGCCTACCCGCCCCGCCCCGGGGGGTGCCCGGGCCTGCCCGCCCTGCCGGGGGCGGTGCCCGCCCAACGTGGCGGGTCCGCTGGAATGTGGTGGGTCTGCCGATTGTGGCGGTGGCGGTGGCGGTGGCTGTGGCGACTGGCGGTGGCCGCCTGGTGTGGTGGTGGTTGTTGGGCCTGGACGGTGTCCGTGCGCGTTGGTCTTGTGGTGACTGCTTGACCGTGCGGTGGCTGTCTGACGTGGCGGTGGCTGCCGGGTGTGGCGTGTGTCTGCCCCGGCCTGGTGGTGGCTCGCCAAACCTGGCGGTGGTCGGTGAACTTGGCGGCGCTTGGTTTGAGTTGGCGGTGGCTGCCGGGTGTGGCGTGTGTCTGCCCCGCTTCCGGTGGTGCCCTGACCCGGTCTGGCGGTGACTGCTCGACCGTGCGGTGCCCGCCCAACGTGGTGGGTCTGCCGATTGTGGCGGTGGCTGTGGCGACTGGCGGTGGCCGCCTGGTGTGGTGGTGGTTGTTGGGCCTGGATCGTGCCTGTCCGCGTTGGCCCGGTGGTGACTGCTTGACCGTGCGGTGACCGTCTGACGGGCGGTGGCTGCCGGGTGTGGCGTGTGTCTGTCTCGGCCTGGGGTGGCCGGTGAACTTGGCGTTGCGTGGTTTGAGTTGGTGGTGGCTGCCGGGCTCAGGGGGTGCCCCGCCTCGTTCTTGTGGTGTGCGGTGTATCGCGGTCTGGCCGCCGGGTGTGTTGCTCTCGGTCTCGCCCCGTCTCGGTGGTGCCCGCCCCGCTCCGGTGGTGGCTGTCGGGTGTGTTGCGCTCTGCCCTGTCCCGGTGGTGTCCGGCAGGCCCTGGCGCCTTCTCGTGTTTGGGGCTTCGGCCTGTGTCCGGTGGGAGGGTTGCCCTCAGGGGGTGGCCGGGCCCTGCTGTTCCGCCCATGTGGCGGTACCTGCCTGATCTTGCGGTGTTTGTTGGGTTGGGGGTGTCTGCCGTGTTGTTGCGGTGCCGGCCTGGATGGCGGTGCCCGGTGAACTCCGTCTTCCTGCTGAACCCCCCCTGCTTTCGGTGGGGCGTGGTGGTGCCGTGGCAGTGGTGCGGTGCCGGCCTCGGTCTGGCGGGTGGTGTTCGCTGAACTGCGGTCCGGCTGCTGGGCTCCTGTGCGTGGCTGGGTTTGGTGGTGCCGTCGCGGTGTTGCTGTGTGTCCGCCGGGTCTGGTGGTGCCGCTGGGTTGCGGGTGACCGCCGAGTCTTTTGTTGTCCGCTGGGGTTGGCGGTTTTCGCCGGGGTCGGGCGGTGCCTGCCGGGTCGTGCGCCGTGCTGTCCCGTGTGCTGTCCTGTGTGCTGTCCTGTGCGCTGTGCTGGGTGCTGTTGGTCTGGTCTTATCGGTGTGCTGGGTTCGGCTGTGTGCCGGGGCTGCGCGTTGCTTGGTGGGTGTGGTGGTGCCTGGCGGTTTGGGGGGTGCGTGGTGGTGGTGTGGGGGTGGGGTGTGGTCTTGTGTTGAGGGTCTCCTTGGGGTTGTGGGGGGCTGTCGTTTGGATGCCTGTGCGTTCTGCCTGGTGGGTGGGGGTGGGGGTGTCTTCGGGTGGTGGAGGAGTTCCCGGTTATGACTTTGGGTCGTCGGTGGGCGCGGTTCAACAAGGCGTTGGGTAATCGTGTGGCTGGTCCGTTGTTCGGGCGGTTGCCGGGTTTTGGGTTGGTGGTGCATCGGGGGCGGGTTTCGGGGCGTGAGTATCGGACGCCGGTGAAGGTTTTCCGGCATCAGGGTGCTTATGTGGTGACGTTGCCGTATGGGTCGGGGACGGACTGGGTCAAGAACGTGCGGGCGGCGGGTGGGTGCGAGTTGGTGGTGCGTCGCCGTCGGGTGGCGTTGGTCGATCCGGTGCTGGCTGCTGATGACGGGTCGGTGCGTATCCGCAGGAGTCTGCGGTTGGCGTTGTCGGTGTTGCGGGTCAGGGAGTTCTTGACGTTGTCGCCGGCGCCGCAGGACCCGGGCGGTCCGGTGGGTGATGGGGCGGGGCGTTCTCGTAGCGGGGACCCGACCGGGTCCCGGCGCTAGGGCCTGTCCGGCGGATCTTGCCGGGCCCGCGGGGAGCCCCGGTGGGGGTTCTGGTGGTGAGCGCGGCCTGTTCGGCCCGCGGGTTGTCCCGGGAGGTCTTCGGCGCTGTCCTGGTGTCCGCAGGGTCGGGTTGAGGATTCTCGCGTTGGTGCGGCCCTGTGGGGTGTTGGTGGTGGGTGGGTAAGGGCTGTCCCGCTGTTCGCGGTGGGCTCGGGTGTGGTGGCGGGTGTGGTGTCGTTCGGTGGTGGGTCGTTTCCATGTGTGGGTGGTGTGGGGGCGGGTCGTGGTTGTGCCGGGGGTGCCGTGGGTGTCGCTGCTGGGTTCGCCGGGGATTGCGGGACAGCTCTTGGTCATGGGTTTTTCGTGTGTAGGTATCCAGGGAAGGGAAGTTGTCATGCCGGCTCTCGGCGGGATCCACCATGTGAAGTTCGCGGTCAGCGACATTCAGCGTTCGATCGAGTGGTACGGCCGTGTCTTTGGTTTTGCCACGACGATGGAGTTCAAGGACGACGAGGGGATCGTGCGGGGTTCGGTGGGAAAGCTCACCGGTCTGGACAACACCCTGCTGGCGTTCCGTGAGAACAAGGAGCTCTCGGATTCGCTGTCGGGGTTCGACCCGGTCAGTTTCGCGGTCCAGGGCAAGGCTGAGGTGCAGTCCTGGGTTGACCATCTCAACGCGGAGGGTGTGGAGAACTCCGGTCTGCGGATCGCGGCGATCGGGTACATCGTGTTCTTCCACGACCCGGACGGCATCAAGCTGCACGTCTACTCCTTCGACACCCCGGCCCCGGACGAGATCGAGGCCTGAGAAAAACGCGGCGGGGCGGGGCGGGGCGGGTTGCCTGTGCCGCCTGCTGCGGCTGTTGCCGGTCCGGCCGGGCCCGGGGTGGGCGGGTTCGCCTTCCTGCCCGGGGCGGCCGGCGGGCTGTTTCGCGGGCGGTACTCCTTGACGGAGGCCACCGGCTGCGAGACGCCGGGCCGGGGCCCGCTTCGGGCCTGTCCGGTGGCCGGCAGGCCCGAAGCGGGCAACCACCCCCTGGGGGTCGAGCCCCGGTGGTTGCCCGCCTCCTTCACAAAACCGGCACCCGCCCGCCCCGGCTTTGCCCCAGGCGGCTGCCCCCGCCCCAGGACGGCCGTCCTGGGGCCCCCTGCCCGCAGCCGGGCACCCGGCCACCGCGCCCACGGGGGTCAGACACCGCCCTGGAACATCCAAGGCGGCCGGGGCCGGACCAACACGCCGATGACCGGGAGCCCGAACTCCCTGCTGCGGCGGTCGCAGAAGAACGGTGCCAAAGACACGCTCCCCATGGCCGCCCGCCCGCCCGGCGGGCTGACTGCCACCGCCTGACCGCCTGACCGCCTGACCGCCTGACGGCCTGACGGCCTGACGGCCTGACTGTCCGGCTGTCCTGTCTGGGGGCTCGTGCCGTGGTGGCGGCCCTGTTGCGCCCCGGGTGGGTGCAGGGGGTGTGGTCCTGCTTGCGGCCAGGCGATCCGGGCCGGCCCGACCGGCCCGACCGGCCCGACCGGCCCGATCCGGCCCGACCGGCCCGATCCGTCCGGCCCGATCCGGGCTGATCCGTCCGGCCCGGTCCGGTCCGACCGCACCGACCGCACCGACCGCACCGACCGCACCGGCCGGCCTGATCCGGCCGTCCGTCCGATTCCCCGGTCCGGTCCGGGCCGGGGTGTGGTCCGGGCCGGGGTCCGGGGTGGCCGGGGTTCGGGTGGGGTGCGGGGTGGGTGTCGGAACTTCTTATCGATCTTGATCATTACGGGTTTGCGCTGTTCGGGGCATCATTAGTTTTGGTTGTTGATGGTTGCCGGAGTATCCGGTAGCGTGGGGTGTGGAGAGAGGGGAGCTGGACATGACTGGCGGCGAGT
>NZ_FRBI01000038.1 GCF_900142575.1 Actinacidiphila paucisporea
TGACCGGCCGCAGCGCGGCGCGCCCTGCCCATGTGGACCACCCGAATGCCTTGTCCCGGAGGGACGAGGCATCAGGTGTCTGTGACGCTCAACCGCCATGTCACCCCCTGCCTGATCGCCTGTTCGCCCCCGGGTGTCGAGGGCTCGCAAGCACCGCGACCTGGTAGACCGGCGGACCTGCGCTGCACCTCGTTCTCGGCAGGCTTGTTGTCGGTGCGGTGCGCTTCACTGCCGCCATGGAACTCACGCAATCGACGCTCAACGACCTGCTGGCCCGAATCACCTCCCCGGGCGGGTGTCTGCACCTGCCCTCGGATGTCGACCCACACGCACTCGTGGAGTTGCTGGACGGTCGCTACGGTGCCCCGCGAACCCTTGTCCTTGACGGCTTCACGGATCCGACCGCGGATGAGTGGAGCGGCGCGGGGTTGCTGACCGGCCTCGAAGGGCGGGGGGTGACGATACGGGCATGGGCGTACGGGGAGCAGTGGATCGGTGCGGGGACGGCGCGGGACGCGGAAGGCGTCGTCCGGCCGGTGCTGGCGACCGCGCCGCGGCGCACGCAGGCACCGCCCGTGGGGCCACTGGGCCAGGATGAGGACTGGGTCGACCGGCTCGTCCGCGTCACCGGCTGGACCCCCTCCTCGCGACGGCAGGACGTCGACTGGGCGCGGATCGAGGGGCGCCTGGGATCGAGACTTCCCGGTGACTACAAACGCATGGTGGCGACCTTCGGTGTGGGCGCCTTCGACGGTTACCTCGACCTGAACCAGGAGCCGTGGACGCATCTGCGGGAGGACGGTCTGCTCATCTGGGCAGGCACCGAACACGAGGACCTGTACTGCTGGCGGGTCGACGGCGGGGACCCGGACCGCTGGCCCGTCGCGGTCCGGACCTTCGACAACCGCGACGTCCTCTTCGACTGCCCGGCCGCGGAGTTCGTCTGCCGCATCCTCCTTGACCGGCACCATCCGTTCACGATGGCCCGCTACTTCGACACCCACTGGTTCCTGAGCTATCAGGACGGCTTGTGATCCGGCCCCGCTGCCAACTGACCGCTGGGGTGGATGTTCCGGGTCGCGGAACGCCCCTCGACCGCGGGGTTCGCCCCGGGCGAAGCCGTTACCCAAGAGCAACGACCCTCTACGCCGTGTGCGTTTCCGAAATAGGTGCAGGTCACAGGACTGCTCGTAAGCAGGACAATCGTTGGACGAATGCGGTCCGCAGTGCAGTTCCGGCGGGTTAAGCGGCCGGCCAGCGCCCTGCAAACGGTGGTCTGACCTGGCAGAACAGCCGAGTAACGAGCCGATTGCACAGTCCAGCCGAGTACTTCCTGCCCCGAAAAGAGCAACGGTCAGAAGACCGTGTGCGATTTGGCAGGTACAGGAAAGGCTCTGACCGGCATTCCTGCTGGTCAGAGCCTTGTTCCGGTTGTGCCCCCGGCAGGATTCGAACCTGCGCACACGGCTCCGGAGACGCGGGCTTTGGAAAAGTCTTCGCATGTCAGACGGCTACCTGACACTCCGTCGGCTCGTGCGGCCCACAAATAGCCCACGCCGCGCCAATGTCCCTGTTTGCGAGCTTTGGTCCCTGTCCTCCGAGTCGGGCCGCCTGTCGTTGTCGTCGTCGCGCTTGGTTCTGCAGTACACCTTCTCTTCGACCTTCCAGGCCGGGGTGGTGCCGGGCCGCTCGGTCGGGACCTGGTCGTAGGGCTGGCCGTCGATCGGCTCGCACAGGGCGGCCGGTGCGCGGAAGTCCACGGCGGCCGGGAGGGCCAGGAGCCGGCCTCGCTCGCTGCTCTGGTGGGGCACGTGGATCTGCAGGTCGTACCACCAGCCGTCCGGCTCCCTGACCCGGGCTTTGACGACGGCGTACAGGCGCTGTCCGTCCGGGAGGGTCACGTCGACCAGCGGCCCGTCGGCCAGCGGCAGCGCAGCCGACTGCGCCTGGCCCTGCTCCTGTTCCTGGTCGTCGCCCACCCCTCCAACCTAGTTCGATTCCCCGTTCGATTCCACGGGTGGAACGCCTTCCGTCGCTCCACCCGGGATGTCCGGTGCCACTGAACCTTGACCGTTTGCCATTGGAGTTTGGCGGGCGGTGCTTGCGCTAGTGGTTCAGTCCTCTGCCTGGCCCGTGAGACCGAAGAGTGGCAAGCAGGGCAGGAGACCGGTGATCGTGGTGGGGACGCGCTGGTGTATCTCCCAGCTGGCCCGGGCCAACCGCAAGCGCCGCATCGTCGTGCGTCGGCCACGGATGCTCCACTGGGCGACGCCGTCGGGCTCGTATCCCAGCTTCTCGGACACGGCGAAGGAAGAAGGGTTGTCTTCGAAGGCGCCCGACAGCGCGTCGGCCGCGCCCAGCCCGGCGAAGGCCAGGTGCAAGATCGCGGCGCGCATCTCGGTCCCGATT
Organism: Actinacidiphila paucisporea; assembly: GCF_900142575.1. Lineage (GTDB taxonomy): Bacteria > Actinomycetota > Actinomycetes > Streptomycetales > Streptomycetaceae > Actinacidiphila > Actinacidiphila paucisporea. The sequence continues at coordinate 2,410 of NZ_FRBI01000038.1, forward strand.
CCCTGTCGCTGATGGCGCACACCGAGCCAGGAGGCCGTGCTGACCTGCCGCAGCACGGCGAAGTCACGAGCGGTGATCTCCTGAAGGCCGACGACGCGGCCGTCCGTGAAGACGGCGAGGTTCAGCGCCCAGTTGTCCGGTGCCCAGTTTCCCCGCCGCAGCCAATGGTGCTGCACCACCGAACGTGCCCTCTCGGCAGGCGGCAGATCCGTCCAGGGCACGATGAACGGCATCCGGTCCGGCTCATGGACGCCATCGGCCGCGAGGTCGGCCAGCTGGGCCAGTTCGTCCTCGGAGGGCAGTCGCAGCTCCAGACGGGGAGTGTTCAGACGCAAGCCCAGGAGGGGCCAGTGATCCATCAGCATGAGCCATTGTCCGGTCCGGTCGCGACCGAGGTCACCCGGTTTTCCTCGCAGGCAGGTCCTCGTTCGCCGCCGACCCCTGCCGGTCAAACTCCAATGGCAAACGGTCAAGGTTTAGTGGCACCGGACACGGGAGGCGTTCTACGAACATCACTACAGCAGGTCACAGCCGTGGAACGGTGGAAAGCGGCGGTGGGTACAAGCAGGTGAGCAACTGCCCCGGCTGCTCACCTGCCCGTGTGCGGACCGCTCGGATCGGTCTGGAACGGTCTGGAACGGTGGGTATGGGCGGGGAACTGGGCAATCCGGGTGCGGTGGAACAGCGTGGCCACCCCTTGACCACCCCTTGCCCGACCCCTTGACCACGCTGCGCCGCGGTCGTCCGGCCCTCGCGTTTCTCCTGGACCAGCGGCGGTTGCCCGGCAGGAACAGACCGCGGACAAGGGGGCCCGGGTCACCCTGCGCCCGACTCGCCGGCGAGGCGCGCCGGCGAGCGGAAGGGGGTCGCGGTGGCAGGCGCAGAATCGGGTGCGCGGCGGTGCCGGTGCCAGGTGCATCCTGGAGGGACCGGCTGAGCGGCACGGGAGTGCACTGCTGCGGCACGGCAAAGTACATGGACGCGGCGAGAAGCGGTGTTCGGGCAGTCAGCAGGTTGGGCAAAGTGCACTGCTCCCGGTTCGAACGGCACGGCGGGCTCCGGCTGGTGGCCGCCGGCGGGGTCGGTGTGCGGCGCCGGCCGGTGCCGGGAGCGGGTGTACGGGGCCGGTTACCGATGGTTGTCCGACGGTGATACCGATGCCGCCCCCAAGGGTGCACCCGACCCCCTCGCGCATGGCGGGAGCTTTTGCCCTGGTCAGAGCCCTTGTCCCGACATCACCGGGGATGCCGACAACCCCTCTGCCCTCCACCCTCCTTGGCCGTACCTGGGGGAAGGGGACGGTGCGGCGTAGGCGGGCGGCAGGGCGAGGGGTCAGGGGCGGGTTTGGCCTCCGGCGGGCCCTGGCCGGGCGGCTGGCCGCCGCTGGTTGCGTCGGCCTGGGAAGAGGGCCGGGCCGGGCTGTCGGCGGCACAGGCGACGATGGAAGGCCTCCACAGCACGATCGTCGGCGGGGAGGCGTCAGGTGGCGAACGGGGCAGGCTCGGTGACCAGGCCGGGGGACAAGCAGTCGCGGCGGCCGCGGTCGAGTGTGAGCGACCGGCATGACGCGCCGCGCGTGCTGGGGGTGCTGAAGGTGGCGACCGCGACGCAGATCATGGAACTGGTCCGCCCACCTGTCGGACAACAAGGCGATCCGCAACGCCCTGTTGGCACTCATGGTCGACAAGCTGGTGGTCGCCGAGGGCAGCACGGCGGGTTCGGTGCACCAGACCGTGTGGGTGAGCCGTCGCGGAAGCTGTGGCACCTGACACCGGCCGGCCTGGACGCGGCCGCCGAGAAACTCGGGCGCGAACAGGAACTGATGGGCGGCAACGCCCGCGGCGCGGGTATCGGAGGCGCGCCGCACGCGATGGCCGTCAACGCCACGATCGTGGGCTTCACCCGCGGCGGCAGGGCGGCGGGTGCCCCGGCCGGGATCGGCGGCCTTGAGGCGTGGCACACCGAGGTCGCGCACCCACTGTCCAGCTCCGGGAAGCGCAATGTCCGCGCTCGAGAAGCGGAAGGTGAAGAAGCTCGCCCGCCTGTGGGACGAAGCCGGGACCGCCGACGACGAACGGTGAACTCCAGGCCCGCGCATCTCACTCTGGCGACAGTGGCGGGAGCCGGAGGTGCCACCGCAGCGAGACGCTCGTCACCGCGTGCCGGTCCGCGAGCACCGCGGCGAGATTGTGGGTGCTCCGGCTCGTCCCGCCGAGCCCGTAGAGGTCGTGAATGAGGAACGTGATCTTCACCTGCTCCCGCGTACCCCACCGCGGACGGCCCTACGCATCCAGCAGGCGGAGGCCGTACGTTCCCGCCCCGTGGCGGGCCGACCTGAACGGGCTCGTCCCAGGTGCGGGCCCCGGCGGGTTCCTTGATCCTGGACGGGACCGGCGGGACGCCCCATCGCGGCCGTCCGGAGGATCATAGCCGTCCAGGGAAGAGAGCGCGCCATGGCAGTGCCGAGCGGGGACGACGTCGGACATCGGCGGGTCGGGGCATGACGACGCGGCAGGCGAAGCTGGTGAGCTTCCTGGCTCCGGGCGGCGAGGACAGGGCGGCGTTCGGCACGTCCTGGAGCGCGGACAGCCGATGGGTGGCGACCCGCTTCGCCGACGGGACGGTGCGCGTCTTCGAAGCCCGCACGGGCGTGGAACGCTGCCGGATCGCCGGGTCCCCCAACGTCGTCGCCTTCAGTCCCGACGGACAGTGGCTGGCGATGGGGTTCGACAAGGTGCGGGCCGTGGTCGTCGACGCCGCGACCGGCGCGGAGCGCTGCCGCATGCAGCACGTCGTCGGCACGCCGGAGGAGCGCGGCACGTCCTCCCTCGCGTGGAACGGGAACGGCAAACGCCTGGCCACGGGCGCGGACGACGCGGCCCTGATCTTCAACGCCGCCACCGGCGCGCTGGAACTGGCGTTCCCGTCCGGTGACACCCGGTGGTACCCAGTGAGGTGCGTGGCCTGGAGCCCCGACACCCCGGGCCTGCGGCTGGCCGTCGGTTTCGGCTCGTCGGCTGCCGCGGACACGCAGCGGGGCCTGGTGACGATCTTCGACACCGACGGCGGGATCGTGATGGCGCGGGCCGCGATGACCGGCTTCGTCAACAGCGTGGCCTGGAGCAACAGCGGAAAGTACCTCGCCGCCGCCTGCGGGGACGGGAGTGCGATGGTGGTCCACTCGACCACCGGGACGCTGCGCACCCGGCTCCTTGAGCCCCTCGATCTCGACCACCAGGTGTGGGGCGCGGTGTTCAGCCCCGACGACGCGTCGGTGGCACTGTCCGGAGCCGACTACACGGTCCGCCTCTTCGACGCGGCAAGCGGTGCGGAGAGGTACCGGGTGACGCACGGCTACGCCGCCGGCATCGCGGGTTTCAGCCGGGACGGCCGATGGCTGGCCACGTCGTCGTCCGGGATCGTCGTCGACGCGCCGCCGGGCACGGAGGGCGGCGGGCTCGTGTTCGACGCGGCGACGGGGAAGAAGCTGTCGCTACTGGGCTTCTGTGTGAGCGCGGCGTTCAGCCCGGACGGCACGCTGGTCGCCGCGGCCGGTGGTCCCTCCGACGGCGTGACGCGGGTCTTCGACCCCTTCGCCGACCAGGAGCGCTGCCGGCTGACCCACGGCGGCCCTGTGAACGCGGTCGCGTTCAGCCCGGCGGGCGGCCAGGTGGCGACCGCCTCCCAGGACGGGACCTCCCGGGTCTTCGACGCCGCCAGCGGCACCCAGGGGAGCGGCCAGATCTACAGCGGCACCGTCACGGCCGTGGCGTGTTCGCACCTGGGCAGGATCGCCAGCGGCGGCAGCGGCGGCAAGGTCCGTCTCTGGGACGCGGCCACCGGCGCGGTCCTGAAGGAGCTGGCCCACGGCGGGGCCGTGTCCGCCGTCGCGTTCAGCGAGGACGGGCTGTCCCTGGCCACGGGAAGCAAGGACGGCAAGGCCCGGGTATTCGCGGGTGACACCGGCGAGCCGCGGTTCGAGCTCACGCACGGCGGCGAGGTCGGGACGGTCGCGTTCACGAGGGACGGAAAGTGGCTCGCCACCGGCAGTGCGGACACGGCGGCCCGGATCTTCGACGCCGGGACGGGGACCGGCCACGCGGTACTGAGCCATGCCGGGCCGGTACACCACGTCGCCTTCAGCCAGGACGGAGACTTTCTGGCCACGGCCTCCGCCGACCGGACGGCGCGGGTCTTCGACCGCCAGACCGGCGCCCAGCGGTACCAGTTGACCCACGGCGGCTCCGTCCTGTCCGTCGCGGTCAGCCCGGCCGGCCTGCTCGCCACCGCCTGCGACGACGAGCTCGTCCGGCTGTTCCGCCTCGCCGACGGCGCCGAGCTCTTCCACTGGCAGATCGGCGCCCCGGTGCGAGCGGTCACCTTCAGCCCGGACGGCCGCCGTCTCGCATCCGCGTCCGCCGACGGCACGGCCGGCCTCTTCGACCCGGCCGCCGGCGTGCAGATCCTGCGCCTGGACCACGGACTCCCAGTGAACGCAGTGGCGTTCAGCCCCGACGGGCAGTGGCTCGCCACCGCCTGCGACGACGGAGCCGCCCGGGTCTTCACGGCGGCGTGAAAGCCTCCTTGAGTGCCGCGGGGTGGCAGAATTCCCGGCCGTCCCGGAGGAGGAGGGTGCTCATGGTCGCGACGTCGGAGATCCCAAGGACAAAGTGTCTGTAAGCACTTCTTTGGGCTCCACTGCACGGAGTTCCTTTGGACCGGTCAGGGGCTGGAGGGGGCGTGCGGTGGTGTGATTCACGCCCCTGTAGCAAAGTGATTTGGCCCCACTTCGATGGTAGATCATGTCGTGGTGGCGAGTTCGACGAGGTGCCGGGCCGTGCCGGCAGGATCGATGATCTGATGGAGGTGTGCGCCGGGCAGGTGTGCCACACGCCATCCGCGTTCGCGCGCTTCGGCGGCAAGGTCGTCATACGGAGGCCCGAACAACAAGTAGGAGCAGGGGTGGTCATCCCAGCCGTCGGGGACCGGGATGTGCTGCTCGTAGTAGGACAGCGGCAGGGTGGGCTTGCTCCTCAATGACGGTCTGTCGCATCGTCGGATCGGAGAACATGGGTGCGACGTCTGCCTCGTCCCACCAGTCGGTCCAGCGTGGAAGCCTGCCGTTCACGGCCTTCGGACCGAGGAACTCCAGCAACTCGGGTGGGGCGACAGGGGTCGGTCCGATCAGGGCCGGCAACGCGGCATCGACGAAGATCGAGCTGGCCACCGGATGGTCGAGGCCCGAGCGGATCGCCGGGAGAAACAAGCCTGCATTGCTGTGTGCCACCAACGTGACGGGGCTGCCAGCCGGGACCTGTCGGAGGTCGTCGCGGACGGCACTGACGATGCGGGGCCAAAACGGCGGAGCACCGGCGCCGATGTGCAACAGGGACGGCACCAGTACCTGGTATCCCGCCGCTGCTAGGTGTTCGGCCACGGGGCGCCAGGTCGAGGGGCCTACGGACGGACTGTGCACGAGAACGAAGATCGGCTGCATGTGACGATCCTGTCGCCCATGCCATCGGAGCCGCGACAGTGTTGGCCGACAGCAGAACGCTTGGTTTCGAAGAAGCTCAGGTGCGGCCAAACAGCCCACCCGGTCGAGCCTTTCACGGCTCTCTGACCGCCGGGTGGGGCCAGATCAACTTCTTGCGTTGCAGAGCCACTTCTCGTCCGTACAGGGAGCCCATTCACGTGCTTACAAACAGCGGCCGGGAGGGCTGGGAGGGCCGGGAGGGCCGGGAGGGCCGGGAGCCGGCCCCGCTCGCTGCTCTGGCTCGGCACGTGGACCTGCAGGTCGTACCACCAGCCGTCCGGCCCGCCCTGGCCCGGGCTTTCACCAAGGCGTACAGGTGCTGGCTTGGGGAGGGTCACGTCGACCAGCGGCCCGTCGGCCCGGCGGTGTGCGCCACGGGCACCTGCTCCCATGGCAGGGCCTTGAGCTGGGCGGACGCGGTCGGCTGGTTTCCCTTGATCACCGCGATGTAGTGGGCCTTCTTCTCCTGCACCAGCCAGCGCACCTGGTCCTTGACGATGTGCAGGGCGTCGAAGGTGACCACGGTGCCGGCCAGATCGAGTGGTTCCAGCAGCGGGCGGAAAGCGGCCGTCTCGTTGGTCTTGGCTCCCACTTCCCGCTGGGCCAGGGTGACGGCGGGGGCGTGGGTGACGGCGGACAGCAGGTGCCGGTGGCGCCGCTGTCGGTGTGCGGAGCCGGTCAGCGCCTTGCCGTCCACCGCGATCGCCGGCCGGGGCGGCGAGCCGGCGGCGCGGATGTCGGTGTGGTCGTGTTCGGCCAGGTAGGCGCCGATCGCGGTGTCCAGGGCATCGCCGCCGAGGGCGGCCAGGAGCCGGGTGAGGGTGGCATGGGACGGGGCGCGGCGGCGTCCAAGCAGGTGGCGGCGGATGCCGAACTCTTCCAGCACCGTCGTGGTGGCGCGCTGTCCCCACTCGGTGATCTCGGTGACGGTCCGGGCTCCGGAGACGACCGCGCAGGCACAGATCAGCAGCAACCCGACCAGGGGATACCAGCGTCCGCGACGCGAGCGCGGGTCGGGTACGCGCCGGAGGCGGGCTGCAGGCGACCGGTGTCGTGCTGATGGGGGGCCAGTTTCACCAGGACGGCAGGGATCGGGAAAGATGGAACGGCAGGCACGGGACCTCGATGTGATCAGCTGGCGTAGACACCCTGATGATCACCGGTCTCGTGCCTGTGCTGCTGCCACCTCAACTCCCGCTGAGCACGGACGATCTACGCGATCCCGAAACTTGCAACCGCCCTGTGGTCGGGGAGGGGTGGGGGCCGTGACATTCGAAGCGGAATGGGCCGGGATCAAGCAGGAGGTGGCCGGCGGGCCGGTGCTGACGCTTGCGCACGCCGACGCCGACGCCGACGCCGACGCCGACGCCGACGGCGGGGGTACTCCGGAGGCCACGGGTGGTGACGCGGGCATGGCCTCGGACATCGCCGCGTGGAAGGCCGCCGCCAAAGGTGTGGGCACGCTGGCGGACAACCTGTCGAAGGCCGGCACCAAGCTCTACGAGGCGCAGCAGGGCATGGACACCAGCCTCCAGTTCTCCGACTGCACCTTCGAAACCCTCACGGCCCAGGCCCAGTTGCGCTCCACCTGGAGCGGCTACGTCAACAGCCTGCTGACCCGGTGCGGGGCACTGCAGAAGCAGCTGGAGGCGGCGGGCGCGACCCTGTGCGTCAGCGACGAGCTGGTCAGGGCCGAGTTCGACAAGCTCGACGACGGCTACAACGACACCCCGGCCGTCGGCGGTCAGAACCAGGCGGGCTGACCTGTGGACGTATCCGCTCTGAAGTTCCTCAAGACCGCCCAGTTCGAAGGCCTCGCCGACGGCTACCGCGCGCTCAGCGACATGGCCGACCAGGGCAAGGGAGACATCGAGAACGGCATCAGCGCGAAGATGCGCGTCGCCAAGCTCGCCGGTGTCAGCGCGGACGCAGCGCACCGCCAACTCAGTGAGGTCGCGGAGAACTTCCACTACATCCAGGTCGAATGCGGCCTGGTCAGTACGGCCTTGCGGGCCTTCGTCGCCGACATCACGCCGGCCAAGGTGAAGTTCGACGCGGCCGTCGCGGACGCGGCGGCCCACACGTTCACCGTCGGCGACGACGGCTCGGTCACCTATCCTGAGGGCGGCGAAGACAAGGGCAAGCCTGTCCACGGCGGTACGGTCACCGGCGCCGCCGACGCCTCGGTCCGCGCAATCGACCACCAGGCCGCCCACTTCGACCCCAACCCGCACCACGCCGTGGCCCAGGACATCGCCGACCGCATATCCGACGCCCTGCGCGAGGCCACCGCGGCCGATGACAAGTGGGCGCCGCAACTTCGCAAGCTCATGGCCGACGACGACCTCACCGTCTCCGCGGCGGACTGGGCCGACGCCCAGAAGGACATGGCCGGCGTCGACAAGGACGCCGCGTCCTACCTCAGCCACCTCAAGCCGCCGCCGAAGCACGGCAAGCCGCAGGACAACGCCGACTGGTGGAAGAGCCTGTCCCCGCAGGACCAGGCCGACTACCTGGCCGCCTACCCCGACCGCACAGGCGCCCTCGACGGCCTGCCCGCGACCGTACGCGACGAGGCCAACCGCACGCTCCTCGCCGAGACCCGCGGCAACTACCAGATGCAGCTGGACTCAATACCCCCGCCGCCCAAGGAGGTGTGGGCCGACATCGCGGACCCCTCGGGGCGCGGGGTCCACACCCCGGAATGGACGGTGTGGAACGCGGTGTACGGCGACAAGTACCGGGACCTGTCTCACATCAGGGGCCGGCTCAAGGGTATGGACGCCATCCAGGCCCGTTTCGACGCCACCGGCACCGACGGCCTGCCCGAGGCGTACCTCCTGGGCTTCGACCCCGAGGGCAAGGGCGACGGCAAGGTCATCGTGGCCAACGGCAACCCCGACACCGCGGACCACACGGCCATCTACGTGCCTGGCACGACGTCGAAGCTCGACAAGATCGGCGGCGACATCAACCGGGGGGTGAACCTGTGGCAGGCCAGCAACCAGGAGGACTCCGGCGCGAAGATCTCCACCATCACGTGGTTCGACTACAACGCCCCCGACGACATCCCGGCAGCCACCGACGACAAGTACGCGCACGCCGGAGCGCCCGAGTTGCGCCAGTTCCTCGACGGCAACGCGGCAGCCCACCAGGCGGCCACCGGAAGCCACGCGCACACCACGCTCATCGGCCACAGCTACGGCAGCACGCTGATCGGCGACACCGCCAAGTACGCGTATCCCGACCACCAGGTAGGTGTCGCCGACCCGCTGCCCGTCGACGACGTGATCGCCGTCGGCAGCCCGGGCATGCAGGCCGAGCACCCCGGTGACCTCGGCCTGGACCCCACCCACATGTGGGCGGAGGGCGGCGGTGGCCTCGACCACGTCGTCCGCGACGGCGGCCGCTTCATGGGCCTGGGCGGCGGCGGGAACATCCCGACGGACCCGGCGTTCGGCGGCAACCTGATGGCGTCGGACGCGCACAACCACAGTGCGTACTGGAACATGGACAACGGCAAGCCGTCAGTCAGCCTGAAGAACCAGGCCGAGGTCGTCGTCGGCCGGTACGACAACGTTAAGCTGACACACCAGTCGCCCTACGGAGCACCGAGGTAGTGGGGAAATGAACGATGCGTCCGACCGTCTCGGTTACCAGCCGCGGTTGCTTTCCGCCCGGAATGTGAAAGTCCAGGTTGCCGAACTGTCCAGCGCCGTGCTCGACATGGTGCAGGTCAAGGGAAAGGTGTCCGAGGGCGGACCCATGGCATTGCCCTGGGACCAGGGCGAGGACCCCGATGAATTCCACAACGTCACGCACCTGTGGTCCCTGCACGGCGTGGACGAGTCTGCGTTGGAAGGGGCAATGGCCGCACTCGCCCAACGGCTGCCGGAGAACGGCTGGCACGTGGTGCGCAACGGTCCCGACTCCAGCCGGAACCGCAACCAGGAGATCCTTGCCACCCACCTGGCGACACACATCCAGCTCGAAGCGACCTTCGAGCGGAACACGGACCTCGGGGATCCGCTGATCTCCTTCTCCGTCTACTCCCGCTTCTTCGTCTCCGCACAGGAGCCCGGGCAGTGACGCGGATCGCCGTGGCGTGGCGGGGTGCGGCCGTCGTGGGTGTGCTCGCCCTGGCCGCGGGTTGCGGGGGCGACGGCACGCCCGAGCGCGACGCGGCGACTGTCAGGAGCGAGGTCATGACCCAGTCCGCCGTCGTCATGGACACCGCCCACGTCACCGGCCGGCAAGTGGGCGCCTTCCCGCCGCGGAGCACCCCGACCGACCTGTCGTGCGACGACGACAACGACGACAGCCCCGACCGCGTGCTGTCCCAGATGTGGACCGTGCACTCGAAGGACAACACCGCCCTGGGTAAGGGCATGGCCAACCTGGCCGCGCGCCTGCCCGGGCAGGGGTGGAAGATCGTCAGGAACGGCCCGGACTCCAGCTTGAGCAAGAACCAGCAGATCCTGGCCACCCACCTGGCGACGAAGATCCAGATGGACGTGACCTGGGAGAAGAACCTCCGGTACGGCGACCCGCTGATCCAGTTCGACGTCTACTCGCCCTGCTTCCGCAGCAAGTAGCCCTGCAGGACGCCACCTCGGCGTCCTCGTACGGCTGCGCACCCTCGCGCCTGTTGTGGAAGCGGCTCCGGAGCCGTGTTCGTTGCTGTGATGATCTCGGTGTGGGGCGTGGGGATCTTTCCCATGGCCAGTGGGCTGTGTTGGACCCGTTGTTGCCGGTCGCGGGCCCTCCTGACGAGCTGCACGGCGTCGGACAACGGCAGCGGCGACCGTTTGCCACTGATGTTTGACCGGTGGCGCGACGCACGGACTACCAGGCTGCGGCCCCACTCGGGGACCGAGGATCAAACGTGCGTTCGTTGAGTAATGTCACGTTCCGTATCGAGTACTCTCTACTGAGAGTAGTCAAGTGGCTACGGAACGAGTAGAAGGAGATCGGGATGCGTCTGCGCTCTGCGGGCCGGGTGGCGGCCTTCGCCTCAACGGCCCTGATGCTGACGGGCATCGCCAACGTCGGCGCGGCCCACGCTCAGGAACTTGGTGGGCCTGGGCCCATCTATTACTCGATCACGTTCTCCAACCCCCGCGAGAGCGACGACAACAACCTGCCCGAGCCTTACGGCGAGGTCGACGTGCGGGCCCCCTGGGGGCAGCCGACCACGCTGTGGGAGCACCCCGACGTGGGCATCAACACCCCCACCCTGCCCCGCTACCCGGACTTCGGCCCCTTCGATCACCGGTTCGTCCCCCACCCCGTCAGCGAGATCTGCGCCAACGTCGGCGAAGACGACACCGGCATCAACGACGACGACATCCTGGCCGACGGCTGCCTGCCCTACACCGGCCCCGGCGACTACACCATCAGCGCCGAAGGCGGATCCGTGACCGTTACCGTGTACAAGTTCGGCTGACCTGCCCGCACCCCTGCTGTCCCGGAAGGCTGGTCCCCGGGGCGGCAGGGGTAGCGCGACCGCTCCACCCCTTACGGTGGCTTCGCCCGGCACTGGTTGGCGTCCGGTGTGTCAGCCGCCAGCTCGGCTGGAGCCGAGTCCGGGGACTCCCGGCCCCAGCCGATGAGCACGCCGGACCGGCGCTCGCTCCGGCTGGGCGCGCGGGCCGGCCTCCGCGACCACATCCCGGGCATCGGCTCGGGGGTCGGGGAACAACCGTGTCGGATCGTGCGGCAACGGCCGGGGCCGCAGTCGCCAAGACGGTGGGGTCGACAGTGACGTCGTTGCTGTCGGCGGTCCCAAAACGATGACCGCCTCCGTGTGGGCCCGTGAGACTGGTACGGCCGTGGGGCACAGCGGTTACTGACTTCGGCTCTTCAGGGTGACGTTGGGGTGTCGAGAGTCAGCCTGGTGCCGGCTATGAAGCCGTCGAGGATCTCGGGTCGGTACTGCAATCGCTTGAGCCGGTTGCGGACGAGGGCTTCGAGCCGGTCGAGAGCGACAACGGCGAGGTTTGCCAGGCTGCGTTTGACGTGTGCCCAGACCCATTCGACCGGGTTGAGGTCGGGTGAGTAGGCGGGGAGGAGGAAGACCGTCAACCAGGTGCGCTCAGCGACCAATTCGCGCATGGCGTGGGAGCCGTGGGTGTTCAGGCGGTCCCAGACCAGGATGATTGGTGCCTTCACGAGGTGGTGCACTCCGTCGACCAGGGCGATGAAGTCGCGCTCGTCCATGCTGCGGCGCTGGCCCTTGCCTGCGGGGTGGGTGCGCAGACGGTGGCACAGCCTGGTGCGCGAGCCCGGCCGCATGGCGATCAGTCCCGCCACGGACAGGCGTCCCGAGCGGCGGCCGCTGACGGTCACGACCGGTGTTCGGCCTCGCCGGCCCCACGTGCGTCCCTTGGGCGGTCGGCGGGTGAAGCCTGCCTCGTCCTCGAAGCAGATGTAGCCCCCGCAGGCCGCCCGGGCCCTTTTACCTCCGCCCAGGTCGCCTCCTTCCACGCGGTGACGGCCTGCTCATCGCGCTCAGCCACCCGCCGTGCCGGGACCTGGGGACTGAAGCCGAGCCGGTGCATCAGCCTCGTAGCACCCGAGACGCTGTACGAGACGTGGAACTTCCGACCGATCAGCGTGGCCACCCGCGAAGCGGTCCACACCTGGTCTTCCACCCAGCCGTGCGCGGCCGGACCCTGGTCCAGATACGCGGCGAGCTTCTTCAGGCAGCGCGGAGACAGTCGGCATCGCGACCCACCCGGGCCGCGTGACGCCAGCGCCCCGCCCCCGCCTTCGCGCCACAGTTGGTGCCACTGGTAGGCGGACTTCGGACTCACCCGCAGACGTCGAGCGACCACCGTCGGCTTGACGTCCTGCTCGAACAGCTCGGCAGCCGGCATCCGCACTGACTCCCGGCGTACCCGTCCCGCGGCGGTCAGCCCGCCCCCATCTGCATATCTCACACACCATCGGATACAGCCACCACAACGAGCCCGTCAGGCAACCCAGGACAGTTCACCCCGACGAGCCGAAGTCAGTAATGGATCGCCGACCGCCGCTCCTCCGGCCTGAGCGGCAGCTCGGGGTGGAGATCGCCGCCGATCAGGGCGTTGAGCCAGGTGTCGACCAGATGGAGGCGGAGTGATGCCCGATCCCCGCCGCGAGTCTCCAGAGCCTCCGCCTCGGCGTGCCCGGACAGGGCGTGCTCCAGGAGTCCCTCATCGTGGAGCTCGCGGGCGATCTGCAGATAGGTGGGCGCCTCGGCGATGCCGGCCTTCTCGACGATCCAGTCGAGCCGCTGCCGGTCCTCCCACATGGTGCCGGAGGAGATGTACTCCAGGGCCGCCTCCTCGCTCAGCGGCTCCAGGTCCGTGACGGACGCGTCCATCCCGCGGAGCGAGTCGTGCGGCCGTGAGGTGATGATCAGCGGCAGCCGCTCATCATTGGCCCGGCGGATGGCCAGCCGGATGATATTGTCGCGCTCCTCGGTCAGCGCCTCACCGGTCAGCGCCTCTTCCAGCCCGTCCGCGAGGACGACGACGCGTCCCTGCTGGCATAGCCGCCGCCACACCTTCTCCCCCTCGGCGCCGGAGCGGATGTTGCCCTGCACTTCCCGGCAGAACCGCTCGGACGCCATCTGCATGAAGTCCAGGCCGCCCTGGACCCCGCGCAGGCGCAACGGGACGGGCACGGCGCTGCCCTCGGCGAGTTGCCGGGTCAGCAGGACGACCAGTGCCGTCTTGCCCGTTCCGATCCCCCCGACGACGACGTGCGTACGGCGGAACCGGCTGTCCTGCAGATCCGCCATGAGGACGGCGGAGAGCTGGTCGCGGCCCACGACCTAGCCGAAGATGTCGCCCGCCGTCTCCACCAACTCGTGCGGGGTCTGCCGGGCCCTCTTCAGATATGCCCTGCGCACGCGGCTGAACCGGAAGAAGAGGTAGGCGACGGTGACCAGGGCGAGCGTGAGGAAGGGCATGAAGACGTTCTGCAGGACGCCGCAGGAGAAGGTGCTCTCGCCGCACTGCCCGTCGATCCAGATCATGGGCGACCAGAAGCGGTGGTCCCTGACGCCCTTCCTGCCGACCAGGGTGTAGACGGCCTCGGCTGCCAGGAACAGCATGACCAGCGCCTCCACGAAGGTCAGCGCCAGCAGCGGCAGGTACCAGCCGCTCGTGCGTACCCGCCACCTCCGAGCCTTGTCGTAGGCTCCCGGCCTCCTCCACGAAGCGCCTCCGCCAACCTTCACCCTGTCACTGTTTCCTCGCCGGGCCGGGATGCGACGGTGGCACGGCGACATTCACCTGCACGGCGCAGTCCACCCCCCTGGCCGGTTGGAGTCCCGGGCGCGGAGCCGGGCGCGCTCCCCTGACTCGCCCGCGAGGGGGTCGGCTGACCGGGCGGCTTTCCCTTGGCCCTCCTCGCGATAGCAGGTCAATATGACCTATACAGGTCATGTGGTCGCGAGGTCGCCTTGGAGGTCCGATGTCCGACGGGTCCGGCTTTCCCCTCGTGTACGTACGGGGTTTCGCGGGCGGCACGCCCGGGATCGACAAGGCGGTGACGGACCCGTTCTACGGGTTCAACGAGGGCTCGACGCACGTGCGGGTGGGAAGCGGCGACGAGCCGCACTTTTACCAGTTCGAGGGGCCGCTGCTCAGGCTCCACACCGACGAGGGCTACCAGATCCTCGTCGAGGGCGGGCAGATGGCGTATCTGGACCGGAACGACCAGGTCCCGTGGAACACCATCTGGGTGCACCGCTTCTACGACGTCTCCGCCGACACCTGGGGCGCAAGGCCGCAGGACTTCAGCCTGGAGAGCGCGGCGCGAGACCTGCTGGCCCTGATCCGGACGCTGCAGCAGAAGACGGGGGCGCCGCGGGTCCACCTCGTCGCGCACTCCATGGGCGGGCTCATCTGCCGCTGCCTGCTCCAGAAGATCATCCCGGATGAGGGCGGCGACCCGCGCGACTACGTCGAGAAGCTGTTCACCTACGGCACCCCCCATGGCGGCATCGCCTTCGACGTGGGATTCGGCACCCTGGAGCGGCTGCGGGACGCGCTGGGCATCGAGGGCGCCGACATCTTCGGCCCCCGCCGCATGTACGAATACCTCACCCCCGAGGCGCAGCGGGAGCCCGGCGGCCCGCCCGAGGGCTGGCCGGCCCGTGAGATGCCGGCAGGACCGCGGGCGCTTCCGCTGGACAAGGTCATGTGCGTGGTCGGCACCGACCCGTCGGACTACGACGTCGCGCTCGGGCTTTCCGCGGACGCCGTGGGCGTCAGGAGCGATGGCCTGGTCCAGATCGAGAACGCGTACGTGCCGGGCGCCCACCGCGCCTTCGTGCACCGCAGTCACAGCGGGCGCTACGGCCTGGTCAACTCCGAGGAGGCGTACCAGAGTCTGCGGCGCTTCCTGTTCGGCGACCTGCGAGTGGATGCCGACCTGGTCGGGCACCGGCTCCCCGACACCGACCCGAACGTGACGTGGCAGGCCGAAGTGCGCCTGGCCGTCCGCGGGTTGCCGGTCGTACTGCACGAACGGCTCGCGGCCCACTGGTGCCCGCTCCAGCTGTCGGCCCCCGGCGAGGACGGCAGCGCCGACGGTGCCGTGCGGCTGGCGACCACCTTCCTGTCCAGCCGGCTCCCGCCGCCCGGCACCGACACGATGCGCTTCTCCCTGCAACTGCGGGTATTCTCGGTACGCCAGGAGCGGCACCGGCTCTTCGCCTTCCGCGACCACCTCGAACAGGTCCGCGACTTCGACGACACCCTCATCGTCGACGTCACGCCCTCCGGCGGTGCCCCGTCCGCGCGGGCCGCCTGGAACTCCCGTATCGCGGGGAGCGTCAGCGCCTACGAACCCTCCGGGCCTTCCCTCCTCGACGAGAATCCCGCCCCGGACACCTGGACCGCCCGCGTCCCCCTCCCCTCCGCCGCCTCCGCGACCCCACCCGCGGCCCCCCTGCTCGGCGACGAGGCAGCCATCCGGCTCACGGTCACCCCCTGGGGCTGAGGCGCGCGGATGCGATCACGAATGCGGCGCGGCACCGCGGGCCGCAACTCGGCGAGAGCACGCACCTGGCAGGCGCCAGCTGCGGGAGTCGAGACGCCGCCCGCCGGAGACGGCCACATGCACGCCCCTCACCCGGCGCCGGCCCTGCGGGTGCCGAAAACCTCATCCGGGCAGGTCACCTGGCATGTTCGTCCTCGTGAGGTTGCCGTCGCGTTGGTCGTGTTCCTGTACCGCGAGGCGGGCGCCTTTGGCTGGGGTCGGCGGTTGGTGGCGGCAACCGGTGCCGTGGTCTCCCGTCGGCGATGCTCGGGGTCGGGCGGTGCCCGTCGTGGAACTGTTCCCACGCGCGCGGGCTATTGAGTGGGGTAGAGGTGATTCCAGATGCGGTTCCGGCCTGGTAGCTGGTGGTCCCCGCGCGTACTCGGTGCAGTCGAACGGATGTCGGGGTCGTGTATTCCTGCCAATGGCGCGATGCTGGAATAGCAGAGCTGAAAGAAGAGGATCCCGTGACCCCTCGGGGACCATCTGGGGACCACGCGGCGTATGCGTTTATGAGCGCTATTCGCGTAAGTGGTGATAACGCCCGGATAGTTAGTCCCGTTTGACAGGGAAATCCCCTTGATCTTCGCGACTGGGGGTCAGGGGGTCGCAGGTTCAAATCCTGTCGTCCCGACGGTGCACAGAAGGCCCGCTGGACTGGCATTTGGCCAGGTCAGCGGGCCTTCGCCGTTGCCGGCAACGGTTTCCATGTGATGGGGCGTCAGGGTTCTGGGGACCAGCTAGGAACCACGGGCGTGAAAAAACCGCAGGTCAGCGTGTTTTCGGCCCGATTCGAGATCATTCTTGCGGGACTGTGGGTGCCGATTAATAATCCGGCCTGGTCAGGCGGCATGGTGGTACTCGTGGAGGGTTCCTCCGAGTCGATCTCGTCGATGGACCTCGAGACGTCTGGTCTGGGCTGGTTCGTTGGTTGGGTGGGGGAGTGGTCGGAGTGGAGCGGCTTGGCCGAGAGCCCGATGGGGCCGATGCCCGTTGTAGAAGAGCTTGAACTCTCTGAGCGCGTGGCGGAGATGGCTTTGGTTCCAGATCAGTGTTCTGTCGAGGAGTTCTCGCCGGCAGGTCTGGATCCAGCGCTCCATGATGGAGTTCATACGCTGTACCCGGATGCCGGTGGTGACGACCTTCAGTCCGGCGTCTGTCAGCAGCGTGTCGAAGGCGGCCGTGAACTTGGAGTCGCGGTCGCGGATCAGGAAGCTGGCCTTGCTGCCGACGCCTTCGAGGTCCATGACGAGGTTGCGTCCGAGCTGTACCACCCATTGCGCGGTGGGGTGTGCTGTGGTGCCCAGGATTCGGATGCGCCGGGTGGAGTGCTCGATGACCGCGAATACGTGCAGACGAGCCCCGGTCAGGGTTCGGGCTTCGAAGAAGTCGCAGGCGAGTAGGGCGCCGGCCTGGCTTCGAAGGACGTTCGCCCACGTCGTGCTCGCTCGTTCCGGCGCCGGTGGGATGCAGTGCTCCTTGAGGATTTCCCACACGGTGGAGGCGGCGACCTTGATCCTCAGGGCCGAGAGCTCGCCATAGATGCGCCGATACCCCCACGAGGGGTTCTCACGGGCGATGCGGAGGGTCGGGGCGCGGATCGAGCGGATGGTGGGAGGGCGTCCACGCGGTCTCGGTACGCAGGTCGCGGCATGCTGCTGCTTGAGCAGGTTGCCGTGCCGGCGCAGGACCGTGTCGGGGCGTACCAGGAGACGGAGCTGGCGCAGCTTGTGTATCGGGAGGTGGTGGAGCAGGCCGGCGAGGATTGCGCGGTCGGTGTCGGTGAAGGCGGCTCTGCTGATCTGGCGTTGCAGAACCATGAGTTGGTGTCGGAGCGCGAGGATCTCGATGTCCTTGTCGCGGTCGTTCATCGGCAGCAGGCGGAGGAAGGCGAAGGTGTTGGTCGCGGTGAGGTAGGCCAGGCGCAGCAGCACGACAGATCATGATGCCGTCCATGCGCCGTGCAGATGAGGAGTTTGAGGTGGGCAGGACGCCGGAGATCGGCGATCAAGTCCGTGACCTGGGCGGGTTTATCGGCACGCGCAGTGTCGCCGTCCAGGCGCAGCATCGCATCCGGAAGGTCAGCCATCCACACGACCTCGGGATACCGTACACAGTCCCTGACCGGCCGGTCCGCCCCCTTCACCAACTCGTACAAGCAGTCGATCAGCACACGCGTGTCCTGGACGGCCCTGGGATCGCTGCCGTCGACGACTTCCGGGTGAACCATCCCCATCTCCTCACAGCCCACCACCGTGGCAAGCTTTCCAGGATCGCGGATCGAACCCCCGGCAGCAATCCCCGCGACCTTGCAGCCGCCATCTTCAGACAGACAGCGGCCGCTTACGACCGCCGCTGCCCCGGACCACGGGTGTGAAGCCTTGACTGGCTCGCTCGCCACCCCTATAACTTGGCCTGGACCAATCGGCTGACTGGTCAAGACCACTCCGTTTCCCCCACATACACAGCGGGTGCCTTGTCGTCCGTCGCCTTGCGAGGCCGCGACGGCAGGAGTTCCGCTCACCCCTGGAGGGTCCATGCGAGTCGGGCAACAGATTCTGCGCAAAGCTCTGGTCGCCGGCTCGGCGCTCGGGCTGACCGTCGGCGGCGTGGCCTTCGCCGTGGCCTCGGCGCCCACCGCCCAGGCGGCCGCCACCTGCGCCTCGGCGTGGAGTTCCGGCACCGTCTACACCGCCGGCCAGCAGGCGAGTGAGAACGGGACCAACTACACCGCCAATTACTGGACCCAGGGCAACGACCCGGCGACCAGCAACGGCGGGAGCGGCTCGGGACAGCCGTGGACGTCCAACGGAGCGTGTACCGGCGGCGGCGGTACCGGCGGCGGAACGGGCGGAACCGGCGGCGGGACAGGCGGAGGCGGCGGGACGGGTTCGGTCAGCGGCCTGCTCTTCAGCCCGTACAAAGACGTGACCATCAACATGAACTGGAACACCTACCAGATGCAGTCGGCCGCGGCCGGCTCCGTCCAGCCGGTGGTGGGCTCCGGCAGCCTGGTGTCGCAGCACCTCCCGAAGCTGCGCGCGCTCACCGTCGCGTTCGCCACGGGCGCCTGCGGCAGCGAGAACTGGGGCGGCGTGTCGGGTGCCAACTGGGCCGCCGAGAACGTGCCGCAGCTCCACGCCGCCAACCTGAACTACGTCGTGTCCACCGGCGGTGCGGCCGGCACCTTCACCTGCGGCTCGACGGCGGGCATGGAGTCGTTCATCGCCCGCTACGCCAGCCCGAACCTGGTCGGCGTCGACTTCGACATCGAGGGCGGCCAGTCCGCGTCGGACATCCAGAACTTGGTCGCCGCGGCGGCCGGGGCGCAGGCGCAGTACCCGAACCTGCAGTTCTCGTTCACCCTCGCCACGCTGGGGGCGTCCGACGGCAGCTACGGCGGTGTGAACTCGCTCGGCAACACGGTCGTCAGGGCGGTGCTCGGCTCAAGTCTGAAGAAGTACGTCATCAACCTGATGACCATGGACTACGGCAACGCGTCCAGCAGCGTGTGCGTCGTCTCCTCCGGCAGCTGCCAGATGGCGCAGTCGGCGATTCAGGCGGTGAAGAACCTGGAGCACACCTACGGGGTCCCGGCGAGCAAGATCGCCGTCACTCCGATGATCGGCATGAACGATGCGACCAGCGAGACCTTCACCGTCGCGGACGTGAGCACGCTGACGTCGTACGCGGTCAGCAACGGCCTGGCCGGGCTGCACCACTGGTCGCTGGACCGCGACACGCCCTGCTCCGCCTCGTACGCGTCGCCTACGTGCAACTCGGTCCCCAGCACCACGCCGCTCCAGTACACCAGCAAGTTCCTGAGCACCCTCGGATATTGACTCTCGGCAACTGGCGGGCTGTCAGGGGACGGGTCGCGCACGGGCAATCGTGCGCGCCCGTCCTCTTCTTCGTTCCGAACGACGGCGACGGCGAACCGGGCGCGAGGTCGGTTCCCACAGCGGCCGGTGGGCGGTCTGGACGCTGCCAGGTTCCGGCACCATGATTCCCGGCACCGGATGCGGTTGCCGCACGACCATCTGGTGGTGTCGGTGAAGGTGCTGCGTGCCGACGGGAAGTGGGGCCACCTGACTCGGAAGCCGCTGGCGCCCTCGACACGATGCTCCCCCTGCTTGCCGAGGTCACCGCTAGGCGGGAGGCGATCCGTACGCCTCGCAATTCCCCCGGCGGCCGGCCGGCAGGCCAACGCCGCTGAGCCGGTCAACCAAGACGCCTCGATCGCCCGGTCGAGCCCCCTTCAGAGCCGAACGCGGGACCGCTGCGGTCACGGGCGCTTGGTGCAGCTGGTGTGTGCCTGGAGGCCAGGCACACACCAGCTGCGCGGCTCAGGGAGCGGTGCCGACGGTAATGGGGGAGCGGGGCAATCGGCGAGGTCCTGGTACATGGCGGCCTGCCCGTGGGCCACGACTGCGCTCTGGGGGGTGGTCGGGATGCTGGGGGTGTAGTCCTGGGTCAGCCGATGCCGGTGACCGATAGTGCGGTGGGGGCGGGCCTCAGGCGGGAATGAGGCCGTGGGGGTCGATGATGAACTTTTCGGGCACTCCCGTGTCGAAGGTCGCGTAGGCGTCGGGGGCGTCGTCGAGGCTGATCACCTTCGTGTTGAGCATGGAACTCAAGTAGGGCAGGCGGTCCCACAGGATCGCCATCATCAGCTCGCGGTTGTAGTGCATGATCGGTGCCTGTCCGGCGGCGATCCGCGGCGATTTGATCCAGGCCTTGCCGAAGCCGACCGGGTACGTTCCCTCTTGCTCGGCCTTCGACTTCGCGAGCGGGTCGGCGCCGTAGACGCCGATGACTCCGGTGGCTCCGCCCGCGCGGGTGGCTTCGATCACCTGGTTGAGGGCGTAGGCCGGGTCCATCTCCCCGGCCTCGCGGCCGATACCGTGTGCCTCGGTGCCGACGTAGTCGACTGCGCAGTCGACCACGGGTTCGCCCAGGATGGCCTCGATCTGGTCGGTGAGCGCTGCGTCCTGGTTCAGGTCGATCGTCTCGCAGCCGTTCTTCTTCACCAGCTCCAGGCGGTCCCTGCTGTGGTCGCCGACGATGATGCAGGACGCCCCGAGGAGGCGCGCCGCTGCCGCGCCGCAGCGGCCGACCGGGCCGGCGCCGGCGATGTACACGGTCGAGCCCGGCTTGGCACCGGCCTCCATGAGGCCGTCGAACGCGGTGGGCAGGAGTCCGAGAGCAGCGCCAGGTCACGGATCTTCGCCATTGCCTGGTCCTTGTCAGGGAAGCGCAGGAGCTGGAAGTCGGCGTAAGGGACGAACAGGTACTCAGCCTGGCCGCCGGTCCAGTCGCCCAGGTTGAAGCCGTACGCTCCGCAGGACACCTTGGGGTTCGTGGTCTCGCAGACGTCGGTCCGGCGCGCTCTGCAGTTGCGGCATCGGCCGCAGGCGACGTTGAACGGGACGGAGACGAGGTCGCCCTCACTGAGGAACTCGACGTCGGGGCCGACCTCGACGACCTCTCCCGTCATCTCGTGCCCCATCACCATGCCCTGGGGTACCGGGAAGGACCCGCGGTAGATGTGCAGGTCGCTCCCGCAGATGTTGGTGGCGACGATCCTGAGGATGACACCGTGCGGGGCCTTCTTCCCCGTTCGGCATCTGAAGCTTCGGGAAGTCCAGAGACTCTACGCGCATGTCTTTCGGGTTCCGGAAGACCACTGCGCGGTTGCTGCTTGCCATGACGATCTCCTCTGCTGATCCAGGGCGACTCGGCCGTTGAAGTGCCGGCGGTCACTTCGGTGGCTTGGGGACCCCGGTTTTTCCGGCGTAGGGCTGCCACCGAACGTGTGCACGCCGGCGCCACACCCGCTGTGTCCTGCGTGCCGTCGCACTGACGCTGCGCGCCACGCTTCCGGCCATGTACGTCTTCTCCCGATCAGGCGGGTACTGCGGCGGCGAAGCGTTCGACGATCGCCTCGCAGAAGGCGGGGAGGTCCTGCGGGCCGCGGCTGGAGATCAGCTGGCCGTCGACCACGACCTCCTCGTCGACGACGTCGGCGCCGGCGTTGCGCAGGTCAGTACGAACGCTGGGCCAGGAGGTGAGGCGGCGACCGCGCAGTACGCCGGCCTCCGCCAGTGTCCAGGGTCCGTGGCAGATGGTGGCAACGGGCTTCCCGGTCTCCACGAACTCCCTCACGAAGGCGACGGCGTCGGGGTCGGTGCGCAGTTGGTCGGGGTTCATGGTGCCGCCGGGCAGCAGGAGCGCCTCGTAGTCGTCCACGCGGGCGTCGGCGACCTTCTTGTCCACGGTGAAGGTTCCGGCCGGGTCGATGTCCATCTGGCGCGCGTTGATCTCGCCGGTGTGGAGGGAGAGGAGTTCGGCCTGCGCTCCGGCGCCCAGCAGGGCGCCGAGAGGTTCTTCGAGTTCGACGCGCTCGACGCCGTCCGTGGCCAGGATGGCGACCTTTCTGCCGTGCAGTTCGTTGGTCATGGTGCGTGGCTCCTTCCGGTGGTCGGCGGGGGACCGGTTCGGGTCCGTGTTGCCGCCGCTCAGCTGTTGTACGCCTTGACGTCGGCCTGGCCCGTCCCCGTAGCCTGGTGGACACATCACCGTGGACGGAGTGCCGCACGGAACACCCCCACTACTCCCACAGTCCCCGCTCCCGCAATACGTGTCAAAAGGGGCGACTCGGTATGCATGGCCGGAGACGCACCGAAAGCCCGGCAGGCGCTGAGGCACGCCCGGCCCGCGCCAAACCACCACGCGCACTGCGGGCAGCACCCGCTCTACGCCGGCTGCTTCTCCACGACGACATCGAGCTGCTCGATCGTGGGCTCCCCGAAGAGCACACCCGTGTTCTCACCGAGAGCTTCCGCGACCGCACCCGACAGATGCGCCTGGCGCCCGTCGTCGTCGGGAAAGGCATCGAAGATCCCGAACGACGTGGGTCCGAACTGGATTCCGAACCACCTGACGGTCTTGGGCTCCCCCTCGACGATCGACAGCCCCTGGTTCAGGAAGTCGCGGACGTCGTCCTCCCTGCCGGGCAGCGCTTCGAGGCGCACCAGAACCGCTTTGCTGACCTGCGTTGCCATCGTGGGTCTCTCTCTTCCTTTGCTCGGTTCGCCAAGCTCGTCATCCGGCCATGGCCGGAGCCCTTGACGCCGTGGAACCGTCGGGTCTCCCCCTCACCGTCACCTGGCGTCGCCTCACGCGCAAACGCAGTCCGCGGGCGGCCGGCGTCCGATGCGTGGACCAGACGGCGACTCCTTCGCCGCCCTGTTCTCCCGGACGTGCCCGCGCGAGGACGCCTTCGGGATCGCGATGACGTCCTCGTGCCGCAGGACCCAGGCCAGGGCGATCTGGGCGGGCGTCGCACCGTGGGCCGCGGCCACCTCCCGCAGCGCCGGGTGGCCGAGCAGACGGCCCTGCTCGACCGGCGAGTACGCCATGACCGGGATCGACAGCTCACGGCACCTGGGCAGCAGACGGTGCTCAGGCCCCCGCCGGGTGAGGTTGTACAGCACCTGGTCGGTCTGCGGCACGGCCCCCGGCGGCAGGTCCGCGAGATACTCCACGTCCAGGTTGCTCACCCCCCACGAGCCGATGGCACCCTCCCGTACCAGGGACTCGACTGAAGGGGCTCCGTCCTGCGAGGGCGCACCGGAACCGTCCAGCAGGGCGATGCGGGCGGTGCTGCCTTTGCCGACCGGCTCCTGCCGGACCTCGAAAGCGCATGCAGGCCACCTCACCCGGACGGCCCCGAGCCGCGACACCTGTACGACCTCGGGCATGTCACCCGGACGGGCCGCGACACCCGTCGCGGTTGGTTCGAGCGTGCTCCAATCCCTAGAGTTCCGGCCACGGACTTCCGCCCACGAGTACGCCCTGCCACCGAGGACCACGGTCGCGAACGGCGACCATGGACGCGGCGGTGAGCGCGACCGTTGACCCGGCAAGGCCGGTTCTGAGGACAGAGGTGATCCGATGAAGGTGCTGGTGACCGGCGGGACGAGTGGACTCGGACTCGCCATGGCCTCAGCCCTGGCCGCGGCGGGAGCCTCCGTCGCGCTGACCGGCCGGTCGGGCGAGAGTGCGGAGTCCGTCGCCGCGGGGCTGCCCGGGGCGACCGGCATCGAAATGGACGTGCGCGACGAGTCGTCGGTGGCCAGGGCCGTCGACCGGGCGTGGTCGCGGCTCGGCGGCGTCGACATGCTGGTGAACAACGCCGGCATCGGCATGCGCACGGTCAACCCGCGCTTCATGACACAGCCGCAGGGCTTCTGGGAGGTGCCGTCCGACGCCTTCCGCGCGGTGGTCGACACCAACCTGACCGGCTACTTCCTGGTTGCCCGCGAGACCACGCCACGGATGCTGGCATCCGGCGGTGGCCGCATCGTCAACATCTCGATGAACCACTCGACCATGCGACGCGCCGGCTTCGTTCCCTACGGGCCGTCGCGTGCCGGCAGCGAGGCGCTGTCCCGCATCATGGCCGCCGACCTGCGGGGCACAGGCGTCACCGTCAACCTGCTGCTACCCGGCGGCGCGACGGTCACCGGGATGCTGCCCCAGGACGTCGCCCCCGAGAGCCACGGGTTCCTGAGTCCCGCGGTGATGGGCCCGCCCATCGTCTGGCTGGCCTCCGACAACGCAGCCGGCGTGCATGACGAGCGCATCGTCGCCGCCGAGTTCGGACAATGGCTGCGAGACCGGGAGAGCCGACAATGAGGGTGTGAGCGTGCGTCACTGGATGGAGTCCGCCCTCCACAGCCTCGGCAAGGTGCTCATGGCCAGAGTCAACCTGACCCCCGTGTCGTGTGCTCGCCTCATGGTGGGAGCTTCGCTGTGCGTTCGGGATGGGCCGCGGTGGTGCACCGCATTGCGGTGTGAGACGAGATGCCGAACGGGCGCATTACTGAGGCTGAACTCGTGGAGTCGTAGGGGTTGACGGTGTGGGTGGTCCGGAAGCGCATGAATGCCGCGGCCTCGCCGGAGAAGCCCAGCCGCAGCAGCGCGTACACGCAGAAGGCGGCGTCGCGGATCCACACGTAGCGGTAGTCCCAGTTCCGCTCGCCGCCGACCTGGTCGGGCAGGCTGGTGGTGGGGACGGCGACGATCGCGCCGGTGGGCGCGTAGGTGAGCAGCTTGAGGGTCAGGGCGGAGCGGTGGACCATCTCGCGCCAGCGGCCGCGGTAGCGGGATTGGGCGAGCCAGCGCCGCCAGTAGGCGACGGTGGCGGCGAACTCGTGCTCGGCCTCGGCGCGGGCGCAGCCCCGGGGCGCGACCTGGTCGCCCAGTTGGTCGAGGGCGAACACGGCGCTCTCGCCCTCGGTGAGTTTGAAGTCGGCGCCAGGGACTTGCCCGGTGACTCGAACACGGCCATGCCGCCCAGCAGTGTCACGGTGTGAGGGTCGGCGTCGTAGGCGAAGCGCGGGGCGACCAGGGTGCGGAAGGGGACGGTGCCGCGCACGCACAGCACGCGCCGGATGAGCCGGTGCCGGCCGGGTTCACGGGCGAGGCCCGCGCGCTGGCTGTGGGTGGTCACCGGCATGACGTCCTGGACCTCGCCGACGCCCTCCTCGGTGAAGAAGCGGGTGATCAGCACGTTGGTGTCGGGGAAGTAGAACTGCTTGGTGCGGGCTGGGACGGCGGCGGCCAGCTCGAAGCGGCCGCCGCGCTCGGCGTCGACGACGGCGGCGACGGCGTTGGGCGAGTCGAAGGACGGGCAGCCGTACCAGTCGATCGTGCCGTTGCTGCTGACCAGGGCCACGCTCCGCAGGTCGCCGATGAGTCCGTGCTCGGCGATCGGGAGATAGCGGGGGGCGGTCGAACCGGCGTCCTGCTGGAACGGCGTCGCGGCCATCTCGGCCTCCCGGTACGGAGGATGGGGAGCGGTCGCGGTGGGGGCCGCTGCCGGGTGGAGCCGCCCGGGCCGGCCGCGGTGACCTGGCCGGGGCTGTGTGTCAGGCCGTGAGCTGACGGCGCAGCCATGCCGCTCGGGCGGCGATGGCGTCCTGCGAAATCATGGTATGTGGGGCCACGACGTCGAACCCGTGGAACCCGCCGGGCCAGACGTGCAGTTCGAGGCGGCCGCCCGCCTGCCATATGCGGCTTGCGTAGGCGACGTTTTCGTCCCGGAACGTTTCGGCCGACCCGACGTCAATGAACGCGGAGGGCAGGCCGGAGAGGTCTGCCGCGCGGGAAGGCGCGGCGTACGGGGACACGTCCGGTCCTCCGCGAACGCGCTCGCCGAGGAGCGCGTTCCATCCGGTCTCGTTCGAGGAGCTGTCCCAGATACCGACGCCGCGCATCTGCCGGGCAGAGGGCGAGTCGTTGCGGTCATCAAGCATCGGCGACAGGAGCATCTGGGCGAGGATTGCCGGGCCGCTGCGGTCGCGTGCCATCAAGGTGACACCTGCCGCGAGGCCGCCGCCGGCGCTCGCACCGCCGATGACGATGCGTTCAGGGTCGATGTTGAGCTCGTGGGCGTGATCGGACAGCCACACCAGGCCCGCGTAGCAGTCCTCGACCGGACCGGGGTGGGGTGTCTGGGGTGCGAGCCGGTACTCCACCGAAACCACGGCCATGTCCATCGGCTCGGCCAGGCTCAGCATTTCGGCCAGGCCGAACCGGTTGTCTCCGACGATCATCCCGCCGCCGTGGATGTGGTAGATCGCCGGGGTCGGCGTCGCCGCGTGCTTGGGGAGACAGATCAGCAGCGAGATATCCGGTTGCCCGTCCTGCCCTGGCACCGTCCGCTCCTCCACGCTGTAGGTGCCACCGCGCGAGAGGACTGCGTCGGTCGGGGTCTCCACGCCGGGGACGGGCTGGCGCATTTCAGCGATGTTGTCCAAGCGGTACGCGTCGGGGGAGCGCAGGCTGGTCAGGAGCACAACAATGGGAGCGAGCTCCGGGTCGAAGGGCGGGGGCGGTCCGACCGGTTGGGGGGAACGCCGGTCGGTGATGTGCCTGGTCATGTGTTGTCCTTACTGGTGGGTCAGCCGGAGCGCTCGTGCACGCAGGCGCGTGGCGCGCAGTCGGCCTGCAGATGCGCGCCCCGATCTCCACGATCAGGTGAGCGCCGGAAGCGCGACGATGGCAGTCGGCGCGCTTCTCGGCAGCGTCTGAGAGTCGTCCTTGTGAAGGAGGGGTTTCCGCTGGCGGATCGAGCCGTTCGCGGGTAGCTCCTGGGAGCCGGCGGCTGGCTCAGACGGTCGGGACGGTGCCGCCGTCGATCACGTACTCGGCGCCCACGATCGCCGAGGCGCGGTCCGAGACCAGGAATCCGACCAGGTCCGCGATTTCCTCGGGTTGCGCGAATCGTCCCAGGGGTACTCCCCCGAGTGAGTCGTAGATGGTCTGCTTGGCTGCTTCACGTGTGAGTCCGTTGCCCTCGGCGATCCGGTCCACGAATTGTTCGTAGGCTTCGGTTTCGATTCCGCCGGGGCTGATGGCGTTGACCCGTACGCCTCGCGGCGCGAGCTCGTTGGCGAGCCCCTTGCTGTATGTGCGCAGCGCCGCCTTCGCTGCTGCGTAGGCCAAGGACGCCTCGTGTTGGGGCAGCTCGCGCTGGATCGAGGTGAAGTGCAGCACCACGCCCGACCCGGACGCGATCATTGCCGGCAGAAGAGCTCGATCCAGCCGCACCGCTCCCAGGAGGTTGAGGTTGAGCTCGGTGAGCCACTGGTCGTTGGTGATGACCGCGAATCCACCAGGCGGCGTCGATGTCCCTCCGACGACGTGCACCAGGATGTCGAGTGTGCCGCCGGCCTCTGCGATGCGGTCGGCCACAGTGTTGGTGCCGTTGATCGTCGTCAGGTCCGCTTCGATGAATCGGTCAGGGTGCTCGTATCCGTCGGGTATGGTCCGTGCCGTCACGTACACGTCGGCGCCCATTTCTCGCAGTCGCTGTGCGACGGCCTTGCCCGCCCCCTTCGAGCCGCCCGTGACCAGTGCCCGGCGGCCGTCGAGACGATCGCGATCTGAACTAGGCATTGTCTCTCCATTGAAGTTCGGGGTGGTGCGGGTTCGGTCAGGCCGGGTGGTTGGCGATGACGAGGTCGGCGATGAGGCCGTCCCGCAGCGTGAATCGGTAGTCGAGCGCGGCGACGCCGCCCGGGAAGGTGCCTTCGAGCCGCAGGGTCACCACCCAGTGGGTGTCGTCGATGCGGCGAGCGCCGATCTGCTCGGTCGTGTACTCGAACTCGGCCCCGGCGTCCCGCAGGAACGCATGGGTCTCCTTGTGGCCGCGGAAGGTCTCGTCCTGGTCGACGATCACCGCATCCTCGGCGAGGAACGACGAGGAGGTGTCGGCGTCACGTATGACGTGGGCGGCAAGGAATTCGCGCACGGTGGCCGGGAGTGCTTCGGACGGGAGATCGGTGTGCTGTGTCATGAGCCCATCGTGTGACCTCACGGCGCGGGAGGGTCAAGCCGTGGACTCTCCCCCTGGGAGAGGGCTCAAAATGACGGGATGCTGACCATCGGAGAGTTCTCGCGGCTGACCCACTTGAGCGTACGGACTCTGCGCCGGTATCACGAAGCGGCTCTGCTGGAACCCGCCGTGGTGGACGAGACCACCGGTTACCGCTATTACGGGGTCGACCAGATTCCGACCGCGCAGGTCATCCACCGGCTCCGCGAGCTCGACGTCCCCCTCAGCGGTGTGCAGCAGATCCTGCAGACCCCCGACCCCGGTGTCCGGGCGGCCCTGGTCACGGAGCACCTGCAACGCCTTGAAGGCGTGCTCGACCGGACCCGGGCCGCGGTCGTCTCACTGCGCCGCCTGCTCCAGCCGGACCCCGCGCCGATCGACGTGGAGCTGCGTGCGGAGCCCGCCCGGACGGTCGCGGCGGTGGAGGGAATAGTCGAAATTGGTGACATTGAGACCTGGTACGCAGGCGCGATGGCCGAACTGCAGGCGGCCGTCGGCACCGCCATGACCGGACCACCGGGCGGCACCTACGACAACTCCCTCTTCGAGCAGGAACGCGGTCACGCGGTCCTCTACCTGCCGACCGCCGCGCGACCCCGCACCGGGCGCGTGCACCCCGTGACTCTGCCGGCCGCGGAACTGGCCGTCACCACCCACGTCGGCGAGCACGACAGCATCGAGGTCACCTACGGTGAACTCGGCACCTGGGTGGTGGAGAACGCGATGTCCGTGGCCGGGCCGGTGCGGGAGGTCTACGTCGTCAGCCCTCGTGACACAAGCGATCCCGCCGCGTGGCGCACAGAGATCGGCTGGCCGGTCTTTCGTGTCACCTGAAAACGGTCAGTGCCTACCACCGAGTGCAGGAGTGGTCTGCGGCACGGTGAGAACTGTCGCGTACGTCGGTCCCATCCGCAGGGGCCGGCCGGATCCGGCTCCGGCGGGCGCAGGCGCCGCACGCCGGCCTGTAGTTGGCCGCGCAAGCGCTGCAGTTCGGCGTCCTGGGCGGCGAGCTGGGACAGGGTCCGCTGGCGGAACGCCTTCAGCTCGGCGATCTCGGCGTCCCGGCGGCGCAGCCGCTCGCGCAGCGCGTCGTTGGCCTGCCGCTGACGTTCGATCTGGCTGTCCCGGGGGTCAGGAACCATTCCGACTTCGCGCAGCCTCTGAAGGCGGCGGTCGAACTCTTCGGCCAGGTGCTGGTAGGGGCCGCGCCGCACGGTGCCGTCCCGGTTGCGCTTGGCGTAGAAGCCGGTGCGCGGGATGCCGGCCTCGGCGACGAGGGTCTTAAGGTCGACGTGACCGCCGGCCGGTACCTCGCCACGCAGCAGGCGGTCCATGGCGACCCGCACCGCCTGCTCGTTGCGGGCCCGGCCGTCCGCGCTGATCCGTGGCACGATCACACCTCCCCTGGCGTGTCCGCCTGGTCGATGGCGTCCCACGACGTGCAGGGAGCGGTCGACGTCAGCCTGGACGCGGGCGCGGGCGTCACGCTGGCTGCGCGGCAGGGCGGTGAGCAGGCGCCGACTGCGCTCCGCGCTGTCCGCCCACACTGCGCGGTGCTGCGGGTGGTGGGTGACCTGCAGGCAGCGGGCGGCGTCGCACATGCCGATCAGGGGCTTGGCGCCCGGTCCGGGAGCGGCGCCGGGGCCCGCTGGACTGGCATTTGGCCAGGTCAGCGGGCCTTCGCTGTTGTCGGCAACGGTTTCCATGTGATGGGGCGTCAGGGTCCTGGGGGCCAATTTATTGTCGGTTTCCTACAAACCCCGGAGTGTTCGCCCCTGGCTCGGCGGGGGCGGGGGTAGGCCGGGCTTCGTGGTGAGGTGGGTGCTGAGGGTGTCGCCGGCGTGCATGACGGTGTGCAGGTCGGGGTGGAGGTAGCGCTGGGTGGTGTGCAGGGAGCCGTGTCCGGCGATCAACCGCAGGACGTGCAGGGGCCCGACCCGGTCGCGGGCAAGAACCTGCCGGTCAACAAGGACACCGTCCCGCAGGCCGTGGTGGAGCTGACTCCCGGTCACACCGCGTACGCGGCGATCTACCTCTCCGAAAAGCCCACCCACCGCACCAAGACCCTCAACGTCACCCTGGCCGACCGCAGCGGCGGCGGCACGGACGGCCACGTCACGGTCACCGCGCCCGCCTCCGGCTCCGGTCTCGGCCTCGACAACAGCTCCGAGGTCACGTACTGGCAGGTCAGCGAGGAACTGGCGCTGCAGTAGGCGGCAGTCGAGGATGGCCAGCTCGTGCCTGGCCCGGGAGCCGTCGAGCAGGTCCGGCACGTCGTCGACGGGCAACGCGGTCCGCTGCGGCCTCGACGGATCGTCCGTGGAGTCGAGCAGCGCCAGTCACAGCCGGCCGCCGTCGGTGCGCAGACCGTGGCCGGCGAAGTAGAAGAGCACAGCGGCAAGCAGCCATGAGCGGCCGGCCAATGCCCAGGGGGTGGCCACCCACGCGACGAGCTCCGTCACGAAGCACAGGGCGGACGCGGCGCGGTCGTCCGGTCATCCCGAAGTGGTTTCTCCACCAGCAACGTCGGTCACCTGCGGACGATCTCACGGCGCCCGGGCCGACTGCCAGGCGAGCGGCCTGAGTCAGAGCTGATTATCCGGGCAGGCCGGCCATCAGCCCAGGCGAGGGGCCTGGCTCCCGCTAGTCGTCACCCAGCGCGAGCAGTATCGCGAACTGCTCGCTGTTGGTTCCGGCAACCACGATATCGATGCCGTGTCGGGTGACGGGCGTCCACGCGCGGCCGTTGTCCATGCCCTCCATGTTCGTGACCCAACTGGTGCCCGGTCCAGACAGCTTCGCCACCCGCGTAGCCGCCCGCTTCGCGTGATCACGGTCTCGGAGAAGGATTGGCGAGTAGGCGAGATCGAAGGCCGACAGGTCAGTCATCAACTCGATGGCTCCGGCGGCGTCGCCGGGCTCAAGCGCTGCCTCGATCTCACGGGCAGACGCGGGGCCGACCGCTCACGCGACGGCCTGATGCGCCCAGTCGTCCAGGCCGTCCCGGCGGGCGCGCGCGTCGATCCCCATGACCGGGAGTATTCAGCCCGTGCCGTCGGCCGGATCGGTAACAGCCCGTGGTGTCCCACTTCAGGGTGACATCGGGGCAGCGGCTGGCCTCCTGTCCCGGGCGCCCGCCCGGTGTACTCGTCGTGATGCGTCGGGGGAATCAACGGGGGCCTTCACACGCTATGACCTGGTGTGAAGAAGATCGGATTTCTCTCGTTCGGGCACTGGTCGCCCGGTGTGCACTCGCAGACGCGCTCTGCCGCCGACTTCCTGCACCAGTCGATCGACCTCGCGGTCGCGGCGGAGGAGCTGGGGGTGGACGGCGCGTACTTCCGGGTGCACCACTTCGCGGAGCAGGCGGGGAGCCCCTTCCCCCTGCTGTCGGCCATCGGCGCGCGCACGTCGAGGATCGAGATCGGTACCGGCGTGATCGACATGCGCTACGAGAACCCGCTGTACATGGCGGAGGACGCCGGCGCGGCCGACCTCATCTCGGGTGGCAGGCTGCAGCTGGGCATCAGCCGTGGGTCACCGGAGCAGGTGATCGAGGGCTGGCGGTACTTCGGGTACGCGCCTGCCGAGGGGGAGACCGACGCGGACATGGCCCGGCGGCACGCGGAGGCGTTCCTCAAGGTGATCGAGGGTGAGGGCTTCGCCCGCCCGAACCCGCGGCCGATGTTCCCCAACCCGCCGGGGCTGCTGCGTGTCGAGCCGCACTCCGCCGGGCTGCGCGACCGGATCTGGTGGGGCTCCGGTTCGAACGCGACCTCGGTCTGGGCGGCGAAGCTGGGGATGAACCTGCAGAGCTCCACGCTGAAGGACGACGAGACGGGCGAGCCGTTGCACGTCCAACAGCGCAAGCAGATCGAGGCGTACCGCGCGGCGTACAAGGAGGCCGGCCATGAGCGCGAGCCGCGGGTCTCGGTCAGCCGCAGCATCTTCGCGCTGACCAGCGACACCGACCGCGCCTACTTCGGCCGCGACCGCAACTCGCAGGACCAGGTCGGGATGATCGACGAGAAGACCAGGGCGGTCTTCGGCCGCTCGTACGCCGGCGAGCCGGACGAACTGGTGAAGCTGCTGCGGGAGGACGAGGCGATCCAGGCCGCGGACACCGTGCTGCTGACCATTCCGAACCAGCTCGGGGTCGACTACAACGCCCACGTCCTGGAGAGCATCCTCACCCACGTCGCCCCCGACCTCGGCTGGCGGTAGCCGCGGGCTGCGGGGCTGGTCCTGCCACGGTCTTTGCCGTGCAGCGCGGGCGGACTGGTCGTTGACGTCGTCGTGGGAGGAGGAGAGCATCCATCTCCGCGGCGCCGGCACAGCGCGCAGCGGGATCCGGCTCACCGTCAGCCGGATCCCGCTGCGCGGGCTGCCGCACGGGAATCGTGCGGGTGCCGTCACGACGAGACCGAGCACGCGACGTCAGCGGCCGGCGCGCATGGTGGACGAGACGGACCCTGGGCCGGGTTGCCGGACAGGGGTCGCACGCCCCGCCGCGGCGGGTGGCCGTTCCTACGAGTGCGGGAGCACGAAGTTGTAGCCCTGCGCGAGATGGTCCGCACCGGCCGGGCACCTACCCCGGGTCGAATAGCCCCAGTAGAACATTCCGTAGCATTTGCTGCAGAACCGCCAGTAGGCCTGCGCGGTCGGTGTCTCGACCACGTCATGCGGGAGGACGAAGTTGTAGCCCTGCGCGAGGTGGTCCGCACCGGCCGGGCAGACGCCGTTGCCCGAGTAGCCCCAGTAGAACATTCCGTAGCACTTGCTGCAGAACCGCCAGTACGTCTGTGTTGCCTGGGGCCTCAGGGAGCTGGCGTGGGCGGGGGCGGCGGTCGCACCGGCCGCCACCGTGGCACCGGCCAGGCCGGCGGTCACGGCGAGCGTCTTGCCGAGGAAAGCCCGTCTGCCGGAAACCTCGGCCGGGTCTTCGCGAGGTGGGGCGGCAGCGTGAGCAGGTAAGTCCATGATTCATCCTCCAGTCGAATTCGGACGTACGTGTATTTCGGCAGGGGCCGGTCGGCAGAGGCGGATTCCGTCGGCCCGTTTATCGTCATGGTCGATTACTGGGGAGCTGTCTCCAGCGGGACCGGGCGCCCGAGTCGGCGTTCACCCATGTGCCCACCCGACGCCCGCAGCCGCCCCATCCCGCTGACCAGCGAGGACGCGCCACAGATCGCATTCGCGGCCGCCGTGACCGTCCTCGGGTCGCGCACCGAAAGATCGTATTCTCCAGGCGGTTGAACTGTTCGGCGCCGGTGCTGTTTTCCCTGGATCGCCTGGAAGTGAGTTCGCTCCACTGTATCCCTGCAAGGTGGGCTTGGGGATGGCTATTCACGGATATTCCGCACTGTTGGCGTTGATCCCCGGGTATGTCCCGCCGACGATCTGGCGGCGGCGGGGTCCGGGGCCGGGCCGTGAAGGCGCGCAGGCGGTCAGGGGGCCGTCGGCGTGAGGTCCGGCGAGACCACCAGGCGCAGCGCCTGCAAGCGCTCGTACGACTCCGTGCCTGGGCGGGCCGTGTGGATGACGAGTTGCTGGTTGTGGCCGGAGTTGACGAGGACCTCGCAGTCGAGTTCGAGGATGCCGATCGCAGGGTGCCGGAAGCGTTTCGTGGCGGCACGGCGTACGGCGACCTCGTGCTCGTCCCAGAGGTGGGCGAATTCCTCGCTCGCTGTGCGTAGTTCGGCGACGAGGGCGGTGGGTCCGGGGTCCGTGGGGCGGGCCGAGGCCACCGCTCGCAGACCGGCGACCAGCTCGCGGGCGCGCTTGGGGCGGTCCTCGGGCGGGAAGAGCTCCTGGGCCGCCGGGTCCAGGAAGAAGCGGCGGATCATGTTGCGTCCTCGGGGCGGGCGGTTGGCAGTCGCCCGGCGCGGCGGCTGCTCACCGGTGAGGTGGAAGAGGTGGTCGCGTTCGTCCTCCGTCAGGCGCAGGGCACGGGCCAGCGCCGTGAGCATCTGGCGGGACGGGCGCGGCCCCCGGGACTGTTCCATCCGCGTGTAGTAGTCCACGGACATGCCGGCGAGCTGGGCCACCTCCTCGCGGCGCAGGCCCGGCGTACGGCGGCGGGCTCCGGCGGTGAGGCCCACGTCGGGCGCCCCCGCGGACCGGGCGGTCAGGCCGCAGTCTGGGCCGGCGGCGAGGCGGGGGCCGCCGTCCTGGTCCCGCGCCGCCAGCTGCGGGCGGCCAGGTAGCTGGCGAGGAACAGCTCGCCGAAGTTGAGGACGGCGTCCTGGTGCCGGGCGGTTACGGGGAGTGGTCCGCCGGGCTTCTGTCCCGCCGGGTGCGGGTCAGCTCAGGGACCACCAGGCGGTGGTGTCCGGCGGCAGCAGGATCCCGCCACCAGTGTGAGTGACCGGGCCGCTGGCCAGGATCAGGCGGCCGGTGGCGGGGATCGTCATGGTGCCGGCGGCTGGGAGAGCGACTCGTTCAGCGGTCAGGTTGACGGTGCAGCGGAATCCGGGGGTCCGGTCGAAAACCAGGGTGCCGGGCGGGCTGTCGTGCCAGGACAGGTTGTCCGGGGCGCCCAGTGCCGGATGGTCGCGCCGGTGGGCCAGGGCGGCGCGGTACAGCTCCAGGGTGGAGTCCGGGTCGCCGGTCTGGGCCTGGACGCTCAGCCCGGCCCACGAGTCGGGCTGCGGCAGCCAGGTCGGCGCTCCCACGGGCCCGAAGCCGTAGGGCGGTTCGGTCCCGGACCAGGGGATCGGGACCCGGCAGCCGTCGCGGAAGCCGTCCTGGCCGCTGGCGCGGAAGTACGAGGGGTCCTGGCGGACGGTGTCGGGCAGGTCGGTGACGTCGGGCAGGCCGAGTTCCTCGCCTTGGTAGATGTATGCAGAGCCGGGCAGTGCGAGCATGAGCAGGCTGGCGGCGCGGGCCCGCCGCAGGCCGAGGGCAGGGTCGCCGGGGGTGCGCATCTGGGTGCCGGAGCCGGGCGGGTTGGCGAGGCGGGTGGTGTGGCGGGTGACGTCGTGGTTGGACAGGACCCAGGTCGGCGGGGCGCCAACGGTCCACATGGCGTGCAGGGTGGTGTCGATGACCCCGCGCAGGGCGTCGGCGTCCCAGTAGGCGGCCAGGTACTGGAAGTTGAACGCCTGGTGCAGTTCGTCGGTTCGGACGTAGTTCGCGGTGCGGGGGATGGCGGGGTCCAGGCTTCGGCGACGAAGACACGCTCCCCGCTGTATTCCTGCAGCAGTTCGCGCCAGCGGCGGTAGATGGCGTGGACACCGTCCTGGTCGAAGCAGGGTGTGGCCTGTCCGTCGAGCAGGCGTGTCTGTGGTGAACACCTGTGTCGGGAAGGCCGGGTGCTTTGACCAGGCCGTGGGCGACGTCGATACGGAATCCGTCGACGCCGAGGTCGAGCCAGAAGCGCAGGATGGAGCGGAATTCGTCGTGGACGGCGGGGTGGTCCCAATTGAAGTCGGGCTGCTGCGGGGCGAACAGGTGCAGATACCACTCGCCGGGGGTTCCGTCGGGGTCGGTGGTGCGGGTCCAGGCCGGGCCGCCGAAGACGGATTCCCAGTCGTTGGGCGGCTGCTCGCCGGCCGGTCCCTTGCCGGGGCGGAAGTGGAAGCGGGGGCGGGCGGGGGAGCCGGGGCCGTCGCGCAGTGCCTGGAGGAACCAGGGGTGGTGGTCGGAGCAGTGGTTGGGCACGATGTCGAAGATGACCCGCGGGCCGAGGCGGTGCGCGTCCTCGATCAGGGCGACGGCGTCGGACAGCTGTCCGAACACGGGGTCCACGGTGCGGTAGTCGGCGACGTCGTATCCGGCGTCTGCCTGCGGGGAGGCGTAGAACGGCGAAAGCCATACGGCGTCGACGCCCAGGTCGCGCAGGTGGGGCAGGCGGCTGCGGATGCCGGGCAGGTCGCCTATGCCGTCGCCATCGGCGTCGGCGTCGGCGTCGGCGAAGCTGCGGGGGTAGACCTGGTAGATCACCGCGTCGCGCCACCAGCCGGTTCTGCGTGCGGCGGTGGCATCGGCGGCGCTCGCTTCGGTGCTTGCGTGCAGCAGGGTGTCCGGTGTCATGGGGTCCCTCGGGATGCGGGGCGGATTGCGGTCTTGCGCGGGTGGTGCGCGGGTGTGCGTCATCGGGCTCGGGCACCTCGTGGCGGAAGGACGCGCGGGCCGGGAGCAGCCGGGCGTGCTCAGCTTTTGCTGCCGCCTGCGGTCAGGCCGGTGACCAGGTGCCGCTGGACGAGGTAGAAGAACCCGCCGGCCGGCACGGCGATCATCACGCCTGACCACCTGGGACGCCGTCCACAACCAGATGACCACCAGGATCGACGGCTCCGTCGTCATCGGCTCCATCAGCTCCAACGCGAGCGCGCCGACCGCCTATGACACCGTCGTCGTCGACAATCCCACCGCCGGCACCTACAACGTCACCCTGCCCGCCGGCACGTGGACCAAGGTCCTCGACACCACCGGGGCCGTGAGCGTCGCCGGCAGCACCACCTGCGCCGGCCAGTCCGTCACCGTCTACAAGAAGAACTGA
The DNA here is from genome assembly GCF_900142575.1 of Actinacidiphila paucisporea. Lineage (GTDB taxonomy): Bacteria > Actinomycetota > Actinomycetes > Streptomycetales > Streptomycetaceae > Actinacidiphila > Actinacidiphila paucisporea. The sequence continues at coordinate 38,890 of NZ_FRBI01000038.1, forward strand.
CCACCAGCCCCTCCGCACCATCGTCCGCTCTCGTATCCGGCCCCCCCGGCGAAGACATTCACCGGGGGGCCGACCTTGACGGTCCCCGATCACCGGGCTGCCACCCGTCCCGATCCCTCCACTCCTGCCTCGGCGCGGCCGGCGGCCCCATTTCGCGCACCTATCGGCTGATCAGGACGGACCAGGCTTTCGGCAAGGACAGCGTCAGGCGGCCCGGGTGCGGAAGACGGCGCCGCCTCGCTGGCAGCTCTCGTACTCTCCGGAGTGCTCGAATCCCGCGACGCTGTCGTGGCCGCAGTCCCAGCCGTCCACCGTGGCGAAACCGCCGGAGCCCTCCCGGTCGTGGGACGCGCGGTAATCGCCCAGCACCTTGCGCGCCTCGGCACAGGTCACCGAGCCGGAGGTGACGGTCAGGACCAGGCTGCCGCCCGACGGGCTCGTACCAGCGGCTCCGCAACCCGCACCGGTGTCGGCGCCCGTGGTCGGCGAGACAACCGGGGCGGTTCGAGTCGGGACCGGATGGGGGCGGACCCGGGGTGCGGCAACCGCGATCACGCCCGCCCCCGGGAGGATCTTGATCGGCTTGCCGGTACGGCCGGAGGGCAACGCCACCGGGACCACCGTGGTGACCGGGTCCCCGCTCCCGGTCCCGTCCTTGAGGATGAACGCCTGCGTCCCGTCGGCCGAGAACGCCAGGCCCGACGGGTAGGTGCCGACGGTGATCCGCGGCCGGAGCCGCCCGGTGGCCGTGTCGAACCAGTCGGCGGCCGCTTCGATGGCGGACCCGAACACGAAGACCTGCCTGCCGTCCGGTGTGATCGCCATGTCGTTGCCGACGACGTCGATCGGTGTGCCGGTCACACCGGTCGCCGTGTCGATCGGGGTGACCGCCGTGCCCGAGGCGGTCGGGAGGCCGCCGACGAGGGCGTAGAGCGTCCTGCTGTCGGGGGTGATCGCAAGCCGTACCGGTCCGCCCGCCAGTGGGATGGGCTGCCCGGCAGTGTCCGTCGCGGTGGCGAGCGGCACGACGAACCCCGAGTCGCTGCACGCGATGTAGGCCGTCAGGCCGTCCGGGGTCAGGACGATCGCGGTCGGGTTCTTGCCGAGCGGGATCGGTCCGGACGCGGTCCCGCGGGTGGTGTCGACGTCGGTCACCGACCCCGTCGCTCCGCCGCCTGTGCCGTAGTCGAGGACGTACACATGTCGTCCGTCGGGGGTCACCGCCATCGTGTGGACGTTGCCGGTGACCGGAACGGACCTGCCCGCCTTGCCGGTTCGGGTGTCGATGGGGGTGACCGCGCCGGCGTCGCGGTGGTCGTCGACCGACAGCGCGTAGAGCACCGACCCGTCGGGCGAGAAGACAAGGTCGTTGTTCCCCTGCGACGGGAGCGTGATCGGGGGTCCGACGGTCCCCGTGGCCAGGTCCACCGGCCTGATCATCGCCCCGGCACACTCCACGAACGCCTGCTTGCGGTCCGAGCTGACCACGACATCGCTGGGCCACTGGCACGAGCCGAGCTGGACGGGCGGCCCGGCCTGCCCGGTGGCGGTGTCGACCCGGCTGAGCGAGTCGGTCTGCTGGTCGGCGACGTAGACGTCGTAGGAACCGCCCGCCGTCCCGCCCGGGGCGGCCGCCGGTGAGCCACCCTGCCGCGGCGAGCCCGGCGTACTCCGGGCGGCGCTCGGAGTCGCCGCCGGGTGCCGTGGCCGCGCGAGGGCGTACGCGCCCAGGCCGGCCAGCACCAGGGCCACCGCGGCGGCACACGCGATCAGCCGCCGGTTGCCGAGCCGGGCCGGCCTGCCGGGATGCGCCACCCGTTCGCCCCGGCCGAGACGGTACGCGGCGAGGGCAGCCCCGGCTGCGCCGCCCGGGATGTCCGACGCGACCCGCACGGGCACACCGGTCATGGTCCCCACGGCCTCCCGAACATGCGGACCGGCTGCCGCCCGACCGCTCAGGACGACCTCGGCCAGCCGGTCCGGCGGCAGCCCGGCACCGGCGAGAGTCGCGAGGAGCTCGTGCCCCAGCGCCCGTGCGGTGGCGTCGGCCGGCCGGTCCGCGTCGACGCCGAGGCCGCCGCCCGGTCCGGCGAGCCGCAATCCGCCACGCGTCCGCTCCAGGACCGCGACCTCGAAGTCCGCTCCGTCGTCAGTGACGACGGCGAGGATGCCGTCCTGTGCCCGCCGCGTCGCCGGCGTCCGCGGCTCACCCGGTATCGGCGGCGTCTCCGGCTTCCCTGCCGGGGCCGCGGGGTCGGCCGGGGCCGCAGCGTCCGCGGCCTCCGCGACGCAGACGGCGCGCGGGACGAACCGGGGCGCGGGCAGCCCGGCAGCCTCCAGCGCCCGGCCGAGGACGGACAACGCGTCGGGGGTCCATCCCGCCGGGTGCACCACCAGCAACTCCCACGGTCCTCCGGTGGGGCACCCGGGCACGACCGCACCGGCCACCGCCACGACGAGCGCCGCCCACGCCTGGGCCGGGGTGAACCTGTCCGCCCCGGCAGCCTGTGCGCCGGGCTCCGCGGGGGGCCGGGCCCGCTCCCCGAGCTCCGCCGCCCGGCGCTGGGCGGCCTCTCCGATCAACAGCCCACCGTCTGCGGCCGGATAGACGATCGACGCTATCCGGGGGGTGCTGCCGGGGCCTTGCGGATGGTGCGGCGACGCCGTCGCAGCGCTCGTCCAGGCCGTGCCCAGATCAACCGCAAGTGCCCAGGATCTCATCAGCCACCCCCTGTTCTGGCCGCCCCCGCCAGCGCTCCCGAAGCGTGGCGGCCGAGCGGGTGCCCTGCGATCGGAGCCAGGATTCGCCCACCCTAGCCCGGAGCGCCCACAGGGGTCCGGAAGAGCTGAAAAGCAGTCAGATCTGTGCGAGCATCTTCATTGGGGCGAGTCGAAGGGGGAGGGCCGTAGTGGGGACAATCGGGGGGCGCAAGCTGGAGACGGGCATGCTGGCCACCCTGCTCGGATACGTGGCCGGGGCCGCTTCCGGCCATCAGGGGGCGCGGTACTGGGCCCCGCTGATCGAACTGGTCGGCTCGGCCGACGGCAGCTCGCCCGCCCCCGCCGGGGACAGGCCCACCATCGACCCGGCACGACGGCCCGCCGCCCTCGGCGTCGCGGGTCCGCCGGATCCGGCAGCCGGGCTCGCGCTTCTGACGGCGCTGCGTGAGGCGCCGGACGACCGGGCCACGGCCCGGCAGTTGGCGCGGTGGCTGATGGACACCGCAGCCGCGGACAGCCGGTTCGGGGCCGACTTCATGCGGTGGCGGCGAAGCCTGCGCCTGCTGGAGGAGTTCGTCGGCACGCTGCCCGAGCAGCGCGGCCCGGGAGAGCCGGAGGCGACGGCCGCGAGCGGCACTTCGGGCGGCTCGGGTGGCCGTGCCACGGGTGCAATGGCCGACGTGGGAGCCCTGCCCGCCCCGGGTGGTGCGGCCGCAGCCCCCGGCCCCGGAGCCGGTCCGACCGCCGCGCCGTTCACCGGGCCGTCGTCGGCGCCGTCATCCGAGGCAACGAGGGCAGACCGGCCCGCCGGACTGCCGTCCTGGGCACGCTGGTTCGTCATGGTGGGACTCGCACTGGCGGTCTGCGCCGTCACGATGTGGGTGGCCGGTGCCCTTCTCCTGCCACCACTGCTGGAGGAGTCGGCGGACCGCTGGGTGGTCGCCGCCTCGCTCGGCGTCGCTGCTGCCGCCGTGGTCGCAGCCGCGGGCCCGGGCTTCGCGGATCTGCCGGGCAGGGGCGCGGAACAGGGGGCGACCGCCGGGGCCGCGTCGTCCGTTCCGGGTCCCGCAGGGGGTGGCGGTCCTGGCGGCCTGCCGCCGGGCGGGATCCAACTGACCGGGTCGCGGCGCAGCAGCCAGATCGTGGTCTCCGGCGGCGGCCGGACCACGGTGACAGTCGGCCTCCAGAGCCGTGCGCTGGTCGCCGTCGTCGTGCTCGCGCTCGTCGTCGCGGTCACGACGACATTCATCGGCCTCCATCGCTCGTCGGCCGACGACGCCGGCGCCGGTCCGTCGTCCGGCGGCGCGGACGGCGTGCGGACCGGCAGCGGGGTCATCAGCGCCACCACGACGGTCAGCGGGCCCTCGACCGCCGTCCACTACTACTGGCCCAAGGCCAAGGAGGTGCTTGACGGCGACCTCGGGGCGGGCCGTGCCCTCGCTGAGGAACCGGGGATCGCCCACCTCGCCGACGGCATCCTCATCACGCTGCAGACCAGCAGTACCGAGGCCGTACTGATCAACGAGATACAGGTGGTGCACCTGCAGCGCAGGACCGACCCGCGGGCGGGGCTGTACGTGGACGTCCCCTGCGGTGGGTGCGGCGCCCAGGGGGAGCCGCGGAGCTTCTCCACCCGGCTGGACGACCGGACACCCCGGGTCGTCCCGAGCACCCGGTCGGCCGCCGGTGTCTACTTCTACGTCACCGCGGGCTCCCCGGAGGAGTTCCGGATCGAGGTGGGCGATCACCACTGCGACTGCACCTTCGACCTGGAGGTCGACTGGCTCGACCAGGGCAAGGCCCACACGACCCTGCTGGACAACGCCGGGCGCCACTTCCACGCGATGGGTTCCGACGACCTGAGCTGGTTCCGCGACTACAACCCGGGCGGCGCGGAGTCGGTGCTCGTACCGGAGCCCACCCCGACGGGTCACGCGGCCTGATCCGCCCGTCAGCGCGATTCCGGTGCGTCACCGGATAATGAGGGCTGTCCGGGTACGAGCCCGGTGCGGTGGGCCAGGATGACCAGTTGGATGCGGTCACGCACCTGGAACTTGGTCAGCAGGTGTCCAACATGCGTTTTGGCGGTTCCTGTGGTGATGTGCAGGCGGTGTGCGATCTCGGCGTTGGACAGCCCCTCGGCGACCAGGATCAGTACCTGCCGTTCGCGCGTGGTGACGCCGGCCAGGTCCCTAAGTGCGGGCGTGGGCAGGGGAGCCTGCCGGGCGGTGAACTCTGTGATCAGACGCCGGGTGATGCCGGGGGCGAGCAGTGCGTCTCCCGCGGCGATCACGCGTACGGCGGCGATCAGGTCGGTCGGCGGGGTGTCCTTGAGCAGGAACCCGCTGGCTCCGGCGCGCAGCGCTCCGTACACGTACTCGTCCAGGTCGAAGGTGGTGAGTATCAGGACGCGGGGGACAGGACCCGAGGCTGGGGCGCAGATCAACCGGGTGGCTTCGATGCCGTCCATGTCGGGCATCCGCACGTCCATCAGCACGACATCGGCGTGCTGAGCCCTGGCCGCCTCGACGGCTGTGGTGCCGGTGTCGACCGCGGCGACCACCGCGAGGTCCTGCGCGGTCCCGACGATGCCGCACAGGGCCGCCCAGACCAGGGCCTGGTCGTCTGCCACGACCACCCGGCCTCTTGCACGATCCGGTATGCGGACACATCGACCCCGGCGGGCAGCGGTTGGGGGCTGCCGGTGACCATCAGCTCGACGTGCAGGCCCGCGATGGCGGTCGAGGCCAGCAACCGGTCCAAGCCGGCGAGTCCGGGACAGGGGACGAGCGCGGGCTCGCAGGTCTCACCGTCCTTGGGCTCCTCCGGCAACACGCCCAGCAGGCGCCGCATCTCGCCCAGTGCCTCGCGTCCGGTGGTCTCGATGGCGCCGAGGGCGGCGCGCGCCTCCTCGGGCCGGTCGTCGATGACCAGGTGGCCGAAGCCCGCCTTGGCCACCCGCTGCGTGAGGTCGGCGCTCTCCTCGACCCGGCCGCCGTGCACGGAGGCCGCAGCGCCCGCAGCCATCTGGAGTCCCTGGCGGCCACCAACGGCCTGCCGCGAGCCAGGATCGCGGAGGTGCTCGCCCGCACCGGCCTGGACAGCGTCGCCGGCAAGCGTGTCGGCGGCTTCTCGCTCGGCATGCGGCAACGGCTCGCGATCGCCGCCGCGCTACTCGGCGACCCACCTGTACTGCTCTTGGACGAGCCGGTCAACGGCCTCGATCCGGGCGGCATCCGCTGGATGAGGGGCTTGCTGAAGTCCCTCGCCGGCGAAGGCCGCACCGTCCTGGTCTCCAGCCACCTGATGAGCGAGACCGCCCTGACCGCCGACCATCTGCTTGTCATCGGCCGGGGCCGCCTCCTCGCTGACACCAGCACGGCCGACTTGCTCGCCCAGCGGGCCGACGCCAGGACGGGGGCAGACGCTCGCACCCTGCTGGAGGACGCCTACCTCAGGCTGACCGCGGACGCGTCCGAGTACCGGGCGGTGCACCGCTGATGACAGCCCACGACAGGGTCCTGCGCCGCGCGGTCCTCTCCGAATGGATCAAACTGCGCTCGGTCCGCTCCACCTATCTCACCCTGCTGTGCGCCCTGCTCATGGGACTGGTCCTCGGATGGGTCGACACCGCCTCCGCCGCCCACAACTGGCCCACCATGTCCGCCGGCGACCGCGCCGGATTCGACCCCGTCGGCGACTGCTTCACCGGATTCGTCATCGGGCAACTGGCCTTCGGCGTGCTCGGCGTGCTCGCGGTCAGCTCCGAGTACCGCACCGGCTCGATCCGTACGACGTTTACCGCCGTCCCCCGGCGCGGCACCGTATTCGCCGCCAAAGCGCTGGTAATCGGTGCGGTCGCGCTGGTCCTCGGCGAGTGCATGGCCTTCACCGCCTTCTTCCTCGGGCAGCGCAACCTGGCTCACGCGCACCTGAGCGTCGGTCTCGGCGATCCGGGGGTACTGCGCGCGGTGACCGGCGCCGGCCTGTATCTCTTCGTCGTGGCGATGGTCGGCTTCGGCCTCGGAGCGGTCATCCGGCACACCGCCGGCGCCGTCGCCGGCATGTTCGGCCTGGTCTACCTCGCCTATGGTCTCGCCCGCGCCTTCGACAACTGGTCTTATCTCCCCGACCATTTGGTGCTGTCCAACGCCTCCGACGTCCTCGCCCAGACGCACATTCCGCCCGACTCACCCCGCACACCCTCGCTCGGCATGGCCTTCCTCGATCTCGCCCTGTACCTCGCCGTCGCCCTCGCCCTCGGAGCCTGGCGAGTGCGCCGCGACCCGTGAGCGCCGGGCTGCCGAGTCTCCGGAAAACGCACTCGGGCCAGTCGGGCACTTCGCCGCGGCGGTGGTCCTCTGGTCACGGCCGTCCTGGACGGCGCGCGTCCGCCGTCGAGGTCGCCGTCATCGCCGGGCACCTGACGACCGTGGCCTTCGCGGCCGACAGGGGCGCATCGCGCACGACACCGGCGCCCACCCCCGCTCACGCGCCCGCCGCCTGAGCCGTACCGCCGACGCCCGCCTCCAACTCCGCGACGCCGACACCGCGGTTGCTCACCGCCGACCAGGCCGTTATTACCGTGGGCGGTGGCAGCGGGCCCCGACCGCCGCAGTGGCGGGCGGGGCCCGCGGGGCGCGGCGCGGGGTCAGCGCTTGAAGGCGTAGTCCATCAGCTTCCGGGCATCCGTCGCGCGCTGGGTGGCGGAGGTGGAGGCCAGGACGGTGCCGATGACGGTTCGCGAGCCGCGCGTGGCGGCGAAGACCAGGCAGTAGCCGGCCTGCGGGCCTGAGCCGGTCTTGACGCCTATCGTCCCGGTGTAGCTGCCGAGCAGCGTGTTGGTGTTGGTCCAGGAGTAGTTGCGGTACCCGTTGGTCTTGGTGACGACCCTCGTCTTGATGGTGCGGGTCTTCACCACGGAGCGGAAGTCGGCGCTCTTCATGGCGGTGCTCGCCAGCTTCGTCAGGTCGCGCGGCGTGGAGTAGTTCGCGCCGTTGCCGATCCCGTCGAAGGAGTCGAAGTGGGTGTTCTTCAGACCCAGCCCCTTCGCGGCGGAGTTCATCTGGCCGATGAACTGCTTGACCCGGGCGGCCCGGGTGCTGCCCACGCCGTACCGGTCGGCCAGCGCGTAGGCCGCGTCGCAGCCCGAGGGCAGCATCATCCCGAACAGCAGCTGCCGCACGGTGAGCTTGTCGCCCACGATCAGGTGGGCGGAGGAGGCGTTCTTGCTGACGATGTAGTCGCTGTACGCCTTCTGGACGGTGATTCGCGAGTTCAGGTTGAGGTTCTTCTGCCGCAACACCACCTCGAACGTCATGATCTTCGTGGTGGAGCCGGTGGACCGCCGGGTGTCGGCCGCCTTCGTGTAGTACGTCGCATCCGACGCGTTGTTCATCACGAAGCCGCCCTTGGCCGCGATCGACGGCGGTGGGGGCGTCGCGGCCTGCGCCGGTGCGGCGACCGCCATGGCGGTCAGGACGGTGCCCGCGGTGACGGCGGCCGCGGTGACGCGGTGGATGGCCTTGCTGCCGGTTATCACGATAGATGCTCCAAATGCGCCTGTGCTGCGGCCACATGGGAGTGAGCGGCCAAACGTGAGACACGCCGGGCGGCCGGATGGATGCACGGACCCGCCGGCTCGCGCCCAGTCGTTACCCGTCGGCGAGCCGCCCGTGCCCATCCCGGGGGGCGCTGGGCCGCAGCGGGCCGTCGCCCGGACTGTGGGGCGCCGCGGGGCGCCGGCGCGCCCCGGCCAGGTCCCGGCTGCCCCGACCGTACGTCGCACCGCTCGTAGGGCCCGAAGCAGTCGGCTGCGAGGGTCGCGACCGGAGCACCGCAGGGGCAGGCTCGGTTGAGCCCTTCGTTGCCGGTCGGCCCGCAGCATCTCGTGTTGCGCTCCCAGTTGGGCAAAGGCTGGAGATCAAAGGCGTCCTCGGGATTCACCAGTGTGGTGCCGGGGGTGCCCGCCGAGATGACGAAGCCCTCCTCGTTGCAGACCAGAGGACCGTGGCTCTGTGCCGGCTGGCTGGGCTGCCCGGTCGCGCGCAGTAGGTGGCATCGATGCCTGGAGTCCATCGCTCCAGACGAGACCGGCCACTTTGTCCGCTGGTCGGTGGAGCACCGGCACGCCCGCGGCCTGGCCTACGCGTTCGGCCGGACAGTCCCTACCCGCTGACCGTCACCGTGACCTCGTAAGCGCTCTGGCCCGGCGGGCAGCGCATCGCCTCGCCGCAGGACGAGCGGTGGGCGGTGATGCGGACGGTGCCGGGGTGTGTCGCGGTGAAGCGGGCCGACGCCACGCCGCAGCCGCCACCCGGCGGGCACGAGCCGGTGGGAGAGCTTCCGCCGCCGCCGGGCACGAGCACGCCCGGGTCGGAAGTCGTGGGCGTCGACCAGTACGTGCTGTGCAACCGGACGATGACGGCGGTGCCGCTGCGTACGCGCACGCTGGTCCGCAGGGCGTGCTCGTCGAGGGTGAGCGTCGCGGGGGATGCGGCGGTGTGCGACGACGGGTCGGCGGTGGACCCCGTGGGGTGGCCCGACGCGGACGAGCAGGCACCGGTCGCGCAGAGTACGGCGGCGAGGACCAGGGCCGGCAGCGGGGTGGGAAGTCCGCGACCGGCGGGTGCGGCGGCATCGCGGATCGTTCGACCGGACATCGGCGTACCTCCTGGGCTGTGACGTCTTCATGGTCCCGGATACCGCGGTGGTGGCGCGGACGTCCCGCCCCACCACCGCGAACCAACGTGCTGTCAGGAGGCGTTCAGCGCCGTGTCGTCGATCACGAAGCTGGTCTGGAGCGAGGAGTCCTCGGTGCCGGTGAACTTCAGCGTCACCGTCTGCCCGGCGTAGCTGGACAGGGAGAAGGACTTCAGGGCGTAGCCGGTGGCCGCGTTCACGTTGGAGTAGGTGGCCAGCGTCGTGCTGCCGACCTGGACGGTCAGCTTGTCGTAGGCCGTGCTGCCGGACTCGGCCGTGTCGATGTGCAGGTAGAAGGAGAAGGTCGCCGCGCATCCGGCCGGGATGGTGACGGACTGGGAGACGGTGTCGGTGTGCGTGCTGCCGTAGCCGTTCATCCACGCCTTCCAGCTGCCGGAGTGCGCGGCCTCACCGGAGCTGTTGTCGACCACGCCGGAGCTGGCGGTCCAGGGTGCGGCCGTTCCGGTCTCGAAGCCGGGGTTGCCGATCTTCTGGCCGGGGCTGGCGCAACCGCCGCCGGTGGTGCTGACGGTCCAGGTGAAGGACGCGCTGCCGGAGGCGCCGGTGGTGTCCTTGGCGGTGACGGTGACGGTGGAGGTGCCGCTCGTGGTGGGCGTGCCGGTGATCAGGCCGCTGGAGGAGATGCCCAGCCCGGCGGGAAGGCCCGTCGCGCTGTAGGTCAGGGTCTGTCCCGAAGCCGAGTCGCTGGCGCGCACCTGCAGCGAGACCGCGGTGCCGACGGTCGAACTCTGGTTGCCGGGGCTGGTCACGGTGACGGTGTTGCCGGTGCTGCCGCCGCCGACGATCGCGTGCGAGATGGCGCACGAGTTGGTGTCGTTGGACCAGCTCGCCTGCTCGGCGAAGGTGCCGGTACCCATCGTGATGTTCGCCGCGCCGCCCGTCGTGCCGGGGTTGAGCCAGGCGCACTCGTCGGAGTTCTCCTGGCCGTCGTAGGAGCTGCCGGTGTGGTTGGTCCAGCCGCCGGCCGGGTTCTGGTCCGACATCATCTCCTGCCACTCGTGGCCGAGCGTCATCGTCCACCCGTCGAGTGTTCCTGGGGAGTTGACGAAGCCGACGCCGCAGCCCGCGCCGGAGTCGATGTTGTACGGCTGGTTACTGAAGGCGACGTCACCGACCGTCGAGGACACGGCGCCGCCGGTCAGCGTGGTGTCACCGTTGTAGTCATGCCAGGCGCAGTACTGGTTCTGGTAATTGTCCGGGTTGGTGCCGTGCGGGGAAAGGATCACGTAGTACGCATCCCGGTTGGCCGCAGCGGTGGTGTTCCCGAAGTGGCTGGCCGCCTTCACGGCCTCCACTCCCAGTTGGTGTCCGGTGGCAGCGCTGGGCGAGGCGGCCGAATTGTCGTACCAGACGCCGCTGAGCACTCCGCCGCTCTGGTAAGGGATGAAGCTGGCGTTCGAGGGGCAACTGGTCGCACCGGTTGCGACGTTCGGACCTTCGCACCACTGCGTGAGGTCGGCCGACCACAGTTCGCCGCCGGTACCGATGTCCTTGAACATCTCCTGGGCCACCGGGGCGGCGCCCTTCGCGTCGCCGGAGAACGTCGCGTCGCCGCTGCTGTTGGTGCTCTGCGTGCCCCACTGGGTGCCGTAGAAGACCAGGTAGACCTTCGAGTGGCCGTTCTGGACACCGATGCCGTCGATGCCGCCGCCGTAGGACAGCGTCTGCGGCCCGGTCGCCGCGGGGGACGCCTGAGCGGCGGCCCACGACTTCATCTTCGCGTTCTGCTGGAGGGTCGGTACGACGCCGTGCCGGTAGGCGTGGTCGTGCGCGGGGCTGTAGGGGTTGGCGACCGACTGGCCGGACGCGGGTGCCGGCGCGGCTGCCGCCAGGGGTGCGGCGGCGAATGCTGCGCCGGTGACGAGGGCGAGCGACGCGAGGCCGGTGAAGGCCGCTCGTGCCGCTCTGCGGTGATAGGTCTCGCCCATGGGTGGAGGAACCTTTCTTCGCGGACTCCGGCTGCCGGTGGGCAGCGCTGATCCGCATGTAGGGACGGAAGGAGACGCACCGGGACAGCCCCGGCGACGGCCGGGGCTTGGACTGCCGGGTGGGGCGGCTCCGGGCCGGTGAGGTCCGGTCCGGGTAGCCGGACGCGCGTAGATGAGGTGGACATGCCGGGCCGCAGCGACGAGCCGGCCGAGCGTGGTCATGGCCAAGCGATCCACCAAGGCCCCTCGCGGAGCTCTCGACGGAGGCGGAACCGACTGCGAGGAGTCGTGCTGACGATCCGACAGATGACTGGTGGGGGTGCGCCGTGGCGACAGAAAAGCAGATTGGCGTGACCCGGTCAATAGCCGGAAGTGGCGCCCTCACCAGCCGGTACGCCTCCCCTGACCCCTGATTCGGGGGTTACGCAGCCACTTCGTCTACAGAGGTACGTCAGTCGGCGTGGGCAAATCTTGACCGTTCACAGCTCATTCCTTGGCTTGCTCAGGTCGGGCGTGCCGCCCTGCGGCTCGTCGCCGTCCGGAGCGCTGCCCGCGCCGGATGGACCGCGTCCTCGGGCGCCGGGAGGTGGACTTCGCGCTTGGGGAGTCCGCTCGACCGCCGTGCTCGGAAGCAGACCTCAAAGATTTCGGCCCGTGCCCGCCGGGCCGCCGTCGACAGGTGCCCGTTCGATCAGCCGGTGCTGCCCGGGAGACTCTGGCACGGGGGGAGAAGGTCGGGTAGGAAGTTGACGACTTCACGTCATCGGAGGGGTTTCCTTGTACAGCCACGAGAGCGCCAAGAAGGGCGGGGCCGAGAAGGCCGCGCGTTCACCCCGCCGGTCCGGGCCAGCCCTCCCCGGACGGTCGCAGGGCCTGCCCGGCCTTCAGCGGGCCGTCGGCAACGCGGCCGTCGTACAGCTGCTCGGTCAGTCCGGGCACTCGTGGGCTAAGCCCGAGGAGCACCAGCACTCCGCCGGCTGCGGTCACCGGGGGGAGTCGCCCGCGCCTCCGCCGCCGAGGTCGGCGCCCGCGCGTGACCGGGCTGGGGGAGGGAGTGGAGTCGGCTGTCACCGGTCGTGCCGCCGTGTTCACCGAGCCTCTGCCGAGTTCGGAGACTATATCGGAGGGGATGTTTTGGTTCGCCTGGGCCGCACTCGAAGGTCAAGAGAAAGTGCGCAGCGCGGTGGAGCAGTCCGCACGGGGGTTGAGTCCCCAGGAGGGTCAGCGACTTCTGGCTCAGTTCGACGAAACGCTGGAGGCGAAGAAGCAGGAACTGGAGGGGACCGTCGTCGGCGCCGTGGTGACGGGTGGAGTGATCGGCCAGGCCGTGAACGTCATCCCGCACCGCTGGAAGCGGTCAGTCCGCAAACGTACCCGAAACTGCTGGACGCTCGTAACGAGGCTCTACGCCAGGCCGCCGATGATTTCCGGGTGAGGAGCCAGGAGCGAATGATCGAGCAGATGAAGGACGAATTCGGCACCTTCCAGTGTCGCGTGAATGAGATTCTCGGACAGCGGCTTGGGGTGCGGTTGAATGGCGTATGCCTGTCGGCCTGCCGCTGGTCGTCTCCGATGCGGACCGTGAAGTTCTGCGCTCGTGGGTCCGCTCGCCGCCGAGCTGCAGGCCCCGCCCCCGCGAACGAGCGGGGGCGGGGCCTGCCGGGTCCCCGTGGGCCGCGCCGCCGACGGCGGCTCTGGCGGTGACCGGGGTCAGCGGGTGGTGCAGGAGAGCGTCGGAGCGCCGTTGCTGCCTGAGTAGTTGGCGTTGAACCCGAACGAGGTGCTGGCACCGGCTCCCACGGCGCCGTTGTAACTCGCGTTGTTCACCGTCACCGTGTTGCCGGACTGGGTGTAGGTGCCGCTCCACATGTTGGTGACCGTCTGGTTCCCGGGGAAGACCAACTGCACGGTCCAGCCGTTGGTGGTGGCGGAACCGTTGTTCTTGACGTTCACCACACCGGTGAACCCGGCGCCCCAGTCGGAGGAGTTGGTGAAGGTCGCGGTGCAGCCGTTGCCGCCGCCGCTCGGCGGCGGGGTGGTCGGCGGGGTGCTGGTGGGAGGCGTCGAGGTGGGCGGGTTGCTGGTGGGAGGAGGCGTGGTCGGCGTCGTGCTGGCGACGGTGATGTTGGAGTTGCCGGAGGACCCGTAGCCCTCGGTGGCCAGGATCTCGTAGTTCGGGGTGCCGAGGTTCAGGCCCGCCTGCGCCCACGCGTTGAAGAAGTTGGCCACGGTGATGGTGCCGCCGGTGCGCTTCGCCTGGCGGACCGCCCAGTACTGGTAGAACGTCGCGGTGCCCTGGATGGAGGGCTGGTTGACGCGCTGCGTCCGGTACAGGTCGTACGTGCTGCCGTCGCTGTTGACGGAGCCCAGCCTGGAGGTGCCGGAACTCGGGTTGTAGTTGCCGTAGTTGTCGACGATGTAGTACTCGATGAGCGGGTTCGTGGTCCAGCCGTACAGCGACAGGTAGCAGTTGCCGTTGCAGTTCCACGAGCCCGAGTAGGTCACGGGGGCGGTCGTGCCCGGGTTCCAGCCCTTGCCGGCAACGAAGTTGGTCACGTTGTTCCACGTGGTGCTGTACTGGCCGCCGGAGCCCA
>NZ_FRBI01000026.1 GCF_900142575.1 Actinacidiphila paucisporea
CCAGTACTCCCCCACCTCGGAGACCGGGAAGATCACCAAGTCCACCCCCATGGGATCCCTGGACGCCCCCTTCAACCCCCTCTCCCTGGCCATCGGCGCCGAAGCAAGCTTCGTGGCCCGCACCATCGACTCCGACCGCAAACACCTCCAGTCCGTCCTGCGCGCCGCCGCCGACCACCCCGGCACCGCACTGGTGGAGATCTACCAGAACTGCAACATCTTCAACGACGGCGCCTTCGACGCCCTCAAAGACTCCGCGACCGCCCACGAGGCCCTCATCCGCCTCGAACACGGCCAACCCATCCGCTTCGGCACCCCCGCACCCGACGGCCTGGGCTCCAAAGGCGTCATCCGCGACCCCGCGACCGGCGACCTGACCGTCGTGGACACCACCACCACCAACCCCGACCAGATCCTCATCCACGACGCCCACGCCACCAGCCCCACCACCGCCTTCGCCCTGACCCGCCTCGCCGACCCCGACACCCTCCACCACACCCCCATCGGCGTCCTGCGCGACACCACCCGCCCCGTCTACGACACCGACATGGCCGACCAGATCGACCACGCCACCACCCAACAAGGCCCAGGCGACCTCACCACCCTCCTCACCGGCACCGACACCTGGACCGTCACCTGACCCCCTGAGCCGAAAGCAGTGGGGTGCCCTCGCGGGGAGGGCACCCCGCTGCGGGTCCGGCGGGAGGGGATTCAGCCGCGCGCGGCGTCGTACGCCGTCTGGGCCGCGGCCACCGCCGCCACGTGCGACTCGGTCCACGCGGCCAGCGCCCGTACCTTGAGGGCAGCCTCGTGCCCGAGGGCCGTCAGGTCGTAGTCGACGTGCGGCGGTATGACGGGGCGGGCGCGGCGGCGTACGAAGCCGTCCCGCTCCAGGGTCCGCAGTGTCTGCGTCAGCATCTTCTCGCTGACGTCCCCGATGCCGTCGCGCAGTTCGCTGAAGCGCAGGGTGCCGGCGTCGAGGAGGGCGGCGAGCACCAGCACGCCCCAGCGGCTGGTGACGTGTTCGAGAATGGCCCGCTCAGGGCAGCTCACCTTCACGTATGTACCGTACTTCAAGGTCGGTACTTTCCTTTAGTTAGCGTGCCGGTTACGGTGATCACGTCCGACCGCGACACCCGCGTCGGCAAGAACCCCGGGAGAACCACCGTGAGCATCGCCGTCACCGGAGCCACCGGCCACCTCGGCCGCCTCGTCATCGCGGACCTGCTGGAGCGCGGGGTCGCGCCCGCCGGGATCGCCGCCGTCGTGCGGGACGCGGACAAGGCCGCCGACCTCGCCGCGAGCGGGGTGGAGGTACGGGTCGCGGACTACGACCGGCCCGCCAGCTTCAAGAACGCCTTCGCGGCCGGCGACCGCGTCCTGCTGATCTCGGGGAACGAGGTCGGCCGCCGCGTCCCGCAGCACACCGCGGTGGTCGACGCGGCCGCCGAGGCCGGCGTGTCGCTACTGGCCTACACCGGCGTGCTGGGCGGCCCGGCCGCCGACTTCGTCCTCGCCGACGAGCACAAGGCCACCGAGGAGGCCGTCCTGGCGTCCGGGCTGCCGTACGTCTTCCTGCGCAACGGCTGGTACACCGAGGTCTACACCGCGAACCTGCCGGCGGTGCTGGAACACGGCGCCGTGATCGGCAACGCGGGCGACGGGCGGGTCGCGTCGGCCGCGCGGGCGGACTACGCGGCGGCGGCAGCGGCCGTGCTGACCGGCGAGGGCCACGAGAACAAGGCGTACGACCTGAGCGGCGACACCGCCTGGAGCTTCCCCGAATACGCGGCCACCGTCGCCGAACTGTCCGGCCGGGAGGTCGCCTACCACGACGTGAGCGCGGCGGAGCGGCAGGAGATCCTGGTCGGCGTCGGGGTGCCGGCCGACTTCGCCGCGGTGCTGGTCGACGTGGACCGGGCGATCGGTGAGGGCCTGCTGGCCGGCACCAGCGGCGAGATGTCCCGGCTGATCGGCCGCCCGACGACGCCGCTGCGCGAGACGGTCGCGGTGGAGCTGCGGGCGCTGGGCGTGTAGGACCGGGGGCCCGGCGGCCGGTGCGTCAGGACCAATCTGCGGTACGGGCCTGGCAGTGCGGTCGCCGTACCGCTACCGTCGGACTGCCGCCCGTACCCGCACCGCGTACGGCGGCGTGGGAGGACGGCGATGGGCGAGAACCGCGCGGGACTGGTGTACGGCTTCGTGGCCTACGGTTTGTGGGGTCTTTTCCCGCTGTACTGGCCGCTGCTCGAACCCGCGGGCGCGGGCGAGATCCTGGCCCACCGGATGGTGTGGTCGCTGGTGGTGGTCGCCGTCATTCTGCTGGCGCTGCGCCGGTGGGCCTGGGTCACCGAGCTGATACGCCGGCCGCGCCGGCTGGCCCTGATCGCGCTCGCCGCGACCGTGGTGTCGGTGAACTGGGGCATGTACATCTGGGCGGTCAACGCCGGCCATGTCGTGGAGACCTCGCTCGGCTACTTCATCAACCCGCTGGTGACCATCGCGCTGGCGGTCCTGGTGCTGCACGAGCGGCTGCGGCCCGTGCAGTGGGCGGCGGTCGGCATCGGCGCCGCCGCCGTCGCGGTGCTCGCGGTCGGCTACGGCCGGCTGCCCTGGATCGCGCTGACGCTGGCCCTGTCCTTCGGCACCTACGGCCTGGTCAAGAAGAAGGTCGCGATGGGCGGCCTGGAGTCGCTGGCCGCGGAGACCTCCGTGCAGTTCCTGCCGGCCCTCGCCTTCCTGCTCGTCCTCGGCGGCCGCGGCGACTCGACCTTCACCCACCACGGCCCCGGCCACGCCGGACTGCTGGCGCTGTCGGGCCTGGTCACCGCCGTGCCGCTGGTCTGCTTCGGGATGTCGGCCAACCGCCTGCCGCTGTCCACGCTCGGCCTGCTCCAGTACCTGGCGCCGGTCTTCCAGTTCCTGATCGGCGTCCTCCACTTCCACGAGACGATGTCCGCCGAGCAGTGGGTCGGCTTCCTGCTGGTCTGGTCGGCGCTGGCCCTGCTGACGGTCGACGCCCTGCGCAACGCCCGCCGTACGCGGACGGCCGCCGCTCCCCCGGCCCAGGCGCCCGACCCGGCGGCCGCCCGGGCCGGCTCCGCCTGAGGGCTGTGACGGACGGTGGGGCGCCCGCCGGGGGAACGTGCGAGCGGCGGGGTGCGAGCGATCCGTGTGAGGGGGATCGCTTTGACAAGTCATTCGATGCGCGCGCAATATATGCACATGCATGACTTCTCGGGGCGACGGTTCCTCTTCCTCCTCGGCAGCACCCGCACCGGGGGCAACACCGAGACGCTGGCACAGCAGGCGGCGGCGCAGCTGCCGTCCGACGTGGAGCAGCACTGGGTGCGGCTCGCGGAGATGCGGCTGCCGGCCTTCGCCGACGTACGCCACGACGGCGACGGCTCGTACCCGCCGCCCACCGGCCACGCCCGGACACTGCTGGACGCCACGCTCGACGCGACCGACCTGGTCATCGCGTCCCCGCTGTACTGGTACGCCGTCTCGACGCCCACCAAGCAGTACCTCGACCACTGGTCGGGGTGGATGCGCGTGCCCGGCCTCGACTTCCGCGCCCGCATGGCCGGCCGCACCCTGTGGGGCGTCACCGCCCTCTCCGGCGCCGACCACTCCGACGCCGACCCGCTGGTGGGCACCCTCACCAAGACCGCCCGCTACATGCACATGGACTTCCGCGGCGTCCTGCTCGCCAGCGCGACCCGCCCGGGCCAGGTCACCACCGACGAGGACGCGGCCCGGCGCGCGAAGACCTTCTTCACTCCGTGAGCCGCCCCGCGGGCGCGCCCGCCCCGTACGGACACGGGGCCGTACGGGGCGGGCGCCTGGCCGTGGCCACACCTCCCGCACGTCAGGAGAACGTGCAGGTGATGGACCCGTTGGGCAGAGTGATGCCGGTCGTGGTGTTGGCGGTGAAGCCGAACGTGGTCGTGCCGTTCGGCGCGATCGTGCCGTTGTAGGCGGCGTTGGCCACGCTGGCGTTACCGCCGCTGGTGGTCAGGACGCCGTTCCACAGACTGGATATCTGCGTGCCGTCGCCCGGTTTCCAGGTCACCTTCCAGTGGCCCGATGGTGTGGTGCCGTGGTTCATGACCTCGACCGAGGCCTGGAAGCCGCCGCTCCAGGAGTTGATCACCGAATACAGCGCCATGCAGGCGCCGTCGACGGGCGGCATGGACGTGGGGGGCGTGGACGTCGGCGGCTGCGACGTCGGGGGCTGGGAGGTGGGGGGCTGCGACGTCGGCGGCTGCGAGGTGGGCGGCTGGGACGTCGGCGGCTGCGAGGTGGGCGGTGTGGTGGAGCCGTTGTGGATGCCGGTGACCTCGCCGTGGCCGCCGTCGAAGGCGACGTCGGAGCAGGAGAAGAAGTTCTCGTTGCTGTCCGAGCGGACCCACTGGATGAAGATCAGGGCATTGCCGGTACGACCCGCGGGCAGCGCCTGGTCCCAGTAGTAGTGGCCGCCGTCGGTGCCGGGCGTCCCCACCGCGGGCGGGTTGGAGCTGGTCCCGATCGCGTCGAGGTCGGCCCAGGCCAGCGGGGTGGTCGGGGACCAGCCCTGCTTGGTGACGTAGATGTGGAAGGTGCCCGGGTGCGCGGCCCAGTTGCTGTACTGCAGCTGGATCGTCGACCCCGACGTCAGGTGCGTGCGGGGCCAGTCGTCGCGGGCCGCGCTGTAGGCCGAGAAGTCGTACGGCGACTTGTTGCCCGCGCTGCACAGCGTCCCGTCGGGCACGTAACCCGTCGTGCGCCCGCCCGCGTTGGAGTCGAGCACCGCGAACCAGTTGTACAGCGGGGTCGTGCCGCTCTGCGCGACCGCCGCGGCACACGCCGGGTTGGTCGGCACGAGGGCGCCCGTGGACGTCTTGGCGTCCTGGTAGCACAGATACGTCCGCGACCCGGGCGACATGGCGACACCGTGCGCCTGCGCGGAGCCCTGGGTCAGCATGACGATGCCGAACGCCGAGAGCAGCGTGGCGAGGACGGCGATTAAGGAGAGCTGTCTGTTCCTCTTCAAGGTGGTGACCTTTCCGGCGACGCCCCCGAGGCCGTGGGTCCACCGCAGCCGGGTCCTCAGGGGCGAGTGGGGGGAGAAATGTCGCGGGTACGCTTCCCCGAATCATGGGAGCGCTCCCATTCGTGAAGCTAACAGCAGATCAGGGGCGTGTAAACAGCCCGGTCGGCTGGACCTGCCATGCCGCTCCCCGCCGCGCGGCGGCGCGGGCCCGCCGCCGGGCGGACCCGGCCTCGCTACGCCGTGACGTCGCGGGTGGTGAAGCGGGCCCAGGCGGCGGAGCCGAAGACGGCGGCGTAGAGGAACTGCAGGGCGAGGTTCTTGAGGATGCCGGTCCATATGACGGGGGCGCGCATCACGTCGGCGAAGCTCAGCCAGTAGTGCGGGAAGAGGTAGGGCTGCAGGGCGTGGAGCTGAGGGATGTTGTTGATGATCTGGACGGTGATCAGCAGGCCGACCGTGGCGGCCATCGCGCCGATGCCGCTGTCGGTGAGGGTCGAGATGAACAGGCCCAGGGCGGCCAGGCCGATGAGCGAGGACGCGACCAGGAGGGCGATCAGCAGGCCGCGGAGGATGCCGTCGGAGAGGGAGACGGTGTTGCCGGAGAGCAGGGTGACGTCGCCGACCGGGAAGAGGCTGAAGCCGACGACGACCGCGGAGAGCACCACGACGAGGGTGGCGGCGACGCAGAAGGTCAGCACCGAGGCGTACTTGGCGAGCAGCAGGCGGGTGCGGCCGGCCGGGGCGACCAGCAGATAGCGCAGGGTCCCGGTGCTGGCCTCCCCCGCGACGGAGTCCCCGGCCACCACGCCGATCGCCATCGGCAGGAAGAAGGGGAGGGTCGCGGCGAGGGAGGCGAAGGCGAGGAACAGGCCGTTGTTGCTGATCTGTTCGAGGAAGGCCGGCCCGCCGCCGCCGTCGCCCCCGACCGAGTGGCCGCCGCGGGTCTCGATCCTGACCGCGATGCCCACCAGCACAGGCACGCCGGCCAGCACGCCGAGCAGGGCGAGGGTGCGGGCGCGGCGGAAGACGATCAGCAGCTCGGAGCCGAACAGCCCGAGCGACCACGCCGCCCGGGGCGTCCGGGACGCCGGCGGGGCGGGAGCGCGCTCCCGGACCGGCTCCCCCGGGCGGTGCCCGGGGTCGCCGTCGTGCAGGCCTGGGCCCGCGGTGGTCTCAGCCCGCGACATCGAAACCCTCCCCTGTCAGCGCCACGAACGCGTCCTCCAGCGACGCGCGCCGCAGCCCGAAGCCGCGCACCCGCACCCCGGCGGCGACCAGGGCGGCGTTCAGCTCCGCCAGGTCGGGCGGCTCGGCGGGCAGCTCGCCGGTGACCTGGGCGGTGTGCGGGTCGGTGACCAGGTCCGTGACGCCGTGGGCCGCCAGCACCCGGACGGTCTCGACCGGGTCGGGGGTGGTGACCTCAAGGCGGCCGCGGGTGCCCGCGGACAGCTCCGCGACCGGCCCCTGGGTGATCAGCCGGCCGCGGGCCATCACCGCGGCGTGCGTGCAGACCTGCTCGATCTCGTCCAGCAGGTGCGAGGACAGGAAAACGGTGGTCCCGTCGTCCGCCAGCTCTCTGACCAGGGCCCGGATCTCCCGCATGCCCTGCGGGTCCAGGCCGTTGGTCGGCTCGTCCAGCACCAGCAGCTCGCGCGGCTGGAGCAGGGCGGAGGCCAGCCCCAGCCGCTGCTTCATGCCGAGCGAATAGGCCTTCGCCTTCTTCCCCGCCGCCGCGGTCAGCCCGACCCGGTCGAGCGCCGAGCCCACCCTGGCCTTCCTGGTCCGCGGGTCGGCCGTCGGGTCGGCGGCGTCGTAGCGGATCAGGTTGTCCTGGCCGGACAGGAAGCCGTAGAGCGCGGGGCCCTCGATGAGGGCCCCGACCTTCGGCAGCACGCTGCGGGAGGAGCGCGGCATGGGGCGGCCGAGGACGCGGGCGCTGCCCGCGGTCGGCTCGATCAGGCCCATCAGCATCCGGATCGTGGTCGTCTTGCCCGAGCCGTTGGGCCCGAGGAAGCCGAACACGCTGCCGCGCGGCACCTGGAGGTCCAGGCCGTCCACGGCCAGCGTGCCCCGATACTGCTTGGCCAGGCCGCTGGTCTCGATCACCACACCGGGCGTCGGGGCCACCGGTGTCATCGCGCGGCGCTGCTCGCGGCCGCGGTCAGCGCGGACTCGTCGACCGCACCGGCGTATATCGTGCCGTCCTGCGTCAGCAGCACATTGACCAGCCGGGTGTGGAAGAGCGTGCCCGAGCCGAAGGAACCGCTGACCTGCTTGCCGAAGCCGCCGAGCATCGCCGCGGCCCCGCCCTTGCCGTTCTTCTCCGCGCCCGACGGCAGGGCGCCCTTGCCGTGGAAGACCGCGACGGTGTCCCAGCCGGACCCGACGGAGCTGTCGGCACCGAGGCCGGACATCGCGTCGGGCGCCGCGCCCTTGCGGGAGGTGTCCTGCTGCTCGGTCACCTTGGCGCCCTTGGGCGGGGTGAAGGTGAAGGTGCTCGCGGCGGGCTTGCCGAAGCTGACCTTGGTGTAGCCGATCTCGACGGCCGCCTTGCCCTTGCCCTTGGGCTGGAGGGTGAACTTCAGCGGCACGCCGGTGGTGGAATCGACCGCGATCCTGATCGAGTCGACCGTCGTGGCCGACGCGTGCTGAGGGCGGATCAGCAGCTCGTACGCACTGCGTCCGGCCACCCTGGCCGTGCCGTCCGCGGTGATCGAGGCGGTGCCGTCGGCCGCCTTGAGGATCTGCCGGGCGGCGGCCTGCGGGGTCGCGGGGAAGGCCTCGGCGCCCGGCTGCCGCCGCGTGTCGGCCTTTCCTGTCACGGCCCCCCGGGCGGGCAGCGTGGCGTGATACGCCTCGTTGGACGAGCTGTCGTACGCCCACAGCTGCGAGCCGTCGTGGATGACGCTGTACTCGGCGGCGGGCTCGATGATCGAGACCTTCTGGCGGTCCTGGCCGTCCGCCGCGACATGCAGGGTGTGGGTGCCGAGGAGCAACTGGGTGAACTGCCGCTGCGGGTCGGCCTGGGAGCCGCCGCGCGAGCCGAACGACGGCGGCGCGACGGCGCCGCCGAACAGGCTGCTCCCGCTGCCGCCCGTCAGGACGGACGGCAGGCCCAGGTCGGTGCTGATCTTGACCGTGCCGTCCACGGTCTGGGTGTCGGATGCGGCGATCTTGGTGATGATCTGCTCGGCGGTGAGCGACGGCAGGGACGGGTCGCCGCTGTCCGCGAGCGCGGGGACCAGTCCGATGGTCGCCGCGGTCACGCCCACGACCGCTGCCGGGACGGCATAGCGCAGCGCCTTGCGCTTCCGCCGCCCTCCCTCGGGCTCACTCGCCTCCGGCTGTGCCGGTTGGATCAGTGCCATTACGTCTTTACCTCCGTCGTCAGCGGCGGTTCGCTGTACTGCACTCGTCCACTCCCCAGGCCATTGTCGCCCGGTCCGCCCCGAAGTGGTGTGTCTCCATCCCACCAAATCGGCCACCGCGCCACATCAGCCCCCGGGGTCAACTCCGTGTACACCTGCGGGATGACGGTCCGGCGTCCCGTACACGATCAGGAGTACCGACCCCTGACGCCGTCTCAGGGTCGGGCGGCAGCCGGGACGGAGCAGGCCGGGCGGCAGGCAGCGCGGGCCGGGAAGGCCGACGGGGGGGCCGAGACGGGCCGGCGGACCACGGCAGGCGGCTCAGCCCGCCCGGTGCACCACGGCGTCGCACAGCCCGGCCAGCGCCTGCTTGGCGGGCCCTTCGGGCAGCGGCGCCAGGGCGGTCCGCGCCTCCTCGGCGTAGCGCAGCGAGTCGCGGCGGGCCTGTTCGAGCGCCGGGTGGGCCCGCAGCAGGCTGAGTGCCTCGGCGTGCAAGCGGTCGTCGGTGAGGTCGCCGTCGAGCAGTTCGATCAGCCGCCGGTCGTCGGCCGAGACGGCGCCGCCGGCCTGTGCGTACTGCTTGCGCACGTGCAGCACCGGCAGCGTCGGGATGCCCTCGCGCAGGTCGGTGCCCGGGGTCTTGCCCGACTCGTGGCTGTCGCTGGCGATGTCCAGGACGTCGTCGGCGAGTTGGAAGGCGATGCCGATGCGTTCGCCGTACTGGGTCAGGGTGTGCACCACCGACTCGTCCGCGCCCGACATCATCGCGCCGAACCGCCCGGAGACCGCCATCAGGGAGCTGGTCTTGCCGGCCAGCACCTCCAGGTAGTGGTCCAGCGGGTCGCGGCCGTCGCGCGGGCCGACCGTCTCCAGGATCTGGCCGGTGACCAGCCGTTCGAAGGACTCGGCCTGGACCCGGACCGCCTCGGGTCCGAGGTCGGCCAGGATGTGCGAGGCGCGGGAGAAGAGGAAGTCGCCGGTCAGCACCGCGACCGAGTTGCCCCAGCGGGTGTTGGCGCTGGGCACGCCGCGGCGGGCGTCGGCCTCGTCCATGACGTCGTCGTGGTAAAGCGTGGCCAGGTGGGTGAGTTCGACGACCACCGCGGCCGGCACCACGCGGGGCGCGAAGGGGTCGCCGAACTGGGCGCCGAGCATCACCAGGAGTGGCCGGAAGCGCTTACCGCCGGCCTGCAGCAGGTGCCTGGCGGCGTCGGTGATGAAGGGGACGTCGCTCTTGGTGGCCTCGATCAGGCCCTCTTCCACCGCCGCGAGTCCGGCGCCGATGTCGGCGTCCAGAGCGGGGTCCCACACGCTCAGCCCGAAGGGTGGCCCGACGACGTTCACGAGGGGTGCTCCTGTCGCTGATCTGGCTTCTGGCGGGGTTCTGGAACGGCGCTTCGCGGGCGGCTCCGCTGGCGCTGACGTGGTGCTCGGCTCTTCTTGCGTACACGGGCAGCGTAGCCGGTCGACTGTGGATCACCGCCGGGGCATCGCCCTATGCGGGGCGGCGGGCGGACCGCGCCCGGCGCGATGGGCGAGGTCGCACCGGACGGCGTATCCGGCGCCGTACGGGAGGCCGTGCACCGTCGGTCCACGTATGATCCATATCGCGGTGTTTCAGGGTGCTATGACCGGCCCGTCAGGTGGACACCGGGTGCCGTTCGTCTGACCGGCGAACGTTCATCGACACGTAAGACCGTCCGATCGCACAGCCGAATAAAATCGCCGCAGCAACATGTGACATGTCCTCGCATCGGGGTAGATCCCCACGGGAAAAAAATCCCAGGGGGAATCAAACGCCGACGAAAATCGATGAGATCGATGAGGAGGTGGATCGATGACAGCCGACCTGCTGGAGGACGAGGCAGAGGCGCATGTGCGCGGTGTCTGCTTCAAGACCGGGCCGCCGGCCCGGACCGGGGTGGAACTGGAGTGGTTGGTGCATGACCGCTCCGATCCCCGCACGCTGATAACCGCCGACCGGCTGGACGCGGCACTCGCGCCGGTCGAAGTGCCCGGGGCGATCCCCCGGGGCAGCAGAATGACCCGCGAACCGGGTGGCCAGGTGGAACTGAGTTCCCCGCCCGCCGGTTCGCTCACCGAATGCGTCGAGGCGATGGCCGCCGATCTCGCGGCCCTGCGCGCGGCCATGGACCGGGCCGACCTGGTCCTGACCGGCTTCGGCCTCGACCCCTACCGCAACCCCCCGAGGCTCCTGGACCATCCCCGCTACGCGGCGATGGAGGGCTTCTTCGACCGCGAAGGCCCCTGGGGCCGCACCATGATGCGCCGCACGGCCTCGCTGCAGATCAACCTGGACAGCGGGGACGACTCCGCGGGGATCACCGGATACCGGCAGCGCTGGGAGCTGGCGCACCGGATCGGCCCGGTCCTGGTGGCGGCGTTCGCGAACTCCCCGCTCAGCGAAGGGCGCCCCACCGGCTGGGTCTCCACCCGGCAGGCGACCTGGGCCGCGATGGACCCCGGCCGTACGCGGCAGCCCGACCACGACCCCGATCCGCGCTCCGCGTGGGCGCGCTACGCCCTGGACGCGCGGGTGCTGTGCATACGCGGCGACGAGGCCGCGACGGCCGGGGGCAAGGAGGCCGACTGGACCGCACCCCCCGGCCTGACGTTCCGCGACTGGCTGCGCGGCGCGGCGCACGGGCTGCGCCGGCCGACGGTCGCCGACCTCGACTACCACCTCAGTACGCTCTTCCCCCCGGTCAGGCCACGCGGCTGGCTGGAACTGCGGATGATCGACGCCCAGGACGGCGACGCCTGGGTGGTACCGACCGCGCTCACGGCGACCCTCCTGGACGATCCGGTCGCCGCCGATGCCGCACTCGCGGCGACGGAAGCGCTCTGCCTGGACGGGCAGCCGCTTCCGCCCGCCGACGTCTGGCGGCGAGCCGCCCGGATCGGCCCGGCCGACCCGGACATCGGCAAGGCCGTGGGTGCCTGCTTCACCGCCGTGGAGAGCGCACTGGCGCGCTCGGACAGTCCCGCGGCACTGCGAGCGGCGGTCGCCGCCTTCGCCGAGCGCTACGCAGAGCGTGGCCGATGTCCCGCACACGACCAGTTGGACGCGCTGTCCCGCGTCTGACCTTCCGGAAGGTATGTCGTGACAAACCCCCGCACCACCAGTACCAGCAGGACGGCCCAGGCCGCGGCCACTTCCGCCGCAGGGGCCACTTCCGCCGCTCCGGCCCCGCAGGGCTCGGCCCAGGCCCCGCCCGTCCGGGCGCTCGCCGCCCTGGAGGCCGCCAGGCGGCGCACCGAACTGCTCACCGACAGCGTCGACGAGCACGACCTGACCGCGCAGCACTCCCCCCTGATGTCCCCGCTGGTGTGGGACCTCGCGCACATCGGCAACCAGGAGGAGCTGTGGCTGGTCCGTGAGGCCGGCGGTCGCCCCGGACTGCGCCCCGACCTCGACCACGTCTACGACGCGTTCAGGACGCCGCGTGCCGACCGCCCCGCCCTGCCGCTGCTCGGCCCGGCCGAGGCCCGTGCGTATCTTGCCGCGGTGCGCGAGCAGACCGCGGAGGTGCTGGAGAGCGTCGACACCGGCCCCGACCAGCCGGAGCGCCTGCTCGCCGACGCCTTCGTCTTCGGCATGCTCGCCCAGCACGAGCAGCAGCACGACGAGACGATGCTCGCCACCCATCAGCTCCGCGTCGGGCCGCCGGTCCTCGACGCGCCCGAGCCGCCGCCCGCGCCCGCCGACGTGGCCCTCCTGCCGCGCGAGGTGCACATACCCGGCGGAGCCTTCACCATGGGCACCAGCACCGAGCCCTGGGCGCTGGACAACGAACTGCCCGCGCACAGCGTCGAGGTGCCCGGCTTCTGGCTGGACACGGTGCCGGTCACCAACGGCGCCTACGCCGAATTCATCGCCGCCGGCGGCTACGACGAGCCGGCCTGGTGGGCGCCGGAGGGCTGGCGGCACGTGCGCGAGGCGGGCCTGGTCGCGCCGCTGTTCTGGGACCGCGACGGCGAGGGCTGGACGCGCCGCCGCTTCGGCCGCACCGAGCCCGTACCGGCGGACGAACCGGTGCTGCACGTGTGCTGGTACGAGGCCGACGCCTACGCCCGCTGGGCGGGCCGCAGGCTGCCCACGGAGGCCGAGTGGGAGAAGGCGGCCAGGCACGACCCGGCCACCGGCCGCTCCCGCCGCTACCCGTGGGGCGACGCGGACCCGGGGCCCGAGCACGCCAACCTCGGCCAGCGCCACCTCCGCCCCGCTCCCGCCGGCAGTTACCCGGCGGGTGCCGCGCCCAGCGGCGCCCGGCAGCTCGTCGGCGACGTGTGGGAATGGACCGCGTCCGACTTCGCCCCCTACCCCGGCTTCGCCGCCTTCCCTTACAAGGAATACTCCGACGTCTTCTTCGGCCCCGACTACAAGGTGCTGCGCGGCGGCGCCTTCGGGGTCGCCCCGGTGGCGGCCCGCAGCACCTTCCGCAACTGGGACTACCCGATCCGCCGGCAGATCTTCGCCGGATTCCGCACCGCGCGCGACGAGGAGACCCCCGGCGGCGGCCCCGGCCCGGCCCGTGGCGGCGGGCGCGGCTGATGTGCCGCCACCTCGCCTACGTGGGGCCGCCGCTGACGCTCGACCGGCTGCTCGTCAGGCCCGCGCACGGCCTGTACGAGCAGTCGTGGCAGCCGCGGCGGCAGCGCCACGGCACGGTGAACGCCGACGGTTTCGGTGTCGGCTGGTATCCGCTCGGCCCAGCACCCGACGGGGCGCCCGGCACGGGCGACGCCGACGACGCCGGCTTCCCGCAGCCGGTGCGCTACCGGCGGGCCGTGCCCGTATGGGCGGACGCCAACTTCGCCGAACTGGCCCCGGCAATACGCAGCGGCGCGGTCCTTGCCGCGGTGCGGTCGGCGACCGCGGGGACCACGCAGGACGAGTCGGCCGCCGCACCCTTCAAGGACGGGCGCTGGCTGTTCAGCCACAACGGCGCCGTCCGGGACTGGACGCGGCTGCCCACCGGCCTGACCGAGGCGGAACTGCTCGGCCTGGAGGCCCACTGCGACTCGGCGGCGCTGTGGGCGATGCTCACCGCGCTGCTGCGGCAGGGCCAGCCGCCCGGCGGCGCGCTGGCGTCGGTCGCACGCCGGGTCGCCGCCGCCCGCCCGGACGCGCGGCTCAACTTCCTGCTCACCGACGGCCGCACGATCGCCGCCACCGCCTGGGGCGACACCCTCTGGTACCGCACCGGCCCGGGTGCGGCCCTGGTCGCCTCCGAGCCGGACGAGGAGCCTCCCGCGCCGCACACGGCCGACCAGGCGCCAGGGCTCGGCGAATGGCGGGAAGTCCCCGACCGTTCGCTGCTGCTGGCCACCACCGCAGGAGTACGGATCATCCCGCTGCGCCCCCCGGGGGCCGCCGACCGCAAGGAGCGACACCGCATGGCCGAGAGCCGCTTCACCCTCGACGACCGGCTGCCCGCCGGCTACTTCACCGACTCGCTGCACGACGACGTCCGCAAGGGCCTGAGCGAACCGCCCCGTACATTGCCGCCGAAATGGTTCTACGACAAGCGCGGCAGCGACCTGTTCGAGGAGATCACGCGGCTGCCCGAGTACTACCCGACCCGCGCCGAGCAGGAGATCCTGACCCGCCGCGCGCCCGAGATCGCCGCGATCACCCGGGCGAGCACCCTGATCGAGCTGGGTTCAGGATCGTCCCGCAAGACCCGGCTGCTGCTCGACGCGCTCACCGCGGGCGGCAGCCTGGTCCGCTACGCGCCCCTGGACGTGAGCGGCGCGGCACTGGCGGAGGCGGGCGAGGCGATCTGCGGCGACTACCCGGGCCTCACCGTCACCGCGACCGTCGCCGACTTCGAGGGCGGGCTGCCGCTCTCGGACGAGCCGGGGCCGCGCCTGCTGGCCTTCCTCGGCAGCACCATCGGCAATTTCGACGCCGACCAGCGCCGCGCCTTCTACCGCACCCTGGCGCTCGCGCTGAGCAGCGACGACGTGCTGCTGCTCGGCGCCGACCTGGTCAAGGACCCGGACGTCCTGGTCCGCGCCTACGACGACGCGCAGGGCGTCACCGCCGAGTTCAACAAGAACGTCCTGTACGTGCTCAACCGCGAGCTGGGCGCCGACTTCGACCCCGAGGCCTTCGACCACGTCGCCGTGTGGAATGCCGAGGAGGAACGCATCGAGATGCGGCTGCGCTCCCGTATCGCGCAGAGCGTCAAGATCCCCGACCTCGACCTGAACCTGGAACTCGCCGAGGGCGAGGACCTGCGCACCGAGCTTTCCTGCAAATTCCGCCGCGAGTCGCTGACGGCGGAGCTGCACGAGGGCGGCTTCACCGTCCGCCAGTGGTGGACCGACCCCGGCGGGCGCTTCGCCCTGCTGCTGGCGGTGCCCAACTAGGAGCCCGACCCAGGTGCAGCCCGGATACGCACCGCGGGGTGCGGGTCGAGGAACGACCCGCACCCCGCGGTGCACCCGGAGCGGTACGGCTAGCGCACGAAGACGCCCGCCTTGTCGGCGAGGTCGAGGAAATACTGCGGGGCCAGGCCGAGGACCAGGGTGACGGCGACGCCCACCGCGATGGCCGTGGAGGTCATCACGGACGGGACCGCGACGGTCGGGCCGTCGGCCTTCGGCTCGCTGAAGAACATCAGCACGATCACCCGGATGTAGAAGAACGCGGCGATCGCCGAGGAGATCACGCCGACGATCACCAGCGGCATCGCGCCGCCGCCGGCCGCGGCCTTGAAGACGGCGAACTTCCCCGCGAAGCCGGAGGTGAGCGGGATGCCCGCGAAGGCCAGCAGGAAGACCGCGAAGACCGCGGCGACCAGCGGGGAGCGGCGGCCGAGTCCGGCCCAGCGGGACAGGTGGGTGGCCTCGCCGCCGGCGTCGCGGACCAGGGTGACGACGGCGAAGGCACCGAGGGTCACGAAGGAGTAGGCCGCCAGGTAGAAGAGCACCGAGGAGATGCCGTCGGGGGTGGTGGCGATGACGCCGGCGAGGATGAAGCCGGCGTGGGCGATGGACGAGTAGGCCAGCAGCCGCTTGACGTCGGTCTGGGTGACCGCGATGACCGCGCCGGCGAGCATCGTGATGATCGCGACGCCCCACATGACGGGGCGCCAGTCCCACCGCATGCCCGGCAGGACGACGTAGAGCAGCCGCAGCAGCGCACCGAAGGCAGCGACCTTGGTGGCGGACGCCATGAAGCCGGTGACCGGTGTGGGGGCGCCCTGGTAGACGTCGGGCGTCCACATGTGGAAGGGCACCGCGCCGACCTTGAAGAGCAGGCCCATCGTGACCATGGCGAGGCCGATGAGCAGCAGCGCGTCGTTGCCGGTGGTCGAGGCCAGGGCCGGGTTCATCGGGGCGGTGCCGTCGATGACCGCGGAGATGCCCGAGTACGAGACGGTGCCCGCGTACCCGTACAGCAGCGCGATGCCGAACAGCAGGAAGGCCGAGGAGAAGGCGCCGAGCAGGAAGTACTTGACGGCGGCTTCCTGGGACATCAGGCGGTTGCGGCGGGCCAGCGCGCACAGGATGTACAGCGGCAGCGAGAAGACCTCAAGGGCCACGAAGAGCGTCAGCAGGTCGTTGGCGGCCGGGAAGACGAGCATGCCGCCGACGGCGAACATCAGCAGCGGGAAGACCTCGGTGCTGGTGAAGCCGGCCCTGACGGCGGCCTTCTCCTGGTCGCTGCCGGGGACGGCGGAGCCCTGCGCGGCGAAGGAGTCGACCCGGTTGCCGTGGGCCCGCTGGTCGAGCCGCCGCTCGGCGAAGGTGAAGATCGCCACGAAGCCGACCAGCAGGATGGTGCCCTGCAGGAAGAGCGCGGGCCCGTCCACGGCGACCGCCCCCATGGCCGCGATGTGCGCCTTGGTGGTGCCGTAGCCCTTGTCGGCGAGCGCGACGATCGCGGCGAAGGCCGCCGCGAGGCCGACCGCGGCCACGCCGACCTGGGCGGTGTAGCGGGACCTGCGCGGCAGGAAGGCCTCGACCAGCACGCCGAGTGCCGCGGCCGCGAAGACGATCAGGACCGGGGACAGCTGGGCGTACTCGATGTGCGGGGTCGGGAACTTGTCGGCGACTGGCGCCGCCGTTGTCCACAGGCTGTGGACGGAGGATGCGCTCACTTCTTCGCCTCCAGCGCGGGCTTGGGGTCGGTCTTGTGCACGTCGGAGAGCGTGTGGTTCACCGACGGGTTGACGATGTCGGTGACCGGCTTGGGGTAGACGCCCAGGAAGAGCAGCAGGGCGATCAGCGGGGTGACCACCAGCAGTTCACGGGCCTTCAGGTCGGACATGCCCTCGATGCCGGCCTTGACCGGGCCGGTCATCGTGCGCTGGTAGAGCACCAGCACGTAGAGCGCGGCCAGCACGATGCCCAGCGTCGCGATGATGCCGAGCACCGGGTAGCGGCTGAAGGTGCCGACCAGGACCAGGAACTCGCTGACGAAGGGCGCGAGCCCCGGGAGCGACAGGGTGGCCAGGCCGCCGATCAGGAAGGTGCCGGCCAGCACCGGGGCGACCTTCTGCACACCGCCGAAGTCGGCGATGAGCCGGGAGCCGCGCCGGGTGATCAGGAAGCCGGCGACCAGCAGCAGCGCCGCGGTCGAGATGCCGTGGTTGACCATGTAGAGCGTGGCGCCGGACTGGCCCTGGCTGGTCATCGCGAAGATGCCCAGGATGATGAAGCCGAAGTGCGACACGGACGCGTACGCGATCAGCCGCTTGATGTCGCGCTGGCCGACCGCGAGCAGGGCGCCGTAGATGATGCTGATCACCGCGAGCACCAGGATCACCGGGGTCGCCCACTTGGACGCCTCGGGGAAGAGCTGGAGGCAGAAGCGCAGCATCGCGAAGGTGCCGACCTTGTCGACCACCGCGGTGATCAGGACGGCGACCGGGGCGGTCGACTCGCCCATCGCGTTGGGCAGCCAGGTGTGCAGCGGCCACAGCGGGGCCTTCACCGCGAAGGCGAAGAAGAAGCCGAGGAAGAGCCAGCGCTCGGTGGAGGTCTCGATGTGCAGCTTGCCGGACGCCCGCGCCGAGAGGATCTCCTGGAGCGAGAAGGTGCCGGTGCCCAGCTGGTGCGCGGTCACGGTGTAGAGGCCGATGACCGCGGCCAGCATGATCAGGCCGCCGGCGAGGTTGTAGAGCAGGAACTTGACGGCCGCGTACGACCGCTGGCGGGCCGCCTCCTCCTCGCCCGCCGCGTGCGCGCGGTCGCCGAAGCCGCCGATGAGGAAGTACACCGGGATGAGCATGGCTTCGAAGAAGATGTAGAAGAGGAAGACGTCGGTGGCCTCGAAGGACAGCACCACCATCGCCTCGACCAGCAGGATCAGCGCGAAGAAGCCCTGCGTCGGCCGCCAGCGCCGGTTGGGGTTGACGTCTTCCAGCGGGTCGGCGTCGTGCCAGCCGGCCAGCATCACGAACGGGATCAGCAGCGCGGTCAGCGCGACCATCACCGCCGCGATGCCGTCCACGCCGAGCTCGTAGCGCAGCCCGAAGTCCTTGATCCAGGCGTGCGACTCGGTCAGCTGGTAGCGGTTGCCGCCCGGGTCGAACCTGACCAGGACGACGGCGGCGAGCACCAGGGTCGCGAGTGAGAAGAGCAGCGCCGTGTACTTGGCGGCGGTTCGCTGCGCCGCCGGGACCGCGGCGGTGACCACCGCGCCCACGGCGGGCACCGCGGCGGTCACGGTGAGCAGGGGAAAGGACATGATCAGACCGCCCTCATGAGAAGAGTCGCGGCGACCAGCACCGCGGTGCCGCCGAGCATCGAGACGGCGTACGAGCGGACGTAGCCGTTCTGCAGCCTGCGGAGCCGGCCGGACAGGCCGCCCACGGAGGCGGCGGTGCCGTTGACGACGCCGTCGACCAGGGAGTGGTCGAGGTAGACGAGCGAGCGGGTGAGGTGTTCACCGCCGCGGACCAGGACGACGTGGTTGAAGTCGTCCTGGAGCAGGTCGCGCCGGGCCGCCCGGGTGAGCAGCGAGCCGCGCGGGGCCAGGCTGGGGACGGGCCTGCGGCCGTACATCAGCCAGGCGATGCCGACGCCGACGACCAGGACCGCCATGGTGGCGGCCGTGACCGTGCCCGCGCTGACCGGCGAGTCGCCCTCGGAGTGCCCGGTGACCGGCTCCAGCCAGTGCACGAAGCGCGAGTTGAGGCTGAAGAAGGCGCCGGCGAACACCGAGCCGAAAGCCAGGATGATCATGGGAATGGTCATCGAGGACGGCGACTCGTGCGGGTGCGGCTCGTGGCCCTCCGCGTCCGGGACCCAGCGCTTCTCGCCGAAGAAGGTCATCAGCATCACGCGGGTCATGTAGAAGGCGGTGATCGCCGCGCCCAGCAGGCCCGCGCCGCCCAGGATCCAGCCCTCGGTGCCGCCCTTGGCGAAGGCGGCCTCGATGATCTTGTCCTTGGAGAAGAAGCCGGACAGGCCGGGGAAGCCGATGATCGCCAGGTAGCCCAGGCCGAAGGTGACGAAGGTGATCGGCATGTACTTGCGCAGGCCGCCGTAGCGGCGCATGTCGACCTCGTCGTTCATGCCGTGCATGACCGAGCCGGCGCCGAGGAAGAGCCCGGCCTTGAAGAAGCCGTGCGTGACCAGGTGCATGATCGCGAAGACGTAGCCGATCGGGCCGAGCCCGGCCGCCATGATCATGTAGCCGATCTGCGACATCGTCGAGCCGGCCAGCGCCTTCTTGATGTCGTCCTTCGCGCAACCGACGATCGCACCGAAGAGCAGCGTGACCGCGCCGACGGTGACCACCGCGGTCTGCGCGTCGGGCGCCGCGTTGAAGATGGCCCCCGAGCGGGTGATCAGGTAGACGCCGGCGGTCACCATGGTCGCCGCGTGGATGAGGGCCGAGACCGGGGTCGGGCCCTCCATCGCGTCGCCGAGCCAGGACTGCAGCGGCACCTGCGCCGACTTGCCGCATGCGGCGAGCAGCAGCATGAAGCCGATGCCGGTGATGGTGGCGTGCTGCGTCGTCGACGCCTGCTGCGCCTGCGGCAGCACCTGGTTGAAGGCGAAGGACCCGAAGGTGGTGAACATCAGCATGATCGCCACCGACAGGCCGATGTCGCCGACCCGGTTGACGATGAAGGCCTTCTTCGCCGCGGTCGCCGCGCTGGGCTTGTGCTGCCAGAAGCCGATCAGCAGGTACGACGCCAGGCCGACCCCCTCCCAGCCGGCGTACAGCAGGAAGTAGTTGTCGGCCACGACCAGCAGCAGCATCGCCGCGAGGAAGAGGTTGAGGTAGCCGAAGAAGCGGCGGCGGCGCTCGTCGTGCGCCATGTAGCCGATCGAGTAGATGTGGATCAGCGTGCCCACACCGGTGATCAGCAGCACGAACGTCATGGACAGCTGGTCCAGCTGGAAGCCGACGTCGGCCTGGAAGCCGCCGACGGGCACCCAGGTGAACAGGTGCGAGGTCAGGGTCCGCGCGTCGGCGTCCTTGCCCAGCATGTCGGCGAAGAGGACCACGCCGAACACGAAGGACAGCAGCGCCAGCAGCGTGCCGATCCAGTGGCCGACGCGGTCGAGCCGCTTGCCGCCGGTCAGCAGGACGCCCGCGCCGAGCAGCGGCGCCGCGACGAGCAGTCCGATCAGGGTTTCCACTTCTCGCAGCCCCTCTACAGCTTCATGAGATTGGCGTCGTCGACCGAGGCCGAGTGGCGGGAACGGAAGATCGACACGATGATCGCGAGCCCGACCACGACCTCGGCGGCGGCCACGACCATCGTGAAGAAGGCGATGACCTGCCCGTCGAGGTTGCCGTGCAGCCGCGAGAAGGTGACGAACGCCAGGTTGCAGGCGTTCAGCATCAGCTCGACGCACATGAAGACGACGATCGCGTTGCGCCGGATCAGCACACCCGCGGCGCCGATGGTGAACAGCAGCGCCGACAGGTACAGGTAGTTGGCCGGATTCACTTGGCACCCTCCTCGGCCCGGTCGTTGTCGCGCCCGGCGAGGCCGGCCCGCTCGGACCGCTCGGCCGCGGGGCGCTCGCCCTCGCGTCCGAGCCAGCGCTCGGAGCTCTGCTCCAGGTCGGCCAGCCGCCGCATGGCGTCGCCCGACACGTCGCGGATCTGGCCGCGGTCGCGCAGCGTGGAGCTGACCGACAGCTCGGAGATCGTGCCGTCGGGCAGCAGCGCCGGGATGTCCACCGCGTTGTGCCGGGCGTAGGTGCCCGGCGCGGGCAGCGGGGTGACCTGGCGGCCCTCGCGCACCCTGGCCTCGGACAGCTCGCGCTGGGTGCGGCGCTCCTCGGTGCGCTCCCGGTGGGTGAGCACCATCGCGCCGACGGCCGCGGTGATCAGCAGGGCGCCGGTGATCTCGAAGGCCCAGACGTATTTGGTGAACAGCAGGTGCGCCAGGCCCTGGACGTTGCCGCCGTCCACGGTGTTGGCCTGGCCGAGACCGGTGAAGGTGTGCAGCGAGGCGTTGGAGATACCGGCGATCAGCAGGATGCCGAAGCCCAGCCCGCACACCGCGGCCATCACCCGCTGGCCCTTGAGCGTCTCCTTCAGGGAGTCCGCCGCGGTGATGCCGACCAGCATGACCACGAAGAGGAACAGCATCATGATCGCGCCGGTGTAGACGACGATCTGGACGACGCCCAGGAAGTACGCGCCCTGCGCCAGGTAGAAGACCGCCAGGACGATCATCGTGCCGGCCAGCGACAGGGCGCTGTGGATGGACTTCTTCATCAGGACCGTGCCCAGGGCGCCGAGCACGGCGACCGTGCCCAGGATCCAGAACTGCACGGCCTCACCGGTGGAGGTCTGCGAGGCGGCGGCGGCCGCGAGCGGCATCATGCCTCCGCCCCCGTTCCCGCCGGAGTCGTACCGCCGGGGGCGGTGACCCCGGCGTCGGCCGTGTTCCCGTCGGCGTTCCCGGCGGCGTCCGGGGAGACCGTCTCGCCCGCCCCGGCCGGAGGCCGTACGGAATCGGACTGTTCGCCCTTGGAGACGGCGACCTGCCGTTCGGTGCCGGGCGCGGCCTCGGTGACCAGGCCGCGGTAGTAGTCGCCCTCGTCCATGCCGGGGAAGATCGAGTGCGGCGACTCGACCATGCCCTCCTCCAGGCCGGCCAGCAGCTGCTCCTTGGTGAAGATCAGCGACTCGCGGGTCCGGTCGGCGAGTTCGTACTCGTTGGTCATGGTCAGCGCGCGGGTCGGGCACGCCTCGATGCACAGCCCGCACAGGATGCAGCGGGCGTAGTTGATCTGGTAGACGCGGCCGTAGCGCTCACCCGGGGAGTAGCGCTCCTCGTCGGTGTTGTCCGCGCCCTCCACGTAGATCGCGTCCGCCGGGCACGCCCAGGCGCACAGCTCGCAGCCGATGCACTTCTCCAGGCCGTCGGGGTGCCGGTTGAGCTGGTGGCGGCCGTGGAAACGCGGGGCTGTGGGCTTCTTGTACTCGGGGTACTGCTCGGTGAGCCGCTTCTTGAACATGGCCTTGAAGGTCACGCCGAAGCCTGCGACCGGGCCGAGGAACTCAGGCATCGCCGTCCTCCTTCTCCTGCTCCGGGGCGTCCTGGCCGGATGCGCCGACGAGTTGGGGCTGCGCCCGGCTGGGGCGGCGCGGCACCCGCTGGACCTGCTGCCCCGGCAGCGGCGGTACGGGGTAGCCGCCGGCCATCGGGTCGAACTGGTCCGGTGGGGTGAGCGGTTCGCCCTCGCCGGGCGTCTTCTTGTCCTCGCGGTCCCTGAAGAGGTCGGCGAGCAGCGAGATCAGCAGCAGCACCAGCACCGCGCCGGCGATGTACAGCACGATCTTGGTGAAGTCGTAGTTCTCGTTGCGCATCGCGCGGACCGCGGCGACCAGCATCAGCCACACCATCGAGATCGGGATGAGCACCTTCCAGCCGAGCTTCATCAGCTGGTCGTAGCGCACCCGGGGCAGGGTGCCGCGCAGCCAGATGAAGAAGAACAGCAGCAGCTGGACCTTGACGATGAACCAGACCATCGGCCACCAGCCGTGGTTCGCGCCCTCCCAGAAGGTGCTGACCGGCCAGGGGGCCCGCCAGCCGCCGAGGAAGAGGGTGGTGGCGACCGCGGAGACCGTCACCATGTTGACGTACTCGGCGAGCATGAACAGCGCGAACTTGATCGAGCTGTACTCGGTGTTGAAGCCGCCGACCAGGTCGCCCTCGGACTCGGGCATGTCGAAGGGGGCGCGGTTGGTCTCGCCGATCATCGTGCAGATGTAGACCAGGAACGACACCGGCAGCAGGATCACGTACCAGCGGTCGTGCTGGGCGCCGACGATGGTCGAGGTCGACATCGACCCGGAGTAGAGGAAGACCGCCGCGAAGGACAGGCCCATCGCGATCTCGTAGGAGATCATCTGGGCCGACGCGCGCAGGCCGCCGAGCAGCGGGTACGTCGAGCCGGACGACCAGCCGGCCAGCACGATGCCGTAGATGCCGACCGAGGCGGTCGCCAGGATGTAGAGGATGCCGATCGGCAGGTCGGTGAGCTGCAGCGCGGTGCGCTGCCCGAAGATGGACACCTCGTTGTCGGCCGGCCCGAAGGGCACCACCGCGAAGGCCATGAAGGCGGGGATCGCCGCCACCACAGGGGCGAGGACGAACACCACCTTGTCGGCCCGCTTGACGGTGATGTCCTCCTTGAGCATCAGCTTCACACCGTCGGCGAGCGACTGGAGCATGCCCCAGGGGCCGTGCCGGTTGGGGCCGATGCGCAGCTGCATCCACGCGACGACCTTGCGCTCCCACACGATGGAGAACAGCACGGTCAGCATCGCGAAGGCGAAGCAGAAGACGGCCTTGAGGAGGATCAGCCACCAGACGTCGCTGCCGAAGAACGACAGGTTCTCGGTGGTGGCGGCCAGCTGGCTCGCTCCGGCGAGCTGTGCGCTCATGAGGACACCTCCGCGGAGATCGCGACGACCTGCCCGGGGCGGGCGCCCACGTCGGAGGCGACGCCGGAACCCGTCGAGTTGAGCGGGAGCCAGACCACGCGGTCGGGCATCGGGGTGACGGCCAGCGGCAGGGTGGTGGTGCCCGCGGGTCCGGTGACGGTCAGCGGGGCGCCGTCCCGCGCGCCCACCTCGGCCGCGGTGGCCGCGGACAGCCGGGCCACCGCCGCGTGGCGGGTGGCGGCCAGCGCGTCGTCGCCGTCCTGCAGCCGGCCCTGGTCCAGCAGCAGCCGGTGCCCGGCGAGCACCGCCTGGCCCGACTCGGGCCTGGGCAGCGGCACGGAGGACTCCAGCGGCGCGGGCGCGTAGGAACCCGACCACCCCGACAGCAGGTCCAGCTCGGCGCGCGCGGACCGTACGTCCGCCAGGCCCAGCTTCACGTCCAGCGCGTCCGCCAGCATGGTCAGCACCCGGGCGTCGGGCAGCTGGTGCCTGCTGGTGGCCTGGTCCGGCTTGATCGCGGCCTCGAACATCCGCACCCTGCCCTCCCAGTTGAGGAAGGTGCCGGCCTTCTCGGCGACCGCGGCGACCGGCAGCACCACGTCGGCGCGGTCGGTGACCTCGCTGGGCCGCTGCTCCAGGCTGACGACGAAGCCGACCGCGTCCAGTGCCGCGCGGGCGGCGGCCGGGTCGGGCAGGTCGGCGATCTCGACGCCGCCGACGAGCAGCGCGCCCAGCTCGCCGGACGCGGCCGCCTCCAGGATCTCGGCGGTGTCCCGCCCGAAGCGGCCGGGCAGTGTGGGAAGTCCCCACACCCGGGACACCTCGTCGCGGGCCCGCGGGTCGGTGACCGGGCGTCCGCCGGGCAGCAGCCCGGGCAGCGCGCCGGCCTCGACCGCGCCCCGCTCGCCCGCCCGGCGCGGGATCCACGCCAGGGCGGCGCCGGTGGCGGCGGCCAGCCGGATCGCCGCGGTGAGCCCGCCGGGGACGGCGGCGAGCCGCTCGCCGACCAGGATGACGGCGCCTTCGGTACGCAGCGCGGCCGCGGCCTGGCGTCCCGCCTCGTCCAGGCCGACGCTCCCGCCGGCCCCGCCGGCGAGCGCGTCCAGCCACCCCGGCTCGGTGCCGGGCGCGGCGGGCAGCAAGATGCCGCCGGCCTTGTCCAGGCCGCGGGTGGCGTGGGTGGCGAGCGCGTACGCCTGCTGGCGGCGCTTGCGGTGCGCCTTGCGGAGCCGCAGGAAGACCCCGGGGGCCTCCTCCTCGGCTTCGAGCCCGGCGAGCAGCACCGCGGGCGCGGCTTCCAGGGTCGCGTTGGTGATCCCGGTGGCGTCCAGGTCCAGTCCGCGCCCGGCGACCGCGGCGGCCAGGAAGTCGGCCTCCTCGGCGGAGTGCGCGCGGGCCCGGAAGTCCACGTCGTTCGTGCCGAGCACGACCCGGGCGAACTTGGCGTAGGCGTAGGCGTCCTCGACGGTGAGCCGCCCGCCGGGCAGCACCGCGGTCCTGCCGTGCGCCGCGGTCAGTCCGGCAGCGGCGGCGGCGAGCGCCTCGGGCCAGGAGGCCGCGGCCAGTTCACCGTCCGCGCCGCGGACCAGCGGGTGGGTCAGCCGCTCGGGCCGCTGGGCGTAGCGGAAGCCGAAGCGGCCCTTGTCGCACAGCCATTCCTCGTTGACCTCGGGGTCGTTCAGGGCGAGCCGCCGCATGACCTTGCCGCGCCGGTGGTCGGTACGGGTGGCGCAGCCGCCCGCGCAGTGCTCGCACACCGACGGCGACGACACCAGGTCGAAGGGCCGGGAGCGGAAGCGGTACGCGGCCGAGGTCAGCGCGCCGACCGGGCAGATCTGGATGGTGTTGCCGGAGAAGTACGACTCGAAGGGGTCGCCCTCGCCGGTGCCGACCTGCTGGAGCGCGCCGCGTTCCAGCAGCTCGATCATCGGGTCGCCGGCCACCTGGTTGCTGAAGCGGGTGCAGCGCGCGCACAGCACGCACCGCTCGCGGTCCAGCAGCACCTGGGCCGAGATCGGCACGGGCTTGGCGAAGGTGCGCTTCTTGCCCTCGAAGCGCGAGTCGGGGTCGCCGACCTGCATCGCCTGGTTCTGCAGCGGGCACTCGCCGCCCTTGTCGCAGACCGGGCAGTCCAGCGGGTGGTTGATGAGCAGCAGCTCCATCACCCCACGCTGCGCCTTCGCGGCGACCGGCGAGGACAGCTGGGTGCTGATGACCATGCCGTCGGTGCAGGTGATGGTGCAGGAGGCGACCGGCTTGCGCTGGCCCTCGATCTCCACGATGCACTGCCGGCAGGCGCCGACCGGGTCGAGCAGCGGGTGGTCGCAGAACCGCGGGATCTCGATGCCGACCATTTCCGCGGCCCTGATCACCAGGGTGCCCTTGGGCACCGAGACGGCGATGCCGTCCACGGTGACGGAGACCAGGTCCTGCGGCGGCACCGCGGGCTGCCCCGCGCCGGAGGACGCACTGCTTGTGGTGACGGTCACGCGTGGGCCTCCGTACGGTACTTGTCGGCCCAGGCGGTGGAGCGGGCCGGGTCGAAGGGGCAGCCCTTGCCCTCGATGTGCTCCTCGTACTCCTCGCGGAAGTACTTGAGCGAGGAGAAGATCGGCGCGGCCGCGCCGTCACCGAGCGCGCAGAAGGACTTGCCGTTGATGTTGTCGGCGATGTCGTTCAGCTTGTCCAGGTCCGAGATGTGCCCGCCGCCCCCTTCGATGTCCCGGAGCAGCTGGACCAGCCAGTAGGTGCCCTCGCGGCACGGCGTGCACTTGCCGCACGACTCGTGGGCGTAGAACTCGGTCCAGCGGGTGACCGCGCGCACCACGCAGGTGGTCTCGTCGAAGCACTGGAGCGCCTTGGTGCCGAGCATGGAGCCCGCGGCGCCGACGCCCTCGTAGTCCAGCGGCACGTCGAGGTGCTCGTCGGTGAACATCGGGGTGGACGAGCCGCCGGGGGTCCAGAACTTCAGCCGGTGGCCGGGGCGCATCCCGCCGCCCATGTCGAGCAGCTGGCGCAGGGTGATGCCGAGCGGGGCCTCGTACTGCCCGGGGCGGGCGACGTGGCCGGACAGCGAGTAGAGCGTGAAGCCCGGGGACTTCTCGCTGCCCATCGACTTGAACCAGTCCTTGCCGCGCTGGATGATCGCGGGAACCGACGCGATGGACTCGACGTTGTTCACCACAGTGGGGCAGGCGTAGAGCCCCTCGACGGCGGGGAAGGGCGGGCGCAGCCGCGGCTGGCCGCGGCGCCCCTCCAGGGAGTCCAGCAGCGCGGTCTCCTCCCCGCAGATGTAGGCACCGGCGCCGGCGTGCACGGTCAGCTCCAGGTCGAAGCCGCTGCCCTGGATGTCGGAGCCGAGGTAGCCGGCCGCGTAGGCCTCGCGGACGGCCTCGTGCAGCCGGCGCAGCACCGGGACGGTCTCACCGCGGAGGTAGATGAAGGCGTGGTGCGAACGGATCGCGTAGCACGCGATGATCATGCCCTCGATGAGGGAGTGCGGGTTGGCGAAGAGCAGCGGGATGTCCTTGCAGGTCCCGGGCTCGGACTCGTCCGCGTTGACCACCAGGTAGTGCGGCTTGCCGTCGCCCTGGGGGATGAACTGCCACTTCATGCCGGTGGGGAAGCCGGCGCCGCCGCGGCCGCGCAGGCCCGAGTCCTTGACGTAGGCGATCACGTCGTCGGGCGCCATCGCGAAGGCCTTGGCCAGCGCCTGGTAGCCGTCGTGCCTGCGGTAGGTCTCCAGCGTCCATGACCGGGGGTCGTCCCAGAAGGCGGACAGTACGGGCGCGAGCAGCTTCTCGGCCGGTTCGACGGTCATCACTCGCCTTCCTCCTCTGCGGCGTTGTCCGCGACCGGGTCCGCCGGGTGGGCCGGGTCGGACTCGGCCGTCTGCCGGGGCGCGTCGTGCGAGCTGGCGTGCTCGGCGGGCGACGGCGTGCCGTACGTGGCACCGTCGCCGGGGGACTCGGCGCGCTGCCCGACCACCCGGCCCTGCGCCTCGCCGCGGTGCAGCCGCAGGCCGGCCAGCGACGCGGGGCCCGCGCCGCCGCTCGCCTCGACCGCGCCCTCGCGGGTGTCGGGGAAGCCGGCCAGGATGCGGGCGGTCTCCTTGTACGTGCACAGCGGGGCACCCCGGGTGGGGCGCACCTCGCGGCCGGCGATCAGGTCGTCGACCAGGGCCTTGGCCGACTCGGGGGTCTGGTTGTCGAAGAACTCCCAGTTGACCATCACCACCGGGGCGAAGTCGCAGGCCGCGTTGCACTCGATGTGTTCGAGGGTGACCTTGCCGTCGCCGGTCGTCTCGTCGTTGCCGACGCCGAGGTGCTGCTTGAGCTCGTCGAAGATGGCGTCGCCGCCCATCACCGCGCACAGCGTGTTGGTGCAGACCCCGACCTGGTAGTCGCCGCTCGGCTTGCGGCGGTACATGGTGTAGAAGGTCGACACCGCGGTGACCTCGGCCGTGGTCAGGTCGAGCATCTCGGCGCAGAAGCGGATGCCGGTGCGGGTGACGTGGCCCTCCTCGGACTGCACCAGGTGCAGCAGCGGCAGCAGGGCGCTGCGCGATCCGGGGTAGCGGGCGATCACCTCCCTGGCGTCGCTCTCCAGCCGGGCGCGCACGTCGGCCGGGTAGTCGGGGGCGGGCATCTGCGGGATGCCCAGTGACACGTCGGTCATCGGTCGACGCCTCCCATCACGGGGTCGATGGACGCCACCGCGACGATGACGTCGGCGACCTGGCCGCCCTCGCACATCGCCGCCATGGACTGCAGATTGGTGAACGACGGGTCGCGGAAGTGCACCCGGTAGGGCCGGGTCCCGCCGTCGCTGACGGCGTGCACGCCCAGTTCGCCCTTCGCGGACTCCACGGCCGAGTAGGCCTGGCCCGGCGGTACCCGGAAGCCCTCGGTGACCAGCTTGAAGTGGTGGATCAGGGCCTCCATCGAGGTGCCCATGATCTTCTTGATGTGGTCCAGGCTGTTGCCCATGCCGTCCGGGCCCAGCGCGAGCTGCGCGGGCCAGGCGATCTTCTTGTCCTCGACCATGACCGCGCCCGGCGCGAGCCGGTCCAGGCACTGCTCGACGATCCGCAGGCTCTCGTGCATCTCGGCGAGCCGGACCAGGAAGCGCCCGTAGGAGTCGCAGGTGTCGGCGGTCGGGACGTCGAAGTCGTAGGTCTCGTAGCCGCAGTAGGGGTCGGACTTGCGCAGGTCGTGCGGCAGGCCGGCGGCCCGCAGGATCGGACCGGTGGCGCCGAGCGCCATGCAGCCGGTCAGGTCCAGGTAGCCGACGTCCTGCATGCGGCCCTTGAAGATGGGGTTGCCGGTGGCGAGCTTGTCGTATTCCGGCAGGTTCTTGCGGAAGGTCTTCACGAACTCCCGCACCTGGTCGATCGCCCCGGGCGGCAGGTCCTGGGCGAGGCCGCCGACGCGGACGTACGCGTGGTTCATCCGCAGGCCGGTGATCAGCTCCAGGATGTCCAGGATCATCTCGCGGTCCCGGAAGCCGTAGATCATGATCGTGGTGGCGCCCAGCTCCATGCCGCCGGTGGCGATGCACACCAGGTGCGAGGAGA
Organism: Actinacidiphila paucisporea; assembly: GCF_900142575.1. Lineage (GTDB taxonomy): Bacteria > Actinomycetota > Actinomycetes > Streptomycetales > Streptomycetaceae > Actinacidiphila > Actinacidiphila paucisporea. The sequence continues at coordinate 28,884 of NZ_FRBI01000026.1, forward strand.
TCCGGTTGAGCTCCATCAGCAGCACCCGGATGACGGTCGCCCGGTCCGGCACCTGGTCGGTGATGCCGAGCAGCTTCTCGACGGCCATGCAGTACGCGGTCTCGTTGAACAGCGGTGTCAGGTAGTCCATCCGCGTCACGAAGGTGGAGCCCTGCACCCAGGTGCGGTACTCCATGTTCTTCTCGATACCGGTGTGCAGGTAGCCGATACCCGACCGCGCCTCGGTGACCGTCTCGCCGTCGATCTCCAGGATCAGCCGCAGCACCCCGTGGGTGGACGGGTGCTGGGGACCCATGTTGACGATGATCCGCTCGTCGTCGGACTTGCCGACGGTCTCGGCCAGCTCGTCCCAGTCGCCGCCGGTGACGGTGAAGACCCGGCCCTCGGTGGTCTCGCGCTCCTCCGCGGGCTGCGGGGACGCGTATCCGTTCGTCATGAGTACGACCTCCGCTGGTCGGGAGCCGGGATCTGGGCACCCTTGTACTCGACGGGGATGCCGCCGAGCGGGTAGTCCTTGCGCTGCGGGTGGCCGGGCCAGTCGTCCGGCATCATGATCCGGGTGAGCGCCGGGTGGCCGTCGAAGACGATGCCGAAGAAGTCGTACGTCTCGCGCTCGTGCCAGTCGTTGGTGGGATAGACGCTCACCAGCGACGGGAGGTGCGGGTCGGCGTCGGAGACGCCCACTTCGAGGCGGATCAGCCGGCCGTGGGTGAGCGAGCGCAGGTGGTAGACGGCGTGCAGCTCGCGGCCCTGGTCGCCCGGGTAGTGCACACCACTGACGCCGGTGCACAGCTCGAAGCGCAGCGCCGGGTCGTCGCGCAGCGTGCGGGCGACCCGCACCAGGTGCTCGCGGGCGATGTGGAACGTCAGCTCGCCGCGGTCCACGACGGTCTTCTCGATCGCGTCGGCCGGCGGCAGGCCCTGCTCGTCGAGGGCGCCCTCCAGCTCGTCGGCGATCTCGTCGAAGACCCCGTCCTTGCCGCCGTAGGGCCGTGAACTGGCGCCGGGCAGCCGTACGGTGCGCACCAGGCCGCCGTAACCGGAGGTGTCGCCGCCGTTGTTCGCGCCGAACATGCCCTTGCGGACGCCGATGACCTCGCCGGGTGCCTGGTCGCGGGGCGCCGGGACGTTGCCGTTCGCCGGGCCGGCTCCGCTGCTGGACTCGCTCATCGCAGGAGCCCCTTCATCTCGATCGTGGGGAGCGCCTTGCGGGCCGCTTCCTCCGCCTCGCGGGCGGCCTCCTCGCGGTTCACGCCGAGCTTGCCGCCCTGGATCTTCTCGTGCAGCTTGAGGATCGCGTCGAGCAGCATCTCGGGCCGCGGCGGGCAGCCGGGCAGGTAGATGTCGACCGGCACGATGTGGTCGACGCCCTGCACGATGGCGTAGTTGTTGAACATCCCGCCGCTCGATGCGCAGACGCCCATCGAGATGACCCACTTCGGATTCGGCATCTGGTCGTAGACCTGCCGCAGCACCGGCGCCATCTTCTGGCTCACCCGGCCCGCGACGATCATCAGGTCGGCCTGCCGCGGTGAGCCGCGGAAGACCTCCATGCCGAAGCGGGCCATGTCGTAGCGACCGGCGCCGGTGGTCATCATCTCGATGGCGCAGCAGGCGAGGCCGAAGGTGGCCGGGAAGACCGACGCCTTACGTACCCAGCCCGCCGCGGTCTCCACCGTCGTCAGCAGGAATCCGCTCGGCAGTTTCTCTTCGATACCCATGCGTAGGCTCCCTGGTCCCCTCGGTTCCCTAGTCCCATTCCAGGCCGCCGCGCCGCCATACGTACGCGTAGGCGACGAAGACGGTGAGCACGAAGAGGAGCATCTCCACGAGCCCGAACATCCCCAGGCGGTCGAAGGTGACGGCCCAGGGGTAGAGGAAGACGATCTCGATGTCGAAGACGATGAACAGCATCGCCGTCAGGTAGTACTTGATCGGGAAGCGTCCGCCGCCGACCGGCTGCGGTGTCGGCTCGATGCCGCACTCGTACGCTTCCAACTTGGCCCGGTTGTACCGTTTCGGCCCGATGATCGAGGCCATGAAAACGGAGAAGATCGCGAAGCCGGCCGCGATGCCCCCCAGGACGAAAATGGGCGCGTAGGCGTTCACCGTCCCCCGCTCCTTCCAGTCGGCAGTGACTGACATGTACGGACCGTGACTTGCGGTGCGTACGCCTCACCTTCCGCGACCGGATCGCTCCATGTGAGGCAGTTCACAAGCCCAAGTCGCCTGCATCCTATGCCTCCCGGTCTGTGATCTGCGACACGGGGTGCGGGCCGACCTTTGTGATCTCCACCACCTGGCCAATGATCATGAAGTCGGATGAGCGGTGATCATGGGGTAGATCATCCGCAAACAATCACTTCACGTGACATCCATGTTAATTCTCCCTGGTCAGAGACGTGCGCTCATTATCAAGCGGCGGCGGCGACGGGCAAATTGGCGATGGACGCGGCCTCGTGGTAGCGCCCCGCCGGTTCCCCAACGGCCCCTCGGAGTCGAGGAATCACCCGCGTGAATGCGTGCACGAGCACATACGTGACCGCATATGTGAAAACGCATCAAACCGGCCGATCGACAAGATCACGAACCGGGCATTTGAGCCGTGAACACGTCAACTGTGGCGCATCCCACCTTTGTTGAACGGAACCTTTCATTCCTGATAGCCAGAGACGCATGCCTCACAACAGCCCTCGGACCCCCGAGTCCGCCTCGCATACCCATACCGACCGCCGGCGGCATGCCGCACCGTCCCGTCCCAACTGGACGCGCCGGGCCGGAATCGTCGGCGGTGTCGTCAGCGCAGTCGCACTCGGTGGTGCGGCGGCTCCGGCCATAGCCGACAACCACTCCCCCAAGGCGCGGGACGGCGAGCAGGTCTCCGCCCGCACCCTCAGCACCTCGCTGGCGACCCGTGTCACGGGCGAGCAGGCAGCCGACGCGATCGCGCAGGACGCGATCGAGATGTCGCTGGCCGCCGCACGGCAGCAGGCCGCGGACGAGGCGGCCGGGAAGGCCCAGGCGGCGACTGCCGCCGCGGCCAAGCACCGGGCAGCCGTCGCCGCCAAGGCCGCCAAGGCGCGGGCCACCGCGAGCGCGATAGCCGCCTCGCGCTCCGCGAAGCGCACCGCGCTCACGGTGATCCCGGTGTCGGCCTCCACCACGTCCTCGCCGGCCGCCGCGCCCTCGGGCACGAAGGTCGACAGGCTGATCGCCTTCCTCAAGGCGCAGATCGGCAAGCCGTACGTCTACGGCGCCACCGGCCCCGACTCGTATGACTGCTCGGGCCTGACCCAGGTCGCGTACGCCACGGTCGGCGTCGACCTCCCGCGCACCTCGCAGGAGCAGTCGACCGCGGGCACCCCGGTCGGCCTCGGCAGCCTCCAGGCCGGCGACCTGGTCTTCTGGGGCGGCGAGGGCAGCGCCTACCACGTGGGCGTCTACATCGGCGACGGCCAGTACCTCGACGCGGCGAACCCCTCCTCGCCGGTCGGCATCAAGCCGATGAGCTACTCCGAGCCCGACTGGGCGGTCCGGGTCCTCTGACCCGCCGCCCTCCCGCGTCCCCGCGTCCCCGGTCCGGTCCTGCCGGACCGGGGACGCGCGGCGGGCGCGTTCACACCAGCCAGCGGCCGTCCTTCATCAGCAGCCGGCCCTTCAACTCGGGGACGGTGCCCCAGGCGCGCAACTGGTCGAGGGCGACCCGGTAGAAGTCGTACCGGTCCGGGTCCTTGCGCGGATCCCAGCCGCCCTTCGCCGCGAAGGCGTCGCCGACGCCGTCCGGCAGCGCGTCGGCGGTGAAGGCGGTGGCGGTGCCCTCGATGTGCACGACGTCCCGCGTCGTGCCCAGGCACAGCCGCACCGCGCCGGAGGCGGCCAGGTTCGCGCCCGTCGGATTGGTCGGCCGGGTGGACAGCCACACCGCCCCGCCGTCCCACAGATACGTCAGCGGCATCAGCGTCGGCACACCCGCCGCGTCGGCGGTGGCCGCCCACAGGTCCGGTTCGTTCTCCAGCAACCGCAGGGCGTTGCGCTTGCGCTCCACGCGGCTGCGGGGGCCCGCGGGCTGATCGTTGTCCGTCATGCCGGCGCACGCTAGCCGCGCGCGCAGGGCGCCCGCATCGGCCGCGAGTCGTAGGACCCGGGTCGCGGGCTCGGGTCCTACGCCGGCCGGGGGGCCGCGGGCCACTCGTCCGCCCTCGGCAGCGGCGTACTACCGTGCCGGTATGGCTGCCCGGATCGACCTCACTCTCGACGCCGTCCACGCCCCGACGCTCGCCGCCTTCTGGAAGACGGCGCTGGGTTACGTGGACGAGCCGCCGCCCGCGCCCTTCGCGACGCGGGAGGAGTGGCACGCCTCCTTCGACCTCCCCGAGGACGACCGGGTGGAGGACGGGGCCTGGCTGTGCGACCCGGACGGGGCCGGGCCGCGGCTGGGAATCCTGCGGGTCCCCGAGCCCAAGACCGCCAAGAACCGCCTGCACCTGGACATCCGCGTCCCCGGACACGGCACGGCGGCCGAGCGCTGGCAGCGCATCGAGGCGGAGGCGCACCGCCTGGTCCTGGCCGGCGCCCTGGTCCTCGCACGCTTCGAAGGCCACCACGTGGTGATGGCCGACCCCGAGGGCAACGAATTCTGCGTGGCCGCGGCCCCGGCGGCCTGAGACGGCCCCGGTGCGGAACCGGCCGCCCGCAGGGGTGCGCCGCGCCGGCGCCCGGCATCACCGCCGCATGCCCGTTGAGGCACAACTGGGCTACAGGGCACGGGAATCCCCGGTGGCCGGTAGTCTCCATGCCGCCACAGGGGAACGACGGGGACGAGGCGGTCAGTGATGAGCGGGGCGGAGTCGGGCGAGGTCTTCTCGCCACTCGGGGCGGACGATCCGGCGTCGGTGGGTACGTACCGCCTGGCCGCGAAGCTCGGGGCCGGCGGGATGGGCAAGGTCTACCTCTCCCACACCCCGGCCGGGCGGCCGGTCGCCATCAAGGTGATCCGGCCGGAATTCGCCGAGGACCCGGAATTCCGGCGGCGCTTCAAGCAGGAGGTGCAGGCCGCGCAGCGCGTGCAGGGCCTCTACACCGCGCCGGTCATCGACAGCGACGCGGACGGCGCGCGGCCCTGGCTGGCCACCGCCTTCGTGCCGGGCCCGACGCTGTCCTCGGCCGTCGGCGCCCACGGGCCGCTGCCCGTGCCCACCGTGCTGCTGCTGGTCGCCGGGATCGCCGAGGCCCTGGAGGCCGTGCACGGTGCGGCGCTCGTGCACCGCGACCTCAAGCCGTCGAACGTGCTGCTGGCCTCCGACGGCCCCCGCGTCATCGACTTCGGCATCGCGCGCGCCGCCGACGCCACCGCGCTGACCGGCAGCGGCGTCACCATCGGGACGCCCGCCTTCATGTCGCCCGAGCAGGCCGCGGGCCGGGAGATCACCCCGGCCACCGACGTCTTCGCCCTCGGCCAGGTCGCCGCCTACGCGGCGCTCGGCTCGCCCGCGTACGGCGACGGCCCCTCGCACGCGGTGCTCTACCGCATCGTGCACGAGGAGCCCGATCTCGCCACGCTCCCGGCCGAGTTGCGGCCGCTGGTGAGCCGGTGCCTGGCCAAGGAGCCCGCCGAGCGGCCCACGTTGGCCGAGGTCGTACGGATGTGCCAGGCGGCCTCGCAGCAGACCGAGCTGCGCAGGCCCGAGCAGTGGCTGCCCGGTGCGCTGGCAGCCGAGATCCCGGCCAGGCACGTGGCGCCGGGCTCGCCGCCCGCGACCGCACCCGCCGGCGCCGCCCCGCGGACCCCGCCGCCGCCGGTGACCCGGCCGGACGTCGCGCCGCCGCCCGCCCAGCCGCCGACGCGTCCCGCGCCCCAGGCCCCGGCCCGGCCCCCCGCCGCGGCCGCGCAGCCCGACGCGCCGGCGCACCCGCCGACGCAGCCCGCGGCGCACCCGCAGGTCCAGCCCGTACAGCCGCCGTACCTCCAGCAGCCGCAGGTCCCGCACCCGGCGTACGGATACCCGCAGCAGACGGCCTACCCCGCCGCGCACCCCGCGCCGCAGCCTCCGCCCGGGCCGCAGCCGCGCGCCAGGACCAGGCGCAAGGTCGTGCTGGCCACCGCCGCGGCCCTGATCGTGATCGCCGGCGCGGTCGGCGGCACGCTCGCGCTGACCGGCAAGGACAAGAAGGACGCCAAGGACCAGGCCGGCCCGACGGTCACCACGACGACCACGGCGGCCCCGGTCGACGACCCGTCGCAAGCGCCCTCCGCGACGACGACCGGTGCCCCGGCCTCCTCGGCGCCGCCGCCGTCGCCCGAGTCGCACCCGGGCATCCAACTGGCCGCCGGCTTCCACCTGGTGCTCGCCGATCCGGAACTCAAGCCGACCCAGGGCCTCGACGAGGACATGCACTACTACTGCGAGTCGCAGTACACCGACTGCCACTTCTCCACCGACGCCAACGAGTTCGTGCTGCTGGACCCGGGCGAGGAGGGCTCCCTCGACACCTGCCTGAAGGACACCCGCTACACCCGGCAGATCGAGGTGGCCCGCCTGTCGACCGGTTCGCAGTTCTGCGCCACCACCGACAGCACGGTCGCCCTGATCACCTTCCAGCACGCCTCGAAGAGCACCGAGGCCAGCACGTACGCCGTCATCGACGTCACCGTCTGGCGCAACGCGATCCCGCCGTCGGACGGCGAGTGACCCCCGGGACGGCCGCGCGCGGCGCGCGGCCGTCCGGAAGGCCCACGGCGCGGGTCAGGCACGGGGGGTGATCTTCGTCAGGCCGTTGATGACGCGGTCCATCGCGTCGCCGCCGGTCGGGTCGGTGAGGTTGGCGAGGAGCTTGAGAGCGAAGCGCATCAGCATCGGGTGGGTCAGGCCGCGTTCCGTGCAGAGCTGGAGGACCTTGGGGTTGCCGATCAGCTTCACGAAGGCGCGGCCGAGGGTGTAGTAGCCGCCGTAGGTGTCCTTGAGGACCTTCGGGTAGCGCTGCAGGGCCAGTTCGCGCTGCGCGGGGGTGGCGCGGGCGTGGGCCTGGGTGATGACGTCGGCGGCGAGCTGGCCGGATTCCATCGCATAGGCGATGCCCTCACCGTTGAAGGGGTTGACCAGGCCGCCCGCGTCGCCGACCAGCAACAGGCCGCGGGTGTAGTGCGGCTGGCGGTTGAAGGCCATCGGCAGGGCGGCGCCGCGGATCGGCTGCGTCATGTTCTCCGGGGTGTAGCCCCAGTCCTCGGGCATGCCGGCGACCCACGCCTTGAGCACCTCGCGCCAGTCCAGCTCGCGGAAGGCGGCGGAGGAGTTCAGGATGCCGAGGCCCACGTTGGAGGTGCCGTCGCCGAGGCCGAAGATCCATCCGTAGCCGGGCAGTTGGCGCGGCTGGTCGCCACGCCGGTCCCACAGCTCCAGCCAGGACTCCAGGTAGTCGTCCTCGTGCCGCGGCGAGGTGAAGTACGTCCGCACCGCGACACCCATCGGCCGGTCCTCGCGCCGGTGCAGGCCCATCGCCAGTGACAGCCGGGTGGAGTTGCCGTCGGCGGCGACGACCAGCGGGGCGCTGAAGACCACCGGGGTCTTCTCCTCGCCGAGCTTGGCGTGCACACCGGTGATACGGCCGGTGCGCTCGTCGGTGATCGGGGCGCCGACATTGCACCGCTCGTACAGCCGCGCGCCCGCCTTGACCGCCTGCTGGGCGAGCAGGTCGTCGAAGTCCTCGCGCTTGCGCACCAGTCCGTAGTCCGGGAAGGAGGCCAGTTCCGGCCAGTCCATCTCCAGCCGCAGGCCGCCGCTGATGATGCGCAGCCCCTTGTTGCGGAGCCAGCCCGCCTCCTCGGAGACGTCGATGCCCATCGACACCAGCTGCTTGGTCGCCCGGGGCGTGAGGCCGTCCCCGCACACCTTCTCGCGCGGGAAGGCGGTCTTCTCCAGCAGCAGGACGTCGAGGCCCGCCTTCGCCAGGTAGTACGCGGTGGTCGAACCGGCGGGGCCGGCGCCGACGACGATCACGTCGGCGGTGCGCTCGGACAGGGCGGTGTCGGGCACGGTGGCACTCCCGTTCGGGGCGAGGACGACTTGATGTTCTGCGGCTCTGCGGCACCGGGCCGCGACCCGGGCTGCCCCGAGTCTATGAGCAGCCCCGACCCCGCCGCTCCGGTGGGGCGGCCCGCGCGTCCCTCCCTGACGGGTCGCTACCGGTGGCGGCCGCCCCCTTCGTCGCGACGGGTGCTGTCGTCGCCGCTCAGCCGGGGCGGCTGGACGATGCCGAGGTCGTGGACCTCGGAGGGCTGCGGCGCCTGCTGAGTGTGCGGCGGCTGCGGCGTCGGCGGGGCCTGCGGCTGCGGCTGCGGCTGCGGCTGCGGCGGGGCGTAGGGGAAGGGGGGCGGGGCGTACGGGGAGGAGCCCGCCTGACCGGCCGGAGGCGGGGCCATGCCGAGGGCGCGGCGGACGTACGGCGCGGCCAGGACGCCGCCGAGCGACCACAGCAGGGCGAAGAAGAGTGTCTCCGGCACCACGGAGCCCAGCGAGGTCTGCGCCGAGACGAGGCCGTCCCCTGCGCCGGTCAGCGTGTTGGAGCCGCCGCTCTTGGCGCCGCCGATCACCACCAGCGCGGCGAGCATCGCGGTGAGGACGCCGGCGACCGCGAACTGCTCGCCCCGCCCGCGCGTGCGCCCGGTCGCCAGCAGGCCGACGACCAGCGCGCACAGCGCACCGCCGAGGAGGGCGAGCACGGTCGCCCAGCCGTTCCAGAAGTGGCTGAGCTGGGACAGGCCGAAGTGCCGGTCGAAGTGGTCGCTGCCGCCCGCACCGGTGCGGATCCTGAAGGGTGCGCCCCAGCCGAGCGCGAGCGCCGACAGGCCGAGGTTGGGCAGCACGGCGCCCAGGATGACCAGGTCGTCGCCGGTGACGCCGTTGTCCACGTTCCCCAGCGCGACGACGAGGACGACGGCGCTCGCGAACAGCACGGTGGCCAGCAGCGCGATCCCCGCGGTCCCGACCACCCGCCAGGCGGCGCCGGACCGCCTGCGCAGCGCCGGTCCGTCGAGGACGACCAGCGCGGTCACCAGGCTGAGCAGGAAGGACCACAGCATCACCCGGAAGGGGCCGGTGTGGATCGCCACGCCCTCCAGGCTGCCCTGGGCGACGAAGCTGAGCACGGTCGCCGCCGCCGAGCTGAGCAGCGCGACCCTGACCGCCGCCTCGGGACCCGCGTACCGCCCGCGCATCGACCGCAGCACCAGGACCAGGGTGAGCAGCCACAGCACGGTGAAGGTCAGCGGGACGATCGCCGCCGAGCCCGACATCGAAGCGGAGTCGCACATCGGGCCGAAGTCGCTGGAGCCGTCCGAGCCGGCGAAGTCACCCGAGTCGCCGCTGCCGTAGTCGCCGGAGGAGTCCTCCGAGGAGCCCGCGCAGAGGGAGTCGCTGCCGCCGAGGTCCAGGCCTTTCTGGTGCGTGCTCAGGTGGCCGCCGAGGCCCTGGACGATCAGCGCGAGCGCGATCCGGCTGCGCTTGAACCAGCCGACCGCCGAGCCCCGCAGGGCGTGCTGCGACCAGGCGCCCAGACCGCCGGCCACCACCAGCAGCACGAGCGCGGGCACGACCGCGGCCAGCACCGCGCCGTCCCAGCGGCCCGTGAAAACCCGGTGGGCGAACTGCGCGGCCGGCGACGGCGTCCCGGGAGCCGGCGGAGGCGGAGGCGGAGGATAGGCCGGTCCCGCACCGGGATACGTCGCCGTGGGCATGTACGCCGGCGGCGCGGGCGGCGCGGCATGTACCGGGGCGGGCGGCGCGGACGGGGGCGGACCCGGCAGCTCGCGGCCGCACTTCGGGCAGAAGCGCGCGGAGGTGTCGGAGACCGGGTTCCCGCACGCGGGGCAGAACGACATGGGCCACTCCGGGAGTCGCGGGGATCGGGCCTCCCCGGCACAGACACCGCAGACTAAGGGGCCGTCCCCGCCCGCCGCACCGGAATGCCGCACTCCTCAAGAACGGTTCAACCGCCCGCGGGAGCGGCCTTCTTCGCCCGGTGCAGCGCCACGATGCCGCCGGTCAGGTTCCGCCAGGCCACCGCTGACCAGCCCGCGTACTGCATCCGGCCGGCCAGCTCCTTCTGGTCGGGCCAGGCGCGGATGGACTCGGCGAGATAGACGTACGCGTCCGGGTTGCTGCTCACCGACTTGGCCACCGGAGGCAGGGCCCGCATCAGGTACTCGGTGTAGACGGTGCGGAAGGGCCCGAAGGTGGGGTGGCTGAACTCGCAGATCACCAGCCGCCCGCCGGGCCTGACGACCCGCAGCATCTCTCGCAGCGCCGCGTCGGTGTCGTGCACATTGCGCAGCGCGAAGGAGATGGTCGCGGCGTCGAAGACGCCGTCGGCGAACGGCAGCCGGGTCGCGTCCCCCGCGGTCAGCGGCAGTTCGGGGTGCCGCTTCTTGCCCTCGCGGAGCATGCCCAGGGAGAAGTCGCACGGCACCACGGTGGCGCCCGCCGCTGCCAGCGGCAGCGAGGACGTGGCGGTCCCCGCGCCCAGGTCGAGCACCCGCTCCCCCGGCGCCACGTCCAGCGCCTGGGCGACGGCCCGCCGCCACAACCGGGTCTGCCCGAGCGACATCAGGTCGTTGGTCAGGTCGTACTTGGCGGCGACGTCGTCGAACATCGCGGCCACTGCCTGCGGCTGCTTCTCCAGGGATGCACGGGTCACCCTCCCACCTTATGCGCCCCCGCCGGCGCCCCCTCCTCGGGGGACGCGCACGGGGGCCGCCGGCGTACGGCTAACGCTCAGCCAGGAGCCGGAGTTCGGGGTGGGCGGTGCCGCCCGGGATGGCGGTGGAGGAGAGGTGGGAGACCACGTGGTCGTCCACCGGGTCGTTCGCCGGGTCGTCGTGGACGACGAGGTGCTCGTAGGTCGTCGCGCGCTGCGCGGGCACGCGCCCGGCCGCCCGGATGAGGTGGATGAGCTCCATCCGGTTGGAGCGGTGCTTCGCCCCGGCCGAGGAGACGACGTTCTCCTCCAGCATGACCGACCCGAGGTCGTCCGCCCCGTAGTGCAGCGACAGCTGCCCCACCTCCTTGCCGGTGGTGAGCCAGGAGCCCTGGATGTGGGCGACGTTGTCGAGGAAGAGACGGGCGATGGCGATCATCCGCAGGTACTCGAAGAGGGTGGCCTGCGTCTGGCCCTTGAGGTGGTTGTTCTCCGGCTGGTAGGTGTACGGGATGAACGCGCGGAAGCCGCCCGTGCGGTCCTGGACGTCGCGGATCATCCGCAGGTGCTCGATGCGCTCCGCGTTCGTCTCGCCGGTGCCCATCAGCATCGTGGAGGTGGACTCCACGCCGAGGCCGTGCGCGGTCTCCATGATCTCCAGCCACCGCTCGCCGGACTCCTTGAGCGGGGCGATGGCCTTGCGGGGCCGCGCGGGGAGCAGTTCGGCGCCGGCGCCGGCGAAGGAGTCCAGGCCCGCGGCGTGGATACGGCGGATGGCCTCCTCCGCGCTGACCCCGGAGATCCGCGACATGTGCTCGATCTCGGACGCGCCGAGCGAGTGGATCACCAGCTGCGGGAATTCCCGCTTGATCGCGGCGAAGTGCTCCTCGTAGTACTCGACGCCGTAGTCGGGGTGGTGGCCGCCCTGGAACATGATCTGGGTGCCGCCCAGTTCGACGGTCTCCGCGCACCGGCGCAGGATGTCGTCCAGGCCGCGGCTCCAGCCCTTCTCCGTGTCCTTGGGCGCGGCGTAGAAGGCGCAGAACTTGCACGCCGTGACGCACACGTTCGTGTAGTTGATGTTCCGCTCGATGATGTACGTCGCGATGTGCTCGGTCCCGGCGTACCGGCGGCGGCGCACGGCGTCGGCCGCGGCCCCCAGCGCGTGCAGGGGGGCGTCGCGGTAGAGGACGAGGGCCTCTTCCGGGGTGATACGGCCGCCGTCGGCGGCGCGTTCGAGGACGGCTGCGATGTCGCTCACCAGGGAGGTCCCTTCCGGAAGGAGCAAGACGAGGGGCGTACGGCTGACCCGGTCAGCCTACGCCGACCGGCGGATCAGGCCGGGGGCAGCAGGCTCACCCGGGTCTCGCGCGGGAAGCCGACCCGGCGGGCGAACTCGCCGATGCCGGCCAGCTGCTCGGCGCCCAGGGAGAAGTCGAGGGTGGTGAAGTAGCGGCGCAGCAGGTCGGCGTCGAAGGCCTCCCAGTGCGCGGCCTGCTCGGCGATCTTCTCGACCTCGTCGAGCGACAGGTCGCGGGAGGCCAGGAAGGCGCGGTGCACGTCGTGGACCGCCTCGGGGCGCGCGGCCAGGTAGTCGCGGCGGACCGCCCAGATCGCGAAGACGAAGGGCAGCCCGGTCCAGTCCTTCCACATCTGCCCGAGGTCGTGGACCTCCAGACCGAGCCGGGGCGCGTCGTGCAGCGAGGCGCGCAGGGCGGCGTCGCCGATGAGGACGGCGGCCTGCGCCTCCTGCATCATCAGCGCGAGGTCGGGCGGGCAGCGGTAGTAGTCGGGGGCCACACCGTAACGCTCCGTGAGCAGCAGCTCGGCGAGCCGCACCGACGTGCGGCTGGTGGAGCCCAGGGCGACCCGCTCGCCGTCGAGCCGGTCCAGCGGCAGCTGGCTGACGATGACACAGGACATGACCGGGCCGTCGCAGCCCACCGCGATGTCGGGCAGCGCGACCAGCTCGTCGGCGTGCCGCAGGTACTCCATGAGGGTGACGGGGCCGATGTCCAGGTCACCGTCTATGAGCTGCTTGCTCAGCTTCTCCGGGGTGTCCTTGGTGAGCTGCATGTCGAGCAGCGTGCCGGTCCTGGCCAGGCCCCAGTAGAGCGGGACGCAGTTGAGGAACTGGATGTGGCCGACCCGGGGCCGGGTCGGACCGCTGCCGTCGGTACGCGCTGAAGTGTCCACCTGCTGGACGCTACTCCTGGTGCCCGCCGGACCCGCGCACGGCCCCCCGTGCGGCTCGCGCGCCGCCCTCGCGCGGTCCGCCGGGCGGTCCTCACGCGGTCTGCCGGACGGCCCTCGGGCGGTCCTGGCACGGTCCTGGCGTGGTCCGTAAAAACGGATCTTGAGACCCTTCCCCGGCCCAGACCCACCGTGCTACTCTCCTCGCAAGTTGCAGTTTGGTTTCCCTTGCAGTACAGAGCCTGCGGAGCATGTAACCCGCAGGCTTTTGTAGTTTTCAGACTTCGCAGTTGCAGGTTCTGGAGCAGGGCAACCCTTTGGGCCCAAGGAGGGCTTTATGGCTACCGGAACCGTGAAGTGGTTCAACGCTGAAAAGGGCTTCGGCTTCATCGCCCAGGACGGCGGCGGCCCGGATGTCTTCGTCCACTACTCCGCGATCAACGCCTCCGGCTTCCGCTCCCTCGAGGAGAACCAGCCGGTGACCTTCGACGTCACGCAGGGCCCGAAGGGTCCGCAGGCGGAGAACGTCACCCCGAACTAGTCCTTCACTAGTCCGGCCAGACGGCGCATCGCGCCCAGAACCTGCAGTACCAAGGGGCCGCCTCACTTCGGTGAAGCGGCCCCTGCCTCTTACCCCCGGCGGCCCTCGCGGCGGTAGAGCTCCTCGATGTCGGCCGCGAAGTCCGCGGCCACCGCGGCCCGCCTGATCTTCATCGACGGGGTCAGATGCCCGCCGTCCTCGGTGAAGTCCGCGGCCAGGACGCGGAAGCGGCGTATCGACTCGGCCTGCGACACCGTGCTGTTGGCGTCGTCCACTGCCTTCTGCAGCTCCGCGAGGAGCTCCGCGTCCTCGACCAGCTCCCCGAGCGGCACCGCCTCCTTGTGGCGCATCCGGCGCCAGTGCGCGAGGCCGTCCGGCTCCAGGGTGAGCAGCGCCGTCACATACGGGCGGTTGTCGCCGACGACCATGCACTGGCCGACCAGCGGGTGGGCCCGCAGCCGGTCCTCCAGCGGGGCCGGGGCGACGTTCTTGCCGCCCGCGGTGATGATGATCTCCTTCTTGCGGCCGGTGATCGTCAGATAGCCGTCCGCGTCCAGCTCGCCGACGTCCCCGGTCGGGAACCAGCCCTCCACGGCCGGGAAGGGCCCCTCGTCGTTCCAGTACCCGGCGAAGACCTGCCCGCCGCGCAGCAGCACCTCGCCGTCCGGCGCGATACGCACCGCCGTGCCGGGCAGCGGCCAGCCGACCGTGCCGAGCCGCGGGCTCAGCGGCGGCGTCACCGTGGCGGCGGCGGTCGTCTCCGTCAGGCCGTAGCCCTCGAAGACCAGCACCCCGGCCCCGGCGTAGAAGGCCGCGAGCCGCGAGCCCAGCGGCGAGCCGCCGCAGATCGCGTACCGCACCCTGCCGCCCAGCGCGGCCCTGATCCTGCGGTAGACCAGCGGGTCGTACAGCGCCCGCGCCAGCCGCAGCCCGAGCCCCGGCCCCGGTCCGGTGCCGGTCTGCCGGGCGACCGCCGCGGTGCCGTACGCCTGCGCGATACGGGCCGCCCGGTCGAAGGACGAGGCCCGGCCGATCCTCTCGGCGGTGGCCCGGCCGGTGTTGTAGACCTTCTCCAGGACGTACGGGATCGCCAGCAGGAAGGTCGGCCGGAAGCCGGCGAGGTCGGCCAGCAGGTCGTCGGTGGCGATGCTGGGCGCGTGCCCGAGCCGTACGCGGGCCCGCAGGCAACCGACCGCGACCATCCGCCCGAAGACGTGCGACAGCGGCAGGAAGAGCAGCGTCGAGGCGGGTTCGGTGCTCACCGACCTGAAGACCGGGTGCAGCAGCTCGGTGGCGTTGTCGACCTCGGCGAAGAAGTTGCCGTGCGTGAGGATGCAGCCCTTCGGGCGGCCCGTGGTGCCCGAGGTGTAGATCAGCGTCGCCACGGTGTCCGGGCCCATCGCCTGCCGGCGGGAGGTGACCAGCGCGCCGGGCAGCGTACGGCCGTCCGCGGCCAGCTGGCCGACGGCGCCGGTGTCGATCTGCCACAGCTCCTTGAGCGCGGGCAGGTCCGCGCGGGCCGCGCTGATCATCCTGGCCTGGCCGACGTTCTCCACGACGCAGGCGGCGGCGCCGGAGTCCCGCAGGATCCACTCCGCCTGCGAGGCGGACGACGTCGGGTAGATCGGCACGGTGACCAGGCCCGCGGCCCAGCCGGCGAAGTCCAGCAGCGTCCATTCGTACGACGTCCGCGCCATCACCGCGAGCCGGTCGCCCTGGCGCAGCCCGGCCGCGATCAGCCCCTTGGCGGTCCTGACGACCTCCTCGCGGAAGGCGGCCGCGGTGACGTCCCGCCAGACGCCGTCCGGCCCCTTGCGGCTCATCACCACGTCGTCCGGCGCGTCGTCCGCGTTCGCGAACGGTATGTCCCCCAGGCTCCCCCGCCGCGGCGGCTCGACCAACGGCGGCACAGCCGCCTGCACCACCCGCCCGCCCTCAGCGGTGACCTGCGGCTTCCCCACGGCGCCCGCGACGGGCGGCGGCTGGCGTCTTGCCATACGGCGGCTCCAACGATCTCTCGACAGTACGTACGTCCTGCGGCCGGGCTTCACTGAGGGCGCCTCTCCCCGGGGGCGCGGGGCTGCACGACCGGCCCACCACCGGCCGGTGGTCCGGCATGAACCGAACAGCCCCCTTCGGCCGGTGGCGACCCGCGCGCGGGCGACGGCTGGTCGCGCAGTTCCCCGCGCCCCTTCGGGGCCACCCTCCGCGGCAGGCGGCAACAGCCCCCTCCGGCCGGTGGCCGACCACGCGCACGGCGGTGCGCCCCGGGGGCGCGGGGAACTGCGCGCGCAACCCACCACCGGCCGGCGGTCCGGACACGACAACAACAGCCCCTCTCGGCCGGTGACGACCCGCGCGCGGGCGACGGCTGGCCGCGCAGTTCCCCGCGCCCCTGGCGGGTGCGGCATCGTGGGGATCAGGGGTGGGTGAGGATGGCGGTGACGCCCTGGCCGCCGGCCGCGCAGACGGAGATGAGGCCGCGCCCGGGGCGCCCCCGGGAAGCCAGGAGTTGGGCCAGGGTGGCCACGATCCTCGCTCCGGTGGCCGCGAAGGGATGCCCCGTGGCGAGCGAGGAGCCGGCCACGTTGAGCCGACCGCGGTCGATCGTGCCGAGGGGCGCGTCGAGCCCCAGGCGGTCCGCGCAGTAGGCCTTGTCCTCCCACGCGGCCAGCGTGGCGAGCACCTGCGAGGCGAAGGCCTCGTGGATCTCGTAGAAGTCGAAGTCGCCGAGCCCGAGCCCGGCCCGGGCGAGCATGCGGGGCACCGCGTAGGCGGGCGCCATGAGCAGCCCCTCCTCGCCGGACACGTAGTCCACCGCCGCGGTCTCGTACGCGGTGAGGTAGGCGAGCGGTTCGAGGCCGCGCGCGGCGGCCCACTCCTCGGACCCGAGCAGGACGACGGCGGCGCCGTCCGAGAGCGGCGTGGAATTGCCCGCCGTCATCGTGCCGTCGGGGCCGCCGTAGACGGGGCGGAGCCGGGCGAGTGCGTCGGCGGTCGAGTCGGGCCGCAGGTTCTGGTCGCGGGTGAGCCCGCGGTAGGGCGTGACGAGCGGGTCGAAGAAGCCCTCCTCGTAGGCGGCGGCGAGCCGCTGGTGGCTGGCGGCGGCCAGTTCGTCCTGCTCGCGCCGGCCGATCCGCCAGCGCTCGGCGGTGAGCGCCGCGTGCTCGCCCATCGAGAGCCCGGTGCGCGGCTCGGCATTGCGCGGGATCTCGGGAACGAGGTGCCGCGGCCTTACCGCGGCCAGCGCCTTGGCGCGGCCGCCCGGCGTGCGGGCCCGCCGGGCGGCGAGCAGCGTCCGGCGCAGCTCGTCGTTGACGCCGAGCGGCACGTCGCTGGTGGTGTCGGCGCCGCCCGCGATGCCGGAGTCGATGACGCCGAGCGCGATCTTCGCGGCGACCGCGAAGACGGCCTGCAGCCCGGTGCCGCACGCCTGCTGGAGGTCGTACGCGGGCGTGGCCGGGTCGAGGACGGAACCGAGCACGCTCTCGCGGGCGAGGTTGAAGTCCCGGCTGTGCTTGAGCACCGCGCCGGCGGCGACTTCGCCGACGCGCTCACCGGCGAGCCCGGTGCGCGCGGCCAGGCCGTCGAGCGCGGCGGTGAGCATGTCCTGGTTGGACGCGGTGGCGTAGGGGCCGTCGGCGCGCGCGAAGGGGATGCGGTTGCCGGCGATGACGGCGACCCGGCGGACGGTCTGCATGCGGTCTCCCGAACTTCCGATCTGCGTGACTCACCAGTAGCCTTACCGCCGGTAAACTTACTCCAGAGTAAGGAGAAGGCCAATGGCCGACCGCTATCTCCGCCTGACCGGCACGGCCCCCGGCCGTTTCGTCACCCGCCGCCTCGGCCTTCCGCAGCCCGCCGCCCTGCGCCGCTGGTCGCGGCAGACTCCCGACCTGCCGGGACCGGTCCTGCGGCTGGCCGCGGGCGAGAAGCCGGCCCAGGGGACCTACGGAGCCGTCGTCCTGGACGCCACCGCCGTCGCGGACCCGGCCGACCTGCGGGACGTGCACGCGACCCTGCACCCCCTGGTCCGCTCCCTCACCCCGTGCGGCCGGATCGTGGTGCTCGGCACCCCGCCGCGGGACGGCGACCTCGCGCGTTCCGCCGCCCAGCAGGCACTTGAGGGCTTCGTACGCTCACTGGGCAAGGAGATCGGCCGCGGCTGCACGGCCCAGCTGGTGCGGCTCGCCCCGGGCGCGGACGCCGGCTCCACCCTGGACTTCCTGCTCTCGCCGAAGTCCGCCTACGTCAGCGGCCAGGTCATCGAGGTCGGCCCGGCTCCCGAGGTGCCCGCGGGCGGCACCAGGACCGCGCTGGTCACCGGCGCCGCCCGCGGCATCGGCGCGGCGGTCGCCGAGACGCTGGTGAGGGACGGCGCCCGTGTCGTCCTGCTCGACGTGCCGCAGGCAGCCGACGCGCTCGCCGAGGTCGCCGCCCGGCTCGGGGGCAGCGCGCTGCCGCTGGACATCACCGCGTCCGACGCGGGCGAACGCATGGCCGCGGCGCTGCCCGACGGCCTGGACGTCCTCGTCCACAACGCGGGCATCACCCGCGACCGCAGGCTCGCGAACATGCCGGCCGACCGCTGGGACACCGTCCTCGACGTCAACCTCGGCAGCGTGCTCCGCACGACCGGCCACCTGCTCAGGACCGGCACGCTCAACGAGCACGCCAGGATCGTCGGCACCGCCTCCATCGCCGGCATCGCGGGCAACACCGGGCAGACCAACTACGCCGCCTCCAAGGCCGGCGTCATCGGCTACGTCCGCGCGCTCGCCGCCGACACGGAGGTCCGCGGGCGCGGCATCACCGCCAACGCGGTCGCGCCCGGCTTCATCGAGACGCGGATGACCGCGGCCGTGCCGCTGGTCATCCGCGAGGCGGGCCGCCGGATGAACTCGCTGGGCCAGGGCGGGCAGCCGGTCGACGTGGCCGAGACCGTCGCCTGGCTCGGCTCTCCCGCCTCCGGCGGGGTCAACGGCCAGGTCGTCAGGGTCTGCGGCCAGTCCCTGCTGGGCGCCTGACGTGGCGCCGCTCCTGCTGACCCTGGCTCGCGGCGCCGTCACCGGCCTCGCCAAGCACCCCTCGCCCGCCGCCCCGCTGCCCCCCACCCGGCTGACCGGCACCGCCGTCCGCGTCGACCCGGCGCGCGTCGCCGCCTACGCCCGCGTGTGCGGCTTCCCGCCGGACGGCCCCGATGTCCCGCTGACCTATCCGCACATCCTCGGCTTCCCCCTCGCCGCCCGCCTGATGACCGACCGGGCCTTCCCGCTGCCCCTCCTCGGCCTGGTCCACACCTCGATCACCATCCGCACCCACGGGCCGCTCTCCCTCGCCGACCGGCCCGACCTGACCGTGCACGCGGACGGACTGCGCCCGCACCGGCGCGGCACGGAGGTCACGATGGTGACCGAGGCACGGGTGGACGGCGCCCTGGTGTGGGAGGACCGCAGCACCTACCTGGCCAGGCACCGCGTCCCCGACCAGGGGCCGGCGGGCGCGGCCACCGAAGCGGAGCCCACGGCGCAACTGCCCGTCGTGGACCGGTGGAAGCTGGACGGCGGGCTCGGGCGGCGGCACGCGCGGGTCAGCGGGGACTACAACCCGATCCACCTCTGGGCCCTGACCGCCCGCCCGTTCGGCTTCCCGCGGGCCATCGTCCACGGCATGTGGACGGTCGCCCGGTGCGCCGCCCGGCACCCGGACGCGACCGGCGTCACCGCGGACTTCCGGCGGCCCGTCCTGCTGCCGTCGACCGTCGAATACGCCGCCGAGGGCGACCGCTTCGAGGTCCGCTCGGGCGCCGGCCCGCACGTGAGCGGCAGCGTCACCCGTACGGTCACGGCTCCGGGTCGCTGACCGCCTCCGCGGGGAGCGCGTCGAGCACCTGGAGGGCGTCGAGCAGGGCCGTGCGCTGAGCCGGGGTCAGGTGGCGGGCCAGCAGCCGCTCCTCGCGGAGCTGGATCGCGGCCTGGGCGGCGTCACGGACCCGGCGGCCCTGCGGGGTCAGGGCCAGCAGGCGGACCCGGCGGTCGGCCGGGTCGGGGGTGCGGCTGATCAGCCCCCGGTCGCCGAGGTCGGACAGGACGTCGATGATCCGGGTCTTGTCCGCGCCGATCGCGTCGGCCAGCGCCGCCTGGCTGCGCAGCGGCCGTTCGTCGAGCCGCAGCAGGACGGAGTAGGCCCACATGGTCAGTCCGTGCTCGCGCAGCACGGGCAGCTCGGCCGCGGTCAGCGCGCGGCCGAGCGGGACGATCATCGCCGCGAGGTCCCTGCGGGGCGGGGCGGACATGCGTAGGTGCTCCCTTGACAGATGATGTGCACAAGCAGACGATAAGCACATGCGTACAAATCTGGAACGGATACGCGCGCTGGACGCCGAAGCGGTCCGGCTCAGCGCCGGGCTCGTCCGGCAGACGACCGTAGCGGATCTGGCACGGGACACGCCGTGCGCCGGGTGGGACCTGGCGGACCTGCTCGCCCACATGACCGCGCAGCACCACGGCTTCGCCGCCGCCGCACGGGGCAGCGGCGGCGACCTCGCGGCCTGGGCGCCCGCCCCGGCCGCCGACCCGATCGCCGCCTACGCGGCCGCCGCCGACGACGTCATCGCCGCCTTCGCGGATGTCACGGACGGCGGCCGGCCCTTCGCGCTGCCGGAATTCGCCACGGACCGGGGCTTCCCCGCCGCCCAGGCCATCGGCTTCCACTTCCTGGACTACGTCGTCCACGCCTGGGACGTCGCGACCGCGCTGGGCGTCCCCTTCACCCCGGACGCCGACCTCCTGGACGCCGCCCTGCCCCTGGCCCTGGCGGTCCCGCCCACGACCACGGCCTTCGCCCCGCCGCTGCCCACTCCCCCGGCGGCCGACCCGCTGGCCCGCATCCTCACGAAGCTGGGGCGGGCGGTACGGCCGTAGCCAGGCCCGACCAGGCGAGCGTCATCAAGGTGGCCGCCAGGTCCTTCGGCGACCGGTCGGCGGAAGGGGACGACGCCGCCCACCCCGCCAGCGATTCGGCGGCGCCGACCAGCGCGTGGGCGTACCCGGCGACCTCCTGCGACCCGCAGGCCGCCGCGATCAGGGCGGCGACGAAGTCCACGATCTCCGCCCGCAGCGCGGCGACCTCCGCCGCGAACGGCTCGCCGACCGTACGGGCCTGGCTGTAGAGGATCGTCCACCCGTCGGGGTGGGCCGCGGTGTGCTCGAAGAAGCCGAGCAGGCCGCTGCGCAACTGGACCTCCGGCGTGGCACCGTCCTGGACGGCGTCCCGTACGGCGGCGGTCAGGGCGGCGGCCTCCCGCCGGATGCACGCGGAGAACAGCTCGTCCTTGGAGTTGAGGTAGAGGTACACCAGGGGCTTGCTTACCCCGGCCGCCTCGGCGATCCCGTCCATGGACGCGGCCCGGTAGCCGCGGCGGGCGAACGTCGCGACCGCCGCGTCGAGCATCTGCCGCTCGCGCTCGGCCCGGGGCACCCGCCGGCTGCCGGCGGCCGCCATCACGCGGTACGCGGAGCGCTGTCCCTTGCGGCCTCGCCGCGCGCGGCGTCGTCGGCCGCGTCTTCCTGCTCGGCATTGGCGGCCAGGTTGAGCCGGGTGCGCTCGACCTTCTGCGACACGGTCAGCGCGGCCTGCTCGCGCACCCCGCGCAGCAGGACCCAGCTCAGCGGGGCGGACACGATCAGGGCCAGGAGTGCGACCCACAGGTAGTTCGAGTCACCGAGCCCGGCCGGCAGGATGTGCAGCCGGACCAGGCCCCAGATGACACCGAAGCTGGCGACGATGAGGCCGAAGCGCAGGGCGGTGTATCGGAGCATGCTCCCAGTGAAGCACGGCACCCCTGTGAGCCCACCCCCACCCCCTCGCGCGGTGCCCCTTCCGCAAGGGGATGCCCACCAGGGGCGCGGGGAACGGCGCGCGCAACCGGCCACCGGCCGCGGTGTGGGGACGAACCGCCACCACCCCGGGGGCGCCCCCTCGCGGACCGGCGGAGTCACAGCGTGCGGAGCATGATGACGTCGTCGCGGTCGTCGCCCGGGGCGACGCGGATGGCGGCGGGGACGCGGCCGACCTCCTTGTAGCCGCAGGAGGAGTAGAAGGCGTCGGCGCCCGTGCCGCCGCGGCAGGTGAGGCGGATCGCCTCGATGCCGGGGAAGCCGCGGGCGGCCCGCTCGACCGCCGCCATCAAAGTGCGGCCGTAGCCGCGCCGCTGGTAACGGGGGTGGACCATCACCGTGTAGATCCACAGCCAGTGCGTCATGAGCCGGTGCTCGTTGTACGCGAGGAAGGCGGTGGCCGCGACGCGGCCCTCCTCGTCGCGGCCGACGATCAGCCGCCGCGACCCGTCCGCCACCGCGGCGAGCGAGCGGTCCAGGTCGGGACGGATGTCCTCGGGCACGACGGGCGGCACGAAGCCGACCGCGCCGCCGGCGTTGGACACGTCGGCCCACAGCGCGAGGATCCCCTCGCGCAGTTCCTCGTCGATCACCGGATCCTGCTCGCACGTAAGGGTCATAGGCCAAGCGTAGCCATTACGCGAAGAGGGCCGCCATGAGACCTGGGTCACACTCCGGGCCGACCGGCGGCGCCGGGGGCGCACCCCCCGGGCCGCACATGCCGTCACACCCGCATCGGCTGCGGCGACTCCCGCCGCGACCCGTCGGGCCCGGGGTATTCGCGGATGATCTCGTAGCGCGTGTTGCGCTCGACCGGGCGGAATCCGGCGTCGCGGATGAGGTCGAGGATGTCGTCGCGGGTCAGCTTGTTCGGCGTGCCGTAGTCGTCCGCGTCGTGGGTGATCTTGTACTCGACGACCGAGCCGTCCATGTCGTCGGCGCCGTGGTTGAGGGCGAGCTGGGCCGTGGACAGGCCGTGCATGACCCAGAACACCTTCACGTGCGGCACGTTGTCGAAGAGCAGCCGGGAGACCGCGAAGGTCTTCAGCGCCTCGGCACCGGTGGCCATGGTGGTGCGGGCCTGGAGGGTGTTGCGGACCTTGCCGTCCTTCATGTCCACGAAGTCGTGCTGGTAGCGCAGCGGGATGAAGACCTGGAAGCCGCCGGTCTCGTCCTGGAGTTCGCGCAGCCGCAGGACGTGGTCGACGCGGTGCCTGGGCTCCTCGATGTGGCCGTAGAGCATGGTGCAGGGCGTCTTGAGGCCCTTGGAGTGCGCCAGGCGGTGGATGCGGGACCAGTCCTCCCAGTGGGTGCGGTGGTCCACGATGTGCTGGCGTACTTCCCAGTCGAAGATCTCCGCGCCGCCGCCGGTGAGCGATTCGAGGCCGGCCTCGATCAGCTCGTCGAGGATGTCGGAGGCGGACAGCCCCGAGATGGTCTCGAAGTGGTGGATCTCGGTGGCGGTGAAGGCCTTGAGCGAGACGTCGGGCAGCGCTTCCTTGAGCGCCTTGAGCGAGCGCGGGTAGTAGCGCCAGGGCAGCGTGGGGTGCAGGCCGTTGACGATGTGCAGCTCGGTGAGGCTGTCGGCCTCCATCGCCTTGGCCAGCCGCACGGCCTCCTCGATGCGCATCGTGTACGCGTCCTTCTCGCCGGGCTTGCGCTGGAAGGAGCAGTAGGCGCACGACGCGGTGCACACGTTCGTCATGTTCAGGTGGCGGTTGACGTTGAAGTGGACCACGTCACCGTTCTTCTGCGTGCGCACGTGGTGCGCGAGCCCGCCCAGCCAGGCCAGGTCGTCGGACTCGTAGAGGGCGATGCCGTCCTCCCGGGTCAGCCGCTCGCCGGCGTAGACCTTCTCCTCCAGCTCCCGCTTGAGCCCCGCGTCCATGCGCTCCTCCTCCTGCCGGCTGCTGCCGGTTCCGACCGGTTCACGACCGGTTCACGACACTACGCTCAGGACTCCTCGGGCAGCGCGCCGACCCGGTTCTCCCACTTGGTGGACAGCACGATCGTGGTCCGGGTGCGCGCCACGCCCTTGTGGTGCCGGACAGCCGGCGGATGGTGTGCTCCAGCCCGTCGACGTCGCCGACCCTGACCTTGAGCATGTACGAGTCGTCGCCGGCGATGAACCAGCAGTCCTCGATCTCGTCCAGGTCGCGCAGCCGGCCCGCCACGTCCTCGTGGTCGGCGGCGTCGCTGAGCTGGAGGCCGACCAGGGCGGTCACGCCGAGGCCCAGGGCGGCGGGCGCGACGGTGGCGCGGTAGCCGGTGATCACCCCGGCCTGTTCGAGGCGGTTGATGCGGTCGGTGACGCTGGGGCCCGACAGGCCCACCAGCCGGCCCAGCTCCGCGTAGGACGCCCGGCCGTTCTCGCGCAACGCCTGGATGAGCTGCCTGTCCACCGCGTCCATCAGTAGGGACCCTCCCGTTCGTGCCACGACTGCGCTGTCTGGACACGAATCTAAGGCATGAACGGGTCAGTGCCCTGCGCATGTGGTCGTCCCGGCTCGGCCGCACCCGTCCCAGCAGCCGCACCGGCCTCATGCGCAGCACCACCCAGCTCGCCCCGCCAGCGGCGGTACAGCGTGTGCGGTACGCCCGCCGCGTCGAGCACCCGGCCCGCGACGAAGTCCACCAGGTCCTGGATGTGGACCGCGCCCGTGTAGAAGGCCGGCGAGGCGGGCAGCACGATCGCGCCCGCGTCGTCGATTGCCACCAGGTGGCGCAGCGTCTGGCCGCCGAGCGGGGTCTCGCGGACCGCGACCACCAGCGGCCGCCGCTCCTTGAGCGTGACGCTCGCGGCCCGCTGGAGCAGGTCCTTGGACAGCCCGAGCGCCACCCCCGCCACGCACGCGGTGCTGGCCGGCACGATCAGCATGCCCTTGGCCGGGTACGACCCGGAGGACGGTCCGGCGGCCAGGTCGCCGGCCGGCCAGTGGCGTACGCGCGACAGGTCGGCGGGCGGGTAGCGGTCCGGGGTGCCGTCGGCGCCGCGGGCCAGCAGCGCGGCCAGGTCCTCGCGCCAGTGCGCGTCACGGAAGCCGGCGCCGGTCTCGTCCAGCAGGGTCAGCCTGGCCGCCCGGCTGACGACCAGGTCGACGTCCTCGCCGGCGTGCAGCAGGGCGCGCAGCACGGCGGCGGCATAGGGCGTGCCCGAGGCCCCGGAGACGCCGACCACCCACGGGGCGCGCGTGCGGTCCCGCGGGGCGCGGCCCGCGAGGCCGTCCGGGGTGCCGTCATCCGGGAAGTCGGGGAAGTCGTCCACGCCGACGAGCGTAACCGGACGGCGGTGGCGCCGCCGAAGCGGGAACCGGGTGCGGGCGGCCGGCGTTCTCATGGAGAAGGGCGCGGGACTCAGGGGGGTTTTCGTGGCATATGGACAGACCGCGGCTCGGGCCGCGCGGCCGCGGGCCGGTGTGGTCGACACGCTGCTCGCGCCGCTGCGCGCCGGCAGCCGGGTGGCCGGCGCGGCGGCGCTGATGGTGGGCTGGCTCGCGCTGTTGTGGATCATCGAGGGTGTCAACGCGGTGAGCGGCCAGCGGCTCGACACCTTCGGCATCACCCCGCGCAAGGGCAGCGAGCTGCTGGACATCGTGCCCGCCGCCTTCATGCACGTCGGCTTCGCCCATCTCATGTCGAACAGCCTGCCGTTGCTCGTGCTGGGCTTCATCGCCGCGCTGCGCGGCATAGGCCGCTATCTCGCGGTGGCGTTCACCATCATGGTGATCAGCGGCCTCGGGGTGTGGCTGGTCGCCCCCGCGCACACCACCACGCTGGGCGCGTCCGGGCTGATATTCGGTCTGTTCGGCTATCTGCTGAGCCGCGGCTTCGCGGACCGGCGACCGCTGGACGTCGTCGTCGGCCTGGTCGTCGGCGTGCTCTACGGCTCCATCCTGTGGGGCGTGCTGCCGACGGCCGACGGGGTGTCCTGGCAGGCGCATCTGTTCGGGCTGGTCGGCGGGGTGGTCGCGGCGTTCCTCTTCCGCGAGCGCACGGTCGCCGTGTCCGCCTGACCGTCCTCCCCAGGACTCCACCGGCCTCCCCGGGACTCCGGCCGGCCGCCGCCGGACGCACCGCCGCCGAACGTGTCGCCGCCCGCCCGCCTGTTGCCGGATTCCGGCAGCGCGGGTCACCGCAAGTCGGCCGGGAAACCCCGCGAGATCACAGCGTCCGCACAGCTACTCTTCAGTCACCCCCACACCGACAGCCCGTACCCACCGTTCACACCGTTTCCGCGATCTGCTCGCGACGTCCTAGGAGTTCGTCATCAACACCATGCGCAAGGGTCTCGCCGCAGCCGGAGTGGTCGCGCTGATAACCGCCGGGGCGGCCGCCTGCGGCACCGGGGAGCCCAGCACCCCGCAGGGCAAGGTCAACAACGCCTTCACCAAGCTCGGCGAGCAGAAGTCGGTGACGATCGGGCTGTCCTTCGACGGCACCCCGGACCAGATATTCGCGGCGCTCAAGGACCAGGACGACTTCAAGCGCGCCGACGCCGACATGCTCGCCGGCCTGCGCGTCAGGACGTCGTTCAGCTCCGGCAAGCCGCTCGCCGAGCTCACGGGCAACGACAAGACCACCTCCTTCGGCCTCGAAGTAGCCGGTGGCGCCTCGGCCAAGTCCGACGGCAAGACGCTGGTCGGGCTGCGCTCGGTGGACCAGAAGGCGTACGTCCGGGTGGACATCAAGGGCCTCGCCGCGCTGGACACCACCGGTGACGCGGGCCTGTCCGACCTCAACGGCATGCTGGGCTCGGTCGACAACCTGCCGTCCTCGTTCGGCTCGCTCAAGACGCTCGTGAAGGGCGGCTGGGTCTCGATCGACCCCACGGCCTTCGCGGACTTCGCCAAGACCCTGGGCAGCGACTCGGGCAGCGACTCCGGCGACTCGGGCAGCGCCGGCTCCGGCGACTCCCCGCTGAGCGGTTTCGGCCTGCCCTCCGGCCTGCCGACCGGGCTGCCGACCGACCTCGGGAAGAAGACCTTCGCCCAACTGCTCGCCCCGCTCCAGCAGTCGCTCGCCAAGGACGCGACGATCACCGACCTCGGGACGAAGGACGGCGCCGACCACCTCAAGGTCAGCGTCCCGGCCCGGGCGCTCGCCAAGGACTTGGAGAGCAGCCTCGGTTCGCTGACCAAGGAGCTGCCCGGCGACCTGAAGAAGAGCCTGGCCGACGTGCCGAACAAGACGGTGGCGCTGGACGTCGCCGTCAAGGGCGGCGAGCTGGAGCATGTCAGCGTCGACCTTGCGCAGTTCGACGACACCATCCACGGCACGCTGCCGCTGGGCCTGTCCGTCGAGGGCGGCGCCGACCCGGTCAAGGCGCCGTCCGGCGCTCAGCAGCTCAACCCGCAGGACCTGATGGGCGCGCTGATGTCGCAGATAGGCGACCTCAAGGTGACGGCCGACAAGTTCGGCTCCGGCACGGCTGACGGGTCCGACGCCTTCCCCGGCCTGAACATGGACCTCAGCGGGCTCGACGGCAGCTGATCCGCACCAGCACGGCGGGACCCGCCCGCGCGGCCCGGCGCCTCAGGTGCCGAGGCCGCGCGCGAGCAGGTCGAGGAGCGCGAAGACGAAGAGCGTGATGCCGATCACGCCGTTGACGGTGAAGAAGGCCCGGTTGAGCCGGCTCAGGTCGTGCGGCCGGACGATGGAGTGCTCGTAGAGGAAGGCCCCGGCGACCACCGCCAGGCCCGCCCACCAGAAGCCGCCCGCGTGGGTGGCCGCTCCGTACCAGACGAGCAGGGCCGTGGTGACGGCGTGGCAGAACCGGGCGCCGTGCAGCGCGGCGGGGATGCCGAAGCGGGCCGGCACCGACTTCACGCCGTGCGCCCGGTCGGCGGCCACGTCCTGGCAGCCGAAGATCAGGTCGAAGCCGCCGATCCACACGCCGACGGCGAGGCCGAGCACCACCGGCTGCCAGGCCCAGGACCCGGTCACCGCGAGCCAGGCCCCTATCGGGCCCATCGCCTGGGCCACGCCGAGGATCGCGTGCGGGAAGTTCGTGAAGCGCTTGCCGTACGGGTAGACCACCATCGGCACCACCGCGACCGGCGCGAGGGCCAGGCACAGCGGGTTGAGCAGTGCGGCGGCGCCCAGGAAGACCGCGACGGCGATCAGCGCGCCGGTCCACGCGGACCGTACCGACAGGGCGCCGGTGACCAGTTCACGGTTCGCGGTACGCGGGTTGCGGGCGTCGATCTCCCGGTCGATGATCCGGTTGCAGGCCATCGCGAAGGTGCGCAGGCCCACCATCGCCACGGTGATCAGCAGCAGTTCGCCCCAGTGCACCGAGCCGTCGTCGCGGAACATCGCGGTGAGCGCGGCGATGTAGGCGAAGGGCAGTGCGAAGACCGAGTGCTCGATCATCACCAGCCGCAGGAAGGCCTTGACCCGGCTGTCGGGGCTCGGGCTCGGCTGCGGTCCGAACAGGTCCCGGGTGGCGGATTCCGCACTCACAGGCCGTACTCCCTCCATCGGCGGTCGACCTTCGCCGCCGTCTCCGGGTCGGAGAGCACCATCTCCGGCCAGCCCCCGTCCCGCGTGTAGCCCTCCTCGGGCAGTTTGCGGGTCGCGTCGATCCCGGCCTTGCCGCCCCAGAACTGCTGGTAGGAGGCGTGGTCCAGGTGGTCGACGGGTCCTTCCACGACGGTCAGGTCGCGGGAGTAGTCGGTGTTGCCCAGCGCCCGCCAGGCGACCTCGTGCAGGTCGTGGACGTCGCAGTCGGCGTCCACCACGACGATCAGCTTGGTGAGCGACATCATGTGAGCGCCCCAGACGGCGTGCATCGTCTTCTGGGCGTGCTTGGGATATTTCTTGTCGATCGAGACGATCGCGCAGTTGTGGAAACCGCCCGCCTCGGGCAGGTGGTAGTCCACGATGTCCGGCACGATGATCTTGAGCAGTGGCAGGAAGAAGCGCTCGGTGGCCCGCCCCAGCGGCCCGTCCTCGGTCGGCGGCCGGCCCACCACCAGCGACTGGAAGACCGGCCGCTTGCGCATCGTCACGCACTCGACGGTCAGCGCGGGGAAGGGCTCCTGCGGGGTGTAGAAGCCGGTGTGGTCGCCGAACGGCCCCTCGGGCAGCGTCTTGCCGGGCTCCAGCCAGCCCTCGATCACCACCTCGGCCTGCGCGGGCACCTGGAGCGGCACGGTCTTGCAGTCGACCAGCTCGACCCGCTTGCCCTGCACGAAGCCGGCGAAGAGGTATTCGTCGATGTCGCCCGGCAGCGGCGCGGTCGCGGCATAGGTGACGGCGGGCGGGCAGCCGAAGGCGATGGCGACCGGCAGCCGCTCGCCGCGGCGCTGCGCGACCTGGTAGTGGTTGCGGCTGTCCTTGTGGATCTGCCAGTGCATGCCGATGGTGCGCCGGTCGTGCCGCTGGAGCCGGTAGAGGCCCAGGTTGCGGACGCCGCTCTCCGGGTCCTTCGTGTGGGTCAGGCCCAGGTTGAAGAACGAGCCGCCGTCCTGCGGCCAGGTGAACAGCGCGGGCAGCGCGTCGAGGTCGACGTCGTCGCCGGTCAGCACGACCTCCTGCACGGGGGCGTCCTTGACCTTCTTCGGCGGCACGTGCACCATCCCGGCCAGCTTGCCGAAGGCCTCCCGCACCCCGACGAAGCCGTGCGGCAGTTCGGGCTTGAGCAGGCCGGCGATCTTCTCGCCGATGTCGCCGTACGCGGTCAGGCCGAGCGCTTTGAGCAGCCGCCGGTCGGTGCCGTAGACATTCATCGCCAGCGGCGCGACCGAGCCCCGCACGTTCTCGAAGAGCAGTGCGGGGCCACCGGACTTGTTGACCCGGTCGGTGATCTCGCCGACCTCCAGGTACGGGTCGACCTCGGCGGTGATCCGCCGCAGGTCGCCCTCCTTCTCCAGCGCCCGGAGGAACGAGCGGAGATCGTCGTAAGCCATGCCGCCAAGTCTCGCATCCCGCTCCGACAGGTTCGTCAGACCCCGGCGTAGGAGTGCTTGCCGCTGACGAAGATGTTCACGCCGTAGTAGTTGAACAGGAAGCAGCCGAAGGCGACCAGCGCCAGATACGCCGCCTTGCGGCCCTTCCAGCCGGCCGTGGCGCGGGCGTGCAGGTAGCAGGCGTAGGCCACCCACGTGATGAACGCCCAGGTCTCCTTCGGGTCCCAGCCCCAGTAGCGGCCCCATGCGGCCTGCGCCCAGATCGCGCCCGCGATGATGGTGAACGTCCACAGCGGGAAGACCAGGGCGTTCATGCGGTAGGCGAACTTGTCCAGGCTCGCCGCGGACGGCAGCCGGCGCATGATGTCGCCCCAGCGGCCGTCGGTCGCCTTGCCCGCGGTGACGGCGACCTCGTAGTGGTCGCGGAAGAGGAAGAGCATCGTGCCGACCGCGGCCAGGTAGAAGATCGCGCCGGAGATGATCGCGCACGAGACGTGGATCCACAGCCAGTACGAGTGCAGCGCGGGCACCAGCTGCTCGCTGGAGGTGTAGAGCACCGACAGGGCCAGGCCCAGGTCGAGCAGCACCGTGGTGGTCAGGAACAGCCCGATCCAGCGGACGTCCTTCTTCAGCGCCAGCAGCAGCAGGTACGTGCCCACGGCGACCGCGCCGAAGGTGGTGGAGAACTCGTACATGTTGCCCCAGGGGGCGCGCTGCACGGAGGCGGCGCGGAAGGCGACACCCGAGGCGTGCAGCAGCCAGGCGAGCACCGTGAAGGACACCGCGATACGGCCGTAGCGGTCGCCCTTCTCGTCGCCGCCCGCGGCGCCGGGGCCGTCCGCGATGCCGCGGTCGCTGGCCGAGGCGCGGGTGACGACCGCGGGGCGCTCCAGGGTGACCGTGCTGCCCGCCGCCGTCTTCACGGTGACCTGCCGGGCCGCCTTCTGCTTCGCCGCCTCGGCTTCGGCCTCCTTGGCCTGCGCCTCCTCGATGAGCGCCGCGGACTGCACGGCGATCTTGCTGCGCCCGCCGAAGACCCACTCCGCGAGGTGCGCGAGGAAGGCGAGGGCGTAGACGAACATCGCCGACCGGATGAGGTAGTTGCTGTTGTTCGCGAAGTTCTCGTTGACCGCGGCAGCGATGTTCACGCGCGCGCTCCTTCGTCGTCGTTCACGGCTGTGGTCCCGGCTGCGGGTTCGTTCTCGGCTCCGGCGTCGGCCGCCGGGGGTGGCGCTTCGCCGTCGGCCTCGTCCTCGGGTCTGACGGGGGCGTCCGGGAGCAGTTGCAGGGCCACGTCGCCGATCTCGTCGGCGATGCGCGCGGACTCGCTGCGGCCCAGGCCGCCCATCTCCACGACGGTCACGCCGTCCTCGGCCCGTACCGCCCGCACCCAGATCCTGCGGCGCTGGATGAACAGCGAGCCGGCCAGGCCCAGGATCGCGCCGACCCCGCTGATCAGGGCGCCCTCGTTGCCGGCCTGGTGGGTGATGCTGAAGCTGGCCCAGGTCTTGACGCCCTCGAAGGTGAGGCTGCCCGCGCCGTTCGGCAGCACCATGGTGTCGCCGATCTGCATCGCCTTGGCGAACGGGCTGCCGTCGCTGTTCGTGAACGCCTTCAGGTGCGTGTCGTCGAGCTGGTAGACGTTCTGCTGGGCGCCGGAGTCGATACCGAGGTCGCCGTGCAGGGCGTTCAGGATCAGCATCGGCTTCTGCAGGGTCGGGAAGGTCGAGTACCAGCCCCTGGTGGCGTTCAGGGCGACCGTCGGGGTGAAGATGCCGCGGAAGGCCAGCTGGTCCGGCTTGCCGTCGGTGCCGAGCGTGTCGGTCGCCTTGATGACCCCGGGCGAGGTCATGGCGGTGTCCGTCGGCAGGAACGGCACGATCTCGCGCACCACGTTGCCCTTGGCGTCCTTGATGGAGACGACCGGGGCGTAGCCGTGCGAGATGAGGTAGACCTTCTCGCCGCCGATGCTCAGCGGGTGGTTGATCGAGATCTTGCCCTTGACGGGTTTGCCGTCCGTGCCGCTGTAGTAGTGGATGTTCGCCTGGAATTTGAGCGCGGTGCCCTTCTCCGGGCCGCTGGTGGCGTACTTCTGCTCGAAGTTGTCCAGGTCGAAGCCGAAGGGCTGGAGGTCGTCGGCCCCGTAAAGAGTGCCGCCGCTGAAGTCGTCGTACTGGGTGAGGTTGTTGACGAAGCCGTCGCCCTCGACGACCAGCTTGCCGCCCTCCGCCTTCTCCAGCGACGTCAGGGCGAACGCGATCAGCAGCCCGAACAGCGAGACGTGGAAGACGAGGTTGCCGAACTCCCGCAGGTAGCCCTTCTCGCCGGCCACCGAGGTGTCGGTGACGCTGGTACGGAAGCGGCGCCCGCGCAGCGCCTTGCGGGCCGCCTCGGTCACCTCCTCCGGGCTCGCGTCGGTGCGCCAGGTGCTGTACGCGGGCAGCCGGGTGAGGTTGCGCGGGGCGCGGGGCGGCCGGGACCGCAGCTGGCCGACGAACTGCCAGCTGCGCGGCACGATGCAGCCGGCCAGCGAGAC
Organism: Actinacidiphila paucisporea; assembly: GCF_900142575.1. GTDB lineage: Bacteria > Actinomycetota > Actinomycetes > Streptomycetales > Streptomycetaceae > Actinacidiphila > Actinacidiphila paucisporea. Next base: position 60,651 of record NZ_FRBI01000026.1, read on the forward strand.
GAACAGCAGGATGTAGATCGCCGCGAACCACGGCGAGCTGTAGACGTGGAAGAGCCCGACCTTCTCGTATATCGGGCTGACCGTGGTGTGCTTGGCCTTGAAGGCCTCGAGCTTGAGCTGGTCGCTGTGCTGCGGGATCAGCGAGCCGGGGATCGCGGCGAGCGACAGCAGGAACAGCAGGATCAGCGCGACCCGCATCGAGGTGAGCTGCCGCCACATCCAGCGCAGCCAGCCGAGCAGCCCGAGCGCGGGCGCCTCCGCGAAGGTGTCGACGGGCGCGGTGCTCAGCTGCGCCCCCGCCGCGCCGAGGTCTTCGCGCTCGGTCTTCTCCGTGATGCTCATGGGTTCAGATCCCTGTGGTGAAACTGCTCGACCAGATCTGCATCTGGTAGGTGATGTGCTCCCACACTCCGGTGACCAGCAGGACGCCGACCGCCACGAGCATGACCCCGCCGGTCCTGATGACCCACACGTAGTGGCGCTTGACCCAGGCGAAGGCGCCCAGCGTACGGCGGAAAGCTATGGCCGCGACGATGAAGGGCACGCCGAGCCCCGCGCAGTAGAACGCCATCAGCAGGGCGCCCCGGCCCGCGCTGGCGTCGTCAAAGGCCAGCGCGTTGACCGCGCCCAGGGTCGGGCCGACGCAGGGCGTCCAGCCGAGCCCGAACAGCACGCCGAGCAGCGGCGCGCCCGCCAGGCCCAGCGCCGGCTTGGTGTGGAAGCGGAACTCGCGCTGCGTGAGCCCGCCGACGATGCCCATGAAGGCCAGGCCCAGCACGATGGTCAGCGCGCCGAAGACCTTCGTCAGGATCTCCCGGTGGACCTGGAGGGTCTGCCCGAAGTTGCCGAAGAGGGCGCCGCCGGAGACGAAGACGGCGCTGAAGCCGAGCACGAAAAGCGACGCGCCCGCCAGCATCCTGCCCCGCCTGGCCTCGGCCAGGTCGGTGCCGGTCACCCCGGTGACGTACGACAGGTAGCCGGGGACCAGCGGCAGCACGCAGGGCGAGAAGAAGGAGATCAGCCCGGCGAACATCGCGACCGGGATGGCAGCCAGCAGCGCCCCGGTGAGCACCGTCTGGTTCTCGTCGACCGCCAGGACCATCAGCGCGCCGTTGCCGCCCACGTCACTTCTCCGCGGCGATCGGGTCGATCAGCTGGTTCAGGTCGTCCTGGCCCAGCGGCTTGAGCGCCCGGGCCGCGACCCGGCCCTGCCGGTCGATGACGAGCGTGGCGGGCAGGCTCTGCGGGTTGAGGCTGCCCTTGGGGAAGCGCAGGATCAGCTTGCCGTACGGGTCGTACAGGTTGGGGTAGGTGATGCCGTACCGCTTGGTGAAGGCGGCGGCGTTCGACGCGGTCAGGTCCCGGGTGTTGATGCCGAGGAACTGCACCCCCTTGGCCTTGTCCGCGGCGGACACGTCGGCCAGGTGCGGGGCCTCGGCGCGGCAGGGGCCGCACCAGGAGCCCCAGATGTTGATGACGACGACCTTGCCCTTGTACGCGGCCAGGCTGTCCTGCCCGCCGGCCACGGTCTTCCCCGACAGGTCGGGGGCCGGTTTGCGGTCCGCGGGCTTGAGTACGGTGATCTCGCCGGTGCCGCTGACGAAGTTGGAACTGCCCGATTTCGAGCCGGTCGAGGACGACGAGCAGGCGGCGAGCGCCAGCGCCACGACAGCGGCTCCGACCAGTGCGGCGGCACTGCGGAGCGGGCGGCGTCGAGGGGCGCGCGTAGGACTCATGTGAAAAGTTTCGCATGGGCCTTCGGGCGATCTTCGACACCCCCGACACCGGCACCAAAAGCGGCAATCGCCCCAAGTAAGGACCAGATGAACGGTGCCGGCGCGCGGGTGCGGGCCTGCGGCGGTCAGGCCATCGGGACCGACGAGGAGGTGGTCTCGGCGGGGACCGGGGCCGGCAGCGTCATGAAGTCCTTCCAGCCCTGCGACGGCGCCTGGCCGACCTCCAGCCGGCGCAGCCGGTCGAGCACCGCCGGGTCCTGCGCGTCCAGCCAGTCCACGAACTGCCGGAAGGACACGATGCGCACGTCGTCGTGCCCGGCGGTGGCGATGTACTTGAACGCGTTCTCGACCGCGTCCATGTAGATCCCGCCGTTCCACTGCTCGAAGTGGTTGCCGATGTAGTAGGGCGCCCTGTTGGTCTGGTACGCCCGCTCGAAGCCGGCAATGTACGACGCCGTGGCCTGCTCGCGCCAGTACGGGTAGTTGCGCGGGTCGCTGCTGGTCGCCGCGTGCGACTGGTTGGCCAGCATGTTGTAGTCCATCGACAGCACCTCGAAGGAGTGCCCGGGGAAGGGGATCAGCTGGAGCGGCAGGTCCCACAGGCCCTGCTTCTTCGCCGGCCAGATCTGGTTGCCGCCCGGCGAGCTGGCGTCGTAGCGGAAGCCGAGCGCGGCGGCGGTCGGCAGCCACTGGTCCTGGCCGAGCAGGCACGGGGTGCGGGCGCCGATCAGCTCCTTGTCGTAGTCGAAGGGCAGCGGGTCCTCGTCTTGCCAGCCGGTCTGCGTCTTCCAGGTCGTCACGAAGGTCCTGGCCTGGTCGATCTCGCTCTTCCAGTCCGCGGGGGTCCAGCGGCCGACGCTGCCTGGGCCGGCGCAGAAGTGGCCGTTGAAGTGGGTGCCGATCTCATGGCCCTCCTGCCAGGCCTGCCGGACGTTGTCCAGCGTCATCCGCAGGTGGTCGTCGGCGAGGTAGCCGATGTCGGAGGCGCCGAGGGGGCTGTTGGGCGGGTCGTACTCCAGCTTCTTGTCCTCGGGCAGCAGGTAGAGGCCACTCAGGAAGAAGGTCATGGACACGCCGTGGTCGGCGGCGAGCTTGCGGAAGCGGGGGAAGAGGCCGGTGCCGACCTCACCGGCACCGTCCCAGGAGAAGATCACGAACTGCGGCGGGGTCTGCCCCGGCTCCAGCCGCTCCACGGCCGGCTGGTGCGGCTGGTCCCCGGTGTACGCGGTGCTCCCGTCCCCGATCAGCTTCACCGTCTTGGCCGGCGCGTGCGCCCCGCTGGCCCCCGACGGCTCCCCCGTCCGCTCGCCGCCCCCGCTCTTCTTCCCCGTCCCGCACCCCGCGACAGCCAGCCCGGCCGCAGCCCCTGCGGTTGTCGTCAGCAGACTCCTTCGGCTCATCCCACTCATGTGTGAACCCCGTCTCTCGGCATGCATGTCCTGCAGCTGAGGCGGGCGGAAGTGCGGACGCCCACCATGACGTCCACACATTCCGTGCGTATTATCCTATTTTTGTAAAATCACCTGAATATCCCTCACCCGGCCCACGCCTTTTCGCCCTCCCGGCTGATGCACCCCGCGGAGGGGGGCGCACTGGACGGGCGCGTGGGGGGTACCCCCCAGGCGAAGCCCCTCCGGGACGGAGCGGACCCGCGCCCCGGTGGGCGCTGAGCACAGTTACCCGCGCCGCCGCGCCGGAGGCGTTACGCCCCCTTGGGGCCCTTCGCGCCGCGGAGGTGGGGAGGGACCAGGTCGATGGCGGGCTCGGCATAGCCGACCGAGACGATCTCGTCGCCGCGGTAGGTGAAGCTCGTCACGCTGGCCAGCGTGCACTGCCGGCGGCGCGGGTCGTGCCACAGCCGCCGCCGCTCGGCGTAGGAGCGCAGGATCCAGATCGGCAGCTGGTGGCTGACGCACACCGCCTCGTGCCCCCGCGCGGCATCCCGGGCCGCGCCGACGGCCGCGGTCATGCGCACGACCTGGTCGACGTACGGCTCCCCCCAGCTGGGCCGGAAGGGATTCCTGAGGTACTTCCAGTTGGCCGGCTTGCGCAGCGCCCCGTCACCGACGCCGAAGGTCTTGCCCTCGAAGATGTTGGCGGCCTCCAGGAGGCGGGGGTCCGCCGCGACGTCGAGGCCGTGCGCCTTGGCGATGGGCGTCGCCGTCTCCTGGGCACGCTCCAGGGGCGAGGCGACGACGTAGGTGATGTCCCGCCGTGCGAGGTGCTCGGCGACCCGGTCGGCCATCTGCCGGCCCAGCTCGGACAGGTGGTAGCCGGGCGCCCTGCCGTAGAGCACCCCGCCGGGATTGTGGACCTCGCCGTGCCGCACGACGTGCACCACGGTCAACTCGTCGCTGCCGGCACTGGTGTTGCTCATACGTGGGCCTCCGCTGCGGCACGTGCGGCGGCGGGCAGCGCGGCGGCGATACGCTCCACGGCCCGCTCGTCGTGTGCGGTCGACACGAACCAGGACTCGAACGCCGACGGGGGCACGTACACGCCCTGCGCCAGCATCGAGTGGAAGAACGGGGTGAAGCGGTACGCCTGCTGCCGCTTCGCCCCCTCGAAGTCACGGACCTCCTCGTCCGTGAAGAAGACGGAGAACATACTGCCCGCCGTCTGCAGGCGGTGCGCGACCCCCTCCTTGCCGAGCGCCGCCGTCACCAGCCCCTGGATCTCCGCGGAGACCGCGTCCACCGTCGCGTAGGCCGCGTCGTCCAGCAGCCGCAGCTGCGCGAGCCCGGCCGCGGTCGCCACCGGATTCCCCGACAGCGTGCCCGCCTGGTAGACCGGGCCGACCGGCGCGAGCTGCGCCATGACGTCGGCGCGCCCGCCGAAGGCCGCCGCGGGGAAGCCGCCGCCCATGACCTTGCCGAAGGTCATCAGGTCGGGGCGGACGCCGTCGAGCCCGTACCAACCGGCCTTGCTGACCCGGAAGCCGGTCATGACCTCGTCGGAGACGTAGAGGGCGCCGTCGGCCGCGCACAGGTCCCTGAGCCCGGCGTTGAAGCCGTCGCGGGGCGGCACGACGCCCATGTTGCCGGGCGACGCCTCGGTGATGACGCAGGCGATCTGCCCGGGGTGCGCGGCGAACGCGGCCCGTACCGCGTCCAGGTCGTTGTACGGCAGCACGATCGTGTCGCCGGTCTGCGCGCCGGTCACGCCGGGGGTGTCGGGCAGCCCGAAGGTGGCCAGGCCGGAACCGGCGGCAGCCAGCAGCGAGTCCACGTGGCCGTGGTAGCAGCCGGCGAACTTGACGACCTTCGCCCGCCCGGTGAAGCCGCGGGCCAGCCGGATCGCGGACATCGTCGCCTCGGTGCCGGAGGACACCAGCCGTACCTGGTCCAGCGGTTCGACCCTGGCCACCATCTCCTCGGCCAGCGCGACCTCACCCTCACTGGGCGTGCCGAACGACGTACCGCGGGTCACCGCGTCCTGGACGGCGGCGACGACCTCGGGGTGCGCGTGGCCGAGGATCATCGGCCCCCACGAGCAGACCAGGTCCACGTACTCGCGACCGTCGGCGTCAGTGAGGTACGGACCGGTACCGGACACCATGAAGCGGGGCGTACCGCCCACGGCTCGGAAGGCCCGGACCGGAGAGTTCACGCCTCCTGGGGTCACGGCCGCCGCGCGGTCGAACAGTTCCTGGGACACTGGTGCTTCGTACGGATAGCTCACAGACACATGCTCTCAAACCCCGGGCGTTGCGCCACAACGTCTCAACCGTGCATCTGAGACGATGATCGGGTTGCATGGTTGGGGCGGCAGATGGTCGGGTAGTGGAATGCAGCAGACGGGTGGCGGTCCGGGCGACGGACCGGGCGAACACGTACCCGATCCCGATGACGCCCGTCCGACGGGCAAGCGCCGCCGCACCCCGCAGGACTCGCAGGACTCGCAGAATCGACACACCGCAGAGCCGAGCAGCCCGGAACCACGCGATCAAGAACACCACGAGCAACAGCAACAACGCGATCACCGCGTGCAGCGCGACACGAACGAACGCCGATCGACCGCAGAGGGCAGGAGCAGGGGTGGCCGAGTGGGGGTGACCTACAAGTATTTCGGTGCGCCCGACGGTGCCACGGCGGCCCGCGTCCCGATCTCCATGCGCCCGGAGGAGCTCGGCGGCGACGAACTCGGCCAGGGCCTGTACACCAAGGTCAAGCCGGAGACGATGGCCGCGATGGTCCTCACCGGCATCGAGGGCATACCCCCGGCCAAGGTCCCGCCCCTCGAACTGGTCGTCCTGCACCCGGACTACGCCGTCGTCCGGCTGCCCGCCTCCGTCGTGGAGCCGCTGCGGAACGCCAACGAGGAGTCCCTCGGCGCCGCCGCCTTCATATGGTCGACCGTGCCCGACCGCCGCGGTCCGCGCGACGCCTTCGTCATCTACCGCATGCTGCACGAATGGCAGGACTTCGCCCGCCGCTGCCAGGAATCCGGCCACCAGCTCTACTGCCTGGTCTGGCCGTAGGACCGCGCGGGGCTTCGCGGGACCCGCAAGGGGCCGCGGGCCCCGGCAAGGGTGAGAACTCCCCCGGGCCCGCGGGGCTTCGCGGGCCGTCAGCCGGCCGTGGCGCCGGCGTCCCTGCCGCCGGGCATGTCGGCCGCCTCCTCGTCCTCGTCCTCGTTCCATGCCAGCGCCTTGAGCTGCATACGCGCGGCGGGCGCGCTGCTGGGCACGGTCGCCCAGTACGGATGCGCGGTGACCTGGACCGAGAGCCGCACCAGGCGTCGGCGCAGCACGGTGGTCTGGGAGCCGGCGGCGCCGGCCAGTTGGCGATACGTGGCGTACCAGTCGCGCTGCGCCTGGACGAGGTCGGCGGGGAAGGTGTGGTGGTGCATGCCGGGGATTCTCGCATACGTTCGAACGTATGTACGAGACATCGAGTGCGCGGGACCCGCGTGTCGCGTCGCGGATCTCTCCGGCGCCTCGTACTCCGGCGCCCCGTACTCCCGCGCCTCGTACCTCCCGCCGCGGACCACCGCCGCTCCCGGGCGACCCGCCGGGAGGGGCGGGGTCACAGGCAGATCAGCAGGACGCAGATCTGGTGCGGCGGCTGCGGGGCTGCGGTGGCCGGCGGCTGGGACGGCGCCGTGGCCGCCGGCGGCTGCGCCGGTGCGGACGCCGTGGGCGCGGGGGCCGGGCTCTGGGTGGCCGCGGGCGGCTGCGTGACCGGGGCCGCGGTCGCGACCGGCTGCGTCATCGGCTGCCGGGCCGTCGTGGCCTGCGGGGCCACCGCCGTACGCGGGACGACGGGGATCGACGTGGTGCGCTGCGGCGGGGTCGTCGCCGCCGGGTGCGGGGCGGCCGGCCGGCCCGCGTGCTTCGGCGCCACCGCCGCCGCCGCCGGCGGAGTGCCGACCGGCAGCGTCGCGGCGGGCAGCGTGTCTCCCACCGGCACGTCCGGGGTCGTCGACGCGGCAGAATCGCTGCCGCCGGAACTGCCGCTCGGCATCGCCGCGATCGTCAGGCCGCCGCCGGCCAGCGCGACGGCCGTCGCCGCCACCGCCCTGCGGCGGTTCTTGCGCCAGCGCGCCTGCTGATGCCGCCTGGCGGCCCGCCCGCCGCCGGCGGCCGGCACGGGAGGTGCGGCCGGCTCCTCCGGCTCCGCATCAGGCACCGGCTCCGGCCGGTGACCCGCCCGCGGCATCGGCGGCTCCGGCATCAGTGGCGTGTCCCATAGCGCCGATATCGGCTCCTCACCGGAATACGGCGGCCGATACGCCGCCGGCGCGGGCGGTGCGATGTCCGGGGCGTACGCGCCGCAACCGGGGCATACGAGCGCCCCGTTGAGGTAGCGGCGGCATTGGTAGCAGTAGTCCATTTTTTCGGCTTATGGCTTTCTGTGCTGCTGCGGGCGGTTGACCGCAAAACGCTAACAGCACCGGCCGAGGCCCCTGCGCGGCACTTGTGAGGCTTTGGAAAAGATCGCCCGCCCAATTCCGGCGAAGTCGGCGCCAAGGGCGTGAATCACGGGGTCGCGCCACCAGCCGGGCATCCGCCCGAGGCCGCCGCTCACCCGCGCTCGCGGGCGTACCGCAGCAGCACCACGCCGTTCCCGAACCGGCGGGTGTCGAGGAGCCGGAGGCTCGCGCGGTCCGCGGCGCCCGCGAACAGCCGCTTGCCGGCGCCCAGCAGCACCGGGTGCACGTAGATCAGATACTCGTCGATGAGGTCGTGCTCGGCGAAGGCGGCGGCCAGGTCGGCGCCGCCCAGGGCGAGATCGCCGCCCGGCTCGGCCTTGAGCGCCTCGACCTCGGCGGGCACGACCTCGCGGACGACGGTGGCATTCCAGTCGGCGCGCTCCAGTGTCCGCGAGTAGACGATCTTGGGCATGTCCCGCCAGATGCGGGCGAATTCCTTCACCGGCTCCGGACTCGACGGGTCCTGGTCCGCGGTCGGCCAGAATTCGGCCATGAGTTCGTATGTGACGCGCCCGTCGAGAAATGCGCCCATCGTGCTCAGGTGCGCGTTGAAGTAGCTGTGCAGCTCCTCGTCCACGAGATGCCAGTCGATCTCGCGATTCGGCCCCTCCATGAAACCGTCGAGCGATACCGACATCATCAGTACGATCTTTCGCATCGCGTGGGCCCTCCTCTTCTCGGTGCCGGGGATGTGCGCGTCACCCGAATTGTGCCGCCTGGGTCCGACAATGGCCGCGACCAGCGGTTTCGGCGCGCGATAGGCTCTCCGCCGTACGAGGACGGCAGCAGGAGAGGGCGGCCCGGTGCACGGTCAGGCGCGGTTGCAGGACGAGACGGTCGGCGGCTATCTGGACCGGCTGGCCGCCCGGTTGCCGGCCCCCGGCGGCGGGGCGGCGGCCGCGCTGCACGCGGCCCAGGGCGCGGCCCTGCTGGGCATGGTCGCCCGCTACAGCACCGGCGAGAAGTACGCGGCCCAGGCCGCCGCCATCGCCCGCATCACCGCCGAGAGCGACGAACTGCGCTCGGCCGCTCTGGACTTGGCCGCCGCCGACGCGGCGGCCTTCACCGCGGTGACCGACGCGTACGGGCTGCCGCGCGCGGACGAGGCGCAGAAAGCGGCCCGGTCGGCGGCCATCGCCGAGGCCCTGGCCGGAGCGGCCCGGCCGCCCGCCGACGTCATCGGTGTGGCCGGCCGGATCGTCGCCCTCGCCGAGGAGCTGCTGCCGATCGGCAACCCGAACGTCGTGTCGGACGTCGCCGCCGCCGCGGAAGCGGCCAGGGCCGCGGCCACCACCGGCCGGGTGAACGTCGAGATCAACCTCGCCGGCATCAAGGACCCCGCCACCCGGGCCGCCTTGTCGGCGTCCACGGACGACGTGGACCCGCTGGCCGAGCGGGCGACAGCGGTGACCGAGGCGGTACGCAGGTCGCTGACCCGCTGACCCGCTGGTCTCGGGGCGCGCCGACCCGCCGGTCCGCCGCCCCGGGGGCACCGCGTCCGCACCGTACGCGGCCGCCCGCCCGTATCAAGAGCCGTACCCGAGCCGTACCCGAGCCGCATCCGAGCCCCAGTCGAGGAGTCGTCGCCATGACCGAGACCGTTCCGCTCACCGGTGCCGCGCCGGCCGCCGTCCTGCGGGACGAGGCGCGGGAGATCGCGGAGCGGCTGGTGCGCGAGGCGGGCGTACAGCCGCGGCTCGTGGTCGTCGTGGCGACCGAGGACGAGAGCACCGCCTGGTACGTGCGGTCGATCACCCGGGCCGCCGCGAAGGCCGGCATCGCGTGCGACACCGTACGGCTGCCCTCGAACGCCGAGGCCGCCGAGATCCGCAAGCAACTGGCCGCGCTGAGCGACGACCCCAGCGTCCACGGGGTGATCCTGCAGACGCCGCTGCCGCCCGGCACGTCCGCCGCCGACCTGGCGGGGGCCATCGCGCCGGAGAAGGACGTGGACGGCGCGAACCCGCTGAGCCTGGGCCGGCTGGCCGCGGGCCTGCCGGCCTTCGCCCCCGCGACCGCGGAGGCGGTCGTCAGCCTGCTGGACGCGCACGGCATCGGGCTCGCCGGCCGCGGTGTCGCCGTCGTCGGCCGCTCCACCGTCGTCGGCAAGCCGCTCGCGCACCTGCTGCTCGACCGCGACGCGACGGTGACGGTGTGCCATTCGCGTACCGCCGACCTGGCCGCGGCGACCGGCAGCGCGGACATCGTGGTGGCCGCGGCGGGCCGCGCCGGGCTGATCACCGCCGCCCATCTGGCCCCGGGCGCGATCGTCGTGGACGTCGGCACCAACCCCACCGAGGACGGCGGCCTGACCGGCGACGTGGACGCCCGGTCGGTCGCCGGCCGGGCCGCCGCCCTGTCCCCCGTGCCCGGCGGCGTCGGCCCGGTCACCACCGCGCTGCTGCTCCAGCACACCGCGCTCGCCGCGAGCAGGGCCGTCGCCGGGCACCAGTGACATCTGTCATGTCCGACCACGGATGTACGGCTCTGCCGGGCGCACCCCGCCACCGGTGATGCTCATGCCATGGCAATCACCGACGCACCGCGCATCCGCGACAGCAAGGACACCACGCACTGCGAGACCGCCAGGACCGGCGCGCACTACGAGACCGCCAGGACCGGCGCGCACTACGAGACCGCCAGAACCGGCGCGGACTGCGCCGGCGAGAAGGCCGGCTTCAGGCCCGTCCCGGTGTGGTTCTTCGCCTTCGAAGGCCTGATGGGCGCCTCCTACGACGTCGTCAGGTCCTCGCCGTACGGCTGGGTCTTCATCGCCGCCTCCGTCGCGGTGAACATCGTGCTGGCCCGCACGGTGCTGCGGGGGCGGCTGAAGATGGCCAAGGCGCTGCTCAAGGGCAAGCGCACCCGCAAGATCGCCGTCGGCCTGATCGCGCTGCGGGCCGGCCTGCACGTCGTGCTCGGCGCGGCCGGCATGCAGGTGACCTCGGGCCCCGCGCACATCGCGCTGGCCGGCGCCATGTGCGCCGTCACGGTCGCGCTGCTGTCCTTCGAGCAGCGCGTGATGCTGCGGGCGCTGGCCGCGGCCTGAGCGCGCGGCGCCGCGGGCGTACGGGCGTACGGGCGTACGGGCGTACGGGCCGCGGAAGCCGCCGCATATGCTGCGGGAAACGCAGCGCACCACGTGAGAGGCAGCACGACATGAGCACCCGTACCGCAGTGGTCACCGGCGCGAGCAGCGGTATCGGCGCCGCCACCGCCCGCAGGCTCGCCGAGGCCGGTTTCCACGTCGTGCTCACCGCCCGCCGCGCGGAACGGCTCGACGCCCTCGCCGCCGAGCTGACCGCCGCCGGGCACAGCGTGGCCGTCCATGCCCTGGACGTGACCGACAGGGCCGCCGTGGACGCCTTCGCGGCCGGCCTGGACGCCCACCCGCCGCTGCACGTCCTGGTCAACAACGCGGGCGGCGCGCTCGGCACCGACCCGGTCGCCACCGCCGACCCGGCGGACTGGCGGGCGATGTTCGAGGTCAACGTGCTCGGCGTGCTCAACGTCACGCAGGCCCTGCTGCCCGCGCTCAGCTCCTCGGGCGACGGCACGGTCGTGGTGATGTCCTCGACCGCGGGCCTGGCCACGTACGAGGGCGGCGGCGGTTACGTGGCCGCCAAGCACGGCGCCCACGTCATCGCCGAGACGCTGCGGCTGGAACTGAACGGCCGGCCGGTGCGGGTCATCGAGATCGCCCCCGGCATGGTCAAGACCGACGAGTTCGCCCTCACCCGCTTCCGCGGCGACGCGGACCGGGCCGCCGCCGTCTACGCCGGTGTGGCCGAGCCGCTGACCGCGGACGACGTCGCCGACACCGTGGCGTGGGCCGTCACCCGCCCGGCGCACGTGAACGTCGACCTGCTGGTGCTGCGGCCGCGCGCCCAGGCCTCCAACTACAAGGTGCACCGCGAGCAGTAACCGTCACACCTGGGAGTGAACTCCTGGCGCACCGTCAACTTCCGCCGTCGCGGGCGTTAGCGGTGCGCCGGCACCGGGAACCATGTCCGCGTCCGGTCTTCACGCGTAGATCCGTACGGCACCCCTTCCCGTCAGCACGGTCCAGCCCGGAGCCGCCCCCCGGCCCGGGGCGGCCGTCCGTGCGCGCCCGTACCGGAGGTCCGCCCATGCGCGTCCGCCTGGCACTCCCCCTCGCCGCCGCCGTCCTGTCCCTGCCCGCCGTGCTCGCCGCGGCCCCGGCCGCCGCCGCCGCACCCGCCGACAAGGCGCAGGTGCTGAGCAACTGGACGCAGACCAGCGCCGCCAGCTCCACCACCTGGCTCGCCGCCCGCAGCAACCAGGCCGCCTGGTCGGCGTACGGCTTCGACTGGTCGACCGACTACTGCTCGGACTCCCCCGACAACCCGCTGGGCTTCCCCTTCAAGACCGCCTGTGCCCGGCACGACTTCGGCTACCGCAACTACAAGAAGGCCGGCGCCTTCAGCGCCAACAAGGCCCGGCTGGACAGCATGCTCTACGCCGACCTCGAAAGGGTCTGCGCCGGCTACTCGGGCGTGGCCAGGTCCGCGTGCGACGCCACCGCGTGGACGTATTACCACGCGGTGGACGTCTTCGGCTCGGCCACGCCGGCCCGGAGCGCCGTGTGACGCGCCCGGCGGGCCGGGGCCTGTCCTGCGGCCCCGGCCCGCCGGGCCCCGTGCTGCCGTCAGCTGTGCGCGACGGTGAGCGCGTAGAAGGCGACGCGGGCGCCGTTGGTGGTGCTGTCGGAGGACGACTGGTTGTAGGAGCCTGCCTTGAAATACTGCTTGTAGGCGTTGAAGGACGACGGGATGGCGTAGTGCGTCGTGCCTCCGTTGACGGTCAGGTCGATGGTGTTGCCGCCGGACACGCCGATCGTGTAGCTCCACATGGTGCCGACCGCGACATGCCCCACGGTGTGCGTGGTCTGGCCGCCGTCCGGGGAGTTCTCGACGCCCGCGACGATGTCGCCGTTGGAGTGGTAGTACAGCTCGATCAGCGGCTTGGTCGACGTGCCGCCCGAGCCGAGGTGGATCTGCCCCACGCACACGTTCGACGTCACGGACACCACCCGCAGCGTCGCGTTCAGCCGGTGGGTGCCGGCCAGCGACCAGTCGGCGGCGCTGCCGTCGGTTTTCATCTCCCGCAGCTCGGAGCGGGCGTAGTTGGAGTTCGGCGTCGTGACGCCCTTCTCCGGCGCCCAGAAGGTCATGGCGCCGTCCGACCCGTCGGTGTAAAAGTACGAGTCCTGGTAGCCGCCCGCGCCCTGGAGCCGCGACGACGAGATCGTGGTGGGCGAACCGGGCGAGCCCACCGGCTCCTGCAGCTCCCACACCGACAGGTTGAAGTTCCCGCCGGGCGCCACCCCGGTGTTGAGCCCCCCGGACGGCGGCGTCGAGCCGCCGGGCAGCGTCCACTTCTGGTTGGCCGCGCCGGTGCACGTCCATATCTGCAGCTGGTTGCCGTTGGCGGACGACTGGCCGGTCGCGTCCAGGCACTTGCCCGAGCCGGTGTTGACCAGCTCGCCGTTGGCGGCGGTCCACTGCTGCGCCGCGCTGCCGTTGCAGTCGTACAGCTGCACCTTGGCGCCGCTGGCCGCCGAGGCGCCCGTGACGTCCATGCACTTGCCCAGTGCCCGCACCGAGTTGTCGGCGTTGCCGACCGTCCAGCTCTGCGCGGTCGACCCGTTGCAGTCGTACAGCTGCACATGCGCCCCGTTGGCGCTCGAAGCGGCGGCCACGTCCACGCACTTGCCGCCGAGCCCGGTGATCGGCCCGGCACTCGCGGCCGAGGCGCCGGGCGAACCCAGCAGCCCGAGCGCGCCGACGACACCCGCGGCGCCGAACACCGCGAGCATTCTTGAACGGCTATTCATGTGGGGGTCCTTAAGCCTAGAGGGTGGTCTAGTCCAAAGGGTGCGCCCCAGTTGAATAACACGCCCCCGACACCGCGTCAACGTCCAGCCGGGTGACGGCCCTGACGACGGCTTTCCCGGCCCGCCCCGGGGAAACAGAAGGAAGGGAAGCGCAATACCGGGGCATAAGATGGGCAATCGCCGGGCAGCACGGGAACGAGGGGTCAGGTGCGGGACGCGGACGTGGTCATCGTGGGCGCGGGGGCCGCCGGACTGTCCCTGGCCCGGATGCTGTGCGCCGCGGAAGGCGGGGCGCCGACCTCACGTGCCCTGTCCGTCGTCCTCGTGGACGCTCCCCGCGGCCCGCTCCGGCCCCCCGAGCGGACCTGGTGCTTCTGGGAGCCGCCGGGCGGCCCGTACGACGCCCACCTTGCCGCCTCCTGGGAGCGGTTGCGGGTGCGCGGTCCGGACGGGGCGCAGACGGTCGGGCGGCCGCGGCCGTACCGCTACAAGATGCTCCGCGCGCGCGACTTCGAAGCGCTGGTCGGCGGTGAGCTGGCCGCCTCGCGGCGCTGCCGCCGCGTCGAGGCGGTGGTGGACAGCGTCCACGACCACGCCGACGGCGCCGTGGTGCGCGGGCGGGACGCCGCCGGGCAGGAGCTGGCGCTGCGCGCCCGCTGGGTCTTCGACTCGCGGCCGCCGCGACGGCTGCCCCCGGCCCGCACGACACTGCTCCAGCACTTCCGCGGCTGGTTCGTCCGCACCGACCGGCCGGCCTTCGACCCCACGGTCGCGGACCTGATGGACTTCCGTACGCCCCAGCCGGCCCAGGGCCTGTCCTTCGGCTACGTCCTGCCGCTGAGCGCCGACCGCGCGCTGATCGAGTACACCGAATTCTCCCGAGAGGTGCTGGACACCGACGGCTACGAGCGGGCCCTGCGCGGATACACGCGGGACGTGCTGCGGCTGGGCGAGCCGGACGGCCCACGCGGGGCGGGCGGCTTCCGGGTCACCGCCGTCGAGCAGGGCGTCATCCCCATGACGGACGGCCGGTTCGAGCGGCGCGCGGGACGGTCGGTCTTCCGGATCGGCACGGCGGGCGGCGCCACGCGCGCGTCGACCGGCTACACCTTCGCCGCCGTCCAGCGGCAGACCCGGGCGGTGGCCGAGGCCCTGGCGGCGGGCCGTACGCCGCTGCCCCCCTCCCCGCACTCCCGGCGCTCGCAGGCGATGGACGCCGTCATGCTCAGGGTGCTGGACAGCGGGCGGGTGGACGGCGCGCGCTTCTTCACGTCGCTGTTCGCGGGTGTGCCCATGGAGCGGCTGCTGCGCTTCCTCGACGGCGGCTGCGGGCTGCGCGAGGACGTGTCGATCGGGCTGCGCACCCCGGTGGCGCCCATGGTGCGGACCGTCGCCGAACTGCCCTTCCTGCGGCGCCGCAGCCCACCGCCGCCGGGCGGCCCGTGGTGACGCCCGGCGCCCGGCGCGTCGAGCTGCCCTTCCTGCGGCGCCGCGCACCGTCCTGACGGTCGGCGTCCGGCGCCCGGCCCTCGCACCCGACACCCACCCCCCTGGAGAAGGCACATGCCCCTGCTGCGCGACGCCGAGCTCTCGTCCGCCTTCGACCACGGCTCACGCGCCTACGACCGGCTCGTCGCGGCCAACCCGGGCTACCACGCGCACCTGCGGCGCTCAGCCCGCCGCCTGCGGCTGCGCGCGGGCGGGGCCGGGCTGCGCCTGCTCGACCTGGGCTGCGGCACCGGCGCGTCGACCGCCGCGCTGCTGGCCGCCGCGCCGCACGCCGAGATCGTCGCGGTGGACGCGTCGGCGGGGATGCTGGAGCGGGCGGCCGCCAAGCGCTGGCCGCCGTCGGTGTCGTTCGTGCACGCGCCGGTCGAGGACCTGGCCGCGACGGCGGCCACGTCCGGCCGTTTCGACGCCGCCTTCGCCGCGTACCTCTTCCGCAACGTCGCCGATCCCGACGGCACGCTGGCGACCGTGCGCGACCTGCTGGTGCCCGGCGGGCGGCTGGCGGTCCACGAATACGCGCTGGCGGGCGGCGCCGCGGAAAGGGCCGTGTGGGCGATGGTCTGCAAGGGCATCGTGCTGCCCGCCGGGCGGCTGGTCGGCGACGCGGCCCTCTACCGCCACCTGTACGACAGTGTCGTCGGGTTCGACACCCCGGCCGTCTTCGGCCGGCGGATGCGGCAGGCCGGCTTCACGGACGTACGCGTCCTGCCGCTGCCGGGCTGGCAGACGGGCATCACGCACACCTTCGTCGGGCGGTCGCCGGGCGCGGCGGGCGAGGCTTTCGCGGCGGGCGCGGCCGACGCGGCCGACGCGGCCGGCGACGCTTTCGCGGCGGACGGCCCGGCCGACGACACCGCCGGGGCCGGACGATGAGCGGGACCGGCGGAGCCGCCGCGCGGCAGAAGGCGGCGGCGCCCAGGCGCGGGCGGGACCGGCGGGCCCAGGTGATCCCCGCGCCGCCGGGACGGCAGCGCTTCGAGACGTCGGCGGCGCCGTCCGCCGCGATCGTCGGCGGCGGCATCGCGGGCCTGGCGGCCGCCACCGCGCTGGCCGAACGCGGCGTGCGCGTCACCCTCTACGAGCGCGAACAGGGCCTCGGCGGCCGGCTGGCCGGCTGGCCCGTGGAGCTGCCCGACGGTTCGACGGCCACCATGAGCCGCGGCTTCCATGCCTTCTTCCGGCAGTACTACAACCTGCGCGGGCTGTTGCGCCGCGCCGACCCCTCGCTCGGCAGCCTCACCGGACTGCCCGACTACCCGCTGCGGCACAGCAACGGCATGCACGACAGCTTCGCCCGGGTGCCGCGCACCCCGCCGTGGAGCGCCCTGGGATTCGTCGCGCTCAGCCCGGCCTTCGGTTGGCGCGACCTGGTGCGCATGGACCCGGTCGCCGCGCTGCCCCTGCTGGACGTGCGGGTGCCGCAGGTGTACGAGCGGTTCGACACCGTCAGCGCCCGGGACTTCCTGTCCCGGATCCGCTTCCCGGAGGCCGCGCACCACCTGGCCTTCGAGGTCTTCTCGCGCAGCTTCTTCGCCGACCCCGCGCAGCTGTCGGCCGCCGAGCTGGTGCTGATGTTCCACATCTACTTCCTGGGCTCCAGCGAGGGGCTGCTCTTCGACGTGCCCGACGAGCCGTACCCGCAGGCGCTGTGGGAGCCGCTGGGCCGCTACCTGGCGGGCCACGGGGTGGACTTCAGGACCGGCACGGCGGTGGACGAGGCCGGTCCCGACGGGGACGGCGGTGTGCGGGTGACCGCGGGCGGCCGGACCCGGCGGCACGACGCGCTCGTCCTGGCGCTGGACACCGCCGGCCTGCGCCGGCTGGTCGCCGCGTCACCGCGGCTGTGCGACCGGGCATGGCGCGAGCGGATCGCCGCCCTGCGGACCGCGCCCCCCTTCCTGGTCTCGCGGCTCTGGCTGGACCGGCCGGTGCTCGCCGACCGCGCCGGCTTCCTCGGAACGAGCGGCTTCGGCCCGCTCGACAACGTCAGCGTGCTGGAGCGGTGGGAGGGCGAGGCGGCCCGCTGGTCGGCGCGCAGCGGCGGCTCGGTGGTGGAGCTGCACGCCTACGCGTACGACGACGGCGGCGACCGGCGGGCGGCCGCGGACCGCCTCGTGCAGCGGCTGCACGAGGTGTACCCGGAGACCGCGGACGCGAAGGTGGTCCACCGCCACGACGAATGGCGCGACGACTGCCCCCTCTTCCCGGTCGGCGGCTTCACCGCCCGCCCCACCGTGCACACCCCCGACCCCGCGGTGACCATGGCCGGTGACTTCGTCCGCACCGACCTGCCGGTGGCCCTGATGGAACGTGCGGCCACGACAGGTTTCCTCGCGGCCAACCGCCTCCTCACCGGCTGGGGAGTCCGCGGCCAAACCCTCTGGACGGTCCCCCCCACCGGCCGCTCAGCCCCCTTGCGCGCCCTGGCCCGCCTCGGCGCCCACTGAGCCAAGCCCCTGGCGGGGAGCCGGCGGTGCGGTGCGCGCCCTGACGGCCGGTCGGCCCGTCCTGCCCCTCCGGCCCGCGGGCCGGCTGCCGGACCCCAGGTGCGGGGCGCCAGCGACCCTGCCCGGTCAGGCAATCCTCGGCGCCGTCTGAGCCGGGACCCCTCGCCCTGACCGGGGTCCGCGGCGCCGCCCTGACGGCCCGTCGACCTGTCCCGCCCGTCCGAGCCGCAGGCCCGCGCTGCCGCACCCCAGCTGCGGGCGCCAGCGGCCCTACGCGCCCTGTCCCGGCTCGACGGGCGCTGAGCCGGGACCCCCGGCCCGAACCGGGGCCCGGGGCGCCGCCCCGACGTCGGGGCGGTCCGGTCCGGCCGTCCCGTGCCGGGGGCCCGGATGGACTCAGCCCGGGAAGCGCCCGGTGCTCCGCAGCGCCCAGCGGCGTTCGGCGTAGGCGAGGTCGTCGCGCCACAGGCGGCCCGCTGCTGAGCGCATCAGGGGGCGCAGGAGGGGGGCGGCGGCGCGGGCCAGGGCGAAGCCGCGGCGGTCGGAGGCGGCGACCACGGCCTCGATCACCGCGGTCCGGGGGCGCGGGGACCCCTCGGGCGTCAGCGGGGTCGCGTGGGTCTCCACGACCGACCCTTCGCCCTCGCCCTCCGTGATGTGCATGACGACCGTGCGCGGCTCCGGCGCGGTGAAGACGGCACGGACGGGGACCACCAGTCGCCCCGCGACCTTGAAGGAGACGTCGACGGCGAAGCCGTCGGACCCGTCCCCGCGCGGGGGATCCGGCACTGTCAGGTCGACGAACGAGTACGGGTGCAGCCAGCCGCCGTGCCAGGGGTCGAGGCGGTTGGCCACCACGTCCTCGGGTTCGCAGACGCCGAAGCCGGTGTAGACGGCGCCGACGGACCGCGCGGTGTGCGGCCGGCGCGGGACCACCGGGCGGTCCAGCGGTTCCTCGCCGCCGAGCCTGTCCAGCCGCACCCAGGCGAGCACCCCGTCGTCGTGGACCGGATAGGGCTCCCAGCCGGCGAACGGCTGCCCGTCCAGCGCCATGCCATGCCAGTGGCAGATGAGGGTGCCGCAGCGCACCACGGCGTCCCCGAGGGGCGCCCCCAGGTGCGGGCAGGCCCCGGGGCCGCCGCGCAGGACGCCCTGGCCGTCCCGCCACAGCACCACTTCGACGCCGCCGACGACCCGCCCGTAGGGCCTGCCCTCGCGGATGGACCGCGCGTCGCCGACGACGTACCAGTTCCCCGACGGGCGGCTCCGCGCCCGCTTCACGGCGTCGGCGATCAGCCGGGGCCGGGCCTGCTGCCAGGTCGGCTGCTGCCGCTCCCAGTCCACGGCGCCGCGCCGCAGCCGCAGCGGGATGCGCGAGCGCTTCTTCGGTGTCATCCCGCGTCCTCCCGCTTGTGCGCGCGTTTCGCGGGGCCGCCGGCCGCGGCGTCCTGCCACGGCTGGATCCGCACCGCCCGGACGCGCGCCCCGGGGCGGCCGCCGTCCGACGGGCCGGTGTCCGACGTCTCCGGGCGGCGCCCGCGCCGCCCGCTGGCCCGGAACCGCGCCACGGCCAGGCGGGCCAGGCCGTCGGCCGCCACGGCGGCGCGCCGCCGGCGCGGGACGACCGCACGGCGGTGCAGCACGGCGTAGCCGTCCGCGGCGATGGCGTCGAGAATGCCGCCGTACAGCACGAAAGCGGTGCGGATGCAGGGCCGCGCCACCGGATCGAGCATCGGCAGGCCGGGTGCGGCCTCGCGGTAGACCCCCCGGGTCATGCCGGCCGCCGCCTTCAGTGCGGCGGTGATACGCGCGTCCCGGCGGCCGGTGGTCCGGCTCCAGGTCAGCAGCTCGCGGTCGACGCCGTGGGCCGCCAGCAGGTCCGCCGGGAGGTAGATGCGGCCGCGGTCGAGGTCCTCGCCGACGTCGCGGAGGAAGTTGGTGAGCTGGAAGGCCACCCCTAGTGCCGCGGCATGGGGGGCGGCCTCCTCGCGGGGCACGACCGAGCCGAGCACCGGCAGCATCTGGAGTCCGATCACCGCGGCCGAGCCGTACATGTACCCGTAGAGGTCCGCGTAGGTCGGGTAGTCGGTGACTTCCAGGTCGCTGCGCATCGAGGCCATGAAGTCGGTGAAGTGCCGGTGGTCGATGCCGTACACGGCGGCGGTGTGCGCCAGTGCCCGCACCACCGGCACCGACGTGCCGCCCCGGCGCAGCCCGTCCGCCAGCTCGTCGTGGAGGACCGCCAGTTGGCGGGCGCGCTCGGCAGGGGTCCGGCCGTCGAGGCCGTCGACGATGTCGTCGGCCCAGCGGGCGAAGCCGTAGAGCGCGTGCACCGCCGGCCGGCGCTCCACCGGGAGCAGCCGGGTGGCCAGGAAGTACGTCCTGCCGTGCCGGGCGTTGAGCCGGCGGCACTCGGCGTAGGCGGCGCGCAGCGCGGGGTCGGTGATCCCGGCGGCGTCGAGCTCCCGGGCCGTCATGCGGGCGTCCCTTCCGGCGCGCGGCGCGGGCTGCCCGCTGCCGGGCGCGGCAGGCGCAGGCCGGTGACGCGGGCGGCGGCGAGCTTTCCCGACAGCAGGACGGTCGGCACGCCCACCCCGGGCGTGGTGCCGCAGCCGGCCAGGACGGCGTTCTGCGTTCCGCGGACGAGATTGCGCGGCCGGAAGGGCCCGGTCTGCGGGAAGGTGTGCGCGGCCGAGAAGGGCGTGCCTGCGGCATGCCCTTGCGCGGTCCAGTCCGCGGGTGTGACCAGGCACTCCTGTTCGACGGCCGCCGCGATCCCGGCCATGCCGCGCCGGTCCAGCTCGCGCAGCAGGCTGTCGCGGTAGCGCGGCGCCAGGTCCTGCCACCGGCTCGCCGCGGGGCCGATGTCGGTGTTGGGGCAGGGCGCGAGGACGTAGTGCAGGTGCCGGCCGGGCGGGGCCAGGCTCGGGTCCGTGGCGGTGGGCCGCGTGATGAGGAGCGACGGGTCGCTCATGAGGTCCCCGGTGCGGGTCAGCTCCTCGAAGGTGCTCTTCCACGCCCCGCCGAAGGAGATGGTGTGGTGGGCCAGTTCCGGCCAGGTGCGGTCGGTGCCCAGGTGCAGGATCACCGCCGACGGGGAGTGCCGGAGCCTGAGCGGCCGGCGCGGACGGCGGCCGAGCAGTTCGTACGCGGCCGGCAGGTCGGCCGTCAGCACCACGGCGTCGCACGGGATGCGGTCGTGGTCGGTGACGACCGCGGTGATCCGCTCGCCCGCCCGCTCCAGCCGGACGACCCGCTGCCCGTAGCGCAGCTCCGCGCCCGCGTCGGCCGCCGCGTCCGACATCGCCTGCGGCATCGCGTGCATGCCGCCGCGGGGGAAGTAGACGCCGGCGACGGTGTCCATGTAGGCGATCACCGCGTACGCGGCCAGCGCCCGGGCCGGCGGCACCCCGGCGTACAGCGCCTGGAAGGTGAAGACGCGGCGCAGCCGCTCGTCGCGGACGAACCGCCCGATCCGCGCGTCCAGCCGCCCGAAGCCGCCGAGGGCCGCGAGCCGGGCGAGGTCGGGGCCGAGCAGTTGCAGCGGCGAGTCGAAGTTGACGTCGATGAAGCGCCGCATCTGGACCTCGTAGAGCTGCCCGAGCCAGGCGCGCAGCCGCCGGTAGCCCGCCGCGTCCCGGGCGCCGCAGAAGCGCTCGATCTCCGCTTCCATGGCCTCGGCGCCGGTGTGCACGTCCAGTGCGCTGCCGTCGGCGAAGGCCGCCCGGTAGGCCGGGTGCAGCGGGATCAGGTCCAGCCGGTCCGCCAGGTTCTCGCCGACCGCGGCGAAGGCCTCCGCCAGCACGTCGGGCATGGTCAGGACGGTCGGCCCGGTGTCGATGCGGTAGCCGCCGAGGTCGGTCCTGCCGGCCCGGCCGCCGGGCAGCGGCGCCCGCTCGACGATCGTCACCCGCCGCCCCGCGCCCAGCAGGTGCAGCGCGGCGGACAGGCCCGACAGGCCCGCGCCGATCACCACGACGTGGTCGGTACGTCCCGGCAGCGTCTTCATCGTCCCCCTCGTCCCGATCGGCTTTCCCATCCCCTTGCCGCGGCCGGCCCCCGCGGGCCGGGAGGTCCCGGCGGGCCGGTCGCTCCGGTGCCCTGCGCCGTGCGCGAGGTCCGGGCCGTCCGCCGCGCCGTCATCGGGCGCCTCCCGCTGTGGCCGCCCGCGGGCGGCCCGACAGCCGCGCGCCCCCGCGGTCCCGGGAGCGGACCGTCCCGGCGGGCGGCGGCAGCCCCGCCGCCCGGTGGAAGAGGGCGAGCAGCCGGCGGCGGCCCGGCTCGTCCAGCGGGGAGGCCGCCGCGAGGTGCTCCTCGCTGCGGGCGGCCAGCCGTGCGATCTTCGCCTCCACCACCGCGCGCGCCCCGGTCGCCTCCAGCACGCCGCGTACCTCCTCCACGTCGGCGTCGCGGAGTCCCTCGCCGCAGGCGGCCCGGCGCAGCACCGCGGCGGCTCGCTGGTCACCGGCGCTGTCCGCCCGCCGCCAGGCGACGGCCGCCAGGTAGGTGGGCTTGCCCTCCCTGATGTCCTCGCCCGACGGCTTGCCCGTGGACGAGGAGTCGCCGAAGGCGCCCAGCAGGTCGTCGCGGAGCTGGAAGGCGATACCGGCGCAGCGGCCCGCCGAGCGCAGCGCCCGGACGGTGCTCTCGTCGGCCCCCGCCAGCGCCGCCCCGATGGCCAGCGGCCGCTCCACCGAGTACAGGGCGCTCTTCAGGCAGGCGGCGCGGACCGCCCGCACCACCGAGCGCGAGCCGGTGACCTGACCGTGCAGGTCGAGGTACTGGCCTGCCACCATCTCGGTGCGCATCGCCTGCCAGATGCCGCGGACATCCCGGCTCGTGCCGGGCGGCAGCCGGGTCGCGGCCACGGTGTCGTCGGCCCACACCAGGGCCAGGTCACCGACGAGGATGGCGGCCGCCTTGCCGAACGGCTCGCCCGCGGCCGGGCGGCGGCCCGCCACGTGCGACGCGTACTGCGTCTCGACGTCTGCGTGCACGGTCGGCCCGCCCCGCCGCAGGTGCGAGCCGTCCATCACGTCGTCGTGCACCAGGGCGCAGGTCTGCACCAGCTCAAGCGCCGCGGCCAGCCGCAGCGCCGCATACGCCGCCTCCCCCGTCGTCCCGCCACCGCAGGCCCGCAGGGCCCACCACAGGAACTGCGAGCGCGTCCGCTTGCCGCCGCCGAGCGTGAAGCCGGCCGCCCGCTCCGCGATGTCCCGCGCGAAGACCGGGTCGATCGCCCGCGCGGCGGCCACCCGCTCGCCCAACCCGTCCGCCAGGACCTGGCCGACGGCCCCCGCGACGTCGGCGTCCACCAGCAGAGGGTCCGCGGTGCCGGAACGGACGGCCCGCGGGTCCGGGGTGTGCGGGTGGAGGGAGCGCTCCTCACCGTCGGCGGGGATCTCCTCCTGCGCCGGGCGTCCTCCCATCCCACGTCCCTTCGTCGCGTCCTGCCTGACGTCCTCGCGGCCCGGTCGCCCGGCCGGCGCGCTGCCTCTACGGATGCCCCGCGGATGCGTAAGCGCACTCGATTGACCACAAGTAATCGTGCCACCACCTAGTGTAACGATGACGGAAGTGTCGTGGCCGAGGCGCTCCTGGACGGGCTTCACCGGTCGGAGTCGGGCCAGACGTAGGGGAGGTCCGGTGCGGCGTCGGGGAAGAGCGGGCCGTAGTAGTCGGGGGCCTTGGCGACAAGCGCCGAGCGGTGGCTGAGGTGAAAGGCCGGGTCGCCCAGCCAGTTGGGCAGATCGCCGGTGCGGGCGAGCGCGTCCTCACCGCGTACCGGTGCTCCTGGCCGGTGGGCCGCGAAGTCCGCGCCCAGGCTGACCGCGCAGGTGTCGGCCCGGCCGGTCGAGGTCCACTCGCGGCACATCTCCAGGCCGTAGCGGACGAGCGCCTCCTCGTAGCCGCGCCACATCTTCACCGCCGGGTGGTGCCGCCAGCCGTAGCCGGGCACGGTCAGGCCGCGCAGCACCTGGAGCGCCTCGACCCGCTGCTTGCCGAGCCGGCGCGGGTCGAGCACGGCGGCGCTCGCCGCGAAGGACGGGTAGGGGAGAAAGGTCTGCACGCCGCCCATGCCTATCCGGTGCGCGGCGTCCCGAAGAGCTTCCCCGTTCACGTCCCCCGTTCGCCCCCGCGGCAGGGGGTGCACGACCGGCTGAGCTGCGCGACGCTGGACTGAAAGGCCCGGTGAGAGGAGGAGGCCATGTCGAAGAAGGGCGATCTCCACAAGGGCGACAAGGTCACGTGGCGGAGCCACGGGCAGACCGTGGCCGGCAAGGTGAAGAAGAAGATCACCGACCACACCCGGGCGGCCGGCCGGACCGTCGACGCGTCGTCGGACGACCCGCAGTACGAGGTGCAGAGCGACAAGACGGGGCAGTGTGCCGTGCACAGGCCCGACGCCCTGGACAGGAAGGGCAAGGACACGTGACCGCCGCCCGGCAGGGGCAGGACCGCCAGGAAGCGCTGGACGCCTTCGGGGACGCGGTCAACATGACCCCGGGCGAGCTGGAGAAGTGGCTGGCGACGGAGGAGTCCCGCGGTGTCGGGCAGAGCGACGGCGGCGAGAGCGTCGGGCACGCTTCCGGACGGCGCATCGTCGACCTGCTGCGGACGAAGAAGGCCGACCTGGACGACGACGACGTCGCCCACATGCGCAAGGTCACCGGTTACGTCCACCGCCACATCAAGCAGCGCCCCGGCGGCGACGTCACCGGGACGCGCTGGCGCTACTCCCTGATGAACTGGGGCCACGACCCGCTGAAGTGACGCAGGGCCCGCCCTCCGGATCTCCACGGGAGATCGGGAGGGCAGCCCGTCAACCCTTCACGCAGACGACCTGCTTCAGCTTCGCGACCACCTGCACCAGGTCCTCCTGCTGCTCGATCACCTTGCCGATCGGCTTGTACGCGCCCGGGATCTCGTCGACCACGCCGGAGTCCTTGCGGCACTCCACACCCCGCGTCTGCTCCTCCAGGTCCCGCGTCGAGTACGCGCGCTTGGCGGCGCTGCGGCTCATCCGCCGGCCCGCGCCGTGCGACGCCGAGTTGAAGGACGCCGCATTGCCCAGGCCGCGGACGATGTAGGACTCGGTCCCCATCGAACCGGGGATGATCCCCCACTCCCCGGAGCCCGCGCTGATGGCACCCTTGCGGGTCACCAGCAGGTCCATCCCCTCGTACCGCTCCTCGCTGACGTAGTTGTGGTGGCAACTGATGACACCGGGGCGGTAGTCGACGGTGGCCGTCCGGCCTTCGGCGTCCTGCTGCCGGCAGGAGACGACCTGGTCGAAGGTGACCCGGGCCTTCGCGAACTCCTTGCGGACCACGTTCTGGAGCAGGCCCATCATCAGGGCGCGGTTGCGCTTGGCGTATTCCTGCGCCCAGAACAGGTCGTTGCGGTATGCGGCCATCTGCGGGGTGTCCGCGATGAAGGCCGCGAGGTCGCGGTCGACCAGGCCCTGGTTGTGCGGGAGCTTCTGCGCCTGGCCGATGTGGAATTCGGCCAGTTCCTTGCCGATGTTCCGCGACCCGGAGTGCAGCATCAGCCAGACGTCCCCGGACTCGTCGAGACATACCTCGATGAAATGGTTTCCCGACCCCAGCGTGCCGATCTGCTGGGCCGCCCGCTCCGCGCGGAAGTGCACCGCCTGCGCCAGCCCGTCGAAACGGGCCCAGAAGTCGTCCCAGCCGGCGGTCGGCATGCCGTGCACATCGCCCGGGGCCACCGGTTCGCGGTGCAGGCCGCGGCCGACCGGGATGGCCTGTTCGATCCTGGCGCGCAGCCGGGACAGGTCGCCCGGCAGGTCGTTCGCGGTCAGCGAGGTCTTCACCGCGCTCATGCCGCAGCCGATGTCGACGCCGACCGCGGCCGGGCAGACGGCGCCGTGCATGGCGATGACGGAGCCGACGGTGGCGCCCTTGCCGTAGTGGACGTCGGGCATCACGGCGAGGCCCTTGATCCAGGGCAGCGTCGAGACGTTGCGCAGCTGCTGCATCGCGCCGCTGTCGACGGTGGACGGGTCGGTCCACATGCGGATCGGTACCCGGACCCCGGGCACTTCGGTGTACGACATGGCTGTCCCCCGGACATCGACCATCAGTGTGTGGAATAAGGCGAACCGGCCCAATTGCCTGATTCGCCGGGAAAGGGAACGCGTCGCCCGATAAACCCACCCCAGCCGGCGGTTTCGGTAAGGCGTGCGGTAGACATTGTGTCCAGGGTTCGCTCATGCGCGCCAAGGAATTACCGCAGCGGGTGCACCGGCGTACGCAGTCCGGTCGAATCCGCCGCGATCCTGGCGTCTTCCGATCGAGAGGCGGCACGTGAGGCAAGGGCTCCGCCCAGCGCGGTCAACGCGGTCGAGGGTCGCGCTCGGCGCACCGGCGCTGGTGCTGGTGCTCGCGGTCGGCGGGCTCGGCACGCTCAGCGCCTGTACGGGCGGCGCCTCCGACACCGCGACGAACGGCGGCAAGTCCGCGCAGCTGCCCGACCGGAGCACCGTGTCCCCGGTGCCCCCGGGCAAGTACAAGACGCTGCCGCAGCCGTGCGTCGCGGTCGACCTCGACACGCTCAAGGCGCTGGTGCCCGGGGCCCCGGACTACTCCGGGCGGGAGTCGCTGACGTACGACACCGGCCGCCGGGTCGGCTGCGGCTGGCAGGCGAAGACCCCGGACGGCAGCAGCCGCACCCTGACGATAGACATGGAGCGGGTCGTCTCCTACGACCCGGCGGTGAGCGACGAGGTCGAGGCGAAGTCGGACTTCGACGACCTGGCGGTGGCCGCGTCGATCCCCGCGGCGCCGCTGCCCGGTACGACGCCGACCACGCCGGCCACCCCGACGAACAGCACCGGCAGCGCGTCGCCGACCGGCTCGCCCGGCGGCAGCCAGGACCTGTCGCCGCGGCGGCTGCCGGACGTGGGGAACGCCGCATTCATCAACGACGTGGCCTCGACCCGAAAAGGCACGGCCCGCCGCGATGTGACGCTGGTCTTCCGGACCGCGAACGTCGTCGTGAGCATCCACTACGCGCAGTCCTCGCCCGCGGACGGCACGCCGCCGCAGAGCGCTGACCTGCAAGGGGGCGCCGAGACAGTGGCCGCGCAGCTGGAGCGCAGGGTCGAGCGCTGAGCGGCGCCCGGCACGGCCTCCCCCGGCGGACCCCTTAGGGTGGAGGGCCGACCGGCCCGCGCCGGGCGTCCGCGAAGCCGGACGGCAGCCATCCACGCCGCCAGACACACGAGGACTGGGACCCATGGAACGACGACGACGACGCACCGCACCGCGGCCTGCGGCCCTGCTGCTCGCCTGCGCCGTGGCGGTCCCCGCGATGCTGCTCGCCGGCTGCTCCTCGGGCGGCGGCTCGGGCTCCGGCGGCTCCGACGCCTCGAAGGGCACCACGGGCAGCGCCACGCCGACGACCCCGGCGCTCGCCCCGGCGAAGTACGCCAGCCTTCCCGGCGGCTGCGCGACGGTCGGCGCGACGACTGTCACCGCGCTGGTCCCGAAGGCGAAGCATCCGGGCGGCACCCCGGCGCTGACCGACGACGCCTCGACCCGCGCGGGCTGCTCGTGGACGGGCAACGGCTCCGACGGCTTCCAGTACCGCTGGCTGTCGGTGACCGTGCAGCGGTTCACCTCCAGCGCGACCGCGTCGGCCGAGCAGCAGGCCAAGGACCGCTTCACCGACCAGGTCGCCCTGCTCGGCAAGGCGCCGGGCGCCGCCACGTCGGCCGTGGCGCACCTCGGCGACCAGGCCAGTTCGGTCACGGAGAGGGCCACCGTGGCGAAGGTGACGTCGCAGAACGACACCCTCGTGGCCCGGGCCGCCAATGTCGTGGTGATCGTCGAGTACAACGGCGCCGGGCTCGAAGGCAAGAAGAACCCGACCGCGACCGTGGTGCGGGCCGGCGCCGAGCGGGCCGCCAAGGACGTCGTCACGGCGATCGTCGGCGCCAACAGCTGACGCCCGGCCGCCCGCGGGAGGGCCGGAGAACCCGTGGGAAGACCGGAGCAGGCACCGCGTACGGCGGCCGGAAACGGGTCCGCGGCGGCGAACGCGTAACAAAGGCTGCCCCGCCCGTCCGTAATCCGTCGGCAATCCGTACGTTTGTCCGCCGGAGGTGCCGCCGGAGCGTCCCTGCCGTATGGCAGTGTGGGCCCGGCCAGTTGCCGAGCGGCAGGAGGGGTCGCGGGTGGCCGCGATACGTTTGACCCGGACACACCGGATATTGGTCGGGGTGGTCGTCGCCGGCGCCGTGGTGATCGCCGGGATCGGCTTCGCCGGTTCCTACGCCGCGGTGCGCACCCTCGCCCTGCACAAGGGCTTCGGCTGGTTCGCGAACGTCTTCCCGATCGGCGTCGACGCGGGCATCGTCGTCCTGCTGGCGCTGGACCTGCTGCTGACCTGGTTGCGCATCCCCTTCCCGCTGCTGCGGCAGACGGCGTGGCTGCTGACCGCCGCGACGATCGCCTTCAACGGCGCCGCGGCCTGGCCCGACCCGCTGGGCGTGGGCATGCACGCGATCATCCCGGTGCTCTTCGTGGTGTCGGTGGAGGCCGCGCGGCACGCGATCGGCCGGGTCGCGGACATCACCGCCGACAAGCACATGGAGGGCGTCCGCTTCACCCGCTGGCTGCTCGCGCCGTTCCCGACCTTCCGGTTGTGGCGGCGGATGAAGCTGTGGGAGCTGCGGTCGTACGAGGAGGTCATCAGGCGCGAGCAGGACCGGCTGGTCTACCGGGCCAGGCTGCGGGCGCGTTACGGCGTCGCGTGGCGCCGCAAGGCCCCGGTCGAGGCGATCATGCCGCTGCGGCTGGCCCGCTACGGCGTGCCGCTGACCGAGACCGCCGAGGCCGGCCTCGCCGCCGCGGGCATCGAACCGCACGAGCCGGCCAGGGAGTTGACGGTGGCCGCCGCCGCGCCCGCACCGGCCGCGGAGCCGGCGCCCGAGGCCGCCCCGGCGGCGGCGCTGCCCGCGGAGCCGGTGGACGTGCCGGAGCCGCTGTACGCCGAGCAGGTCTACGGGCACCCGTACGACCCGCGCTACGACCCGCACTTCGACCCCAGGTACGACCCGCGCTACGACCCCAGGTACGCCTACGACCAGCAGCAGATGCAGCAGTGGCAGGGCGCCCCGCACAACAGCCCCTGGTTCGCGGCCCAGCAGGGCTACCTCCAGGAGCAGCAGCAGTACGAGCAGCAGCAGTACGACCAGCAGCAGCCGGACGTGATCGCCGAGCCTGAGCCCGTGCCGGAGCCGGTGGGGCAGATACGGGTCCCGGCAGGACCCAACCGCACCCGCCCGCTGGGCGGCGCCGCGGCCGTGAACGGCGCCAACGGTGCGAACGGCGTCAACGGCACCCACGCCCGTACGATCCCGGGCCCGCGCGCCGAGGACTTCCCGGCGCAGGCGCAGGTCCAGGCCCAGGTCCAGCAGGCGCAGGTCCAGCAGGCGCCGCCGGTGCGGGAATCCGAGCCGGCGGTCGAGGCGGCGGCCGAGCCCGAGCCCGCGCCCGGACCCGGGCTCGACATCCCCGACGGCATCTCGGTGGAGGAGGCCTACTTCGCCGCCTACCGCCAGTACGTCCGCGAGCAGGGCCACTTCCCCAACGCCCGGCAGTTCGCCCGCTACCTGCCCCACGTCTACGGCGGCACCGCCCCCGAGGAGCGCCACCTCATCGCGTCCATCCGCGACATGCGCTACCGCTTCCAGTCCGAGGCGGACACCGAGCACATCCCGTAGAGCGCATCCCTTAGCGCGGCTAGGCGCGGCCGGCCGTGGCGGTGACGCCCGTCTGCTGGAGCGGTTCGTAGCCCTGCGCGAGCAGCTCCGCGGTCACCGACAGCCGGCCGGCGGCGGCCCGGGCGCAGGTGAGCGCGAAGGGCGTGCGATACGTGCCGCCGGGGCCGAGGTCGACGGTGGTGGACGGGGTGACGGTGGCGGCGAGGGTGCCGCCCGGGCCCTCGGTGAGCGTCACCGGGTCGCCGTTGGCGGTCACCGTGACGTCGGCGGGGGCCAGGCCGCCCCTGCGGGACAGCACCAGGCGGGTGCCGACGGAGCTGTAGTACGGGCCGCCGGACGGGCTGCTGAAGGTGATCACGCCCTCCAGCGAGCACGTCGAGCCGTTGCCGCCGCCCCCGCCGCCGCCGGGTGTGGCGCCCTTGGTGCCGGGGGCGAGCACGCCGGGCGTGTTCGCCACGCCGGCACCGGTGCTCGCGACGCCGGGCGCGGTGGAGGTGCCGGTCGCGGCGACGTCGATACGGCCGGTCGCGGTCCTGGCGACGGTGAAGTCGTAGACGGTGCCGTTCACGGTGAGGTTGTCGACGTAGGTGTCCAGGGACGCGCCCGGGTCACCGAGCCGGCCGACGTTGGCGATCACGCCGATCGCGCCGTCGCCCGCGGCGTCGCAGGTGGTCGCGTAGTCGCTGAGGGGGTGGTCGCTGCCGGCCGCGAAGGAACCGATCGCCCGCGAGGTGCGCCACAGCGCGGCGCCGCCCGCGTCGAAGTGCCGCCAGGTGTCGGCGACGGCGCCGGTGCGGCCCTGCGCGTCGGTGGCCAACTGCGGCTGGAAGCTGAGGGTGGTGAAGGCGCCGCGGCAGAAGGCGGGCAGCTGGGGGTTCGCGCCGCCCGCGACGGCGCTCGGGGTGGACGTCCAGCCGCGGACGTACAGGTCGTACGACAGCGGGTTCCCGCCGATGGCGCGGAATGGGGCCACCCGGTTGAAGTAGTGGGCGGCCTGGGCCTGCTGGGCCTGGGCGGCACCGGCGACCGACAGGTGCAGGCTGCCGTTGAAGCGGACCGGGTCGGCGAAGGGCGAGACCTCCTGCACGCCAGCGGGGCGGCCCGCGTTGGACGGGTCGTCCTGCAGCCGCAGCCAGGGGCCCTGCGGCCCGAGGTCGCCCGCGGTGACCCGCTGGTGCACGACCGCGGCGGACGCGGGAGCGGGCGCGAGGACGGCCGGGACCGCCAGGACGGCGGCGGTGGTGAGGGACGCGGCGAGACGCGCGGCGAGGCGGGGCATACGGCGGGGCTCCCATCGGGTCTGACAGCGAGCGGGGAGCCTATGAATCCCACCGCCGCCACGACCCGACGCCCGCGCCGCGCTTTCTCACCCTGACGGCCCGCCCGCCGACCCCGGGTGACCGGACGCCCCAAAATCCGGCGCCCAGCGCCCGGACCGGGCATTGGTGCCGGGCACCCGGAATCCGGCACCCGGAACAGCCGGGCACCCGGGGCCCGGCCCCGGGTGCCTTCGGTTCAGCTCTGCGCGCCCAGCAGCGACCGCGCCCGGTCCTGGCCGACCGCGAGCAGCAGCGTCGGCAGCCGGGGGCCGGTGTCGCGGCCGACCAGCAGCTCGTAGAGCAGTGCGAAGAACGACCGCTGGGCGACCTTCAGCTCAGGGGTCGGCTTGGCGTCGGGCGCCAACCCGGCCTGCACCTTCGGCACCGCGTAGACCAGCGTCGTCAGGCCGTCCAGCGACCAGTGCGAGTCCAGCCCGTCGACCAGCAGCTTCAGCGCGCCCCGCTCGCCGTCCGCCAGCCCGGCGAGCCGGGCCGCGTCGGGCTCGGCCCGCACCACGGTCCGCTGCTCGGCGGGCACCTGGCTGGAGATCCACGCCTCGGCCCGGTCCAGCCGCGGCCGCACCTCGTCCAGCGAGGCCAGCGGCCGGTCGGGCTCAAGCTCCGAGAGGATCCGCAGCGTCTGCTGCTCCGCGCCGGCGGTGATGTCGGCGACCGAGGCCAGCGTCCGGTAAGGCAGCGGCCTGGGCGTACGCGGCAGCTCCCCGGCGGCGGTGCCGGCCGCGCGGGCGTACGCGGCGAGGTCGCCGGGCAGTGCGGAGCCCTCCTCGACCTTGCGGGTCAGCGCGTCCCACTCGTCGTAGAGCCGCTGGATCTCCTGGTCGAAGGCGATCTTGAAGGACTGGTTGGGGCGGCGGCGGGCGTAGAGCCAGCGCAGGATCTGCGGCTCCATGATCCGCAGCGCGTCGGCCGGCACCGGAACCCCGCCCTTGGACGAGGACATCTTCGCCATGCCGGAGATACCGACGAAGGCGTACATCGGCCCGATCGGCTGCTCGCCGCCGAAGATCGGGCCGACGATCTGCCCGCCGACCTGGAAGGACGACCCGGGCGAGGAGTGGTCCACGCCGGACGGCTCGAAGACGACGCCCTCGTAGGCCCAGCGCATCGGCCAGTCGACCTTCCAGACCAGCTTGCCGCGGTTGAACTCGCTCAGCCGCACCGTCTCGCCGTGCCCGCACGCGCACGTGTACGTCAGCTCGGTCGTCTCGTCGTCGTAGGCGGTGACGGTGGTGAGGTCCTTGCCACACTGCCCGCAGTAGGGCTTGTACGGGAAATACCCGGCGCCGCTGCCGCTGCCGTCGTCCTCCTCGGCCGCGCCCGAGCCCTCCTCGGCGGCCAGCTCGGCGTCGTCCACCGGCTTCTGGGACTGCTTGGGCGGGGCCTTCTTCGTGCGGTACTGCGCCAGGATCGCGTCGATGTCGGCGCGGTGCCGCATGGCGTGCAGGATCTGCTCGCGGTAGGCGCCCGCCGTATATTGCGCGGTCTGGCTGATGCCGTCATAGGTGACGCCCAGCTCGGCCAGCGACGCCGACATCTGGGCCTTGAAGTGCTCCGCCCAGTTCGGGTGCGGGGACCCGGCGGGGGCGGGCACCGAGGTCAGCGGCTTGCCGATGTGCTCGGCCCAGGACGCGTCGACGCCCTCCACGCCGTTCGGCACCTTGCGATAGCGGTCGTAGTCGTCCCAGGAGATCAGGTGCCGCACCTCGTGGCCGCGCCGCCTGATCTCGTCGCCGACCAGGTGCGGGGTCATCACCTCGCGGAGATTGCCCAGGTGGATCGGCCCTGAGGGGCTCAGCCCGGACGCGACGACAACAGGTTTCCCGGGTGCGCGGCGCTCCGACTCGGCGATGACGTCGTCCGCGAAACGGGAGACCCAGTCGGTCTCGGTGCTGCCAGCCACGGCTCTTCCTTCCTGGTCCGCGGGACAGCCCCTGAGGCGCCCCGACCGCTCCAGTCTCCCAGAACCGCGCCCCCCGCCGGGCCACCCTGTGGATAACCCCGGTCCTCCCCCCGGCCTCCCTCCCGTCCCTGTGGACAACTCGCTCGCCAATACCGGCACGCATGGGAGACTGGGACTCGCCACGCGTGGGGTGACCACGCGTGGCGAGCCCACGACCCCGACACAAGAAACGGCACCTCCATGGCCTCGGTCGCTTCCCTTTCCGCTTCGCTCCAGCAGCGTGTCTCGGCCGCCCTCGCGGCGGCCGTGCCGTCGGCCGTCGACGCCGACCCGCTGCTGCGACGCAGCGACCGGGCGGACTTCCAGGCCAACGGGGTGCTGGGCCTGGCCAAGCGGCAGAAGACCAACCCGCAGGCGCTCGCGGCCGAGGTCGTCGCCGCGCTGCCCGCGGGCGGCGGCGCGGACGACACGATCGCGGCCGTCGAGGTGTCCGGCCCCGGCTTCCTCAACATCACGGTGTCGGACGCCGCCATCACCCGGAATCTCGCCGCCCGGGCCGCCGACGACCGGCTCGGCGTGCCCTTGAGCGAGCACCCGGGCACCACCGTGGTGGATTACGCGCAGCCCAATGTGGCCAAGGAGATGCACGTCGGCCACCTGCGGTCCTCGGTGATCGGCGACGCGATCGTGCGGATCCTGGAGTTCGGCGGCGAGCAGGTCGTCCGCAGGCACCACATCGGCGACTGGGGCACCCAGTTCGGCATGCTCGTGCAGTATCTGATCGAGCACCCGCACCAGCTCGACCACAGCGAGGACGAGGGCGAGGCCGGCGAGGCCTCGATGTCCCGGCTCGACCGGCTCTACAAGGCGTCGGGCGCGCTGTTCAAGTCCGACGAGGAGTTCAAGGAGCGGGCCAGGCGCCGGGTGGTGGACCTCCAGGCCGGCGACCCCCGGACCGTCGCGCTGTGGCAGCGGTTCGTGGACGAGTCGAAGATCTACTTCGACTCGGTCTACAGCAAGCTGGACATCCAGATCCGCGACGAGGACATCGTCGGCGAGTCCGGTTACAACGACATGCTGGTGGAGACCTGCGACCTGCTGGAGAAGTCCGGCGTCGCGGTGTGGTCCAACGGGGCGCTGTGCGTGTTCTTCGACGACATCAAGGGCAAGGACGGCGAGCCGGTCCCGCTGATCGTCCGCAAGACCGACGGAGGCTTCGGCTACGCGGCGACCGACCTGTCCGCGATCCGCAACAGGACCGGTGACCTGCACGCCGACACCCTGCTCTACGTGGTGGACGTGCGGCAGTCGCTGCACTTCCGCATGGTCTTCGAGACCGCCAGGCGGGCCGGCTGGCTGACCGAGCAGGTGACCGCCAGGCACCTGCCGTTCGGCACACTGCTCGGCAAGGACGGCAAGCCGTTCAAGACCCGGTCCGGCGAGAGCGTCAAGCTGGAGGACCTGCTGGACGAGGCGGTGCAGCGGGCCACGGCGGTGGTGCGGGAGAAGGGCGAGAAGATCGGCCTGACCGACGAGGAGATCACGGCGAACGGCACGCAGGTCGGCATCGGCGCGGTGAAATACGCCGACCTGTCGACCTCGCTCGGCCGCGACTACGTCTTCGACCTCGACCGGATGGTGTCGCTCAACGGCGACACCAGCGTCTACATCCAGTACGCGTACGCCCGGACCCGGTCCATCTTCCGCAAGGCGGGGCAGGAGCAGCGGGCCGCGGCGCACCCGGAGCTGGCACTGGAGCCGGCCGAGCGGGCGCTCGGGCTGCACCTCGACGCGTTCGGCGACACCCTCGCCGAGGTGGCCGAGGTCTACGAACCGCACCGGCTGGCCTCGTATCTCTTCCAGCTCGCGTCGCTGTTCACCACCTTCTACGAGCAGTGCCCGGTGCTCACCGCCGGCGGCGGCCAGGACCAGGTGGAGAACCGGCTGTTCCTGTGCGACCTGACCGCCCGCACCCTGCGGCAGGGCCTGACGCTGCTCGGCATCCGCACCCCCGAGCGGCTCTGACCCCGCCGCCGGGCCGCCTCGCCCGCCCCTGACCCGCCCGCGACCGCCCCGCCCCGCGCTCTCCGGCGGGCGGGGCGCCGCCATGTGTGGTGCGATGGTGGGTACGGCAGGGGCGGCACCGAGACGGGCAGGCGGCGGACGGGCGGGCAGGTACGTGACGGATCCGGCGATCGACTACCGGGCGGTCTACAACAGGCTGCCCGCAGGTATCGCACTGCTGGACCCGGAGCTGCGCTACATCGACGCGAACGAGACCTATCTGCACCTGGCGGACTGCTCGCTGGCCGACCTCCTCGGCGTGTACATCTTCGACGCCTTCCCCGACAGCCCGGAGCGGGCGCAGACCGCGAACGGCCCGACCAGCCTCGGGGCCTCCCTGCTGCATGTGCTCGCCACCGGCGAGCGCGACAGCCTCGCCCTCCAGCGCTACGACGTCGAGCGGCGGGACCGCCCCGGCACGTACGAGGAGCGCTACTGGAGCACGATCAACACGCCGATCCTCGACAGTGCCGGCGAGGTCGTACTGATCGCCCACCGGGTCGAGGAGGTCACCGCCTTCATGCAGACCAAGGACGGGAGCGGCGACGACAGCAAGCTGCAGGCCGAGCTGTACATGCGGGCCCGCGAGCTGCAGGAGATCAACGAGCAGATGCGCGCCGCGCACGCCAGGGAGCGGGAGGTCGCGCTCACCTTGCAGGCGGCGCTGCTGCCGGCGCCCCGCCCCGTCGGCCACCGGGCGGCCGTGCGCTACCAGCCGGCGATCAGCGCGCTGAACGTGTGCGGTGACTGGTACGACCTGGTGGACCTGCCCGGTGACCGCATCGCGGTCGCCGTGGGCGACGTCGTCGGCCACGGCCTTGCCGCCGCCTGCGTGATGGGTCAGCTCAGAAGCGCGCTGAGCGCCGCCAGCCGGACCACCGCGGGCCCTGCGGAAGCGCTCAACGTCCTGGGGCTCTACGCCAGGTCAGTGGAGGGCGCCGAGTCCAGCACCGTGGTCAACGCCTTCATCGACTGGCCCAGCCGCACCCTCACGTACAGCAACGCGGGGCACCCGCCGGCCGCGCTGCTGCGCCCCGACGGCACGGTGGAATTCCTCGACCAGGCCACCGACCCGCCGCTCGGCGCCCGGCCGCAGCACCAGCCAGGACCGCAGGCCACCGTCGGCTTCACCGTCGGCTCCACCCTGGTCCTCTACACCGACGGCCTGATCGAGCGCCGCCACGAGGACATCGACGTCGGCCTGGCCCGGCTGGCCGCCACCCTGCACCGCTACCCGCTGTACGACCCGGAGGCCCTCGCCGACCTGCTGCTCAGCGAGCTGTCCCCGCCGACCGGCGCCACCGACGACACCGCGCTGGTCGTCCTGCGGCTCTGAGGCCGCAACCCTGGCAGGAGCGCCTACAGGCGCTGAGCGACCTCGGTCGCCCAGTACGTGAGGATCATGTTCGCGCCGGCGCGGCGGATCGAGGTGAGCGTCTCCATGATGGTGCGGTCCCGGTCGATCCAGCCGTTCGCGGCGGCGGCCTCGACCATCGCGTACTCACCGGAGATCTGGTACGCCGCCACCGGCACGTCCACCGTGTCGGCGACCTTGCGCAGCACGTCCAGATACGGCAGCGCGGGCTTGACCATCACCATGTCGGCGCCTTCGGCGAGGTCGAGCGCCAGCTCGCGCATCGACTCGCGGAAATTCGCCGGGTCCTGCTGGTACGTCTTCCGGTCGCCCTTCAGCGAGGAGTTCACGGCCTCGCGGAAGGGGCCGTAGAAGGCGGAGGCGTACTTCGCGGTGTAGGCCAGGATCGCCACGTCCTGCCGGCCGATCTCGTCCAGCGCGTCGCGGACGACGCCGACCTGGCCGTCCATCATCCCGGACGGACCGACCACGTGGACGCCGGCGTCCGCCTGGACCTGGGCCATCTCCGCGTAGCGTTCGAGGGTGGCGTCGTTGTCGACGCGGCCCTCGGCGTCCAGGACGCCGCAGTGGCCGTGGTCGGTGTACTCGTCCAGGCACAGGTCGGACATCACGACCAGGTCGTCGCCGACCTCCGCGACCACGTCCCTGATCGCCAGTTGCAGGATGCCGTCCGGCTCCGTGCCCTGGCTGCCGATCGCGTCCTTCACCTCGGGCACGCCGAACAGCATGATCCCGCCCACCCCGGCAGATGCGGCCTCGGCGGCCGCTTTGCGCAGGGTGTCCCGGGTGTGCTGATAGACCCCCGGCATCGAGGAGATCGCCTGCGGCTCGCTGATGCCCTCACGCACGAAGGCCGGCAGAATCAATTCGGCTGGATCGAGCCGGGTTTCTGCGACCAGGCGCCGCATCGCCGGGCTGGTGCGCAGCCGCCGCGGCCGCGCACCGGGAAACTCGCCATAGCTCACCATTTCTCCACGGTACGCCTGCGGCGCGCATGCTCTTCCCGACGCTGCGTCGGCGCCAGACGGTGCCCCCGGGGGCGCGTGGGGGTACCCCCAGGCGAAGCTCTGGGGGAGAACGGCGCGCGCAACCGGCCACCCACCGTCGCGTGGCGACCGACCGCCACCACCCCAGGGGCGCGTGGGCGTACCCCCAGGCGCAGCTCTGGGGGAGGACCGAACAGCCCCTTCCGCACGGTGGCGACGTGCAGCCCGTCGCGGGGGCACCTCCCAGGCGAAGCTCTGGGGGATGGTCGCGCCCATGCGGCGCCGGCCGCGCATCAGATGCAGCCTCGCGCCCCTGGAGGGCGCCTCCCCGCGCAGAGGCCGCCCGGGAGGAGGCGCGGGTCAGACGCGGGTGCGGCGGCGGGCGCCGGGGCGGCGTTCGCTGGGGCGGGTGACGGGGTCGCCGGCGGCGCCGGCGGCCTGGCGGCGGGCCAGGCCGAAGTCGGCCAGGGCCTGGGCGAGGGCATGGACGGACGGCTCGGGAGCCATCACGTCGACCCGGAGCCCGTGCTCCTCCGCCGTCTTGGCCGTCGCCGGGCCGATACAGGCGATGACCGTGACGTTGTGCGGCTTGCCGGCGATGCCGACAAGATTCCGCACGGTCGAGGACGAGGTGAAGAGCACCGCGTCGAAGCCGCCGCCCTTGATGGCCTCGCGGGTGTCGGCCGGCGGGGGCGACGCCCGTACGGTCCGGTAGGCGGTGACGTCGTCGACCTCCCAGCCCAGTTCGACCAGCCCGGCCACCAGCGTCTCGGTGGCGATGTCGGCGCGCGGCAGGAAGACGCGGTCGATCGGGTCGAAGACCGGGTCGTAGGGCGGCCAGTCCTCCAGGAGTCCGGCGGCGGACTGCTCGCCGCTGGGCACCAGGTCGGGCTTGACGCCGAACTCGACCAGCGACTGGGCGGTCTGCTCGCCGACCGCGGCGACCTTTATCCCCGCGAAGGCGCGGGCGTCCAGGCCGTACTCCTCGAACTTCTCCCGCACGGCCTTGACCGCGTTGACGGAGGTGAAGGCGATCCACTCATAGCGCCCGGTGACCAGGCCCTTGACCGCGCGCTCCATCTGCTGCGGGGTACGCGGCGGCTCCACCGCGATGGTCGGCACCTCGTGCGGCACCGCTCCGTACGAGCGCAGCTGGTCGGAGAGCGACGCGGCCTGCTCCTTGGTCCGCGGTACGAGCACCCGCCAGCCGAACAGCGGCTTGGTCTCGAACCACGACAACTGCTCGTGCTGGCCGGCCCGCTCCCCGACCACGGCTATCGCCGCGATCGGGCCCTCGGGCGTGGGCAGCGCCTTGGTCGCCTTCAGCTCGGCGGCGATGGTGGCCAGTGTCGCGGTCCAGGTGCGCTGCCGGGTGGTGGTGCCGGCGACGGTGACCGACAGCTGGGTGTCGGGCTTGCGGCCCGAGCCGATCAGCTCGGCGGCCATCGCGGCGACGGTCTGCAGCGTCGTGGAGACCACCAGCGTGGCGTCGCTGGCGCCGACCTCGCTCCAGCAGCGGTCGGAGGCGGTGGCGGCGTCCACGAAGCGCACGTCGCCGCTGAGCGGCACCCCGGCGTAGGCGGGCACGCCCACCGCGCTGGCGATGCCGGGCACGACCTCGAAGGGGATGCCCGCCCGGGCGCAGGCCAGCATCTCGGCGGCGGCGCAGGAGTCGAGGCCGGGGTCGCCGACCACCGCACGCACCACCCGCTTGCCGGTCCGCGCGGACGCCATGACAAGCTGTGAGGCGGCATCGGCAATGGCGGTGGTGTCCAACACCTCGCCGTCCACGGCCGGTTCCGCCGTGCCCACATCCGCGCGGGCGTGGGTGCGTACGACGTCGAGCACGGGCCTGTCGCCGACCAGCAGGTCGGCGCGGGCGAGCGCTTCGACGGCGCGCAGGGTCAGCAGCCCGGGGTCACCGGGCCCGGCACCCAGGAAGGTGACGTGACCGGTTGCGGACCGCCCGGCGGAGCCGGGACTTGCGGCGGTGCCGGCCGAAAGGGCCGTACCGGCGGCGGTGTTCGTCGTTGCAGCGACGGCGGCGGGGTTCAAAGTGCGCGCTCCCCCATAAGACCGGCCGCACCCTTGGCGAGCATCTCAGCGGCGAGTTCGCGGCCCAGGGCGCGCGCTTCGTCGTCGGACGCCGGTACGGGACCGGTGATGGACATCTGCACCAGCGAGGTGCCGTCGGTGGTGCCGACGACGCCGCGCAGGCGCAGCTCGGTAGTCTGCCCGTCGTCCACAAGGTCGGCCAGCGCGCCCACAGGGGCGCTGCAGCCGGCCTCGAGGGCGGCGAGCAGGGATCGCTCGACGGTCACGGCGACCCGGGTGAACGGGTCGTCGAGCCCGGCGAGCTGTGCGGCCAGCTCCGGGTGGGAAGCGGCGCACTCGACGGCCAGTGCCCCCTGGCCGGGGGCGGGCAGGACGGTGTCGGCGGCGATCAGCTCGGTCGCCTCCGCGATCCTGCCGATGCGGTTCAGCCCGGCGGCGGCGAGCACGACGGCGTCGAGCTCGCCGGAAGTAACGTACCCGATCCTGGTGTCAACGTTGCCACGGATCGGTACCGTCTCGACGTCGAGTCCGTGTGACCGCGCCCACGCGTTGAGCTGCGCCATCCGGCGCGGCGACCCGGTGCCGATCCTGGCGCCGGACGGCAGCGTCGCGAAGGTCAGGCCGTCCCTGGCGACCAGCGCGTCCCGCGGGTCCTCGCGGACCGGGATCGCGGCCAGCGTCAGCCCGTCGGGGGCGGCGGTGGGCAGGTCCTTGAGGCTGTGCACGGCGAAGTCGATCTCGCCGGCGAGCAGCGCGTCGCGCAGCGCCGAGACGAAGACGCCGGTGCCGCCGATCTGGGCCAGACTCTCCCGTGAGACGTCGCCGTAGGTGGTGATCTCCACGAGGCGGACGTCACGTCCGGTCAGCCGGCGGACCTCGTCGGCCACCATGCCGGACTGGGCCATCGCCAGCTTGCTCTTGCGCGTGCCAAGCCGCAGCGCGTCCTCGCGCCCCTTGTCCGGGGCACTCGGGTTATTCATTGCCGCCCTCAATTCGGTTGGGCACCCGGGCCGGAGGCCGCGGGGTTTCGGCCCGGCTGACGGCGGCGACCGCCTGCGGGTCGAGGTCGAAGAGTTCGCGCAGCGCGTCGGCATAGCCGGCGCCGCCGGGCTCGCCCGCGAGCTGCTTGACCCGCACCGTCGGCGCGTGCAGGAGCTTGTCGACGACGCGGCGCACGGTCTGGGTGATCTCCGCGCGCTGCTTGTCGTCCAGATCGGGCAGCCTACCGTCGAGCCGGGAAAGTTCACCCGCCACGACATCGGCGGCCATCGCCCGCAGCGCCACCACCGTGGGGGTGATCCGGGCGGCGCGCTGGGCGGCGCCGAAGGCGGCGACCTCCTCGGCGACGATCGCCTGGACGGCGTCCACGTCGGCGGCCATCGGCGCGGCGGCGGACGCGGCGGCCAGCGACTCGATGTCGGCGAGCGCCACACCGTCGAGGTCGTGCGCGGCCGGGTCGACGTCCCGCGGCATGGCCAGGTCCAGTACGGCCAGCGGCCGGCCGGCGGCCCGCAGGTCGTCGGCGGTGAGCACCAGGCCGGTGGAGCCGGTACAGGACACCACGATGTCGGCGTCGGCGAGCGCGGCCGCGAGCCGGGTCATGCTCACCGCCTGCGCCTGGGTGCCCTGCTCGGTGAGCTGGGCGGCGAGCCGGACGGCCCGCTCGGGGGTGCGGTTGGCGATGGTCAGGCGGGCGACACCGGCGCGGGCCAGCGTGGCGGCGGCCAGCGACGACATGGAGCCGGCGCCGACGACGACGGCGCGCCTGCCCTCCAGGGCGCCGGTGGCGGGGGCGAGCTGGGCCAGGCCGAAGGTGACCAGGGACTGGCCCGCCCGGTCGATGCCGGTCTCGGAGTGGGCGCGCTTGCCGACCCGCAGGGCCTGCTGGAAAAGGTCGTTGAGCAGCCGTCCCGCGGTGTGCAGCTCCTGGCCGACCGCGAGGGCGTCCTTGATCTGGCCGAGGATCTGGCCCTCGCCGACGACCATCGAGTCGAGCCCGCAGGCCACCGACAGCAGGTGGTGGACGGCCCGGTCCTCGTAGTGCACGTAGAGATACGGGGTCAGCTCGTCCAGCCCGACGCCGCTGTGCTGGGCGAGCAGCGTGGACAGCTCGGCGACACCGGCGTGGAATTTGTCGACGTCGGCGTACAGCTCGATGCGGTTGCAGGTGGACAGCGCCACCGCTTCGCTCGCGGGCTCGGCGGCCAGCGTGTCCTGCAGCAGCTTGGCGCGCGCGTCCTCGGTGAGCGCGGCCCGCTCCAGCACGCTCACCGGCGCGCTGCGGTGCGAGAGCCCGACGACCAGCAGACTCATGCGGGCATCACGGCGGGAACATCCCCGTCGGGCTCCTGGCGTCCTTCTCCGGCCTTGCGCTGTTCGTGGAAGGCGAGGATCTGCAGCTCGATGGACAGGTCGACCTTGCGTACGTCCACGCCGTCCGGCACCGACAGCACGGTGGGGGCGAAGTTGAGGATCGAGGTCACCCCGGCGTTGACCAGCCGGTCGGTGACCTCCTGTGCGGCGCCGGCCGGAGTCGCGATGACCCCGATCGAGACCTGGTTGTCGACGACGATCGCTTCGAGCTCGTCGATGTGCCGTACGGGCAGTCCCGCGACGAGCCGTCCGGCCAGTGCCGCGTCGGCGTCCAGCAGGGCCGCGACGCGGAAGCCGCGGGAGGCGAACCCGCCGTAGTTGGCGAGGGCGGCGCCCAGGTTGCCGATACCGACGATGACGACCGGCCAGTCCTGGGTGAGGCCCAGCTCCCGGCTGATCTGGTAGACGAGGTATTCGACGTCGTAGCCGACGCCCCTGGTGCCGTACGAGCCGAGGTAGGAGAAGTCCTTGCGCAGCTTGGCCGAGTTGACCCCGGCCGCGGCGGCGAGCTCCTCCGAGGACACGGTGGGCACGGAGCGCTCGGACAGAGCGGTCAGCGCCCGCAGGTACAGCGGAAGCCTGGCGACGGTGGCCTCGGGAATTCCTCGGCTGCGGGTCGCCGGTCGGTGCGATCGGCCAGTTGCCACGGTGCTCCTGCGGGTAGAGCTGGGCTGAGGGCGACCACGGTCTTTGGAGCCGCCCCGTGCGTGCCAGGCTATGTCTTTGTGAACGCGTGCACAAAGATGGTGTCCGTTTTGCCCGGCGGAAGTGATGGGCATCACGCACTCCCATTCCGGACATTGGGCACGTGTTGCCGTGACGAATCGTTGCTGCGGCGCTTCCAGAGCGCGTCAGCGGCCACCGGCAGGCCGGGGGCCTCCGGCCAGCGGACACCTGCAGCCTGCAACAACTGCCGCTCCGGTCCGGAACCGCCGATTCCGTCCGCGCCGCCGGCGGCCGTACGGGACCGCGCCACAAAGTGGCCGAAAAGCGCCGCTGTGGCGCGGGCGTCGCCGAGCGCGGTGTGCGGGGCCCAGCCGGTCACCCCCAGCGCCTGCGCGCAGGCGACCAGCGACAGCCCGGAGGGGGCGGGGTGTTCGCCGCGCAGCTCGGCGGCCATCCGCATGGTGCACATCTCGGGCACGGCCGGCAGGCGTACGCCGATCCGGGCGTATTCGGCGGCCAGGAAGGCGCGGTCGCAGCCGACGTTGTGCCCGACCAGGACCCGGCCGCGCAGCAGTGCCAGCAGCCGGGCGGCTATCCCCGCGAAGCGCGGCGCGCCGCCCAGGTGCGCCGGCTCGATGCCGTGGATGTGCGTGGGGCCGACCGGGCCCTGCGGGTCGACGAGGGTGCTGAACTCACCCTCGGGCTCCAGGTCGCGGTCCAGCAGCACGAGCGCCAGCTCCACCACCCGGTGCCGCTTCGACGACGAACCCGTCGTCTCGACGTCCACCACCGCGTAGCCGCTCGCCGCGGTCCTCACCACCGAGGGCACTCGGCACGCTCCTCACACATCGCCCCCGGTCGTACAAAACGACCACGATCCTACCCGATTCCGTCATATGCCTCGGGCGGCGGACTCCAGGGGCGCGGGGGCGCGCGCGGCGAGAGGTCAGGCGGCCAGCGCGCGGCGCAGCCGGGCGGGGTCGACACGCCAGAAGGTGTGCTGCTCCCCGTCCACCAGGACGACGGGGATCTGCTCCCAGTAGCGGCGGTGCAGCTCCGCGTCCTGGGTGATGTCCTGCTCCACCACGACCGCCCCGGTCGCGGCGGCGACTTCCGCCACCACGGCGCGCGCCTCGTCGCACAGGTGGCACCCGGGCTTCCCGATCAGCGTCACGGTCCTCGCAGTCGTCATACGGCTCATTGTGACGCCTGCGGTTCACGTGCCGGCACCGTGGCCGAACCGGCCATGTCGCACTGGGTCGTTATGCTCGCGCTATGGCCGCTCTCAGATGGCTCACCCCGCGCAGGCAGTCCGCCACGGAGCGGAGCGTGCTGGCCGGCGAGGCCGCCGCCGCCGCCGCGGAGGCGACACTCGCGACGAAGCCCCGGCCGGAAACCGCTCCCGCGGGCGACGAGAAGCCCGCGGAACCGGCCTTCCCGGTCGCAGGCGACCCCAGGGCCGCCGCGTTCTTCGACCTCGACAACACCGTGATGCAGGGCGCCGCGCTCTTCCACTTCGGCCGCGGCCTGTACAAACGGCATTTCTTCGACACCCGCGACCTGGTGCGCTTCGCCTGGCAGCAGGCGTACTTCCGGATGGCCGGCGCCGAGGACCCCGAGCACATGCAGGACGCCCGCGACAGCGCCCTGTCCATCGTCAAGGGACACCGCGTCGAGGAGCTGATGTCCATCGGCGAGGAAATCTACGACGAGTACATGGCAGCGAAGATCTGGCCGGGCACCCGCGCCCTGGCGCAGGCGCACCTGGACGCCGGCCAGCGGGTCTGGCTGGTCACCGCCGCGCCGGTGGAGACCGCCACGATCATCGCCCGCAGGCTCGGCCTGACCGGCGCGCTCGGCACGGTCGCCGAGTCGGTCGACGGCGTCTACACCGGCCGGCTGGTCGGCGAGCCGCTGCACGGCCCGGCGAAGGCCGAGGCGGTCCGGGCGCTGGCGGCCGCCGAGGACCTCGACCTGTCGCTCTGCGCCGCCTACAGCGACTCGCACAACGACATCCCGATACTGTCCCTGGTCGGCCACCCGTACGCGATCAACCCGGACGGCAGGCTGCGCAGACACGCCCGAGCCGAGGGATGGCGGCTGCGCGACTACCGCACCGGGCGCAAGGCCGTGAAGATCGGCGTCCCCGCCGCCGCCGGCATGGGCGCGGTCGCGGGCGGCGCCGCCGCGGCGATCGCGATCAGCCGCCGCCGCGGCAAGTGACAAGGGTGCGCCGGTAATACGGCAGCGGGACGGCTCGCGCGGCCACCCACACGCTCACAACACGGCCTCTGCGCGAGCTGTTCACGAACGGAAGTGGTCAACAAGGGCCTTCTGTTCGATAATTGGTCGATCATCATTCCGTACAGGAAGTGGCGCAAACGGCGATTTGCGCAACTCGGTGTAGCGTCGCCTGTACGAAGCGTTATTCTCCTCAGACGCAATCCGGAACCCACGCGT
The DNA here is from genome assembly GCF_900142575.1 of Actinacidiphila paucisporea. Taxonomy (GTDB): domain Bacteria; phylum Actinomycetota; class Actinomycetes; order Streptomycetales; family Streptomycetaceae; genus Actinacidiphila; species Actinacidiphila paucisporea. The sequence goes on from NZ_FRBI01000026.1 coordinate 105,105, forward strand.
CGCCACGACGGGTGAACGGTCCCGTACTGCACGTGATGGAAGTTCTGCCTCTGGGAGTCCCGTGTACCCACACGACGGGGTTGACACCTCCGGCCTGGCTGCGTTGCGCGCACTGGTGCTCGACCGACTGATGCGCACAGTCCCCGCGTACGCCCTGCCCACCCTCGCCACGTCAGGTCCCACCGTCCCCGGCCCGGCGTACGCGCTGGCCGAAGTCAGCACAGCCGCAGGCAGACGCACCCGCAACAGCTCGGGCGCGGCCGGTACGAACGCCGCAGCCCCGGGCACCCACCCACGCCGCCCCGCCTCGGACACCGACTCGGGCCGCATGATGGACCTGGTCGAGCGCGCCCAGGACGGCGAGACCGAGGCCTTCGGGCGGCTGTACGACCACTACAGCGACACGGTCTACCGCTACATCTACTACCGGGTCGGGTCCAAGGCCACCGCCGAGGACCTGACCAGCGAGACCTTCCTGCGTGCGCTGCGCAGGATCGGCACCTTCACCTGGCAGGGCCGCGACTTCGGCGCGTGGCTGGTCACCATCGCCCGCAACCTGGTCGCCGACCACTTCAAGTCGAGCCGTTTCCGGCTGGAAGTGACCACCGGTGAAATGCTCGACGCCAACGAGGTCGCCCGCAGCCCCGAGGACTCCGTCCTGGAGTCGCTGTCCAACGAGGCGCTGCTGACCGCGGTCCGCAAGCTCAACCCGCAGCAGCAGGAGTGCGTGACCCTGCGCTTCCTGCAGGGCCTGTCGGTGGCCGAGACCGCCCGGGTCATGGGCAAGAACGAGGGCGCGATCAAGACCCTGCAATACCGGGCCGTGCGTACGCTGGCCAGGCTCCTGCCCGACGACGCGAGATGAGACCTCGGTGGCCCCGGACGATCATCACACCTGCGTAACCCAACTGGCGCGGCGCTCGTTGCTTCACATGGAGACAACTTTGTGCCTGACTCCGCCATACGCGGTCCGCCGCGTTTCACTCGATCGGGTGCAAGCCGGCAGGCAGCGCAACCCACGGGCGGCACGGGGAGTCGAGTGTGGATGACGAGAGGAGGTGCCGCCCGTGATCGGACAGGCAACGGCACACCGCCGGGCGAACGCCTTCGCCCAGGCCCTTGAGGACGCGGCCGTCCAGGAGGAGACCGGGGCAGCGGAGCGCCGGCAGGGCACGTCCGGCGCACACGGCAGCCATGCCGCGGCCCGGCACGCCGACCCCGAGCAGGGGGCACTGCTCGCGCTGGCCAACGCGCTCGCCGAGCAGCCGCGGCCCGCGCTCGACCCCGAGCGCAAGACCGTCCAGCGCGCGCAGCTGATCGCCGCGATGGAGCAGGCGCTCGCCGACGGCAGCTTCCCGGTCGCCGCCCGGCTGCCCGAGCAGCGCGGCGACGGGCAGGGCGGCAGCCACCGGCTGCGCCGCCTCACCCCGGGCAGCCGGCTCACCCGCCGGCTCGCCGTCGGCGGCCTCACCGTCGGCGTCGCCGCAGGCGCGCTCGGCGGGGTCGCCGCGGCCAGCACCCACGCGCTGCCCGGCGACACCCTCTACGGCCTCAAACGCGGCATGGAGGACCTCAAGCTCGACATGGCCAGCGGCGACGCGTCCCGCGGCAAGGTCTACCTCGACATGGCCTCCACACGCCTCCAGGAGGCCCGCCGCCTCATGGACCGGGGGCGGGGCGGCCACCTCGACGACGAGTCGGTCTCCGAGGTGCGCAAGGCCCTGTCGGGCATGCACCAGGAGGCCGCCGAGGGCCACCGGCTGCTCAGCCAGGCCTACCAGGAGGACGGCTCGCTCCAGCCGATCGAGACGCTCAACTCCTTCGCGGCGGCGCACCGGCAGGGCTGGACCGATCTGCGGGGCAAGCTGCCCGGCCAGCTCACCGACGTCTCCGAGCAGGTCTCCTCGGTCTTCGACGCCATAGACCAGGAAGTCGCGCCGCTCCAGGGACTGCTGCCCAAGACCGAGCAGGACGGGCACACCCACCGCGGCTCGGGCCCCAAGGGCTCCGACCCGTCCGGCGGCACACCGTCGGCCCCGTCCGCCCCGTCCTCCGCCACACCCGGCTCGGGCGGTCCCGAGACCCGCAGCGCGACCCCGTCGCCGTCCGGCTCGACGCCGTCGAGCGGCCTCATCGGCGGCACCAACCCCCTGGGGCCGCTCCCGACCCTCCCCACCCCGAATTCCCCTTCACCCACAGCCCCCTCCGACCACTCCGTGACCCTTCCCCCGCTCCTTCCGGGCCTTCTCCCGGGCCTGGGCCTGGGCACGACCACGGACGACGAGAACTAGGGACCTGTCGGACAGGACCCAGCGCACCGACTTTCCCCGCGTTCCCGAAAAAAGGCCCGCCCTCCGCTGGGAGGGCGAGCCACCGGGGGCGCGGGGAACCGCGCGCCCGCCGTCAGAAGAAGACGGACCGCCGCTGCACGAGGAGTTCGTACAGCGTGTGCTGGATCGTCTCGCGCACCTGGTCGGTCAGGTTGAAGACCAGCATCGGGTCCTCCGCCGCCTCCGGCGGGTAGCCGTCGGTCGGGATGGGCTCGCCGAACTGGATGACCCACTTGGTGGGCAGCGGGACCAGTCCCGCGGCTCCCAGCCAGGGGAAGGTCGGCGTCAGTGGGAAGTAGGGCACCCCCAGCAGCCGCGCCATCGTGCGGGAGTTCCCGAGCATCGGGTAGATCTCCTCCGCCCCCACCACGGAGCACGGCACGATCGGCACCTTCGTCTTCAGCGCCGTCGCGACGAATCCGCCGCGCCCGAACCGCTGCAGCTTGTAGCGGTCGGCGAAGGGCTTCCCGAGGCCCTTGAAGCCCTCGGGCATGACCCCGACGACCTCGCCGCGCTGCAGCAGGACCTCCGCGTCCTCGGTGCAGGCCAGCGTGTGGCCGAGCTTGCGGGCCAGCTCGTTGACCAGCGGGAGCATGAAGACCAGGTCGGCGGCGAGCAGCCGCAGGTGGCGGCCTGCCGGGTGGTGGTCGTGGACGGCGACCTGGGTCATCAGGCCGTCCAGCGGCAGGGTGCCCGAGTGGTTGGAGACGACCAGCGCACCGCCTTCCGCGGGGATGTTCTCGATGCCGCGGACCTCGACCCGGAAGTAGGCACCGAAGACCGGCCGCAGCAGCGACATCAGCACCTGGTCGGTCAGCTCGGCGTCGTAGCCGAACTCGTCGACCTCGTAGTCCCCGGTGACCCGGCGCCGCAGGAAGGCCAGCCCCGAGGCGACCTTGCGCTCCCAGTCGCCGCCGAGCACCCGGTCGGCGACGGCGCCGAACGCCCCCGCGAGGTCCGAGGGCGCCTCGGCGGTGGGTGGCGGGTCGGCGGGACGCCCGCCGTCCGCCTGGGCGGGAATCCCGGCCGCCGGCACGGCCGCGAGCGGCGGCTGCGGGCCGTCGGCGGCCTTTCCCGCCGCGGGGGCCGCGGCCTTGCGGGTCCTGGCGCGGGCGCGCCCGGCGCCGCGCCGGCCGCGCGAGTCCTCGTCGAACGGGATCACCTTGGCGTCGGCCATGGTCCCTGCTCCTTCTCCTGAGGTCTCCGAAGCATTCACGCCGTCCGTCACCGCCGCACCCCCGTGTCCGTATCCGTGCCCACGGCCGCCGCGAGCCGGTCGACCGCCGCCGCGAGCCGGGCGGGGGGCAGCAGCCCGGGGCCGTGGCCGAGGGCGAAGTCGTGGAAGGTCTCGGCGGTCGTGTACGCCGGCTCGAAGCCGAGGGTGTCCCGCATCTCGGTGGTGTCGACCACCCGCCCGTGGGTGAGGAGCCGGATCTGCTCGGGCGCGAAGTCGGTGACGCCGGCGGTACGCAGCAGCTGCCCGATCCAGGTGACCGCGGGCAGCAGCACCGGCACGGTGGGCTTGCCGAGCCGCCTGGCGGTCTGCGAGAGCAGCAGCACCCCGTCACCCGCGATGTTGAACGTGCCGCTGTTGAGGGTGCCGCGGCGGGCTTCCAGCGCGGCCAGCACGAGGACGGCCAGGACGTCGTCCTGGTGCACGAACTGCAGCCGGGGGTCGTAGCCGAAGACGGTCGGCAGCACCGGCAGCGCGAAGAACTCCGCGAGCGGGGTGTCCGCGTCGGGCCCGAGGATGTTCGCGAAGCGCAGCACCGCCACCGCGACGTCGGGGCGGCGGCGGGCGAAGCCGCGTACGTACCCCTCGACCTCGACGGCGTCCTTCGCGAAGCCGCCGCTGGGCAGCGACTTGACCGGGGTGGTCTCGCGGAAGACCGCGGGGTCGCGCGGCGCGGAGCCGTAGACGCTGGTGGTGGACTTGACGACCAGCCGCCGCACGGTCGGCGCCTTCTGGCAGGCGCCGAGCAGCTGCATGGTGCCGATGACGTTGGTCTCCTTGACCTGCGTCCGGCCGCCGGCGCCCAGCGGGGTGCTGCCGGTGACGTCCAGGTGCACCACCGTGTCGACCGAGTGCTGTGCCAGCACCTTGGCGATCATCGGCTGCCGGATGTCGGTCCTGACGAACTCCGCACCGCCCAGGTCATGCTCCGGCGGCACCGCGTCGACCGCGACGACCCGCTCGACCTCGGGGTCGTGCTGGATACGCCGGACGAACCGGCTGCCGAGCTGCCGCGCGGCGCCTGTGACGAGCACCACCTTGCCCACGCCCACGGTTCAGCGCCTTCCTCGGGGAATACCCGCACCGTATCCCTTGCGCCTCCCCCGCGCGCCCCCCGACATGCCACTGCCCTCCCCCAGCCGCCGGAAGGCGGTGGGGGAGGGCAGGAAGTGCGGCGGAAAGTCGCCCGCTTACTTCTTGTTGCGGCGCTGAACGCGCGTCCGCTTCAGAAGCTTGCGGTGCTTCTTCTTGGCCATACGCTTACGCCGCTTCTTGATGACAGAGCCCACGACTACCCTCGCTTCGGTTTCACTCGGTGCGGGGCGTCCGAGCCCACACGACCTACGTCGGCCAAGCCTACCCGCCCGGAGCGGGCGGGCATAAACGAGGCCCACGCGGACGGTCGTCTGCCCGTCAGGGCCTTCTCAGGCAGATTCCACCCCCACGTAGGACTCGCGCAGGTACTCGTGGACGGCCTGCTCCGGAACCCGGAACGAACGGCCCACGCGAATCGCCGGCAGATGACCGCTGTGCACCAGGCGGTACACCGTCATCTTCGACACCCGCATCACCGCCGCCACTTCGGCGACGGTGAGGAAAACGACCTCGTTGAGAGGTCGGGTTTCTGTAGTAGCCATGTCACACCTGAACCTTCCGCACACGCCGGGCACCGGCTTCCCCTCCGGCGACTCAAAGCGGTGTGTGCGCTCCCCCACAGATTAGGGGCGCATGAGGTAAGTGGGGAAGAGGAGTTGCCCATGGTTGACTACTGGGACAACCAGGCACGCTTGAGCACGTAGCGCGTCAATGGCCGGTAGTAATCGGACCTGACGGCATCGTCCACCGGCACCGCGACCGATACGCTGCCCTCCGCCTCGGCCACGAAAACCGCCGGGTCGTCGGCGTCCGCGAGGCCGATCGCCTCGATGCCCAACTGACCTGCGCCGCATACGAATCCGTGGTCGCCGACGACCAGTCCCGGCAGCATTCCGCCCTGTTCCGCGGCCGCCGCGAGAGCCGCTCTGACGGGCAGCGGCGAGTGGGTGTGCGCACCCTGCTCGACCGGCGGTCCGTCACCCTCCGTGTCCACCGGGCGGACCACGGCGACCCCTCCGACGTACCGCAAATGATGTCGGCGTACGCCGAACTGCGTGGGCATGTCCACATCCCGGCCGTACGCGGGTGTGAGGACGACACACCCCGCCGCCGAGAGCGCCGCCGCCAAAGATGCGTAGAAACCAAGGAGGCGATGTGGATGTCCTGTGCCCAAGAGCACCGGAATACGGTCATGCGCGGCCCGCGCGAGCCGCTCAGCGAACGCGTCGAGCGCTGCCACCGTACAGTCCGGGTCGATCACGTCGGGCCCCGACGTCAGTTCGGGATCGGGCGAGACACCGCACCGGTCCGCCATCAGCCGCAGCAGATCCGCCGCCGTCCACTTCCCCGCCGGGTCGAGGCCCAGCGTCTGCCGCGGATCGCGCGCCGCGAACAGCCGATAGCTCGCCAGGCTCTTCTCCCGGGGCGTCGCGACCTGCCCGGCCAGCCCGGCCGCCACCAAATGCGCGCGCAGCGCGCCGACACTCACCACAGCATGATCGTCCCGGCCCGAATCGCCCAGGGCATGCGGAAACCGCCGAATTCACCCCACAGGTACCGATCCCGTCCGCTCAGCCGTCCGTCACGGCAGCAGCCCGTGCAGGGGGAAGACCGCCCGCCTGGTCGCCAGGACCGCCTGGTCCAGCCGGTTCGCCGGGTCGTAGCCGGCCTCGTCGAAGGCCGTCCAGCGCGCGTCGCACCCGTCCGTCATCCGCGCCGGCGCGGGCCGCCTGGTGCGGGCGTGGACCTCGTGCCGCCACTCCTCGGGGACCGCCGTCTCCGGCGCCAGCGGGGTGCCCGCCGCGATCGCCACCAGATGCGTCCAGGTCCGCGGCACCACGTCCGTCACCGCGTAACCGCCGCCGCCCAGCGCCACCCAGCGCCCCGCCGCGTGCTCGTGCGCCAGCGCGTGGCAGGCCTCGGCGACCGCCCGCTGGGCGTCCAGCGACACCGCCAGATGCGCCAGCGGGTCCTCCACGTGCGTGTCGGCCCCGTGCTGGCTCACCAGCACCTGCGGCCGGAAGGCGGCCAGCAGTTCGGGCACCACGGCGTGGAAGGCCCGCAGCCAGCCCGCGTCGCCCGTCCCCGGCGGCAGCGCCACGTTCACCGCGCCGCCCTCGGCCGCGGGCCCGCCCGTCTCCTCGGGCCAGCCGGTGTTCGGGAAGAGCGTCCGCGGATGCTCGTGCAGCGAGATCGTCAGCACCCGCGGGTCGTCCCAGAAGGCCGTCTGCACCCCGTCGCCGTGGTGCACGTCCACGTCGACGTACGCCACCCGCTCCACGCCCAGCTCCAGCAGCCGCGCCACCGCCAGGGCCGCGTCGTTGTAGACGCAGAAACCCGCGGCGGCCCCCGGCATCGCATGGTGCAGCCCGCCCGCGAAATTCACCGCGTGCGCCACCTCACCGCGCCAGACCGCCTCCGCAGCGGCCACCGACTGCCCGGCGATCAGCGCGGAGACCTCGTGCATCCGCGGGAAGACCGGATTGTCCTCCGTACCGAGGCCGTACGAGGCGTAGGCACCGTACGACGCGGGTACGGACGCCGGCTCGTGCGACGCCCGCCGCACCGCCGCCACGTAGTCCGCATCGTGCACCAGCGTCAGCGTCGACTCACCCGCCGGGGGCGCCGCCACCACCCGCAGCGCCGGGTCGAGCCCGAAGGCCCGCACCAGGCTCCTGGTGAGCGACAGCCGCACCGGGTCCATCGGATGCCCGGGGCCGAAGTCGTAACCGGTGACCTGCTCATCCCACATCAACTGTGCTCGGCCGCTCATGGCCGACACCGTACCCGGCGGGCTCCGCGGCGAAGGACCTGGCGTAATGCAGCGTCGCCCCGACCAGCAGCATCGGTACGAGCATCGCGCCGCGGTAGCTCCACGCGTCGCCCAGCGCGCCCACCAGCGGCGAGCCGACCAGGAAGCCGACGTAGTTGAAGACGTTCAGCCGCGCGATCGCGGTGTCCGACGCCCCAGGGAAGAGCCGCCCCGCCGCCGCGAAGGTCTGCGGCACGATCACGCACAGCCCGAAACCGAGCAGCGTGAAGCCCAGCATCCCCACCCACGGCCCCGGTGCCACCGCCACCACCGCGAAGCCCGCCATCGCCACGACCGTCCCCAGCCGCACCACGGCCACCGCACCGAACCGCCGCACCCCGAAATCGCCCACGGAGCGGCCCAGCAGCGTGGTGACCATGTAGACCGCGTACGGCACCGTCGAGAGCTGCTCGGAGCTGTGCAGGGTGTCCTGGAGGTACTTCGCGCTCCAGTTGGAGACCGTCGAGTCGCCGATGTACGCGAAGGCCATCACCAGGCAGAGCGGCATCAGCAGCCGCATCACCACCTGCTGCGTCTCCTTCTGCCCGCCCGCCTCCACCGGGTCGGCCGCGTCCCGGTACCAGCGGCTCGCCACCAGCGTCAGCGGGATCAGCACCAGCACCACCGGCCCGTACAGCGACACCAGCGAGATGTGCCAGTGCGCCCCCGACCAGGCCAGCAGCGCCCCGATGATGCCGCCCAGGCTGTACGCGGCGTGGAAGCCCAGCATGATGCTGCGCCCGTACGCGCGTTGCAGGCTGACCCCGAGCATGTTCATCGACGCGTCCAGGCCGCCGACGCACACCCCGAACAGCGCCAGCGTCACGGCCGCCACCCACATGCTGTCCCCGGCGCCGAGCCCGAGCAGCACCAGCGCGACCAGCGGCTGCACCCAGCGCAGCACCACGCTCGGCCGCACCCGCTTGACCAGCTGCTCGGTCGCCACGCTGCCCAGCCCCGCCAGGATCGGCACAGCGGCAAGGAAGACCGGTAGCAGCCCGTCACTGATCCCGTAGCGGTCCTGGATCGCCGGAATCCGGGTCACCAGCAGCGCGAAGAGCGCCCCCTGCGCGAAGAAGCTGACCGCGAGGGCCGCGCGACCGTGCCGCAGGGTCTGCGGGCGAGCGTCGTCGTCCATAAGGGTGCACGGTAGACGTGAAAGCTACGCCTGAGTAGGTGCACGGAGTCACGATCTTCCCCGCGCGCGGGTTTCCCGCCGCCAGGCCCCCGGTCAGCCGAAGAGCAGGTCGGGCAGCTCCGCCATGCCGCCGAAGAGGGCGGTCGCGTCCTTGAGCTTCGCGGCCGGCGTCATCGCGGTGTAGCCGTACACATCCATGCCGGCCGCCCGCGCCGCCGCCACCCCCAACGCGCTGTCCTCCACGACGGCACACCGCTCCGGCGCCACGCCCATGGTGCGGGCCGCGTGCAGGAACAGGTCGGGCGCCGGCTTCCCCCGGCCCACGTCCTGCGCCGAGAAGATCCGCTGCTCCCCGAACCGGTCGTAGAGCCCGGTCTTCCGCAGCGCGACCCGGATCCGTTCATGTCCCCCGGACGACGCCAGGCAGTACGCGACCCCGTCCGCCGCCAGCTTCTCCAGTACGGTCCCGGCGCCCTGGACCGGCTCCAACTCCCGCTCGAACGCCGCGAAGACCCGCGCGTGGTAGCCGGCGTCGAACCCCTTGGGCAGGCTCCCCCCGTCCCGCTCCCGCACCAGGTCGTGCACGCGGTGGATGGCCGCGCCCATGAAATCCCTGACCGACTCCTCGAAGGTCGTCGGAAACCCGGCCTCGGTCAGGCAGTCCGCGAGGATGCGGTTGGAAATCCGCTCGCTGTCCACGAGGACGCCGTCATTGTCGAAGATGACCAGGTCATACCGCATGGCGACACCGTACAGGGTGGCAGAACGCAGAAAAGCGTCAGCCCCCGTGCATGGCACGGGGGCTGACGCTCTATCAAAGATTGTTCGGCGGTGTCCTACTCTCCCACAGGGTCCCCCCTGCAGTACCATCGGCGCTGAAAGGCTTAGCTTCCGGGTTCGGAATGTAACCGGGCGTTTCCCTAACGCTATGACCACCGAAACACCATGAAACACACACCACACCCCACACACACCACCACTGATCGTGGTGGTACGGGAGTGTGGTAGCTGGTTGTTTCAGAACCACACAGTGGACGCGAGCAACTGAGGACAAGCCCTCGGCCTATTAGTACCGGTCAGCTCCACCCCTTACAGGGCTTCCACATCCGGCCTATCAACCCAGTCGTCTACTGGGAGCCTTAC
>NZ_FRBI01000058.1:0-8029 GCF_900142575.1 Actinacidiphila paucisporea
CGCACTCGCGAGACCGTCTACGTCATCACCGACCTGACCAGCCGCCAGGCCACTCCCGAGCGCATCGCGAAGGTCGTGAGGTCACAGTGGGTGATCGAAAACCGACTGCACTTTGTGCGGGACACCGCCTCCCACGAGGACGCCTCCAAGGTCCGCACCGGACACGGACCGGAGAACATGGCCACCCTCCGCAGCTTCGCCATCAACCAGCTCCGTGCCGCCGGCCACACCAACATCGCCGCCGGACTCCGCGAGATGTCCCTCCGCCCCTTCGAGCGGCCACTGACCCTCCTCGGACTCAACTGACCAGCACCAATCCAAGATCATCAGACTTTGCAATCGCCCTGGGATCAGGATCGACTCCGTCCGTCTCATCCACACCTCCGCTGAGATCGATGAATACGTCTTCGAAACAGGCAAGCTCAACATCCTCAGCGGCGTCCGCAACAGCTCCAAGACGACGACATTGAAGGTCACCGACTACTGCCTCGGCGACCGCAGCGGAATGATCGATGCCCTCGGGGCGGCAGTGGCCGACGAACACGTCGAGGTCTCCACAACCGTACGGCTCAACGGGCAGGCCCGCACTGTAAAGCGCCTCCTGCAGCCTGGGCGGATGAACAAGGTGTACGTCGACGGGGACGAGCTGACGGACTCCGACTTCTCCGACTGGATCCTTCGCGAACTGAGCTGGCCCAATCTGCGGATCCCCAAGGGCCTCAATCCGGCAACAGCCAGCGAACTGACTCCTCTGTCCTTCCGCAGTCTGTTGCGGCATTTCTATCGCAATGAAGAGTCCTGGACGAGCTTCGCCAACAAGGAGCAGGAGTTTATCCGCCGCGGCGTCGTGGGCATTTTCCTCGGCTTCGCCCGCACGCGCTACGACACCAAAGACTTCGCTGTTGCCCAGGCCAAAAGGCGCCTTGCCGAAGCCCAGGCCGTGGAGCGAGAGGTGCAGGACAGCTCGCTGCAGGCGGTGACGGCTATCTCGGAGCGGCTCAGCATCCGCGTCGCCCGCACTATCGACCAGGTGGTCGCTGCCCGTGGAGAGGTGATGACTCAGCTCGACAGGGTCCGCCTACGGCGTCAGGAACTCACAGCCGAGATCAACGCCATCTTGCAAGGCGACGCCAGTTCCAGGACAACCGCTGGTTACGACGTCTCCTTGACGAGTACCTACGAAGGAGTCTCGCAGCGGCTGCAGAAAGCAGTCAACGAGGTCGTGGGGCTCGAACAGCTCTTCAGCGAGCATGCCCATTCTGCACAGGCGGTCGCCTCCGAGGTGACACGGATGGAGCGTCTCGTTAAATCCGTTGAGATCTTCGACGCCCTACCCGTGCGGTTGTGCCCGGCCTGCGAACAGCGGGTCGACCCTCATCGCGACCACGGCCAAGACGCCTGCTACGTCTGCTTCCAAGCCGTTGATGACGACCAACGCCGGCGCCGAGCAAATGTGGAGATCAGGTCACTCAAGTCAGAAATCGCCGATCTGGAAGACGTGATCGCACACACCGCTATCGACCTCGACGCCGCCCGCACCCGGGTGGCAGCGGTCAGGTCGTGGGTGCCTCCCGGCAGGGCGGGCGAGATCCACAGCACCGTGCCCGCCGGATCGGTGAGCACCTAGACTTTCACGCCGTGGTGGCGGTGCTTGGCCGAGTAGTCCGCGCGGCTGTCGCAGACACAGTCGCACTCGGCGAGCGTCCCATCGAGCAAGAGGAAGTCGGGGTCGTGTTCGCGCAGGGTCTTCAGCAGCCCCGAGGCGCGGGCGGCGAGCAGGCCGGCGACGCCCGTTACGTAGGCATGGGCGGTCCCGACGGATATACCGAAGCCGGCTGCGATCCGGGCCAGGGTGTCGTGCATGCGCAGGTACACCAGCGCGACGAGCGCGCGTTGGTGCGGCGGGAGTTTGCACCGTCGATCGCCCTCGCGAGTGACGATGAGCATCGTGACCTGCTCGACCAGGGCGTGCGGCAGGTCGAGTGCGGCAGGGTAGGGAACCAACGAGGCTCCTGCGCCGATGGGTTGAGACTTCGAACACCTCCCTCAACCGTCCGGGAGCCTCGTGCGTTGCGGACCACCGGTTCACCGAGCCAAGGTCACCCGATCGGTGGTCGCCCTGAAAGGTTCATTGACATCGACACAGCGGGAGGCAGGCGACCTGCGAGGGGCGGAGTGAAGACAGCCTGATTTCTTTGGATGACCTGCTCAGCGCTGTGACCCGCTGGTTCGATGTGGCCCGCATAAGTCGAACTGACGTAGAGGACAGATGATCATGCCACACGGCCCCGACCAGACCGAGGAGAACCGGCCCGCACGGCCACCGTCGCGCTACGGCAGGACCGTGGGCGCAATGCGCGCCATCGTGTGGCGCCGCCGAGATGTTGCAAGAATGAACCGGCGGCTCAAAGCAGACGGCGCCTTGTCGTCGATCGATGGATCACTGGCGCGACTGGGAACCAATCAACGGGTGTCAAGCGCCTTCCGAGTTGCCTACCGGCGCTGGCTTTGGGCAGAGCCCAAAGTACGAGCCTTGAAAGTGCTCTACTGGGTATTTTTCGTGTCGACTCTACGGCGCACTCTCTTCACGGACCCAGAGGAATATTTCAAACCACATGCAGACCCTTCCTTAGTTGGCTTCTACCGGGACTCCTGGAAGCAGTTCCACGGCCTGCCAACCGGACTCGCAGGTATCTACATCGGCCTCCTTTTTCCATTTGCGATCTTGATCTCATTAATAGGCGTCGCACAGATAGCGGCCCCAGTGGCCGGGCCATTTGCGCCGCTTGGGTATGCTTACGTACTACGAAAGAATCCAAGAGCAGCGGTCTCCGCTTTAGCAATGCATCAGCGATACCGACCGCTGGCGATATTTGCTGCTTCCATAGAGTCCTGCGCGAGAGCCGCTACCGCTTCCACAGAGAGACGCCCCGCACGACTGCTTGCCATGTCGACCAGACTGGACGAGGTTGCGCGCGCAGTACGAAGGGCCCACCGGACGCGCGGCGCCGTGCCATTCCGTTCTCACCGACGCCGAATACTGAAACGTCACGCAGGCTTGGTGGTGGCTGCATTGAGGGCAGCAGAAGGGAAGATCGACAGCGCTCCTGAATCCGCCCTCCCGAACCTTGCAGAGCTAGTTCTCCGCATATCCGAGAATTACATAGGCGGGCGGATAGGGCAACTGCTTGACGATGCAGATCTACAAGGGCTGGAGCCGGTTGCTGATCGCGAACCCTTGCGTATAATTGCTGCCGCTTGCATATGCGGTGGCACTGCGGTAGGAATCTCCTTCACGGCGCTCCCCGACGAGGCGAAGACCTACCTCATCGGGGTAGGCGGAGTGATAGGTTTGACCATTATTTATGGCCGGAACGCACGCAGAGCCTTCGATATTCTTGCCACCTTGCGCGGGAACTGAGTTGCTCAGTGAGCCTTTTCAGTGTGGCCACTGAGCCTTTTCGGCGTTGTCTCTCCAGGGTGAGGACTGCTTTGGCGATGACGCCCATGCGGTTGGGGCTGATGCGGGATCTGCGGAAGATCTGCAGGACTTCAGCCGGGCCATGGCGCGTTCGACGGGTGCCCGGGCTGCGGACAGGGCTCGGTTCGTGGTCCGTTCGGTAGGGGTGAGTTCACCGCCTGGCGGGCGGCGCTTGGCGGTGGTGACCCAGTCGCCCGCTCCGATGTAGGCCATGTCGGCGAGGATCGGGACGCCCTGGCGCGCGCAGATCCGGAGGATCTTGTGGGTGCGGGCGGCCGTCAGGTCGTGGGTCCGGCCCGGCAGGGCCGGCGACAGCCACAGGATCTCGCCGGCCGGGTCCGTGACGACCTGCACGTTCACCCCGTGCCTCTTGTGTTTCGAGGAGTAGTCGGCCCTGCCGTCGCCGACGCGGTCGCACTCTGCGAGCGTGCCGTCCAGGAGGACGAAGTCCGGGTGTGCGCGCAGCGTCTTCAGCAGGCCCGGCGCCTGCTCGGCGAGCAGTCTGGTGACCGCGGTGACGTAGGCGTGGGCGGTCCCGACGGATATCCCGAAGGCCGCGGCGATACGGGCAAGGGTGTCGTGGCGGCGCAGGTACACGAGTGCGACCAGCGCACGGCGGTGCGGCGGGAGTTTGCAGTGCCGGTCACCCTCGCGGGTGACGATGCGCATGGTGACCCACTCGACCAGCGTATGGGGTAGGTCGAGTGCGGCAGGATACGGAACCAACAGGGCTCCTGTGCTGCTGAGTCGAGACGTTGAACACCTCCCTCAACGACACGGGAGCCCTGCCCGTTGCGCACCCCGAACCCACACCACCCCGTCACCCGATCGGTGCTCAACTGAAACCGCTCAATGCCTCAAGCGTGGACGTAGAGCTGTGCGGGTCGACGGTGGCGCTGGAGGTGGAGTTGCAGCGACGGGTCGAGACGAGCATGCCGGACAGCCGTGGGCGCTGGTCGGGGCCCGGCGGATGCTCGGCCGGGCCGGGAAGCGCGCCGGACTCGTGGTCGTGAAACCCCATGCCTTCCGGCACTCGTTCACGTCCGCGGTTCTCGATGCCGCCGACGGCAACACGTTGATCGCCCGGGACGCCGGCGGCTGGGCGTCGGCCGCGGTGGTGGATGAGGTCTACGGACACGTCGATGTCCACGACCCGGTCTTCGACGCCGCCCTGCGCACGGTTTGGGGTGAGACGAAGTGACGGCGCCATCGCTTCTGCCGTAGGAGGACGCCCGCACGCGACGGGACCGGCTGGAGGTGCTCACCGCGCTGATACCCGGCCCAACCCCAAATATTTCTCGACCGGGCACGGAATGACCTGGTTGAACGTGGTCTCGGACAGCTTCATGGGCCTGGGCGGGATCGTCGTGCCGGGCACCCTGCGCGACTCGCTGGGCATCCTGGACGCGGTCTTCAACCTGGACGGCCCGGCCCGCCCGGAGATGATCATCACGGACACCGGGTCCGTCAGCGACCTGGTGTTCGGGCTGTTCGCGATCTGCGGCTACCAGTTCTCCCCGCGCATCGCGGACATCTCCGACGCCAGGCTGTGGCGCTTCGACATGTCCGCGGACTACGGACCGCTGGAGCCGGTCTCGCGTCAGCGGATCCAGGCGGCCCGGGTACGCGACCACTGGGAAGACATGCTCCGCGTCGCCGGTTCCCTGACCGCCGGCACGGTGCGGGCGTACGACCTGCTGCGGATGATGAACAACGGCGACCGGATGACCGGCCTGGGCGACGCTTTCGCCGCCTACGGTCGCATCTTCAAGACCCTGCACCTGTTGCAGTTCATCGACTCCGAGGTGTACCGCAGGATGATCGGCGTGCAGCTGAACATCGGCGAGGGCCGCCACGCGCTGGGCCGCGCGATGTTCTTCGGCCGCCTGGGCGAGGTCCGCCACGCCTACCGGGAGGGGATGGAGAACCAGTTCGGGGCGCTGGGCATGGCGATCAATGCCGTTGTCTTCTGGAACAGCCTCTACGTGGACGCAGCCGTCAGGGAGCTGGAGGCCGGCGGGCTGACCGTCTCCCCGGAGATCCGCTCCCGCCTCTCCCCGCTGATCCATGATCACATCAATTTCCACGGCCGCTATCCGATCGTCCGTTCCCACGGCGCCGACGTACTTCGGCCCCTGCGCGACCCCGGCGCCAAGCAGGAATAGCCCGGACTGGCGGGACGGCCCCGGCGGCGCCCTCGGGGGCGGGGGTGTCTTAGCGCGATCTTCCTGGGATGGGGACAGTTCGGAGATTCCCGCCTTCTCCTGCAGCGTGGCCCGGTATTGATAGTGATACGTGCGGCCCCGGGTTGACCGGGGTTCGTGTTCGTGCCGGTCGATGAAATACGCCAGGCGGACGGCAGCGTCCGCCCGTGTGGTGGGTAGGGCTGGCCATGCGTGGTAAGCGGGATGACAGTTACAGGGGGAAGGTCGCATGGTGATCGAGGCCGGGTTAGTGGCCGGGTATGTGATCGCGTGGGCGGTACGCAAGGCCCGTCGAGCGGCCGGCGGCCTGGATGCCGAGGCTGATGCGGTCATTGATGCCGGGCTGGACAAGCTGCACACGGCGGTGGCCGCCAAGCTCGGCGCGCATCCCGCCCTGGATGATCTGGCCGAGGAGGCCGCCACCGATGACGGGCAGGTCAGCGAGCTGACCCGTCAGCAGGTGGAATTGGCGGTCACTGCCGCAGCGCGCAAAGACGACGAGTTCGGCCAGGCGGTCACCGAACTGGTGACCCGGTTGCAGGCCGCTGAGCAGGCCGGCGGCATCTCGGTGGTGGCCGGCGCCGGGTCGGCGGTGTTCACCGGAGACGCCCACGCCCAGGCCAGCGGTGACGGGATCGCGTTCGGGCAGGTCGCCGGGGATGTGCACCTGGACCGCGGTCCTGCGGGCGGGCAGCGGCCGGACCCTACCGGGCCGGGCCGGTCACGCCCCTGACCGCACCCGGAGTATCCGGTGGCATGGCCGGTACCGTAACGCCGCGGTCACCTGATGGTTCGGCCGGTCCGCTCTCTGGGCATGCCGGCGAGGAGGGCGGCGGGACCAGCTTCGGGTATGTCGCCGGGAACGTCACGGTCAACCGGTACGGGGCGTCTGCCGTGCCGCGGCCGGTGCGCTCGGCGTACCGGCGGCAGGTGGAGCGGATCGCCCCGCCGGAGTTGCTGGGCCGGGACGCCGAGCTGGCCGAGCTGGCCGGCTTCTGCCTGGATGAGCACCGCGGTCCCTACGTGTGGTGGCGGGCCGGGCCGTGGGCGGGGAAGTCCGCGCTGCTGTCCACCTTCGTGCTCAACCCGCCCGGCCGGCTCGCTGCCGGCGGGGTGCGGCTGGTGTCGTTTTTCGTCACCGCCCGGCTGGCCTCGCAGGACACGCGGGAGGCGTTCACCACCGCGCTGACGGAGCAGCTGTGTGCACTGCTGCGCCTGGACCTGCCGGCCGGCGGTGATGAGGCCGCCGGGGAAGCGGCGCTGCTGGACCTGCTCGCATCGGCCGCGGAGGCGTGTCAGAGCGCGGGTGGCCGGCTGGTACTGATCGTGGACGGGCTGGACGAGGACCGTGGCGTGACCACCGGGCCGGGTGCGCACAGCATCGCCGGGCTGCTGCCCGGCCGCCCGCCGGCCGGGATGCGGGTCATCGTCGCCGGCCGGCCCAACCCGCCGGTCCCCGACGACGTGCCCGACTGGCATCCGCTGCGCGACCCGGGGATCATCCGCCTGCTCGGCGACTCCCCGCGTGCCCGGGATCTGCAACGCCTCGGCCAGTCCGAACTCAAACGCCTGCTCACCGGCAGCCCCGTCGAGCAGGATCTGCTGGGCCTGCTGACCGCAGCCCGCGGCGGACTGTCCGGCCCCGACCTGCGTGAGCTGACCGGGGCGGAACTGGTGACCGTCGAGGAGATCCTGCACACCGTGGCCGGGCGCACCTTCACCCGCCGGCTCGCCGCCTGGGCGCCGGACGGCCGGCAGCAGGTGTACCTGCTCGGCCACGAGGAACTGCACAACGCCGCCGTCCGCTACCTCGGCCAGGACCGCCTGGCCCGCTACCGGGACCGGTTGCACACCTGGGCCGACAGCTACCGCACACCCAACGACGGCCTGCCGCCGTGGCCGGCGCACACCCCCGAATACCTGCTGACCGGCTACCCCCGCATGCTGGCCACCACCGGCGACACCGACCGCCTGGCCGCCCTGGCCATCGACCCGGCACGCCACGACCGGATGCTCGACCTGTCCGGCGGCGACACCGCCGCCCTCACCGAGATCAAAACCTGCCAAGACCTGCTCCTGGGCTGCCCGCAACCGGACCTGTACGCCCTGGCCAGACTGTCCCACCACCGCGGCCAACTCGAATCCCGCAACTCCCGCATCCCCACCGGCCTTCCCGCCGTGTGGGCCACCCTCGGCCAGCCCAACCGGGCTGAAGCACTCGCCCGAGCCCTCACCGACCCGGACCGGCGGGCGCAGGCGCTGAGCGGGGTGGCCGGGGCGGTGGCCACGGCCGGTGACCCCGAGCGAGCCGAGCAGATCGCCCGCACCATCACCAGCCCAGACC
>NZ_FRBI01000058.1:9264-10307 GCF_900142575.1 Actinacidiphila paucisporea
CCCGAGCGAGCCCGCGCGCTGGCCACCGACGCCGAGCAGATCGCCCGCACCATCACCGACCCGGACCGGCAGGCGCAGGCGCTGACCAGGGTGGCAAAGGTGGTCAGTCTGCCGAGGGCTGGTCACTTGCTGGGGGAGGCATTTGCGCTGGGGTCGTGGCTGACGCCTCTGCCGGTGTTGGCAACGATTCACCCGCAGGAAGTGATTCGGATCGCAGACGCGGTGTACGCAGACGATCGTTCGTGAAACACGAAGATCCACCTGACGTTCCCCCAGGTCACGAATGTAACGCTTCCCGCGTACGCGCCAATGTCACGCACAACCCCGTTGACGTTACGTTTGACGATGAGAATTGGCGTCGCCCCTGTATCCAAACGGGACCAACACCCCGAAGCCCAGCAAGACACCCTGAAAGCCGCAGGCTGCGAACGGATCTTCACCGACAAGGCCAGCGGCAAGCTCGCCCGCCGCCCCGAACTCGACAAGGCCCTCCTGGTCGCCCGCGAAGGCGACCAACTCGTCGTCACCAAACTCGACCGCCTCGGCCGCTCCCTGGAGAACCTCATCGACGCGCCAAGGAGCTCCAGAAGCGCGGCGTCGACCTGGTCGTGCTCGACCAGGGCATCGACACCTCCACCGCGGTCGGCCGGAGGTTCTTCCAGATTCTGGGCGCGGTGGCCGAGTTCGAGCACGCCCTGATGTCCGAGCGCACCGTCGACGGGCTGGAGGCCCAGGGCGATTGCAAAGTCTGATGATCTTGGATTGGTGCTGGTCAGTTGAGTCCGAGGAGGGTCAGTGGCCGCTCGAAGGGGCGGAGGGACATCTCGCGGAGTCCGGCGGCGATGTTGGTGTGGCCGGCGGCACGGAGCTGGTTGATGGCGAAGCTGCGGAGGGTGGCCATGTTCTCCGGTCCGTGTCCGGTGCGGACCTTGGAGGCGTCCTCGTGGAAGGCGGTGTCCCGCACAAAGTGCAGTCGGTTTTCGATCACCCACTGTGACCTCACGACCTTCGCGATGCGCTCGGGAGTGGCCTGGCGGCTGGTC
>NZ_FRBI01000043.1 GCF_900142575.1 Actinacidiphila paucisporea
TGACCGGCCGCAGCGCGGCGCGCCCTGCCCATGTGGACCACCCGAATGCCTTGTCCCGGAGGGACGAGGCATCAGGTGTCTGTGACGCTCAACCGCCATGTCACCCCCTGCCTGATCGCCTGTTCGCCCCCGGGTGTCGAGGGCTCGCAAGCACCGCGACCTGGTAGACCGGCGGACCTGCGCTGCACCTCGTTCTCGGCAGGCTTGTTGTCGGTGCGGTGCGCTTCACTGCCGCCATGGAACTCACGCAATCGACGCTCAACGACCTGCTGGCCCGAATCACCTCCCCGGGCGGGTGTCTGCACCTGCCCTCGGATGTCGACCCACACGCACTCGTGGAGTTGCTGGACGGTCGCTACGGTGCCCCGCGAACCCTTGTCCTTGACGGCTTCACGGATCCGACCGCGGATGAGTGGAGCGGCGCGGGGTTGCTGACCGGCCTCGAAGGGCGGGGGGTGACGATACGGGCATGGGCGTACGGGGAGCAGTGGATCGGTGCGGGGACGGCGCGGGACGCGGAAGGCGTCGTCCGGCCGGTGCTGGCGACCGCGCCGCGGCGCACGCAGGCACCGCCCGTGGGGCCACTGGGCCAGGATGAGGACTGGGTCGACCGGCTCGTCCGCGTCACCGGCTGGACCCCCTCCTCGCGACGGCAGGACGTCGACTGGGCGCGGATCGAGGGGCGCCTGGGATCGAGACTTCCCGGTGACTACAAACGCATGGTGGCGACCTTCGGTGTGGGCGCCTTCGACGGTTACCTCGACCTGAACCAGGAGCCGTGGACGCATCTGCGGGAGGACGGTCTGCTCATCTGGGCAGGCACCGAACACGAGGACCTGTACTGCTGGCGGGTCGACGGCGGGGACCCGGACCGCTGGCCCGTCGCGGTCCGGACCTTCGACAACCGCGACGTCCTCTTCGACTGCCCGGCCGCGGAGTTCGTCTGCCGCATCCTCCTTGACCGGCACCATCCGTTCACGATGGCCCGCTACTTCGACACCCACTGGTTCCTGAGCTATCAGGACGGCTTGTGATCCGGCCCCGCTGCCAACTGACCGCTGGGGTGGATGTTCCGGGTCTCGGAACGCCCCATTGCAGGGCCACCAAGAAGGTAATGGGGGTGAGCAGAGCCCGCACAACAACACTGACTCTCCGAAACCTCAGCCGCCCCGGCGCCGGGCGCCGCCACCGAAGTGAGCAGCCTTGGGGGCTCCTGGTTCCGCTGGGCGGGGCCGCAGCACCAGGATGCGGCCGCTACTGCCCCGAGGCATCCTGGCCAGGTGGGATACCGCGTGATCGTCTATCCGCCGGCGGACACCGGGGGCGCCGCGTCCGCTCGACGGCACGATCCTGGGCGTGGCCTACAGCCCGATCGATCTGCTGGAGTTCCTGCGCCGTGCGGGCCTCGACCCCGACACCGTGGACCTCACCGACCTCGACCTGTTCGAGTGGCGCGGAGAAGGGCCAGGCGTCTGGGTGCGACGGCACACTTCTTTATCTGCAGGCCAACCGTCGAATGCCTCGCTGAATCCCTTCTGGCGAATCCAGCGGCGCACCCCTTGATCACATCTCGCTGGTGGCCCGACCCTCGTGACCGTGTCCGGGAAGCAGCAGCACCTGAAGGCGTCCCCCGCCGTCCTTGAGTGCCTGACGCTGTCGGGGATCTTGGTTGCGCCGTGAGGCGCTGTGGCTCTTCATCACGCCCTCCCTCGTGCCATCCTGGCCGGGCCGCCCACCGGCGGCGCTCATGTTCTCGTCAGGCGTGGGCAGGGCTCAGTGCCCGCTCGACCGCTGCGGCGAGCGCGATGCCGACGGCGGCGGACCCCTTGGCGTTGGGGTGCAGGGGCGCGGCCGGGGACGCGGGGACGAATCCTTCGATGTACCGGTCTGCGGGGGCGGCGCAGATGTCGTGGCCGGCGGTGAGGGGCGTGGCGCCGACGAAGGTGTCACCGTGGGCCTCTGTGGCCTGCTGGACGACCGCGGCGAGGTGGTCGATCTTGCTCTGCAGGTACGTGGCGTCCCTGCCCCAGACGGGCTGGGAGGGGAAGCAGCCACCGGAGCGGATGTAGCTGCCTCCGCTCACGGCGAACACCTGGGCGTGCGGTGCCAGCCGGCGGATCGTGTCCAGGACGGCTGCGAACTTCGGCGCCCACGCGTCGATCCTGGTGTCGATGACGTCGGTGCCGCCCTGGGTGTTCCGGTCGGCACAGCTGCTTCCCAGGGGTTCGGGAAGAAGGTTGGTGCAGCCCAGCGCCGCGGTGAACAGACCGGTGTCGTTCCCGCCGATGGTGAGGCTGACGATGTCGGTGGCGGGCGTGAGCGCCGCGTACTGGGCGGGGGTACCGGCGGCCTGGGGGGCGCTGAGGTCCTCGACCGTGGCGCCTGCGCAGCTGACGTCGGTGAGCGTGGCGCCCAGGGCCTTGGCCGCGGTGTGCGGGTAGTTGACCAGGGAGCGCAGGCAGCCGGGGTTGCCGGGGTCGGCGGGAGTGACGAAGGGGGCGGAGGCGAAGGAGTCGCCCAGTGCCACGTAGGTCACCGGGTCACTCGCCGCAGAAGCGGAGGGAAGGGCGAGGAGCAGTGCGCCCAAGGTGAGGGCGGTGGCCAGGGTCGTACGCGCGCCGTGCTTCACGAGGAGTCTCCGATCAGTCCTGCAACCGTGGTGTGCCTGCCCCGCAGCAGTGGCCCCGCTCCGGGGCGCCGCCGGTGTCCGGCGGTGCCCCGGCATTCCTGGGAGGTCGGGTTCTTCGATGCGTTCTTACCGCTGTTCGCGCGGCGGGAGGGGTGTCCGGCGCAGGTGTCACGGGGGAAGCCCGGTTTGCCCGAGCAGTTGTCACCGGTCTGGGGGATCGGAGCGGCGGCATGCCGACGGCGCGGTTCCGGTTGATCGCCAGGGGTCAGGCCGTCCCGAAGGTGCCGGGCGGGCTCACATACTGCCGTCGTGTCGAGCCGATTTGCCAGTTTTGACCAGTACCGTGAGGGTCGGGCAGTTGCGGGGGACCGGGAAGGAGAGCCGTTCGATGCGGATCCAAGTCGTCACCGTGGGGACGACCGGCTCGGTCGCCCCCTACACCGGCCTCGCACACCGGCTCATGGCCGAGGGCCACGACGTCGAGCTCGTCACCCACGCCAAGTTCGCGACGATGGCGGGGTGCTGCGGCCTCAGCATGCGTCCGCTGGAGGCCGATCCCTTCGAAGCGCTCATCCGCGCGCGCACTTCGCTCAGCGCCGCAGGCCGGCGGGTGAACGCGCTGCGCGCGCTCCGGTCCGCGGGCTCGTTCGTCCGGGCCGCAGAACAGGGCATGCTGTCCCTGGCCGACAGCATCCTCGGCGCGGTGGACCCCAAGGCCGACCTTCTCCTGCTGTCGAGCATCGCGGCCCCGATCGGCACGGTCGTCGCGCGGCACCACGGCATCGCGAGCATGGGCGTCTTCCTGCAACCCGACGTGCCCACGGCGGAGTTCTCCCACTGTACGTTGGCCCCACGCCCCGCAGGCCGCGCCAACGCCGTCCGCGCGCGAGCGGCCAACGCCCTGATGGACACCGTGTACCGCACCGCGAACCGGGAGCTGCACGCCCGCCTCGGACTCGCCCGCCGCAGCGGTCACCGGCTGCGCGGCGACCGGGAGCGCAGCCAGTGGCCGATCTGGCACGGCTACAGCCCCTGGGTCGTACCGCACCCGGCGGACTGGCGGCCCGGTCTGCACGAGGCGGGCTACTGGTGGCCCCACGAGTGTCCGAACTGGCAACCGCCCGCGCTGGTCGCGGACTTCCTGGCAGCCGGACCGCCCCCGGTCCTCATCGGCTTCGGCAGTACGATGCCCGGCGACCCGCAGCAGCTCGGCGAGTTGGCGGCCCGGGCCCTCCGGCGAGCCGGGTTGCGCGGGATCATCCAGTCCGGCTGGGCCGGGCTCCGCGTGGTCGGCGACGACCTCATCACCGTCGACGCCCTTCCGCACGGCTGGCTGATGCCGCGCACGGCCGCAGTGGTCCACCACGGGGGCGCCGGCACCACCGCGGCAGGACTGCGGGCCGGCGTACCCGCCGTACCGGTCCCCGTGATGACCGACCAGCCCTGGTGGGCCGCCCGCCTCGTGCAGCTCGGCGTCGCCCCGGACGCGATCCCCTTCGCCGAACTGACCTCCGCACGACTGGCCGACGCACTCACCCGGGCGACCCGGGACCCCGAGCCGGGCCGGCGCGCCGCGGCGGCGGCCGATCGGCTGGCCCGGGAGGACGGAGCCGGAGCGGTCGCCCGCGCCGTCGCGGGGATCGCCTGACCCCTACTGTTCGCCGCATCCGGCCGCGAACGGGAGGGAACATGCGCCTCCAGCAGGGGCGTTGCAGAGAACCCTCCGCGCCACGGCTATTGACAACGTTCCCCTGCGCACTCAGGCCGAGAAGGTGGGCCGCGACCCACCGGGCGGGCGGGTCACTGCGGCCGGCCCGGCCGTCGAGCACGCTGCCCAGCAGGTCCTGTGCGTCCTGCAGGCGGTCCGGATCGCCGAACGAGAGGAACAGGCGCAGGAGGTGGACCGCTTCGACGACGGCCGCGGCGGGTCCGTACATCGTGCCCGCGAGCGGATCGCCGTCCATCAGCTCACGGAGATCCGCGAACTGGCGGCGCCAGGCGGCCAGGGCCCGGTTCAGGTCGGGCCGGTCGAACGCCAGGAACACGACACCGGCCTCCAGGGCCAGGGTGTCGAGGTGTGCCGGGAGCGAGGAGGCGAAGTCCACCAGGTTCTTGACCTGGCGATAGACGGCGGTGGCATTGGGCTCTTGCTCGCACCTGCGGTACCCGGCCTGGGCGGCGAAGGCGATCCTCAGCCGCTCTGTATCGGTGTGTCGCTCGTCGGCCAGGGCCAGGTCCATCACGTGGGCGCTGACCGCGAGGGCCTGCCGGGTCCGCACCGGGTCGAACCCGGGCGCCTCGGGCTCGACCGCGGCCAGTCCGTGCAGGAGCCACGCCGTCGCCAGCACGTTGTCAGGGATTTCCTGGTCCCTGCCGAAGGCGGCGATCTCTAGTTGGGTGATGGACGCCAGCAGCTCCTGCGCGGAGGGCAGGACCCCGCCGGGGCGGTGTTCGCCGAGGGCGGTCGCGAGCACCGCCGGATCTAGAGTGCGGTCCACACGTACTCCCTCACCTCTTCGGCGAAGCCCTCAAGATTGTCTATCGCCACCACCAGGCCCTTCAGCGCGCCGGGATGCTTGTGGGTGGTGAAATGCTTGTGCGCGAGGTGAAACGCCTTCGTCGGGATCGCCGTGGCGTTCAGCGCGACGCTAACGCCGCCGCCGGCCGACTCCTCCTCATCGACCCACTGCTCGGCCAGACTGCCTACGAACTCCCGGGTGTCGTCAGCGAGCAGGTTGTCGCCCCAGGAGAGCATTCCCAAGTAGGTCGCCCCCTTGGTGCTGAGCTGCGTCCAGCCCTTGAGGATGGCTCCACCCGGCCGGTTCGCCTTTCCGGTGTACTTCTTCATTTCCCACAAGCGGAAGGAGAAACTCCGGGCCGTACCGGCTTCCCGGTAGACGACGAGTCCGTCGCCGCCTCCGTCGTTGACAGAGGCCTTCGGCGGCCCGAGGATCTCCACGGCGCGCGCCGTGGAGATCCTCGGGCAGGTCGCGGGTCAGGAGGTACCAGAGCCACTCGCCTACGTACCCGGCCAGCCCGTGGTTGCCCTTCTTCTTTGCGGCTGCCGCTGCGAAGACGGGCTCCGCGAACGCCTTCACGAGGACGTGATCTCTCCCGGTCAGCTTCGTCCCGTTCAAGGTGGCCTCGCGCCACTTTCCGTATGTCGGGGGGCGTCCGTCGGTGCGTTCCCGCATGATCTCGTCGGCGACGATCCACCCGGCGGCCGCCCGGTCCTCGGGGCTGCCGCTGAGGGTCACGACGAGCTCCCAGGGACACGTCTGATCGTCTCCTCGGGGCTCCCGTCGTACCAGATCGGCCACCCGCCCACCGACAGCCGTCGCTCGAGCAAGCGCCTGCGCGGCTGAGACGTCCGCCACCCGAACCCCCTGCTCGTCCCACGCCACCCGCACCGTGCCGGACGGGCGCAGGGACCGAGGCGGACCTCGGCGAGGTCACCCTACCGAGTGGTCCGCCCCGTTCCGCCGTGCTGACGGCCGCTGCAGGCGCGGGTTTTGCACCCGTGTCCTTGCGGAGAACCGCCATTTCAAGTGGCAAGTGCGGTAGAGCACCGAAAAGCGGAGGTTAGTGGGTCTTGCGGGTTCCGGGGTTGGCACCTGGAGGAGATGTCGGGGGCTTGGAAGTCGGACGGTCGGCCGGCTTCTGAGGGGTGGGGCCCGGTTGGTTGTCCTGGGACGGCCGCAGCTCGTCAGTCGGGCGGGCGCCGAGTTCCAGTTCGTCGGCCCATGACTCCATCGCGGAACGCAGGCGGATGACGGCTTCGGCGTCGAGGCCGTACTCCATGTAGTCCTGGTCGTCCCAGCGTCTTGAGGCGCGTAGCGCCTGGGCAAACATGGGGCGGTCGAAGCCCGGATCGCGCTCTTCGGCCAGGCGCAGAAGTTCCTGGGCCGAGTAGCGTCCGCTGGTGAGCGCAGCGTGGACGTCGACGTAGTCGCGGGCTTCCGCGCGGGAGTAGAGGGCGGAGACCTTGTTGGCGACAGCATCGTCGGGATGCAGGACGGGGCCGATGTCCATCATGACGGGCGGTTCAGCGCGCCAGTCGTAGCCCATTTCCACCTTCGTCTCCCGACCGTCTTCGTCGGTGACCAGCAGGCGCGCGAAGGAGTCTCCAGATCGCATCACCTCGACCGTCAGCCCGTCAGCTGTATAGGCGTCCCGCACCACGTTCACTGCGGCGTCGAATCTTTGCGGATCACCCTGATCGGTGAAGAGATCGACGTCGTCGGAGACGCGGTTGAGGATGCCGTGGGCCTGGACGGCGTATCCGCCGGCGAGTACGAAGCCGTCCCCTGCTGCGGCCGCCAGGGCGAGCCGGGTCAGACGGGCGTGGAGGTGGTCCATGCGGATCACACTATGCGGCAGCAGCGGACCTCAGCTGGGGGAATCTCTCCTGCCACAGCGATTTCGCGCGTACGGGCAGCCAAAGCGAGGGCCACAGGTGCAGCAGCAATCCTGCGTCAAGAAACCGCCGCAGTTCAGAGACGTTCAGGGCTTCGCGGATGACAGTCTCGTAGAGGCGACGCCGGTCCTTGTCGACGCTGAGGTCGTAACGGCGCTGCTGGGACCAGTCCAGGCTCAGGGGCAGATTGACGATTCCGCTCGTCGGGCCGGCCAGCTCGCTGAGCGACTCGGGAACCATGTACGGGCGGATGTCCGCGTAGCGCATCCCTGGCTGCATAGACGCAGTATGCCCCGCGCAACTGGGGACACGCGACTCTGCGGAGGCGTCCCGTATGGCGTCGCGCTGTAACCGTCAGCTGGTTTTCGCCAGCAAATGAGCCAGCGCATCCCGGGTGAGCGGCACGCCTCCTCCGCGTCGATCGTTGAACAGGTAGAGAGGCGGCGAGCGTCATGCGGAATGAGGCACGGCGTGCCAGGAAGGTGAGTGCGGGGAAGCATCCAGGGAGACCGGGCGCGGCGGGGCGGGGGAGAGGCACGTCGGCGAGTGTCAGGCGCGTTGCCGATGAGCTGGCGGCTGGGTTGGTGAGCGCTGTGAGGCGCGAAGCCGGGGCGGGCGGCGGCGCTGGGGCTGCCGTGGCCGGTCGTAGCAGTTCGCCTTTTGCCGGACGGAGTTGGTATGACTTCGCGCTGGAGTACATGGACGTGCGCTGGCGGCAGACCGCGGCGAAGACACGTTGTGAAGACAATGACGGACTGTGCGCCCTCACTTTGGCCATGATCAGAGGACGGATGCTGCGGCCCGACGAGGAGCTGTTGCGCCGGGCGCTGCGACTTCGGGCGTTTGTGGTGCCGCGTCCGGCGGACCGGGAGGTGCCGGGCGACGAACGGATGGCGTTGCGCTGGGTGGCTCGGGCGACGCGGCCCGTGGACGATCTTCTGGATCCGGAAGTGATGAAGGGGTCATCCGGTCGCTGAGCGTTCGAGCGAATGGGTCTGCGGTGCCGGGAAGTACGCAGCGCCCACCGTAAGAAGACGTTGGTGAATGCGGTCGGCTACGCGTTCGGCGGGTGCGGCGCCGGTGAGGACCTGATTCCCGAGATCCCCTGGCAGGTGCCGAGGGACGACGAGGAGGTCGATCCGCGAGTTGTGGTGAATCCGGGCCAGGCACGCTCGCTGCTCGACGCCCTCTCGTATGTAGGGCTGTACAGGCGGGCTCGGGGACGGCGGCTGGTGGGGTTCTTCGCGGGGATGTACTACGCCGGTCTGCGGCCTGAAGAAGCCGCGGCCGTGAAGTACCAGGACTGCGTTCTGCCGGCACAGGGCTGGGGCCGGTTCGTGCTGCACGAGACCCGTCCGCAAGCTGGCAAGAAGTACACGTACAGCGGCCGTAACCACGATGAGCGCGGTCTGAAGAGCCGGAAGGGCGGAGCGGTTCGTGTAGTGCCACTGTCGCCACAATTGGTGACGATCGGGAGGCAGAGCGTCGACACGTTCGGTACGGCGGCCGACGGAAGAATGTTCTTCACCGAGCGTGGACGGGTGCTGGGGTCCAGCGGCTATCGCACGACCTTGCGAGACGCGCGCGTCCTGGCGCTCCCACCGGATCTGGTGGAATCGCCTCTTGTTGCTCGTGCGTACGACCTGCGGCACTCGGCGCTGTCAACGTGGCTGAACGCGGGAGTGGATCCCACCGAAGTGGCCGAGCGGGCGGGCAACACCGTCGAGACGCTGCTGCGCACCTATGCGAAGTGCATCTACGGGCGCCAGACGGTCGCGAATGGCCGCATCGACAAATTCCTGGGCGACTACGAGTAGCGTGACACTCCCCTGCGGCTGACGCCGTCGCACTCCGTGACGATGCGGGCTCCGTTTCCGCAGCAAGAGAGCCGGGATTTTAAGGCGCTCCAGCAGGGTCTACCGGCGACACGTCTCGCTCAGATACGCCCTGGGCATCCTGCCTGTCTTGCCCGGCGGTCTTCCTTCCCGCGTCACGAATACGCCACAGGCTGCGGAAAGTGCCCCTCGCTTGGGTGGTCAACGAACCACTCGCGTCTGAAAGCGCCTGGTCAGCGGCCTGGCCGATTGTGCGTGGCGAAAAGTGCAACGGTCCCGTTGGCCGTGTGTCTTGGCAAAAATAAAAGCCCGTCAGACCTGCGTTTCCGCAGGTCAACGGGCTTTTCCGGAAGTGCCCCCGGCAGGATTCGAACCTGCGCACACGGCTCCGGAGGCCGTTGCTCTATCCCCTGAGCTACGGGGGCGACGGGAAGAACACTACCAGTACGGGAGGGGTGGGCCGGACAGGGTTTGGGTGGGGCGTGAGGGGCGGGGGGCGTCGTTCGTGGGGGAGAAATGGGCAAAACGCGGACGCATCAGGAGTGGCGCGCCTAGGCTTCGGGGTGTGGCGGGTGCGACCGGCCGGGTGCTTGTTGTGGATGACAACAAGGTGATCCGGCAGTTGATCAGGGTCAACCTGGAGCTGGAGGGCTTCGAGGTCGTGACCGCGGCTGAT
Organism: Actinacidiphila paucisporea; assembly: GCF_900142575.1. Classification (GTDB taxonomy): domain Bacteria; phylum Actinomycetota; class Actinomycetes; order Streptomycetales; family Streptomycetaceae; genus Actinacidiphila; species Actinacidiphila paucisporea. The sequence goes on from NZ_FRBI01000043.1 coordinate 9,558, forward strand.
GGTGCCGAGTGCCTGGAGATCGTGCACAGCGTGCGGCCCGATGTGGTGACGCTGGACGTGGTGATGCCGCGACTGGACGGGGTGCGGACGGCGGCGCGGTTGCGGGCGGACGCGGATCCGTGGACGCGGGACGTCGGGATCGTCATGGTCAGCGCGGGCGGGCTGCCGGACGGGGCCGGGGGGCCGCGCGGGGTGGACGCGTATGTGGGGAAGCCGTTCGAGCCGGCCGAGCTGGTGGAGACCGTGCGGCGGTTGATACGCCGGGGGCCGGACCAGCAGCCGGACGCCGACGCGGGGACGCAGGCCGCCGCTGCCTCCGGTGGCGTATAGGGCGGGTAAAACCCGGTCGCCACGGGGTGCTCCCTCTCGCCTACCCTTTTCCCGTGACCCCCGCCGAGCTGTCGTGGACCGTGCTGAGCACGGTCAGGCGTGCCGTCGCGGCGGACGAGCTGCGGGTCGCGGTGCCGGAGAAGATCGTGGTGCAGCGGCCGCCGCGGCCGGGGTGCGGGGACTACGCGACGAACGTGGCGCTGCAGCTCGCCGGGCAGGCGGGTCGCAGCGCGTACGAGGTCGCCGGGATCCTCGCGGCGCGGCTCGCCAGGGAGCCGGGGATCGCCCAGGTCGAGGTCGCCGGTGCCGGGTTCCTGAACATCACGCTCAGCGCGCGGGCCTACGCCGACGTCGTACGGCAGGTGCGCGAGCAGGGGGCGGACTACGGGCGGGGCGAGGGGCTCGCGGGCGAGGGCGTCACCGTCGTGCCGGAGCCGCCCGGCGCGGTGCGGGCCACGATGGTCGCCGACGTCGTCAACGGGCTGCTGCGGGCGGCCGGCGCCGGGCCCGGCAGCCGCCGGGAGGGCCTCACCGTGGCGGAGGGCGACGGCGACCCCGGCCGGCTCGGCCGCGACGCCGCCCGCTGGTCGCTGCTCCGGCCCCCCGCGGAGGACCCGCCGCGCCCGGGACCCGCCCTGCTCGCCCAGCGCGAGGCGAACCCGCTCTTCCGGGTCCGCTACGCCCACTCCCGTACCCGCGCGCTGTTGCGCAACGCCCATGACCTGGGTGTTCGCGTCGAGGCAGCTGCCCGGGACCCGTACCGGCACCCCGCCGAGACGGAACTGCTCGGGCTGATCGCCGACTTCCCCCGGGTCGTCGAGACCGCCGCCCGCCGCCGCGCGCCCGATCGGCTCGCACGGCATCTGGAGCGGCTGGCCGACGCCTATCTCCGGTTCCAGGACGAGTGCCCCGTGCTGCCCAAGGGGGACGAGAAACCCTCGGCCGTCCACGCTGCCCGGGTCCGCCTCGCCGACGCGACCGGCATCGTGCTCGCCGACGGCCTGCACCTGCTCGGCATCAGCGCACCCGACCATCTCTGACGAGAAGACGAGAACGAGAGACACCGCCGTGAGCCGATCCGCACACCCCGCAGGGCCCCGCCACGCCGACGTACTGCCGGAAGGGCACTACGCCGCCCCGCCCGCCGACCTCAACCGGCTGGACGCGCACATCTGGTCCCGTACCGTCACCCGCAACGCCGACGGCGCCGTCGAGGTCGGCGGGATCGACGTACGGGACCTGGCCGCCGAGTTCGGCACGCCGGCGTACGTGCTGGACGAGGCCGACTTCCGGGCCCGCTGCCGGGCCTGGCGGGCCGCCTTCGGGCCGGACGCCGACGTCTTCTACGCAGGCAAGGCCTTCCTGTCCCGGGCCGTCGTGCGCTGGCTGCACGAGGAGGGGCTCAACCTCGACGTCTGCTCGGGCGCCGAGCTGGCCGTCGCGCTGGACGCCGGCATGCCCGCCGAGCGGATCGCGATGCACGGCAACAACAAGAGCAACGCCGAGATCGACCGGGCGGTCGCGGCCGGCGTCGGCCGGATCGTGCTGGACTCCTTCCAGGAGATCGTCAGGGTCGCGGCCGCCGCCGAGCGGCACGGGCGGCGGCAGCCGGTGCAGATCCGGGTGACGGTCGGCGTCGAGGCGCACACCCACGAATTCATCGCGACCGCGCACGAGGACCAGAAGTTCGGCCTGGCGCTGGCCGGCGGGCAGGCCGCGGAGGCGGTGCGCCGGGTGCTGAAGCTGGAGAGCCTGGAGCTGATCGGCATCCACAGCCACATCGGATCGCAGATCTTCGACATGGCCGGCTTCGAGGTGGCCGCCCGCCGGGTGGTGTCGCTGCTGGCCGCGATCCGCGACGAGCACGGGGTGCAGCTGCCCGAGATCGACCTCGGCGGCGGCCTCGGCATCGCCTACACCGCGGACGACGACCCCGCGGAGCCGTACCAGATCGCCAAGTCGCTCGGCGAGATCGTCAGCCGCGAGTGCGAGGCGGCCCGCCTGGACCCGCCGCGGCTGTCGGTCGAGCCGGGCCGGGCCATCGTCGGCCCGACCGCCTTCACCCTCTACGAGGTCGGTACGGTCAAGCCGCTGGAGGGCCTGCGCACGTACGTCAGCGTCGACGGCGGGATGTCGGACAACATCCGTACCGCGCTCTACGACGCCGAGTACACCGTCGCGCTGGCCTCCCGCCGCAGCGACGCGGAGCCGATGCTCAGCCGGGTCGTCGGCAAGCACTGCGAGAGCGGCGACATCGTGGTGAAGGACGCGTTCCTGCCGGCCGACCTGGCGCCCGGCGACCTGCTCGCGGTGCCGGCCACCGGCGCGTACTGCCGCTCGATGGCCAGCAACTACAACCACGTCCCGCGCCCGCCGGTGGTGGTGGTCGCGGACGGGAAGCCGCGGGTCATCGTCCGGCGCGAGACGGAGGAGGACCTGCTGCGGCTCGATGTCGGCTGAGGCCGGCGCACGCGGAACAGGCCGGCGTCGGTGCGGAACAGGCCGGCGTCGGTACGGAGAACCCGCGGCAGAGGATCTACGGCGGGCGCCCGCCCGGTGCGGCGAAACACGGCAAGATCGCCAGGCGGACGGCAAATCTCACGGCCCGCCCGGACGGTCTCGCAATCCGGACACGGCGTGGCTTCTCCCATCCGGTGGGTGAGACTGGTTCCCTCCACGCCGTACGGGACCGGGGAGCCGGGAGACCGGGAGCCGGGGCCGTACCCACGCGACACGAGAGCTGTACGAGAGACGAGGTCGGATGATGCGTACGCGTCCGCTGAAAGTGGCGCTGCTGGGCTGCGGTGTGGTCGGCTCCGAGGTCACGCGCATCATCACGACGCAGTCGGCCGACCTGGCCGCCCGGATCGGGGCGCCGATCGAGCTGGCCGGTATCGCGGTGCGCCGCCCCAACCGGGTACGGGACGGGGTGCCCGCCGAGCTGCTCACCACCGACGCCACCGCGCTGGTCAAGCGCGGCGACATCGACGTCGTGGTCGAGGTCATCGGCGGTATCGAGCCGGTGCGTACGCTGATCACCACCGCCTTCGAGCACGGCGCCTCCGTGGTGTCGGCCAACAAGGCGCTGCTGGCCGCCGACGGCGCGAGCCTGCACGCCAAGGCCGCCGAGCACGGCGTCGACCTCTACTACGAGGCCGCCGTCGCCGGGGCGATCCCGCTGATCAGGCCGCTGCGCGAATCGCTGGCCGGCGACAAGGTCAACCGGGTGCTCGGCATCGTCAACGGCACCACGAACTTCATCCTCGACAAGATGGACTCCACCGGCGCCGGCTACAGCGAGGCGCTCGACGAGGCCACCGCGCTGGGATACGCCGAGGCCGACCCCACGGCCGACGTCGAGGGCTTCGACGCCGCCGCCAAGGCCGCGATCCTGGCCGGTATCGCCTTCCACACCCGGGTCACCATCGACGACGTCCACCGCGAGGGCCTCACCGAGGTCACCGCGGCCGACATCGCCTCGGCGAAGAAGATGGGCTGCACGGTCAAACTGCTGGCCATCTGCGAGCGCGCCCGCGACGGCCGCTCGGTCACCGCCCGGGTGCATCCCGCGATGATCCCGCTCAGCCACCCGCTGGCCTCCGTGCGCGGGGCCTACAACGCCGTCTTCGTCGAGGCGGAGGCGGCCGGTCAGCTGATGTTCTACGGTCCCGGCGCCGGCGGTGCACCCACCGCCTCCGCCGTCCTCGGCGACCTGGTGGCCGCCTGCCGCAACAAACTGGCGGCGACCACCGGTGCCGGCGAGTCCGCTTACACGCAACTGCCGGTGAGCCCGATGGGGGATGTGGTCACCCGCTACCACATCAGCCTCGACGTGGCGGACAAACCGGGCGTCCTCGCACAGGTCGCCACGGTGTTCGCCGAGCACGACGTGTCCATCGACACGGTGCGCCAGCAGGGCAGAAACCAAGGCGGCGGCGACGAGGCCGCCACCGAGCAGGACGGCGGGCCGGGGGCACCTCCCAGCGGTAGCTGGGGGAGGGAGGGCGGCGAGGCGTCCCTCGTCGTCGTCACCCACCGCGCGCCGGACGCCGCCCTCTCGGCGACCGTCTCCAGCCTGCGGAAACTCGACACCGTACGCGGCGTCGCCAGCATCATGCGTGTGGAAGGGGAGTAGATCCGCGATGAACGGAACAATCGACCAGCCCCGAATGTCGGGCACCCACCAGTGGCGCGGCATCATCGAGGAGTACCGCGACCGGCTCCCGGTCGGCCCGGACACCCCGGTGGTCACGCTGCTGGAGGGTGGCACCCCGCTGGTACCGGCCCAACTGCTGTCGGAGCGCACCGGCTGCGACGTGTACCTCAAGGTCGAGGGCGCGAATCCGACCGGGTCCTTCAAGGACCGCGGTATGACCATGGCCATCTCCAAGGCCAAGGAGGACGGCGCCCAGGCCGTCATCTGCGCCTCGACCGGCAACACCTCCGCCAGCGCGGCGGCCTACGCGGTACGCGCCGGCATGGTCTGCGCGGTGCTCGTCCCGCAGGGCAAGATCGCGCTCGGCAAGATGGGCCAGGCGCTGGTCCACGGCAGCCGCATCCTCCAGGTCGACGGCAACTTCGACGACTGCCTGGACCTCGCCCGCGGGCTCAGCGAGAAGTACCCGGTGGCCCTGGTCAACTCGGTGAACCCGGTGCGGATCGAGGGGCAGAAGACCGCGGCCTTCGAGATCGTCGACGCGCTCGGCGACGCGCCCGACCTGCACCTGCTGCCGGTCGGGAACGCGGGGAACATCACGGCCTACTGGCGCGGCTACCGCGAGTACGCGGCGGACGGGATGGCCACCCGCAAGCCCCGGATGTGGGGTTTCCAGGCGTCGGGTTCCGCGCCGATCGTCAACGGCGCGCCGGTGCGCAGTCCGCAGACGATCGCCACCGCGATCAGGATCGGCAACCCCGCGTCCTGGCAGTTCGCCGAGGAGGCGCGGGACGAGTCCGGCGGCGTCATCGAGGCGGTGACGGACCGTCAGATCCTGGCCGCCTACCGCCTGCTGGCGGCCAAGGAGGGCGTCTTCGTGGAGCCCGCCTCCGCGGCATCGGTCGCCGGCCTGCTCAAGGCCCTCGAAGAGGGCCGCATCGACCCGGGCCAGCGCATCGTCTGCACGGTCACCGGCAACGGCCTGAAGGACCCGGACTGGGCCGTCGCGGGGGCCCCCGCACCCTTGACGGTGCCGGTCGACGCGGACGCCGCCGCGGAGAGCCTGGGCCTGGCCTGACCTGGTCTCCTGCTCCACAGGGCGCCTCAGCGGGGCGCGGGGCACAGGGGGCGCCCCTCCGGCGGGGGGCGCCCCTCCGGCACGGCAGACCCCCGCCGGAGGGGAACCGCACCAGGGGCGCACGCGCGATGGGCGACACGCATCACGCGCTGTGCGTGCGCCCTATGTCGCAAGAGAACCTTCCTTCGATAAGCTGGAAGCAGGCGGCACCGCAGTGTGCCCCGAATCCGGCTGATGCCACCCCGCATCGCCACTCCCCGCCCCGCCGCCCGGCAATGGCGCCGCGCCCGCAGGGCGAACCGCACAAGGAGATTCGTCGAAAGATGGCCGGTCCCGCGTTCCGCGCTGCCGCAGTACGAGTGCGCGTCCCCGCGACCAGCGCCAACCTCGGGCCCGGGTTCGACGCCTTCGGACTGGCCCTGGGCCTCTACGACGACATCGTGGTGCGGGTCGCCGACGCCGGGCTGCACGTGGACATCGCCGGCGAGGGCGCCGAGACGCTGGCTCGGGACGAGAAACACCTCGTCGTGCGCTCGCTGCGGACCGCCTTCGACCTGCTCGGCGGCCAGCCGCGCGGCCTTGAGGTGGTGTGCGCGAACCGCATTCCGCACGGCCGCGGCCTCGGCTCGTCGTCGGCCGCGATCTGCGCGGGCATCATCGCCGCCCGCGCGGTGACCATAGGTGGCCCGTCCGTCCTGGACGACACCGCGCTGCTGGAGCTGGCCACCGAGATCGAGGGGCACCCCGACAATGTCGCGGCGTGCCTGCTCGGCGGCCTGACCGTGGCCTGGAGCGAGGGCGGCGCGGCCCGGGCCATCCGGCTCGACCCGGCGGACTCGCTGGTCCCGGTGGTTTTCGTGCCCGCCACGCCGGTGCTCACCGAGACCGCGCGCGGGCTGCTGCCGCGTACCGTCCCGCATGTGGACGCGGCGGCCAACGCGGGGCGGGCGGCGCTGCTGGTGGAGGCCCTGACCAGGCGTCCCGAGCTGCTGCTGCCGGCCACCGAGGACCGGCTGCACCAGGACTACCGGGCGCCGGCGATGCCCGAAACCCTGGCGCTGGTCCACCGGTTGCGGGGCGAGGGCGTGGCCGCCGTCGTGTCGGGCGCGGGACCCACGGTCCTGGCGTTCACCGACGAGGGCGCCGCCGACAAGGTCTCCCGGATCGCGGGCGAGGGCTGGGCGGCGAACCGCCTGGACCTGGACGTGTCCGGGGCGTGTGTCCTGCCGCTCGCCGGGGGGCAGTGACACGATTGCCGGTCGTGAGAGGGGGAATGTTCGTTGGATCCGGTAGTGTTAATCTCAAGCCTGCATTCGATGCCCGATGGGCGCGATGCACTGTGTCCCTACCGTGGGACCGCTTTTCTTCCGGGAGCCTCCCACACCGCATAAGGCAAGGTCCGAAGAGTCGGATTCTGCCCGAGCGGTGTTGAGCACGCTCCGGAGTTTCGGTACGAGTTCCCTCCGTGCCGAAGGCACGTATGTATTTCTGCCGCCATCAGGCGGACCACCGCCCCGGCTCTGAGCAGCGGAAACGCCCAGATCCGGACAGCACGACCGGTCGCCGAGCCAGACAGGCCGACGTCCGCTCCAGGGAAGGACCCTTCGTGAGCGACACCACCGATCTGATGGGCGTGCGCGCAGATGACACTGTCGCCTCGTCCGACGCCGCCGCGCCTGCTAACGGTGCTGCCACGGCCAGTGCGTCGCGGCGCCGCCGGACCGGGACCGGCCTGGACGGCATGGTGCTGGCCGAACTGCAGCAGCTCGCCTCAGGCCTCGGTATCAAGGGCACCGCGCGGATGCGCAAGAGCCAGCTGATCGAGACCATCAAGGAGCGCCAGGCAGGCGGCGGCGCGTCCGCGCCGGCCGCCCCCGCGGCCGCCGACGGCGCCGCGGACAAGCCCAAGCGGCGCACCACCTCGAAGGCCCGCATCGAGAAGTCCGACGGCGAGGCGGCCCCGGCCGCCGCGGCGGCGACGGCGACCGCGGCCCCCGAGCAGCGGCAGGAGCACAAGCAGATCGAGATTCCCGGCCAGCCGGCCGGTGAGCAGCCCAAGGCCGCGAAGACCGAGCGGGCCGAGCGGGCGGCCGAGGCCGCCGCGGACACCGCCGAGGGCCAGGCCGAGGCCAAGGGCGACGGCAGGCAGCAGGGCGGCGACGACCGCCAGGACCGCCAGCGCGGGCAGCGCGGCGACCGCAGGGAGCGCCAGCGGGACCGCCAGCGCAACCGCGAGGACGGCGGCGGCGACGGCGGCAACCGGCAGGGCCGGGACCGCGGCGACCGCCAGCAGCAGGGCGGCGGCGGCCAGGGCCAGCAGCAGGCCGGCGGCGGCCAGGGCGGCGGCGGCCCGCAGGACGACGACGAGTTCGGTGACGGCAGGGGCCGGCGCAGGGGCCGCTACCGCGACCGCCGGGGCCGCGGCAACCGCCGCGAGGAGTTCGGCGGCGGCGCGGGCGAGCCGCAGGTCGCCGACGACGACGTGCTGATCCCGGTGGCGGGCATCCTCGACATCCTCGACAATTACGCGTTCATCCGCACGTCCGGCTACCTGCCGGGTCCGAACGACGTGTACGTGTCGCTGGCGCAGGTCCGCAAGAACGGGCTGCGCAAGGGCGACCACGTCACCGGTGCGGTGCGGCAGCCCAAGGACGGCGAGCGGCGCGAGAAGTTCAACGCGCTGGTCAGGCTGGACTCGGCGAACGGCATGGCCGCCGACTCCGGGCGCGGCCGTCCCGAGTTCAACAAGCTCACCCCGCTGTACCCGCAGGACCGGCTCCAGCTGGAGACCGACCCCGGCGTGCTGACCACCCGGATCATCGACCTGGTCTCGCCGATCGGCAAGGGCCAGCGCGGTCTGATCGTGGCCCCGCCGAAGACCGGTAAGACCATGATCATGCAGGCCGTGGCCAACGCGATCACCACCAACAACCCGGAGTGCCACCTGATGGTGGTGCTGGTGGACGAGCGCCCGGAAGAGGTCACCGACATGCAGCGGTCGGTGAAGGGCGAGGTCATCTCCTCGACCTTCGACCGCCCCGCCGAGGACCACACCACGGTCGCCGAGCTGGCCATCGAGCGCGCCAAGCGCCTGGTGGAGCTGGGCCACGACGTGGTCGTGCTGCTGGACTCGATCACCCGGCTCGGCCGCGCCTACAACCTGGCCGCGCCCGCCTCCGGCCGCATCCTGTCCGGTGGTGTGGACTCCACCGCGCTCTACCCGCCGAAGCGGTTCTTCGGCGCCGCGCGCAACATCGAGGACGGCGGCTCGCTGACCATCCTGGCCACCGCGCTGGTCGAGACCGGCTCGCGGATGGACGAGGTGATCTTCGAGGAGTTCAAGGGCACCGGCAACATGGAGCTCAAGCTCGACCGGAAGCTCGCCGACAAGCGCATCTTCCCGGCGGTGGACGTGGACGCGTCCGGCACCCGCAAGGAGGAGATCCTGCTCAACAGCGAGGAGCTGGGCATCGTCTGGAAGCTGCGCCGGGTGCTGCACGCGCTCGACCAGCAGCAGGCGATCGAGCTGCTGCTGGACAAGATGAAGCAGACCAAGTCCAACGCGGAATTCCTGATGCAGATCGCGAAGACCACGCCGGGCCAGAACAACGACTGACCCGCCACCCGCGGTCAGGCGAACGGCCCCGCCCACCGGATTTCCCGGTGGGCGGGGCCGTTCCCGCGCGCGGGAGGCCCGCCTCGGTCACCACCCGTCGCCCAGCGTGACGAAAAAGTCGTCCGCGTGTCCTCTGGCCCGGGGGTACGCGGGCCCGCCGGTTCCTCCCCGGATGCCGAACCGGGCAGGGGCGGCGCACGATGGAGGAATGTCCGGCACAGGCGACTCCCGACCGCCGTCCGGCGCCACCGCCCTCAAGGGCCTCCGGCGCCGGCGCCGGGGCCTGCGGATCACCGCGTGGGTGGCGGCGGGACTGGTGCTGGTGGGGGCGGGCGGCGCCGGATACGTCTACTTCCGGCTCAACGGCAACATCCACAGCGTCGACATCGACTCGGCCCTCGGCAACAACCGCCCGGTCAAGCTCGGCAACGGCTCGATGGACATCCTGGTGCTCGGCTCGGACTCCCGCTCGGGCGCCAACCGGGGATACGGCCACGACAGCGGCACCGCCCGCTCGGACACCGCGATGATCGTGCACCTGGCCAAGGGCCACAAGCGCGCCAGCGTGGTCAGCATCCCCCGGGACACCCTGATCGACCGCCCCGCCTGCCGCAAGCCGGGCGGCGGCACCGCCCCCGCGGCCCGGCAGGCGATGTTCAACAGCGCCTACGAGGTCGGCGGCCCGGCCTGCGCGGTCAAGACGGTGGAGAAGCTGTCAGGGGTGCGGATGGACCACTACGTCGAGGTCGACTTCACCGGCTTCAAGGACCTGGTCAACGCGCTCGGCGGGGTCCCGCTGACCACCACGGCGGCCATAGCCGACCCCAAGAGCCACCTGACGCTGGCCGCGGGCACCCACACCCTCGACGGCGACCAGGCGCTCGGCCTGGTCCGCACCAGGCACGGCGTCGGGGACGGCAGCGACCTGGGGCGTATCCAGCTGCAGCAAGCGTTCCTGAGGGCGCTGATGGACCGGATCAGCGGCCTGGGGCTGCTGACCAGCCCCACCAAGCTCTTCTCCGTCGCCGACACCGCGACCAGCGCCGTCACCACCGACACCGGGCTCGGCTCGGTCGGCAGGCTGATGGGCCTGGCACAGAGCGTCCGGAACCTGAAGACCGGCCGCATCCACATGGTCACGCTGCCGGTGCGCTACGACCCCGCCGACCGCAACCGGGTGCAGCCCATCGAAGCCAAGGCCGCGATGGTGTGGTCAGCGCTGCGCGCCGACAGGACCATCCCGGCCGCCGCCGTCCAGGGCTCCGCGGCCGACAAGGTCGACGCGGGCAAGGTCGTCGGCTCGTCGCCCACCGCGGACAAAAAGCCCTGACAGGCCGCTGACCTGGGAAGACGCCGAACCGTACGGTAGGGGAATTATCCCGCCCCGGAGCTGGTTTTGGGAGATGCGGCCAGTGCTGGCAGACTGGTCCGCTGGCCCCGGTTCACGTGACGCAAACCCGCGGAGCGACCCGGCGCCCTCCCGAACCTAGGAGCACCCTTGAAGCGCGAGATCCACCCCGAGTACGTCGAGACCCAGGTCACCTGCACCTGTGGCGCCTCGTTCACCACCCGCAGCACCGAGACGAGCGGCCAGATCCGCGCGGAAGTGTGCTCCGAGTGCCACCCGTTCTACACGGGCAAGCAGAAGATCCTCGACACCGGTGGCCGTGTGGCCCGCTTCGAGGCCCGCTTCGGCAAGGCCGCCGGGTCCGGGAAGAAGTAGCGACCCGAAAGCGCCGGTTCCCGGTCGCCCACCCCAGGGCGACCGGACCGGCGCTTTGTCGTCCCACCTACTCCTTCCAGACTCCTTCCAGCTAGGGATTGATGATGTTCGAGGCGGTCGAGGAACTGATCGGCGAGCATGCCGACCTCGAGAAGCAGCTTGCCGACCCCGCGGTGCACGCCGACCAGGCGAACGCCCGCAGGCTCAACAAGCGGTACGCGGAGCTGACCCCCATCGTCAGCACCTACCGGGCGTGGCGGCAGACCGGCGACGACATCGAGACCGCGCGCGAACTCGGCGTCGACGACCCGGACTTCGCCGCCGAGGTCAAGGAGCTGGACAAGGAGCGCGACGGGCTCACCGAGCGGCTGCGGCTGCTGCTGGTGCCGCGCGACCCCAGCGACGACAAGGACGTGATCCTGGAGGTCAAGGCGGGGGAGGGCGGCGAGGAGTCGGCGCTGTTCGCCGGCGACCTGCTGCGGATGTACCTGCGCTACGCCGAGCGCGTCGGCTGGAAGACCGAGATCCTGGACGCCAACGAGTCCGACCTCGGCGGCTACAAGGACGTCCAGGTCGCGGTGAAGGCCAAGGCGAGCCATGAGCCCGGCCAGGGCGTCTGGGCCAGGCTCAAGTACGAGGGCGGCGTCCACCGGGTGCAGCGGGTGCCCGCGACCGAGTCCCAGGGGCGTATCCACACCTCCGCGGCCGGCGTGCTGGTCACCCCCGAGGCCGAGGACGTCGAGGTCGAGATCGGCCCGAACGACCTGCGGATCGACGTCTACCGCTCGTCGGGGCCCGGTGGCCAGTCGGTCAACACCACCGACTCCGCGGTCCGCATCACCCACCTGCCCTCCGGTCTGGTCGTCTCGTGCCAGAACGAGAAGAGCCAGCTGCAGAACAAGGAGTCGGCGATGCGCATCCTGCGCTCCCGGCTGCTGGCCGCGGCGCAGGAGGAGGCCGAACGCGAGGCGTCCGACGCCCGCCGCAGCCAGGTGCGCACCGTCGACCGCTCCGAGCGCATCCGCACCTACAACTTCCCGGAGAACCGCATCTCCGACCACCGCGTCGGCTTCAAGGCCTACAACCTCGACCAGGTACTGGACGGCGATCTCGACGCGATGATCCAGGCCTGCGTGGACGCCGACTCCGCCGCCAAGCTGGCCGCCGCCGGCGACGCCGGCTGAGGGGGCGGACGGTGAACCTGCTGCTCGCCGAGGTGGCGCAGGCCGCCCAGCGGCTCGCCGACGCCGGCGTGCCGTCGCCGCGTTTCGACGCCGAGGAACTGGCCGCGTACATCCACGGTGTCAAACGCGGTGAGCTGCACAGCGTCGCCGACAGCGAGTTCGACGCCCGCTACTGGGAGGCCATCGCCCGCCGCGAGGCCCGCGAACCGCTCCAGCACATCACCGGCCGGGCCTTCTTCCGCTACCTCGAACTGCGCGTCGGCCCGGGGGTGTTCGTGCCCCGCCCGGAGACCGAGTCGGTCGTCGGCTGGGCGATAGACGCGGTACGGGCCATGGACGTCGCGGAACCGCTGATCGTCGACCTGTGCACCGGCTCAGGCGCCATCGCCCTCGCCCTGGCCCAGGAGGTGCCGCGCTCCCGCGTGCACGCCGTGGAGCTGTCCGAGGACGCGCTCGACTACGCCCGCGCCAACGTCGAGGGCAGCAAGGTCGACCTGTGCCAGGGCAACGCGCTGACCGCCTTCCCCGAACTGAACGGCCAGGTCGACCTGGTCATCTCCAACCCGCCCTACATCCCGCTCACCGAGTGGGAACATGTGGCACCCGAGGCCCGCGACCACGACCCGGAACTGGCACTCTTCTCCGGCGAGGACGGCCTCGACACCATCCGCGGCATCGAGCGCACCGCGCACCGGCTGCTGCGGCCCGGCGGGGTCGTCGTCATCGAGCACGCCGACTCGCAGGGCGGCCAGGTGCCGTGGATCTTCAAGGAGGACGCGGGCTGGGCGGACGCGGCCGACCACCCCGATCTCAACAACCGCCCGCGCTTCACCTCGGCCCGCAAGGCCCTGCCGTGACCAGGCGGGCCGACCGGGCGCAGGACCCGGCAGCAGCACTGCACCTTTCGGAGGTCATCTCATGGCACGGCGATACGACTGCTCGGATGCGACCGACCGGGCGACCGGCCTGCGCGAGGCCACTTCGGCGATCAAGCGCGGCGAGCTCGTCGTGCTGCCGACCGACACGGTGTACGGCATCGGCGCCGACGCCTTCGACGCCGAGGCCGTAGGCGACCTGCTGGAGGCCAAGGGCCGCGGGCGCAACATGCCCTCGCCGGTCCTCGTCGGCTCGCCCAACACCCTGCACGGCATCGTCACCGACTTCTCCGAGCAGGCCTGGGAGCTGGTCGACGCCTTCTGGCCCGGCGCGCTGACCCTGGTCACCAAGCACCAGCCGTCGCTGGCCTGGGACCTCGGCGACACCCGCGGCACGGTCGCCGTCCGCATGCCGCTGCACCCGGTCGCGATCGAACTGCTCACCGCCACCGGGCCGATGGCCGTCTCCAGCGCCAACCTCACCGGCATGCCCTCGCCGCAGGACTGCGACGCCGCCCAGGGCATGCTCGGCGACTCCGTCGCGGTCTACCTGGACGGCGGCCCCACCCCGGCCGCCGTGCCGTCCTCCATCGTCGACGTCACCGGCAAGGTGCCGGTGCTGCTGCGGGCCGGTGCGATCAGCGCCGAGGAGCTGCGCAAGGTCGTACCCGACTTGGAGGAGCGCCGTTGACCACGCCCGACGGGCGCGGCATACGGGGGCACACGCAGTACGTCCAGCGCGTCGTCCCCGGAGACAGCGGTGACGTCTTCCGCATCCTCCATGTCTGCACCGGCAACGTCTGCCGCTCGCCGATGGCCGAGCGGCTGACCAGGCACGGCCTGGCGCGGCGGCTCGGCGGCGGCGCGGCCGGCATGCTGGTGGAGTCGGCGGGCACCTGGGGGCACGAGGGCGCTCCGATGGAGGCGCACGCCGCCGCGGTGCTCGCCGAGTACGGCGCCGACCCCTCCGGCTTCACCGGCAGGGAACTGCTGGACGACCACGTCATCGACGCCGACCTGGTGCTCACCGCGACCCGCGACCACCGCGCCCAGGTCATCTCGATGGGCCACGCGGCGGGCCTGCGGACCTTCACGCTCAAGGAGTTCACCCGGCTGGTGCGGGCCATAGACACCACCACCCTGCCCGAGGGCAGCGTCACCGAGCGGGCCAGGGCACTGGTCCGCGCCGCCGCCGCGCTGCGCGGCTGGCTGCTGGCCCCCAGCCCGGACGCCGACGAGGTCGGCGACCCGTACGGCGCCCCCATCTCGTACTTCCGCAGCATCGGTGCGGAGATCCACACCGCGCTCGACCCGATGGTGACCGCGCTGACCGGCGTCGGCGCCACCGTCCGGCCCTCCTGAGGACGCGTGCGGTGCGGGTGCAACCGCACGGGCTGCCTGTGAGTCTCTACAGGTGTTCGCCGTCCCGGCCCGGTCACCACTAGGGTGTGACGCTGTGAGGTACCACCCCCGGACGTGTGCGCAGCACCGCTACGCTCCCGAGACTGTCGGAGGCGGCTCGTGCGCGAGTATCTGCTGACCCTTTTCGTCGCCGCCGCGGTCACGTATCTGCTGACCGGGCCGGTGCGGAAGTTCGCCATCGCCGCCGGCGCGATGCCGCCCATCAGGGCACGTGACGTTCACCGGGAGCCCACCCCGCGGCTCGGCGGCATCGCCATGTTCGGCGGCCTGTGCGCGGGTCTGCTGGTCGCGGCGCACCTGTCGAACATCGGTGACGTCTTCTCGCTGTCCAACGAGCCGCGCGCGCTGCTGTCCGGGGCCGGGCTGATCTGGCTGCTCGGCGTGCTGGACGACAAGTGGGGCGTGGACGCGCTGATCAAGCTCGGCGTGCAGATGATCGCGGCCGGCGTGATGGTGCTGCAGGGCCTCACCATCCTGTGGCTGCCGGTGCCGGGCGTCGGCCCGGTCGCGCTGACCCCGGTCCAGTCGACGCTGCTCACCGTCGCCCTGGTGGTGATCACCATCAACGCGGTGAACTTCGTCGACGGCCTGGACGGCCTCGCGGCCGGCATGGTGTGCATCGCGTCGGTCGCCTTCTTCATGTACGCCTACCGCATGTGGTACGGCTACGGCGTCGAGGCGGCCGCGCCGGCGACGCTGTTCAGCGCGATCCTGATCGGGATGTGCCTGGGCTTCCTGCCGCACAACATCCACCCGGCGCGGATCTTCATGGGCGACTCCGGCTCGATGCTGATCGGCCTGGTGCTCTCCTCCTGCGCGATCTCCATCACCGGGCAGGTCGACCCCGACGCGATCACCTCCTTCACCGGATCGACCCGGCAGACCGTGCACTTCATGGTGCCGGTCTACATGCCGCTGCTGCTGCCGCTGACGATGATCGCCATCCCGGCCGCCGACCTGGTCCTCGCGGTCGTCCGCAGGACCTGGAAGGGCCAGTCGCCCTTCGCCGCCGACCGCGGCCACCTGCACCACCGGCTGCTGGAGATCGGGCACTCGCACAGCCGCGCGGTGCTGATCATGTACTTCTGGTGCGCGCTGTTCGCCTTCGCCGCGGTGGCCTTCTCGGTCAACTCCTCCAGCCTGTGGATCGTGCTGGTGATCGTCTCGCTCAGCGCGGTCGGGCTGGTCGTGCTGCTGCTGCCGCGCTTCAAGCCTGCCGCCCCCGACTGGGCGGAGTCCGTGGTCCCGCCGCGCTACCGGCGCCGCCGCCGGCGGCTGGCCGCGGGAGCGGCCGCCGCGGAGCGCGAGATGCGCTCGCCCGACCACCCGGCTCTGCACGGCTCGACCGCGATCGGTGACCGTTCGCGACTGCCCGACCGCAGGTCGGAGCGGCGATCGGACAGCCGCAGCCCGGTCAAGACCCGCAACTGAGCGCTCGGCCCCCGGACATCTGCGGTAAAACGGGCGGCGTGTCGCGAGCACAGTCCTGTGACAGGCAGCACATGTCCATGGTAAAGACCGCATCAAATACTTTGTGATACCGTTCACGAAAGCAGGGAAGACGCCGATAGACCGGATGAGCGGTCTACCGGCGTGAGGCACACCCTCGCTCCCTGACTACGCTCGTCTCCGACGACATCCGCTTGCCCCAACTCCCGCCGGAGGAGCCGACCATGCAGCAGAACGACGCCCGAATCCTCAAGGGGGCCGCGCTTGTCGCCGCGCCCGTAGGAGTTGTCGCCACCGTCGTCAGCGCCGTACTCGCAGGCGAAAAAGGCCTCGTCGGCGGACTGGTGGCGGTCGCGGTGGTCGCGGTCTTCTTCGCCCTCGGCTCGTACGTGCTGATGACCATGACCGAGGACCGGCCCCAGATCGCCATGGCCGCGGGGATGCTGGTCTACGCCGTGCAGATCCTGATGATCGGCGTCTTCGTCGTCGTCTTCAAGGACACCACGCTCTTCAGCGGCCGCGCCTTCGGCCTGACCCTGCTGGCGACCGCCCTGTCGTGGGTCGGCGGCCAGGTCAAGCAGAGCCTCACCTCGCGGATGCTGTACGTCGACCCGGTCCCCTCCGTACCCCCGGCCGAATGATGCTCAGTGCCAAGGGGCGGGTAAAGAGGCTGCAATTCCATCTGCTATCGTCCGGAAACGCATCTGGACGTGGAGGCCCCTCACGCTTGAGGAAGGTGCTGCCCCCGCGCCCATCGGTGTATTCGGATCCGGGCCGCGGACGCGGCGCGGAGCCCGGGTGCCCGGTCTTCGATGCGGGCTCCCAGCGGACCGTGGCGACTTCGCCACGCCTCGTCCGCCGTGCCGACCAGCGGCCTCACCAGCCGCGCTGACACACAAGGTTGCCGTTACTTATGCGTCACGACGAAGGAGTCACGGGTGAGTGCCCACACGCTGCTCGCTGAGGCTGGATGCCACATCCAGCACGACTGCGCATTCCCCGCTCCGGGCCTCAACTCGTTCGACTTCAAGCCGATCTTCAGCATCGGCAGCTTCGACTTCACCAAGCCGATGCTGCTGGCGATCATCTGCATGCTGCTGGTGGTGGGCTTCTTCTGGGCCGCGTTCAACAAGCCCAAGCTGGTCCCCGGCAAGGTGCAGCTGATCGGTGAGATCGGCTACACGTTCGTGGCCCGCAGCATCGCCCGCGAGGTGATCGGCAAGAAGGGCGACAAGTACGTCCCCTTCCTCGCGTCGATCTTCTTCTTCGTGTGGTTCATGAACATCATGTCGATCATCCCGGCCGCGCAGTTCCCGCCGATGTCGCGGTTCGCGTTCCCGGTCGGCCTGGCCGCGCTGGTGTTCATCACGTACATGTACCTGACGTTCAAGACGCACGGCTTCCGCGGCGGCGTCAAGAACCTGGTGTGGATCGACGGCCTGCCCAAGCCGCTGGTGCCGCTGATCGTGCTGCTGGAGTTCATCCAGAACGTGATCACCCGGCCCTTCACCCTCGCGGTGCGGCTGTGGGCCAACATGTTCGCCGGCCACATGCTCATCGTGATGTTCAGCGTCGCGACCTGGTACCTGCTGACGCCCTCCCTGTTCGCGGCGGTCGCCGGCGGTTCGTTCGCGCTGGCCATCTTCATGACCGCCTTCGAGCTGCTGATCCAGTTCCTCCAGGCGTACATCTTCACGCTGCTCGCCTCGATCTACATCAGCGGCGCGCTCGAAGAGGGTCACTGACCGGCCCCGGCCGGTATCGATGACCTGACCCACCGCAGCACCCCACCACCAGACTTCCGCTGGGAAGCCCCCCAACGGACCGCATCACAAAGGAAGACAGGGAAATGTCTGCCGAGTTCGTCAACCTCGCCGCCGCCACCACCGCCGGCCGCCTTGGCGCGGTCGCCTACGGCCTCGCCGCCATCGGCCCCGGCGTGGGCATCGGTCTGGTCTTCGGCCACTCGATCGAGGCCATGGCCCGCCAGCCCGAGGCCATGCCGATCATCCGCACCAACATGTTCCTCGGCTTCGCGCTCTGCGAGGTCCTCGCGCTGCTCGGCCTGGTCGTCCCCTTCATCTTCCAGAAGTGACCTGGACCCCCGACCAGTAGCCACTCGACGAAAGGTTCAGACATGATGGCCTTCCTTGCGGAGGAGGGGGCGCAGAACCCGCTCATCCCCAACACCGCGGAACTGGTTATCGGCCTGCTCTGCTTCTTCATCGTCTTCGGCCTCCTCGGTAAGAAGCTCCTGCCGAACATCCAGAAGACCCTCGCAGAGCGCCACGACGCGATCGAGGGTGGTCTGGAGCGCGCGGAGAAGGCGCAGGCCGAAGCCAACCGCACGCTTGAGGAGTACAAGGCGCAGCTCGCCGAGGCCCGCCACGAGGCGGCCCGGATCACCGAGCAGGCCCGTGAGCAGGGTGCCGTGATCATCGCGGAGATGCGCGAGGAGGGCCAGCGCCAGCGGGACGCCATCGTCGCCGCGGGTCACGCCCAGATCGAGGCGGACCGCCGGCAGGTGACCGTCACGCTGCGCCAGGAGGTCGGCAGGATCGCCACCGACCTCGCGGGCAAGCTGGTCGGGGAGTCCCTTGAGGACACTGCCCGGCAGAGCCGCACCATCGACCGCTTCCTCGACAGCCTCGACGGCTCCGCGGACGCCGGCGCCGGCAACGGGGCGGGCGCCGGGGCGGCCCGATGAACGGCGCGAGCCGTGACGCGCTGGCCGCCGCCAGGGAACGGCTGGACGCGCTGACCGACAACGCGTCGGTGGACGCGACCCGGCTGGCCGACGAGCTGGCTGCGGTGACCGCGCTGCTGAACCGCGAGTCGACGCTGCGCCGCGCCCTGACCGACCCGGCGCAGTCCGGTGAGGCCAAGGCGGCGCTCGCCCAGCGCCTGCTGGGCGGCCAGCTCGGAGCGGACAGCGTCGACCTGGTCAGCGGGATGGTACGGGCCCGCTGGTCGCGGTCCCGCGACCTGGTGGACGCGCTGGAGGAGCTGGCGGACACCGCCGACCTCACCGCCGCGCAGCAGGACGGCACGCTCGACGAGGTCGAGGACGAGCTGTTCCGCTTCGGCCGGATCGCCTCGGGCAGCGGCGAGCTGCGGGCCGCGCTCAGCGGCCGGGCCGGGGACGGCGCCGGCAAGGCCGCGCTGCTGCACACGCTGCTCGGCGGCCGCGCCAAACCGGTCACGGAACGGCTGGTCACCCGGCTGGTCACCGCGCCGCGAGGACGTAGCCTTGAGGGCGGGATCGAATCCCTGTCCAAGCTGGCCGCGGCCCGCCGCGGCCGGACGGTCGCAGAGGTGGTCTCGGCGACCCCGCTGAGCGAGGCGCAGAAGCGTCGGCTCGGGGACGCCCTGGCCAGGATCTACGGCCGGCCGGTGCATCTGAACCTGGACGTGGACCCCGCGGTCCTCGGCGGGGTCCGGGTGCGGATCGGTGACGAGGTCATCAACGGCTCGATCGCGGACCGCCTCGATGAGGCGTCCCGCAGGATGGCCGGCTGACGGCTCCGCCGGCGGCACACAGCAGCACCAAAGACAAGCACTGACGGCCCGCGTTGGGCCGACGCCCCCAAAGAAGACTTCGGGCCCAACAAGGAGAGCAGGGAACCCAGATGGCGGAGCTCACGATCCGGCCGGAGGAGATCCGGGACGCGCTGGAGACGTTTGTCCAGTCGTACCAGCCGGACGCGGCCTCGCGCGAGGAGGTCGGGACGGTCAGCGTTGCCGGAGACGGCATCGCGAAGGTCGAGGGACTGCCCTCGGCAATGGCGAACGAACTGCTGCGGTTCGAGGACGGCACCCTCGGTCTCGCGCTGAACCTGGAAGAGCGCGAGATCGGCGCGATCGTCCTGGGCGAGTTCAACGGCATCGAAGAGGGCCAGCCGGTGCACCGCACCGGTGAGGTGCTGTCGGTGGCGGTCGGCGAGGGCTACCTGGGCCGGGTCGTCGACCCGCTCGGCACCCCGATCGACGGCCTCGGCGAGATCGAGACCGACGCCCGCCGCGCGCTGGAGCTGCAGGCCCCCACGGTCATGCAGCGCAAGTCGGTGCACGAGCCGATGCAGACCGGCCTGAAGGCCGTCGACGCGATGACCCCGATCGGCCGCGGCCAGCGCCAGCTGATCATCGGCGACCGCCAGACCGGCAAGTCCGCCCTGGCGATCGACACGATCATCAACCAGCGCGACAACTGGCGCAGCGGCGACCCGGAGAAGCAGGTCCGCTGCATCTACGTCGCCATCGGCCAGAAGGGCTCCACCATCGCCGGCGTGCGCGCCGCGCTGGAGGAGGCCGGTGCGCTGGAGTACACGACCATCGTCGCCGCCCCGGCGTCCGACCCGGCCGGCTTCAAGTACCTGGCTCCCTACACCGGCTCGGCCATCGGCCAGCACTGGATGTACCAGGGCAAGCACGTCCTGATCGTCTTCGACGACCTGAGCAAGCAGGCCGACGCCTACCGCGCCGTCTCGCTGCTGCTGCGCCGCCCGCCGGGCCGCGAGGCCTACCCCGGCGACGTCTTCTACCTGCACTCCCGCCTGCTGGAGCGCTGCGCCAAGCTCTCCGACGACCTCGGTGCCGGCTCCATGACCGGTCTGCCGATCGTGGAGACCAAGGCCAACGACGTGTCGGCGTTCATCCCGACCAACGTCATCTCCATCACCGACGGCCAGTGCTTCCTGGAGTCCGACCTCTTCAACGCCGGCCAGCGCCCCGCGCTGAACGTCGGTATCTCGGTCTCCCGGGTCGGCGGTTCCGCGCAGATCAAGGCCATGAAGAGCGTCGCCGGCCGGCTGCGGGTGGACCTCGCCCAGTTCCGCGAGCTGGAGGCCTTCGCGGCCTTCGGCTCCGACCTGGACGCGGCCTCCAAGGCGCAGCTGGAGCGCGGCCAGCGGATGGTCGAGCTGCTCAAGCAGGGCCAGTACGCGCCGTTCGCGATCGAGGACCAGGTCGTCTCCATCTGGGCCGGCACCACCGGCCAGCTGGACGACGTACCCGTCGAGGACGTCCGCCGCTTCGAGCGGGAGCTGCTGGACTACCTGCACCGCGAGCACAAGTCGCTGCTCACCGGGATCGTCGAGACGGGCAAGCTGGAGGAGGGCACGATCGACGCGCTGACCTCCGCGGTCGCGGCCTTCAAGAAGCAGTTCGAGACGTCCTCGGGCACGCTGCTGGTCGAGGGCTGATCGCATGGGTGCACAGATTCGGGTCTACAAGCGCCGGATCAAGACCATCACCGCCACGAAGAAGATCACCAAGGCGATGGAGATGATCGCCGCCTCGCGCATCGTCAAGGCGCAGCGCCAGGTGGCGGCCTCGTCCCCGTACGCCGACGAACTGACCCGTGCGGTCACGGCGGTCGCGACCGGCTCCAACACCAAGCACCCGCTGACCACCGAGGCCGAGAACCCGACCCGCGCCGCGGTCCTGCTCATCACGAGCGACCGCGGCCTGGCCGGCGGCTACTCGTCCAACGCGATCAAGGCGGCCGACCGGCTCACCGAGCGGCTGCGCGCGGAGGGCAAGGAGGTCGACAGCTACATCGTCGGCCGCAAGGGCCTGGCGTACTACGGCTTCCGTGAGCGCACGGTCGCGCAGTCCTGGACCGGCTTCTCGGACAGCCCGAAGTACGCCGACGCCAAGGCGGTGGCCACACCGCTGATCGAGTCGGTGCTCGCGGACTCGGCCGAGGGCGGCGTGGACGAGCTGCACATCGTCTTCACCGAGTTCGTGTCGATGATGACGCAGAGCCCGGTCGACCGGCGGCTGCTGCCGCTGGCGATCTCGGACAAGGCAGCCGGTGGCGAAGGGGAGTCCAAGCAGCCCCAGGCCAAGCCGCTGTACGAGTTCGAGCCGTCCGCGGAGGGCGTGCTGGACGCGCTGCTGCCGCGGTACGTCGAGAGCCGCATCTACAACGCCCTGCTGCAGGCCGCCGCCTCCGAGCACGCGGCCCGCCGCCGGGCGATGAAGTCGGCGACCGACAACGCGGAAGATCTGATCAAGTCGCTCACGCGGCTTGCCAACGCGGCCCGACAGGCCGACATCACCCAGGAAATCAGCGAGATCGTCGGCGGTGCCAGCGCCCTGGCCGACGCGAACGCGGGGAGTGACTGACCACTATGACCACCACTGTTGAAACCACCGCCACCGGCCGGGTGGCGCGGGTCATCGGCCCGGTCGTCGACGTGGAGTTCCCCGTCGACGCCATGCCGGAGATCTACAACGCGCTCAAGGTCGACGTCGCCGACCCGACCCAGGCCGGCGCCACCAAGACGCTGACCCTGGAGGTCGCGCAGCACCTCGGCGACGGCCTGGTCCGCGCCATCTCGATGCAGCCCACCGACGGCCTGGTCCGCCAGTCGCCGGTCACCGACACCGGCAACGGCATCACCGTGCCCGTCGGCGACGTCACCAAGGGCCGCGTCTTCAACACCCTCGGCGCGATCCTGAACGAGCCGGAGGCCGAGTCCGAGGTCACCGAGCGCTGGCCGATCCACCGCAAGGCCCCGGCCTTCGACCAGCTCGAGTCCAAGACCGAGATGTTCGAGACCGGCCTGAAGGTCGTCGACCTGCTGACCCCGTACGTCAAGGGCGGCAAGATCGGCCTGTTCGGCGGCGCGGGCGTCGGCAAGACCGTGCTGATCCAGGAAATGATCATGCGTGTGGCGAAGCTGCACGAGGGCGTCTCCGTCTTCGCCGGCGTCGGCGAGCGCACCCGTGAGGGCAACGACCTCATCGCGGAGATGGCCGAGTCCGGCGTGCTCCCGCAGACCGCGCTGGTCTTCGGTCAGATGGACGAGCCGCCGGGCACCCGGCTGCGGGTCGCGCTGGCCGGCCTGACCATGGCGGAGTACTTCCGCGATGTGCAGAACCAGGACGTGCTGTTCTTCATCGACAACATCTTCCGGTTCACCCAGGCGGGCTCCGAGGTCTCCACGCTGCTCGGCCGGATGCCCTCCGCGGTGGGCTACCAGCCGAACCTGGCCGACGAGATGGGCCAGCTGCAGGAGCGGATCACCTCGACCCGCGGTCACTCGATCACCTCGATGCAGGCGATCTACGTCCCCGCGGACGACCTGACCGACCCGGCGCCGGCCACCACCTTCGCCCACCTCGACGCGACGACCGTGCTCTCGCGGCCGATCTCGGAGAAGGGCATCTACCCCGCGGTGGACCCGCTGGACTCCACGTCCCGCATCCTGGACCCGCGCTACATCTCGCAGGACCACTACGACTGCGCCATGCGCGTCAAGGGCATCCTGCAGAAGTACAAGGACCTCCAGGACATCATCTCCATCCTCGGCATCGACGAGCTGGGCGAAGAGGACAAGCTCACCGTCTTCCGCGCCCGCCGCATCGAGCGCTTCCTGTCGCAGAACACCCACGCGGCGAAGCAGTTCACCGGTGTGGACGGCTCGGACGTGTCGCTGGAGGAGTCGGTGGCGGCCTTCAACGCCATCGCGGACGGCGAGTACGACCACTTCCCGGAGCAGGCCTTCTTCATGTGCGGTGGCCTGGACGACCTCAAGGCGAACGCCGCCAAGCTCGGCGTCAACTGACCCGCGGTCGTGGCGTGAGGGGGGCAGGCGGTCTCTGCCCCCCTCACGCAGCCCCTATTCTTTGTCTTACGCACCTCCCTCACCCGGTGGGTGCCGACCCGAGGAGCCGTCTTGGCCGAAATTCACGTCGAGGTGGTGGCCGCGGACCGCAGCATCTGGTCCGGGGAGGCCGCCATGGTCATCGCCCGCACCATGTCCGGTGACATCGGCATCATGCCGTCGCACGAGCCGGTGCTCGGAGTGCTGCAGTCGGGCCCGGTGACGGTCCGCACCAGCGAGGGCGGCACCGTGGTCGTCGCCGTGCACGGCGGCTTCCTCTCCTTCGCGGACAACAAGCTCTCGATTCTCGCCGAGATCGCCGAGCTGGCCGAGGAGATCGACGTCGCACGGGCCGAGCGGGCGCTGGAGCGCTCCAGGTCCGAGTCCGACGCGGGGGCCGAGCGCCGCGCGGAGGTCCGGCTCGCCGCCGCGGCGGGCGCGCACTGAACCACCACCGGCGGAGCGCCGTCCAGGACGGCGCCCCCGCTGGAGCAGCACAACGGTGCCGCGGGCTGCCCTCAGGGGCGGTCCGCGGCACCGGCACAGCAAGGGCAGCACACACAGGGCGCGTGGCGCGGGCGGCGATGAGCCCCAGGAGAGGAGAGCGGTGGACGTGATCCTCTCGGTCGAGGCGATCGGCGCGGTCGTGGGTGCGATCCTGCTGGCGCTGTTCGTCCTGGGCCTGCGCCGCCGGCTGATCCAGCGCTCGGGCGGCACCTTCGACTGCAGCCTGCGGGTGGCCCTGCCGGCGGACGCCGAACCCACCGGCAAGGGCTGGGTCTACGGGGTGGCCCGCTACAACGGCGACCGCGTCGAGTGGTTCCGGGTCTTCTCCTACGCCTTCCGGCCGCGCCGGGTGCTGGAGCGCCCCTCCATCGAGGTCGAGGGCCGCAGGGAGCCGCGCGGCTCCGAGGAGCTGGCGCTGCTGTCCGACGCGGTCGTGCTGACCTGCGAGCACCGCGGCCTGCGCCTCGAACTGGCGATGAGCGACGACGCGCTGACCGGTTTCCTCGCCTGGCTGGAGGCGGCCCCGCCCGGCCAGCGGGTCAACGTGGCCTGAGCGGGTCCCTTCGGCCGGCGCGGGTCAGCGGTTCTCGCCCGGCACCCACAGCACGTCGCCGCGTTCCTTGTTCGCGGTCCTGGCCAGGATGAACAGCAGGTCCGAGAGCCGGTTCAGATAGGTCGCGGTCAGCGGGTTCATCACTTCGCCGTGCTCGGCCAGCGCCGCCCACGTGGACCGCTCCGCGCGGCGCACGACCGTACAGGCCTGGTGCAGCAGCGCCGCGCCCGGCGTGCCGCCGGGCAGGATGAAGCTGCGGAGCTTGTCCAGGTCGGCCAGGAAGGCGTCGCAGTCGGCCTCCAGGCGGTCCACGTAGGACTGCTCGACCCGCAGCGGCGGATACTTCGGGTCCGGCGCCACGGGGGTGGCCAGGTCGGCGCCCACGTCGAACAGGTCGTTCTGGACGCGGATCAGAACGGCCGTCACCTCCTCGGCCAGTCCGCCGAGTGCCAGGGCGGTGCCGATGACGGCGTTCGCCTCGTTGGCGTCGGCGTACGCGGCGATCCGGGTGTCGGTCTTGGGCGTACGGCTCATGTCGCCGAGCGCGGTCGTACCGTCGTCGCCGGTGCGGGTGTAGATGCGGGTGAGATTGACCATGAGGCCGAGCGTAGGGCCTGCGCGGGCGGCCCGTTGCGACCAAGGACACACGGTGACGCGCCCGACATCATGCTGCGCCGGGCCCCGAACCGGCGCTAGGGTCCGGCCAGATACCCCAACGGAGAGGTGTGTGCCGTGGCGAAGAAGCTCGCCGTCGTAGGAGCCGGACTGATGGGCTCGGGCATCGCGCAGGTGGCGGCCCAGGCCGGCTACGAGGTGGTCCTGCGGGACGTCACCGACGAGGCGCTGGCCCGCGGCACCGACGGCATCAAGGCCTCCTACGACCGCTTCGTCGCCAAGGGCGCCCTCGAAGCGGCCGACGCGGCGGCGGCGTTGGCCAGGATCAGCACCACCACCGACCTCGAAGCCGTCGCGGACGCCGACCTGGTGGTCGAGGCGGTCTTCGAGAAGATCGAGGTCAAGCAGGACATCTTCCGCACCCTGGACCGGATCACCGGCCCCGGCACGGTGCTGGCGTCCAACACCTCCGCGATCCCGATCACCAAGATCGCCGCGGCCACCGAGCACCCCGAACGGGTGGTCGGCACGCACTTCTTCTCGCCGGTGCCGATGATGCGGCTGTGCGAGTTGGTCCGCGGCTACAAGACCAGCGACGACACGCTGGCCCGCGCCCGGGAGTTCGCCGAGAGCGTCGGCAAGACCTGTGTCGTCGTCAACCGGGACGTGGCCGGCTTCGTCACCACCCGGCTGATCTCCGCGCTGGTCGTGGAGGCCGTCAAGCTCTACGAGTCCGGCGTCGCCTCCGCCGAGGACATCGACACCGCCTGCAAGCTGGGCTTCGGCCACGCGATGGGCCCGCTGGCCACCACCGACCTCACCGGCGTGGACATCCTGCTGCACGCCACCGGCAACATCTACGCCGAATCGCAGGACGAGAAGTTCGCCCCGCCGGAGATCATGCGGCGGATGGTGGACGCGGGAGATCTGGGCCGTAAGAGCGGCCAGGGGTTCTACCCGTACTAAGCAACGTCACTCACAGGAGTGAATTCGGTATCGGTTCGCTCACAGACGGCAACTTCTCTTTGCGACAGACCGTCAGTTGTGTGAAGACATACGGACGGGTGCCGCAATTCTTCGGGAGCTTCGGGAGCGACTATGCATATCAGGGGCGACCATGCCGAGCTGGTCGTCGGGGGCCGCCTCGACGTCCGCAGCGCGGCGGACGCCCGTACGGCCCTGCACACCGCGGTCGATGCCGGCCGCGGCGACCTCGTACTCGACCTGACCGAGCTGGACTCGTGGGACGCGACCGGCCTCGGCGTCATCATGGGCGCCCACCGCAGGGCCGGCCGGGCCAACCGCCGGCTGGTGCTGCGCAACGTGCCGCCGCAGATGCAGCGGCTGCTGGTCGCCACCAGGCTGCACCGCATCCTCGCGATCGAGGCCGAAAGGTGACGTAAGGGCTGCCCGGCCCCCCTGCGCTTCTTAGAAACGCCGCGAGCCCTTAGAGTTTGGTCTCGGATTGCCCGCAGGCGTGCTACCCCGTACGCCGGACCAGGGGAATCGGGCCGGCACGGCACGTGCGGCGGCCCGGCTGCGCCCCTGACGTGACGCACATGAGGGCGTAGGACATGGACCAGCACAACGGCGAGCCCGGCGAGCGGCCAGGGCAGGACGAGGCCTTCGACGCGTTCGGCGTCAGGAGCGGCGGGGCCGGCGGCGGCGCCGACCGGGGCGCGCTGGTGCCGTACGAGCCACCGCAGGCGGAGGCCCCGGCCGACCCCACCGCCTTCGACGGCCTGCGCCCGGTCGAGCCCTCGCTCTTCGACGCGGCCGCCCCGCTGCCCAAGGCCGTCCGCCCGGCCCGCGAACCGCTGGAGCTGACCGCGGGCACCGCCACCCCCGGCGGCGGCAGCGTACGGGTGCGGCGGATCGTCACCCCCGACTACCTGCTGACCGTCAATCCGGTCGACGGCACCGAGGTCACCGTGTGCCCGCCCGAGGAGCGCAGGACCCCGGTGCCGCGCACCCCCGAGGAGCGCGCCGCCCACCTCGCGGCCCGCCGCCCCTCCCCGCCGCCGGGACCGCCCGCCCCCGAACTGCCGCTGCTGGAGCGCGACGAGGAGCGCGAGCGGCTGATCCGGCTGCTGGCCCGCGGC
The DNA here is from genome assembly GCF_900142575.1 of Actinacidiphila paucisporea. Classification (GTDB taxonomy): domain Bacteria; phylum Actinomycetota; class Actinomycetes; order Streptomycetales; family Streptomycetaceae; genus Actinacidiphila; species Actinacidiphila paucisporea. The sequence goes on from NZ_FRBI01000043.1 coordinate 36,781, forward strand.
CGGTCGGTACGCGTCACGGGGCCGTCGGGGGCCGGCCGCACCGCCCTGCTGGAGTCCGTCGCCAATGCCTGCGCCGACCTCGCACCCGACGGTGTGCTGTGGCTGTCCGGCTACCGCCGCACCGTCGGCGACGTCCTGCAGGCCCTCTACAGCACCGTCTACGCCGGCGACGACTACCGCCCAAGCCGGACCGAACTCCCCGGGCTGCTGCGGGAGACCGGCGCCGTCGTCGTGGTGGACGACCTGGAATTCGGCGGCGCCGCCCTGGAGGAGCTGCTCGCCGCGGCCCCCGAGTGCGCATTCCTGCTGGCCGCGACCCCGGATGTCGCCGCGCCGCCCGCCGACGCCCTGGTCGAGGAGGTCTTCCTCGCCGGCCTCAGCCGGGTCGCCTGCGTCGACCTGCTCACCCTGGCCGCCGGGCGGCCACTCGAAGAGGACGAGACCGCCTGGGCGGCCGACCTGTGGTTCGAGTCGGAGGGCCTGCCGCTGCGCTTCGTCCAGGCCGGCGCCCTGCTGCGGCAGCGGGACGCGCTGCGCTTCCCGCCCGAGCCCGACTGGGACGACTCGGTGTGGGAGAACGGCACCCCGGCCCTGCCCGCCGCCCCCGCGCCCGCCGGCGACCTGATACCCGACCTGACCGGCTTCGACGGCCCCGCGGCACCCGACCCCTCGGCGCCGCTGGAGATACCGCCGGTCACGCCGCCCGCCCCCCGGGTGCCCGCCGCCGACGTGCCGCTGCCGTCGCTCGCGGAGAGCGCCGCCCCCGCCGACCTGCTCGCCTCCCGGCTCAGCGAGTCCGCCCGCGAAGCCCTCGCCTTCGCCGTGGCCCTCGACGGCGAGTGTCCGCACCCCTCGCACCTGCCCGCACTCGTCGGTGACACCCACGGGGACGCGGCCCTCGGCGAGATGACCGCGGTCGGCCTGGCCGTCCCGGTCGCCGCCCACTACCGGCTCGCCGCCGGCGTCACCCAGCAGCTCGCCGCCGCCTTCGCCGCCGAGGGCGAGCTGAGCGAGGTCCAGGCGCACACCGCCGCCCTGCACTACGCCTGGTGGACAGGCCACCCCTCGGTCACCGCGGCCCGCGCCGCCGCCGAGTCCGAGGCGATCATCGCCGCCATGTCCGCCTGCCGCGACAACGGCAACCCGAGCGCCGCGGTCCTGCTGGCCCGCACGGTGGCCCCCGTCTTCGCCGCCGCCCTGCACTGGGGCGCCTGGGAGCGCACGCTGCGGATCGGTCAGGAGGCCGCGCGACTGTCCGGCGAGGTCGCGGAAGAGGCCTACTTCCACCACGAGTTGGGCGTACTGGCGCTCTGCAACGGCACGATGGACCGGGCCAGGGCGGAACTCGAGGCCTCCATCGCGCTGCGCGGCGCCCTCGCCGACCGGCAGGGCACCGTCGTCGGCCGCCGTACGCTGGCGCTGGTCGTCGACGCGGAGCCCGCGGCCCCGCTCGAACTCCTCCCGGCCGCCGCCGACAACGAGCCGCCCACCGTCGTCCACCCCCCGCTGGCGGTCATCCACCACCGCGCCCCGTCCCACGCGGCGCACGCGACCGGCCCGAAGCGGCTTGCCGTGGTCGGCACCCGCCGCAACCTCGTCGCCGTAGGCACCGGCGTCCTGCTGGCCGCGGTCCTGGGCACGATCGTCACCCTGGGCGCGACCTCCGGCTCCGGCGACGACTCCCACCAGAAGAACCAGGTCAAGCCGCTGGAGTCCGCCCAGGAGGAAGCCCCGGACGACTCCGCCACGACCGCCCCCGGCACGACCGCCCCGACCTCGACACCGTCGTCGGCGACCACGTCGCCGTCCGCGACGGGGAGGACGAGCACGCCGTCCACGTCGACAGGGGGGACGTCGGGGGGGACGCAGGGCGGTACTTCCTCGACGCCGCCGCCGAACTCCGGTCCGCCGCACCACTCCACCGGCGGTGGCTCGACGACCGGCGGTACGTCGTCCGGTGGCTCGACGACCGGCGGTACGTCGTCCGGTGGCTCGACGACCGGCGGTACGTCGTCCGGTGGCTCGACGACCGGCGGTACGTCGTCCACCGGTGGTGGCAGCACGGCTGGTGGTTCGACCGGCGGTCCGACGGGCGGGACCACTACCGGCACAACCGGCGGCCCGACGGGTGGCACCACCGGTGACCCGTCGGGTACTCCGACGGACACGCCGACCACCACACCGTCGACCCCGGGACCATGAGGCACGCCCCGGCGCGACGGCCGAGGCCGCCGCGCCGGGGGCGCCGGGTCCTGCGGAGGGTCAGCCGGCCTGGCAGGAGAAGGTGGGCCAGTTCGTGTGCCCGTTCTTCTGGATCGTCAGACCCCAGTTGTTGCCGCTGCCGTTGGGGCGGGCGACGAGCACGTACTGGCTGGGGTAGCTGGCGCTGATGTTCCAGGTGGACATGACCACCTCGGGCGATGGCACGTTCACCGTCACGGTCCAGTTGCTGGAGCCGGTGACGGCGACGTTGAGGTTGTAGCGGTCGCTCCACTGGTCTGCGGCCGTCACGTTCGCCGTGCAGCTGCCGCCACCGCCGCCGGTGGTGCCGCCGGTCGTTCCACCGGTGGTCCCGCCGGTGGTTCCACCCGTGCTGCCGCCGCCGCCGGAACCCACGGTGATGTTGGAGCTACCGGAGGACCCGTAGCCCTCGGTGGCCAGGATCTCGTAGTTCGGGGTGCCGAGGTTCAGGCCCGCCTGCGCCCACGCGTTGAAGAAGTTGGCCACGGTGATGGTGCCGCCGGTGCGCTTCGCCTGGCGGACCGCCCAGTACTGGTAGAACGTCGCGGTGCCCTGGATGGAGGGCTGGTTGACGCGCTGCGTCCGGTACAGGTCGTACGTGCTGCCGTCGCTGTTGACGGAGCCCAGCCTGGAGGTGCCGGAACTCGGGTTGTAGTTGCCGTAGTTGTCGACGATGTAGTACTCGATGAGCGGGTTCGTGGTCCAGCCGTACAGCGACAGGTAGCAGTTGCCGTTGCAGTTCCACGAGCCCGAGTAGGTCACGGGGGCGGTCGTGCCCGGGTTCCAGCCCTTGCCGGCAACGAAGTTGGTCACGTTGTTCCACGTGGTGCTGTACTGGCCGCCGGAGCCCA
>NZ_FRBI01000031.1 GCF_900142575.1 Actinacidiphila paucisporea
CATCTACGCGGACGCGAGCGCGTACCAGCAGCGGTAGTTGTAGCGGCTGGAGGGGCGCAGTTCACGCACGCAGATGGGTGAGCTGCAACCCGGCAGCAGCTCGAATGCCGGGAAGGGGCGCTTCATGCGGCCGTTGCAGCCGACCCCGGCGTTTCCGGCACCACCGCCCCGGTGACGAAATCCGACGTGCAGGAGGACGAAGACCAGGACGAACCGACGACGGCCCGCGCACCCACGTCTCCCGGTAGCTCTACGCGGCCCGGGTTGGGGCTGAGCGGGTTCTTGAATGGGGACCGCGGCTTGTCGTCGGGTGGTACGTGCAACGCAACTGCTACGTATGCCGAATGAAACGAACGCAACGCCCATCGTCCGGTGTGCGCGAGGGGACGTCCCGGCTTGCTGCCGCGGCACTGGCCCTTGCCGTCAGCGTCGGAGCCTTGCTGACGATGAACGCCGGCGACGCGCACGCGCAGGGCAACGGGTCTCCTTTGCTTCAGGAGACCTTTACGCAGGCCACGGCTTCGGAGTTCACCGGGGTGGGGTCGGCCTGCCTGACCGGTGCGCCGTCTGCGGCTGCGCCGGGCCCCGGGGACCACCCGCTCGGCGGCTGCCCGGACGGTGTCAATTCGCCGCCCCCTGACGCTGCCCCCTTCGGCTACCTCCGTCTGACGGACGCATCCAACGACCAGTCGGGCGCCGTCCTCTACAATCATGCGCTGCCCGCCACCCAGGGCCTCGACGTCACGTTCGACCAGTGGCAGTACGGCAGCACGACCCCGGCCACCCCTGCCGACGGCATCTCGTTCTTCCTGGTGAACGGCGATACGGCACTGACCCACCCCGGTGCCTTCGGCGGCAGCCTCGGGTATGCGCAGAAGCTTCCCGACGACGACCCCAGCGCGGACTTCGTGCCCGGTGTGGACCGCGGTTACCTGGGCGTGGGCCTCGACGTCCTCGGGAACTACTTCGGGGACTGGGAGCACCGGGGGAACGGGTGCCCCCCGGGTGGGCGCTCACCGGCCGGGACGCCGTTCCGCATCCCCGCACCCGGGGCCAACATGGTCACTGTGCGAGGCCCGGGTGACGGGATCGAGGGTTACTGTTTCCTCACTGCCACTACCAGTAACTTCACCACCACCGGACCCTGGCCGTCGACCCTTCCCGGGCAGTTGCAGGGGCCGCTGGCCGGGTTGTCTTCGGGCCTCACCCCCGAGCAGGCGCAGAACGCCCTCGAACCGTCGCGCCGCCGGGTGCACGTCGAGATCACCCCGGCGCCCAATCCGCAGCTGACCGTGTTCATCGACTTCAACGACGGACGCGGTTCCCAGCAGGTGCTCAGCACGCCCGCTCCGACACCCGTGCCCGACACCTACAAGTTCGGCTTCGCAGCCTCGACGGGACTGTTCACCGACGTCCACCTCATCCGCAACGTCGTGGTCAGGACCTTCCGGCCGCTCCCGCAGCTCGACCTCGTCAAGCAGGCCAGACGGCCCCTGCCTCCCGACCTCACCGTTGGTTCTCAGGTTCCGTACGACTTCGTGGTGACCAACTCCGGCGGGACGACGATCGACGACCTCGCGGTCAACGACCCCAAGATCGGTCCGGTGACGTGTCCGGTGTCGAGTCTGGCGCCGGGTGAAACGGTCACCTGTACGGCCACCTATACCGTGACCGCCGCGGATGCGGCCAATGGTTCCATCGACAACACCGCCACGGCGACGGGCACTTCGGACGGCGAGACGGTCACTTCGCCACCGTCCTCGGAGACCGTGCCGATCGAACTGGCGCCCGGAATTGAGGTCCAGAAGGCGGTGCAGGCACCCGGCCCCTACTCCGTCGGGCAAACGGTCACCTACACCTACACCGTCCGCAACACGGGCGGAGCGGAGCTGACCGACGTCGCGGTGCACGACGACCACGTCACCGGCATCACCTGCCAGTCGACCACGCTGACACCCGCCGACAGCACCACCTGCACCGGTACCTACGTCATCAGCGCGGAAGACGGCACGTCCGGTCACGTGACCAACACCGCAACGGCGACGGGCACCGCGAACGGCCGGACGGTCACCTCCCCGGAGACCTACCTGACCCTCGAGGTCGGAGCGCCGCACATCTCGGTTGCCAAGCGGGTGGACTCCGCCGGGCCCTACACCGTCGGCTCGACAGTCGACTACTCCTACACCGTCACCAACACCGGCACCCTCGACCTGCACGACGTGCGGGTCCAGGACGACCGAGTCAGCTCCGTCACCTGTGACGAGACCACACTCGCGCCTGCTGGCAGCACGACCTGCGACGGTTCGTACACGATCACCCAGGCGGACATCGACGCGTGCGCGGAGCAGGCGGGCGGCGGCACGGAATGCGCGATCACCAACGTGGCGCAAGCGGCCGGCACCGACCCGGTGGGCAACCCGGTCGTCAGCGCGCCCGCTCAGGCCACCGTCACCGTCGTCATCGAGGAGGAGCCCTGCCCGCCGGGCAAGCACTGCAAGCCCGGAAAGCCGGGCAAGCCATGTAAGCCGGACAAGCCGGGCAAGCACTGCAAGCCGGGTGAGCCCGGAAAGCCCGGCGGCCACTACGGCTATGGCGACTACGGCAAACCCGAGGGCGGCGTGAAGGGCTGTCACCGCTGCTGACCGAAGTGCAGCCGTGCCCCGGTTCACCTGTGAGTGAGCCGGGTTCCGAGGGAGCCCCGCCGGGGCGGCGTCCTGGCGGGGAACCGCCGGACGAACCGCGCCGTCGGCAGATGGGCGGCCGGCCCGCGGCCGCGGCGATGACCGCCGCCCGGATGTCCGGGCGCCAGGTCCGTTCCAGGGCCGGCCACCGCTCGCCGGGCCGGTACTTGCTGCCCTGCGGGCGCTCGCGCAGCTTGCCGATACCGCCTCGACCGTCGACTTGATCGCGGACAGCACCATCGCCATGCCCGGGTCGGCCGGGCGATCCGCTGACCGACCCGAACCTCATCTGGCGGTGGTTCCCCGAAGCCTCGGATTCGGCCCCACCGAGTACCGGCACCTCCTCGCTGCGGCGTCCTCCCCCCGAGAGGCTGCCGGACGACCCCGGCCGGCTGAGGGACCTGTGGGTGGCTGCGGGGATCCGCGAAGCCGTCCTCGACCTCAGGCGGATCGCCCCCGGAATCATCGATGAGGCGCTCCGCGACACGTCGGAGAGTGGCGGAGTGCCGTGGTGGCCGCCGCCCCCCGACGGCCCACGCCCCCCCGGCTGACGGCGCCGCCATGCTCACGACGACGGGCCCGCACGGGCGCGGGACGACCGGTGATGGTCGCGATCCGGTGCCGTTCGGGTCCGCGGTCGCCGGGATGGCGACCGAGCGCACCTGACAGGCCCCGGGGCTGGAAGCTTGGTTGACCGGTGGGCGGACATTGCCCCGGAGCTGGTCGGCAAGGTCGCCCCGGTGCGGTTCCGCGGAAAACGGGGTGCTGGAGCTACGGCCGGCGTCCCCGGCCTACGGCACGCAACTGCCTCTTCTCAGGAGTCTGTTGCGGTGGAGTGACCACCGGACGGCGAACCGGACGCGTTCGATCGAACGGTCGACCGACGGCGAGGTACTGCCCTCTGCTCGGCGTCCAGGGCGGCGTGTTCGACCACCGGGTCCGAGAGAGCGCATGTGAGCGAGAGTGGGCGTTCACCATCGCGACATGAAGGACATAAGGCAATAATAGGTGTTTATCGACGCTCGCGACGTGGGTGTCGGTGACAATCCGTAGCCGCTTGGCCTGCGGCTCGCCGGAGCGCTGACTCGGCGCACGACCAGTCGTCCGTGGGCGACTAGGACGCGGGGAATCATGGCGGAGCAGGGCATGGTGTTTGCAGGAGCCACGGCCGCCGCCGTCTACGTGCCCGACGAGCAGGCAGACCGGCTGCGCCTGAGTGAGGCGGTGGAGGAGAACCCGGAGGACGGCGTGAGGTTTCCGGTCAGTTTCGCGCTGTCCGGTCGTTCGGCGGTGGCCGAGGCGTTCCGTACCCGTCACCCGGTATGGCATGCCTCGGCGGAGACTGGCGGCGCTGAAGTGGCTGGGCCGAGAGCGGCCGCGTCCGGTGCCGCTGCCGACGCCACAGGGGAGGACGGCGGGGAGTGGCTGGAAGCCGTGCCGCTGACCTGCGGAGAGACGCTTCTGGGTTGCCTGGTCGTCAAGGGCGCCGGCCTAAACGGGGTGGAGGCGGAGCGTCGCGGTTTTCTGGAGCTCTATGCCGACCAGGTCGCCGCGAGGATGGAATCCGAGGGTGCCTGCGCTGCGGGTGGCGGCGTCTCCGGCCCGGTGCCTGCGGCGCGGTCAGGCGGCTCCGGGCTGGGTCTTGGGGATCTGGGCTCGCTCACCTTGTCGCCGGCCAATGGGCGGATCGAGGCGGACCGGCAGGCATTGGACCTTCTGGGCCTGGCGGAGGAGGACTTCGACGGTCGTGTGGAGACGGTGCTGGCACAGACCGTCCCGGAGGACGCACCGGCGCTGATGTCCGTCCTGGAGCCTAGTGCGGGCTGGCCTGGCGGCCACGATCTGGAGTTCCGGATCCGCCGGCCCGGCGGCGTTCTGCGCTGGCTGCGGCTGCGCTTCCAGGTGCTGGCCGACCAGGGCGGAAGGCCGCGGCTGCTGGGCGTGATCGCAGAGGCGTCGTATCTGCGGTCGGCCGGGGACCAGGTGTCCCGGCTGCAGCGGCTCTCCATCGCGCTGGCGGCGTCGATGACGGTCGGTGATGTCAGCCGTGCCGTGGTCACCGCCTTGCGTGACCCTCTGGGAGCCGACTGTGTGGTGCTCGCCGAGTTGCACGCGGGACGGCTGGTGGTCACCGGTATGGAACCCCAGGAGCTGGCAGTGTGGGGGACGTGGCGCTCTCAGTGGTACTCGGAGTGGCCGGATGCCTCGCTGGGGGACCTGCCCACGCTGGAGAGCGTGCTGCGCCAGGGCCGCACGCGCCTGTGGCCCTCCAGCATCGGCCTGGAGCCCGGCCTGGCCGCGACCGGGCCGGGAGGATTCGCGGCCCTGCCGCTGCCGGCCGAGGGCCGGGTGGCTGGTGTGTGCCTGTTGGGCTGGGACCGGCCGCACGAGTTCGGCGCCGAGGAACGGGCGCTGCTGACCGCCGCCGCGGGGCTGATCGGGCAGGCCCTGGCGCGTGCCCGCGCCCGCGACGCCGAGCACGAGTTCACCGCGACGCTGCAGCGCAGCCTGCTGCCCCGCACCCTTCCTGTACTCCCCGGCTGTACGGCGGTCGCAAGGTATCTGCCGGCGACGACCGGACTGGCCGTGGGCGGGGACTGGTACGACGTGATTCCGGTGTCCGACAGGTCCGTCGCACTGGTCATCGGGGACGTGCAGGGGCACAGCGTCGAGGCAGCTGCGATCATGGGCCAGATCCGTACCGCGATCCGGGCCTACGCTGTCGAGGGACACCCTCCGGACGTGGTGATGTCCCATGCCAACCGCCTGCTCATAGGCCTGGACACCGAAGCCTTCGCCACTTGCTGTTACGTCGCCTTCGACGTCGAGGAAGGCGAGGCCTGGGTGGTGCGGGCCGGCCACCCGCAGCCGGTGGTGCGGTCGCCGGACGGGTGCGTCCTGGAGGTCGAAGCCGAGGGCGGGCCCCCGCTCGGCGTGATCGCCGAAGCCGATTTCCCGATGACCGCCCTCGGTGTGGCTCCGGGAGCCGTCGTCGCCCTGTTCACGGACGGACTGGTCGAGTCCTCCAAGCTTCCCCTGGAGGACGGCGTACGGCGGGTGTGCCGGACGCTGGCGGCCGCCGATCCGGGGGGCGCCGACCGGACGGCCGACGAACTGCTCGGCACCGCCGAGTGGCGCGAGGACGACGTGGCCCTTTTGCTGCTGCGCTACGACGGGCTGCCGATCCAGCCGCGCCGGGCGAGCTGGTCGGTATGGCGGCTGCCGGACGCCGTGATGCATGCCCGCCGCTTCACCGCGCGTGTCTTGCGTTCCTGGAACGAGACACGGGAAGCGGACACCGTGCTGCTGGTCGTTTCCGAACTGGTCACCAACGCGATGACTCACACCCGCGGCGAGGCGCATCTGCACCTGACCCTCGCCGGGGAACGGTTGCGAGTGGCGGTCAGCGACTCCTCGCCGCGGGCGCCGGTCAAGCCGGCGAGCATCGACTGGATGGCCACCGGAGGTCGCGGCATCCTCCTTGTGGAGGCGGTCTGCGCGGCCTGGGGCTCAGTACCGCTCAGCGGCGGCAAGCAGGTGTGGGGCGAGATCGAGCTCCCGCCGGAACCGGCGGCCGCCGGGGCGCGCCGGGAAGCGGCCCGGTCATGAGGGCCAGCCGGGGCAGGGGGCTGGTCGTCGCCGTGGCGGCCTGCCTGGTTATGCCACTGGCGTCGCAGTGCACAACAGCCGGCTCGGCCCACCAGACGACCGGCGGGACCACCAAAGGGGATTTCTCGATCGGCGTGCTACTGCCCGACACGGACACTCCCCGCTGGAGGACAGCCGACAGACCGCTGATCACCAAACGGATCAAGGAACTGTGCGGCAACTGCACCGTGCGGTACGCCAACGCCTCGGGCAACGTCGCCACCCAGCAGGCACAGGTGGACTCCATGATCGCAAACGGAGCACGGGCGCTCATCCTCTGCCCAGTCGAGAGCAGGGCCCTGAGCCCCTCGGTAACCAGTGCCCATGACAGTCACGTACCGGTGGTCGCCTACGACCGACTGGCAGATGGCCCGCTGTCGGCCTACTCCGGCTACGACTCCGAGCAGATCGGCCGGTTGCAGGCGCAGGGACTGCTGGCCGCGCTCGGGCCCGGCGCCCGCCACGACCAGGTCGTCATGATGAACGGAGAACCCACCGACCCGAACGCCAGGGCACTGAAGAAGGGAGCGCTGTCGGTTTTGCGGGGCCGCGTGAGGATCGGCGCCACATACAACACCACGGGGTGGATCCCGCAGAACGCCTTCACCAACACGCTCGCCGCGATCGCCAAGCTGGGCCCTGACGCGATCGACGGCTTCTACTCGGCTAACGACGGCCTGGCGGCCGGCATTCTCACCGCACTGAAGGCCGACGGCGTGACGCCCCTTCCGCCGATCACCGGTCAGGACGCCGACCTCGCCGCAGTACGACGCGTCATAGCCGGCGAACAGACCATGACCGTGTACAAGTCCTTCTCGGCGGAGGCCGACGCCGCTGCCGAGATGGCCGTGGCCCTGGCCCGCGGCACGTCTATCGGAGCCATCGCCAAGCAGCGGATCAGCAGCAATACCAACAAGGACATACCTGCGTATCTGGGGACTCTGGTCTCCGTGAACCGGGCCAACGTCAAACACACCATCGTCGACCGAGGCGTCTACACGGTCCAACAGTTGTGCACACCGAAATTGATGACCTCCTGCCGTGAAGCCGGGCTCACCGGCTGACCGGGCTCGCGCGCCGTACCAGCCCGCGACGCCGCTTACGGCAGGATGAGCCACGATTGTCGAGAGGTGATTCATGGCGAGCACACCCGTACTGGCGTTGCACGGGGTCTGCAAGCGCTTTGGGGCCGTCCAAGCGCTCACCGACGTCGAACTGGAGATCCGCGCAGGCGAAGTGGTCGCCCTCGTCGGCGACAGCGGGGCGGGCAAGTCCACTTTGGCCAAGGCAATCACCGGAGCCGGGCCCGCTGACGAGGGCGTCATCGAGTGGCAGGGACGGCCGGCATCGATCCAGCGCCCCCGCGACGCCCAGGATTTGGGTATCGCGGCGGTGTACCAGGACCTCGCCTTGTGCGAGAACCTCGACGTCGTGGCCAATCTCTTCCTCGGCCACGAGATCGCCAGAGCGGGCGTCCTGGACGAGATCGCCATGGAACGCCACGCCCTGGAACTGGAACCGCTCGCGCTGCTGTCCAAGGAGCCGCCCAGCGTTCGCGGCGTGGTCGCCTCACTCTCCGCCGGGCAACGCCAGACGGTGGCCATCTGCCGGGCGATCCTGAGCCGACCCGAACTGCTCGTCCTTGACGAGCCGACGGCCGCGCTGGGTGTCGAGCAGTCCGGACGGTTCCTCGACCTTGTCGAGCGCCTACGGGACAGCGGCACCGCAATCATGCTCATCAGCCACAACCTCGGCGACGTCAAGGCTGTCGCCGACCAGGCCGCGGTGCTGCGGCACGGCCGGAACAACGGTTTCTTCGACGTGCCGTCCACCCCGCAGGAACAGATCGTCTCCTCCATCACGGGAGTCACCGACAACGCTGTGACGCAGCGCACGACCAAGACCTGGGAGGACATGCTGTGAAGGGCACAGCCCCCGGGGATCCCGAAAGCGGCAGAACGTCCGGTCGCCCGAGGGGCGGCCCTGGCAGTACCACCCGGGAGACCACTGGCCCCGACGGCCCCGACGGCCCCGACCTGGCGGGCTACGTCCGCTCCCTCTTCGACCGGCTGCGCGGAGGCGAACTCGGTGCCGTCCCGGTCGTCGTCTCCCTGCTGGTGATCTGGATCGTATTCCAAAGCCTGAACCACAACTTCCTGTCCCCCCGCAACGTGTCCAACATCGGCGTGGACATCACCGGCCCCGGCCTGATCGCCCTGGGCGTCGTGTTCGTACTACTCCTCGGCGAGATGGATCTTTCGGTCGGCTCTGTCAGCGGCCTGGCGGCGGCCATCTTCGCCGTGATGAACGTCAACCACGGTGTGCCGGAATGGCTTGCCATCATCTCGGCCCTGCTCGCCGGTGCGGCCATCGGAACCCTGCAGGGATTCTTCTTCGTCCGCTTGGGTGTGCCAGCCTTCGTCGTCACCCTGGCCGGGCTGCTGGCCTGGAACGGCCTGATGCTCTACGTGCTGGGTGCCAGCGGAACCATCGACCTCGACGAGCAGGGCGGGGTCGTCGCACTGACCAACCGGTACATCCACAGCGCGGCGCTCGCCTACGGCCTGGCCATGCTCGGCACGGGCACCTTCCTGGCCGTTTCCTACCGGGACAGCCGCATGCGCAGAAGCGCCGGGATGGCCGCCAGGCCGGTATGGGCGATCGCGGAGCGCGCTGTCGGCATCGCGGTGCCCGCGTTCGCGGCGGCGTGGATACTGGACCGCTACCGGGGCGTGCCAGTGTCCCTCCTCGTCTTCCTCGCCTTCATCGTCGGCCTCGACTTCGTCCTGCGGCGCACCACCTACGGTCGCCGGATCTTCGCCACCGGCGGCGATCTCGAAGCCTCGCGACGCTCGGGCGTCAACGTGACGTGGACGCGGGTCTCCGCCTTCACCGTCTCCGGCACCCTGGCTGCGGTCGGCGGGCTGTTCCTGGCGTCCCGGGTGGCATCGGTGGGCCAGACGTCAGGCTCCAGCACCCTGCTGATCGACGCGATCGCTGCAGCCGTCATCGGCGGAGTCAGCCTGTTCGGAGGGCGCGGGACAACCTGGTCCGCATTGCTGGGCATCCTCGTCATCCAGTCCATCGCCTCAGGCATGATCCTTCTAGGTGTGCAGACCGCGGTGCAGTACATGGTCACCGGAAGCGTGCTCTTCGGCGCCGTCGTCCTCGACTCCCTGTCGCGCCACTCGCAGAAGGTCCACCGCCTTACCTGAGCCGGCGGTACTGTCGGTCAGCACGGCCGCCGGTGTGTTGATCATCCTGCGGCGGCAGGACACCGGACTCGACGTCTTGGGCGTCCTGGCCGCGGGCCTTTCTGATCGCGGGGGGAGCCTTGGTGGTGGGACGGATCACCGGCGAGTTCACGCCGTGGATGGTTGCCGTCGGGCTAAAGCGGGCACCTCGTTGAGCCGGCGCTCCGGCCACAGGACCCGACCGCACCCGGACCATCCAGTTGCGCGACGTCTGGCCGCCAGATCTCGCGGAAGGCGGCGCGACCGGCGCTGCCGGGTGGGCCGACACAACAAGGGGTAGACCCCCCGATCAGGTCGAACCTGCCCACCACTTCCCGGGACGCGCCCCGCCCAGCACCTCCGTCCCCCTCACGTGGGGGGCAGATCAACTTCGTACACCGTGGAACCCCTTCAAGCCCGTGCGGTGGAGCCAGGCGAAGTGCTTACAGACAAACTTCGGTGGCCGCACGGAGGTGGATCTGCTCGCGCGGTGTCAGTCGGCGGGGGGCTCCTCGGTACGGATGGCGACCTCTTTGGCCGTGCGGTGGGTGAATTCCGCGACGTCCTGGTCCAGGGACGCGTCGGTCACCACCGACACCGCGCGGCCGAAGGAGTCCGCGGCCTCGCCAAGCAGGGTGCCACGTCGGGGGCCGACGAGCACCGCGCACCTGCGGGGCGGTGCGTCGGCGGGAGCGGGCCGGGGATCGGGCCATGCGGCGCTCTCGGCGGTCCAGGACACCTCGGTGCCGGGGCATTCGACCTCGCGGAGCAGCCCCGGACTGTGCTCCAGGTAGAGCTGCTGTGCGCGGCGGCGAGCGCGCGGTGCAGGGGGTCGGATGCCCAGCGCCAGGTCGAGGACGGCTGGTTCGAGGGGCACTGCGTGGGCGAGGTGCCACAGCCGGGTGATGGCGTCGCCGGGCAGCCGGGCCGCGATCTCCATCAGCACCGCGCGGTTGCCGGACAGCCGGAACTCGGCGTGGCTGATTCCGCTGCCGAAACGGACGGATCGCAGCAGGGTCGCGTTCGCGGTCAACAGGGCCTTTTCGGCTTCGGGCGGCAGGCCGGCCGCCGGCGAGAGGTGGCCGGTTTCGGTGAAGAAGCGGGTGGTGTGCTCGTTGGTCTGCTTGGCGGTGATGCCTGCCCACACGATGTCACCCTCGTGCACCAGGGATTCCACGGAGAATTCGGGGCCTTCGACCCGTTCCTCGATGAGCAGCGGTTCGTCGTCGGGATAGGTCGGCAATTGCGCGCGCAGGGCGTCGGCGTCGGCGATCGCATGCACGCCCGAGCTGCACATCCGTCCGGTGGGTTTGAGGACGGCGGGGTAATGGTGCCAGGTGTCGCCGTCGACCGGTGTGCGGGCGTGCACGCCCGTCCAGCGCGGTGCCAGGGTGGGAGCGGCCAGCCGCTGGAGGGTCTTGTGCCGGCAGACGCGCGCGGCGTGGCCGCCGGTACCGGGCAGGCCGAGGGTCTCCGCCAGTGTGCCGGCCGTCTCCACGAAGGATTCGCCGCAGGCGAGGACGGCGCGCAGCCGCCCGCCACGCAGGTAGGGCCCCGCGGCCTCCAGCGTGGCGTCGAGTCCGTAGTCGGAGACGCGCGGAGGGGACGGCACCCGTACGGCGGGGTGCCCGCGCCGGTGGTGGTACTCCAGCTCTTCCGGCGGCGTCTCCGGGCCGAAGACCAGGACGGGTTCCAACCCGCGGTCCTCGCAGGCGGTGACGAGTGCCAGGTGCCGTGCGATCGCGGCGAGGTCGGTCAGGATCAGGACGGCGGGGCGGCCGTCGGACGGGCTGCGGTCCGGGCCCTTGCGCGGCCGGCCGGGCGGCGTCGCGTCATCGGTCATGGTGGGTGCCTTCCGTGGTGCGGACTCGGGTGGGTCAGGCGCTGCCGGGTTTGGCCGGCTGGTAGGCGTCGGCGTCGCCTCGTCCGGAGGTGTACAGCCGGCGCTGGTCGGTCCTGACGAGCGCGTAGTAGCCCGCCGCGGTGAACAGGCCGACGCAGCCGCAGGCGATCCACACGGCGTCGGCGCCTGCCCGGTCGAGCAGCAGGCCGCCCAGCACCGGGCCGACGAAGGCGGCGGTGGAGAAGGAGAGGGTGTAGGCGCCCAGGTACCGTCCGCGGGCGTGGTCCGGCGCCAGGTCCGTGGCCGTGGCCATCGCCGCAGGAGCGAAGACGATCTCGCCGACGGTCCAGACGGCGACGGTCGCGCCGTACGCGGGCACGGTGCCGGCCAGGGTGAGCAGGGCGAAGCCCCCGCCGGTGAGCAGGGAGCCAACGGCCAGCACGGCGGCGCGGTCGCGGTCGGCGAACCACCGGGTCAAGGGTAGTTGCAGCGCCACGATGACCAGGCCGTTGACCGCGATCACCAGTCCGTAGGAGGGGGTGTCGAAGCCGGCGCGGTGCATGGCCAGTGGGAGCGTGGTCGTGGCCTGCTGGAAGACCAGATACAGCAGGACGGTGAGCCCGACGAAGACGGCGAACCGCCCGCGGACCACCTGGCGGCGCGGCCCGTGCGCGTGCGGCGCCGTCGAGCCGTGCTCGGCAGGGCCCGGGGCCGGCAGGCTCTCGGGCACCCGGCGCCACACGATGACCGCGCAGACCGCGGTCGTGGCGGCGTCCCCGAGGAAGAGCGGGAGGTAGCCGTGCTCGGCAACGAGTCCGGCCACCATCGTGGAGACGGCGAACCCGAGGTTGATCGCCCAGTAGTTCAGGGCGAAGGCGCGGGTCCGGTCGGCTTCCGGCACAATGTCCGCGAAGGCCGCGGTGAGCGCCGGGCGGGCCAGGTTGCCGGTCAGGCCCACGGCGAAGGCGACGGCGGCGATCGCGTAGGTGCCGCGGGTGAAGGCCAGCACCGCGGTGCACACGGCGGCCGCCAGCTGGCCGGCTACCAGGGTGGGCCGGCGGCCCACCCGGTCCGCGAGCTGGCCGCCGGCGATGTCGGCCGCCATGGATCCCAGCCCGTACAACGAGACCACCAGCCCGGCGAACGCCGAGGAGGACCCCCGCTGCTGGGTGAGGTAGAGCGCGAGGAAGGGCGCGACGAAGCCGCCGACCCGGTTGACCACAGTGGTGGTCCACAACCACCAGAAAGCGGATGGCAGCCGGGAGCGCCCGGTGCCCGCAGGCTGCGGGTCGCGCGAGGAGCGCAGGGGGCGGGAGGAGGATGCGGACATGGGGGGATCCTCGGTGTGCGCGGGAGCCGTCGTCCCGACCCGGTCAGTCGAGCGGACGGGTGCCCCACGCCTGGAAGAGCGTGGCGTGCACGACGTTGGTCCCGGGATCCTCCAGGTGCGCGCGCAACTTCTCCAGCAGCGCGCTGAGTTCGGCGTCGGTGGTCAGACCGCGTTCGACGAGTGGCGCGCGGCACAGCTCCGCGCGGTCGACCATGAGGGTCTGGTAGGGATCGCCGGGGCCGAAGGTCCTGGTGTGGGCGGTGACGCCGACGTCCCGGAACCCGGCCGCGCGTAGCATCGCGGGCAGTTTGCGGCCGATGTACACGTCCATGCCGTTGAGCCGCCACAGCTCGGCGACCATGGTCACCACGCGGTCCCACGCCGGGTGTTCGGGTACGCACACCCGCGTCATCCAGTCGACGTCCTGGATCGCCATCTTCCCGCCCGGTCGCACCAGTGCGGCCATCTCGGACAGCACGGCGTCGCTGTGCGGCACGTTCATCAGGAGCAGGCGGGTGTGCACGAGGTCGAAGCCGCCCGGCTCCAGTCCGCTGCTGCCGGCGTCGCGCAGGACTAATTCCACGTTGTGCAGATCGCGTTCGGCGAGCGTGCGGCGGGCCATCTCCAGCATCCTCGGTTCCGCGTCGAGCCCGACGACGGCGCCATGCGGTCCGACCGCGCGGGACAGCAGGTCCAGTACGCCCAGCGGCCCGCATCCCACGTCGACGGCGCGGCCCCCCTGCGGAGGCGCTACCCGGGCCAGCAGCCCGGCGGTCTCCTCGGCGAACATCTCGCCTTGGGCCAGCAGTCTCCCGCGTTCCGAATCGTCGGCGCCGAGAAGATAGGAGGAAGGGGCGGCTGGGGTCATGTGGATACTCCTTCGAAGTCGGGACGGATATCCGCCCGCACGGTGGCGCGGTGCGCCTCTGTTGTGTCCGTCGTCGGGCGCCGTGAACGCCGGGGACTCCGCGGGAAGTCGCACGCTCATTCGATGGCCCGCGGCGCCTTGCACACGTGGCGGAATTCCGTCTGCCCCCCTATTCCAGCGGAAAACAGCGTGCGACTTCTCGCGACCCCGCCGCATTCCCGGGGAAGACGCTCGTCGTACCCTCCGATCGGCATCCTTCAGCGCCTCGATACGCGGCTCGACCCTGTCGGCTTTCCGCCGCGACGCCGGCCGGCCTCATGCCAGGGATCTCGATCCGGCCGGCCATTGATCACCACGTCGAGGATCGTCGCGTCAATGATTGTCACGTCAGGCCGGAGAATTCTCCCTCACCGAGCGGGTGGAGGTTCGGCGCAGCGCCGATCGGCACAGGCGCGCGACCGGCAGGGTGCAGGTGAGGAAGGCCAGCGCGAGAATGCTCCAGCCCGCCCCCTTGCCGTCGATGACCAGTGTGGTGACCAGCGCGGGCCCGAGGGCCACCACGCCGCCTTCGGTCATGGCCGCGACCGCCTGGTATTGGCCTTGGGCGCCGTGCGCCATGAGCTTGACGGACAGTCCCCACCGGGCTGCCACGTAGTGCAGTTCCCCCACCACGTGCAGGCCCAGTCCGGAGAGGACGACGACGGCGGCCGCCGCCGGGCGGGCGGGCCAGGAGGCTGCCGCGAAGACCAGGCAGCACCCGGCGAGCGCGGCGCCGGCACGCCGGGAGGAGCGTACGGCTCCGGCCAGCCGCCGCCCGGAGCGGGTGACGCGCACCTGGAAGAGAGCGATCAGCAGGGAGCTGACCAGCACCGACAGCGGGGCGATCCACACCGGTGCGGCGGTGTCCTCCTTCAACCACAGGGGCAGGCCGCTGGACAGGAGCGCCCAGCACAGGGCCAGGACGGCGGTGCTGCTCATGATCGCGATGAAGGGGAAGTCGCGCAGGGCCGCTGTGCTGGCCTGGCGCCGTGCGGCGGGCACCGGCGGAACGCGCGGGAGGCGTGCCAGGGTCGCGGCCGAGACGACGAAGGTGAGGCTGTTGACGACGACGGCGCCCTGGTAAGGGGCGGCGGATTGGCGGGAGAGCACCCAGGCGGCGGCGCCCGCGCCGGCGGCGTAGAGCAGGTGCTGGACGACGCGGGCCCGGGCGAGGACGGGCAGGCAGTCCTCTTCGGGCAGCATCAGGTGCACGAGCGCCACCTTGGTGCCTTTGGCGGCGGTCTCCATCGAGGTGAACAGGGCCGCGGCGACCAGGAGTGGCCAGAAAGTGTGCGTGGCCAGGAAGGCGAGGGCGAACACCGCGCGCAGTACGGTGACGGCCAGGAGGGTCTCGCGGGCGCCGAGGCGGTCGGTGAGTGTGCCGACAGGGAAGGCGGCCAGCAGGCCGATCCCCCCGCCCAGCCCCATCGCGAGCCCCATGGTCGCTGGGGGGACGCCCTGTACCGAGGTCAGGTAGATCGCCCACATGCTGAACCAGAGCCCGTCCCCCAGGGCGGTCACGCCTTCGCTGAGCAGGAGACGGCGAACGACTAACCGATCTTTCCGGGTTTTCTCCGTACGACCGTGGCTCAATTTCTGCCACCCTTTCCTGCCGTGGGTGCCGAAGACCTGCGGCCGTCCTGCAGCCGGCTTCGACCCGCTGGAGGGGAGCGTTCCTTTTCGGTCTTCTTCGTTCTCGGCTCGCTATTTTCTTCCGCATGTGCGATGACGAATACAAAATATTTTGTCCGTGTACCCGGGTCCAAATCGGGCAAACAAAACTACTTTATGTGGTCGCCGGTGGTCCCGTCTCCGACGCGGTGAACAGCGAAGATCACGGCGAGCAACCCTATCCCCAAGAGTTTTTGTCTACGGTGAGTTAAGCATTCGTCACCCTTGACAGGGCTCCTCCGGGCCTGGCTAACCTGAGGGCAGGCCACCGGTGATGGCAACGAGTTCTCGCTAGAACGCTCCGGCCCCGTCACCCCTTCTGCGCTCCCCGCGCGAGATTCAGGTATCCCTGCGCCAAAAACGCGGCGCACACTTCCGTCCGTTTCCCTCGGAGGAGAAATGACGCATTCACCACTCAGTATTCTTTCCCAGGTCGATTTCAACGGCGATCCGCTGACCGATGAGCTGCTGATGAAGACCTTCCACCAGCTCATGGACGAGCACGGCTACGTCCAGATGTGCAATGTGCCGGAGGATTTCGACACGGTGAGGTTCTGCCGGGAGCTGGGCCGCTTCGTGCCCAATTACACCGGTGCCGTCGTCGGCGACGTCCGTCCGGAGCCCGGCATGGACGACGTCTACCACGCGGGCAACACCCGCCCGCTGACCCCGCATTCGGAAGGGTACGACTTCGCGGTCCTCCCCCCGCGGTACATCGCGCTGTGGTGCGTCACGCCGGCCAGCGGGCCGGGCGGGGAGACCACGCTCGCCGACACCAGGCCCTGGGTGGAGAAGCTCACGGCCGAGGAACGCGAGCGGTTCCTCACGCACGAATACGACTGGAAGACCACCGAGGGTGTGCAGCGCCTGGGGCTCGATCTCAAGACCCGCCACCCGGTCCTGGAGGAGACCGACCAGGGCACGATCGTCCGGTTCAGCTGCAACAACCTGATACGGGACGACGACGATCCGGCCGCGGAGCTGCAGCGGCGCTGGCACGACGCGTTCGACCGCGAGCACGTGTCCATCGCCTACGCCGAGCGGGACATGCTCGTGTGGGACAACTGGCGGCTGCTGCACGCCCGGAACGCCTTCAGCGACCGCAGCCGGCACCTGCGCCGCATTCAGATCGCCGCCTGACCTCTCTCCCGCACACCATGAGGAAGTGCCCCATGTACCGCACCATGCTGCACAGCAAGATCCACCGGGCCACCGTGACCCAGGCCGACCTGCACTACGTCGGCTCGCTGACCCTCGATCGCGATCTGATGGACGCCGCGGATCTGCTGCCGGGCGAGAAGGTCGACATCGTCGACATCGACAACGGCAACCGGCTGAGTACCTACGTCATCGAGGGCGAGCGTGGCAGCGGCGTCGTCGGTATCAACGGTGCCGCGGCCAGGCTCATCTCGCCGGGAGACCTGGTGATCGTCATCGCCTACCAGAGCCTCCCCGAGGCCGAGGCCAGGGCCTTACAACCGACCATCGTCTTCGTCGACCAGCACAACAGGACCCTGGACATCGGCGCCGACCCGGCCCACGTGCCCACCAACCGGGCCACCGGGCTGGTGCGCGGGGACACGCTCACCCGGGGAGCGGTGTGATGACGTCCGTCCGAACCGCCCCGGCCACCGTCCTGGAGCCGGCAGCCCCCGGCGCCGTCTGCCGTGCCCTGGTGCACTACTACGACGACCTCTCCCGCGTCCTGGCGGACACCGGGCAGCGTGCCCGGACGACCGGATTCGCCCCCGCATGGCAGCTGCCGGCCCTGACGCCGGCCCTGGAACGGTTCTTCGAACCCGGCGGCATCAGCACCCGGGACCTGGGCAGCCACCACGGCACCCCGCTGCGGTTCCTGAACCTGATGCACAATCCCAGGACGCGCACCACCAAGACGCTGGCCTCACTGATGATCGTGGCCCGCGCAGTGGCCCACATCCGGCGCACCGGCGAGTCCGTCATGATCATCACACCGTCGAGTGCGAACAAGGCCACCGCGCTGCGCGACGCCGTCCTGCGGGCTCACGAGACCGGTCTGGTCGACACCGAGCAGCTGCGGATCGCCTGCATCGTGCCAGCCACCTCCTGCCACAAGCTGTGGCGCTCACCCCTGACCGACGACGACGTCCTGCGTGCCCGCAACCCGCTCGCCGTCCTCGACGCCGCGCAACCGCTGCACGTCAAGGAACTCGCCCGCTCCGTGGCCGATCGCGAGGCCGACACCCTCTGGGCCCGGCACGGCGTACGCCTGTGGCACACCATGGACCTGAACAACTACGCCGTCGCGGACACCGCGCGGGCCCTCTTCGAGCGGGACCACCTCCCGGCCGTGCCGCGTGTGCACGCCCACGCCGTCTCGAGCGCGTTCGGTCTGCTCGGCCACTTCTACGGCCAGCAGCAGCACACGGGACGTGAATGGCCCGACACCGGGGCGCGCTACTTCCTGGTGCAGCACCTGGGCACACCCGACATGGTCTCCAGCTATTACCACGGCACGTTCGACTACCGCCCGCGGTGGACGTACCGCGACGGTCTGCACGTGCAGGACTCCGACCCCCGCTTCCCCCAGCGGACCTTCGCCCCCCACGAGCAGCTGGACGCCACCTTCTACACCCATGCCCCCGCGACCTCGGAACGCATGAACGAGATCATCCGCCGACAGGGAGGCGGGGGGATCGTCGTCTCTCTCGCCGAGTGCGTGGACCGCTACCCGCTCGTCCGCGACCTGCTGCGACCAGCCGGCGTCGAACTGCCCTCCGACCCGCGGCAGCTGCGCGAATGGTCCCTTGTCATGGCGATGACCGGCGTCCTCAACGCCCTGGACCGCGGCCTGCTCGACGAGACGGAGGTCCTGGTGCACGGGTCCGGTTCCTACGACGCGGGCGATTACCAGGCTCCGCAGGCACACCAGTTGCGCCCGGTCACCGGTTACGAGGATCTGCGGGACCTCGTGCACGCAGCCGCAGCCGGTTGAGGACGAGACCCCATGACGACACATGACCACATCCCGTCCACCGCGGCGGCCCCGCCCCTCTCCGCTCCGACGGAAGGGGCGGGCGGGCGCCGCCCGCCACGGTCCGGTGTTCTCACCCCGGTCAAGGCGCGTTTCTCCTACTGGTGGAACAACACCCCGGCCCCCGGCTGGCGTGCCGTCCGCAGCAAGGCCGACGGCCTCTCGCGGACCGTGCCGGCCGTCTCCTCCCTCGCCGACCAGGGCGGTGTGAGCATCGGCTACGCCGGTCTGCCGGTGGGCCGTACGAACATCCTCCAGCTCCTCGAAGACCAGCGCTCCCGGCTCGGATGGGCGACCGTCCAGCACACCGACACCGCCGTCCGCTGGAGCGACCTGGCCGCGGGCCGGTGGCCCGACACCGATCTCGTCGTGGTCGGAGCCGAGCAGCGCACGTTGAGCCGGCTGCCCGAACACGGCAGCCTGACCGCGCCCTTCCGCCTCCACCTCGTGGTGGACGTCCCGCCGTCCCAGCCGGAGATGGCACGGCTGATCTCCAAACGGGAACGCGAGCAGTTCCGCCGCGACCAGCGGGAGCACCAGTGGGCGCTGGAGGAGGACTCCTCGCCCGGGGCACTCACCTTCTTCTACCACCGCATGCACGGTCCCACCATGCGCAACCGGCACGGAGACCACAGCCGTACCGAGCGGCTCGACGTGGCCCGTTACGCGGTGCTGCGGCACGGCACCCTGTTCTTCGTCAGCCAGGCCGGCACCCGCGTGGCCGGGGTCCTGTGCCACTGGTCCAAGGACCGGCGCACCCTGACCACCCGGCTGCTGGGCGTACTCGACGGCCGCGACGAGCACTACCGGTCCGGCGCCTTCAAGGCGCTCTACCACCTCCTGCTGCGCTGGGCCTGCGAGCAGCAGGTCGCGCGCGTGGACCTGTTCGGCACCGAGGCGTACGTCAGCAAGGGCATCTTCCAGTGGAAGCGCAAGCTGGGTGCCCACCCCGAGTGGCCTCCCAACCACTTCGCCACCAAACGCGTCAGGATCTATCCGCGCCGGGACACCCCCGCCGTCCGCGACTTCCTGGTGGCCAATCCGCTGCTCCGGACGGACGACCTGGGCAGGCTGACGCCGGTCTACTACACCGACGACCACCGCCCGCCCCGCCTCGATCTCAGCGCCCGGTGCCCGGGACTGGCCGAGCCCGACATCATCCATCTCGACACTGTGCTGGAGCACCTGAGCGTGCGCGGATTACCCTCAGGGGCGCGGCTGTGAACCGTCCCCGCCATGTCGTTGTCCTCGGCACCGGTGCCTTCGCCGGTGCTCTGGTGAGAGCCTTCGCCCAGCGCGCGAGCGGGCCGACCGTCGTGCACCTCGTCAGCCGCGACCGCGACCGCGCCCAGCACCTCGCCGGCCTCGCCAACGCCCACGCCGTCCTCGCGGACCGATCCGTCCGCTTCTGCCCGCACCGCCTGGACCTGCGGCAGGGCGCCGATCTGCGCCCCCTGCTCGGCCGCCACCAACCGCGCGTGCTGGCGGTCTGCTCCTCGGACTACTCACCCGCCGACACCCGCGGGCTGCCGTCCGCGTGGACCCACCTCATCCACACCACGGGCCTGGGCGTCACGCTGCCCTTGCAAGCGGCAACCGCACTGCGCGCCGCCGCCGCCTCCGCGGAAGCCAGCCCCCGCACCGCGGTGGTCAACGCGTGCTTCCCCGACGCCGTCAACCCCATGCTGCACGGTGCCGGGCTACCCGTCCTGTGCGGACTGGGCAACGTCTCCACGCTCGTCAGCCTCATCCGCAGCGAGCTGCGACTGGGCGACGAGTCACGCCTGAAGGTCCTCGCCCACCACGCCCACCTGCACACCCCGCCCACGCCTGACCAGGAGGTCCGGGCCTGGCTCGACGAGCAGCCCCTGACCGCCGTTCACGACATACTCCAGCGCGGCCGCAGCCGGCCCCGCGCGGATCTCAACGAGATCGGCGCAGCCGCCGGCGCGGCCGTGCTGGAGGCCCTCACCCACCCGCGCGACCACTACGCAGGACACGTCGCCGCGCCGCAGGGCAGACCGGGCGGCTACCCCGTCGTCATCACCGGAGGCAGCGTCGCGCTGCGGCTGCCACCCGGCATGTCGGAACGGGAGTCCGTCGCCTGCAACGCGCAGTGGTCCGCCCTCGACGGCATCAGTGTCGACCAGCAGGGCAAGGCCCGTTTCACCCCCGCCACGCTGAACGTGCTGCGCGAGTACTGGCCCGACGCCCCGACGACCTTCGGGCCGCAGGACGTCGAGGAACTGCGCGCCCGGCAACTCGCCCTGCGCAGGCGGTTGCTCCAGCTCCCGTCACCGACCTCCCCAGCCCAGGAGGGCACATGACCTCGCAGAACCTCCACGAGCGCCACCGGCGCGTCCTGCCCCGCTGGGTCACCACCTACTACGAGCAGCCGCTGCAGCCCGTGTCCGCGACCGGGCGCACCGTCACCGACAGCGAGGGCCACCATTACCTCGACTTCTTCGCCGGCATCCTGACCAATTCCCTCGGCTACGGCATCGAGGAATTCCGCCGCGCCCTGGACCGCCAGCTGGACACCGGCATCGCCCACACCTCCACCCTCTACCTCATCGACGCCCAGGTGCGCCTGGCCGAACGCCTCGCCGAGCAGTCCGGCATCCCCGACGCGGCCGTCTTCTTCGCCAACTCCGGTACGGAGGCCAACGACACCGCACTGCTGGCCGCCACCTGCCGCACCGGCAGCAACCACGTCATCGCCCTCACCGACAGCTACCACGGCCGGTCGCTCACCAGCACCGCGGTGTCCGGGCTGCCGGGCTGGCGACCGAGCCCGTACTCGCCCTTCCACGTCACCTTCGCGTCCAACGGCAGGACCTCCGCGGACGGCGCCGAGCAGCCGCCCGAGGACCCGGTGGCCGACCTGGAGGCACGACTCGCCGACCAGGCACCGCCCGCCGCGCTCATCGTGGAACCCGTCCAGGGCCTCGGCGGCTTCCACACCCCGCCCACCGCCCTGCTCCAGCAGTACGCGCGCATCGCCGCACAGCGGGGAGCGGTCCTCGTCTGCGACGAGGTGCAGACCGCCTGGGGGCGTACCGGCCGCGCCTGGTGGGGCCACCAACTCCACCGGCTCGAACCCGACGTGATCACCTTCGCCAAGGGAATAGCCAACGGGCTGCCGCTGGGCGGGGTGATAGGCCGCCGGGACATCCTGGACAGCATCCCGGGCAAGTCCATCTCCACCTTCGGCGGCAGTCCTCTGGCCTGCACCGCCGCACTGGCGACCCTCGACCACATCCTCGACCACGACCTGCAGCGCAACGCGGAGAAAGCCGGACAGGGCCTCCTGACGGAGCTGCGCCGGCTCGACGCGGCCCATCCGCATCTGGCGGACCCCCGCGGTCAGGGACTGATGCTGGCCGTCGATGTCATCGATCCGCACGCCGGCCGGCCCGCGCCGGAGGCCGCCCGCGCCCACGTCGAGGCGTGCCGCGCCCATGGCCTCCTCATCGGCCTCGGCGGACGCCACGGCAACACCCTGCGGATCTCCCCGCCGCTGACCGTCACCGAGGAGGAGATCACGCAGGCCACCCGGATCCTCGACACGGCCGCGCGGCACAGCGCCCCCACCTCTGCTCCCGCCTGACATCGGCGGCCTCACTCCAGCAGTCCCGGAAAGGACACCCATGTGCGGCATCGTCGGATGGACCGACTTCACCCGTGATCTGAGCCATGAGCACACGACCCTCGACCGCATGACCGGCACCATGGCCCTACGGGGGCCCGACGCAGCAGGCAGCTGGCTCGGACCCCACACCGTGCTCGGCCACCGCCGCCTGTCCGTCATCGACCTGGAGGGCGGCACGCAGCCCGCCGTCGAGGTGACCGAGCCCCACCAGGAGCCCGTCGTCCTCGTCTACAGCGGCGAGGTCTACAACTTCCGCGAGCTGCGCGCGACGCTCAAGTCCTGCGGGCACCGCTTCACCACCCGCTCCGACACCGAGGTGGTCCTGCGCTCCTACCTCGAATGGGGCGCCGCCTGCGTCGACCACTTCAACGGCATGTTCGCCTTCGCCGTCTGGGACGCCAGGCGCGAGGAACTCCTCCTGGCCCGCGATCGCATCGGCGTCAAGCCCCTCTACTACTTCGCCTACTCCGGCGGGATCCTCTTCGCCTCCGAGCCCAAGGGGATCATGGCGAACCCCCTCTTCCACCCGGTCGTGGACGAGGAGAGCCTGCCCGTCCTGTTCAACGCCCGGCTGGCCCTCCCCGGTGAGACCCCGCTGCGCGGACTGCGCGAGGTCCGCCCGGGCCACGTCCTGCGCTTCTCCCGCAGCGGCGGCCACGAGTACTCCTACTGGCGGCTGGTCAGCCGAGAACACCACGACGACCTGGACACCACCGTGTCGACCGTCAGGGAACTCTTCGAGGACATCATCGACCACCAGCTCGTCGCCGACGTACCACGCTCCGCGATGATGTCCGGAGGGCTGGACTCCACCATCATGGCCGCCCTCGCCAACCGCCGTCTGAAAGCGGCCGGCGAAGGCCCGCTGCATACCTTCGCCGTCGAATTCGCCGGTGACGAGGAGGACTTCAAACCGACCGAGCTACGGCCCGAACGGGACGCCCCTTACGCACGGCTCGCCGCCCGCCACCTGGGCACCGTGCACCACAACATCATGCTGCAGACCGCCGATGTCCTCGCCGCCGTGCCGTCCGCCCGCCGCGCCCGCGACCTGCCGTCCCTGGGGCAGTTCGACAGCTCGATGTACCTGCTGTTCCAGGCGATCCGGGACCAGTCCACGGTGGCGCTGTCGGGAGAGGCAGCGGACGAGGTCTTCGGAGGCTATCCCTGGTACCACGACGAGCGGCTCGTGTGGCGCGACCGCTTCCCGTGGATCGGGGACGCCCCACGCCTGGCCGACGCCTTCGCACCCGACCTGCACCGGCGCGTCCGCCCGGCCGAGGCGGAGAACGACCGCTATCTCACCCTCAAGGGGGAAGTCTCCCGGCTGCCCGGCGAAGAGGGACTCAACGCCCGTATGCGGGAAGTCATGTACTACAACCTGAAAGGCCCCCTGGCCTATCTCCTCGATCGCAAGGACCGCATGAGCATGGCCGTGGGCCTGGAGGTACGTGTCCCGTACTGCGACCACCGGCTGGTCGAATACGTGTGGAACGTGCCGTGGGACATGAAGAACGCCGACGGCCGCTGGAAGAGCCTGCTGCGTCTCGCCTTCGCCGACATCCTCCCCCAGGAGACCCTGGACCGGCCCAAGAGCGGCTACCCCGGCACCCACGACCCCGCCTACAACGCGGAGGTCATGCGCTCCATCGACAAGATCCTCAGCGACCCCCTTTCCCCCCTGCACGGCGTGTTCGACTCCCAGCGCGTGGAGGCCCTCACCCAGTCCGGCTCGAAGACGATGACCTGGCTCAACTCCAGCCACCTCGTGCTTCCCATCCTCGAGGTCGACGCCTGGATGCGGGCCTACGGCGTCTCGCTCGCCTGAACAGTCCCTGGAAGAGCCAGACCGCGTTGGGGTCGCCGGCCGCGTCCGGAGTGAGCGTCCCGGTCAGCCCGATGGAGGACGTGGCGTTGTAGACGCCCGGAGGCAGGGTCTGGCCGCCCAGGTCGCCACTGATGCTCGCGTTCGGCGCCTGGCCGGCGGCGTTGTCGTAGGCCGTCGTCAGATCGCTCTGGGCCTGGAGGGCGACCGCCCTCAGGGTAGGAATCGGGGCGATGTGAGTCGCCGGGCAAATGGGTGCACCTATCGAAGCTTGTGCTCCGCAGGGAGCGCGCAGGCGGGTGTGCCGCCCGGCATCCGGTCGCGGTTGTCCGCGATCACGCGGTAGACGCCGCCCGCGATCCACCGGATGGGCGGCATACGCAGCAGGGCACCCGCGACAGCCCACGCCCCGCCCCCGCTGAGCAGCAACTTCGCCACGGCCTCCGCGCCGCCGTACACGACACCTGGCGGCGTGATCCACAACACCTCGTGCTCGGCCCGCCGTCGATCCACCCCGAGGGACGCCAGATCCGCCCGCTGCCACGGAACGATCGCACAGCGAAGCCGCAGCCGTCGCTCGGCGAGCGCCACGCATCTGGAGCAAAAAGCGCAGTCCCCGTCATAGACGAGGACAGGTCGGATCGACATCGCACCATCATGACCCACCCAGCACTTTCCGCCGGAGCAACCTGCGCACGGTGCACGCAACCCAGCGTTCCGTTCACCCGGTCAGCCGGAACAGCGCGGGTCCGACGGTGGTTGGGAAGACCCTCGGCTCCATGAGCAGGTCGTCGCCGCTCGCCAGGGGCACCACGTCGCGGCGTACGCGGGCCGGATCTCTGACGCGCGGTGCCGACCCACGGCGGCGCGCGAGCCGGGCGTGGCCCCGGCCTGCCGGAGCCCGTTGAAGGCGGTGATGCCGGCGCACGTCAGCGGGCCGGCCGCGACCAGGTCGAGGCCGTTGGGCAGCGGGGTCGGGAACCCTCCCAGCCGACACGGCAGGGCTCACCCCCTGCTCAGGATGCACATGCTCGGGCGGCGCCGCCGCGGCCGGCGCGTCATGGCAGTTGCCTTCGAGTCCACTCCAGGGTGTTGGCTGGTGGGAGAAGGATCGAGACGGGATGACTGAACGGGTGACGAGTTTCCTTGAGGAGCACACCATGACGCAGAAGATCTGGTTCATTACCGGTGCCTCACGCGGTTTCGGCCGGGAGTGGGCCGTCGCCGCTCTGGAACGCGGCGACTCGGTGGCCGCGACCGCCCGCGACCTGTCCGCCCTGGACGACCTCCGCGAGAAGTACGGGGAGCGGCTGCTGCCCCTGCGTCTGGACGTAACGGACCGTGATGCCGACTTCGCGGCGGTCCGCCAGGCGCACGAGCGGTTCGGACGCCTCGACGTGGTGGTCAACAACGCCGGCTATGGCCACTTCGGCATGGTCGAGGAGCTCACCGAGGCGGAGGCCCGCGCTCAGCTGGAGACGAACCTGTTCGGGGCCCTGTGGGTCACCCAGGCCGCACTGCCGTTCCTGCGGGAGCAGGGCAGTGGCCACATCCTCCAGGTCTCCTCCATCGGAGGCATCAGCGCCTTCCCGCTGGTCGGGATCTACCACGCGTCCAAGTGGGCGCTCGAAGGCATCAGCCAGTCGCTGGCGCAGGAAGTCGCGCCGTTCGGCATCAAGGTCACACTGATCGAGCCCGGCGGGTTCGCCACGGACTGGGCGGGTTCCTCGTCGAGCACATCCGAGCCGTTGCCCGCGTACGCGGACTTCCACAAGGAGGTGCAGGTGCAGCGGCGCAAGCGTGTCGGCACCCCCGGCGACCCGACCGCGTCCGCCGCGGCCGTGCTGGAAATCGTGGACGCGGAGGAGCCGCCGCTCCGCTGCTTCTTCGGTTCTGCGCCGCTCGGCATCGCCAAGGCCGACTACGAGCAGCGTCTCGCGGTGTGGGAGAAGTGGCAGCCCGTGGCGGAACTGGCGCAGGGCTGAGCCGAGGCCCGAACCGCAACGCACGGACCGCCACCGGGACCTGCCCGCCGCTGAGGCGCGTCCGGCCTTGCCGCGCCGTGACCACAGTCTGGCAGTGCCCTTCGCGTCAGCTCAGCAGCACGTCGCAGGTGGATGCGAAGAACTCCCCGGTCTTGCCGCCGTTGCCGCCGTCGGGGGTGTCAGGGCCGCCGTGGCCGCCCCAGATGTGCACGAGGGCTGCCCTGCCGGTCCGCTGCGGGAAGGTCGCGAACTCCCATGTGTCGGACTCCTCTTCGTTGTGCGAGCCCTGGACCTCGACCAGGAAGGGGGTCGGGTCCAGGTCCTCCCAGGCCAGGCCGCTGGTCGGGTCCCAGCCCTCGCGGGTGACGAACCACCGGTGGGACCAGGACTCCGACGTGTGGTAGGCCATGTAGTCGTAGGTGAAGGTCTGACTGTGGGCGGAGGTGTCCAGTTCCGTCAGGGGCCACTCGCCCAGTGCGGGGTTCGGCGCCAGATCCAGACCGCGGAAGGCCGGGTTGCCCGTGGAGGCGACGGTCGCGCCCTGGAAGAACTTGCGGTACTCCAGGTACTTCAGCTCGTCGTTCCACGGATAGTCGGCGAGCATCCGGTCGGCGCCCGGAGTCACCTCCTGCCAGACGGTGCTGGTGTTCAGGTTGCGGGCCTCCACGCAGATCTTCGAGGAATCCTCATCACGGATGGCGGCAGCCGCGCGGCTGCGCGGGTGGTTGACGGTGCCGTGCCGGGGCGCCGCGTCCCCGCCGCCGTCCGTGGTGGCCGGTCGCGGCCGCTTCGGAGCCGACCAGGGCCGGGAACTCCCCGAGCTCACGGTCACCTCTTCCGTGAAGGGTGTGAACTGGCCGTCCACCTTGGCACGGATCTTCACGCTGTACTCGCTGTCAGGGACCTCACCGAGGTCCACCCAGTGGGAGTTGGACGGCGCCCAGTCCCAGGTGGGCCAGTACAGGAAGACGGTCTGCCGGGCTTGGCCGTTGATCCACACCTCGTAGACGTGCGGGTAGTCCGCCTCACCGTCGTTCCAGTCCTCAGGTGGCGGCCAGGTCCCCTGATCGGGGCTGTTGCCGCCGATCTGCCACCTCAGGCGGATGCCGTGCACCTCGTAGGTGCCGTCGGTTCGGTATCTGATGTCAGCACGGAGGTCGGACGGGGCCGCATTCCGGTGGTCGCTCATCTGATTCCCTTCCTCGAGACGCGTCCCGCGGCATATCACCGCGACACATGCGATCACACACAGTGACGCATCTTCAGGTAGCGACACGCCAGACGCGAACGCGGCGTTCACCCGGACGGGTTGCCGGCCGGCAACCCGTCCGGGTGCTCGGCGGCGCGTCCACCCCGGCGGCAGGGCCGGTTGCCCGGCCTCCTGCATTGACGCGCGGGGACGCCGGAGGGCAGCGGCGCGGGCGTCAGGGCGATGGCAACGTCGACAAGCGATCGGGCCCCCTGATGTGACCCGGATCACCCCTCGCAGCTGTCACGGGATCGGACGGTCGCCCGTCCTGATGCCGTCACCGGGCGGCCCGGTACCCGTAGGGCCGCCGCAGCACGAACTCAGGAGTCCGTCATCATGCGTGTTCTCGTTGCCGGAGCGAGCGGCGTCATCGGCAGCCGTCTCGTCCCGTTGCTGACTGCCGTCGGCCATGATGTGGTCGCGCTGGCCCGCAGCTCCCGGCGCACCTCCGCGCTCGAGGCGCTCGGCGTGGACGTGGTCGTCGCCGACGCGCTCGACCGCGACCAACTGCTCGCCGCCGTACGGCGGGCCGCGCCTGACGCCGTCGTCAACCTGCTCACCGCCATCCCTGCCGACATCAACCCGCGCCATATGGCCGAGGAGTTCGCGCTCACCAACCGGCTGCGCACCGAAGGCACGCGCAACCTGATGGAGGCCGGCCGGAGGGTGGGCGTGCGGCGGATCGTCGCCCAGGGACTCGCGTACGGCTACCAACCGGGCGCCGGACTCGCCAACGAGGACGCCCCGCTGTGGCACGACGCGACCCCCCGCCCGTTCGCACCGGTGCTCGCCGCGCTGGTCTCGCTGGAGGAGCAGACCGTCGCGGCGGGCGGCACGGTCCTGCGGTTCGGGCACCTGTACGGCCCGGGGTCCGCGTACGCCGCCGACGGCGCCTTCACCGCGCACGTACGGGCGGGCAAGGTCCCACTGGTCGGTGGCGGCAACGCGGTGTTCTCCTTCACGCACGCCGACGACGCGGCCACGGCGATCGTCGCCGCGCTCGACCGCGTGGCGGTCGGCGCCCTCAACGTCGTCGACGACGACCCGGCACCGCTGCACACGTGGCTGCCGGAGTTCGCCGCCCGGCTCGGTGCACCCGCACCCAAGAGGGCTCCGGCCGCGCTGGCCCGGCTCGCGGTCGGCGGCTGGGGCGTCGCTTTCATGAACCGGCTGCGTGGCGCCGACAACGCCAGGGCCTGCCTCACCCTCAACTGGCGCCCCGGCTACGCCTCGTGGCGCGACGGCCTGTCCATCGCGGACGCCGCCGGCACCCAGGCGGGCCCCTCGGGCTCGCGTCCCGATGCATGATGCGGAGGTGGGACGCCCCGCACGGGGCTCCACAGCTCCCGTTCCCCGCTGGCTTTCCCGCCGGCTTCCCTGCACATCGCCCTGTACGGAGGACCGAGGGAGGTTCCACCGATGACCGCCACGCCCCCGCCTGCCACGGCGACCCCCGAAGCCGTCTTCGAGGACTACCGACCGCTGCTCCTCGGCCTCGCGTACCGGCTCCTGGGGAGTATGTGGGATGCCGAGGACGTGGTGCAGGAGGGGTACGTGCGCTGGGCCGCGGCGGACCGCGCCGAGATCCGCGTGCCGCGCGCCTTCCTCGTCACCGTCGTCTCGCGCCTGGCTCTGGACCAGCTACGGGCGGCGCGTGTGACGCGCGAGGCGTACACCGGGCCGTGGCTGCCCGAACCGGTCGCGTCCGACGCCTTCGGACCGTCCCAGACCGCCGAGCTGCGGGACTCGCTCGCGTACGCGACACTTCACCTCATGGAGCGCCTGACCCCGCCGGAGCGGGCGGTGTTCGTGCTGCGCGAGGCGTTCGAGCTGCCCTACGGCGAGATCGCCTCGATCGTCGGCGTGACCGTCGCGAACTGCCGCCAGTTGCACAGCCGGGCCGGCCGCCACCTCGCCGCCGACCGCGAGCGCTTCCGCCCCGACCCGGCCGCGCACAGCGAACTGCTGGGCCGCTTCATCGATGCGGCTCAGCAGGGCGATCTGGCCGCCCTCACCGACCTGTTGAGCGAGGACGTCGTGGTGTGGAACGACGGCGGAGGCAGGGTCCGCGCCGCGCTGCGACCGGTCGAGGGCCGCGAGATCGTCCTGGCGTTCCTGACCGGCCTTCTCGCCCGCTACGGTCTGGGCGAGACACGGCTGGTCAGCGTGAACGACGGCTCGCCCGCGGTGTGGACCGAAGTCGACGGCAGCCGCCAGCTCGTCGCGCTCGACATCCGTCAGGACGGCCTGATCCACGGCATTTTCGCCGTCCTCAACCCGGAAAAGCTCACGCGTGTGGCTCCTCAGACGTAGCGGCCGCGCGGCCGCTTCAGCACCGTCCGCGACAACCGTCGGTCCGCTGGACCCGTACACGAGGTCGCTGCCGTTGTTGGGGCCGTCGACCAGCTTGCCGCCGTCCCGCAGCTGTCGGATCCGACCACGGTGTCGGCCGCGACCGACCGGGGGCGATCACGGCGGCCGTCGGCCCCGCCCCCAGCCCTCCCTCATCCGGACCCCGGCGCGGAGCCGGTCGTGGAACTCCGGAGCTAAGGACGCTCTACACGGTGGAGGACGTCCCACACTCACCATCGTTGTCGCATTCGCGTGAAACCCGGCGGCGACGCCGCGCGCGGCTCGTCGCCGGGCGCGCGGGCCCCGCCGTCCCGCGACGGACGCGCAGCGCGGGCACACCCGCTGGACGCGGTCGGCCGCGCCCCCGGACTCGGGGAAGGTGTCGGCCCAGGTGACGTGCGGGAAGCGGCCCTGCTGCGACCGGCTCAGGGACAGGCCGCAGACGGTCTGGTTCAGGCCCGGCTCCCACGCGTGCTGCTGATCGGGGTTCTGCGGCGCGCCGTGCGTCGTGGGGTTGATCGGCGGGCTGCTGGTGCCGGGTGAGACCGGCGAACCGCCGTCGGCGGCGGGGCCTGCTCGACGGCGCGCCCGTCCGGCGAACCCGACGAGAGCGGGGGAGCCCTCCTGTACCTGCCGCAGCCGCGCCTGGAGCACCGTCTTGACCGGCAACCGGTAGGCGTGCGACTCCTCGTACGCCGGCAGGACACGCAGATCCGCCTCGGGGAGCAGAGCGGAGCCGGTGTTCCAGGCTGGACGTCTGCAGGTGGTCGTAGTCGGGTACGGGCAGTTCCACGTGGCTCGCGTCCGCCTGGGACCCGGTCGCTGCGGTCGCCCTCCGCCTGGGACGGTGTCGAGTCCTGCACTCGCCGCTCCCCGCGCAGCCCTCGGCCGCGCTGGCCCCAACGCCGCGGTGCGCCTGCCGGGTGAAGGCGTACGGCGGACTCGCGCACGGGCCTACGTCGCGGCGGAACCGTTCCGGGTCTGGGCGCGTAGGAGCAGGATCGCGATGTCGTCGGCGTGGCTGCCGCCGGGACGGGTGGTGCGGACGAGCGTGTCCATGAGGCCGGGAAGGTCGTCCAGATCCTCGTCGCGGGCCTCGGACAGGCAGCAGGCCATGACGTTCATCGACTCGGCCATGTCGTGGCCCGGTTGCTCGACGAGGCCGTCGGTGTACAGGGCGAGAAGCGCGCCAGGCGGGAAACCGACCCTGGTGACGGGGTAGGCGGCGTCGGAGGCGACGCCGAGCAGCGGGCCGGGCTCCACCGACAGGACGTCGGTGCGGCCGTCGCTGTGGCGCAGCAGCGGCGGAGGGTGGCCGGCGCTGGCGATGTCCGCCCGGCAGTGGGTGATGTCGAAGTGCACGCAGAGGCAGGACACCAGCAGGTCGGCGTGCAGGTCGGCCAGCAGGCGGTTGGTGCGGACGAGTACCTCGCCCGGGGACGTGGCGGCGCTCGAGTGCGCGTGCACCGCGGTGCGCACCTGGCCCATGAGCGCGGCGGCGGCCACGTTGTGCCCCTGGACATCGCCGATGACCGCCGAGCAGGTCGTGGGGTCCAGGCAGATGATGTCGTAGAAGTCTCCGCCGATGTCCATCCCGTAGCTGGCGGGGAGGTAACAGGCTCCGATGTCGAGACCGTGGACAGAGGGCAGTCGATGGGGAAGCAGCGCCTGCTGGAGTCCGTGGGCGACGTCCTTCTTGGCGTCGTACAGACGGGCGCGGTCCAGGGCCTGGGCGATCAGGCCGCCCAGCGAGGTGAGGACGGCACGCTCGTCAGCGGTGAAGGAACGGGGCCGCGCGTAGGACAGCACGCAGCATCCGTCCGGTTGCCCGGCGACGTTGAGCGGCAGGAAGGCCCAGGCCTGCTTGCCGCTTAGAGCGGGGGCCCGTGGATAGGCCGCCGCGAGGTCCTCGGCGCTTTCGAAGAACTGCGGCATGTTGGCCGCGAGCACGTCGCCCGCCGGGGTGAGATCGGCGTCCACGGGAAGCCCGTCGAGGCGCTCTACGACGGCCGGGGGATATCCGCGGGAGCCGATGACGCGCAGCCGCCCGCCGTCCACGGTGGTGAGCATCAGACCCTGTGCGCCGAAGGCGGGCATGATCTGGTCGGCGATCAGGTCGACGACGTCCGCCACTCCGGCGGCTTCCGTGAGGGCCGCCGCCAGGTGCATGAGCTGGTAGAGCCGCCCGGCCCCGCCGCGCGCCGCGTCGGTGGGCGGGGCGGCTTCCGACTGCCCGGTCGGCTGCGCCGCGGTCGTCGGCGCGTGGGTGATCCGCACGCTGATGCCGCTCGCGTCGGGGTGCAGTTCGAAGCGCAGCCACCGGTCGGGCGGCCGCCGCGCCAGGTAGGAGCGGGATTCGCGGCTGATGACGGCACTTCGGTAGTGGTCCTCGTAGACGGGATCGTCCAGCCAGGGCAGCGACTGCCACGGCAGCGTGCCGATCAGCCGGTCGGCGCTGAGCCCCAGGAGTTCTACGGCGCCGCTGGTGAGGAAGGTGATGCGCCCGTCCAGATCCAGGGAGACGCAGCCGCCCGGCAGGCGCTCCGCGAAGTCCTCGGCCGTCCGGCCGGTGCGGGGCCGGCCGGCAGGGGGCAGAGTCACCAGGCGCGGTTCGGGGAAGGATTCGGGCAGTCGTGTGTCGCGGCTGCTCGCCGCTCTCTCCAGGAGACGGGCGACGCGGCGCCCGCTGGAGGTGATGTGGCCGCGCTGGCGGTCGGTGAGTCGCGGCGGGTGGGACGAGGGCCACACCAGCATGAGCGCGCCCCAGCACCGGTCGCTGCCGCTGAGAGGCGTGGCGGCCAGCGCGAACCGGTACGGCAGGGCCACGGCCGCGCGCGGGTAGCACCGCACCAGTTCCTCCTGGGTGCCCACCCAGACCAGCCGGTCATCGCGAACGGCGTCGGCCACCGGCAGCGGAGCGGCGAGAGCCACCTGGTTCCACGACGCCAGCAGGTCGAGAGGTATCCCGTACACGACCGCCAGATGCAGCACCTGATCGGAGTCGGACAGCAGGTAGATGCCGCCCACGGACGCGCCGGTCTGCCGCACCGCCTCCAGCAGGGCGGCATCCAGTACGTCCGCCCCGTCGCGGTTCCTGTCCGTGACGGTCATGGTCGCTTGCCTCACGAAGTCGTCAGCGCGCCCTGTAGCGGTCTCTCCGGTCGGGCTCGCCACCGCTCCCTCCGTGAGCGCGAGGGGCGCCACGAGGACGGAACAATACGGGCCTAACGGAAGAGTACGTCCATACCGTGCACCTGTCATCGTGGCAGTCAGCGGACAGCGGGACAGCGCTGGGCGGTACACGGTCGCGCGGCGTGGCCGGATGCGGCGATCCGGGAGGCGGGGTGCGCCGCCCTCCTGTTCAGCGGGGGCCCGGCAGGCGGCCTGCCGCCGAACGGGTGGTGACCGCGGCGGCTAGGTGGTGGCGGTCCCTCCGGCCCGGCGGATCCGGGACGATGCGGGAATGGTGTCCACCCACAGTGCGTACGGGGTTCTGGCCCAGGCGGTGACATCGGCCGGCGACCCGTCCCAGCTGCTGCCGGCACGCGAGCAGATGGCTTTCACGCTGGGCTTCCACATCATTCTGGTCCCGTTCGGCGTGGCCCTGACGACGCTGATGCTGATCGCCAACTACCGCGGGCTGCGGCACGGCGACCAGCAGGCGATGCTGCTTGCCCTGCGCTGGTCGAAGATGGCCGCCGTGCTCTTCGCCGTGGGGGCGGTCACCGGCACCGTGCTGAGCTTCGAACTCGGCCTTCTGTGGCCGGGGTTGATGGGAAAGTACGGCGCGGCTTTCGGCTTCCCCTTCGCCATCGAGGGCATCTTCTTCTTCCTTGAGGCGATCTTCGTATCGATCTACATCTACGGCTGGCAGCGGCTCCCGCCCTGGGTGCACTTCTGGACGGGCGTGCCGGTCGTCGTCTCGGGCCTCGGCGGCACGGCCTCGGTGGTGGCCGCGAACAGCTGGATGAACCAGCCGGACGGCATCACCGTGCGGGCGGGACGGATCGTCGACGTCTCCCCGGGGCGGGTCTTCTTCAACGGGGCGTTCTGGCTGGAAGCCCTGCACATGTTCGTCGCGGCGTACATCGTGGCGGGTTTCGTGGTCGCCGGGGTGTACGCCGTCGGCATGCTCAGGGGCCGCCGGAACCACTACCACCGGCTCGGCTTCCTGATCGGATTCCTGGTGGCTGGCGTCGCCGTACCCATCCAGTACATCGTCGGGGACACGATCGCCCGCCAGGTCTACGACCGGGAACCGGCGAAATTCGCCGCCCTGGAGATGCTGCCCAAGACCGCCACCCATGTGCCCGAGACCCTCCTCGGCGTCATGCTCGACGGCCGACCGCGCTACGGGCTCTCGATCCCCTCGACGGCCTCCCTGCTGGCCGGCTTCCGCCCGTCGACCAGGATCAAGGGCCTCGACGCCATCGCGCCGACGGTCCGCCCCGACGACTCGACGGTGACCGTGGTCCACCTCGCCTTCGACGTGATGGTCGGCACCGCGTCGGTCCTGCTGCTGCTGGTGCTGTGGTTCGCGTTCCTGTGGTGGCGGCGGCGCGAGGTGCCGTCGAACCGCTGGTTCCTGCGCTGCGCCGCCGTCAGCGGCCTGCTGGCCGTGGTCTGCCTGGAGAGCGGCTGGGTGACGACCGAGGTGGGCCGGCAGCCCTGGACCGTGGTCGGCCTCCTGCTGACCCGGGACGCCGTCACCACCGTGGGCAATCTGTGGCTGCTGTTCTCCGCAGCCCTGGTCATCTACGTCGCGGTGGCAAGCGGCGCCCTGCTGGTGGCGCGCACGCTGACCAGGCAGTGGCAGCAGGAGGGTGACGAGTCGGTTTCCGTCCCCTACGGCCCGAACCCGCCGCTGCCCGACCGGGAGAGCGTGACAGGCGGTCGGCCGTGACCAATGCCGTGGCCGTCCTCGTGTTCGCCGGCGTCGTCGCGTACGCCCTCTTCGGCGGGGCGGACTTCGGGGCCGGTTTCTGGGACCTGACCGCGGGCGGGGCGCAGCGCGGCCGTGCCGCACGCCACCTGATCGACCTGTCCGTGGGGCCGGTCTGGGAGGCCAACCACACCTGGCTGATCTACTGCCTGGTGATGCTCTGGACCGGCTTCCCGTCGGCCTTCGCCGCGATCACCACCACCTTGTACATCCCGTTGGGTCTGGCCGCGCTGGGCATCGTCCTGAGGGGTGCCGGCTTCGCCTTCCGCAAGGTGGCGCTGCGGACCGCGGAACAGCGGCTCTACGGGGTCGCCTTCGCCTGCTCGTCGGTGATCACGCCGTACTGCTTCGGCAGCGTCGCCGGGGCTCTCGCCTCGGGCCGGGTGCCGACCGGCGGGCACGGCGACCCCGTGACCAGCTGGCTCAACCCCACCTCCGCGCTCGGCGGCGTCCTCGCCGTACTGGTCTGCGCCTATCTCGCCGCCGTCTTCCTGAGCGCGGACGCCCGGCGCCTGCACAGCGACGATGTCGAGACCGCCTTCCGCGCCCGGGCGCTGCTCGCCGGCGTGGTCACCGGCCTGGTCTGCATCGGCGGCATCTTCGTCCTCGACGCCGACGCACCACGGCTGTTCCACCAGCTCAGCCACCGGGGACTGCCCCTGCTCGTCATCTCGATGGTCAGCGGAGTGGCGAGCCTGCTGATCCTGGCCCTGCGCCGACACGTCGGCGAGCGGATCCTGGCGGCACTCGCCGTGGCCGCGGTCGTCTGCGGGTGGGGCGTCGCCCAGTACCCGTACCTGCTGGGTACCCATCTGACCATCGCCGAGGCGGCGGCGCCCGACAGCACACTGTGGGTCCTGACGGGGGTGGCCATCACCGCCGCGGCGGTGATCGCCCCGTCGCTGGCCTGGCTGTACATCCTCCAGAACCGAGGCCGGCTCGGCGCCCGCGCCTGACGGCCCCCGCACCGGCCACCGGCTCAGGGACCGGATGACCGCCCGGGCCGGGGCCGCGGCGAGCTGTCGGGGAGTCCGCGCCTGTCGAGGCGGTACCGTTCCTGTCGTGCCGAGGCCTCGGCGGTTGAGTGGCCGCCGCTACCGCTGCCCGGCGGCCTCCTGCGGCGGGCGTTCCGGGTGTGCCGGTCCGGTCGCGTAAGCAAGCGGTGGGGCTATCGCCTGCGCATCCGCTCCCTCGCCGACCCACAGGGCGATGAACAGCGCGGCGGTCGCTTCCAGCAGGCCCGCACGGTCGAGACCGCCGCCCGCCACGGGTTCGCACCCCACGTCCCGCACCAACTCGCTGACGCGTGCCAGGGCCCTCTCGTCGTCCCCGCAGACGGGCACGGCCAGTGGGCGCCCGTCGAAGACGGGTGGCCGCATGCGCCATACGTCCTCGTGGCAGAGGTTGAACGCCTTCACGACGTGCGCTTCCGGCGCCGCCGCGGCCAGGAGTTGGGCGGCCGAGGGGCCTCCTCCGGTCAGCAGCCGGAAGCCCGGTCCGACCGGGTTGGAGCAGTCGAGCAGCACCTTGCCCTCCAGGGACGCGCGCAACTCCCGTGCCACGCCTGCTCCCGCCTCGTAAGGCAGCGCGGCCAGCACCACATCCTCACCGGACTCGGCCGCCGCGCGCAGACCGGCGGACTTCGCGCCGCCTCCGATACGCATCGCGAGCCGCTCCGCCTTGCGGGCGTCCCGTCCCCCGACGGTCACTTCGTGGCCGGCCCGCACCCAGTGGGTGGCGAGCGCGTCGGCCATGCTGCCCGTTCCCCATACGCCGATTCTCATCCCGCGGTCCTCTCCGTGCCTGCTTCGCCGTTCCCACCGACGCTAGAAGGCGGTTGAGGCACCATGTGGTACGTGACGACCGACGCCTTCCTCGCCGACTGCCGCGCCCGCCTCGCCTTCGACCTGCTCTCCAACACCTGGAACGCCGTGGTGGTCTGGGCCCTGCGCGACGGCCCCAGGCGTCCGGTCGAACTGCGGGAGCGGATCGGGGGCATCAGCTCCAAGGTCCTCAACGAGACATTGCGCCGGCTGCAGTTCAACGGACTGGTCGACCGGCAGGCACACCCCGGCGCACCCGCACGCGTCGAATACCGGCTCACCGCGCTCGGGCAGACCTTGCTCGCGCCCATCGACGCCGTCGGCGCGTGGGGCTTCGAGCACGGCGACGAGGTGATGACCGCCCAGGACGCGGCGTGCACTGCCGCCGCGCACAGCCCCCCTCCTGCCGGCTGAACCGGTCACCGAAGCTCCCGGCGCGTGCACGGCCGGCACCTGACGGCTACCGCTGCGCCCAGTCGGCCCGGGTGAGTGCGTACTCGACTTCACCGTGCTCGGAGCCCTCGATCGCTTCCGGCCAGTCCCCGGTGAAGGTCCGGACGAAGGACAGTCCCGACTTCTCCATGACGCGGCGGGAACGGGTGTTGACGGCCATCGTGTTCGCCGTGACCCGCTCGACCCCCAGATCCGTGAACCCCTTGCGGATCAGGGCCTGGCACCCCTCGGTGGCGTAACCGTGCCCCCACGCCGCCTGCTGCAGGCGGTAGCCGAGTTCGACCGCGGCGGGGCCGCGCTCGTCCAACGGCCGGAATTCGAACCACCCCAGGAAGGTGCCGGTGGTTGTCTCCTGCGCGGCCCAGTAGCCGCGGGTCGCCCAGCACGGGTGGTCGTGCAGGAGCCGCGGCAGCACCCGCGTCTCGACTGCCTCACGGCTGGTGGGGCGGCCTCCGTTGATGAAGCGCATCACCTCGGGGTCGCTGTCCAGGGCGAGCAGGCGGTCGGTGTCGGCCGTCGTGAACGCCCGCAGGACGAGCCGGCCGGTCTCCAGGAAGGTGGACATGCCGCGATCCTCACCGCGGGGCGGCCGGGCCCGCCACCGGTTTTCCGACCGGGCGGCAGTCGGTGGTGCTCCTGCCGCGCGGGCCGCGGACCGCGGACCGCGCTCGACGGGGGCCGGCCAAGGTCTGGTTCCACTCCTGACGTCCCCCGCCGCACGGGTGTGACCGTTGTCCGCCGGGGCAGGGAAAGCCGGTGCCGGGCGGCGGGCAGGGCAGGGTTCGGAGGAGGGGCCGGGGCGTTCGACGGGTTCGGGGAGGCGCGGGTCGACGTCGGTGAGGCGTCCGTCTTCGTCCGCTTCGGCGGCGAGGGGCCGCCGGTGGTGCTGCTGCACGGTCATCCGCGCACGTCGGCGACGTGGCACCGGGTCGCTCCGCTGCTCGTGGCAGCCGGTCACACCGTGGTGTGCCCGGGCCTGCGCGGCTACGGGCGGTCCAGGGGGCCGCGGTTCACGGCCGATCACCTCGGCTATGCGAAGCGGGCGGTCGCCGGGGACGTGGTGGCCGTGATGCGACACCTCGGGCACCGCCGGTTCGCCCTCGTCGGGCACGACCGCGGGGGCGCCGTGGCGCTGCGGCTCACGCTCGACGGTTCCGAGTAGCCGCCGGCACCCGGCCGCCCGGCTGCGGCGGCACGTCAGGCGTACGGCTCCCTGGCCGACCGGTGCACCGGAACCGGCTGCCCCGCCGGGGTGGAGCCGACGTGCCGGGCCGCCGGGTTCAGCCCGAGGGGTTCGGGCGGGTCAGGCCGAGGTCGTAGGCGAAGATCACGGCCTGGACGCGGTCTCGGGCGCCGATCTTCGCCAGCACCCGGCCGACGTGCGTCTTGACGGTGGATTCCGACAGCACCAGGCGTTCGGCGATCTCGCCGTTGGTGTAGCCCTCGCCGATGGCGAGGAGGATCTCCCGTTCGCGGTCGGTGAGGGCCTGCC
Source organism: Actinacidiphila paucisporea (assembly GCF_900142575.1). Taxonomy (GTDB): domain Bacteria; phylum Actinomycetota; class Actinomycetes; order Streptomycetales; family Streptomycetaceae; genus Actinacidiphila; species Actinacidiphila paucisporea. Next base: position 38,100 of record NZ_FRBI01000031.1, read on the forward strand.
ACCGCGCGTCGCGGTCGGCCCCGCGGTGGTGCGGTCCTGCGGGCAGGTGGCCGGCGTACGTGTCGAGCAGGCGCCGGGTCAGCGCCGGGGCGATCACCGCGTCCCCCTTCGCGACGGCGCGGATGCCGGCCAGCAGCTCTTCCGGCCGGGCGTCCTTGAGCAGGAAGCCGCTGGCGCCGGCCCGCAGCGCGGCGTGCGCGTATTCGTCGACGTCGAAGGTGGTGAGGACCAGGATGCGGGAGCGGCCCCCGGTGGCGACGATACGGCGGGTGGCCTCGATGCCGTCCATGCCGGGCATGCGCACGTCCATGAGCACCACGTCGGGCCGCAGCAGGGCGGCTTGCCTGACGGCCTCCGCGCCGTGGGCCGCCTCGCCGGCGACCTCCATGCCGGGTGCGCTCTCCAGCAGCATGCGAAAGCCCAGGCACTGCAGCGGCTGGTCGTCCACGATGAGAACGGTGGTCACGTCGGTCCGCCTGACGGTTCGGGTACGGGAGCGAGGTTGAGCACGGCCTCGACAGTCCATCCTCCACCGGGGCCGGGTCCCGCGACGACCTGCCCGCCGTAGAGGGCCGCCCGTTCCCGCATCCCGCTCAGCCCGTGCCCTTCGGTGTGCGGCGGACGCTGCGCCGGGCCGCCGGGCGGGCCTGTGTCGCGCACCCGCACCCGCAACCGGGCGCCGTCGAGGCTGACGGCGACGTCGGCGCGGGTGTCGGGACCGGCGTGCTTGAGGGTGTTGGTCAGGGCTTCCTGGACGATGCGGTAGACCATCAGCTGCACGGCGGGGTCGAGCGTGTCCAGGTCGCCGCCGGAGTGGTAGACGACACGGGGTCCGGCGGCGCGGATGCGGGTGTACAGAGCGTCCAGGTCCGCGATGACCGGCTGCGGGTTGAGCTGCGGGGCGTCGGACTGCTCGCGCAGGACGCCGAGCATACGCCGCAGCTCGCCCAGGGCTCTGCGGCCGGTGCTCCCGATGAGCAGCAGGGCCTCCTTGCCGCGTTCGGGTGTGGCCTCGGCCGCGTACGCCCCGCCGTCGGCCAGCGTGATGATCACCGACAGGTTGTGGCCGATGATGTCGTGCATCTCCCGGGCCACCCGGGTCCTTTCGGTGATCGCCGCCAGCCTGCTGCGCTGGTCGCGCTCGGTCTCCAGCCGCGCGGCGCGCTCGCGCAGACCGGCCAGCTGGGCGCGGCGGATGCGCACGGCCAGTCCCAGGGCGACGGCCGCGGTCGCGGTGCTGAACAGGAAGAACAACGCGTCGGGGGCGGACACGGCGCTGGAGTAGCGCACCGCCACCAGGCTCAGCGTTCCCGCCATCGCCGCGACGGCCCACGGCAGATGGCGCAGGCGTCCGTGCAGCGCCAGGCTGTACACCGCGACGAGCAGCGCGGCGTCCGCGCGCAGCAGCACCCCCAGCGACAGCTGCACCAGGAAGACGGTCAGCACGAGGGTGAACGTCACCGTGGGAGCGCGGCGCCGCCACAGCAGCGGAAGGACCAGGCCGGCCTGCAGCGCGAGCGTCCCGGCCAGCGGCAGGCGGGTGATCATGGCGTGGATGTGGTGCGGGCCGTCGGAATCCACCAGGTCGGGCACGCAGAACATCAGGAAGACCCAGGTCACCACGGCCGTGTCCAGGACCCAGGGCCGGTTGCGGTCCGCCTGGCGGGTCCGCTGGCCGATCCGGGCCGCACGAGCCACCAGCGGATGCCCCGACAGCGCGTCGGCGGGCGGGAGCGCCGTGTCCTGCCCGCCGCCGAGGGTGCTGTCGTAGCTGTTCACCGGTGTCATGTCTTCCATGGTGGGGCCAGTCGCTGTGTCGCGGCGCCGGCGGTGGCCGGCGCCGCGAGGGCCGCCGGGTGCCCGGCGGCGCCCGGTCAGGCGTCGGTACGCACCAGGCGCCACGCGGCACCGGCAAGGGCCAGCGCGGTCCAGATCAGGAAGACCAGCAGGCCCGCCGTGGGCGACAGGGTGTGGGCGTCGCGGTACACGGCGAACATCGACTGGCCCGCGGCGGCGGGCAGGTAGGGGCTGATGTGGTCCGCCCAGGCGTTGGGCAGCAGCGAGACCAGGCCGGGGATGAGCATCAGCGTGGCGACCAGGACCGAGATGCCGCCCGCCACCGACCGCAGGAGCGCGCCGAGCGCGGTGCCGATGACACCGACGAGGCCGAGGTAGAGACCCGCTCCGAACAGGGCGCGGACGACTCCGGCGTGCGAGATGGTCATGGCGGCGGGCGTGCCGGAGACGATGCCGCTGCCGAACAGGAAGGTGACGAACGCTCCGACGGTGCTGATCACCAGGGCGACCACGCCGAAGACGGCGGCCTTGGACCACAGCACCGGCAGGCGGCGCGGGACCGCGGCCAGGGTGGAGCGGATCATGCCGGTCGAGTACTCGCCGGCGGTCACCAGGACGCCCAGCACGCCGAGAGCCAGCTGGGCGAAGTTCGTGCCGAACAGGGACAGGCTGACCGACGTGGACCTGGCGAAGTCGGCGTCCATGTGGTCACCGGAGGTGATGGCGGACTTGTAGCGGGCCGAGGCGATCAGCCCGAAGGCGACCAGGAACAGCAGGCCGAGACCGAGGGTGATCCAGGTGGAGCGCAGGGTCCACAGCTTGGCCCACTCCGAGCGGAGCACCCGTCCGCCGGTCACCTTGTACGGGGGGCGGGCCGGTTCGACGGACGCGGAGGCGGGGGGCTGGGTGGTGGTGGCGGTGGTCATCAGGCGGCCTTCCCGGTGGTGTCGATGCCGATGGTGCCGTGGTATTCGACGGCGTCCCGGGTCAGGTCCATGAAGGCCTGCTCCAGGGATACGGTGCGGTCGCTCAGCTCGAACAGCGGGATGCCGTGCTCGGCGGCCTTGTAGCCGATCGCCCGAGCGGTCATGCCGACGACCTGCAGCTCCTCCGTGCCGGCCTCGCCGGTGATCTCGACGCCGGGCCCGGCCAGCACCTCGCGGAGCCGGGCCGGGTCCGCGGTCGCCACCCGCACGGTGTCGCCGCCGGCCGCGCGGACGAGGTCCTTGACGGTGGTGTCGGCGAGCAGCCGTCCGCGTCCCACGACGATGAGGTGATCGGCGACCAGGGCCATCTCGCTCATCAGGTGCGAGGAGACGAAGACGGTGCGGCCCTCCGCGGCCAGCCCGGTGAGCAGGTTCCTGATCCACAGCACGCCCTCGGGGTCCAGCCCGTTGACCGGCTCGTCGAGCATGACGGTGGCGGGGTCGCCCAGCAGCGCGGCGGCGATGCCCAGGCGCTGCCCCATGCCGAGGGAGAACGCTCCGGCCCGCTTCCTGGCCACCGACTGCAGCCCGGTCAGCTCGATCACCTCCTCCACCCGGCGGCGCGGGATGCCGTGGGAGAGGGCGAGCGCGTTGATGTGGTGGTAGGCGGAGCGACCAGGGTGGATCGACTTGGCCTCAAGGAGCGCGCCGACCTCCTGCAGCGGGGCGCTGTGCTGGGCGTAGCGCTTGCCGTTGACCGTGACGGAGCCGCTGGTGGGGGCGTCCAGTCCGACGATCATGCGCATCGTGGTGGACTTGCCGGCGCCGTTCGGGCCGAGGAATCCCGTGACGGTGCCGGGCCGGACGACGAAGCCCAGCCCGTCGACCGCGGTCTTGTCCCCGTACCGCTTCGTCAGCTCGTGTGCCTCGATCATCGCTCACCCTGGTCTTCCGCGGACCGGCCCTGCCTGGCCTGCCCTCCGGGAACGACGCTACGGGCCTTCGGCGCGCGAATCGTGGTACCGCGGGCTGGAACGCGGGAGGTCGTGTCATACCGCGGTACCACGAGGCGTAAGCCCCCGCGGCTACCCGGGGCCTCGGCGCGGGGGTCAGTAGTCGGCGCGGCGCCGCAGCGAGCGGGGCCGGCCGTCGGGGTCGGCCACGATCCGCTGCAACGGGCGGACCGCCACGGTCGTCGCCCGGCCGAGCACCGGCGCGGTGTAGGGGCGCAGCCGGCCCGGGGGGCGGGGCCCGCGCCGGCCGCCCCGGTGCCAGGCCTCCAGTGCCCGCGCGGACTCGGCGAAGCAGTCGAAGGCGGTCAGCGGGTCGCAGAGCGTGTCGGGGGCGTCGTGGTCCAGGTGCTCGGCGCCCAGTTCGATGCGCAGGTCGCGGGCGAAGGCGCGGGCTCCGTCGCCCAGGCCGCCGGGGTCGCGGGGTTCGCGCGGGTCGCGGGTCTCATCGAGGACGGCGCAGCCCAGTTCCGAATCGTGGGTCCACGAGCGGCGGTTGACGTTGTCGGAACCCACCGAGGCCCACACGTCGTCGATGACGCACACCTTGGCGTGCACGTAGACGGGGGTCCCGGCGTGGTTCTCCACGCTGTAGGCGGCGAAGCGCCGGCCGCCCGCGCCGCGCAGCACCCGCAGCGCCTCGACCCGGCCCAGCTCGTTCATCGGCCCGGCGAGCCGGCCGTCCTGGTCGGGGTGGGCGGGCAGCACCGCGATCATCCGCAGCGCGGGATGGTCGGCCAGCGCCCGGGCGAAGCCGGCGACGACCTCGGCGGACCACAGGTACTGGTCCTCCAGGTAGATCAGCGACCTGGCGCGGGCCAGTGCCTTGCGGTAGCCGCGGGCGACGCTGCGCTCGCCGTCCGGCGCGAAGGGGTAGCCGTGGCGGCGGGCGGGATACGTACGCAGCAGCTGAACGGTCATGGTGCCGCGCGGCTCGGGGTCGGGGGGCTGCGGCGGCAGCGGGTCGGCGCGGGTGTCCTCGTGGTGGACGAGCGCCCGCAGCCGACTCAGCGGGCTGCGGCTCAGCGGGGAGGGGTCCTGCCAGCGCTCGCGGAAGGTCGCCTCGACGTCGCCCACGGCGGGCCCGCGGAGCGCGAGCTGGACGTCGTGCCAGGGAGGTCTGGGACCGTATGCGGCCGCCATGGGCAGGGCGCGGGGATCACCGGTGTGCCGGGCGTCGTCGCGCCGGCTGTGGCACAGGTCGATACCGCCGACGAAGGCCACGTCCCGCTCGGGGCGTCCCGGGTGCCGCAGCACGACGAACTTCTGGTGGTGCGCGCCGCCGGGCCGTACCCGCATGTCCAGCAGGCACTCGCCGCCGGCCGCCTCGATCTCCTCGCCGAGGTGCCGGTTCTCCTGCTCGCTGAACTGGAGGCGGTCCAGGTGGGAGCGCCAGATCAGGCCCTTGACCACCACCCCGCGCCGGGCGGCGTCGCACAGTACCGCGCCGATCTCGCTGCCGGGGCCGTCCAGCAGTTCGTCGGGGTCGCCGCGCCAGTCGGTGAAGAACAGCAGGTCGCCGGCCTGCTGGTCGCGGACGGCGGCCAGCAGCGCGGCGAAGTACGCGGAGCCGTGCACCAGCGCCCGGACGTCGTTGCCGGTGGACCAGGCATGGCCGTCGGCGCGGCGCGTGTCGAGCCGGGTGGCCGGGTTGCCGCGCTCGCCCGGGGTGAGCAGCCAGTCGTCAGGTCGCATCCGCGTCCGCCCTCCAGTTCGGTCCTCCGTTCCTTCTACCCGCACGCGGCGGCCCTACCGGGTGCGGCTGCCGGTGACCGGACGGACGGCGGCCGCCGAGCGAGGGACACGGCCGGGGGCGCCGCTCGGCGCCGTCGGACCAGGCACTCACGACATGTCGGTCCTGACGAAGGGGGGTCCGATCCCGGCGAGGGACGGGCCGTGCACGCCGGCGTCCGGGAGTTGCAGCATCCGGGTGGCGCTGACGGCCTGCAGACCCCGCCGGCGGAGGCCGTCGAGAATCCCGGGCAGCGCTTCGAGGGTGCCGACGTGGCCCAGGTGCATGCTGACGATCGAGCCGGGGCGGACCGTGCCCAGTACGGTGCGCCGGACGGCGGCAGGACCGGGGTCCGTGTAGTCCAGGGAGTCCACGTCGTAGGACAGGCAGTGCGCGTAGCCCGCCCTGCGGGCCAGGCGCTGCACCAGCGGCGTGGCCAGTGCCCGCCGCGAGGGGCGGAACCACGGGCCGACCGTGCCCGTCAACGCCAGCAGGCGCTCCGCGCACGCCTCGATCTCCCGGAGCGCGTCATGGCCGTCCATCGCGCAGATGTCCGGGTGGTGCTGCGTGTGGTTCCCCAGGTCGTGCCCTCCCCTTCTGATGCGGGAGGCGATCGCGGGATGGTCGTCGAGCCAGCTGCCCACGGCCATGACGGTGAGACGGGCGCCGGCCTGTTCCGCCACGGCGAGCACCTCCTCGGCCAGGGCCGGCTCGCCTTGGCCGTGGAAGGTCAGCGCCACCATGGGGCGGCTGCGTGAGCCGTGCAGCACCTGGCCGGTGAGGTCCGCCGGCCCGCGCCCGGGAAGCGGCCTCGCAGAGCGTCGGTGTTCGGCTGTCATGGGAATACCTCGCAGGTTGCGGCGGCCTGCTGCGAGGTGCAGCCGGCTCTGGGCGCGCGGCGGCACGGCCCGGACGGCGGGGCGGCGACCACGGCGTGCGAAGAAAGCGGGTCGTCCGGCACCTGTCGTCTACATCACTGTAGACAGTGGCGGAGGTCCGCGCGCTTCCCGTGGTCCGTACGGGTGACGCCGTCGCGCCGCACGCACTCCACGGTGGCATCCCGGCCGGCATGGCGCCTGGCGTCGGTGACCTCGGGGACCTTGTCGAGCCGGAGCCGGGCCGGATGATGCGTGGTGGTCGTCAGGGCGCGACAGTGCCACGCAGGCGCCAAGGGGCGGTACGGGGCGCCTCAGGCGGTGAGCAGGGTGCGCCCGAGGTAGTCCTTGGCGTCGCGCACGCCCGGGAGGGCGTAGAAGTAGCCGCCGCCGACCGGGGTGATGTAGTCGACCAGCGGTTCGTCGATCAGGCGGGTCTGGGTCGCCTCGAACTGCCGGACGACGTCCTGCTGGTAGGAGGCGAAGATCAGCCCCATGTCCAGGTTGCCGACGCTGTCGACGCCGCGGTCGTAGTTGTAGCCGCGGCGCAGGATGCGGGAGTCGTCGGTCTTCGCCGTGCGCGGGTTGGCCAGCCGGATGTGCGCGTCCAGCGGGATGGCGTTGCCCTCCGGGTCCTTGGCGTAGTCGGGGGCGTCGGTCTCCGCAACGCCGTCCAGAGGGGCGCCGGTGTCCTTGCGGCGGCCGAACATCTTCTCCTGCTCGGTGAGCGAGACCCGGTCCCAGAACTCGACCAGCATCCGGATGACCCTGACGACCTGGTAGCTGCCGCCGGTGGCCCAGGTGGGCTCGCCGAGAGCGTCGGTGACCCACACCAGGCGGTCCATCTCGCGGCGGGACGCCACGTCCGGGTTGACGATGCCGTCCTTGAAGCCGAGCAGGTTGCGCTGCGCGCCGGCGGGGCGCGGGGCGCTGTGGAAGCCGTCGACGCGCCACTTGATCTGCATGGCGCCGCGGGTGTGCCGGGCGATGTCGCGCAGGGCGTGCAGCACGGTGTCGGTGCTGCCCGCGCAGATCTGCAGGCTCAGGTCGCCGTGGCACGCCTCCGGCTGGAGGTCGTCGTTGGGGAAGGTCCGCATCGGGACCAGCCGGCGCGGCTTGACGGCGGCGAGCCCGTAGCGGTCGTCGAAGAGGGAGGCGCCCACTCCCACGGTGACGGTGAGCGCGTCGGCCGGCACCGAGGGGCCCAGGATGCCGTTGTCGGACGGCGGCGCCCCGACGCCGAGGTCGGCGGGGGTGCCGCCGGCGGTCAGGAAGCGGGCCCGCTCGGTGATGGTCCGCATGAGGTCCGCCAGCTCCGCCTTGGTGTCGGCGATCACCCGCAGGGACACGAAGGTCGCCGCGGCGGGCTGCGGCGTGAGGATGCCGGCCTGGTGCTCGCCGTGGAAGGCCACCGCGGGCGCCTGCCCGCGCTGCACGCTGTCGGACGCCTCGGCCGTGGCGCCACCGGTCGCGCTGGTCAGCGCGAAGCCGCCGGCGGCCAGCGCGGCGGCGCCCGTCCCGGCACCGATCGCGGTCTTCAGGACGGAGCGCCGGGCGGTCCCGAACCCCATCGGGCAGGTGCCCTCGCCGGCCGGGAGACCTTCGAGACGGTGGGTGTCGGCGGACATCGGAGTGTTTCCCTTCGGGAGGTGTCGCACGGGTGGCGGGGGCGGGACGGCGGGGACGCCGGTGGTCAGGCGGACTTCCTGACTTCCAGCAGGGCGGGAATCGGCGCGAGATCCTCCAGGAGCTGGCCGGTGGCGCCGTTGATCTTCGCCCTGGCGGTGTCGTCGAGCGACGTGACCGGGGTCCACGCGTCGCCGTGGTGGGCCGCGTCGAGCAGCCGCTGCAGGCGGGCGATGTCGGAGTCCGCCACGGCCGTACGCCCCGGGGCGCGTGCGTCGACGAGCGGGCGGAGCACGCCGAGCAGTTCCCTGGTGCCGGCCAGGTTGGCCTGTGCGGTGGCCAGGTTGGTGCCGCTGCCCTCGTCGGTGTCGCCGGTGAGTTCGAACTGGAGGGTGTTCTCCAGGATCTCGTGGGCGCGCAGGGGCAGGTCGGAGGGGTCGAAGGCCTGGGTGGGGAAGGCCTTGCGCAGGGCGCCGACGTCGGTGGTGAGCCGGTCGGCGGGGCCGGTCAGGGATGCGGCGGCCTCGCCGTGCCACAGGCCGTACTCGATCCGCAGGAACCCGGTGAAGCCCTTGTCGTGGACGCCGCCGGGCAGGCCGTCTGCGCGGCCGTCGATCTTGCCGTCGAAGTCGGCGAAGGTGCCGTACGCGGCGCCGAGGGAGGCGTAGCGGGTGTGCGCGGCCAGCCAGTCCTTCCTGGCCCGGGCCAGGTCCCCGGCTTTCAGGTCGGCGGCGAGCTGGGCGACCTGGGTCTGCAGCGCGGTCAGGCCCGAGTCGACGTAGGCCCGGTAAGCGGTCAGCGGGCCGGCCAGGTCGGCGGCCGAGACGGGCAGCACGGCCTGCACGGTGCTGCCCCCGCTGACGCGGACGGCGGCGGAGGTCACCGGCTTGCCACCGGTCGGGACGCAGCGCCACGCGTACGCGCCGGTGCCTATGGTGGCGGTCAGCGAGCGGGTCGTCCCGGGGGCCAGGCCCTCGATCTCGCCGTAGACGGCGTTGCTGGCGGGGTCGATCAGGTAGACCTCGGACGTCTGCGTGCCGGTGTTGTGCATGGCGAAGGTCTGCTGTCCGGGTCGCGGGGCGGTGAAGCCCTTTCCGCACGTGGTCGGCGAGACGCTGACGGTGGCAGCGGCCTTCTTGGCACCGGAGCCGGCGATGACCACGCCGGCGATGACCGCCGGGACCGCGACCACGGCGACCGGCAGGACCCAGCGGGGGGCGCGGAGCACGGCGGCGGAGGCCGGCCGGGCGGGCTCGGCGTTCGCGGGACGTCCGGCGGCCCGGTCACCGGCCGCCGCGGCCGCGGCGACGGGCTTCGGGGTGCGCAGGCCGCGGGTGAAGAGGGTCGCGACCACGGCCAGGTAGGCGGCATAGGCCGCGACCTGCAGCCAGGTCATCTGCGGGGTGAGGTTGAAGACGCCCTGGACGAGCTGGGTGTACCAGGCGTTGGCGTCGATGTGGCCGGAGAGGTCGACCAGGTAGCTGCCGCCGCCGGGCAGTACCTTGCCCTCCTGGAGGTCGCGCAGGCCGTAGCCCAGCACGCCTGCGGCGATGACGATGAGGCCGAAGCCGGTCCAGGTGAAGAACCTGGTCAGATTGATCTTGAGGACCCGCTTGTAGAGCGCCCAGCAGATCGCCGAGGCCAGCACCAGGCCGGCGGCTCCGCCGGCCAGCGGACCGGTGCTGGAGCCGTGCGCCGTCTGGGCGTTGGTCCACAGGAACAGCGCGGTCTCCAGGCCCTCGCGGCCCACCGCGAGGAAACTGGTGAGGATCAGCGCGCCGGCCCCCATGGTGAGCGCGGCGGTGACCTTCTCCTTGATCTCGCCGGAGAGGCTGCGCGCGTTCCTGCGCATCCAGAAGACCATCACGGTGACGAAGGCGACCGCGGCCACGGACAGGAAGCCGCCGAAGGCCTCCTGGGCGGTGGTGGGCATCTGCTGCGAGCTGAAGGTCAGCACGGCACCGAAGCTGAGGGACATTCCCGCGGCGGCCGCGACACCGATCCACACCTGGGGCAGCCGGGCGGTGTTGCCGCCGCGGACCAGCGTCGCCACCAGGATGGAGACCACGAGTCCGGCCTCCAGGCCCTCCCGAAGCCCGATCAGAAAGTTCGGGAACGCGTTGTCCCACATCGGTAGTCGCCCCTCCTCGCGGACCGGCCCCGGCGGCCGCCCGGCTTAGCTTAGGCAAACCTCACCTTGCCGCCTACGCGACTGTAGTCCACGAACACGTGGGCTCCGTACCGGGGGCGCCGTGGCAGTCGCCACACCGGGGAGCGCGCACCCCGCCGGAGGGCCGGCCCGCGCCCCGGCATGCGCCGCACCGCGCCCCGGGCGCATGCTGGAACGTGGCGGCGAGCGCCTCGCTCACGAGGGCGTGCGGCCACCGCGAAGGGGAGTCGCCGCGAGAACCGTGCCTTCCCGAGCAAGGGAGCAGGTCATGCCGGCCCTGCATTTCCATCTGACGTCCACCATGAGCCCGCCCGAGGTGATGGGGGTGCTCACCGACTTCAGCCCCGCCCGGATCCAGGAGTGGCCGTCGATCGACGCGGAGCACTTCCAGGTCCACGACAGGGGCGACACCTGGGCAGAGGTGACCGAGGGAAACGCCAAGTCGTTCGAGCGCGCACGCTACGAATGGGACCCCTCGGCGAACAGGGTCACCGTCACCACCCGCGACTCGACGCCGTTCGGTCCCGGCGGGTGGGTCTTCCAGCTGACCCCCGAGGACGACGGCACCCGCATCGACGTCGAACTCCAGCGGCACCCCGGCAACTTCAAGGCCAAGGTGATGGCCTCGATACTGCCCTTCGCAGGACCCGTCGTCCGCAAGTCCTTCCAGGAACCCCTCAAGACCACCTAGCCGCGCGCTTCCACCCGGTTCGCGACCCCAAGGAGGACCCGATGTCCGATCCGCTGCTCGCCGCGCTGTCGGGGCAAGCCCCGGCGGCGCTCGCCGAAGACGTCTCGCTGGCGACACCGATCACGGCACCGCGCATCCACGGCCGTGACGCGGTCTCAAGGGCTCTGCGGACCTACCAGGACGTGCTCGCCTCGCCCGAGGTCACGGCTCGGCTCAAGGGGGACGGGCGGGAAGGCGCCGTGTACAGCGCGAGTCCCGGCGGGCGGACCGTGGAGATCCTGGCGCTGGCGACCTACGACCCCGCGGGTCCGGTCGCCGCCGTCGACGTCTACGGCCGGCCGTGGCCGTACATGGCGCTGCTGCGGGAGGAGATCGCGAAGGTGGCGCCCGACCTCGCGGACCCGGACCTGGGCACCGGGCCGTACGCCCCGGAGGGGCCTGAACCGGTGTGGGTCGACCACCCGGCCGTCCCGCCACTGGCGGAGGACGTCGTCCTGTACTCGCCGATCCTGACCGAGGAGCCGTCGGGGAAGGCCGTCGTCGGGACCGTCCTCCAGGCGGCGGCGCGGAGCTACGACGACCTCAAGGTACGAGCCGTCCTCCATGCCGAGGGCCGATCGGACTTCGCCGTGGTGATCGACGAGTTCGTGGACGGCCACGTGCAGCAACTCGTCGAGGTGTTCACCCTCGACGCCGGGGGCGACGTCGCCGGGATCCGGGTCTTCACCCGCCCCTGGCTCGTCACCGCCCACTTCAGGAAGAGGATGTACGACCTGCTGCACGACACCCTCGGTCCCGAGTTCTGGCAGGGCCCCGATCCGCGGGGCCCCGTCGCCGCCTGATCGGCCCGCGGGGCGTGCTCGCTCAGACCAGCAGGTCGAACAGCTCGAAGGCCTGGTCCCACTGGTCCGTCGAGGGGCGGCGGCTGTCGTCGGCGAGGGTCTTGAGGGCGCGGGCCAGGGCGAGGCTGAGGCCGCCGGCCAGGTCGGGCAGCCGCTCCTGGGTCTCCTCGGCGGCGTCCATGCCGAGGGCCGGGCGGGCGGCGAGCTGGTCGAGCAGCGGGCGCAGCTCTATGCCCTCCTCCAGCTTCCTGAACGCGTGGATGCTCTCCTGCAGGCCCTTGGTGACCGGTAGGTCCTGCGGCGCGATGACGTCGCGGCCGTTGGCCTTGGCGCCGGCCGTGCCGATGAGGAAGAGGTCGTAGAGCTTGGCGTCCACGAAGTCGTTGTAGCGCTTGAGGTCGTTCTTGCTGACGTCAAGGCCGGCGGCTGCGCGGAAGAAGCGCTCGAATTTCGAAACTCCCATGACGGGCATGTCGTGTCACCTTCTCGCGGCGAAGTTGGGCTGAGGTCATCGAACGGCAGGTGGTCCCACCTCCCCGAGGTGCTCGTGTGCCAGGCGGACGGCCATGGCGCCCTCACCGACGGCGGACGCCACCCGCTTGACCGAGCCGCTGCGGACGTCGCCGACGGCGAAGACCCCCGGCAGACCGGCTTCCAGGGCGAGCGGTGCGCGGCCGAGGCGCTTCCAGAGGTCCGCTGACGTATCGGCCACCTCCGGCCCGGTCGGGATGAAGCCGCGCCGGTCCAGCGGAAGCGCTTCGGCGAGCCAGGAGGTGGCGGGGCGCGCGCCGATGAAGACGAACAGGGCGCGGGCGGCCAGCACCTGCCGCTGGTGGGTGCGGTTGTCCTCGACGACGACCGATTCGACCCGGTCCTCGCCGGTGACCTCCCGGACCTCGGTGTGCAGCCGGACATCGATACGCGGGTGCCGCTCGATCCGGTCGATCAGGTAGCGGGACATGCTGTGTTCCAGGTCCGCGCCGCGGACCAGCAGGTGGACGGCGGGCGACTGGGCCGCCAGGAAGAGGGCCGCCTGGCCCGCGGAGTTGCCGCCGCCGACGACGGCCACCGGGTCGAAGCGGCAGGTCCGCGCCTCCCAGACGGTGGCGGCGTAGTGGACCCCGACTCCTTCGAACCGCTCGATGCCGGGGGCCGTCAGCCGCCGGTAGCGGGCACCGGTGGCCACCACCACGTTGGTCGCGGTGACCGTGCCGCCGTCGGCGAGCCGCACCACGCTGGTGCCGTCGTGCTGTTCGAGGCCGGCGGCCTCGGCGGGGACGTCGATCCGGGCGCCGAACCGGTCGGCCTGGACGACGGCGCGTTCGGCGAGCTCCCCGCCGGAGATCCCGGCGGGGAAGCCGAGGTAGTTCTCGATCCGGGAGGACGTACCGGCCTGGCCGCCGGTCGCCTCCGCGTCCAGGACGACCGTGGAGAGCCCCTCGCAGGCCCCGTTCACCGCGGCGGCCAGGCCTCCGGGTCCGGCGCCGACCACCAGCAGGTCGCAGACGGCCTTCTCGGCGGTCTCGTGCCGCAGCCCGACCACCTGGGCGAGCTCGGCGTTGGAGGGATTGCGCAGCACCCGGCAGTCGTGCAGGACGACGACCGGGGTCTCCTCGGGAGAGATGCCCAGACGCGTCAGCAGCGCCTCGGCCTCGGCGTCCTTCTCCAGATCGGACCAGCGGTGGGGAAGGCGGTTGCGGGCGGCGAACTCCAGCAGCCGCCGGGTGTCCGCGGAGAATGCGGAGCCGACGATACGGAAGCCCGTGCCCGCGCCGGCCAGCATCGTACGGCGCAGCAGGTAGGCCCGCAGGATCACGTCGCCGAGCGCGGGTTCGCGGCTGAGCACGTCGCGCAGGGCGGCCGAGCCCACCGCGAGCACCTCGCCGGGGCTGTGCACCACCGCGCTGACGAAGGCGGTCTGGCCCTCCAGGAGGCCCAGTTCGCCGAGGAAGCTGTGCGGACCGTGCAACTGGACGACGTGCTCCTGGTCGTCATGGCGCTCGACCACGGCCACCGTGCCGCTGAGGACGACGAAGAAGTCCTCGCTGCGTTCGCCTGCCCGGAAGAGGTGGTCGCCCTCGCGGACCTGCCGCTGCTGTCCGCAGGATCTCAGGATCGCGACCTGGTCGTCCGTGAGCCGCGGATAGGCGCCGTGGACGTCGGCTGCCGGGGCCGATGCCGGGCTCGGCTGGGTCGGGGTCGGCACGGTTCGCTCCCTTCGTCGAGGACGGATTCGTCGGGTACAGAGGCGGAGGGGGAGGCGGGGGCGGGCAACAGCGGCCGAGGCAGAGGCCAGGGGCGGCCCCGCCGGACAGGCGCCGCGCGGGCCCGCCGGGCTCAGACCATCGACTCGTGCACGAAGCACCACCGCCAGTCCTCGCCGGGCTGGAACGACCGTACGATCGGGTGCCCGTCGGCTCCCGCGTGGCCACGGGCGTGCCGCATCGGCGAGGAGTCGCAGCAGCCGACGTGGCCGCAGGTCAGGCACAGGCGCAGGTGCACCCACGGGGTCCCCATGCGCAGGCACTCCTCGCAGCCCTGGGGTGTCCTGGGCGTCACGGGCCGGACCATGGACAGGTGCGGGTCGGGAACAGCGGTCATCACGGCCTCCTGGTGGCGGGGTCGGCTGGTCCGTGGGACGCCGACAGCGACTCGTCCACCCACCGGCGCAGCGCGTTCGCGGGCGCGGCGCCGGTCTGGCGGGCGACCTGCCTGCCGTGGTCCAGGATCAGCAGGGTGGGTACGGCTTGGACCTCGAACCGCCGCGCGAGGGCCGGTGACTTGTCGATGTCGACCTTCACGAGCTTGAGGCGGCCTGCCAGGTCCCTGGCGACCTGTTCGAGGGCGGGGCTGACCATCCGGCAGGGACCGCACCAGGTGGCCCACAGGTCGACGAGCACCGGCAGGCTCGCCTGCTCGGCGACCTTCCCGAAGTCGGCGTCGCCCGCTTCGGCGATCCACGGCAGCGGGGTCGCGCAGTTCCCGCAGCGCGGGCTGCCGTCCGCCGCGGCGGGTACGCGGTTGGTGCGGCCGCAGGTGGGGCAGGCGACCGCCCGCACCGGGGTCTGCGCGCCGCCGGTGGTGCCGGTACGCCCACCGCGGTCGGCGGGGCTTTCCGGAGAAGTGGTCATGACGGCTCCTGCGGCTCGTCCTGCAGGGTCACGGTCAGCTCGCCGCCTTCCGCGTCGACCAGGATGGTCACGCCCTCGCGTGCCTCACCGCTGAGCAGCGCCCGGCCGATCCTGGTCTCGACCTCGTGCGAGATGAAGCGGCGCAGCGGCCGGGCCCCGTAGACCGGGTCGTAGCCCTCGGCGGCGATCAGCCGGCGGGCCGGCTCGGTGAGGACCAGCGTGATGCGCTGCTCGGCGAGGCGGTCGCGCAGCTCGGCGAGGAGCAGGTCCACGATGCGCTCGATCTGCGCGATGCCGAGCGGGTGGAAGAGGACGATGTCGTCGACCCGGTTGAGGAATTCGGGGCGGAAATGGCCGTTCAGCTCCGTCATCACCAGCGCCCGCGCCTCGGGCTTGATCTCGCCGGCCTGGGTGGCGTCCTGGAGCAGGTACTGGGAGCCCAGGTTCGAGGTCATGATGACGACGGTGTTGCGGAAGTCGACCGTACGGCCCTGGGAATCGGTGATCCGGCCGTCGTCCAGGACCTGGAGCAGGGTGTTGAAGACGTCGGCGTGCGCCTTCTCGATCTCGTCGAACAGCACGACGGAGTACGGCTTGCGGCGCACCGCCTCGGTGAGCTGGCCGCCCTCCTCGTAGCCGACGTAGCCGGGGGGAGCGCCGACCAGGCGGCTGACGGTGTGCCGTTCCTGGTACTCGCTCATGTCGAGGCGGATCATGTTGGTCTCGCTGTCGAACAGCGCTGCCGCCAGCGTCTTGGCCAGCTCGGTCTTCCCGACGCCGGTGGGGCCGAGGAAGATGAACGAGCCGATCGGCCGGCGCGGGTCGCGCACTCCGGAGCGCGCCCTGATCACGGCGTCGGCGACGAGCTGGACGGCCTCGTCCTGGCCCACGACCCGCTCGCGCAGGATCTCGTCCAGCTTGAGCAGCTTCTGCCGCTCGCCCTCCTGGAGCCGGGTGACGGGGATGCCGGTCCAGGCGGAGACGATCTCGGCGATCTCCTCGGCGGTGACCACCTCGCGCAGCAGCCGGGTCTCGCCCTGCTTGGCGGCGAGCTGCTCCTCCTCGGCGGCCAGCCGGCGCTCCAGTTCGCTGACGGTCCCGTAGCGCAGCTGGGCGGCCCGGTTGAGGTCGTAGGCGCGTTCGGCCGCCTCGGCCTCCTGCCGGGCGCGCTCCAGATCCTGGCGCAGTTCCTGGACCTTGCGGATGGCCTGGCGCTCGGCCTCCCACTGGGCGTGCTTGGCGTCCACCTCGCCCCGCAGGTCGGCCAGTTCACGCCGCAGGTCCTCCAGGCGGGCGCGGCTGGCCGGGTCGGTCTCCTGGTCCAGCGCGGCCTCCTCGATCTCCAGACGGGTGGCCCGGCGGGTGAGTTCGTCGAGTTCCGCGGGCATCGAGTCGATCTCGGTCCGCAGCCGCGCGCACGCCTCGTCGACCAGGTCGATGGCCTTGTCGGGGAGGAAGCGGTCGCTGATGTAGCGGTGGCTGAGGGTGGCGGCGGCGACGAGCGCGCCGTCCTGGATCTTGACGCCGTGGAAGATCTCCAGCCGCTCGCGGATGCCGCGCAGGATGGAGATCGCGTCCTCGACGGTCGGCTCGTCCACCAGCACGGTCTGGAAGCGCCGTTCCAGGGCCGCGTCGGACTCGATGTGCTTGCGGTACTCGTCGAGGGTGGTGGCGCCGATCATGTGCAGCTCACCGCGGGCCAGCATCGGCTTGAGCATGTTGCCCGCGTCCATGGCACCCTCGGCGGCGCCCGCCCCGACGACGGTGTGCAGCTCGTCCACGAAGAGCAGGATGCGGCCCTCGGCGCCCTTGACCTCGGCCAGTACGGCTTTCAGCCGCTCCTCGAACTCGCCGCGGTATTTGGCCCCGGCCACCAGCGAGCCCATGTCGAGCGAGAAGACCGTCTTGTCCCGCAGCCCTTCCGGCACGTCGCCGCGGACGATCCGCTGGGCGAGGCCCTCCACGATGGCGGTCTTGCCGACGCCGGGTTCGCCGATCAGCACCGGGTTGTTCTTGGTCTTGCGGCTGAGGATCTGGACGACCCGGCGGATCTCGGCGTCCCGGCCGATCACCGGGTCGAGACGGCCGGTGCGGGCCTCCACGACGAGGTCGCGGCCGTATTTCTCCAGGGCCTCGTACGCCTCCTCGGGATTGGCGGAGGTGACCCGCTGGTTCCCGCGCACGGTGGTGAGGGCGGCGAGGAAGGAGTCCTTGCCGACGCCCTGCTCGCCCAGCCGCCGGCCGGCCGCGGTGGCCGAGCCCTCGTCCACCATGGCCAGCACCAGGTGCTCGGTCGAGACGTACTCGTCCTTGAGCCGCCTGGCCTCCTGCTCGGCGCCGTCCAGCAGCCGGGCCAGCCGCTGGGTCACCCTCACCTGACCGGGGGCGGCGCCAGGGCCGGTCGTCCGCGGGCGCTTGGCGAGATCGGACTCGACGGCGGCGCGCAGGGCGGCCGGGTCGGCGCCGGCGTCGGCCAGCAGGCGGGTCGTCAGGCCGTCCTGCTGATCGAGCAGCGCCAGCAGCAGGTGCTCTCCGTCGACCTCGGTGTGGCCCATACGGACCGCGATGCTCTGCGCTTCCTGCAACGCTTCCTGGGACTTCTGGGTGAGGCGGTTCATGTCCATGTCGTGGGCTCCTTGGCGGCTCGTTCACTGCGCCGCAGCGCGGCCTCAAGACGTTCGATGCGGTCGAGCAGGTCCAGGACGACGCCGACGGCCGCGTAGTTGAGGCACAGCCCGGCCCGCAGCCGCTGGACCCGGGCGATGGCCGACGGGGCGCCGGCCCGGAACCACAGCCGGCCCCCGGCGTCGCGTTCCGCGTCCACGAGACCGAGGGCGACGAAGCGGCGTACGAGGTCGGGCGGCAGTCCGCTGCGGGCGGCCGCGTCGGCCATGGGGAGCCGGTAGGCGCCGGGGTGCGTCCGGTGGACCCGCACCAGGGGGTAGGCGTTCCTGGCGCCGGCCTGTCCGGCGCGTCCGGCGGCGGGACGGTGCTGGGCTCTCATGTCTGCTTCCTCGGGTCGAAGGAGGAGGCCGCGGCCAGTTCCTCGAACAGCTCGCGCTCGCGCGGGCTCGGCGAGGGCGGCACCATGACCTTGATCTCGGCGTAGAGGTCACCGGGGGACCCCTTGGGATGCGGCATCCCCTCGCCGCGCAGCCGCAGCCGGCGTCCGGTGGAGGTGCCGGGCGGCACGTGCACCTTGGCCGTCCCGCCCGGGCCGGCGACCGGCACCGTCGCCCCCAGTGCGGCCTCCCACGCGGCGACCGGCAGATCGACGTGGATGTCGCGCCCGTCGAGCCGGTAGCGGGGATGGGGGGCGATACGGACCACCAGGTAGAGGTCGCCGGCGGAGTCCGGACCGCGGCCCCGGCCGCCCTCCCCCGCGAGCCGGATGCGCTGCCCGTCGACGACCCCGGCCGGGATCGTGACGTCGTAGCTGCGCTCCCCGCCGGGGCCGCCGAGGGTGATCTTCCGCCGGCCGCCGCGGTAGGCCTCCTCCACGCTGAGGGTGAGTTCGGCCTCCTGGTCCGCGCCCGGGATCGGGCTGCCCCGCCCGGCGCGGCCGCCCCGGCCGCCGAAGATGCCTCCGAAGAGGTCCTCGAAGTCCACACCGGAGGTGTCGAAGTCGGTCTGCGTCCAGGTCCTGCCACCGGCCCGGTCGGCGCCCCGGCCGCCCCCGAAGGGGCTGCCGCCGTACGCGCCGGCTCCGCCGCCGAAGCCCTGGCCGGCCGCGACCCGCTCGTCGTAGTCCTCCGGGATCTGCCGGAAGTCCGGGCCGAAGCGGTCGTAGCGCGCCCGGGTGCCGGGGTCGGACAGCACGCTGTACGCCTCGTTGATCTGCTTGAAGCGCTCCTCGGCGGCCGGATCGCGGTTGACGTCCGGGTGGTAGCGGCGGGCCAGCGTACGGAAGGCCTGCTGGATCTCGGACCCGTCGGCGCTGCGCGGGACGCCGAGCACCTCGTAGTAGTCCTCTGCCATGGCGGGCCTCACTCCTGCTTGCGGCTGACCGCCACCGCGGCCGGTCGCAGCTGGCGGCCGGGTTCGCCGTATCCGGGCCGCAGCACCCGGACGACGGTGCCCGGAGCGGTGTCCGGTTCATCCACCACGGACACCACCTCGTGCTGCTCGGGGTCGAAGGGGACGCCGGTCTCCTCGTGGCGGGGGTAGCCGAGGCCCCGCAGCACCTCGACGGCCTGGTCGCGTACCGCCCGGACTCCGCTGACGATCGCGCCGGGGTCGTCGGCGCCCGCGTGGGCGAGGGCCAGTTCGAGGTTGTCGACGACCGGCAGGAAGGCCCCGGCCACCCGGGCCCGCTCGGCCTCCCGCTCGCGGGGAAGCTCACGGGCGTAGCGCTTGCGGAGGTTGTCGAGGTCGGCGAGGGCCCGCCGCCACCGGTCCTGGAGTTCCTCCACCTCCGCGTCGCGCGCCGGCTGCCCGCCGTCCCCGCCCGCCGCCGGCTGCTCCCCGGCTTCGGGGGCCGGCGGGGGCGTCTGCTCGGGCGGGGTCTGCTGGGCCTCGGGCGGTGAGCGGTCCTCGGCGGGACGCGCCTGTTCCTGGTCCGACATGTCGCCCGCCTCAGCTCTTGTCGAAGTCGGCGTCGATGACGTCGTCGTCACCCGCCGGGGACTCGGCCGCCGGGCCCTGGCCGGGCTCCGGGCCAGGCTGGGCACCGCCTTCGGCTCCGCCCGCTCCGGCGGCGTGGGAGGCCAGCGCCGCGTGGATCTGCTGGAGTTCGGAGGTCAGGTTCCGGGCCCGGTCGGCCGGGGCCTCCTCCTTGACGGCGGTACGTGCCTCGTCGACCAGCAGCCTGGCGCGCGCCCGCTCGTGCTCCGGTGCGGCGTCGCCGAGTTCGTCCAGACGGCGCTCCACCTGGTAGGCGGCCGCGTCGAGTTCGTTGCGGGCGTCGATGGCCTCGCGCAGAACCAGGTCGGCGGAGCGGTTGGACTCGGCCTCGTTGATCATCCGCTCGACCTCGGACGGGTCGAGGTTGGAGCCCTCGCTGATGGTGATCGACTGCTCGGCGCCGGTGTCCCGGTCCTTGGCGCTGACCTTGAGGATGCCGTTGGCGTCGATGTCGAAGGTGACCTCGATCTGCGTCTCCCCGCGCCGGGCCGGCCGCAGGTTCTCCAGCCGGAAGCGGCCGAGCACCCGGTTGTCCGCGGCCAGTTCGCGCTCCCCCTGGAGCACCACGATGTCCACGGCGGGCTGGTTGTCCTCGGCCGTGGAGAAGGTCTCGGACCGGCGGGCGGGGATGGTGGTGTTCCGCTCGATGATCTTGGTCATCACGCCGCCGGCCGTCTCGACGCCCAGCGACAGCGGGGTGACGTCCAGCAGCAGGACGTCCTTGACCTCGCCCTTGAGCACGCCGGCCTGGATGGCGGCGCCCAGCGCCACGACCTCGTCGGGGTTGACGCTCATGTTCGGGTCCTTGCCGCCGGTCATCCGGCGGACCAGGCTCTGCACGGCCGGTATACGGGTCGAGCCGCCGACGAGGATGACCTCGTCGATGTCGTTGTCGGTGACCTTGGCGTCGCTCATCGCCGTCCTGACCGGCTCCAGGCAGCGCTCCACCAGGTCCGAGGTGATCTGCTCGAAGGTGGAGCGGCGGACCGTCTCGGTCAGGTGCTTCGGCCCGGCGGCGTCCGCCGTGATGAACGGCAGGCTCACCTGGGTCTGGCTGACCGAACTCAGCTCGGTCTTCGCCTTCTCGGCCGCCTCGAAGAGCCGCTGCAGGGCCTGCGGGTCCTTGCGCAGGTCGATGCCCTCGGCCTGCTGGAAGCCGTCCGCCAGGTGGTCCACCAGCCGGCGGTCGAAGTCGTCACCGCCCAAGTGGGAGTCGCCCGCCGTGGCGCGGACCTCCACCACGCCGTCCCCGACGTCCAGCAGGCTGACGTCGAAGGTGCCGCCGCCCAGGTCGAAGACCATGACCGTCTCGTGGCCCTTCTTGTCCAGCCCGTAGGCCAGCGCCGCCGCGGTCGGCTCGTTGATGATGCGCAGGACCTCAAGACCGGCGATCTTCCCGGCGTCCTTGGTGGCCTGCCGCTGGGCGTCGTTGAAGTACGCCGGCACGGTGATGACCGCCTCGGTCACCTTCTCGCCCAGCGACTTCCCCGCGTCGTCGGCGAGCTTGCGCAGCACCTGCGCGCTGATCTCCTCCGGCGCGTACTGCTTGCCGTTCACCTCGAAGCGCGCCACCCCGCCGGGCCCCTCGACGACGTCGAAGGAGACCGCCTTGGCCTCGTCGGAGATCTCGTCGTAGCGACGGCCGATGAACCGCTTCGCGGAGGTGATGGTCCCCTTGGGGTTGAGGATCGACTGCCGGCGCGCGAGCTGTCCGACCAGCCGCTCGCCGTCGTCGGAGAAGGCCACCACCGAGGGGGTGGTCCTGGCCCCCTCGGCATTCGGGACGACGGTGGGCTCACCGCCCTCCCAGGCCGCGATGACCGAGTTGGTGGTACCTAGGTCGATGCCTACTGCCTTCGCCATGGGAACTCCTCCGTCGCGACACGGGAACCGATCGGCGGGCTGCCAGGCGCACGGCGCCGGACGCACCCCACCTCCTGGCAGGGTCACGCGGCGGGCGGCGCGCTTCCCCGCCCCGGCATGACCAATCCGCGCCGCCTTTCCCGTCCGCCAGGACGGTGCCGCGGCGCGGCTCCCAGGTGAGAGCCGGTGCCGGGCGGCGTAGCGTGGAAGTCAGCCGCTTTCGAGCCGCGAATGGACCCGCGATGGACGCTGTTCCGCTTCCGACCGCCGGTGCCCTGCACCCCATCCCGCAGCCAGGGGCCGCCCGGCACGCGCTGCTACGGCTGGTGACGGCCGTGCTCGACGGCGTCGACGAGCGCGAGGTGCTGTGGGGTGCCATGGCCGCGATCGCCGCCACCGGCCCGTTCGTCGCGGAAGCGGCCTACGCCGTGCACCACGGTCTGGCGCGGCGCTGCTCCCCGGGCCGGGCGGGCGCCTCGGCCTCCGCCGTCGCCTTCGGCGGGCCGGGCAGCGCGGTGGCGCTGGGGCCGAACCCGACCGACCGGGGGCCGGCCGTGGACCGGACCGGCCGGGAGCCCGCCGTGGACCGGACCGGTTCGGAGCCCGCCGCGGGCCCAAGGGGCGAAGGCGGGGCTGAAGCGACCGCCGCCGAGGTGATGGCCGCCGACCGGCTCGACCGGCGGATCGACGCCCTCGACGGCCGCAGCCGGAATCTGCACGAGCCGGGCGGACGCTGGTCACGGGCCATCGCGCTGCGGTACCGGGGTGACTGCCTCGGCTATCTCGTGGTCCGGTCCCCGACCACGCCCTCGCCCGAGGAGACGGCCCTGACCGATCTGCTCGCGCAGCAGACCGCGAACGCCCTCGCGCGCCTCACCGGGCGCCGGGCGGAGCCGCCCGGCGCCGGCTCGGCGAGCCTGCCGGGGATCGCGGACCCGGAGGGAAACGGGCACGTCCCGCCCACCACCGGTCCCGGCGCGACCGTCTCCGCCCTGGCCTCGCGGCTCGCCGTCCACGACGCGCTCTCCCGCGCCGCCGCCTCCGGCGGGGGTGAGACCGGAGTCCTGCAGGCCCTGCACGACCACACCGGCTTCGCGGCCCGCACCGAGGACCGCTTCGGCAACCCGCGGGCCCAGGCGGGCCCCGCCCCGGGCCCCGCTCCGGGCCCCGCTCCGGGCCCCGCTCCGGACGAACCCCGCGGAGGACCCGGGGACGCACCGCGCCCGCGGGACCGGCGCCGGGAGTCCCTGCTGCGTGACGCGCGGCGCCGGCCCGGCGCCGTCCGGGACGGCGACCGGCTGCTCGTCCCGGTCGAGATGGCCGGGGACCTGCTCGGTGCGGTCGCCCTGGTCGATCCGGACCGGCGGGCGACGGAGACGGACCTCTCGGCGCTGGGGCAGGCCGCTCTGGTGCTGGCTCCCCTGCTCTCCTACGAGCGCAGGCTGGCCGAGCTGGAGCCGCAGCTGCGCCACGGCCTGGTCGACCGGCTGATCTCGGGTGAGGCGACCGACGACGACTTCGCCCAGGCCGCGGCTCTGGGCCACGACCTGCGCCGGCCGTACAGGGTCGCCGTACTGGAGTGGCCGGGGACGGCCGGGAGGGCCGCGCTCGGCGACGCGGTGGCGCGGGCGGCCGGGCGGCTGCGCCTGGACGTGCTCGTCGGCTCCCGCGGCGCGGCCACGGTCGTCCTGGTGGCCGGCGAGGACCGGCGTGACCCGGCAGGCGAGCTGTACGGCGCCGTCTCCGACGTCCTGGGCACCGGGGCCGGCGCGATCGGGGTCGGCGGCCGCTGCGACGTCTTCACCGATCTGCCGCACTCCTACGACGAGGCCGTCCGCGCCCTCACCGTCCGGCGCCGCTCGCAGGACCCGTACGGCAGCACCGGCTTCGAGGAGCTGGGGCTGCGCCGCATGATGGGCACCGGCGGGGGCGAACGGGAGGCCGACCGCTTCGTCCGCGAGTGGCTGGGACGGCTGCTGGACTACGACTCCCGCCACCGCACCGAGCTGGTGATGACGCTCTCGCGCTATCTGGAGAGCGGGTGCAGCTACGACGCCACGTCCGAGACGCTCCTCATCCACCGCAGCACCGTCCGCTACCGCCTCCAGCGCATCCGCGAGATCACCGGCCACGACCTCGGCTCCGTCGAGACGCGCCTCAACCTGCACATCGCCACCCGCATCCGCAACGTGCTCGACACGCCCCCCTGACGGCCGTCCCGCCAGGCCGGACAGGCCCTAATGCAGGACGCTGACCGCGCGGGCGATCACGAGGAGCGAGGTCAGCAGGGCGGCGATACTCTGGACGCCCATCATGACCTTGGCGCGGGTCGACAGCGGCATGGTGTCGGTCGGGCTGAAGGCGGTCGAGTTGGTGACGGACACGTACAGGTAGTCGACCAGGGTGGGCATCCAGTCGGAGACGACGCTGGACCCGTCCGCGACCTCCTGGACCGCGTCGTCGTTCTCGTCCTGGGAGAAGCGGAAGTCCGCCAGCGGCAGCTCGCCGCGCGGCGCCTGCGTCCGCATGACGGGACCGCCCCGGTCGAGTTCCCAGTAGGCCAGGCCGAAGGCGACGATGTTGGTGGCCCACACCTGCAAGGCGGCCACCAGCAGCGAACGCCCGTCCTTGACCCCGGCGTACAGCAGCTCGTGGATGAGGACGCCCAGGGCGAACAGGTTGCTCGCGGCGATCAGCAGGACGAGCGTCAGCGACAAGGCGCGGAAGAACCGGGTCTGGCGGGTCAGGCGCTTGGGATTGACCGCGATGAGCGCCACGAGCAGCAGCATCTCCAGTGCCGGCAGTATGTAGCGCGGCGCGATCAGCAGGCGCTGCGGCAGGGCCAGATACAGCAGGATCGCGGCGAGCGTCGCGATGACACCGGGCAGCCGGGCCTCCCCGCGGCGCTCGTGCCGGGGATGCCCGGTCTGGGCCTGGACGAGCCTGCGCGTCATCTCCTGCCCGCTCCCCTTCGTCGACCCAGATCCCTTGCCGCGGCCCGTCACCGGGACATCTAACCACCGACTGCGCGACGGCCGGTGGACCGCGGTCCGTTTCCCGCGCCGGGCGGTGCCGCGCATCCGTTTCCGCCGCCGAGCGGTGCCCGCGCGTCCGGCCGGTGGTCGACGCGCCCGCGTCCCCCGCGGGCGGCGGCGCGGCCGACGCGGTCCGGCGGGGCGGTCCGGCTACGCTCGGACCCGTGACGTGGCTGCGGGCCTTCGGGGAGGTCGTGCGATCCGGGCTCACGATCGAGGAGACACGGCTGGAGCCGCTGCTCGCGCTGCGCACGGCGGCCGGCGTGGCGATCGTCGTCGGCCCCGCGCTCTATCTGGTCTCCCCCGCCTTCGCCGCGTCCGCCGCGCTCGGCGCCTTCTCCGCGGGCGGTGCCACCTTCCAGCGCACCTGGCGTCCGCGCAAGGTGATCGCGCTCGGCACGGGCGCGGGTCTGGGGCTCAGCACCTTCGTGGGCTACCTGGCGGCGGGGCACCTCGTCACGTTCCTCCCGCTGCTGGCCGTATGGGCCTTCGCCGCCGGGATGGCGTGGGCCGCCGGGTCGACCGCCGGGATCGTCGCGGCGACGACCGTCGGCAGCATGCTGGTGACCGTCACCCTGCCCACGAGCGTCGGGAGAGCCCTGGCGCACGCCGGGGTCATCGCACTCGGTGGCGTGGTGCAGGCCCTGCTGATCCTGCTGTTCCCGATCCGCCGCTGGGGCGCGCACCGTGACGCGCTCGCCGACGGCCTGGCCGCGGTGGCGGACTACGCCCGCCGGCTGCGCCAGGACCCGGCCGCCCCCTTCGACCCCGAGCCGTTGATGACGGCCCGGGACGCGGCCGCCGTGACGCCGTCACAGGCCAGGACCCGTCCGCGCGTCCTCCACGGCCCCCGGGGGCTCGCCGAGCGCATCCTGCCGGTCGTCGCCACGCTCGCCGACCCGGACGTCGGCGCCCCCGCGCAGGGACCCGGGCGGGACCGGGCGCGGGAGTTGCTCGGCGCGGCCGCCGACGTCCTGGACGCGGTGGCCCGTGCGATCCGCTGCGGCACTCCCGTGGAGGTGCCGGCGAGCAGCACGGAGGTCCTTCGCCTCGACGAGGAGGACAAGGTCCTTGAGGGGCCTGCGCGGAAGGCCGCCGAGCAGCTGGTGGAACTGCTCGGCGAGGCGCTGGAGGTCGCCGGGAGCGGCGGCGCGGCCGGGAAGGCGGCCACGGCGCCGGGCACCGCGCGCGCCCGGTTCCTGGTGCGCCCGACGATGTTCCGGCTGCTGCGGGTCGCCTTCCGGGCGGTCCGCCACGAACTCCGCTGGGACTCCCCCGTCTTCCGGCACGCCGTCCGGCTGGCGGCCGTGGCCACGCTCGGCTATCTGATCGCCGCCTGGCTGCCGCTGGGCCACAGCTACTGGGCGCCGCTGGCCTCGGTGATGGTGATGCGGCCGGACTTCCACCGGACGTACGCACGTGCGGTGGGCCGTCTCGCCGGGACCGCGGCGGGGGTCGCGCTGGCCACCGCGATGGTGCGGGCCGTGGGCCCGGACGCCCATGTGTTCGGCGCGCTGACGGTGGTCTCGGCCGGGCTGTCCTACACCGTGATCCGTACCGGCTACGCCTACTCCCAGTGCTTCACCGCCGCCTACGCCGTCTTCCTGCTCGGCATGGGCGGCGAGACCTGGGACCAGACGGTCCCGCAGCGGGTGGTGCTCACCCTGCTCGGCGGGGCCCTGGCCATGCTGGCGTACGCGGTCTTCCCGGCCTGGGAGACGCCCCGCCTGCCGGGCCGGCTCGCGGACTGGCTCGCCGCCGACGGGCGGTATTCGGCCGCGGTCTTCCGCAACTACGCGGAACCGACCCCGCAGCATCGCGCCGACATGCGCAGGGCCCTGCTGGCGAGCAGGCGGGCACGTGCCGCCTGGCAGGAGGCCTACGACCGGGCGCAGCGGGAACCGGTCCGGCCCAGGGGCCTGACGACGCGTGAGGCGCAGAACGCGCAGGACGCGCTCGAGGGCTTCGGCCGGACGGCGATGGTCATGGAGAGCCATGCCCCGCGGGCCGGCGGCCGTTCCGTCGGCGCGTCGGAGCGGTTCGCCGACGCCCTGGAGGCGGACACCGCGCAGGCGGCGACCGACGTGCGCGAGCACCGGAATCCCGACTGGCGGCGCGTGGACGAGGCGCTCCGCGGGTGGGACGGCGCCGCCGCGGAAGGGAGCCCTGCGCGCCGCGAGGCGGGAATGCAGAAGCGGGCGCTGGAGGACCTCGCGACGGCCGTGAGCCGCACGCCCCTGGAACGGGACGTCGGCTCGGCGCGGGAGGAGCAGCGGGTGCGAGCGGCCATGGCCGCGGAAGGTGACGGTGCGGGGCCCGCGCACCGGAGCGGGTGACGGAACCCGTACCTGTCCGGATTTCCGCATACGCGGGACGCGTCCGCTCGGCCGGCCCTAGCATCGGGGCCGTGATCGCCGACAGCCGCATCTCAGCCCCGTGCCGCCTCGTGCCGCAGGGCTGTTGTCGCTGAACACCACCTCGGCCCGGCCCCTCCCCCTGGCCCGGCCGCAGGCATCTCCGGCGTACGTCACGCGCGGCTGATCTCGCGCCGGCACGAGCGGACCGCGCCGGAGGTGGCCCCCCGCTTCCGTCCGCTCTCCTCCCCCTGAGAGGCAGTTCCCCATGCGCAGCGACGAATCCACATACGACCGCCACCGGTTGGGCCAGTGGCTGGCCGGTGAGGCCAGGGCCGAGGGCGTGTCCCGCCGCGACCTGCTGCGGCTGGCAGCGGCCGCGGGCGTGGTCACGGCGGTGGCGAGCCTGCCGGAGACGGCCGCCGCGGACACCCCCGCGCCGGGCCCCGGCATCGTCAAGCCGCTCCCTCCGGAGTGGTTCACCATCCGCGGCACCAATGCCGAGACCAACTGGGCCGCGCTGCGAGGCACCGGCTTCCACACCCCCGTGGACCGGTTCTTCGTCCGCAACCACTCCTCCACCCCCGTCCTCGACCAGGACACCTGGAGCCTCAAGCTCTGGGGCAGCGGCCTGCGCGGCGCCCCGGGCGTCGACCGTCCGGTCGAGTTCGACTACCACGACCTGCGCCGCATGCCCTCCGTGAGCATCGACGCGTTCGTCGAGTGCGCGGGCAACGGCCGCAGCTACTTCACCACCCAGCAGGGCGACACCGTCACCGGAACCGCCTGGACCCTCGGCGCCATCGGCACCGCCCGCTGGCGCGGTGTCCCCCTCTCCCACGTGCTGGAACGCGCCGGCCTGACCCGGCACGCCGTGGACGTCCAGCCGCGCGGCCTGGACGAGGAGTACGTGTCGGCCGGTGCGAATCTGGGCCACGTGCGCCGCCCGCTGCCCGTGGCGAAAGCGCTGGACGACGTGATCCTCGCGTACGAGATGAACGGCGAACCGCTGCCGTACGACCACGGCCACCCGGTGCGCGTTCTGGTGCCCTCGTGGGTCGGCGTCTCCAACATCAAGTGGGTCGGCGACATCGAGGTCTCCGCGCAGCCCCTCTACTCACCGTGGAACACCGACTTCTACAAGCTGTTCGGCCCCGCCTACCCCGAGGGCGGCAGCGCCCCGCTGAGCCGGCAGACCCTCAAGAGCGCGTTCGAGTCGGCACCCGGCGCGACCTACACCGCAGGCACCCGCTACCAGCTCACCGGCCGCTCCTGGTCGGGCAGCGGGGGGATCCGGCTGGTCGAGGTCAGCACCGACGACGGCGCGACCTGGCGCCCCGCCCGCCTCCACGACCGCCCCCGCGAGGCGGCCTGGTCCCGCTGGTCCACCGACTGGCGGCCCACCACGCCCGGCCCCACCGCCCTGCTGGCCCGTGCCACCGACACCACCGGCCGCACCCAGCCCGTCCGGACGACCCCCAACACGCAGGGCTACCTCTTCGACGCGGTCGTCCGCAATCCCGTCACCGTACTGTCGTAGCCGCCTGGGACGGGACGGGCGGTCCCGCCGCGAGAGGAAGGTTCCGCCTGCCATCGGCATTGGTTAGCTCTTTCGTGGGAGCCGAAAAATCTATGATGGCGGGAGTAGACATTGAGCGGCGGTGTGGTTATGGTTTCTCTTGTAGTCGAGATCGAAGGGCCCGGCAGAGAACGAACTGCCGGGCAGCAGTACAGCAAGTGCAGTCCGCAGGATCCAGCAGCGAAGTGAGCAGTACCTCGGTAAAGGCGCCGGCTGCGGGCGCGCGTACCGGGAGTCGGCACAGTCACAGCAGTACGCACTATCGATCAGCAGAGGGAAGAACGGAGGAGCCGAGCGCCATCAGGATCGCCCGGGTGGAGAGTCTGTGAACCCGGGTACCGCAGGACATCGATAGTGAGGTGGTCTCCGGTCGAGCAACCGCGATCCCCGCGCCCCCGGCAGCAGTCCGGTCGGGTCCGCGGAAACAGAAGGCCGGCGCGACACTGAGGCCGGCAGATGGTGTAGCAAAGTTCCTTCGGGGCCTTGGTGCCGTACGGCACCAAGGCCCCTCCAGCGTGTTCCGCAGAGAGGCGAGATGACAGCAGGCGACTCGTACAACCGGCTCGATGACGACGACTATCCCGCCTACACCATGGGCCGGGCCGCCGAGATGCTCGGCACCACCCAGAACTTCCTGCGGGCCCTCGGCGAGGCCCGCCTGATCACCCCGCTGCGCTCGCAGGGCGGCCACCGCCGCTACTCCCGCTACCAGCTGCGCATCGCCGCCCGCGCCCGCGAACTGGTCGACCAGGGCACGTCGATAGAGGCAGCCTGCCGCATCGTCATCCTCGAGGACCAGCTCGAAGAGGCCCAGCGCATCAACGAGGAGCTGCGCGCCGCCGGCGCCTCCCACCCGGCCGACGCCTGACCGACTTCCCGATCGGGTCCATTGCCGCGATATGCGCTGATTCTCATAGTATGTGCGCATGATCGCTGAAGACGCCCAGCCTCCGGTCCGCGGACGGCAGTCCCCGAACCGCTCCGGCGCCGTGCCCGACACCCTCCGCGCTCCGGCAGTCGCTCCGCCGGCCGGCACGACCGGCCCGCCGGCCACCGGGCGGGCCGCCGCCGGCCCGGAGAGCGGGGCGCAGCGGGCGGCGGCAGCGGTGAAGCCGCGGATGCGCGGCTGGCTGCACGCCGGGGTGTTCCCCCTCGCCCTGGCCGGCGGCATCGTCCTGGTCGTCCTGGCGCGTTCGGCGGCGGCGGTGGAGGCCTGCGCGGTGTACGCGGCCTCGGCGCTGCTGCTCTTCGGCACGAGCGCGGTCTACCACCGCGGCGACTGGGGCCCGCGCGGGGAGGCGGTCCTGCGCCGGTGGGACCACGCGAACATCTTCCTGATCATCGCCGGCACGTACACGCCCCTGGCGGTCCTGCTGCTGCCCGGGCGCGAGCAGATGGTGCTGCTGTCCCTGGTGTGGGCAGGAGCCGTGGCCGGCATCGCCTTCCGGGTGTGGTGGATCCGGGCGCCGCGCTGGCTGTACACCCTGTGCTACATCGCCCTGGGTTGGGCCGCGGTCTTCTACCTGCCCGCGTTCGCGCGCGCCGGCGGCCCGGCGATCGTCGCACTCGTCGTCACCGGCGGCCTGCTCTACACCGCGGGCGCCGTCGTCTACGGCCTCAAACGCCCCGACCCCTGGCCGCGCTGGTTCGGCTTCCACGAGGTCTTCCACGCGCTCACCATCGCCGCCTTCACCGCGCACTACACCGCCATCCTGCTGGCCGTCACCTGACCCGCGTCCGCGCCGTGTCAGGGCCGCCGGCGGGTGAGGTGGATGCGGACGGTGGTGCCCTCCTCGGTGGCGTGGAGGCGGACGAGATCGCTCACGTGGTTGACCAGGAGCAGGCCGCGACCGCCCGGTTGGCCGGGCCGGGCCGGGCGGCGTCCGGCCAGCGGGTCGGCGAGGTGACCGCGGTCGGCCACTTCGCAGACGATCCGGCCGTCAGCCGCCCAGATACGCAGCGTCCCGGTGCCGCCGCCGTGCAGGACGCTGTTGGTGGTCAACTCGGCCACCGCCAGTGCCAGGTCGTCGGTACGCTCCCGGGGCAGGCCCAGCGCGGCCGCCCGGTCGGTGGCGAAGCGCCGGACGTCGGGCAGCCGCTCGGCGTCGAAGGAGAAGGCCGCCGCGCCGGGCGCGTGGGGCAGGGGCCGGTTGTAGTCGGCGATCACCCGGTCGGGAGCGTAGCCGTCGCTGGCGCGTTCGGCGGAGTCCTCGATCAGCACCGGGTGGGTCGCGTACGCGTCGGCGATGACCCGCTCGTCCAGTGCGGAAGTGTCGTACGGGCACAGGATCGTGGCCCGCTGTCCGGTGAAGGCATGGTTGATCAGGGCCTCGTGCTGCACGCAGGCGGGATATTCGTCCTGGTCGCGCGCGGCCCAGATCGGCTCGCCGATGATCCGTACCCGCTTGCCGGGGTGGGCGTCGGCGAAGGCGCGCAGCACGCCGGGGATGATCCGCCCGGGGTTGCGGCCCGCCTCCTCCATGTCGATCAGCCTGACCTGGTCGGCCCTGCCGCCGAGCGCGTTCCTGAGCAGGCCGAGGCGCGCGGCGGGAACAGCGACGGCCACCGGCTCGCCCGCGGACAGGCCGGCGCCGATGAACGGCACCGTGCCGGCCAGGTAGGTCTCCTGGTCGCGGTAGAACAGCGCCGGATGCACGAAGGGGTCGGCGGCCGAGGCGGTCACTTTGTCACCTCGATCGCTTCCAGGTCCGGCCAGAACAGGTCCAACGTCCGTCGCAAGGAGGCCGGCGGCCCGGACAGCACGATCCGTCCCGGCGCGGGAAGGCGCTGTGCCGCCCGGGCCAGGGCGCCGGCTCCGCCGACGTCGACGAAGGACAGGCCGGACAGATCCAGGTATATGTCGCTTCCTTGCACGAGCATTTCCTCCAGGGCCGACTGCCAGGCGGGCCGAGTGCTCAAGCTGACCTCGCCGGTCGCGCTCAGGCCTGGCCGGTCGGCCAGTCGGCGCAGGTCGAGGAGCACCCTGGCCTCGCCGGAGTCCGGGGCGGACATCATCGCGTACTCGCCTCCGACGCGCTCACGTCCTGTCGCATGGCGGCCATTCTCCCATGGACGCCGAGCGGCCTCCCGGCCCGCCGCACCCGCCTCGCGGCGGCTCGGCGTTCGCCGGCCCCGGCGTGCGACCGGGGGCAGCCCGGACGGTTTCGCGCGAGCGCGGATCGCGCCGCAAGAAGGCCGACTGCTCGGGCACCCGCACTCGTACGCGTGACACAAGGGCTCTCCGTGTCCGCACCCGGCCACCCCGCACATACTCTGTGTAACCAATCCCTACCGAATGCGACCAGCGAGGTGTGGAATGGTCGTGATCACCGACCACGCGAGTCAGGCCCCAACCGTTCGCCGCTCCGCCGGGCGGATTCTGGTCAGCTGGCTGTCCACCACGGATCACAAGAAGATCGGCCACCTGTACCTGATCACCTCGTTCTGCTTCTTCCTGTTCGCCGGCGCCCTCGCCCTGCTGATGCGGGCCGAACTCGCCCGCCCCGGCATGCAGTTCCTCTCCAACGAGCAGTACAACCAGCTGTTCACGATGCACGGCACGGTGATGCTGCTGCTGTTCGCCACCCCGACCTTCGCCGGCTTCGCCAACGCGATCATGCCGCTGCAGATCGGCGCTCCGGACGTCGCCTTCCCGCGGCTGAACATGCTCGCCTACTGGCTCTTCCTGTTCGGCGGGCTCATCGTCGTGTCGGGCCTGCCCACGACCGAAGGCACCGCGGATTTCGGCTGGACCGCCTACACCCCGCTCAGCCTGCAGGTCCGCTCCCCCGGCGTCGGCGCCGACATGTGGATCATGGGCCTGGCCCTCGCGGGGTTCGGCACGATCCTGGGCGCGGTCAACTTCATCACGACGATCATCTGCATGCGCGCACCGGGCATGACGATGTTCCGGATGCCGATCTTCACCTGGAACATCCTGCTGACCTCGGTCCTGGTGCTGTTCTCGTTCCCCGTACTGGCCGCGGCGCTGCTGTGCCTGGAGGCGGACCGCCAGTTCGGCGCCCACGTCTTCGACCCCGCCAACGGCGGCCCGCTGCTGTGGCAGCACCTTTTCTGGTTCTTCGGCCACCCCGAGGTCTACATCCTCGCCCTGCCGTTCTTCGGCGTGGTCACCGAGATCCTGCCGGTCTTCTCCCGCAAGCCGATCTTCGGTTACGTCGGCCTGGTCGCCGCCACCGTCGCCATCGCCGGCCTGTCGGTGACGGTGTGGGCGCACCACATGTTCGTCACCGGCGCGGTCCTGCTGCCGTTCTTCTCCTTCATGACCTTCCTCATCGCGGTGCCGACCGGTGTGAAGTTCTTCAACTGGGTCGGCACGATGTGGAACGGCTCACTGTCCTTCGAGACCCCGATGCTGTGGGCGATCGGCTTCCTGGTGACCTTCCTGTTCGGCGGCCTCACCGGGGTCATCCTGGCGTCGCCACCGCTGGACTTCCACGTCAGCGACTCCTACTTCGTCGTCGCCCACTTCCACTACGTCCTGTTCGGCACCATCGTCTTCGCCATGTTCGGCGGTTTCCACTTCTGGTGGCCGAAGATGACCGGGACCATGCTCGACGAACGCCTCGGCAAGATCCACTTCTGGACGCTGTTCGTCGGCTTCCACCTCACCTTCCTGGTGCAGCACTGGCTGGGCGCGGAGGGCATGCCCCGCCGCTACGCCGACTATCTGGCCAGCGACGGATTCACCGCCCTGAACACCCTGTCGACGATCGGCTCCTTCCTGCTGGGCCTGTCGACCCTGCCCTTCCTCTACAACGTCTGGAAGACGGCCAGGAGCGGGGAGAAGGCCACCGTCGACGACCCGTGGGGCTACGGCCGCTCCCTGGAATGGGCGACCTCCTGCCCGCCCCCGCGGCACAACTTCCACGCCCTGCCGCGTATCCGTTCCGAATCGCCGGCCTTCGACCTCCACTACCCGGACGTCGCCGGCGCGGAGATCGAGAAGCACGGCGGGCAGCGTGACGCCGTCGACCCGGGCGGCCGCTCCCATCCCCAGGACCCCGGATGAGCGCGGGTCAGGCCACGTCGACCGCCCGGTCGCCCGGGGTGATGACGGCCTGCCGGCCGTGGACCCAGGGGGCCACGCGGTTGCGGGTGCCCCGCTTGCGGGAGGCCGTGAGGAAGTCGGCGAGCGGCGATCTCATGACGGTGTAGTCGCCGTAGTGCACCGGGAGCACGTGGTCCGGGCGCAGGAGCTCGACCAGCTCGGCGCCGCGGGGCCCGTCGAGCGTCACGACGAAGCCGCCCGGCAGCCGGGTGCCGCCCAGGTGGAGGACCGCCACGTCCATCGCGGGATAGCGGGCGGCGATCCGGCGCAGGCCGTCGAAGAGCATGGTGTCGCCGGAGATGTACAGCCGGAGGCTGGGCGGTGCCCCTGCCAGGCCGCATTCCAGCATGCTGCCCATGACGGGGGGCAGCGCCAGCCGCAGCGGCAGGTTTCCCGCGTGCCGGGCGGGCAGCGCGGTCAGCCTGATCTGCACGCCGCCGGCCGAGAGCGTGCGGCTGTCCCAGTCGCGCAGGCCCGTCGCGTTGCGGAAGCCCTGGAGGTGGCGCAGCCGGCGGGCGGCGTGCGGGGTGGTGAGGACCGGTAGGGCGGGATCGAGGCCGTGGCGGGCGACGCGGTCCCAGTGGTCGCCGTGGAGATGGGACAGCACGACCGCGTCGAGACCGCCGGCGGCGGCTTCCTCGACCGACAGCGCGGGCTCGGTCAGGCGCCTGCTGACCAGGCCGTAGCCGAGGTGGGCGAACTGCCCCCGGTGCAGGAAGTTCGGATCGGTCAGCAGCGTCAGCGGTCCGTAGCGTACGAGGAGGGTGGCATTGCCGATGAAGTGCAGGCGGAGCGGGGGGCCGGGGTCCGCCGCGGTTCCCGGCTGCTCGTGGGCCGGCCCTGCGGCGGGCCCGCCGCCCGAGGGGCCGAAAGGCGTCGCGTCAGGTGTTCCGCTCATGAGGGAGACCCACCGCCTCCGCCGGCGTGGCCGGTGCTGCGCGTCCCAGGGCATGAGTTTCCCCACACGGTCATCACGCATCCTCGCTGTATCTTGGGCGCTCCGGTGACCGCCCGGGCCCTACGGGTACCCGAGGGGCCCGGCCGTACACCGGCCGGGGTACGCGCGGGACCCCGGCTCACGCGGTGGATCCGCCCCGCCGTCTCCGGCTCGGCGGGGGCCGATGGCCGGGAATTTGCCCGGGTGAGGGAAGCTTGTGGGGACTGCCGTCCTGACCGCCCCGTGCGGGGCCGGGTGGGTCGGTCCCGTCGGCGTCGTTTCCTTCCTTGCCCCGGCGGAACGTGCTTGTCGATCCGCGGGCCCCTGTGGTCGTGCGCTGGTAGGGGATGGTCATGGCGGAAGAGTCGGGTGCCGGCGGCACGGGTTCCGGTCTGCGGAGGCGGCTGTGACGGTGCGGGACCTGGCAGGGGCGCTCACCGGGCTGCTGGAGTCCAGTCACACGGCGCCGTTCGAGCAGCTGCCCCGGCTGCTCGACGCCGCGGCGCGGCAGGCCGGTGCGGGCGCGGCCCGGCTCTTCGTGGCGGACCTCCAGGAGGAGGTGCTGCGCGAGGTCACCGGGATCGGCCTGAACGCCGGCGGGGGCGGCGAGGAGTACCGGATCGAGGGCACCCTGCCCGGCCGCGCCTACCAGCTGACCGAGGTCACCGCGCCGGCGCGCGGCGGGGGGTGCTGGGTCCCGGTGCGGGACGGCACGGAACGCCTGGGCGTCCTGCACATCGAGCCGGGGCCCGCCGACGGCGGCAGGCCCGCCGAGGAGGTGATGCGGGCACTGGCCTCGGCGGCCGGCCTGCTGCTGGTCTCCAAGCGGGCCAACAGCGACTCGCACGCCCGGCTGACCCGCACCCGTCCGATGGGCGTGCCGGCGGAACTGCAGTGGACCATGATGCCGCCGCGGACCTTCTCCGACCGGCGGGCCACCGTCAGCGCCTTCATGGAGCCGGCCTACCAGGTGGCCGGGGACGCCTTCGAGTACGCGCTGGCCGACGACATACTGCACCTGGCGATCTTCGACGCCATGGGCCACGACACCTCCGCCGGCCTGACCGCCGCTCTGGCGATGGCCACCTGCCGCAGCCACCGCCGCGCCGGCGCCACCATTCCCGAGGCCAGCAGGGCCATCGAGGACACCCTGATCCAGCAGTTCGGCCACACCCGCTACGCCACCGGCATCCTCGCGGACCTGGAGCTGGACACCGGCAAGTTCAGCTGGGTCAACCGCGGCCACCTGCCGCCGGTCCTCATCCGCGGCGGCCGCTGGGCCAGCACGCTGCGCTGCCCGCCGGCCGGCCCGATGGGCAGCGGGCTGAACCTGCCGGTCAAGCAGTGCACCGAGCAACTGGAGCCCGGTGACCGGCTGCTGCTGTTCACCGACGGCATCACCGAGGCCCGCGACGCCGACGGCCACGAATTCGGCGTGGAGCGCTTCACCGACTTCATCATCCGCCACCACGCCGACAACCTGCCCGTCGACGAGACCCTGCGCCGCCTGATGCGCGCCGTCATGGAATACCACCAGGAGCGGCTGGAGGACGACGCCACCGTCCTGTTCTGCGCGTGGCACGGTCCCGACGCCGCGGCGGGATGAGCGGCCGCGGGCCGGCGGGAGCTTCGCGTACGCGTGAGCCGGGGGCCGGGCGGCGTCGTCAGGCGGGTTCCTGGACCGCGGCCTCCTCGGCGGCGGCTTCTTCGGCGGCGGCTTCCTCTGCAGCGGCTTCCTCTGCAGCGTCTTCCTCCACGGCGGCTTCCTCCACGGCGTGGGAGTCGGTGAGGGTCAGCGCGCCGCCCGCCGCCACCAGTCCCACGACGGCTGCGAGCACGGCGTAGGTGATCCGTTCGCCGTGGAAGAACGACGCGACGAGGTCGCTGCTCCAGGTGCCGGCCGGGAGCCGGGTGGTGACCAGGGCGGCGATCAGGGTGCCGACCACGGCCGTACCGACGCTGGAGCCGACCTCCTGGGCGGTGTCGTTGAGCGCGGCGCCGATGGAGGTGCGGTTGCCCGGCATCGCGTCGACGAGTGCGACCGCGCAGATCGTCATCACGGTGCGCAGTCCCACGGTCATCAGCACCATGCAGACGGCGATGGCGGCGTATCCGTGCTCGACGCCCCAGGAGAGCCCGGCCAGCGAGCCGGCCAGGCAGGCCGCGCCGACCAGGCAGGCGACGCGGTGGCCGAAGCGGCGGGCGAGCCACTCCGACAGCGGGGTCGCGGCGATCATCGTCACGATGATCGGCAGGTTGGCCAGGCCGGCCCGCACCGGGCTCCACCCGTAGGCGTACTGGAAGTGCAGGATCAGCCCGAACATCACGCTGGCCATCGCTATGGACGTGCCGATCTGCGCGAGGGCGGCGCCGCGGACGGTGCCGTGGGAGAACAGGCCCAGGTCCAGCATCGGTGCCGGGCTGCGGCGCTCGTGCCGTACGAACGCGACCGCGGCCGCGACGGCGCCCACGATCGAGGCGAGGGTGGGCGGGGAGAGCCAGCCGTGCTCGACACCGCTGGTCAGCGAGTAGCAGGCGAGCCCGATCGCGCCGACGCTCAGGACGGCGCCCGGCAGGTCGAGCGCGTCGTCGGTCAGGTCCTCGCGCCGGTCGGCCGGGACGCCGAGCCGGACGCCGAGGCAGGCGATGACGGCGATCGGGGCGTTGACGACCAGCAGCCACTCCCACCGCACATGGGCCAGCGCGGTGCCGCCGA
Source organism: Actinacidiphila paucisporea (assembly GCF_900142575.1). Lineage (GTDB taxonomy): Bacteria > Actinomycetota > Actinomycetes > Streptomycetales > Streptomycetaceae > Actinacidiphila > Actinacidiphila paucisporea. Next base: position 75,078 of record NZ_FRBI01000031.1, read on the forward strand.
GCAGCGGCCCGAGGACGAAGCCGGACATGCCGACGACGATCATCACCGTCATGGCGCGCATCCGCAGGGCCTTGCCGTCGAACAGCCGGAAGACCAGCGAGTTCGTGATCGGGGCCATCGCCGCGGCGGCGACGCCGAGCGCCGCCCGCAGGGCGATGAGCTGGCCTGTCGTGGTGACCAGGAGCACGCACAGGCTCAGCGAGCCGAACACCGCGAGTCCGACGAGCAGCACCCGGCGGCGGCCGAGCCGGTCGGCCATCGACCCGGCGGTGAGCAGGAGGCCGCCGAAGGTCAGCGAGTACGCCCCGGTGACCCACTGGAGCGCGGTCGTCCCGCTGCCGAGGTCGCGGCCGATCGTGGGCAGCGCGATCGACAGCAGCGTGTTGTCGACCATCTCGACGAAGAAGGCCAGGCAGAGGGCGGCCAGCGGGATCCACGCCGCGCGCAGGGACGGGTAGGTGCGGGACGGGGCGGGTGGCGTGGCGGTAGTCATGGCGGTCCTCCGATCGGACGCCGTTCGACCATCGAACAACGTACGATACGGTACGATAGAACAGCGTTCGATGATGTGCAAGGAAGATCGTGATTGGGGAGGTGGGCCATGGCACGCCTGCAGAGCCGCGAGGGACGCCGACGGGTTTCGCACTCGATGGAGTCCGTGCTCACCGAGGCGGTCGCCCTGCTCGACGAAGCCGGGGCGCCGGCGCTGACCTTCCGGGCGCTCGCGCAGCGCCTCGGCGGCGGTGTCGCCAGCATCTACTGGTACGTCGCGAGCAAGGACGAGCTGCTCGACCGCGCCGCCGACCACGTGATCGGCGGGGTACTGGCCGACATCGAGAAACTCCCGGTCGGCGACGACCCGATCGACGACCTCCGCACGATGGCCCTGACGCTGTTCGACGCCATCGTGGACCGGCCCTGGCTCGGCGCGTACTTCATGCGCAACACCGACGTCCAGGGCAATTCCCTGCTCCTGTACGAGAAGCTGGGCCGGCAGACCCTCCGGCTGGACCTCGACGCGCGCCAGCGGTTCCACGCGGTGTCCGCGATCGTGGGGGTCGTCGTCGGCTCGGCCGTCGACATGGGGCAGGAGCCGCCGCAGGAGGTTCTCGACGGGGCCGTGGACCGCGAGGAGTATCTCGGCCGCTTCGCCCAGCGCTGGCGGGAGCTCGACCCCGAGGAATTCCCGTTCGTGCACGAGATCGTCGACGAGTTCGACGGCCACGACGACGTCGACCAGTTCCGCTCCGCGCTGGAGCTGACGCTGACGGGCCTCCGCCTGCAGGCCGGAGGCTGAGCAGGCCGGAGGCGAGCAGGTCGGAGGCTGAGCTGCGGGACCCGGCCTGAGCAGGCGGACCTGGGCAGGCCGGGTGGCCGAACCGCGAAGGCCCCCGCATCAGGGGGCCTCGGGGGTCAGCGGTCGGTGAGCATTCCGCTGCGGAGCTTGGCGATGATGCGGGAGAGCAGCCGGGAGACGTGCATCTGGGAGTAGCCCAGCTCGGCGCCGATCTCGGCCTGCGTCATCTCCTGGCCGAAGCGCATCTGCAGCAGCAGCCGTTCGCGGTCGTCGAGCCGGCCCAGCAGGGGCGCCAGCGCGTGGAAGTCCTCCACCAGCTCCATCGCCGGATCCCAGTCGCCCAGCGTCTCGGCGTAGGAGCGGCCGGCTTCGGTCGCGTCGGCACCGTCGTCACCGGTGGGCAGGTCGAGGGATCCCGCGGTGTAGCCGTTGGAGGCCACCAGGCCCTCGATGACCTCTTCCTCGGTGATCTCCAGGTACGCGGCCAGTTCCGCCACGCTCGGCGGCGC
>NZ_FRBI01000007.1 GCF_900142575.1 Actinacidiphila paucisporea
TTCACCCTGAACGGTGTCGCGTGCGGTGGCACCAGGACGACGCCGCCGACGACGCCGCCGACGACGAAGCCGCCCACCACGCCGCCCACCACGCCGCCGACGACGCCCCCGACGACGACGCCGCCCACCACGCCGCCGACGACCACCAGCACGCCGCCGGGGCACCCCTCGCACCACCCGTCCCACCCGCCCACCACGCCCCCGGGGTTGCCGCACACCGGTGCCGACGGGGTGGAGTGGATCGCCGCCTCCGCGGTCGCCGTGCTCGGAACCGGCGGAACGCTGCTCTTCATGGCGCGACGTCGACACGGACAGCACGGATGAGGTCGTCCCAGAGGTAACACCCCCTGACCGCCGCGCTCACCCCAGCGGCGAGAAGAGGAATTCCGGCCGCCGTACGCCGTCACCCGGCGTACGGCGGCCGGTTGGGGGTAAGCGGCGCCAAGAAGGCGTCCACTGAGGGGGGTACGGCCGATGGTTATCCGCGGCGAACTGTTCGACCGGGTGCGCAGGCCGAAGCCTGAGCCGGTGCCTCCGGCGGAAACGGCCGGGAAACCGAAGCCGAAGCCGGCCGCGAAGGCGCGGCCCAAAGCCCAGCCCAAGGCTGAGGACGGCCCCAAGGGGACGCCGACGTCACGGGAACGGTCACGACCGCGGCAGCGCGTGCGTAAGACCCCGCCGCCGGTGCTGCAACGACGCACCCTCGGCCCGACGCTCGCGCGAGCCGCGGTCATGGCCGTCGCCATCGTCTGCATGGTCGCTTTCGCGGTGGCGCTGGCCAAGGTCACGCTGGTGCCGTCGCCGTCGTCGGACGCGCTCATCCACACCAATCTGCGGCCCGGCGCGTCCATTCGCGCCTACCTCGACCAGCCTGCCCTGCGGGACTCGGTCAAGCAGATCGGCGGCAACGTCCTGCTCGGCGTGCCCTTCGGCATCCTGCTCCCGATGCTCTTCCCGCGGGCCCGCGGCCTGCTCCGGGTCGGCGTCCTCACCGCCCTGGTGATGGTCCTCATCGAGGCCACGCAAGGGATCCTCGTGGAGGGTCGCGCCTTCGACATCGACGACGTCATCCTCAACACCCTGGGAGCCCTCCTCGGCTACCTCCTCCTGGGCCGCCGCCTCGGCTCCGCCCTCCACCCCCACCGCACCCACTGGTGGCACCGCTTCCGCTCCCCGACCGAGAAGGCCTGACCGCGGAGGGTGCCCCCCTGCAGGGGCGCGTGGGGGAGACCCGGCGCGCTCGCCCCTCGACGGCCGGTGGGCCCCCGGGAGGCCCGGGACGGCCTCAGGTCAGGACGGGTCCTCAGCCAGTTCGGCCACGCCGGTGATCCGGTGGATCGCGAAGGTGCGGACCTCGTCCGCGGTGTGGTCGTAGGCGGTGACGTAACCGCCCTCGACGCGGACCGGGGCGATGACACGCTGCGTGGCATTGCCCTCCGCGTTGACGTAGCCGATCCAGAGGGACTCGCCGGTCAGGACGGCGGACTGGACGGTGGCCAGCGTGTCGGCCGCGGGGGTGCGGGGGAGGCCGGAGGGCGGCGCGGTCGCGGGGCGGTGGACGGCGGTGGCCGCGCGGTCGCCGGCGCGGATGGCCTTGACCGCGAGGCCGAGGAGCGCGGCGTCGGGGACGGGCGGCCCGTCGGGCACGGGGACGGGCGCGGTACGGGGCGGGGTGCGGCGGGCGTCGGGCCGGGTGATGAGCACGTCGCCCTCGGCTGACTCCGCGGCGGGGGCCAGGCCCATGGCCCGCAGCCGTTCGAGCAGGGTCGACGGATCGGTCTGGGCGGCCAGCACGGTCGGGGCGAGCCGGCGCAGGCCGAGCCCGGAGGCGCGGCGGTCCGCGAGCAGCTCGGCGAGCAGGGCGTCGTCGTCGCAACGCAGATACGCGGCCGCGGCGCCGACCCGTAGCGTGCCGTGCCGGCGGGCCACGTCGTCGATGAGGTAGCTGAGCGGCTGCGGCACCGGCGTACGGGAGTGCTCCGTCAGGAAGGCCTGCAGCTCCGCCGCCGTGCGCCCGGCGTCCAGGGCGCGGCGTACGGACTCGGGGGTGAAGCGGTAGACGGTCGCGCCGCCCTTGGACTCGATGTCGGCCAGGACGCCGAGCGTCTCGGCGAGCGAGGCGATCAGCGGGCCGGGCGCGACCGCGGTGAGGTCGGCCTGGAGCAGGACGTGGTCGAGGGGCTCCGGCAGCAGCGGGGCGAGCAGGGCGGCGGCCCGGTCGGCGTCGGGGTCGGCTTCGAGCAGCGGGCGGGTGTGCGCGGCGAGCGCGCCGCGGCCGGTGACGCCGAGCGCCTCCGCGTCGTGCAGCGTCCAGCCGAGCAGATCCTCGCGCAGCGCGTCGGCCCCGGCCCGCAACGGGCGCTCCCAGCGCAGCCGGGCCAGCAGGTCGGGCCGGGACGCCGCCGAGCCGACCGGCAGCGCGGCCAGCAGCCGCAGCGCTCCGCGGCGTACCTGAGGTGCGAGCGAACGGTCCAGGTCGGGCCCGAGCGCCGCCAGCGCCCTGCCCTTCGGGTCGCGCGTGCCGACCAGGCCCGGCGTGCGGGTCGCGGCCAGCCAGGCGGCGGCCAGCACCGCCCACTGCCGCTCGGCGGGCAGCAGCAGCCACTCGTCGGCGGCGGGGGTGGGCGCATAGGCCTCGTCGAGCTCTCCGTCGGTGGCGACGAGGCCGGCCGCGTAGGCCAGTTCCAGCCAGAAGGCGGTCTGCGGCTCGGTGAGGTCCAGCGCGCTCGCCGTACGCCGCAGGTCGCGGACGCTGATGCCGCCGGCCCGCAGCACCGCGGGACCGCCGGTCTGCCACTCCTTGAGCAGGTCGGTGACCGTGCGGACGGCGGTGAAGGCCTGGCCGGCGGCGGTGGCGTTCACCGTCTTCGCGGTACGCGGCACCGGTTCGAGCCGCGGCGGCAGCGGCTGCGGGGTGCGGTGGGCGCGGCCGGCCCGCAGGGCGAGCGCCGCCTCCCTGGGCAGCACGACGTTGTGCTGGCCGGCCGGCAGCAGCAGGCCGCGGGCCAGCAGCCACTGCACGGGGGTGGCCGCGCCGGCCGCCCGTACGGCCGCCGTCGCGTCCCTGACCTCGCCGTACGGCGGACCCCACGCCAGCCGGTCGAGCACCGCCCGCGCCCCCTCCGGCGCCCCGTCGAGCAGCGCCACGAAACGCTCCGGGTCGGCGAAGAGCCCGGCCAGCGCGGCGATCGCGCTCTGCGGGTCGTGCGTCGCGGCGAGCCCGGCGTCCGCGAGCACTTCCTGGAGCCGGGCAGGCGACATCCCTGCCGTCGCCTCGGCCACGGAGGGGCCGAGCCCGGTCGCCGACGGGGTCGCGGCGGACGGCGCGAGCACGTCCCGCGCGGTACGCACCAGCCGCAGCCGGTCGTCCTCGCCCCACACCAGGCCGCGCTCCCGCAGCGCGGCGACGGCCCGCGGCAAGGCCTCGGCCACGGCGTCCGCGACCTCCGGGTCCAGCGGCTCACCGACGGGCGCACCGCCCGGCCGCCCGGTCATCAGCTCGCGCAACGTGTCGTACGCGCACCCGTCCGCGGTCAGCGCCAGCGCCTCCGCGGTCTGCTGGGTGAAGGCGTCCAGGTGGTCGAGCGCCCGCAGCACCGACGTACGCGTCGCGGCCCGGGTCGCGAGCTGCGTGAGGTCGGTGGGCACCGGGGCCAGCAGATCGGGCCGCGCACGCAGCAGCACCGCCAGCGCGTCGTCATCACGGGCGCGCAGGTCCTCCGCGAGGGTGCGCGGGGCACCACTGTGGCCTCCGGTCGTCATCCGTCCCACATTAGGCCCTGCCCGCCCCCTCATGCGGAGCCCATCCCCCTGATCCGCCCGACCCCGCACTGCGGGGGTGCGCGGGACAGCCCACGGCGCGGGACAGCTGCCCCTGGGGGGCGCGGGGAACTGCGCGCGCAACCACAACGCGGGGAAAGTCGACGGCTCACGGCAAAGAGCAGCTGCCCCTGGGGGGCGCGGGGAACTGCGCGCGCAACCACAACGCGGGGAAAGCCGACAGCTCGCGGCGAGGGGCAGCCCCTCAGACCCGCGGGGAGAGTCCGCACCCACCGCGGTGGTGCGGGTGGGCAGACGGGCGGCCCCCTCGCACCATGTTCAGCCGTCGCCCGCGCCGGGCGACCGCGCCCGCCCCCACCGGACCGCGCGGCTCGCGGCAGCGATCAGCGCGAGCGCCAGCGCGACCAGGCACATCGTCGCGACGATCGAGCCCAGCACGATCAGCGCGAACCAGAAGGCCAGGTATTCGAGCCCCTTCGCGATGTCCATGGCGGGATGCTGCTCGCCCGCGGGCCGCGCGAAGCCGGCCGTAGGCAAACCGCGGCCGAGGGGTGGTCTTCCCGCAACCTGACGGGTGGATTCGGGGCGTGACGCGGCGACAGGCGCGTCGGTTGGCAGGTACGGTCGGCGCAGGTGACGTCGGGTCGGGGCGAGGGGGTTCGGGCGGTGGGGGTCGAGAGCGATCGGCTGGTGTTCGACTATCTGAGCCGGGTCGGGGACCTGGCTCAGACCGCGATGCCCGCCGCCCAGCGCAGGGAACTGGTCACGCAGCTGCGCCACGACATCGACCGGGAGCGGCGCGGGGCCGACTCCGAGGCCGCGGTGCGGCGCATCCTGGGGCGGATCGGCAGCCCGGACGAGGTGGTGGAGGCCGCCGCGGGCTCGGGCGGTTCCCAGCGGGCGGCCGCGCCGCCGCCGGAGGAGCCGCCGCCCGGGTCGTACGGGCCGTACGCGAAGGCGCCGGGGCCTCAGGTGCCGCGGGCGGCGCGGGTCCCGAGGCCGGGGCGGGCCGGGGACGACGGGGACGACGCCGAGCCGGAGTGGTGGCAGGGCGACGGGCGGGGCGGGCGGCCCCGGGCCGGGGACGAGCTGGCCGGGCTGCCGGGGATGACCGGCGGCGTCTTCATCTCCTTCGACGACGAGGAACTGGACGCCGAGGACCGGCACCCGCGCAAGGACGAGGCCGTCGAGGAGGAGGTCGAGGCCGTCGAGCCGGTCGCGCCGCCGGCCCGGCGCCTCCTGCGCCGGCGGCCGCGCGAGGAGCGCCGCCCCCGCAACTGGGGCAGCCCCGTCCTGCTGCTGGCCGCCGCGCTGCTGCTCGCCGGGGCGGCGATCGGCTCGCTGATCCCGCTGGGCCTGGGCTGGCTGACCGCCTACCTGTCCCGCCGGCTCAGCAGGCCGCAGGCGAAGTTCGCGGTGCTGTTCATCCCGGGCGCCGCCGCCGCCGGGATGCTGGTGTGGATCTGGGGCCGGGACGTGCGCAGGTGGGGCGACCCGATCACGCACGGCCAGATGGGCCAGGCCTTCCTGGACACCTACCCGCCGACCGTGCGGCTGGCCGCCGTCGCCACCGCGCTGTATCTGCTGTGGCGGAACCGACGGTCGGCCTGACGTCCCGCTCCGGGGACGCCGAGGGACGCCGAGGGACGCTAAGGAGCGGTCAGGCCCTGCCGCAGCAGGTCGAGGAGCTTGCCGGCGGCCGTGTAGCCGATGCCCTGGTACCAGAGCTGGTCGTCCACCTGGTGGGCGCGGCCCGCGCGTACCGCGGTGAGCTGCTTCCACAGCGAACTCCCCAGCACCTGCGTCTCCTTGGCGGCCTTCGGGTCGCCGTAGGCGGCGTAGAAGATGTCGTCGCCGTCCGCCCTGTCGATCTGCTCGGGGCTGACGTCGACGCTGAGCCGGTCGACGTCCTGCGCAGAGGGCCGCGACAGGCCCACGTCCTTGAGGATCGAGCCGACGTAACTGGCGTTGCCGTACAGCCGGATGTCCGCGCCCTCCACGAAGCGCACCATGCTCACCTTCGTCGCCGCCGCCTTCGCGGCACCGCCGAGCGCCGCGGTGACCTCCTTGACGTGGGTTCGGTAGGCGGCGACCGCCTGCCCGGCCTGCGCGGTACGGCCCAACGCGGCGGCGTGCAGCAGGAAGTTCGCCTTCCAGGGCGCCCCGGTGGTCTCGGTGAGCACGGTCGGCGCGATCTTCGACAGGGCGTCGTAGCGGGCGCCGTCCCGCACCTTGCTGCTGAGGATCAGGTCGGGCTCGAGGGCGGCGACGGCCTCCAGGTTGGGGTCGGCGATCTCGCCGACGTTCTTGATCCCGGCGACCTCCTCCCGCGGCAGGTAGTCCAGGAAGCCGGAGCCGGAGCCGGAGCCGGAGCCCGCGCTGGTCGCGCCGACCGGCTTGACGCCGAGGGTGATCGCCGAGTCCAGCTCCGCGGTGTCGAGGACGACGACCCGCCGGGGGTGGTCAGGCACCGTCACCGGGCCCATGGCCGTCTCGACGCTGTGCGTGCCGCCCGCCCCGGCCGCCCCCTTGCCGCCGGACGCACCGCCCGCGCCGGACCCGTCGGACCCGCCGCCCCCGTCGGACGAGGAAGAACAGGAGGCGACCGCCAGCGCCGTGCAGAGCAGTACGGCGGCGACGGCAGATAAGCGGGACGAACGGGCCTTGCTGATACGGGACATGGCGGATCTCCGTTCAGGGATGCGGAGTTGCGGTGGCGTCCTGTGCGTCCTGCGCCTCCCGCGCGGCGGGTCCGGACGGCTGCCAGGGGGCGCCAGGGACCACCAGCGGGCTGCCGGTCACCGGGTCGGGCACGACGACCGACGCGAGGCCGAAGACCTCGCGCACCAGCTCCGCCGTGACGACCTCGCCGGGCGGGCCCTCGGCGACGATCAGGCCGGCCTTCATGGCGATCAGGTGGTCGGCGTAGCGGGCGGCCTGGTTGAGGTCGTGCAGCACGGCGACGACGGTCCGGCCGCGCTCGCGGTTGAGCCGGCGTACCAGGTCGAGTACCTCGACCTGGTGGGCGATGTCCAGGAAGGTCGTCGGCTCGTCGAGCAGCAGCAGGTCGGTGTCCTGGGCCAGCGCCATCGCGATCCAGGCCCGCTGGCGCTGCCCGCCCGACAGCTCGTCCACCAGCCGGCCGGCCAGGTCGCTCGTCGCCGTACGCTCCATGGCCTCGGCGACCAGCCGCTCGTCGGACTCCGACCACTGCTGCCACCACTTCTGGTGCGGCTGGCGGCCGCGGGAGACCAGGTCGGCGACGGTGATGCCCTCGGGCGGCACCGGCGACTGCGGCAGCAGGCCCAGGGTGCGGGCGATCTGCCGGGTCGGGACGCAGGCCAGCTCGGCGCCGTCAAGCAGCACCGAGCCGTTCCTGGGCTTGAGCAGCCGTCCCAGGGCGCGCAGCAGGGTGGACTTGCCGCAGGCGTTGGGGCCGACGATGACCGTGACCCGGCCGTCGGGGATCTCCAGGTCGAGCCCGTCGACCACGACCCGGTCCTCGTAGGCGAGGGTGAGCCCGCGGGCGGCGAGCCGGTTCGCGGGCGCGGCCTCCCGCGCGGGTACGGGCTGCGACGCCTCGCGCCGCGGAGGCGTGGGCTGCGCGGGCACGGGCTGCGGGGTCGTCATGACGGCTCTCCTGAACGGCTGCGGCCGCGGACGATCAGCCACATCAGATAGGGCGCGCCGACGGCGGCGGTCATCACGCCGACCGGCAGCTCGGTCGGCGAGAACAGCTTGCGGGCCAGCAGGTCGGCGACCACCACGACCAGCGCGCCGGTCAGCGCGGCCGCCGGCAGCGGGATCTGCGCGGTCCTGGTCAGCCGGCGGGCGATCTGCGGGGCGAGCAGCGCCACGAAGTCGACCGGGCCGGCCGCCCCGGTGGCGACCGAGGCCAGCACGACGCCGAGCGCGACCAGGCCGAACCTGACCCTGCCCAGCCGCACGCCAAGCGCGGTCGCGGTGTCGTCGTCGAAGGACACCGTGCGCTGCGCCCGCGCCGCCCACAGCGCGCAAGGCACCGCGAGCAGCAGCACGAGCGCGAGCGGCCGCGCCTCGGCGTAGCCGCGGCCGTTGAGCGAACCGGTCAGCCACACCTTGGCCTGCTGGGCGACCAGGTAGTCGCCCTTGGTCAAGAAGAGCTGCGTCACCGACGAGAGCGCCACCGAGCAGCCGATGCCGATGAGCACGAAGCGCGCCGCGTGCAGCCCGCGCCGCCACGCGAAGACGTACACCAGGGCAGCCGCGGCCAACCCGCCGGCGATCGAGAGGTACGGCAGTGCCGTGTACGAGGTCACGCCGTACGTCATCGCCGCCACCGTCACCGCGCCCGCGCCATGGGTCACCCCGATGACATCCGGGCTGGCCAGCGGGTTGCGCGCGACGGTCTGGATCAGCGCACCGGACACCCCGAAGGCCGCGCCGACCAGCAGCCCGAGCGCGAGCCGCGGCTCGCGCAGCTCGCCGACCACCAGCTCGTCGGGGCTGGGCCGCCCGAAGACCACCTTCACGACCTCGCCGGGCGCCACGAAGGATTCCCCGACGCACAGATACGCCACACAGGCCGCCGCCAGCAGCGCGGCCAGCACGCAGGTGACGGCGAACGCCCGCCGGTGCACCAGGAAGGACGCGCGCCCGCCGGGGCGTACGACGGCGTAGCCCGCGGGCCGCACCCCCGCCTCCGCCTTTGCACCGGCCGCCGCCGTACGTGCCGCGCTCACGCCGCCACCACCGACCTGCGCCGGACCAGCGCCACCAGGAACGGCACCCCGATCAGCGCGGTCATCACCGCCACCGGGACCTCCGAGGGCGGGAAGACGATCCGGCCGACGACGTCCGAGACCAGGATCATCACCGGGCCGAGCAGCGCCGCCATCGGCAGCACCCAGCGGTGGGCGGTGCCGACCAGGCCGCGGGCCAGGTGCGGCACGGCCAGGCCGACGAAGGCGATCGGACCCGCGGCGGCGACCGCGGCACCGGTCAGCACGGTGGCGCCGAGCGCACCGGTCAGCCGCAGCAGGGCCACGTTCTGCCCGAGGCCCTTGGCGACGTCCTCGCCGAGCGCGAGCGCGTCCAGGCCGCGGGCCATCGCCAGCACCAGCAGCAGGCCGGCCACCAGGAAGGGCCAGATCATGCCGATGATGTGGGTGTCCCGGCCCGAGAGCGAACCGACCTGCCAGAAGCGGTAGGTGTCCAGCGTCTGCGCGTCGGTGGTCAGCACCCCGGACACGATCGACGTCAGGAACGCGTTCATGGCCGCGCCCGCCAGCGCGAGCTTCACCGGTGACGCACCGCTCCTGCCCCGGGCGGCGACCGCGTAGACCGCGACGGCGGCCGCTCCGGCGCCCGCGAAGGCGAACCAGACGTAGCCGCTCAGCGTGCCCACCCCGGCGTAGGCGATGGCGCACACCACACCGAGCGACGCTCCCTGGCTGACCCCGAGGATGCCGGGCTCCGCGATCGGGTTGCGGGTGACGCCCTGCATCACGACCCCGGCGACCGCCAGCGCGGCGCCGACCATGACGCCGATCACCGTCCGCGGCACCCGCAGGCTGCGGACGACCTCGGCATTCTGGCTGGTGCCGCCGTGCAGCAGCGCGTCGAGCACCTGGGACGGAGGGATCTCGCGGCTCCCGACGGCCAGGCTGAGCAGGACCGCGAGCAGCAGTGCCGCCGTCGCCGCCACCATCCAGCCGGTGCGGCGGCGCAGATGCATGTCGGGCTGTCCTCCGGGGGGCGGCGATGGTGGGGCGCCGGATGCGGCTTAGCTTAGGCTGCGCTAACTATACGGTGCCCCTTCTGTAGCGCTGGGGGGAGGTTGACCGGACAGGTGACAATGGGTGCCGTGACCAACGACTTCTCCTCCGTACCGCCGGCCCTCACGGTCGGCTTCGACCTCGACATGACCCTGATCGACTCCCGGCCCGGGATCAAGGCCGTGTACGACCGGCTCGCGGCGGAGACCGGCGTCTTCATCGACTCCGACCTCGCCGTCACCCGGCTCGGCCCGCCCCTGGACGACGAGCTGGCGAACTGGTTCCCGCCGGAGCGGATCCCCGAGATCGCCGATCGCTACCGCACCCTCTACCCGGATCACGCCATCACCCCGACGCCCGCGATGCCGGGCGCCACCGAAGCCGTGGCGGCCGTCCGGGCGGCCGGCGGGCGTCCGGTGGTCGTCACCGCGAAATACGGTCCCAACGCCGAGCTGCACCTCGCCCATGTCGGCATCGAGGCAGAGCTGCGCGGCTGGCTCTGGGCGGAAGCCAAGGCCGAGGCGCTGATCGAGTGGGGTGCGACCGTCTACGTGGGCGACCACACCGGGGACGTGCGCGGCGCCCGCAAGGCGGGCGCCCTTTCCGTGGCGGTGGCCACCGGGCCGTGCAGCGCGGCGGAGCTGCGGGCGGCGGGGGCCGATGTCGTACTTGCCGACCTCAGGGATTTTCCCGGCTGGCTGGCCACTCACACGTCGGCAGCCGCCTGACCTTCGAATTCACGCCTGTGGGTGACGCTGCGCGAGTGCCGACCGCAGCAGGCCCAGCAGCGCCAGGGCCAGTCCGACCCCCATCAGCATCGACACGAAATAGGCCGGCGTCGGCAGCCGGCTGGTGCCGAGCAGCAGCGGCGCCACCGTGGCCAGCGTGCCGACCGCGCCGACGATGAAGACGATCGCGCCGATCCTGACGAGCAGGTCACCGGCGCCCATGGTTTGTTTGCTCACCGGACAAGGGTAGGTCCGTGCTGTGGGCGCGGGAGTACGGGACCTCGCCGTCTTGTCACACAGCACCTGGCCATTAGCCTTGGTGTCAGCGGGTCTCCGGTGGACCCGCTGCTGTCTTATTCAGAGCGGTTTCGAGCAATGAGGACGAGGTCGGACGTGCCTACCGGCAAGGTCAAGTGGTTCAACAGCGAGAAGGGCTTCGGCTTTCTCTCCCGCGACGACGGCGGCGATGTCTTCGTGCACTCCTCGGTGCTGCCCGACGGGGTCGCCGCGCTCAAGCCCGGCCAGCGCGTGGAATTCGGTGTCGTCGCGGGGCAGCGCGGTGATCAGGCGCTCTCCGTGACGTTGCTGGATCCCGCACCCTCGGTCGCCGCGGCCCAGCGCCGCAAGCCCGATGAGCTGCTGCCGATCGTCCAGGACCTGACCACCCTGCTCGAAGACGTCGCCAGGTCGCTGCAGCGCGGCCGGTATCCGGACAAGGCCCACGGCCACAAGATCGCCTCCGTGCTGCGGGTGGTCGCCGACCAGCTCGACGTATAACGACTCGCGGCGGCCGACTAACGGCACGGGGAACCGACGCGGAAGGCGGCGCTTTACCGGAGGACGCACCTCCGGTAAAGCGCCGCAGCGCGTTTTCCGGTGCCCCGCGATTCTTCGCGCGCCCCCGCGAATGGGGGGCGGGGCAATTTTTCAGAAAGCCAGCGCGTCCAGGCGGAGCGCGGGCACGAGGCCTTCGGCCGCCGCCCGAGTGAGCAGTCCCCGTACGGCCGCGTATCCGTCCGTGCCGAGGTCCGCGGTGAATTCGTTGACGTACAGGCCGATGTGCTGGTCGGCGACCACCGGATCCATCTCCTGGGAATGCGCCAGCACATAGTCGCGGGAGGCGGCCGGGTCGTCCCACGCCATTCGGACCGAGGCGCGGGCCGCGTCGGCGAGCGCGTGCAGCCGCTCCTTGCCCAGCGAGCGCCGGGCGATGATCGCGCCCAGCGGGATGGGCAGGCCGGTGGTGGCCTCCCAGTGCTCGCCCATGTCCGCGAGCTTGTGCAGCCCGTAGTTCTGGTAGGTGAAGCGCGCCTCGTGGATGACCAGGCCCGCGTCCACCCGGCCGTCCCGCACCGCGGGCATGATCTCGGAGAAGGGCATCACCACGATCTCCCCGACACCGCCGGCCACCTCGGTCGCCGCCCACAGCCGGAAGAGCAGATACGCCGTCGAGCGCTCACTCGGCACCGCGACCGTCCTCCCCGTCAGGTCGGTGCCCGGCTCCCGGGTCAGCACCAGCGGGCCGCAGCCGCGCCCCAGCGCCCCGCCGCAGGGCAGCAGCGCCCAGTCCTCCAGCACCCACGGCAGCACCGCGTAGGACACCTTGAGCACGTCCAGCTGACCGCGCTCGGCCATCTGGTTGGTGATGTCGATGTCGGCGAAGGTCACGTCGAGCGGCGGCGCGTCGGGCACCAGGCCGTGGGCCCACGCGTGGAAGACGAAGGTGTCGTTCGGGCAGGGGGAGTACGCGATGCGCAAGGCGTCCGTGCCGCCGGTGCCTCGGGTGCTGTCAGGTGTCGTCATGTGCCGCCTCAACCTCCAGGACGCCCGGGAGCTTCCCGAACGCCGACGTCAGCGCCGCCAGTGCCTCGCCGATCCGCCAGGCCGCCCGGTCCCGCGGGCCGACCGCGTTGGACACCGCGCGGATCTCCAGTACGGGTATGTCGAAGAGGGCCACCGCCTCCGCCACCCCGAAGCCCTCCATCGCCTCCGCCACCGCTCCCGGGTGCCGGCCGGCCAGCTCGGCGGCGCGGGCCGCGGTCCCGGTGACCGTGCTGACCGTCAGGACGGGCCCGTGGGCGGCGCCCAGCGCGGCTGCCACGGCCCGGCTCAGCCGTGCGGGCGGGCGGTGCTCGGAGCGGCCGAAGCCCAGCTCGGCGACCGGGGTGAAGCCCTCCGCGGTCTGCACGCCGAGGTCGGCGGCCACGATCGTCTCCGCGACGGCGAGCGAGCCGACCGGCGCGAGGGGGGCGAAGCCGCCGCCGATGCCCGCGCAGACGACCAGGTCGGGACGCGCCTGCTCGACCGCGAGCCGCGACATCAGCACGTACGTCGTCCGGGCCGCCGCGGCCGCGAGGCCGACGCCCACCGTGTGCACCTCGGTCCCGCCGGCGGCCTCGCCCGCTGCGGACAGGCCCGCCGTGACGGCCGCGCGCTCGGCGTCGACCGCGGTCAGCACCAGTACGCGCCTGCGGCGGTCAGGCACGGTCCTACTGCCCCCGGATCAGGTTGATCTGGATGACGCGGAAGGACGACTCGCCGCTGGTGTCGGCCGACTCCACGATGTTGAGCGTCACCTGCTTGGCGGTGGTGGTGCCGCCGGTCTGCTGGTCCTGGGTGTTGAACAGCTGCTCGCTGTCCACCGACCAGTACGTCTTGTCCTTGAGCGGCTCCGGCGTGACCAGGGTCGTGCCGGACGCGATGAGCCAGCCCTTCTTCGCGATCGACGGGTCGACGCCGATCCGCACCTGGTCACCCACCGGCACGGTGATGTGGTGCTTCGGGGTGCCCTGCAGGCAGGCGAGGAAGGCTGCCTGCGGCAGCTTCTTGCCGCCGCTGTAGCACTTGTCCGCGGCCTCCGCCTGCACGGTCTTGCTGCCCACGGTCACGGTCGCCATAGCGGTCGGCTTGTCGCATGCGGTCAGGACGACAAGCCCGAGGGAGAGGGCACCGATGGTGGTGGCAGCGCGGCGAATGCTCATGGCAGGAGGCTACCGGGCGGTCGCCCCCAGTCCGCGCGGGGGTGCGCGTGTCCCCAGGTGGGGCCCGTGGCGGCCTGCGGTGGCAGACCCGTACGGGTTACGCCGCCGCTCGCCCCGCCGTACATTGCCGCGCCGGGATCACGCCGCCGCCGCGTGTGGAAGCCGCCGTACGTTGCCGAGCCGGGAAGCCGCCGTACGTTGCCGAGCCAGGATCACGCCACGCGCGCGCGGGCCGTACTGCCGCGGCGGGCGGCGCCGACCAGGCCGCGTGCTGACAGCAGGAAGGCCACCAGGACCAGTCCGGCCGCGCACGCCATGCCCAGCGGGCCGTTCAGCGGCAGCAGTATGCCGAGGCCGCCGCCGACCACCCAGGACAGCTGGAGCGCGGTCTCGGAGCGGGCGAAGGCAGAGGTCCGCACCAGCTCCGGCACGTCGCGCTGGATCAGCGCGTCGAGCGACAGCTTCGCCAGCGCCTGCGAGATACCGGCCACCGCGGTCAGCGTGGCGACCGTGATCAGGCTGTACCAGCCCGCCGCCATCGTCGCCGCGCCCAGCGCGCAGATCAGCACCGTCGCGATGATCACCTCGGGCCCGCGGGCCTTGAGCCAGGCGCCGAGCGCGGTGCCGAAAGCGTTCCCGACACCCGCCGCCACACCGACCACGCCCAGCGACATGGCCGGCGTCAGACCGCCCAGCGGATGCTCGCGCAGCATGAACGCCAGGAACATCGTCAGGAAGCCCGACAGCGCCCGCAGCCCGCCGTTGCCCTGCAGAGCGTGCAGCACCGAGGAGCCGACGCCCAGCAGGCCGGGCTTGCGACCCGGAAGGCCGGTCGGCTCCGGCGGTGCCTCCTCGTCCGCCGACAGCCGCACCCGCTGCTCACCGCGGGCCGAGTCGACCTTGCCCGGCAGCGACAGCGACAGCAGGGCGCCGCCGATGAAGACCACGAAAGCGCCGTAGAGCGGCCACTGCGGCCCGATCACGTTCAGACCCGCGGCGACCGGTGCCGCCACCGCGGTGGCCAGCAGGCCCGACAGGGTGACCCGGGAATTCGCCTTCACCAGCGTCGTACGCCCCGGCAAGAGCCGTGGCACCACCGCACTGCGCACGACGCCGTACGCCTTGGACGCCACCAGCACGCCGAGCGCCGCCGGATACAGGCCCAGGCCGGCGGTCGAGATCACCCCGGCCATCGTCCAGGCCAGCACCGCCCTGGCCACCATCGCCATCGCCATGGCGGCCCTGCGGCCGTGCTGCATCCGGTCGAGCAGCGGGCCGATCACCGGGGCGAGCAGCGCGAAGGGCGCCATCGTCACCAGCAGATACAGCGCCACCCGGCCGCGGGCCTCCCCGCTGGGCACCGAGAAGAAGACCGTGCTGGCGAGCGCGACCGTGATCATCATGTCGCCGGCGGAATTCACCGCGTGCAGCTCGATCAGCTTCGCCAGACCGGACTCGCCCGCGCCTCCGGCATGTGTCGTACGCCGGATACGCCGACCCAGCGCGCCGGCCGGGGCGCCCACGCCGTGTGCGAGGGCGCGGCCGGCTCTGCGCACGGGCCCTCGGGCGGTGGTCGCGGTTCTTGCCATGACGCAATCCTGCCCCAAACGGAAGAGAGCTCACCCCCTCCTTTGCGGGCGTGGTGCGCACAGGTACCGTGCGATCACGCAGAATGGGTGTCAACAGGTGCGCCCGAGGACGCTCGGGCAGGACCGGATGAGGCAGGGAACGTAAGCGTCGAAGCGGTCCGCAGGTCCGCTCCGCTGCAGCTCTCCGCCCCTCGGGTCCTTCCGCCCACGAGCGCACACGTGAGACGGCGTAGAGAGAGAAACGATTTCTGTGAGTGCAGCGATGCGAAGCCGTACCCCTGACCGCCTGTGCGCCGAGGCCGTCGATGTAGCCAGGGCGGCCACCGTGGAGGCGGCGGGACCGGAGTCGGTCGGCGAGCACCTGGGGGTTGCCGCGGAGGGCGACCGGGTCGTCACCCACTACTTCGCGTGCACCGAGCCCGCCTACCGCGGCTGGCGCTGGGCCACCACGCTGGCCAGGGCGTCCCGCGCCAAGGCCGTCACCATCGACGAGACGGTGCTGCTGCCCGGCGCGGAGGCGATCCTCGCGCCCGAATGGGTGCCGTGGAGCGACCGGCTGCGGCCCGGCGACATGGGTCCCGGCGACCTGCTGCCGACCGAGGCGGACGACCTGCGCCTGGAGCCGGGCTGGACCGGTGACGACGAGCCGCCGGCCGGCGAGCCGGGCGCCGAGGTCGAGGACGAGGCCGTCGACATCGTCGTGCCGTCCGTGGCGATGATCGGCTCGATCGCCGGACAGCTCGGCCTGGGCCGTCCCCGGGTGCTGTCCCGCTACGGCCTGCACGCCGCCGCCGACCGCTGGGACGAGCAGTTCGGGCCCAAGTCGCCGATGGCGCAGGCCGCGCCCGCCAACTGCGTCAGCTGCGGCTTCCTGGTGCCGATCGCCGGCTCGCTCAGCCAGGCCTTCGGGATCTGCGCCAACGAGTTCTCGCCCGCCGACGGCCACCTGGTCTCGCTGGGCTACGGCTGCGGCGGCCACTCCGAGGCCGCGGTCATGCCGCGCCCGCCGCAGCCCGCGCCGATGGTCCTCGACGAGCTGCACGACACCGACCCGATGGCGCTGCACGCCGCCGCGGCGGCGGACGGGGCCTCGGCAGTGAGCGACCGCTCGGCAATGGACGACGGCTCGGCAATGGACAGCGCCGATCCGGACGGCGGTGGCGGGGAGGACAACGGGCGCCCCTGACGGCTCCCGGGCGGGCCGGCACCCGCGGGCGGGGCGGCGGCCCACGGCCCCGGCCGCGGGATGAAGGGCACGCCGAATGGCGGTACGGTCACCGTGCACAGCCCCGCGAGGGGCGTACCCGGCGAGCGAAGGACCGCACGTGACCCGCGCAGGCGTAATCCGGACGCTCCCGGAAGGCCACCCCGACCCCTTCCGCACCGCGGACCTGCGCCAGGCGGTCCTCACCGCCTGGTCCGCGTCGTCCGCCCGCTTTCGCGAGGACGCCAACGCCGAGGAGGACCTCGCCCTCGGCGGCCACCGTGACCGGCTGATCATCGAGCTGGCGCAGAACGCCGCGGACGCCGCCACCCGCGCCGGCGTCGAGGGCCGCCTGCGGCTGACCTACCACGAGGCCACCGGCGACGCCCCCGCGCTGCTCGCCGCCGCCAACACCGGCGCCCCGCTGGACGCCCCGGCCGTGGAGTCGCTGTCCACGCTGCGCGCCTCCGCCAAACGCGACGAGGGACCGGCCGCCATCGGCCGCTTCGGCGTCGGCTTCGCCGCCGTCCTCGCCGTCAGCGACGAGCCCGCCGTGGTCGGCCGCAGCGGCGGTGTGCGCTGGTCGCTGACCGAGGCGCGCGCCCTGGCCGCGCAAGTCCCGGGCCTCGCCGAGGAACTGCGCCGCAGGGACGGCCATGTGCCGCTGCTGCGGCTGCCGTTGCCCGCGGAGGGCAGCGCACCCGACACGTACGACACCGTCGTCGTCCTGCCGCTGCGGGACGGCGCCGCCGAGGATCTGGCCGGGCGGCTGCTGGCCGCCGTTGACGACGCCCTGCTGCTGGCCCTGCCGGGACTGGCCGAGGTCGTCATCGACACGCCCGACGGCGTACGGACCCTGAGCCGCCGCCGGACCGAGGACGGCGACGTCCTGGTCGAGGACTCCGCCGCGCCCGCACCCACCCGCTGGCGGGTCGTCGGCGACGGCGGCGCCCTCACCCCCGAACTCCTCGCCGACCGCCCCGTCGAGGAACGCCTGCGCCCGGTCTGGTCGGTGACCTGGGCCGTGCCGGTCGCCGACGACGGCGCCCCCGCCGCGCCCCGCACCGCCGACGTCGTGCACGCCCCGACGCCGACCGACGAACCGCTCGGCCTGCCCGCCCTGCTGCTGGCCTCGCTGCCGCTCGACCCGACCCGCAGGCACGCCGCCCCCGGGCCGCTCACCGACTTCCTGGTCGAGCGCGCCGCCGACGCCTACGTGCGGCTGCTCGCCGGCTGGCGGCCCACCGGTGCGGGCGTGGTCGACCTGGTGCCGGGACCGCTCGGCAAGGGCGAGCTCGACGCCGAACTGCGCCGCCGCATCCTGGCGCAGCTGCCGCGCACCCCGTTCCTGCCGCGCGCCGCCGAGGTCCCGCCGGACATCGCCGAGGCGCCCTCGGCCGACGTCGACGGCTGGGACGGCGGCGGCCCGCTCGCCGGGGAGAGCCACGCGTTGCGCCCCGTCGAGGCAGAGGTCGTCGAGGGCGCCACCGCACAGGCCGTCCGCGTCCTCGCCGAAGTGCTGCCCACCCTCGTCCCCTCCGCCCTCGAACGCCGGCCCGCCCTGCGCCAGTTGGGCGTCGCCCGGCTCTCGCTGGCCGACGCCGTCGACCGGCTGTCCGGCGCCGAGCGGCCCGCCGGCTGGTGGTGGCGGCTCTACGACGCCCTCGCCGGCACCGACGCCGACTTCCTCAGCGGCCTGCCCGTACCGCTCGCCGACGGCCGTACGGTGGTCGGCCCGCGGCAGGTGCTGCTGCCGGTGCCGGGCGAGGACTCCGCCGCCGTGGACCCGGCGCTGCTGGCCAGGCTCGGCCTGCGGGTCGCCCACCCGGACGCCGCCCACCCGCTGCTGGAGAAGCTGGGCGCCGCCCCCGCCACGCCCCGGGCGGTGCTGACCAGCCCGCAGGTACGGGCCGCGGTCGCCGCGTCCCTGGACGAGGACACCGCCTGGGACCAGGACGAGGCGGGCCTGGACGCCGACGAACTCGCCGACACCGTGCTGTCGCTGGCCCGCGCCGCCGGCCTCGCCCCCGGCGACGAACCGTGGCTGGCCGCGCTCGCACTGCCCGACGACGAGGGCGAACTGGCCCCGGCCGGCGAACTCGTGCTTCCTGGCAGCCCGCTGGAGTCCGTCCTGCGCGAGGGCGAACTGGGCACCCTGGACGCCGACCTCGCCGAGCGCTGGGGCGAGCAGCCGCTGACCGCCGTCGGGGTGCTCGCCACCTTCGCCCTGGTCCGCGCCGAGGACGTCGTCCTCGACCCCGACGACCTCGAACCGCGCGACAGCGACTGGGCCGAGCCCGACGACGTGGGCCTGCTGGACGCTGTGGACGTCTGGTGCGAGGACGTCCTCGACCAGCTGCCCGAGACCGAGGTGCCGCCGGTCGCCACCGAGGTCATCGGGGTCCGCGACCTGGACCTGGTCGACGACGACGCCTGGCCGCAGGCCCTCGCGCTGCTGTCCCGGCCGCCGCTGCGGGACGCCGTGACCGCCCCCGTCCGGGTGCTGCTCCCCGACGGCACCACCGAGTCCGTACGCCCCTACGCCGCCTGGTGGCTGCGCGACCACCCGGTCCTCGACGGCCGCCGCCCGGTCGGCCTGCGCGCGGCCGGCGGCGACCGGCTGCTCGCCGGGCTCTACGACGAGGCCGAGACCGACACCGCCGTGGACGAGCAGGTGCTGCGGGCACTCGGCGTACGTACCACGGTGGCCGCGCTGCTGGCCGAACCGGGCGGCGCCGCCGAACTGCTCGGCCGCCTCGCCGAGCCGGAGCGCACGGTCACCCCGGCCCAGCTGCACGCCCTCTACGCGGCCCTGGCCGAGCTGGACCCCGACCAGGTCACCCTGCCCGACGAGCTGCGGGCGGTGGTCGACGGGGAGACGGTCGTCGTGGACGCCGCCGACGCCCTGGTCGCCGACGCCCCTGACCTGCTGCCGCTGTCCGGTGGGCTGGCGCTGCTGCCGGTGCCGCCGCGGCTGGCCGCCGACCTGGCCGAGCTCTTCCAGGTCCGCCGGCTCAGCGAGGCGGTGGACGCGGCCGTGACCTCGCAGGGCGAGCCGCACGACGTGCCGCCCGCCGTCCACGACCTGCTCCCGGGCGCCCCCGGCTCCTACGTCGAGCACGAGGAGCTGCTGCTCACCGGTGGCGTCGAGGTCGACTGGCGGTACGCGGACGGCACGCTGCACGCCGCCACGGTCGAGGGCGTCGCGGCGGGCCTGGCCTGGGCCGCCGGCCACTGGGAGCGCCGCTTCGAGCTGGCGGCGCTGCTCGAGGACCCGTCCCGTACCGAGGAACTGGCCCGCGACCGCTGGTTCGACTGACGCCGCACCCGGCGGGGCGTTCCGCGGACCCCTGGCGGCCGTCCCGGGCTCTTGCCTAGGCGTCCCCGGGTGTCCGGCCCTCGCCGGCGGCCGCGGCCCGCGCGAGGGCGTCACGGCGGGCCCGTACGTACGTCAGGCCGATCAGGCCGAGCACCCCGCCGGCCGCGCAGGTCCAGATGAACCAGGTGTGGCCGTGGTCGTCGTACCAGCCGTAGAAGGGCAGCTGCACCACGAAGAGCGCGAACCAGACGATCGTGCCGACCGTGACGGTGGCGACGTCGTTCGCCTCCATCGGCGCGGGGGCCTCGCGCAGTGGCGCCTGCTGCTTGCTCATGGCGCCCATCGTATGCGGCGGAATCCGGCGGACCACGGGTGGGGGACCCCTGCGGGCGTTGGGGTCTACGCGCGGAGATGGTATTTGTGCAGTTGGTTATTCATACTGAAACCGGTCACCGTTGACTGGAAACATTCGTACGATCGCCCAAGTGGGTGAGATCGCACCCCTTTGAGGATTCACATGCCCACCTCGACCCCCGCTCAGGTCGACATGGGTCGGTCATCGGACCGCCCGCCCACCAACCCGCTGGACCGCTTCTTCCGCATCTCGGAGCGCGGCTCCTCCATCCCGCGGGAGATCCGCGGCGGCCTGGCCACCTTCTTCGCGATGGCGTACATCATCGTGCTGAACCCGATCATCCTGGGCTCGGCAGTGGACAAGTTCGGCCACCACCTCGACGGCGGTCAGCTGGTCACCGCGACCGTGATCACCGCGGCCTTCACCACGCTGCTGATGGGCGTCATCGGCAACGTGCCGATCGCGCTGGCCGCCGGCCTCGGCGTGAACACCGTCGTAGCGCTCCAGCTCGCCCCGAGGATGAGCTGGCCGGACGCGATGGGCATGGTCGTCCTCGCCGGTATCGCGATCATGCTCATGGTCGCCACCGGGCTGCGCGAGCGGGTCATGAGCGCCGTGCCGCTCGGCCTGCGCAAGGGCATCGCGATCGGCATCGGCCTGTTCATCCTGCTGATCGGCCTGGTCGACTCCGGCTTCGTCTCCCGCATCCCGGACGCCGCGCACACCACCGTGCCGCTGCAGCTCGGCGCCGACGGCCACCTCACCGGATGGCCGGTGCTGATCTTCATCCTCGGCGCGCTGCTGACCCTGTCGCTGATCATCCGCAAGGTCGCCGGCGCCATCCTGATCTCCATCGTCGCCATGACCGTGCTCGCGCTGGTCGTCAACGCGGTCGCCGACGTCCCGGCCGCCAAGTGGGGCCTGACGGTGCCCAAGTGGCCGGGCAACCCGGTCGCCACCCCGGACTTCGGCCTGATCGGCAAGGTCAGCCTCTTCGGGGGCTTCCACGAGGTCGGCATCCTCACCGGGGTGCTGTTCGTCTTCACCGTGCTGCTGTCGTGCTTCTTCGACGCGATGGGCACCATCCTCGGCGTCAGCGACGAGGCCGGGCTGCTCAACGACAAGGGCGACCTGCCGGGCATCAACAAGGTCCTGATGATCGACGGCATCGCCACCGCGGTCGGCGGCGCCGGCTCGTCGTCCGCGAACACCTGCTTCGTGGAGTCCACCGCGGGTGTCGGCGAGGGCGCGCGGACCGGGCTCGCCAGCGTCGTCACCGGGCTGATGTTCGTCTTCGCGCTGTTCCTCACGCCGCTGGCCACCATGGTGCCGGCGCAGGCCGCCACGCCCGCGCTGGTCGCGGTGGGCTTCCTGATCCTGGCCGGGTCGATCCGGGAGATCGACTGGAGCGACTTCACCATCGCCATCCCGGCGTTCCTGACGATGGTGCTGATGCCGTTCACGTACTCGATCACCAACGGCATCGGCATCGGCTTCCTCAGCTTCTGCGTGCTGCGACTGGCCGCGGGACGCGGCAAGGAGGTGCCGGTCGCGCTGTACGCGGTCGCCGCCGTCTTCGCCTTCTACTACCTGATGCCGGCGCTCGGGCTGCTGTAGGGCGGCACCGGAACCGGGACCGGGGTCTGGTCCCGGTCATGGTTCCGGTGCCGCTCCTGGCGGTGTCCGTAGAAGCGCTCGGTCTCCGCGACCGCCGCCTTGAAGCGCTCGTCGAAGTCGTCACGGACCAGCGCCGTGACGACGTAGTCCTGGGCGGTCATCCCGCGCTTGGCGGCATGCTCGCGGATGCGGTCCCACAGGTCTGCGTCTATGCGCAGGCTGAGCACTCTCGATGCCATGTGCCCACGGTCGCGGGCGGGAGTGGCAATGTGCGTCGCTTTCGCCCGTCATCTCACCCGTTCGGGTGGGATGCGGGCCGGCGGCGGTTGAGGGCCCATGCGGGCCGGCGGCGGTGGGGCGTCCCGGTGGCCGGGCGGGAGGCCTAGCCGAGTGTGGGCCGGCCGCGGGTGCGCGGGCGGGGCGGGTGTGGTCCCGTGGGTCGAGGGTGTTGCGTGCAGAGTGTACTTAGATTGCCTAATGAGCTAAACTAAGCAACGTGACCGAACTGTCCGAGGACGACCGCGCCGCAGTCAACGAACTGCGGGGCGCAGTGATGCGGCTCTCCCGCCGGCTGCGCCACCAGCGTGTCGACGAGACGCTGAGCCCGACCGAGATGTCGGTGCTCGGCACCCTTGCCCGCTGCGGCTCCGCCACGCCGGGGGAGCTGGCCCGCAAGGAGCACGTGCAGCCCCCGTCGATGACCCGCATCGTGGCGATGCTGGAGGCCAAGGGGCTGGTCCGCAGGGAACCGCACCCCGACGACCGGCGCCAGGTCGTGGTGTCCCGTACGGAGCAGGCCGCGGCGATGCTCGCCGAGAGCCGCTCCAAGCGGAACGCCTGGCTGGCCTCGCTCGCCGAGGGCCTCACGGCGGACGAACTGGCCGTGATGCGCCAGGCGGCTCCCGTCCTCGAGAAGCTCGCGCACCTGTGACCCGACCGAAGCACCCGACGAGGGGGAGGCGAGTACCGATTGAGTTCGGCAGCCGGACCAGACACCGCAACCGAACCTGACCGTCCCGCGGACACCAGAACGGGCACCTTCAGCGCCCTGAAGATCCGCAACTACCGGCTCTTCGCGACCGGCGCCGTGGTCTCCAACACCGGCACCTGGATGTCGCGGATCGCCCAGGACTGGCTGGTGCTCAGCATCACCGGGTCCTCCTTCGCGGTGGGCATCACCACCGCGCTGCAGTTCCTGCCGATGCTGCTCTTCGGCCTCTACGGCGGAGTGATCGCCGACCGCTACCCCAAGCGGCAGATCCTGCTGTGCACCCAGGCCGCGCTCGGCGTGCTCGGGCTGCTGCTGGCCGGACTCACCCTGGGGGGTGTCGTCCAGGTCTGGCACGTCTACACGATCGCCTTCCTGCTCGGCGTGGTCACCGTCGTGGACAACCCCACCCGGCAGACCTTCGTGGTCGAGATGGTCGGCCCGTCGGTCATGCGCAACGCCGTCTCGCTGAACGCCGCCAACTTCCAGGCCGCCCGGCTGGTCGGCCCCGCCGTCGCCGGTGTGCTGATCACCGCGGTGGGCAGCGGCTGGGCCTTCCTGATCAACGGCCTGTCCTTCATCGCCCCGCTGACCGGCCTGCTGCTCATGCGCACCGCGGACCTGCACAAGGTCGAGCGGGCCCCGCGCGGCGGCAAGGGCCAGCTCCGCGA
This sequence comes from Actinacidiphila paucisporea, assembly GCF_900142575.1. GTDB lineage: Bacteria > Actinomycetota > Actinomycetes > Streptomycetales > Streptomycetaceae > Actinacidiphila > Actinacidiphila paucisporea. The sequence goes on from NZ_FRBI01000007.1 coordinate 22,989, forward strand.
GGGCCTGCACTACGTCGCAGGCAAGCCCGAGCTGATCTGGCCGATCGTGCTGGTCGGCTTCATCGGCACCTTCGGCTTCAACTTCCCGATCTGGCTGTCCGCCTTCGCCAACAAGGTCTTCGACAGCGGCGCCGGCACCTACGGCCTGCTGAACACCCTGATGGCCGCGGGCTCCCTGCTGGGCGCCCTGCTCGCCGCCCGGCGCAGCCGCACCCGGCTGCGGATGCTCGTGGCGGCCGCCGCGGTCTTCGGCCTGCTGGAGGGCGCCGCGGCCCTCGCGCCGGTCTTCTGGCTCTTCGCCGCGCTGCTGGTGCCGATCGGCATCTTCGGCCTGACCTTCAACACCACGGCGAACGCCACCGTGCAGCTCGCCACCGAGCCCGTCATGCGCGGCCGGGTGATGAGCCTCTACATGATGGTCTTTGTCGGTGGCACCCCCATCGGCGGCCCCGTCATGGGCTGGGTCACGGACACCTACGGCGCCCGGGTCGGCTTCCTGTCCGGCGGCCTGATCTCCGCCGCCGCAGCCGTCGCGGTCGGCCTGGTCCTGGCCAGGGCGGCGGGCCTGCGGCCCCGCGTGGACCTCCGGCGCGGCAGCGGCCGGCCCCTGGTCTCCTTCGTCCCCCGCGACGGCGCCCGCCAGGCGCCGCCGGCCGACAGCGACGACACCCCGGAGGGCGACGACAGCGTGCCCGGCGACGAGCGCGAGGACACGAGCCCCGCATCCGGTTCCGAGTCCGGTACGGGAGGGGCTGGGGCTGCCCCGCAGCTGACCCCGGCCGTATGAGGCTCTTCGCCGCGGTGCTGCCGCCGCCCGCCGCGGTCACCGCGCTGGCGGCGGCGCTGGATCCGCTGCACGCCTTGCCGGGCGCCCGCGCACTGCGCTGGACGGCGCCCCAGGGCTGGCACTACACGCTGGGCTTCCTGGGCGAGGTGCCCGACGGCGTACGCCCCGGCCTCGACGAACGGCTCGCCCGCGCCGCCCACCGACACCAGCCCTGCGAGGTGCGCACGGCCGGCGGCGGGCGCTTCGGCGACCGGGCGCTGTGGACCGGCGCGGAGGGCGACCTGCGGGCACTGTCGGCCCTCGCCGACACCGTGCGGGCGGCCGCGCGCAGGGCCGGGGCGCCCTGCGACGAGGAGCACGGCTTCCGTGCGCACCTGACGCTGGCCCGCACCTCGAAGAACGCGCCCGTCGACCTGCGCCCCTTCGCCGCCGCCCTCACCGATCACCGCGGTACCTGGTGGCGGGCGGACACCCTCAGCCTCGTCGCCAGTACATTGCCCAGCTCCGGCGTCCCCGGCGAGCAGCCCGCCTACACCGTCGTCGCCGCCTGGCCGCTGGGCGGCCCAGCGGACCGGCCCGAGCGCGGGGCACCGGGCACGGCCGGTTAACCTCGCAGGGTGGACCCCAAGACCCGTACCCGCGTGATGACCGCCGCCTTCGTCCTGATGCTCGTGGTGGTGGTCGTCGCCGCCGCGGTGCACTGACCGCGGCGGCAACACCCGTACGGCCGCCTTTACCAGGCGAAGGCCTCGGGGGAGGTGCCGGGACCGGGGAAGATGTCGTCCAGCGCAGCCAGGAACTCCGCGGACAGCTCCAGCTCCACCGCCCGCAGCGCGGACTCGAGCTGCCCCGCTGTGCGCGGCCCCACGATCGGCCCGGTCACCCCGGGGCGGGTGAGCAGCCACGCCAGGCCCACGTCGCCCGGCTCCAGACCATGCTTGTCGCACAGGTCCTCGTACGCCTGGATCTTGTCGCGCAGCCCCTGGTCCGCCAGCGAGTCCGCGGCCCGCCCGCCGGCCGAGCGGGACGCGCCGCCCTCGCGCTGCTTGCGCAGCACTCCGCCCAGCAGCCCGCCGTGCAGCGGCGACCAGGGGATGACGCCGAGGCCGTATCCCTGCGCCGCCGGGATCACCTCCATCTCCGCGCGCCGCTCCACCAGGTTGTACAGGCACTGCTCGGACGTCAGCCCGAGCGAACCGCGCCTGCGCGCCGCCTCGTTGGCCTGGGCGATGTGCCAGCCGGCGAAGTTGCTCGACCCGGCGTACAGGATCTTGCCCTGGGCGACCAGGACGTCGATGGCCTGCCAGATCTCATCCCACGGGGTGGCCCGGTCCACGTGGTGGAACTGGTACAGGTCGATGTAGTCGGTGCCGAGCCGCTTGAGGCTGGCGTCCACCGCCCGGCGGATGTTCAGCGCCGACAGCTTGTCGTTGTTCGGCCAGGTGTCGCCCTCGGCGGCCATGTTGCCGTAGACCTTGGTCGCCAGCACCGTCTTGTCGCGGCGGCCGCCACCCTTCGCGAACCAGCTGCCGACGATCTCCTCGGTACGGCCCTTGTTCTCGCCCCAGCCGTAGACGTTGGCGGTGTCGAAGAAGTTGACGCCGGCGCCGAGCGCCGCGTCCATGATCGCGTGGCTGTCCGCCTCATCGGTCTGCGGACCGAAGTTCATGGTGCCGAGCACCAGGCGGCTGACCTTGAGACCCGTGCGTCCGAGCTGTGTGTACTCCATGGCTGCCAGCCAAGCTCTTCGAGTGCGCTCGAATCAAGCGGCCATTGCGACGTCCGCGGCGAATTCCCCACGCGTTCGCCCAGTGCCCGCCGGGTGCTCCCGCCGCCGCCGGCTTCAGTGCCCGGCGTACGGCGCCCCGACGCCCCAGGCCTGGTACATGGCGTCGGCGAAGGCCGCCGCCAGCTTGTGCTCGCCCGCCGCGTTGGGATGGGTGCCGTCGTAGGTGTCGAGCAGGATGTCGTACCCCTCGGGCCGGGAGGCGAGCAGCAGGGGTGAGGCCGGGGTGTCATGGTCGGCGACCGCCTTGGCCAGCAGCGCGTTCAACTCCGCGCACTGGTCGGCGAAGCCGGGGTCCAGGTCCGCGCGGGTGTTGGGGATGACCGGCAGCAGCACCATCCGCACCCGCGGCGCCGCGGCCCGCGCCTCGGTGATGAAACGCTCCACATTGTCAGCGGTCTGCCCGGCGTCGGTGTAGAAGCCCAGGTCGATCAGGCCGAGCGACACCAGCAGCACGTCGGGCCGGTGCTCACGGACGACCTCACCTATCACCGGCGCCAGGTGCAGCCAGCCCTCGCCCCAGCCGGCCAGATGGCGCCTGGCGCGCGCCGGGAACGACGGATCGGCGTAGTCGGCGGATACCGCGGCGTCCGCCGCCCGGTCGTAAAGACCGTCGCGCGGCCCCACCACGGCGAACGGCTCACCCAGCCCGCACAGGTGCCGCCACATGCGGTACCGCCAGGTGTAGTCGCCGGCGGCGCCAACGGTCATCGAGTCGCCGACGAAGAGGTAACGCATGCCGGGCATCATCCCCGACGCGCCACAGACCGGGGACACTGGGGTGCATGCGCGCGTACATCCCGACGGCCGCCGCCTGTGCCGCCCTCGCCCTGGCCTGGGACTGCGCGGTGCCCGCCGTCGCGGACTCCGGACCGTCCACCGCCTTCACGATCACCGACCCCCGTATCACCGAGTCCAGCGGCCTGGCCGCGAGCCGGCTGCACCCCGGGATCTACTGGACGCACAACGACAGCGGCGACGGCCCCTACGTCTACGCGGTCGACTCGGCCACCGGCAAGACCGTCGCGAGGGTCACGATGCGCGGCATCCACCCCCGGGACGTGGAGGCCGTCTCGATCGGTCCGAACGGCGACCTCTACCTCGGGGACATCGGCGACAACCTCGGCGGCGCCTGGCGGGAGGTATGGATCTACCGCTTCCACGAACCCGCGAAGCTGAGCGACCAGACCGTGGACGTCACCCGCTACACCGTCCGCTACGACGCCGGACCGCGCGACGCCGAGGCGCTGATGGTGCAGCCGCGGACCGGCCGGGTCTACATCGCCAGCAAGAACGAGGACGGCGGCGGCCTCTACCGCGGGCCCGCCGAGCTCAGCTCCCACGGCATCAACGTCTTCCGCAAGATCGCCGATGTGCCGTGGGTGACCGACGGGGCCTTCTCGCCCGACGGCAGCCGCCTGGTGCTGCGCGGCTACTTCTGGGCGGCTGAATACCGCTGGACCGGCGGCGCCCCGCACAAACTCACCGACCTCGACGTCCCCATGCAGCCCCAGGGCGAGGGGGTGACCTTCACACCGGACGGCAAGGCGCTCATGTACAGCAGCGAGGGCAAGGACAGCCAGGTGTGGCGCGCGCCGCTGTCAGGCAGTGAGCTGCCCGACAGCGTGACCGCCTCTCCTGCCGCCACGAAGGGCGCCGACGGCTCGCAAGGCGGCGGAAAGGACCAGGGCGGCCCGGGTGCGGCCGCTCAGCACTCGTCGTCAGGCAGCGGGGTCAGCAGCAGTGACAAGACGCTGGGCTTTGGGGCGCTGGTCCTCGTCGGCGCGCTCGGCCTCGCGCTGCGCCGGATAGTGCGCCGCCGCCGGGCCTGACCCCGGCGGCGGTGCCGTGCTGAGGGCAGCCGATCAGAGCCGGCCGATGACGTAGTCGATGCTGGCGGTCAGCGCCTCGACGTCGGACGGCTCGACGGCCGGGAACATCGCCACCCGCAGCTGGTTGCGGCCCAGCTTGCGGTACGGCTCGGTGTCCACGATGCCGTTCGCCCGCAATACCTTGGCCACGGCCGCGGCGTCGATCCCGTCCTCGAAGTCGATGGTGCCGACGACCTGGGAACGCTGCGCCGGGTCCGCCACGAACGGCGTCGCGTAGGACGCCTTCTCCGCCCAGCCGTACAGCCGCGACGACGAGTCGGCGGTGCGCTCGGTGGCCCAGCTCAGGCCGCCCTGCCCGTTGATCCACTCCAGCTGCTCCTTGAGCAGGAAGAGAGTGGCCAGCGCGGGGGTGTTGTACGTCTGGTTCTTCTGCGAGTTGTCGATCGCCGTCGGCAGGTCGAAGAACGCCGGGATGTGCCGCCCGGACGCGGCGATCGAGGCGGCGCGCTCCAGGGCCGCCGGCGAGAACACCGCGATCCACAGCCCGCCGTCGGCCGCGAAGGACTTCTGCGGCGCGAAGTAGTAGACATCGGTCTCGGCGATGTCGACCGGCAGGCCGCCCGCGCCCGAGGTGGCGTCCACCAGGACCAGCGCGCCGTCGTCCGCGCCGTCGACCCGGCGGATCGGTGCGGCGACACCGGTCGAGGTCTCGTTGTGCGTCAGGGCGTAGACGTCCACGCCCGGCTCGGCGACGGGCACGGGGTGGGTGCCCGGCTCGGACTTGACGATCGTCGGCTCGTCCAGCCACGGCGCCTGCTGGGCCGCCTTCGCGAACTTCGACGAGAACTCGCCGAAGGACAGGTGCTGGGACTTGGTGCCGATCAGCCCGTGGGTGGCGACGTCCCAGAAGGCGGTGGACCCGCCGTTGCCGAGCACCACCTCGTAGCCGTCCGGCAGGGAGAACAACTGCTTGACGCCGTCGCGGACCTGCCCCACCAGGTTCTTCACCGGCGCCTGGCGGTGGGAGGTGCCGAGCAGGGACGTCCCGGTGGCGGCCAGCGCGTCGAGCGCCTGCGTCCGCACCTTGGAGGGGCCCGACCCGAATCGACCGTCGGCGGGCTTGATGTCAGCGGGAATCTGGATATCGGCCACGAGCGCAGCGTAGCCCGTTACAGGGCGGTTTCCGCGGGCGTTCCATCGGGTGAGACGACCTGCCCGCGAAGCCTCCGACCGCGCGGTCGGAGCGCCGTACAAGGCGCGGCGGCGGCGTGCCGGCGCGCGCGGTCCTCATGCAGGTGGCGGGTGCTTTCGGCGGTTTCCCGGTGGGCCGGGGCACGGACGGTCGGGCAAGGTGGGGGACATGACGGGTGGCCGGATCGGCGAGGTGGAGCAGGCGCTGCGCGGGGTCCTGCGCGGTGAGGTGGAGTGGGGCGCGGGGGCGCGGGCGCTGATGACGATGGACGCGTCCAACTACCGCAAGGTGCCGCTGGGGGTGGTGGCGCCGATGGACGCGGAGGACGTGGCGGCGGCGTTGGCGGTGTGCCGCGAACACGGGGTGCCCGTCACCGCGCGCGGCGGCGGGACGTCGATCGCCGGGCAGGCCATCGGCACCGGTGTCGTCATGGACTTCACCCGGCACATGAACCGGCTGCTGGAGATCGACCCGGCCGCGCTGACCGCCCGCGTCCAGCCCGGCCTGGTGCTCGACGACCTGCGGCGGGCCGCCGCTCCGCACGGCCTGACTTTCGGGCCCGACCCCTCGACCCACAGCCGCTGCACCCTCGGCGGCATGATCGGCAACAACGCCTGCGGCTCGCATTCGGTGGCCTGGGGCACCACCGCCGACAATGTTCGTGCGCTTGACGTGCTCACTTACCGAGGTGAACCGGTCGGGCTCCGCGGCCCCGCCGGCGGAGCCGCCATGCCCGACCGGCTGCGCGAAGGGATCGCCCGGCTGACGGACGGCCACCTGGCGCTGCTGCGTACCGCTTTCCCGCAACTCCCGCGCCGCATCTCCGGATACGCCCTGGACCTGCTGCTGCCCGAGCACGGCAGGGACGTGGTGCGAGCCTTCAGCGGCAGCGAGGGGACCCTGGGCCTGCTGACGGAGGCGACCGTCGCGCTGGTGCCCGCGCCCGCCGCGCGGGCGCTCGCGGTGCTCGGTTATGCCGACGAGAGCGCGGCGGCGCAGGCCGCCCACCTGCTGCTGGCTTGGCAGCCGTTGACAGTCGAGGGGATGGCCGCCGACCTGGTGGGGGAGGCCGCGGCGGCGGATCTGCCGCGCGGCGGTGCCTGGCTGTTCGTCGAGACCGGCGGCGACTCTCCGGCGCAGGCCCGGGCACGCGCGCGGGAGATCTGCCGGACGGCCGACGGCGTGACCGGTCACGCCGTCGTCGCCGACCCCGCGCGGCAGCGCGCCCTGTGGCGGATCCGGGAGGACGCGGCCGGCACCGCCACCCGTATGCCCGACGGCACCGAGGCATGGCCGGGCTGGGAGGACTGCGCCGTTCCCCCCGTCCGGCTGGGCGCCTACCTGCGGGATTTCCGGGCCCTGCTGGCCGATCACGGGCTGCGCGGGGCGCCCTACGGCCACTTCGGCGACGGCTGCGTGCATGTCCGGATCGACTTCGACCTCATCGATCCGGCGGGCGTCGCACGCTTCCGCCGCTTCTCCGAGGCCGCCGCCGACCTGGTGGTGTCGCACGGCGGCTCGCTCTCCGGCGAGCACGGCGACGGCCGGGCGCGCGCCGAACTGCTGCCGAAGATGTACGGCCCGGATGTGATCGCACTCTTTTCAGATTTCAAGGATCTCTGGGATCCGGACGGCGGACTGAACCCGGGAACGCTTGTTCGTCCCGATCTCATTGATAGCAACCTTCGCTTCGCGGCGCTGCCGTCCACCGCGTCGGGACCGGTCGACGTCGAATTCACTTATCCGGGTGATGGCGGTGATTTCGTTGCCGCCGTCCGGCGCTGTGTCGGAGTGGCCAAATGTCGTACCTCAACGGCCGCTGGTGAGGGGGGTTCGGCTGTCATGTGCCCGTCCTTCCGGGTCACCGGGGAGGAGCGTCACTCCACCCGCGGCCGGGCGCGGCTGCTGCACGAGATGCTGGCCGGCGAGGTCGTCACGGACGGCTGGAGGTCCGCGGAGGTCAAGGGAGCACTGGATCTTTGCCTGTCCTGCAAGGGCTGCCGGTCGGACTGCCCGGTGGGGGTGGACATGGCGACCTACAAGGCCGAATTCCTCCATCAGCACTATCGGGGGAGGCTCAGGCCCCGCGCGCACTACTCGATGGGTTGGCTCCCGGTGTGGCTGAAAATCGCCCGGAAATTCGCCCGACCGCTCAATTTCCTTGGCAGGACCCGATCAACCGCCTGGGTGGCGAAACGTATCGCCGGAATCGCGAACGCGCGCGACATGCCCGAACTGGCGCCCGAGACATTCACTCGATGGTGGGACACCAACGACACGAACGAGGGACAGCGGAGGCCGGTCGGCGGCTCGCAGAACGGCGCCCGCACGGTCGTCCTGTTGCCCGACACCTTCACCGACCACCTCTCGCCCGAGGTCGGCCGGGCCGCGGTGCGGGTGCTGCGCGCGGCCGGACTGCACGTCACCACCCCGCCCGCGGCGGTCTGTTGCGGCCTGACCTGGGTGTCCACCGGGCAGCTCGACCGCGCGAAGCTCGTGATGCGGCGCACCCTCGACCGGCTCGCACCGGTCCTCGAAGCGGGCCTGCCGCTCGTCGTGCTCGAACCGAGCTGCGCCGCCGCCCTGCGCGCCGACCTACCGGAGCTCCTCGGCCCCCGTGACCCGCGGGCCGCCAGGCTCGCCGCGTCGGTGCGGACGCTCGCCGAGGCGCTGGAGGAGTACGCGCCCGGCTGGGACCCGCCGCGCCTGGACCGTACGGCGGTCGGCCAGACGCACTGCCACCAGCACGCGGTGCTCGGCGACGCCGCCGACCGCCGGCTGCGCGAGCGCGCCGGCCTGACCGGCGAGCTGACCGGCGGCTGCTGCGGTCTCGCCGGCAACTTCGGCTTCGAGGACGGGCATTACGAGGTGTCGGCGGCCTGCGCCGAGGAGGCGCTGCTGCCGGCACTGCGGGCGGCCGGGCCCGACGCGGCCGTGCTGGCCGACGGCTTCTCCTGCCGCACGCAGATCGCCCAGCTGGCCGGCGGCCCACGCGCCCGCCACCTCGCGGAAGTCCTCGCGGAAGCGCTGCCCGACGACACGCCGGGTGCCGGCCACGCCCGGCCGACCGGCTAGCGCCGCACCGCGTGCATACGGAGATCCGCAGTGCGCGGCCCGTCACCTCGCGCGCGCGGCCCGTTGCCCGTTGCCCGTTGCCCGTTGCCCGTTGCCCGTTGCCCGTTGCCCGTTGCCCGGCAGAGTCTGCCGGGCAACGGGCCGGGCGGCGGATCAGGAAATGGTGGTCGGGTCGCCCTCGATCGTGTGGAGGCTACGGGTGCTGGGGCCGATGTAGCGGGCCGACGGGCGGACCAGGCGGCCGGTGCGCTTCTGCTCCAGGATGTGGGCCGACCAGCCGGCCGTACGGGCACAGGTGAACATCGACGTGAACATGTGCGCGGGCACCTCGGCGAAGTCGAGCATGATCGCCGCCCAGAATTCCACGTTGGTGGCCAGGACGCGGTCGGGGCGCCGCTCGTGCAGCTCGGCGAGCGCCGCCTTCTCCAGGGCCTCCGCCACCTCGAATCGCGGTGCGCCCAGCTCGCGGGCCGTACGGCGCAGGACGCGCGCCCGCGGGTCCTCGGCGCGGTAGACGCGGTGCCCGAAGCCCATCAGACGCTCGCCCTTGTCGAGCGCGGCCTTCACATAGGCCTCGGCGTCACCTGTGCGCTCGATCTCCTCGATCATGCCGAGGACGCGGGATGGCGCACCGCCGTGCAGCGGACCCGACATGGCGCCGACCGCGCCGGACAGGGCGGCGGCCACGTCGGCGCCGGTGGAGGCGATGACGCGGGCGGTGAAGGTGGAGGCGTTCATGCCGTGCTCGGCCGCCGACGTCCAATACGCGTCCACCGCGGCGACGTGCCGCGGGTCCGGCTCGCCGCGCCAGCGGATCATGAAGCGCTCGGTAATGGACCGCGCCTTGTCGATCTCCTTCTGCGGGACCATGGGCCGTCCCTGGCCCCGGGCGGACTGGGCGACGTACGACAGCGCCATGACCGCGGCCCGCGCGAGGTCGTCGCGGGCCTCCTCGGCGTCGATGTCGAGCAGCGGGCGCAGCCCCCACACGGGCGCGAGCATGGCCAGCGCGGACTGCACGTCCACCCGGATGTCGCCGGAGTGCACGGGGATGGGGAACGGCTCGGCGGGCGGCAGCCCGGGATCGAACCGGCCGTCGACCAGCAGGCCCCATACATTGCCGAAGCTCACATGCCCGACCAACTCCTCGATGTCGACACCGCGATAGCGCAGTGATCCGCCTTCCCGGTCCGGTTCGGCGATCTCCGTCTCGAACGCGACGACTCCTTCGAGTCCGGGTACGAAGTCGGACATGCGGCGGCTCCTCTTGATCCTGTCGATGCTCGTGGCGATACTGCACTCCGGTCATGCCCCGTCACAGGAGTGCGCACCCTGCTTCATTCGGACCAGTCATTCTCCCGGCATGTGGGCATGTCAGAGAGCGTGAGATGCCGCACACACCGGCGAGAGGCGACCGGCACGTACCTTCTCGGCCACTGCGAGGATGTGCGGGTGCGAGAACCACATGACGACCAGCCGGCCCGGCCCGACCCGGCCGCCATGCGCAGGCGCTACCGGACGGCGGGAATGACCGAGGACGATCTGGCGGCCGAGCCGTACGCGCAGTTCACGCGCTGGTTCGCGGACGCGGTCGCCGCGGCCGAAGGCGGTGTCATCGCGGAGCCCAACGCCATAGTGCTGTCCACCGCGGACGCCGACGGCCTGCCCAGCTCCCGCACGGTCCTGCTCAAGGGCTACGACCGGCGCGGTTTCGTCTTCTTCAGCAACTACGAGTCGCGAAAGGGCCGAGCGCTGGCCGCCAATCCGCGGGCTTCACTGCTCTTCCCCTGGCATCCGATCGCCCGCCAGGTCATCGTCGGCGGCGACGTCACCCGGGTGTCGCCCGAGGAGACCGCCGCCTATTTCCGCAGCCGTCCGTACGGCTCGCAGATCGGCGCGTGGGCGAGCGAGCAGTCCAGCGTCGTCGCCTCCCGGGCGGTGCTCGAGAAGCGCTACGCGGAAATGGCCGCACGCTGGCCGGAGGGCACCGCAGTGCCGGTGCCGCCCTTCTGGGGCGGCTTCCGCGTCGATCCGGCCACCGTCGAATTCTGGCAGGGCCGGGAGAACCGGCTGCACGACCGGTTGCGCTACGTCCGCGTGGCGGGCGGCTGGTCCGTGGAGCGGCTGGAGCCGTAGCGCGGCGGGGCGGGCGTACTGCCGAGGGCGCGGCACATTGCGCGGCTTTGCTACGCCTCATGGCCGACGCCACCCTGCCGACGGCACCCTGCCGACGGCACATTGCCGCGGGTTTGCCGTCCGTGAACGCGAACGACCCGCGGGCTGCTCCCCGGAGCCTTTGACGGCTCCGAGCACCGGCCGGACAAGTCCGACGAGCCCGCGGGTCGGGTGTACTGCGTGGGATTGGCGCGCATCGCGCACGCCCAGTGCGCGGTGCTAGCCCGCAGCCACCTCACGTGTCCGACTGCAACTCATGCTTCGAACCACCTCCCTTCGTGTGTGCCGCAACAGTAAGAAACCGATGCGAGCCGCACAACCGATTTATGTAAAAAGCGTGTGACGCAGCCCACACGAGGGTTGAATGTTGTGACGTGCAGCCTTTCGATGCGCAACCGAAACCGCTGGGCGACGGCAGCAGCGACGACGACACCGACGGCACGGCGGGGCCTCCGGCTCCGACGCGAGCTGAGGGGCACGAGGGTGATGAGCGGCTGCTCGCGGCGCTGCTCGACGGCATGGAGGCGGGTCTGTGTGCCTTCGACCGCACAGGGGTGATCACGCACTGGAATGCCGAGGCGGCCAGGATCCTCGGCTGGACCGCGGACGACGCCGTCGGGCGGCGCGGCTTCGCCGGCTGGGCGGCCCGCTCCTCGGACGCGGTGGAGGCCGAGGAAAGGCTGCTGGGGGCGATGGACTCCGCCGGCCGCCAGGTGCACGAGTTCGCCCTGCTGACCAAGGACGGCCGCCGGGTGCTGGTGCGCACCCAGTCCGCGGCGGTGCAGGGCGCGGACGGGCGGCCCGCGGGGATCTACTGCGCCTTCTCCGAGGTGCATGTGCAGATCGACCTGGAGCGTTCCATCGCGCTCAGCGAGGCGCTGTTCACCGACGCGTCTTGGGGCGTGGTGCTCATAGACGCCGATCTGCGCCCCGCGGTGGTCAACGCGAAGGCCGCCCGCATGCTCCAGACCGGCAGGGAGGAGGTGCTCGGGCGTCCGCTGGGGGATCTGCTCACCCGGGGCGTGGAAGAGCTGGAGAACGCGCTGCAGCACGTACTCGCCGAAGGCGCGCCACCGGCTACCACCGACCTGTGGCTGGCCCTGCGCGCGGACCAGGAGAATCAGCGGCGCTGCTGGCGCAGCGGATTCGTCCGGCTCGGCTCGCCGCTCGGCGAGGAGCCGGTGCCGCTCGGCGTCGGCTGGCTGTTCATCGACATCACCCGGCAGAAGGCAGCGGAAACCGACGGCGCCCAGGTCAGGTTCCGCTATCAGCAGCTGCACCGCGCCGACCGGGCGGCCGCCGAGTGCGGCACCGCGCTGGACGCGGCCGCGCTGCACCTGGACTTCGCACTGGCGGGCTTCGCCGACCACGCGCTGCTCGACCTCGCCGACGACGCCGAGCGCCTGATACGGATCGCGGCCACCCCCTCGGGCGAGCCGGGCCCGTGCGAGCTGACGCCGGGCGCGGCGGAGAGCGGCATACCGGTGGGTTACCCGCTCGCCCACCCGGCGCTGCAGGCACTGGAGCGGATCGGCACCGTACGGACCAGTTTCGGACCGCCTCTCGCGGCGGAGGAGGCCGCCGGCGCCCGGATCGACGAATGGGCCGCGGCCAGGCGATGGCCGCCGGGGACCGTGCACGGGCTGGTCACCGTGCTGCGCAGCCGCGGCCGCACGATCGGGGCGCTGACCTTCCTGCGCGGCTCGGGGCGCCGCCTGTTCGACCGCGCCGACGCGGCCTATGCCGAGGACGTGGCCGCGCGGGTCGCGATGGCACTGGACCTGGCCGGGCTCGCCGGCGAGCGGTGACCCCGCCGGGGAGTGATGACCGGTGCAATGTGCCGCGGGCGGGGTGTGGCGCGGCAATGTGCCGCGGGTCATGCGAGGCGCGGTGATGCGCCGCCGTTCAGTGGCGGAAGAAGATCCGGTCGCGGTACTGCTCGAAGATCCGGCCGTTCCAGTCGTGACCGCCGTCCACATTGCCCGAGCGCAGCATGGGCGGAGTGACGCCGCGTTCGGCGAGTTCGGTGGCCGCGGTGGCGACGACGGCCTGCATCAGGGCGCTGGTGACGACGGTGGAGGCCGGGCCGAACGGCGCGGGAATGGCGTCGTCCGACAGTTCGGCGTCGCCCACCGCGATCTTGGAGTCGAGCACGATGGTGCAGTGGTCCCTGAGGAAGGTGCCCGACACGTGCCGTGAGCTGGTCTGCTCGGCGTAGGCGACCGAGGTGACGCCGATGACGGTCAGGCCGAGCGCGCGGGCATTCTGCGCCATCTCCACCGGCAGGGAATTGCGGCCGGACAGCGAGATCACGAACAGCACGTCGCCGCGCTGGACGGGACTGGTGTCCAGGACCACCCCGGCCAGGCCGTCGACCCGCTCCAGGGCGCTGCCGAGCGTCGCGGGCATGACGTCCACGCCGACGACACCGGGCACGGCCAGCAGGTTGATCAGGGCGAGACCGCCGGCCCGGTAGACGACGTCCTGGGCGGGCAGCGAGGAGTGCCCCGCGCCGAAGACGAAGACCCGGCCGCCGGAGGCGACGGCGTCCGCGACCGCGGTCGCGGCGGCCTTGATACCGGCCGCCTCTTCGTCGCGCACCCGGCGCAGCAGGCCGATAGCGGCGTCGAAATACCGGTCGGCCAGGTCCTCGCGGGGCTCAGTCATGCGGATCACCGTGGGGCCAGGGCGCGGCCGGTGTCAAGAAATCAGCGGGTGAGGAACGCGTATTCGTCCCGCGTCCCGCCCCGGCCCACGCGATCGTCCACGATGTGGACGCCAGGGAAGCGGCGGTTGACGGCGGTCACCGGGTGCTCACCGCGGCAGGCGGGAGGGCTCCGTGGCCGCTCAGCGTCGCGGCGGGGGCCCGTGTCCGGTCTTTCCCGTCCGCGTGGGGGCCCGTGGCGGCGGGGCGGGAGGAGGGGGGCTGCTCGCGGCGGGGCCGGTTGTCGGTGCGATGCGTCAGACTTGTTCCCAGGGCCACGCACGAATGAACGAGGGGCGCGCATGTCCGGACTGATCGACACGACGGAGATGTATCTCCGCACCATCCTGGAGCTGGAGGAGGAGGGTGTGGTCCCCATGCGCGCCCGAATCGCCGAGCGGCTCGACCAGAGCGGCCCGACAGTCTCCCAGACGGTGGCGCGGATGGAGCGGGACGGGCTGCTGCACGTGGCCGGCGACCGCCATCTGGAGTTGACCGAGGAGGGCCGTCGCACCGCCACCCGCGTGATGCGCAAGCACCGCATCGCCGAGTGTCTGCTGGTCGACGTGATCGGCCTGGAGTGGGAGCACGTGCACGCCGAGGCCTGCCGATGGGAGCACGTGATGAGCGAGGCCGTGGAGCGGCGGGTGCTCGAGCTCCTGCAGCACCCCACGGAGTCGCCGTACGGCAACCCGATCCCGGGCCTGGAGGAGCTGGGCGAGAAGGGCGAGGCCGACCCCTTCCTTGAGGTCGGCATGGTCAGTTTGAACGACCTCAAGCCCGGTGCGGGCTCGACCAGTGTGGTCGTCCGCAGGATCGGCGAGCCGATCCAGACCGACGCCCAGGTGATGTACACGCTGCGGCGGGCCGGCGTGCAGCCGGGCGCCGTGGTGAGCGTGACCTCCTCTCCCGGGGGTGTGCTGGTCGGCAGCGGTGGCGAGGCCGCCGAGCTGGACGCGGAAGTCGCCTCGCACGTTTTCGTCGCCAGGCGGTAGCACACCGGCCGGCGCTCGGCCGGCCACTTGGACGAGGGGTCGCCCCGGCACCGTGATGACGGTGCCGGGGCGGCCTTTTCCCTCCCTCGTCCCTCCCCATGGAGACCCCCACGGAGGAGCCGGGACCCCGAGCTTCCCGGTGCCTCCCCGCGCGACCCGCTTCCCCTTCGCGTCGCGCCCCGCTGAAGATCTCCCCTCGGCCCCGGCGGTCAATCCCCGAGCGTTGTCACTCGAACGAGCGGTGTTGGGCGCGTGAGGCGCTTGTTCGAATAAAAGTTCGATAGCGTGGATCGGGAAGACATGAGGAGACACCACCAGGACAAACGACGACCAATAGGAAGGGGGTGCGGCACATGAAGCAGTACGTGGACCACCACACGACCCGGCGTTTCGAGGTCACGGGAGCGGGCGGGATACGCCTCGCGGCTTGGGACTACGCGGCGGCGACGGCTGTCGCGGGCGCCGCGGCAGAGCCGGGGGCCGACGCCCGCCCCGGTGTGCTGCTGCTGCACGGCTTGCTCGGCCGCGCCTCGCACTGGGCGGCGACCGCGCGCAGGCTCGCGCCCCGCTATCGGGCGCTCGCCCTCGACCAGCGCGGGCATGGCCGCAGCGAACGGCCGGAGGGGCCTTACGGGACGGAGGCCTATCTCGCCGACGCCGTCGCCGCCGTCGAGCAGCTCGGCCTCGCCCCGGTCACCGTGATCGGGCACTCCATGGGTGCGCTCACCGCATGGCAGCTGGCGGCCCACCGCCCCGACCTCGTCGCCGCGGTCGTCATCTGCGACATGCGGGCCGCCGCGCTTGGCGAGGCGGGTCAGCGGGAATGGGAAGACTGGACGCGGTCCTGGCCGCTGCCCTTCGCCACCCTCGGGGACGCCCGCCGCTGGTTCGGGGAGCTGGACCCGTGGGCGAATCCGCCGAATCCGGTGCGCGGCGACTTCTTCGCCGAGGTCATGGTGGAAGGCGACGACGGGTGGCGCCCGCAGTACGCCCCACGCCATCTGCTGCGCTCCCGCGACCCGTGGATACGTGACGCGCACTGGGACGAGCTGGCCGGAGTCGGCTGCCCCGCGCTGGTCGTGCGCGGGCTCGGCGGGGAGCTGGGACGGGCGGAGGCCCAGGAGATGGTCCGGGTGCTGCCCCGCGGCCGCTACGCCGAGATCCCCGACGCCGGCCACCTCGTCCCGTGGGACCAGCCCGAGGCGTGGTGCGACACGGTGGAGCGGTTCCTCCGGGAGGTGGTGCGGGAGCCGCAGCGCGCCACACCGGCCTGACGGTGGCCGGGCCTGCGGGCGGCGGGGGAGAAGACGGTGGCGGGGGCGGCGGTGCGGTAGGACGTGCGGCCGCAGGCGGCGGGAGTGGCGTAGGCGGGGGGCTGCTGTCGCACGGCTGCGGGGCGAAGGGCGGTGTGCGGGAGTGCGGGACTGGCGTGAGGGTGCTGTGAGGGATCGGTGATAAATGGCGGTGCTGGTGGGCGGTGGGGTGGCGAGGCGCTGGGGGTCCGCCTCCTGCGGCGCGGGCCCGCGGGCTGCGCGGGCGGTTCGCGGCGGCCGGCCGCAGGTCGGCCCGGCCGACCTGCGCACGCTGCCGTGGCCTGCTGGTAGCTTGCCGTCGCTGGATTCTTATCGCGTCATGGGGGAGCACCGTGCGTCTTACGTTCACCAGAGCGGGCATCGCCGCCGTGGCGGTCGCCGCCGTGCTGGCGCTCAGCAGTTGTGGCAGCAGCGACAACGACGGGAAGAAGCAGCTGACGGCGAGCACCACCGCGAGCGCGGCGGAGCGGCAGTCCGCGACCGCCGCGCCGGAGCCGACGGCCACCATGACGGCGCCGGTGGAGACGGCGGCCAGCGGTGACGGCACGCAGACCGTGGAAGGCGTGTGGCTCGCGACGCAGGGCACGGCGAAGGTCCAGCTCGTCCTCGGCAAGGGCAAGGCGGCCCTGACGAGTACGCATCTGTGTGGCGGCGGTTATGTCGACACGGACGGCATCGCGCTGACGCTGACCTGCATGGACGGCGATACCGAGCGCACCACCGGCCACGGCGTGCTCGCGGCCGACGGCAAGACGCTCACCGTGCAGTGGACCGACGGCCCGACCGATGTCTTCGCACGCACCGGCCTGCCCAGCAGCTGACCGTCCGGCCGGTGACAACGGCCGTACGGCGCCCACCCCGTGGCGGCCGGGCGCGCCGTACCCACGTTTGCGATGTTGTAGCGGCACCACCGCCCTGCAGGGCGCCACCGGGGAGCTGCTCCCTCCGCGGCCGAAGGGCAAGCTCTCGCCAGGGTGCCGCCGCCTCACGGCGCAGGACGCAGGGCCCACAGGGGCGCGGGGAACTGCGCGCCCCGCCGAGAGGGCGGGAAAGTAAGCAACGCCACCACAGGGGGCAATCACCCCGGGGCGCGGGGAACCGCGCGACAAGCCGGCCTCACAACGCAGGTGCGGAGTCCGCAATCAGCACCCCCGCAGGGGAGCCCTCTCAAGGCCGCGCGCGCAGTGCGGACTTCTTGGCCCGGTTGCCGCAGATGTCCATCGAGCACCAGCGCCGCGTCCCGGGACGGGAGTGGTCGAGGAAGAGGGCACCGCAGTCGGGTGAGGCGCAGGCGTGCAGGCGGGGGAGGAGGGCGGGGGAGGCCGCCAGTTCGAGGGTGTCGCGCGCGACGAGCGCGAGCACGGCTCGTACGGGGTCGTCCGCCCGCCACCGCAATTCCCCCTGGGCGGTGAGGTACGGCACGGGCACGTCCGCGGCGGCGGCCCGGTTGAGCCGGTTCCTGACGGCGGTGGCGGGCAGGGCGGGGCCGCCGGCAGCGACGGCCGCGGTGATCAGCTCATACGCGGCCTCGCGCAGCGCCCGCGCGGCGAGGACGTCGGGGACGTCGGGGACCTGGAGCGGGCCGTCGACCGCGGGCCCGCACTGCCGTACCCACGCCACGAGCGCCGTGCTGTCGGCCAACTCCTCGGTGACGGCGGGAGTTCCGCGGTAGCGCAGGGTCCGCAGGTAGTCCAGGCACAGCCGCCCCGAGCCCTGCCGGAACCGCGGCGCAGCGGTGTCGTCCCTCATGCGGCCCAGCCTAACGCCGGAACCGGTTTGACTGGTACGGTCATCGCACCGGTTTAACCGGTTCCTACTCAGCAGGCGCTCGCGCGATGAGGTGTGTCGATGTCCCAGCCCCACGGCCCCGCGGCCGGCGTGGCCGTACCGCCGAAGCAGCAGCCGTCGCGGGAGGAAGGGCCGCCGCGGCGGCTCGTGATACTGCTCGCCGTCTCCTGCGGCCTGACCGTCGCCAACCTCTATTACGCCCAGCCGCTGCTCAGCGAACTGCGGCAGTCCTTCCACATCGGCGCGGTCGTCGCGGGCAGCCTGGTCACGGCCACTCAGCTGGGCTACGCGCTCGGTCTGCTGCTGCTCGTGCCGCTCGGCGACGTCACCGAGAAGCGGCGGCTCGCCACGCTGCTGCTCTCCCTCACCGTCGGCGCGCTCGTCCTCGCCGGGGTGGCGCCGGACTTCGCCGTGCTGCTGGTCGCCTCGCTGATCGTCGGGTGCACGCTCACCGTCGCGCAGATACTCGTGCCGTTCGCCGCGGACCTCGCGCCCGACGCGAGCCGCGGGCGGGTTGTCGGGCAGGTGATGAGCGGGCTGCTCACCGGCATCCTGCTGTCCCGCACCGTCGGCAGCGTGGTCGCGGGAGCGACGAGCTGGCGGGTGGTCTACCTCGGCTCGGCCGCGCTGATGACCGTACTGACGCTGGTGCTGCGCCGGGCCCTGCCGCCGCGGCCGCCCGCCGCCGCGCTGCGGTACGGGGCGCTGCTGCGGTCCACGGTCCGGCTGCTCAAGGTCCATCCGGCGCTGCGCCACCGGGCGCTCTACCAGGCGGCGATGTTCGGCACCTTCAGCGTCTTCTGGACGACCATCTCCTTCGTCCTCACCGCGGCGCCTTTCCACTACGCGCAGTGGCAGGTCGGGCTCTTCGCCCTCGCGGGTGCGGGCGGTGCGCTGATCGCACCGCTGGCCGGCCGGTGGGCGGACCGCGGTCTGGTCCGGCCGATGACGGCCGCCGCTTTTGTCGCCGCCGCGGTCGCCTTCGGCATGGCGGTGGTGGGGCGGCACAATGTGCTGGCCCTCGGGGCGGCCGCCGTGCTGCTGGACATGGCTGTCCAGACCACGTTGATCCTCGGGCAGCACGTGGTCTACCAGCTCGACGGGGGAGCCAGGGCGCGGCTGAACAGCGCCTTCATGGCCACCTTCTTCGTCGGCGGGGCGGTGGGCTCCCAGGCGGGGTCCGCCGCTTACCACCTCGGCGGTTGGCCTCTCGCGTCGGCCTTGGGCGCCGCCCTTCCGCTCCTGGCCCTCGCCACGTCCTTCTTCCACCGCCGCTGATCGTCCGTTCGCGGTCCGCTGCACCCTCCGGGGCGCGCCCTCGCCGGGGAACCTCCCCGGCGAGGGGCTGCTGGCGAGAGGGCACCTCCGGGGCGCATGGATACACCCCGCGTGCGACTCCGGGCGAGAAGAACACCTAGCCCCGGACAGTGGCCAGGATCTCCGGCAGCCGGTCCAGGAGGCGCGGCGCGGTGAGGCGGAGGGACAGGGCGGCGAGGGCGGCGCCGTACAGGGCGCCGACGGGGAGGGCGAGCCAGAGGAAGGCGTGGTGGCCGGTGAGGTGGAGGGCGATGACCGGGCCGAGCACCGGGAGGCACAGTGCCGTCCCGGCGACCGTGCCGCCGAAGACGTTGAGCATCACCAGGCCGCTCTGGCCGGGCGCGGCATTGGCGAAGGGATTGTCGTGCGGCACCGCGTACGGGAAGCGCACGCTGGCGAAGCCGCCGGTGGCGACGAGGGCGCCGACGAAGGCGAAGGACAGGCCGAGCGTCTCGGCCAAGGCGTCGGCCCGGCCGAGGAGGAGGGCGGCGCCCGTAGTCACCACGGTGACGTACGGGACGGCGATCAGGGCGATCGCCATCGCGCGGCCGCGCAGTTCGAGTTCGGCGTCCCGGCGGTCGGCGATCGCGGTCATGACGGTCCAGAAGGCGGAGCCGTCGAGGCCGAACTGGTTGTACATCTGTATGCCGAGCAGCCCGGCGGCCCACAGGCACTGGTAGACGCTGCCGTGCTGGACCACCGCGACCAGCGGCAGCAGCAGGCCGACCGCGAGCCCGGTGGCGAGCGCGGCCTTGGCGCGCGGGTCGCGCCACATGTAGCGGAACTGCCGCTGCATCACCGTGCCGGTACGGCCCGAGGGCAGCCTCAGGGGCAGCCGGGAGCGGCCCTCGGCGGTGCCGCGCGCCGTGGACTCCTCGGGCGAGGCCGCGATCGTGGACGCGTCGGGCGACACCATCAGCCGGTGGAGGCTGCGGTGCCACCAGTGCAGCAGCAGGACCAGCGCGGTGGCGGTCACCGCGAGCTGCACCGCCGCGAGGCCGTACGCGCCCCGGCCGGTGGAGCGGACCGCGTCGACGGCGGTCGCAGGCGGGATCCAGCGCACCACGGATGCCGCGGAGGTGGCCCTGCGCAGCCCGTCGGTGCCGGACAGGGAGCTGAGCCCGAGGTTGACCAGCTGGGCGCCGATCGCGACGAACACGCCGCTGAGCAGGGCCAGGTCGCGGCCCTTGCGGCTGGTCAGCAGCCGGGTGTTGGCCGCAGCTACGGCGCGGGAGAGGGCGACGCAGAACACCAGGAGCAGGGCGTTGGCGAAAATCGCGACGACCACGGCCGCCGGGCCGTTCGCCACCGAGGTGACCGCGCCGGCCCCGAGCAGCAGGGTGAAGAGCGGGCCCACGCCGATCAGCGACGAGATGAGCAGCGCGGTGAGCAGCGGACGCGGGCGCAACGGCAGCATCGCCAGCCGGGTCGGGTCGAGGGTGTCGTCGCCGCCGAAGAAGAACAGCGGCATCACCGCCCAGCCGATGCCGAGCACCACCGCGACGGTGACGGAGACCGCGGGCGCGTAGTGGTTGTGGCGCAGTGCGATCATGCCCGCGCCGTTCGCCAGCGCGTAGAGCATCGCCAGGGCGACGCCGACGCACCAGCCGACGGTGCGCCCGCGGGACCGGCGCAGCCCGCCCCGCATCAGCGACAGCTTGAGCCGGACGAAGACGCCGATGATGGACGGGGACGCGGCGGTGGGTGCGGTCTCGGCCCGCGGCGCGGCAACGGTCATCGGGAACCGCCGCCCAGCCAGTCCAGGTCCTGGCCGGTGCGCCGGTCGGCGCCGACCAGGGACAGGAAGGCGTCCTGCAAGGTCGGCGCGGCGCCGCGTACTTCGGCCAGCGGGCCGTGTGCCACGATGCGCCCCGCGGCCATCACGGCGACCCAGTCGCACAGGCTCTCCACCAGCTCCATCACGTGCGAGGAGAAGACGACGGTGCCGCCGGCGGCCGTATAGCGCTCCAGCACACCGCGGATGACCTGCGCGGACACCGGATCGACGCCCTCGAATGGCTCGTCGAGGAAGAGCACTTCGGGATTGTGCAGCAACGCGGCGGCCAGGCCGATCTTCTTGCGCATGCCGGTCGAGTAGTCGACCACCAGCTTGTGCTGGGCGGCCGTCAGGTCGAGCACGTCGAGAAGCTGGGCGGTGCGCTTGTCGACCTCGTCGCCGGGCAGGCCGCGCAGCCGGCCGGTGTAGGCGAGCAACTCGCGCCCGGAGAGCCGCTCGAAGAGCCGCAGGCCCTCGGGGAGCACGCCGATCCTGGACTTCACCGCGACCGGGTCGGACCACACGTCATGGCCGTTGACCTGCACCAACCCGTCGTCGGGCCGCAGCAGACCGGTGACCATGGACAGTGTGGTGGTCTTCCCCGCGCCGTTCGGCCCCACCAAGCCGATGAAACGGCCCGCGGGCAGGTCCAGCTCGATGCCCGCGACGGCCGCCTGCTCGCCGAAGCGCTTCCACAGTCCGCGAATCCGCACCGCGGGAACGGGACCCGCGGCTGTCGCGCCCCCCTGCGCCTGCCCGGTGCCACCGGCCGCCCCGTAATACGGCAGGGGCGCCCCTCGATCCGCCCGTGCCGGTGTGCTTTCCGACTCCTGCGCCATGTCGTGACCCCTCCCCGTGCCCGTACTCGCGCTGGTCCCACGCGTGCCACCACCCTACGGGGGACCACTGACAGTGACTGATCCGTGGCAGCGAGTGCGGTCGGTGACGGCCGGCGGCTCAGCGGGCGCGGGCCGTGGCCGCCTCCCGGCCGCACGCGTACGCCAGCGGGCTCAGCAGCTCCTCCGCATCGGGCAGCCAGCGGTTGGCGGGGGTCGGCCGGCGGGCCCACTGGGCGCAGCCGCCCGGCACCGTCCTGGTCGGCGGCGCGACGACCCAGCCGCCCTCGCCGAGCACCGCCAGGTCCAGCGACTCGGGCAGCCAGCCGAAGCCGCGCAGCAGTTCGGGGATTTTCGAGCCCGCGCCCGGCAGGACGAGGAAGCGCAGGCGGCGGCCCGGGGTGCCGAGCACCGGGCCGAGCGGCAGGTTCATCCGCTCCATCCGGGCCAGCGCCAGGCAGCCGGCGTCCTCGGAGACGTCGACGACGTCGAAAGTGCGGCCAGTGGGCAGCAGGACCGACGCTTCCGGCTGCTTCTGCCACATCCGGCGCACCGCGGGCGCGCTGCCGCTGCCCCTGGCCGTCCAGTCCGGCCGGGCGGGGTGTGCGCCGAGCGCGGTGCAGCCGGCGGAGCCGCAGGAGCAGCGGGGCGCACCGGAGGCATCGATCTCCAGCCAGGTGCCCGGCAGCACGTCCCAGTGCCGTTCCTCCGCGTAGCGGACCGCCGCGTCGAGGAGTCGACCGGTGAACTGGCGCGGGACTCCGATGCTGTCTTCCACGCGCTGCACAACTGCCCCCGTGATCGCGGGTTACGGGGCGATGCCGCGGCTCATGGCGGGCGCACGGATGCACTGCCGGGGGCGCGTACGGGCAACCGGTGTCCCGGGCGGGTAGTCAGTGGAGGGCGGCCCACCGGGCGGCTCCGTTGGAACACGGCAAAGCGGGGCATTTTCCGCCCGGAGGATGGGAAGCATCCGCGCAGGGAGAGCCGCACCACCGATACGGCTGCAGGGCCGCCCAGCCGCAGCCGCAGCCGCAGCCGCCGAAGAGCCGTACGAACGCTATGAACGCAGGGCCGTAACGACGTCAGTCACCAGGACGGGGTTGACGAGGACGAGGGGGACACCATGGCCGCACGACCACTTGTGGCGCGGCAGCCGAACGAGCGGCTCCAGTCGCTGATCCAGGAGGCCGGCTGCTCCAATGCCGGGCTCGCCCGCAGGGTCAACATGTGCGGGGCGGAGCACGGCCTCGACCTGCGCTACGACAAGACGTCGGTGGCCCGCTGGCTGCGCGGCCAGCAGCCGCGGGGCCGGGCGCCCGGCATCGTGGCCGAGGCGTTGGGGCGCAAGCTCGGCCGCGCGGTGTCCATAGACGAGATCGGCATGGCCGACGGCAAGAACCTGGCCACCGGCATCGGCCTGCATTTCGCACCGACCGTGCTGGGCGCGATCGAGCAGGTCTGCGAGCTGTGGCGCAGCGACGTCGGCAGGCGCGACTTCCTGACCGGTTCAACCGTCGCGGCCTCGGCCCTTGTCGAGCCGAGCAGGGACTGGCTGATCACCCGTCCCGACCAGGGGGTGGCGCGCAACGGCGGTGCCCGGGTGGGCGCTTCCGACGTCGAGGCGGTCAAGGCCACCACCCAGGCGCTGACCGACCTGGACCACCGGTTCGGCAGCGGCCATGTCAGACCGGTCGTCGTGCACTACCTGAACAGCGTGGTGTCGGGCCTGCTGGCGGGCAGTTACCGCGAGTCGGTGGGGCGCGAGTTGTTCTCCGCCGTGGCCCGGCTGACCGAACTGGCGGGGTATATGGCGGTGGACACCGGCCAGCCGGGCCTGGCGCAGCGCTACTACATCCAGGCCCTGCGGCTCGCCCAGGCGGCGGGCGACCGCGGTTACGGCGGCTACATCCTGGCCGCGAGCATGAGCCATCTGGCGGCCGCCCTCGGCAATCCGCGGGAGATCGCCCAACTCGCCCGCGCGGCACAGGAAGGCGCCAGGGGCCAGGTCGGGCATACGGCCGAGGCGATGTTCTTCGCGGCAGAGGCGCGCGGCCACGCACTGCTCGGTGACGCCCGCACGTTCGCCACCGTCGCCGGGCTCGCCGTCGGCGCCATGGAGCGCTCCGAGCCCGATCAGGACCCACCCTGGATCGCGCACTTCGACCACGCCTATCTCGCCGACGAACTGGCGCACTGTCACCGCGACCTGGGTCAGGCGGTTCCGGCCGCCCGGCGCGCGGAGGAGGCGCTCGCCGCGCACCCCGCCACCCGTGCCAGGCGCCGGGCGATCGACATGCTGCTGCTCGCCGACGCCCAGGTGCAGCAGCGCGAGATCGAACAGGCCTGCCACACCGGCACCCAGGCCGTCGCGCTGCTGTCGGGGCTGCGCTCGGACCGCGGCGCGGAATATCTGGAGGACTTCCGCCGCCGGCTCGACCCGTTCTCGGCCGAGCCGTCGGTAAGGGAGTTCGGCGCACGCCTTGAGGCGCAGGACGCCGCGTAACCGCCCAACGGGCAAGTACAGACCGAATCGTTACCTTACCGACACCGTTCGAGCGGAGCGCCGCAAATTGCTGGCGAAACCCCGCGGCGCCGCCTCCCGCGGCGCCGCGGGCCGCACGTCAACCAGGTGTCCGGACGCTCACCCCTCAGGGTTCGTGGCCCCTCTCCCCGTTCACCCGGTAGCGTGTGCAGACGTCCGACACTGGGTGAAGGCGGGAGTCAACGGCGATGCACAGCAACGGACGCGGCGAGGAAACACCCGAACCGTACCGGGGCGTCGTCCTCCCGGCCGGGCAGCAGCCCCCGGCCCACGGCGACCACGTCCAGCCGGCCGGCGGCACCCCCTGGGGCGAGCAGGCACAGCACCCCGGCCAGCCGCCCGTACCGCCGCAGGCGCCGCCGCCGTACCCGCCGCAGGCTGCCGAGCCCGCGGACGCCACCCAGATGCTGCCGCCGTATCCCGCCGGCGGTCCCGCACCCGCGCAGGCGCCCATACCCGCGGCGCCGCCGCAGCCCGCCGCACCGGTCGCCGACGCCACGCAGATGCTGCCCCCCTACCCGGGCAACGTCCCGCCGGAGCCCGCTCCCGCCGACGCCACCCAGGCGCTGCCGCTGTCGATCTTCCACGAGCAGGACCAGCAGCCTTACGACGCCTACGGGCAGCAGCAACAGCCGCCGCAAGGTTACGCCGGGCAGGATTTCCCCGGCGCCCAGCAATATGCCGAGCCGCAGCAATATGCAGGCCAGCAGCAGTACGCCGAGCCGCAGCAGTACGCCGACCCGCAGCAGTACGCCGACCCGCAGTCGTACGGCGGCGGGCAGCAGTTCCCGCCGCAGAATGGCTACCAGCAGCAAGGGCAGCAGCCCGGCCCGCAGCACGACAGCGACTACGACCACCTGTTCAGGTCCGACGTCCCCGGCCCCGAGCCGCTGCGCCAGCGCATCATCCAGCCGCCCTCCGCCCAGCAGCAGGCACCGCAGCAGGCGTACGGCAGGCCGCCGTGGGAGCCCGGTTACGAGCAGAACGGCTACGACCAGGACGGCTACGACGACGGCGACGACCGCCGCCGGATGTCGCCCAAGGTGCTGATCGGGATCGTGGTGGCCGGCTGCGTGGTGGCCGGCCTGGTGGTCGGCGGACTGATGAACAGCGGTGGCAAGTCCAAGGCCGACGGGGGCAAGCCGAGCGCGACCGCCTCGGGCAAGACGACCGGTTCCGCCTCGGACAGCCCCGAGGCCGCGGCGGGCGGCGAGGCCGAGGCGCAGGCCAAGGCGCTGGACTCGCTGCTCAAGACCAGCGGGGCGAGCCGCAGTTCGGTGGTCAACGCGGTCGAGTCCATCAGGGACTGCAAGAACCTGCCGGGTGCCGCCTCCGACCTGCGGGCGGCCTCGACGCAGCGGACCGGCCTGGTCACCCAGCTCAGCGGCCTGGCCGTCGACAAGCTGCCCAACCACGGGGAATTGACCACGGCGCTCACCAAGGCCTGGCAGGCGTCCTCCGCCGCCGACGGCCACTACGCGGCGTGGGCCGACCAGGCCGCGCACGGGGGCAAGGTCTGCAAGGGCGGCCATGCCCGCGGCACTCAGGAGTCGCAGGCCGGCAACAGCGAGAGCGCCACGGCGACCAGCCAGAAGAAGGCCGCGGTGAAGCTGTGGAATGCCATCGCCTCCAAGTACGGCCTCACCCAGCGGCAGTACAGCCAGCTGTGAGCCGCCGCGTCAGCCGGCGCTCGTAGCCCTCTTGAGCGTCGCCGCCACGTCCACGAAGCCCGATCCCTCCTGCTCCAGCTTGCCGCCCCTGACCACCTGGTAGGTGACCTTGGAGTCGACGAGCCTGGCGTGGTCGGGGATGTCGAGCAGGTCGGTGTCGGCCCAGCCCAGGTCGGGGGTGAGCCCGCCGGTGGACAGCTTCGTGGTGTGGTCGAGCGCCTTCTGCACCGAGTCGGCGTCGATCTCCGCGCCCGGCTTCATGGCCTTGATCACCTCGGCGAAGACGGTGTAGGCGATCCAGGTCGTCTGCACCCCGGGGTCGGCGACGTCGATACGGTCGTCGGAGAAGGCGTATTTGCTGACGACCGCCTTCATCCTGTCCCATTTGGGGTCGGACGCCGGCGGGTACCAGCCGGTGACCACGGCGTTCTCCAGCGGGCTGTTCGGGCCGCCGGTGGCGTCCACCAGCGACTGCTGGACGCTGCCTATCACCGAGGAGAGCCTGACCTTCGGCGCCTTGTCGCCGAGCCTGCGCAGCGAGTCGAAGAAGGTGCTGGTGTGGTCGCCGAGCACCGCGGACACGCAGCTGGTCGACTTGTTGTCGCCGACCGCGCGCTGTGCCACGTCGGTGTAGTCCGAGGCGTCGTCCTGGGCGGGCAGGTCGCGTGCGGAGGAGCGGCCGCCCGCCGTGAGGCCCTGGTCGAGGAAGATCGGGAACTGGTCGCCGGTGATGGTGTCCGGCCGCACCAGCGCCACCTTCTTGCACAGCCGCGACAACTGGGTGCCGCTGCCCGCGAGAAGCGCCGGCAGCCCGCCGTTGACCGGGTACGACAGCGGGCTCTGGAATTCGTCCTGCGTGATGCCGTAACCGCCGACATAGGCGATGTTGTTTGATTCGAGCGCCGTGGTGAAGGAACCGCCCTGCTGGCTGTACGAGCCCACGACGGCGACGGCGTGCGCGTCGGCGGCCTGCTGGGCGCACCCCGACACCGCGACCGAGTCGTTGCGCTCGTTGCAGGTCAGCACCTTGAGCTTGCGGCCGTTCAGCCCGCCGGTGTCGTTGACGTAGTGCTCGAAGGCCTGCGCCATGGCGAGCATTCCCGGCATATTGGTCGACCTGGTGTTCTCGGGCGCCCAGGTCATCACCACGATGGGTCCCGGGGAGCCCCCCGCACTGCCCGGGAGCACGCCACAGCCACTGAGTAGCGCACCTGCGGCCAGCAGTGGGACGACAGCCTGGCGAGCCCTGCACATGCGCCGTTCAGTCATAGCTACGGAAGATTCCGGTCCGGGCCCAACGCGGGGGTGACCTGACGGGAACGAGCGGTCACTTTCAGGTGAATTACAGGTGTCGACGTTCGAATGCGTACGATTGCCCGTCGTGCAAGGTTCGGAGAAGTCTTCCCGTCGCGGCCGTGTCTCCTCCACGATGGGGGGCATGCCCCTCAACGACATGCCGTGGTGGCGCTGGCGCAGCAATGTGCGCTCGGCGCTCCACATGATCAGCGACCCGGTCTTCCAGCGCGAGGTCTGGCAGACCGGGCGCGCGGGCTACGGCGACGTCACGGACGCCGTCTACCGCCTCGTCGAGGACACCTGGCTCGACAACTGGTCGGCGGACAAATACGTCGGCACCATATTCCGGGACGCGCAGGAGGCGGCGCTCGTCGACGTCGCGGTGCTGCGGGTGCTGAAGATCCTGCACCAGGTGGGTGCCGACGCGCCCGCCTCGGCGTATCTGGAGCACCCCGGCTGGCCGGACGCGGTCAGCGCCGCGCGCGAGGCGCACGTCCTGATGGCCGGCGCGGACGGCGAGGACCCGGACAGCCCGCCGCGCTCGCTGGAGGTACTGGCGATCTACACGCGTTCCGCTTGACGGACACCCCGGCACGCGCGCGGCTGTGTGTGCGACGCTGGCGGGGTGAACGAACAGCCGTCGCAGCCGCCCGTCGAGCCGCAGTACGTCCTGACCCTGTCCTGCCCCGACAAGCAGGGCATCGTGCACGCGGTGTCGAGTTACCTGTTCATGACCGGCTGCAACATCGTGGACAGCCAGCAGTTCGGCGACCGCGACACCGGGCTGTTCTTCATGCGGGTGCACTTCGCCGCCGAACCCCCCGTCGACGTGGACAAGCTGCGCGCCAGCTTCGCCGCGGTCGCCGACGCCTACCACATGGACTGGCGGATCCACCCGTCCGCCGAGCGCATGCGCATCGTCCTCATGGTCAGCAAGTTCGGGCACTGCCTCAACGACCTGCTCTTCCGCACCAGCATCGGTGCGCTGCCGGTGGAGATCGCCGCGGTGGTGTCCAACCACACCGACTTCCGCGAGCTGGTCGGGTCCTACGGCGTCCCCTTCCACCACATCCCGGTCACCCGCGACACCAAGGCCGAGGCCGAGGCGCAGCTGCTCGACCTGGTGCGCGCCGAAGGCGTGGAATTGGTGGTGCTCGCCCGCTATATGCAGGTGCTGTCCGACAACCTGTGCCGGGAACTGTCGGGGAAGATCATCAACATCCACCACTCCTTCCTGCCGAGCTTCAAGGGCGCCAAGCCGTACCACCAGGCGCACGACAGGGGCGTGAAGCTGATCGGCGCGACCGCGCACTATGTGACGGCGGACCTCGACGAGGGGCCGATCATCGAGCAGGAGGTCGAGCGGGTCGGCCACGAGGTCACCCCCGAGCACCTGGTCGCCATCGGGCGCGACGTGGAGTGCCAGGCACTGGCCCGCGCGGTGAAGTGGCACAGCGAGCACCGGGTGCTGCTCAACGGCCGCCGTACGGTCGTCTTCGCCTGAGCCAGGCAGGGCCGCCTCACGTCCCTCCACGGTCCCGCAGGCCCGCCTATGCCGCCCTCAGGGGCGGGGACCGCGTCGCGCTCGGTCTCAGAGGCGGGACAGCGACGCGGTGGCATAGAGCACGTCCCTGATGACGTCGCGGTCGCCCTGCTGGCCGAAGGCGATCCGCTCCGGCTCCAGATGGCCCGCGGCGAGCTGGCAGAATTCCACGCCGTCCAGCACCACATGGGCCACCGCGTGCTCCTTCGAGGCGACCGCACCCGGTGAGTCGAGCGGCAGGTACCACTTGCCGCCGCCCGCTCCCTCGATCTCCAGCAACAGCGAACGCCCCGGCGCCCCCGCGTCCGCGAGCCGCCCCGCGGAGTCGGCGAGACCGTCCCGGCGCCGGTCGGCGAGCGCGGCGGGCAGCATCCTGGCCGCCAGGTCGATCATCCGGTTCAAATTGCGCGGCGCCGGCGGCCCGTAGGGATAGGCCACGGCCTCGGCAATGTCCCACGCGTGGATCCAGCACTCGAAGGCGCGATCCACGAAGGCGTCCCGTAGCGGCAGCCTGAACGACCCGTAGTCGACGCCGATTCCGGCGGCACCTGCGCCCGCGAAGGACACCGTACGCAGCAGGTTGTGGCTCTGCCCGCGCCAGACGTCGCGGAATCCCGCGCCAATTGCCGAGCCCGAGCCCGAGCCCAAGCCCGAACCCGAGCCCTCGTCCTTGCCGTCGCCAGTACGCTGCGCCGCCCACATCGCCTCGGTTCGCCGCACGGGGTCGAGCGGCAGGTCCAGGCCGGGCCTGCCTTCCGCGTCCGGCATGTCCAGGGCCACCGCGACCAGGCCGTCCACCGTGGTGAGATGGGCGATGACCTGGCCGATGGTGACCTTCCTCGCCACCAGGGCCCCGTCGTACCACCGCAGTTCGACCTGCTCCTGCCAGTAGCCGTCGCCGAGGTCGCGCAGCAGCGCGTCCAGCCTGGCGGCCTCCGCGTCGTAGGGCCCCGCCCACTCCGGCACGGGGATGCGGGCCGGGCGGCGTCCCAGGCATCCTTCGAGCACCCGGGCCCGCAGCAGCGGGTCGAGGTCGAGGCTCTCCTCGCGGTGCAGCAGGCCCACCGCGTCGCGCAGTCGCAGCGCCTCGTCGGCGCAGGCGGCGCAGTCGGTGAGGTGCACCTCGACGGCCAGCGACTCGTCGCGCGAGCACACCGCCAGCGCCCAGGCGCCGAGCAGCGACTTCAAGGTGGCGTGGTCGTACTGCGGCAACCGGGGCCGCGTCGCCTCCGGCACCGGAACGGGCGCAGCCGGCGGCGTCACGGCCGGCGCGTCCGGCGCGGGCAGCGGGCGGGGACTGCCGGACTGGTCGCGCTGGCTGGGCACCCGGGGGAAGCCGTCGCCGTCGCCCAGCGGGCCACCGTTGCGGTAGGCGGGGCCGCTCACGGCCGGCCCCGGCGGCCCTGGCCGCGGGCCTCGAACGGATCGGCCGCGTCGCCGCGCTCCAGCGGGCGGATCTCCCGGCTGCCGGCGGGGTCCATCGCCGTGGACAGCAGTTGCAGGCCGAGCCGCAGCCGGCGCCGCGACTCGTCGGCGCTCACCCCGAGGCCGGCGGCGGCGTCGCGGTAGTCGAGGCGCTCGCGGTAGGCCAGTTCGAGCGCGTCGCGCAGCGGCGCGGGCATCGAGGTGACGATGAAGTCGGCGCGGGCAGCGGTGTTGGCCTCGCGGACTCTGGCCTCGACCTGGCTGGGGGTGGAGTGCCCGCGGCTCTCGTACTGCCGCAGCCGGTGCACGGCCTGGCTCTGGGTGAGGGCGGCGATCCAGGACCGCAGCGAACCGCGCTTGGGGTCGTAGTCGTCCGGATTCTCCCAGATGTAGCCGAAGACCTCGCGGGTGATCAGGTCGGCCGCCTCGTCGTCATCGAGCACCCGGTGGGCCAGGTTGTGCACGAGTGAGGCGTAGCGGTCGTACAGCTCGCCGAGTGCGGCCTCCTCGCCGCGTGCGAGCCGCTGCTGCATCTTGCGGTCCCAGCGCGGCGGTGCGGGTGTCGCCATCTGCCGCCCCTTTGTCCGTCGGCCGCCTCACCGGCCAGCCGGCCGCTGCCCTTCGACCGTACCCGCCGCCCGCCGGGGCGTGCGCCCCTTTGCACCAACCTGGCCCCTCATGTGAACGCTTCTGTCGGTCTGTTATCCGGGTGTGACCGGGAGATTGCAGAGTTACGGCTGAGAACGGGCATAGGCTCGTCGTGATGACGAACCTGAACCCGACAGCGAGGCGAGGTGCGGTCCCGTGCTGGTGACCCGGGCCGAGCGAGACGGCTGGGCGGTGGTGACGGTCGCGGGCGAGATGGACCTGATCTCATCGCCCGCGGTACGGCAGAAGGTCCATGACGCGGTCGCTGACGGGCGGCGCAGCCTCGTGCTCGACCTGGCAGATGTGCGCTTCTGCGACTCCAGCGGGGTGGGCGTGCTGATCGGCGCCCGCCGGCTGATGCGGTCCTGCGCCGGACGGCTGCGGATCGTGCTGCCCGAGGAGGGCGCGGCCGCCGGCGACGCCGCACACGTCAACCGGGTGCTCGCCGCGCTCGGGGTACGCCGGCTGTTCGAGGTCTTCCCCGACCTGACCGCGGCCACCGACGAGACCGCCCAGCCGTTGAGCGCCTGACCGGCCGCAGCGGCCCGTCGGCGTCGTCCGATTACGGAGCGTCCACACGGAGTTGTGTCCGATGCGTGACTTGTCGCGCGGCGGAGTCGGAGTCCACCTCGGGTACGCTCCATCGGGTGCGCGTACGTTCAAGGCCGCTCGGAAGCACCGCCCGGTACAGCCGGGTGGTACCCAGGCCTGGGCGTTCCGTGTCCCGCCCGACGCGCCGCACAGTATGCAGCACCCGCTGTCGATCGCGCTGGAATATGACGGAAGCGCTTGTTCCGGTGACCGCCGGTCGATCATGCTGTGTGAAGTCGGGATCACGCTCGGTGATCCCGGGCAGGCGTGAGGCCTTGTGTCCGCCGGTTCGGATGGTGTGATCAGTGCAGATGCTGCAGGTGCAACTGGAGGTCGGCGTGGACCCCGCGGAAGTGGGGCGGGCGCGCCGCTGGGCGAGGTCCCGGCTGGTCGGATCCGGAATAGGTGCCGACGAGCCGGTCGCCGAGACTCTGATCCTGCTCATCTCGGAACTGGTCACCAACGCGGTGGTGCACACCGGCTGCCCGGCGGTGCTGCGGATGCTCTTCCCCGCCGCTCCCGCCGCACCGGTACGCGTCGAGGTCGCCGACACCAGCATGAACCCGCCGGCCCCGCGGCACGCCCAGCGCGACGAGACCGGCGGGCGCGGGCTCGAACTCGTCGACGGCCTCGCCGACCGTTGGGGATGGCAGCCCGAGGGCGCGGGGAAGCAGATCTGGTGCGAGGTCGACCGCGCCGCCGCCCTGCGCTGACCTCGATCGCCCGCGACCGGAGTCCGGCCTGACCACCTGGTCGATGCGTGCGCCTTTACTCGCGCCCGGACGGCTGGAAGGTCCGCCGGTAGGCGGTCGGTGACACCCCGAGTGTCACCTGGAGATGCTGCCGCATCGAGGCTCCGGTGCCGAAACCGGCCTTCCTGGCGACCCGGTCCACGCTCAGGTCGGTCGACTCCAGCAGCTGCCTGGCCAGTTCGACCCGCTGCTGCGTCAGCCAGCGGCCCGCGCTCATCCCGACCTCCTCCCGGAAGCGCCGGGTGAAGGTGCGTACGCTCATCGACTCCCGCTCGGCCAACTGCCGCAGTGTGAGCGGCTGGTCCAGCCGGTCGAGCGCCCATGCCCTGGCCCGCTCGGTGCTGGCCAGCTGCGGCTCGGGGAGCGGCCGGCGGATGTACTGCGCCTGACCGCCCTCGCGGTGCGGCGGCACCACGGTGCGGCGGGACACCGAGTTCGCGACCGCCGTCCCGCAGTCCCGGCGCACGATGTGCAGGCACAGGTCGATACCCGCGGCCACCCCCGCCGAGGTCAGCACGTCCCCGTCGTCCACGTACAGCACGTCGGGGTCGACCCTGACCTGCGGGAAGAGCCGCTGGAAGTGGTCGGCGCTGGTCCAGTGCGTGGTCGCCGGACGGCCGTCCAGCAGGCCCGCGGCGGCCAGCAGATACGAACCGGTGCAGATCGACACGACCCGGGTGCCGGGCCTGATCGCCGCGAAGGCGCCCTGCAGCGGCTCGGTGAGCACCCCTTCGGTGTAGACCGGCCCCAGTTCGTGGGACGCGGGCACGACCACGGTGTCGGCCTGGGCCAGCGCCTCCACCCCGTGCGGCACCACGACCGAGAAGTCGGCGTCGGTCCGCACCTCGCCGGGCTCGATGCTGCACGTCACGATCTCGTACAGCGGCGCACCGTCCTCGGTGCCCTTGGCGGAACCGAAGATCCGCAGCGGGATGCCCAGTTCGAAGGGGATCACCCCGTCGATCGCGAACACCGCGACACGGTGCCTCTCCGGGTGCCGGAAGACCTCGGCGGAGGCTCCGGTGCCGGGTGCGGCGGGCCTCGGGTGTGCGGGTGGGGACGCCGGAAGTGGGGGCGGGACGGCCATGGCTCGATTCTTGCATATCGTGGCCATCGGGCCACTCGCTGCCTCGGACAGGCCGCCGGAGACTGATCACGTGACGCAGACATCTCAAGCCCCCGCGCCCGCCACCGGCGCTGTCCCTGCCACTCCCGGCCGCCGGCCGCCCCTGCACCGCGCCTGGGTCGTCGCCGCCGTCACCTTCGTGACGCTGATCGGTGCCGCCGCGTTCGCCTCCCTCCCGGGCCTGCTGATCGACCCGCTGCACTCCGAATTCGGTTGGTCGCGGGGCATGATCGGCCTGGCCGTGTCGATCAACCTCGCGCTGTACGGGATCACCGCGCCCTTCGCCGCCGCGCTGATGGACCGCTTCGGCATCCGGCGGGTCGTCGTCTGCGCCCTGCTGACGATCGCCCTGGGGGCGGGGCTGACCGTCTCCATGACGCAGGTCTGGCAACTCATCCTGTGCTGGGGCGTCCTGGTCGGCCTCGGCAGCGGGTCCATGGCCCTCGCCTTCGCCGCCACCGTCACCAACCGGTGGTTCGTCGCCCGCCGCGGCCTGGTCACCGGCGTCCTCACCGCGGCAGGCGCGGCGGGGCAGCTGGTCTTCCTGCCGCTGCTGTCCTGGATCACCGAGAACCACGGCTGGCGGCCGGCCGCCGCGATCGTGGCCTGCGCCGCGGTCGCCGTCGTCCCCTTCGTGTGGTTCCTGCTGCGCGACCACCCCGCCGACGTGAACGTGGCACCCTACGGCGCACCGCAGTTCGTCCCCAAGCCGCCGCCCGCAAGCGGCGCGGCGACCCGCACCCTCAGGGCCTTGCGCGAGGCCTCGCGCACCGGCACCTTCTGGCTGCTCGCGGGCTCGTTCGCGATCTGCGGCGCCTCCACCAACGGCCTGGTCAAGACGCACTTCGTGCCCGCCGCCCACGACCACGGCATGCCCGTGACGGCCGCCGCCTCACTTCTCGCCGTCATCGGGGTCTTCGACATCGTGGGCACGGTGGCCTCCGGATGGTTCACCGACCGCATGTCGCCGCGACGGCTGCTGGCCGTCTACTACGGCCTGCGCGGACTCTCGCTCATGTTCCTCCCCATGCTGCTCGCCGACAGCGTCCACCCGCCGATGGTGCTGTTCATCGTCTTCTACGGCCTCGACTGGGTCGCCACGGTGCCGCCGACGATCGCCCTGTGCCGCGAGCACTACGGCGAGAACAGCGCGATCGTCTTCGGATGGGTGCTGGCAGCCCACCAGATCGGTGCCGCGCTCGTCGCCTATCTCGGCGGGGTGGCCCGTGATGCGTTCGGTTCGTACGACGTCGTCTGGTACACCTCCGGTGCCTTGTGCGCGGTGGCCGCGCTGATGTCCCTGGTGATCCGCCGGCGGCCGGTCGTCGCGCCTGCCGCGATGCCGGTCGTCGTGTGAACGGACCGCCGCACGCCTCCGGTTCCGCATCCGCCGACGATCACTCGCACGAGTGATCGATCCTGGTGTCGCCGCAGGTCAGCGGCGGATGCGGGACGCCGCCTTGGCGATCCGGACGGCGTCGATCGCCATTTCGCGGAACATCCCGCTGATCGGGTTGGTGAAGCCCGTGAAGAACAGCCCCGGCGCCCCCGGCGGGGTGCGCGCCCCGTGCACCACCGGGCGGCCGCGGCGGTCGAGCACTCCCAGATGGCCGACCAGCCCTTCCAGGCCACGCCGGTAGCCGGTCGCGGCGACCACGACCTCCGGGGCGATCTGCGAGCCGTCCGCGAGATGCACCTCGGCGCCCTCGAAACGCTCGACGGCGGCGACGGGTTCGACGCGCCGCGAGCGCACCGCGTCGATCAGCCCGACGTCCTGCACCGGGATCGCCCCGTCGAGCACCCGCGCGTACAGCCCGCTCTCCGGCAGGGGCAGGCCGTACGCGGACAGGTCGGGCACGCTCATCCGCTCGATGTAAGGCGCCACCCGGTCGACCAGCCGCGGCGGCAGCCGCCGTACGAGGATGCCGCTGGCCTGCGCCGGCCAGCCCGCGGTCGAGCGGCGCATGATGTGCGGCGGGGTGCGTACCGCCAGCCGTACCCGGCCCGCACCGCCCTCGACCAGGTCGACCGCGATCTCGGCGCCGGTGTTGCCGACCCCCACGACCAGGACGTCGCGGCCGGCGTAGGGCGCCGCGTTGCGGTAGGCGGCCGCGTGCAGCAGCTCGCCGGGGAACGTGTCGCGGCCCGGCCAGTCGGGTATGTGCGGCGTGTGATTGTGGCCGGTGGCCACGACGACGACGGGGGAGCGGAGCACCCGGCCGCCGTTGGCGGGCAACTCCCAGCCCGCGTCGCCGCGCTCGACGCGGTCCACGGTGATCCCGGTCGCGATGTCGAGGCTGTGGTGCTCGGCGTACTGCTCCAGGTAGCGGACGACGTCGTCCCGGCCCACCCAGCGGCCGTACGCGCGGGGTATCCGCAGTCCCGGCAGGGCGGAGAGTCTTCGGGTGGTGTGCAGGTGCAGCCGGTCGTAGTGGCCGCGCCAGGACGCGCCGAGCTGCTCCGCGCGCTCCAGGACCAGGGGGCGTACGCCGTGGTGCCGCAGCGCCGCCGCCGTGGCCAGGCCGCCCGGACCTGCCCCGATCACGATCGCGTCCGGAGTGGCGGCCGTGCCCGCCGGCGCGGGGGGCGAGGTGGGGTCGGACATGCGGAACTCCTGTAGTAGGGCGGCGTGGTGGTGCGGTCGAGAGCGTAACCGCTGGGGCGCGGGGCGCTGTCCGGGCGTGCGGGAACTGGTCAGGCGCGGGTGGCGCTGTGGTAGAGCGCGAGGACGGCGTCGGAGAAGAAGGGGCTGTAGGAGACGCGGTCGTCGGGACCGCCGCCGTCGAGGCCGCCGATCAGGCCGACCACCGTGCCGGTCCGGGTCCTGGCGTCGAAGGCGAGCAGCCACGGGCTGCCCGACGTGCCGGCGGCGAAGCCGTCGCAGACCAAGCGCAGTTGGCGCCGCGCGCCGAGGCGTTCCGTGGTGGCCGTGCAGGTGATCGCCCGGTCGGCCGGGTCGCTGCCGAGCCGCGGATAGCCGACGACGGTGACCCGGTCGCGGTAACCGGGCGTGCGCGCCAGGCGGTTGGCGCCGGTGGCGTCCTCGATACGCCGCCCGTGCGGATCGGGGCGCACCCGCGCGAAGGCGACGTCATAGTCGGAGGCCGCGTCGTCGTCCGGAGCCCAGCGCGGGTCGGTGAAGACCTGGTCGACCGCCCAGATCCCGTACGGCTGCCGGTCGGCGCCGGCGCGATACTGCGGTACGAAGCCGATGTCGCTTCCGGGCTCGCAGTGAGCCGCGGTGAGGATGAGGTCGCGGCCGGGGCTGTGGACCACGCTGGCGGTGCAGTAGTGCCCGGCCAGGTCGTCGCCGACGGAGAAGAGCACGCCCACGGTGGGCAACCCGGCGAAACGCACCGCGGATCCCGGCGGCCCTGGGGCTGTGGGACCGGCGGCCGCCTGCGCGACCGGTGGCAGCCGGCGGCCCGAGGCCGGCATCGAGCCGGCCATCCGCTCGGGCGTCCAGAAGCGGGCGGCCGCCTGCGCGGTCCAGTCCGGCGCGCTGGGGAGACCGCCGTGCACCGGCCACAGCACGGCCAGCAGCGTGAGCAGCAGGGTGGATGTCAGCGGCAGCATGACGCGTCGCAGCACGGGAGTCGGCCCCTTCGGCGCCGGAGGGCGGGTCGCGGGAGCGCGGTCCGCCGGCGGCAGGCCGCACCGGCCGTACGGTCACACGCCCGGCCGTCGTCCGCGGCGCTCCCGCTGACCGGGAGCCGTGCGGCACATCATGCCCCGCCGCGCCGCCTGCCGGCCGCCGTCACGCGCCCGCCGCGCGCCGCTACTTCGGCGGCTTCTTGCCGGTCACGCCGAGATGCACCAGCAGCGCCAGGTTCGGCTTGAGGTCGGCCTGCTTGACACCCGAGCCGGTGAAGCCCTTCTGGTGGGCGGCGACCCCGGCCAGCATGGTCACCAGCGAGCCGGCGATGGCGGGCGCGCTGACGTCCTTGTCGACCCGGCCCTTGCCCTGCAGCTCCTTGATGGACTCGGTGAGCGAGCCCGTCACCGCGGTGAGGATCCTGGTGCGGATCTTGGAGAAACGTTTATCCCCCTCCGCGGCGCCCAGGTCGATGACGCGGAGGATCGCGTCGTTCTTCCGCCAGAAGGAGAAGAAGCCGTCGACCAGTTCGTCGGCCGCCTGGGCGCCGGACTTGCCGACCCAGGAGCGGCCCGCGACCAGTCCGGTCAGGCTCGCCCCCTCCTTCGCCATCTCGTCGGCGAGCTCCAGGACGGCGCCCTCGACGTCGGG
Organism: Actinacidiphila paucisporea; assembly: GCF_900142575.1. GTDB lineage: Bacteria > Actinomycetota > Actinomycetes > Streptomycetales > Streptomycetaceae > Actinacidiphila > Actinacidiphila paucisporea. The sequence goes on from NZ_FRBI01000007.1 coordinate 60,408, forward strand.
GAAGTACTGGTAGAACGTGGCGGGCGAGGTGCCGGCCATCCGTGCGACGTCGATCACCTTGACGTCCCGGTACGGCGACGTGCTGAGCATCTCGCCCAGGCAGTCGAGCAGCTTCTGCCGTGTCGCCTGCCCTCGGCGACCCGCGACACGTCCGTCGACGGTGCGAACTTGTCCTGTCATGCCGTCAGTTTACCGGCGCGCGACCCCCGCGCGATTTGGCCGCGTGCAAATGGGGAGAGGGTGTCTGGTGGTACGGAAGACGCAGGTCAATGAGGGTTTCCAGCAGCTAACCGGAACCTGCTTTCGACCCCTTCCATGGGCTGATTTGCGCCATCCGTGAGCTTTTGTGGTGCGTGGTGGGCGGCTGGCGACCGGTCAGCGGCGGCCCCTCGCAAGAATTGACCATACGTTCGAATTAGGCCTCCTGCTGTGGGGAAGATCACTGACTACGGTGGCAGAAACGGCCGTCGAGCCGATGGCGACCACACGCGAGAGGGAGACAGGACCATGTCCGTATTCAACGAAGGCGTGCCCTGCTGGGCCGACGCGGCGCTGCCCGACCTGGCGGCCGGCCGGCGGTTTTACGGCGAGCTGTTCGGCTGGACCTTCGACGACCAGGGAGAGGAATTCGGGCACTACACCCTGGCCCTGCGTGACGGGAAGTCGGCAGCCGCCCTGATGAGCAAGCCGGATCCCGCGATGCCCACCGCCTGGGCCCTCTATCTCGCCTCGACCGACGCGACCGGCGCCGCCGCCAGGATCGGCGCGGCCGGCGGGCAGGTCGTCTTCGGGCCTGACAAGGCGGGCGAGGCCGGCGTGATGCTGGGTGCGGTCGACCCCGGCGGCTCCCTGTTCGGCGTGTGGCAGGCCGGCGAGCACCAGGGCTTCGAGATCGCCGACCAGCCGGGCGCCTTCTGCTGGGCGGAGAACCACACGCGGGACGCGGCGGCCGTCGACCCCTTCTACGAGGCACTGTTCGGCTACCGGGCCGAGCAGATCGGCGACGGCCTGCACTTCGACTACAAGGTGTGGTCGCCGGCCGGCGACCCGGAGCTGCAGATCGGCGGGCGGTTGCGGCTGGACGGCGGCCTGCCGGACGAGCAGCCCTCGGCCTTCCGTATCTACTTCGCGGTGGACGACTGCGACGCCGCCGTCGCGACGGTGCGCGAGCTCGGCGGCCGGGTGACCGAAGAGCCCGCGGATTCGCCCTTCGGCAGGCTCGCCACCGTCACCGACGACCAGGGCGCGGTCTTCAAGGTCATCGATCCTCAGCGCAAGGAGGGCTCCATAGAGGGGAGTTGACCAACATCTGATCCTTTCCGGCGCGTTGTGCCGCTGCCGGGACGACGGGTGGCGGATGATAACGAGTTCGCTCCCTGGGCGTGTCGTGACGGCCCCGGGTTCGCAACAGGCGCCCTTCCCAGGAACAATCAGGTCCGTACTCTGGCGTGGGCGCGGGTAACGGACCGCGAAGGGCAGGACGCACGGACGCGGAGCACGGCCGCAACAACGCGGGTACGGGGAGGTGGCAGGGTAGTGATGGAGCAGCTGACGCAGCACGACCCGAGACGGATCGGCCCTTTCGAGGTGCTGGGTCGGCTCGGCGCCGGCGGCATGGGGCTGGTCTATCTCGCGCGCTCGGCATCCGGCCGCCGGGTGGCGATCAAGACCGTACGCGCGGAGCTTGCCGAGGACCAGCTCTTCCGGGTCCGCTTCACGCGTGAGGTGGAGGCCGCCCGCGCCGTCTCCGGCTTCTACACCGCGGCCGTCGTGGACGCCGACCCGCGGGCCGCCGTGCCGTGGCTGGCCACCGCGTACGTCCCCGCCCCGTCGCTGGAGGAGATCGTCAACGAGGCGGGGCCGATGCCCGCCCAGGCGGTGCGCTGGCTCGCCGCCGGAATCGCCGAGGCCCTGCAGTCGATCCACGCCGCCGGCCTGGTGCACCGCGACATGAAACCGTCCAACGTGCTGGTGGTCGAGGACGGGCCGCGGGTCATCGACTTCGGCATCGCCTCCGGCGTGTCAAACACGCGGCTGACGATGACCAACGTCGCCGTCGGCACCCCCGCCTACATGTCGCCCGAGCAGGCACGCGACTCCCGCAGCGTGCGCGGCGCGAGCGACATCTTCTCGCTCGGCTCCACTCTGGTCTTCGCCGCGACCGGGCACGCGCCCTTCCACGGTGCCAACCCGGTGGAGACCGTCTTCATGCTGCTGCGCGAGGGCCCGGACCTGGGCGGGCTGCCCGACGAGCTGCGCCCGCTCATCGAGTCCTGCATGCGGATGGAGGCCGAGGGCCGGCCCACCCCCGCCGACCTGCAGGCCCAGCTGGCCCCGCACCTGTTCTCGACCGGCGGCGACGACACCGGGACGGCGTCCGCCTGGCTGCCCCCCGGGGCGGTCGCGCTGATAGAGCAGCGCCGCAGCGGCCGGCTGCCGCACCCCGCGAGCCCCGCCGACGGCGGGCGCGGCGCGCACGCGGCGGGCCGGATCCGGCCCGCGCAGCCGCCGGCGCCGCAGGGCGGGCTGCCGCCGCGGCCCGCGCAGCCGCCGCCGATCCCGGCGCACGCGCCGGGCGGCGACAACAACGGCCGGCACGGCGCCGGCGAGGTGGTGCAGCTCGCCGGATCGGCGCCGATCGGGCCCGGACTGCGGGTCGCGGACGCCGCCGAGCACAAGGCGGCGAGCGGGGCCGCGCCGGGCACCGAATGGGTCCGCCGCAGGCCGGGGGCGCACCGGGCCGGCGACCCGGCACCGACCGGTGTGCCCGCGCAGGGCGCGGCGGCGGCGCCCCCGGCGGAGTGGCGGCCCTGGCGGTTCCGGATGTCGAACGACGTGTGGGGCACCCCGGTGGTGGCCGGCGGCCTGCTCTACGTCACCTCCTTCGAGGTGCACGCGCTGGACGTGGCGAGCGGGCGGCGGGAGTTCAAGACCAAGGACGTCGCGTGGACCATGGCGGTGGCCGGCGGCCGGATCCACGCCTCGGACGGGCCGCACCTATTCGCGCTGGACGCGGCGGACGGTGCCGACCGGTGGCGTACGCAGATCGACGGCTGGGTCTACGCGGTACGGACCGACGCGGGCACCGTCGTCACGGGGACGCGCGGCGGCGGAGTCCAGTCGTGGGACGCGAGTCGCGGGACGCTGCGGTGGGAGCGGAGCGGCGCGCAGACGGAGTTCGAGTCGCCGGACTCCGGCCCGACCGTCGTCGGCCGGGTCGTCTACTACCAGGGCGGCGGGAAGCTGTACGCGGTGGACGCGCTGACCGGGTCGGAGATGTGGTCGTATCCGGTCGGTGAGCCGGGCGTGGCAGGTTCGGTGCCCACCAGACCGGTGGTCGCGAACGGCGTCGTCCACCTGACCGCCGGCACCCGGGTGCTCGCGCTCGACGCCCGCAGCGGCGCCGAGCGCTGGCATTTCGACGCACCGGCGGTGATGTTCGCGCCGCCCGCGTACGTACCGGGACCCGGGTCGTCGGGCGGCGGCGTGTACGTCGCCGACCACCTCGGTACGGTCTACGCGCTCGATGCGGCCGGCGGGCGCGAGCGGTGGCGGGTCGCCACCGAGCCGCGGCAGTCCGTGGAGCCGGTCGTGGTGGCGGCCGGTGCGGTGCACCTGGGCGCGGGCAGCGCGCTCTACACGCTGGACGCGGTCAGCGGCACCCCGCGCTGGCGGTTCGCGGCGCAGGGCGAGATCGTCGGGTCGCCCGCGGTCGCCGACGGCCGCGTGCACTTCGGGTCCAAGGACCACTGCCTCTACACCGTGGACGCGCAGGGCGGCCAGCTGCGCTGGCGGCTGGAGACCGGCGGCGAGATCACCGGTTCGCCGGTCAGCGCGGACGGCGTCATCTACGCGTGCTCCAAGGACCGCTGCGTCTACGCGCTCGACGCGACGAAGGGGACCGGGGCGTCGTCCCGCCGGGCTTGAGCCCGCCTTCCGGCCCGCGCGGCCATGCTCCCGGTCAGCCCAGGGGCCGGTCGGGCGGCAGCGGCGGCAGGGTGAGGGTGTCGTCGTCCTCCGGGCGGTAGCCGGAATCCAACGGTGCAGCCGGCGGAGGCGGCGGTGCCGAGGCGTCGGCGTACGGATGTGCGGGCGGCTGCTCGGAGGGCATCGGGTACGGCGCGGACGGCTCGGCGTACCGGCGGATCGTGCGGCCCCGCATCACGGCCGCGCCGAGCAGCAGCAGGGCGCCGCCGCCGACCGCGGCCGCCACGCCGACGTCGAGGCCGTCGCCGCCGGCCGTGAGCGAACCGGCGGACTGGCCCTGGCGGACCATCCACAGCACGGTGACCCCGAGGACGAGGGCGCCCGCCGCGCCCACCGCGGTCCGGGAGCGCACCAGCACGCCGAGCACGGCGAGCAGGGCGGCGAAGCCCAGGGGAAGGAAGAGGGAGCCGAGCAGGGCCGCGGTTGCCGGCGTGACGCCGACCCCGGTGAAGAGGTCGTCCACCCGGATGTCGGTCCCGTGGCGCCCGCCGTACCAGACACGGAAGGAACTCCAGACGGCGAGCGCTGCTCCGATGAGCGCGAGAAGCGAGCCGAAGATGTTGCGGAGCATCCGGCGGCACCGCCTCTTTCGCGTACTCAGCCCCCTCGGGGCCGAGGCTACGCCGGGTGCTCCGCCTTCGCCAGGCGAGTGTCTTGTGCTGCCCCCGGGGACGCCCCCGAGGGCAGCACAAGACACAGCAGACTGGCCGCAGCGTCCCCTCCGAGCTGCGGTCAGTCTGCTGTGCGAGCCCGGGGCGCCGTCCGCAGGCCCCTGATCCGCGGACGTTCCCCCTCCCGGGCTGCCCCCATGGCCCCCCGATTCCCCCTGCTCCCCCCGTGGTCCCCCGTGATCCCCCCGGATCCCCCGTGGTCCCCCTGCCCCCCGTGCGACCGCTCCCCCCGTCAGCGGACGATTACGGGCGCGTGCCCTCGGTGTAGATGTTGTTCGGCTTCACGGTGCCCGGCGTGGCGGCCGTCTCCGGAGCGGTCTCGGGCGTGCCCTCGGTGTAGATGTTGTCCGGGTCGGCGGTGCCGCCGCCGTCAAGCTTCGGCGCCTTCGGGGTCTTCGCCTGCTCTGCGCTCATGGTGCTCTCCTGTGTGCTGTGAGTGCGTGGGGACGTACTGTCGAAACGCCCGCCCGGCAGCGACCCCCGTGCACCGCCGAGCGGGCAGCTCGTGCAGTGATGGAATCGTGGCACCCGGCGATAATCAACTGATAAACGGCATCAGTTGGGCAGCGCGGGCCGACAGACGCTAGACGGCGAGCGACGGCCGCGGCTCGTCCTGGTCCCCGTCGCCGAGCAGCCGCCGCACCTCGGCGGCCTCCGGCGTCCCCAGCGACGTGAAGACGGCGAGCGCGTCGTGCCAGCAGGCGTACGCGCGGATCTCCTGGCCCATACCGTCGAGTGCGCGGCCCAGCACGGTCAGCGCGTTGGCCGTACGCCATTCGCCGCCGATCTCCCGCAGGATGACGAGCGACTGCTCGACGTGGGAGGCGGACTGCCGCCACTGCTGGGCGGCGAGGTGCAGTTGCGCGAGGCGGAAGAGCGTCATGCCCTCCCAGAACTGCTGCCGGGCGGCGCGGAAGATGTCCAGGGCCTCGGTCAGGCACTCCAGCGCCTCGTCGAGGCGGTCGGCGGCGGTGAGCGTGACGCCCATCGAGTACAGGCCGTTGCCCAGCCTGAATCCGGCGCCCATCTCCCGGTGGATCGCCACGACCCGCTCCGCGGTGGCCGTCGCGGCCTCGGTGTCGCCCAGGTCCTGCTGGGCGCGGGCCAGGTTGCTCAGCGCCGACGCCTCGCCGTGCTTGTTGCCGTCCGCCCTGAAGGCTTCGAGCGCGGTGGTGTGATAAGCGGCGCTCTCGGCGAAACGGTGGCCGCGGTGGGCCAGCGAGCCGCGCAGATTCGGCGCGTAGCTGCACGTCACCGGGTCCTCGGCGGACAGGCCGAGCAGCAGCGCGCGCTTGGCCTCCTCCTCCGCGGCGTCGAACCTGCCGGAAAGCCGCAGCAGTTGGCCGAGCCAGACCCGGCCGCGGCCCTCGGTCAGGGTGTCGCCGCACGCCTGCGCGGTGGACACCAGGGCGCAGGCGGCCTGCTCGTACTGCCGGCCGTAGACGCCGGACTCCACCAGGTCCTGGGCGGCGAGCAGGACGTCCACCGCGCGCCGCAGGAAGCCCTCGCAGCCCGAGTCCGCGGCCTGCTGCACCGTGGCCAGCAGCCCCTGGGCCTCGGAGAACAGCCACTCCAGGGACTCCTCCCTGGTGCCGAAGGACAGACCGGGGTGGGTGGTCGGGGCGAGGTGGTCGATGACGCGGTCGCCGGGATTCTCCAGCGCGTAGGCGGAGACCGCCGAGGCGAGGGAGAAGTCCAGCAGCCGGGACAGCGCCGCGCAGCGCGCCTCGGGGGTCTCGTCGGCTTCGGCCTGCTCGCGGGCGTAGAGGCGCAGCAAGTCGTGGAAGCGGTAGCGGGCCGGGGCGGCGGACTCGATGAGGCTGATGTCGACCAGGGCTTCGAGGAGTTCCTCGGTGCGGTAGGGGTCCAGGTCGAGGACGGCGGCCGCGGCGTGCAGGGAGATGTCCGGGCCCTCGGGCAGCGAGAGGAGCCGGAAGGCACGGGCCTGCGCGGGTGAGAGGTGGCCGTAGCCGAGGGCGAAGGTGGCTTTGACGGCGAGGTCGCCGGCGCGCAGTTCGTCCAGCCGCCTGCGGTGGTCGGCGAGCTTGTTGGCCAGGACGGAGACCGTCCAGGTGCGGCGGGCGGCCAGCCGGGCGGCGGCGATACGGATCGCCAGCGGCAGGAAGCCGCAGGCGGCGACGACGTCGAGGGCGGCCTGCCGCTCGCTGCTGACCCGCTCCTCGCCGACGATGCGGGTGAACAGCAGGAGCGATTCCTCGGGCGACATCACGTCGAGGTCGACCAGGTGGGCGCCGGCCAGGTCGACCATCCGCACCCGGCTGGTGACCAGCGCGGCGCAGCCGGGCGTGCCGGGCAGCAGCTGCCTGACCTGGGCGGCGTCGTAGGCGTTGTCGAGCAGCGCGAGGACCCGGCGCCCGTCGAGCGTGGAGCGGTAGAGGGCGGCGCGGTCGGCCAGCGAGTCGGGGATGGCCGCGTCGGGCAGGCCCAGGGCGCGCAGGAACGACGCGAGCACGACCTCCGGTTCGGCCGGCCGCGGACCCGTGCCCTGGAGGTCGACGTAGAGCTGCCCGTCGGGGAAGGCGTCGCGGGCGTCGTGCGCGACCTGGACGGCCAGGGTGGTCTTGCCGACACCGCCGATGCCGGCGACGGCGGAGACCGCCATCACACCGCTGCCCTGCGACGCGCAGGCCAGCTGCTCGCCCAGTTCGTGGACGAAGGCCGAGCGGCCGGTGAAGTCGGAGACGGTGGCGGGCAGTTGCGCCGGGCGGAGGATCTCCGGGGCGCCGGGCGCGGCGGCGCCCTGCGGCGGGGCCAGGCCGGGGTCCGCCTCCAGGATGCGCTGGTGGAGGTCGCTCAGCTCGGTGGAGGGGTCGATGCCCAGCTCGTCGGCCAGCAGGCGGCGGGTGTCGGCGTAGACGCCCAGGGCCTCGGCCTGCCGTCCGCTGCGGTAGAGGGCGAGCATCAGCAGGGCGCGCAGCCGCTCGCGCAGCGGGTGCTCCGCGGTGATCGCGGTCAGCTCCGAGACGGCTTCGGCGTGCGCGCCCACCTCCAGGTCGAGTTCTAGCCGCGCCTCGATCAGGCCGAGGTGCCACTCGGCGAGCCTGCCGCGCTGCGTCTCGGCGTACGGCCCGGGCAGTCCGGCGAGCGGCTCACCCTTCCACAGGTCCAGCGCGCTGAGCATCAGCTCCCTGGCCTGGCCCGGGTCGACCGCGCGGACCTTCTCGGCCTCCGCGGCCAACTGCTCGACCAGGGTGGCGTCCAGCGCCTCGACGGGTACGTGGATCGCGTAGCCGCCCGAGTCGGTGACCAGGGTCTCCGAGCCGAGCGCCTTGCGCAGCCGGAAGGCGTACGAACGCAGGGCGGCCAGCGCGGTGTTGGGCGGGTTCTCGCCCCACAGGGCGTCCAGCAGCTCCGACGCGGTCGCCGTCCGCCCGCCGCGCAGCAGCAGTACGGCCAGCAGCGCACGCTGCTGCGGTGCGCCGGTGCTGATCGGCTGGCCGTCGCGCCAGGCGCGCACCGGCCCGAGGACCGCGAACCGCAAGCCGCCGCCCGGTTCCGTCCCGCTTCCCATTCATGCCCCCTGAACCGCTCGCGAACCGAACCGGTCCGGACAGGGCCGGGTCGGCTTTCCGCGCGTATATCAATCATTCATCGCCAGGCGGAACAGTTGTCCGCATGGCACTCGTCGGCGGAGCCGCTGGTTCAGCCCCGTCCGTGTCAGTTTGCCGTGTCGGGCCGCCCCGGGTCACCCCATGCGGGTCCTTAACCGGTCCAACGGCAGAAGTTGGGCCGAATTTGATATTCCGTCTGTGCGTGCGCGGAGGTTGTGGTGTGTGGGGATGGATCGTGCCGTGGGGCTGTGCGCCACAGGACGGGTAGCTGAGCCGCGATGTGTACGAAGTGTGCGGATCGCGCGGGTGGCCCGTACCGGGCGCCGGTACGAGGCCCGGGTACGCCCGAAGCACAGGTCGGCTACGTCGCCGGAGGGTATGCGGCAGGGGCGTACGAGCCGGCCGACTGCCCGCCGGATACGCCGTACGGGGCCGGCGCGCCCGGCGGCCGGTCCGCCTGGTGGGGGAGGCCGCAGCGCGATTCCGTGCGGCCGCTGCATGCCGCGCGGCCGCCGGGCACGGCGTATGCGCCGCAATACTCCGCGCCGCGGGAGACCGTTGCAATGAGCGGCGGAAAACACAGCAAGCCGCGCCGGTCGCGGCCGGGCGGCGGCGGGGGCGGCGGGCCCCGGCCCGTCGCGGGGGACGGCGGCCGGCTGCCCGGACCGCTGCTGCGCCGGCGCGCGGAACGGCACCCGACACTGGTGCCCGAGCTGCCCTTCGAGGGCCGGGCGGGCGCTGCGGTCGGTACCGCGGGGTGCAGCTTCGCCGAACTCGACCGGCGTGCCCGGGCCATCGCCGCCCGGCTCGGTACATTGCTCAGCCCCGGCAGCCGCGTCCTGCTCGTCTACCCGGAGGGACCCGACCTGGCGGGCGCCTTCTTCGGCTGCCTCTACGCCGGCATGGCCGCGGTCCCGCTCGTGCTGACCACGCCCGGCGCCGTCCACGCGGTGCCGCGCGCCGTCCAGCGCTGCGCCCCCGACCTGGTGCTGACCGGCACCGACGGATGGCACGCGCTCGACGTCGACCGGAACCGTACGCGGGTGGTCGAGGCGGACGGCGTACGCGTCGGGGGCGAACCGGTGTGGCGGCTGGCCACGCAATGGCGGCCGGTCGGCGTCCTGCGCGGCGCGCCCGCCTACCACTGCTACCACGACGACGGCCCGGCGGGCGGGCGGCTCGAAGCGGCAATGTGCCACGGCGACCTCGCCGAGGTGATGACCGAACTGGCCCAGGCGATCCGGCTCGGCACGGACGAGGAGAACGTCGGCTGGATCGCGGCGGTGCACGGCCTGGAGGAGGCCGTGTGGCGGATCCTGCTGCCGGTACGGGTGACGGGCTGAGGCCGCGGGCCCGGCTGCGGTCCGGCCGCGCCTTCCGCGGGCGTCACGGGGACGTCACGGGGGCCTTGCGGGCGACCGATGAATTCGCGGCACCCGGCCGGTCTGCACCTGCGACGGGAGAACCGCATTCTTCGGAGGTGGCAGCACATGGCCGATCAGGAGCCGATCGAGACGGTCAGCCTGGACCGGGTCGGGTACGGGACCGAGACCTTCCCGTGGAGCCGGGCGCGCGACCAGCTCGCCGCCGCGCACGAGCGGGTGGCGGCCGTGCCGTACTTCCTGGGCACGGTCAGCCCTGACGGCGTCCCGCACGCGGCGGGCGTCGGCGCGCTGTGGGACGACGGCGACCTTTACTTCACCAGCGGGCCCGGCACCCGCAAGTCCCGTCATCTCGCGGCCAACCCGGCCTGCACGGTGTCGGCGCGGCTGGAGAACCTGGACCTGACCATGAGCGGCACCGCCACCCGGGTGACCGACCACGCGACGCTGGAGCGCATCGCCGCCCGCTACCGCGGCATGGGCTGGCCCGCCGAAGCCGCGGGCGACGCCCTCACGGCGCCCTTCAGCGCTCCCAGCGCGGGGCCCGCGCCCTGGTATCTGTACCGCTTCACCTTCACCACGGCGGTGGGCCTGGGCATCAAGGAGCCGGAGGGCGCCACCCGCTGGCGCTTCGCCCGCTGAGGCCTGAGGCCAGAGGCCTGGAGCCTGGAGCCTGGAGCCCGAGCGCCCGCAGCCCCGCGGTTGGTGCGCCGCCGATTATTACGCTGGCCGCCGGCCCACGTCGTCCTGTTGACTGCCGAGCGGGCTCGGCAGGCCACGTACACGAGGGACGAGGGGGCGGCATGACACCGCGGTTCCGTACCGCAGGACCCGGCGACGCGGAAGCGGTCGCGCGGCTGCACGCGGACAGTTGGCGGCGGCATTACCGCGGGGCGTATTCCGACGCCTATCTCGACGGCGACGTCCTCGCCGACCGGCTGGCGGTCTGGTCCGGGCGCCTCGCCGCGCCCGCCGGCGCCCGCACCCTGCTCGCCGAGGACGGCACCGGGGTGCTGGGCTTCGTCCATGTCGTCCCGGACGAGGACCCGAAGTGGGGCAGCCTGGTCGACAACCTGCACGTCACGGCGGCCAGGAAGCGTACGGGAGTCGGCCGCGCCCTGCTCGCCAGGGCCGCCGAGGAGGCCGTCGCCCTGGCGGAGTCCCCGGGGCTGTACCTGTGGGTGCTCGAACAGAACACGGCCGCCCGGGCCTTCTACGCGGCCATGGGCGCCGAGCACGTCGAGACGGCCCTCGTGGGCGCCCCCGGCGGCGACCCGGCCAGGCTGAACGGCACGCCGACCAAATTCCGGATGGCCTGGCCCGACAACGCCCGCCTGCCCGCCGCGTGAGCCGGGCCGGGCATCCCACGGAGCAGCCGGCCGTCAGCCGCGCACCGGCTCCGGCGGATACGCCCGTGCCCGACCCTGCCACAAGGCGGCGGGGTCGGGCACGGGCGTACCGGCGGGCTACTTGCGGTCGAGCCAGATCGGGTTGGTGATCGCCGCGGCCGGGCCCGGGATGCCGGCCGGGGTGCCCGCGGGCGCCGGGTGGCGGACCTCGGCGCGGACGTACGCGGCGAGCGAGGCGGTGGTCTGCCAGCTGACCGTGCCCGACGCGGGCAGCGCCGCCGCGAGAACCTGGCCCTCGTCGGAGACCAGGCGCAGCAGCGAGTCCGCGGGGACGCCGGAGACGGTCAGGGTCACCGTCACCACGGCGTCGGGCACGACCGCCAGCCGGTCGCCGATGCCCGCGTGCTCGCCGTGCGGACCCGAGGCGGTGAGGGAGAGCTGGACGTCGGCGTTCTCCGCGATCCAGGAGCGGCCGGCCCTGATGCCCGCCTGGAGGGCGTGCCGGTCGAGGCCGTCGGCCAGGACGACGGTCTGCGGGAGGCCGACGACGTCGGGGTCGCGGTGGGCGTCGGAGTTGCCCATGGCCGGGATCCAGTGGCCGTCGCCCCGGCGCACCGCGCCGGTCAGCAGGTTGTCCCAGGTCAGCAGGGTCGCCTCGTCGTCGGTGGTCCAGGGGCCGTTCCAGACCTCGACGGCGTCGACGTTGTCGTAGCCGAACTTCCACTGGCTCGCCAGGCTCGTGCCGTACGGGTGGGCCGGCACCACGATGCCGCCCGCGCGGCGGATCCGCCGGGCGAAGGAGTCGAAGGCGTCGTCGCGCGCCCGGTAGCGCCAGTCGACGAACTCGCCGCCGTCCAGGCCGATCGCCAGGAAGTGGCCGTTGCGGGTGGTCACCTCCTCGCCGGTCATGATCAACAGGTCGTCGCCCGCCAGCGGGCCGAGGAAGGGGTGCGCGGAGCTGGTGTTGTGGTCGCTGGAGTTGATGAAGTCCAGCTTCGCGGCCCGCGCCAGCGCGGCCAGTTGCTCCAGGGTGCGCTTGCCGTCGGAGTGCACGGTGTGCAGGTGGCAGTCGCCGCGGTACCAGCCGCGCCCGCGCCCGGCGACCTGCTCCGGCGGGTAGTCGGGCTTCGGGGTGCGGCCCGCTTCGCCGGCCGTGAGGGTGACGGTCACCGAGTAGTTCAGGCCCTGCGGCGCCACCGTGTACGGCCCGAGGACGATGTACCAGGTGCCCGCCCCAACCGGTCCGGCCAGGTAGCCGGGCGTGGCCTCCTCCGCGCTGATCGCGAACTCGGTGCGCGCCCCGCCCGACCAGCCGCGGAAGCCGCGCCCGCCCAGGTCCGTGCCGTGGTGGTCGAAGATGCCGATGTCGCACGCGTTGCCGAGGGTGCCGGCCGGCACGGCCGGCCGGTCGTACGTGTACGACACGGCGATCTGCCGTATACCGCGCGGCACCTCGACCGGCAGGTACACGAAGTCGGCGACGCCGGTGGGAAGGTGACCGGTGACGGTCCTCGTCAGGTCCGCGTCCTGCCCCGACGGCCCGGACGGGGAGGAGCCGGAGTCGGCTGCGGCGAAGTTCACGGGTGCCAGCGTCATCACGCCGGTCGCTCCTGCCACGGCAGAGAGCTTCAGTACATCGCGTCGGTCCATAGCGCGTACGGTCGTCCCGGCGGGTGACGCCCGGGTGGCCGTCCTGTGTGCGACGCGGGGATGTCGCCCGAACCCCCGGTCCCGGGCGGGTCCTTGTGCGCGCGCCCCCGCCGGTTCCCGCAACGCGCGGGGTATTCCCCGGGAGCGGGAGATATTGGCGACAGAGGGGGCCCGGTGGCGGGGGCGGGGGAATGTCGCAGGGGCGACCTATGCTCGGGGGATGAGTACGCCGCAGCCCACCGCAAACGCCATGCGCCGCGCCCTGCACCGCGCGGCGGAAGGTGTCGCCCTCGACACGGGCGAGGCCGCCGTGCTGCTGCAGGCCCGCGGCAGCGACCTGGCGCGGCTGGCCGCGACCGCGGCCCGCGTGCGGGACGCGGGGCTGGAAGCGGTCGGCCGGCCCGGCGTCATCACGTATTCGCGGAAGGTCTTCATACCGCTGACGCGGCTGTGCCGGGACACGTGCCACTACTGCACTTTCGTGACGGTGCCCGGCAAGCTGCGCCGGGACGGCCACGGCATGTACCTCTCGCCGGACGAGGTGCTGGACATCGCCAGGCGTGGCGCGGAAATGGGCTGCAAGGAAGCGCTGTTCACCCTCGGGGACCGCCCGGAGGACCGCTGGCCCGAGGCGCGGGAGTGGCTGGACGCGCACGGCTACGACGACACGCTGGCGTATGTGCGCGCGATGGCGATCCGGGTGCTTGAGGAGACCGGGCTGCTGCCGCACCTCAACCCCGGGGTGCTGTCGTGGACGGATCTGCAGCGCCTCAAGCCGGTCGCGCCCTCGATGGGCATGATGCTGGAGACGACGGCGACCCGGCTGTGGTCGGAGCGCGGCGGCCCGCACTTCGGTTCCCCCGACAAGGAGCCGGCGGTGCGGCTGCGGGTCATCGAGGACGCCGGCCGTTCCAACGTGCCGTTCACGACCGGCATCCTGATCGGCATCGGGGAGACGTACGAGGAGCGCGCCGAGTCGCTGTTCGCCATCCGCCGCACGGCCCGGCGCTACCACGGCGTCCAGGAAGTGATCATCCAGAACTTCCGGGCCAAGCCCGACACCGCGATGCGCGGCATGCCCGACGCGGAGCTGGAGGAGCTGGCCGCGGCTATCGCGGTGGCGCGGGTGGTGCTGGGCCCCGCGGCCCGTATCCAGGCACCGCCCAACCTCGTGGACGGCGAGTACGCCCGCTTCATCGAGGCCGGCATCGACGACTGGGGCGGCGTCTCGCCGCTGACCCCCGACCACGTCAACCCCGAGCGCCCCTGGCCGCAGATCGACGACCTGGCGGCGCGCACCGCCGAGACCGGCTTCGCGCTGCGGGAAAGGCTGACCATCTACCCGGAGTTCGTGCTGCGCGGCGAGCCCTGGCTGGACCCGCGGCTGGTCCCGCACGTTCGGGCGCTGGCCGACCCGGAGACCGGTCTCGCGCGGGAGGACGCCGTTGTCGAGGGCCGGCCGTGGCAGGAGCCCGACGAGGCCTTCCCTGCCGCCGGCGGGCGTACGGACCTGCACCGCACCATCGACACCGAGGGCCGCACCGCCGACCGCAGGGACGACTACGACGAGGTCTACGGCGACTGGGAGGAGCTGCGCGAGCAGGCCGCCCCGGGCATGGTGCCCGACCGGGTCGACGCCGACGTCCGCAAGGCGCTGTCCGTCGCCGCGGACGACCCGACGAAACTCACCGACGCCGAGGCGCTCGCCCTGCTGCACGCGGACGGCCCGGCGCTGGACACGCTGTGCCGGATCGCCGACGACCTGCGCAGGGACGTCGTCGGCGACGAGGTCACGTACATCGTGACGCGGAACATCAACTTCACCAACGTCTGCTACACCGGGTGCCGTTTCTGCGCCTTCGCGCAGCGCCGCACCGACGCCGACGCCTACACCCTCTCGCTCGACCAGGTCGCCGACCGGGTCGAGCAGGCGTGGGAGGTCGGCGCGACCGAGGTGTGCATGCAGGGCGGCATCCACCCCGACCTGCCGGGCAGCGCCTACTTCGACATCGCGCGGGCGGTCAAGGCCCGTGTCCCCGGCATGCACATGCACGCCTTCTCGCCGATGGAGGTCGCCAACGGCGCCACCCGCACCGGGATGTCGATCCGCGACTGGCTGACCGCCGCCAAGGAGGCGGGCCTCGACTCGATCCCCGGCACGGCGGCGGAAATCCTCGACGACGAGGTGCGCTGGGTCCTGACCAAGGGCAAACTGCCCACGGCCACCTGGATCGAGGTGGTCAGCACCGCCCACGAGCTGGGCATCCGCTCGTCGTCCACCATGATGTACGGGCATGTGGACCAGCCCCACCACTGGCTCGGCCATCTGCGGCTGCTCGCCGAGATCCAGCAGCGCACCGGCGGCTTCACCGAGTTCGTGACGCTGCCCTTCATCCACACGAACGCGCCGGTGTATCTCGCCGGTATCGCCCGCCCCGGGCCGACCGCCCGCGACAACCGGGCGGTCACCGCGATGGCCCGGCTGCTGCTGCACCCGCACATCACCAACATCCAGACCAGCTGGGTGAAGCTGGGCGCGGACGGCGCGGCCGAAATGCTCCGTTCCGGTGCCAACGATCTCGGCGGCACCCTGATGGAGGAGACCATCTCCCGTATGGCGGGCTCCGGTTACGGCTCCTACCGGTCGATCCGCGACCTGGTCGCCATCGCGGAGTCGGCCGGCCGTCCCGCCAGGCAGCGCACCACGTTGTACGGTGAAGTGCCCGCCGAGCGCATCGCGGCCGGCCTCGCCTCCGACGGCCACCTGCCGGAGCTGCTGCCGGTGCTGGGGGACTGAACCGGGAGAGAAGGGGTCCGGACGTGGCAGGCGAGCAGCTGTCACTGCAGGACGGGATGCGGCGCCGCGGCCGTGGCGGATTCGTCGGCTGCCACGACGAACTGGCCGTCTTCCGGGCCAACCTCGACACCGACCCGGGCGACGAGGCGCACCACTTCCTCTTCCACGTGCACGGCCCGGGCGGCGTCGGGAAAACCACCCTGCTGGCCCAGTTCGCCCAGGCAGCCCGCGCCGGCGGCGCCCTCACCGCCACCGCGAACGAGGACGCCATGACCGTGCCCGACGCGATGGCCGCGATCGTCGCCGAACCGGCGGAGCAGGACCGCCCGCTCAGGGCCTTCGACCGGCTTCACGCCGTCCACCGGCAGCGCCGCTACGAAGCCGACGCCCAGGGCGCGGCAGGCGCCACGTCCCCCTCGGCGCTCGCCGCCGCGTCGGCGGACGCGGACGCGGCAGTGCCGGCGCAGTGGGCGCAGGCGCTCGGCTCGGCGCACGATGGTCGCCTGCGGGCTGGGACGTTGGGACGACGCGGCCGTCCACGTCGCGGCCCTGCTCGCCACTGATCCGCCCTGGCGGTCCGCGCCGTCCTCGCCCGCGACATCGCCGCCCTCGCCGCATCCCCCTCCGCCCCACCCACCGGCGCAACCCCCCTCCTCGCCCGCCTCCACCCCACCCCCTGAGCCGAGGCCGTCGCGGGGGGTGCGTGCCCCTGGGAAGGCCCTGGGGACCAGGGCACGACGGTGGGCCGGCGGATGCCGTAAGGGCACCCCCTCGGCAGAGGGCGCGGGAGCCGCACGCGAGGTCGACCCCAAGCCCGGCGGCGAGCGAATTTTCACGGGCCCGTCGTCCCGAGTTGGCTCCGCCGCCCGCCCGGGGATGGTGGAGTCGGGTCCACAGGGACCAGTGAGGTGGAGGAGACATGAGGCGACGCCAGATCGTGCTGGGCGCAGGAGTGTTGGTGGCCGCGGTGGTCGGTGGAACGGTGGGGGCCGGGCAGGCGCGGGCGGCGGCCGGACCGGTGACGTACGGTCAGGTGGAGCGGCTCGCACGCGGGGTGGACTACCAGGACCTCACCGTGGAGGCAGCGCACGGCGTGGTACATGGCCACGTCGTGACCGTGGACCTGCGCGACCCGCGGGTGAGCGTCGACCTGCTGACGCCGGGGGTGGTCGCCGGCCGCGCCGCGGTGTCGCAACTGGCGGACACCCGGCACGCGATCGCCGCAGTGAACGGCGACTTCTTCGACATCGACGAGAGCCAGCATCCCGGCGTCACCCCGACGGGGTCCTCCGTGGGCCCGGAGATCGGCTCGGGCCGGGCGTTGAAGGCCGCCGTGCCGGACGCCCAGCGGTTCGGTCCCGGCATGCCGAAGGGCGAGACGACGAAGGACGTGCTGGGCGTCGGCGTGGACCGCAGGGCGCGACTGGACACGCTGACCCTGCACGGCGAGGTGCGTACGGCGGCGGGCACGTACCCGCTGGGCGGCTTCAACCAGTACGCCCTGCCGGTCGGCGGCATCGGCGCGTACACCGCGGACTGGGGTGCGACCTCGCGCGGCCGCGCGGTGTGCGGCAGCGACACCTCGCGCGCGGCCGGGTGCAGCACCGACACCTACGAGGTCGCCGTACGCGCCGGCCGCGTCGTGTCCGCGGCGGGCGCCCCCGGAGCGGGCGCCGTCCCCCGCGGCACGACCGTGCTGCTCGGCCGGGACGCCGGCGCGGACACCCTGCGTACGCTGCGGCCCGGCGACCGGGTGAGCGTCGGAGAGCACTTGGCGCCGTCCGCCACGCACATCCCGTACGCCTTCGCGGTCGGCGGCTTCCCCGTGGTGCGCGGCGGCGCCCCGCTCGCCGGCCTGGACGACAGGACCGTGGCGACCAGGACCGCGGCGGGCTTCGGCGACGACGGCCGTACGCTGCGGTTGCTGGCGCTGGACGGCAGCGCTGAGACCAGCGCGGGGCTGACCGTCGCGGAAGTGGCCGCCTTGATGCAGGAGTTGGGCTGCGACAATGCCGTGAACCTGGACGGCGGTGGTTCCACCACCCTCGTCGCGCGCGACCCGGGCGCGGCCGCGGTCACCGTGCGCAGCCATCCGGCGGGCGGCGTCGAGCGGCCGGTCGCCAACGGGATCGGCGTCTTCGCACCGAGGTGAGCGCCCTTCGCGCGCCGGAGCGCACGCCGGGGAGATCGCGGGATCATCTCCCCGGACCCGCTCCTTCCGGACAACCCTCACCTACCCCGTGCACCCCTTCCGCTCCTGGCCGTGTCGGCTATCGTGCAGGCGCAGAACGGGTTCGGATCGGGGGAAGATCGAAGGGGACCGCTTTGACCGCTGTCTGGGGACGCGCGCAGCAGCAGGACTTCCGCAGCCGCGTCCGTGGCTGCCTGCTCGGCGGGGCGATCGGCGACGCGCTCGGGGCGGGGATCGAGTTCGAGTCCCTCGAAGCGATCCAGGGCGACCACGGACCCGACGGGGTCACCGACTACGTCACCGCCTATGGGCGGCGCGGCGCGGTCACCGACGACACGCAGATGACGCTGTTCACCGTCGAGGGCCTGATACGCGCGCAGGTGCGCCGCGACACCGGCGCCTGGCACCCGCCCACCGACGTGCACCGCGCGTACCGCCGCTGGGCGGCCACGCAGAGCGAGTGGGGACCCGACGAGCGCCGCAAGGACGCCGGGTGGCTCGCCCGCGAGGAGTGGCTCTACGCGCGGAGGGCGCCGGGCAACGCGTGCCTGAGCGGACTGTCGGACGACCGGATGGGGACCCTGGAGGAGCCGAAGAATCCCGGCTCCAAGGGCTGCGGCACGGTGATGCGCTCGGCACCCTTCGGGCTGCTCGTCGGCTGGGAGCCGCAACTGGTCTTCCAGCTCGCCGTGGAGTGCGCCGCGCAGACCCACGGCCACCCCACCGGCCAGCTGGCCGCCGGCGCCTTCGCCGTCATCATCCACGGGCTGGCCCGCGGTGAGGCGCTCGACGGCTCCGTCCAGCACGCCCTGGCCCTGCTGGGCGCGCGCCCCGGCCACCAGGAGACCACCGACGCGCTGCAGAGCGCGCTGGGCGCCGTACGGCAGGGCCTGCCGTCGCCGCAGCGGGTGGAGGCGCTGGGGGAGGGCTGGACCGCGGAGGAGTCGCTGGCGATCGGTGTCTACTGCGCCCTGGTCGCCGAGGACGTACGGCACGGCCTGCTGCTCGCGGTCAACCACTCAGGCGACAGCGACTCCACCGGGTCGATCTGCGGGAATCTGCTCGGCGTCCAGCACGGCGAGACGGCCCTGCCGCCGGCCTGGATCGCGGAGCTCGAAGGCCGCGCGACCATCCTCCAGCTCGCGGACGACTTCGCCATGGAGATGACGCAGGCGCCCGCCCTCCACGGGCCCGCGGGCGCCAGCCCCGCCTGGCTCGACCGCTACCCCGCCGCGTAGCACTCCCGCCGGCCCCCGGGGCGATCGCCGAGAGGCGCGGGGAACCGTGCGACCGGTCCACCCCGGCAGACGGCCCCCCACGCCCCCGAGGGGCTATTCGCCGGCAGCGGTCGGCCGCAAGGCCGGGTCCGCGGCTTCCGACGGCTCGGGAAGGGCGACCGCCGCGGCCCCGCCGCCGTCGGAGTTGATCCGCGCGAGCAGGGCGTCCCGCTCCGGCGTGTCCTCCGGCTTGATCCACCCGATCACCACGTAGAGCACCAGGGACACCGCGAGCGGCACCGATACCTGGTACTCGAGGTTGACGCCGCCCGAGACCGCGTCGTTGACGGGGTAGTTGAGCAGGTAGAAGGCGAACAGGCCCAGCGCCCAGCTGGTGAGGGCGGCGGTGGGGCCGGAGCGGCGGAAGCGGGGGAGGAGGCCGAGCATGAAGGGGATCGCGATCGGTCCCATGAGGCCGGCGACCCATTTGATCACGACGGTGATGATGTCCTTGAACGTCGGCGAGCTGACCTGGGTCGCGACGGCCATGGACAGGCCGAGGAAGGCCAGAGTCGTGACGCGGGCCGCGATCAGGCCGACACGGGCGCTCCACTCGCGGGCCTGGCGGGAGAAGGCGGGGGCGATGTCACGGGTGACGACGGCCGAGATGGCGTTGGCGTCCGAGGAGCACATGGCCATGGTGTGGGAGAAGAAGCCCACGACGACCAGGCCGAGCAGGCCGTGCGGCAGCAGCTGTTCGGTGAGCAGCGCGTAGGAGTCGGAGCCGTCGGGCTTCTTGGCGTGCACCAGCAGCGGGGAGATCCACATCGGGAAGAAGAGCACGACGGGCCAGACGAACCACAGCGCCGAGGAGAGCATGGCGCTGCGGGTGGCCTCCTTGGCGGAACCCGTGGCCATGTACCGCTGGGCCTGGTTCCACATGCCGCCGTTGTACTCGAAGGTCTTGATGAAGAGGTAGGCGAGCAGGAAGACGACGGTGTACGGGCCCGCGGTGGGGTGGCCGTGGTGGCGCAGCGCCGGCTCGTCCCAGACGTTCCAGATGCCGCTGATCCCGCCGATCTTGTTCAGCGCGGCGACCAGCATCGCCAGGCCCGCCACCAGCTGGATGGCGAACTGGCCCAGTTCGGTGAGCGCGTCCGCCCACAGGCCGCCCACCGTGCAGTAGACGGCGGTGATCGCACCGGTGATGACGATGCCCTGGGTGAGGGTGACGCCGGTGAAGACCGACAGCAGGGTGGCGATGGCCGCCCACTTGGCGCCGACGTCGACGATCTTGAGCAGTACGCCGGACCAGGCGAGCGCCTGCTGGGTGGTCAGGTTGTAGCGGTTCTTGAGGTATTCCAGCGGTGAGGAGACGTGCAGCCGGGACCGCACCCGGTTCAGCCGCGGCGCGAAGAGTTTGGCGCCGATGGCGATCCCGATGGCAATGGGCAGCGCCCAGGTGACGTACGACGTGACGCCGTACCGGTAGGAGATGCCCGCGTAACCGGTGAACATCACCGCGCTGTAGCCCGACATGTGGTGCGAGATGCCGGACAGCCACCACGGCATCCTGCCGCCCGCGGTGAAGTAGTCGCTGACGTTGTCGACGCGTTTGTGCGACCACACGCCGATCGCGACCATGACGCCGAAGTAGGCGATGAGCACGGTCCAGTCGAGACTGTTCATAGTCCCCTCCAGGGGGTCCGCCTTGTGAACGGGAACGCACTTCGCTGTGGCGCTCGTCCGGGCGGGTCGCCCCCGTGCGGGAGCGGGGACTTCCGGGATTGAACCGCCGGCTCGGAGGGCCGGTCAAGGGTTCCAGCGTTCAAGAGTCTGAATTCAGGTCAGCAAGCCGAACGATTTTACTCGCTCTTTACTTCCCTTGGCATTGTGATGACCCGGACCGCGAACCCACGATGAGCGGGCACTTCGCTGGGCGCGGCAATGTACGCCGGCTGTGGGGCCGGCGCGGAAGCGGGTACGACGCAGAGCCGTACGGGAGCGGGTCCCGTACGGCGCGGAGGGGAGGGTGCGCGGCGCCGACGATCCGTCAGGCCGGCTTCGGCCAAGGGCCGGCGGAGGTCAGCCGAAGGCCAATGTCAGGCGGCGCAGTCCCTCGGCGATCTCGTCCGGCGTATGCGTGGTGAAGGACATCCGCAGTGTCGCCGGGTCGGCATCCGCGGCATAGAACGGTGCGCCCGGTACATAGGCGACGTCGTGCGTGATCGCGGCAGGCAGCAGCGCGGTGGCGTCATGGCCCGCGGGCAGCCGTACCCACAGGAACATCCCGCCCTCCGGCCGGTTCCATGTGCTGCCGGCCGGCAGTGCCGCGGGCAGTCCGGCCAGCAGCGCGTCGCGGCGGGCCCGGTAGGCGGTACGCACCCGGAGCAGATGCGCGTCCAGGTCGCTGTCCGCGAGGTAGCGGGCCGCGGCCGCCTGGTCCACCGTCGAGGTGTGCAGATCGGCCGCCTGCTTGGCGATCACGCAGGGCCGCAGCAGCGCCTCAGGCGCCCGCAGCCAGCCCAGCCGCATGCCGGGCGCCATCACCTTCGAGAAGCTGCCCAGCAGCACCGTACGGTCCGCGGCGGCCTCGTAGGAGCTGATCCACGGCAGGCGGTCGCCCTCGAAGCGCAGCTCCCCGTACGGGTCGTCCTCGGCGATCCACAGCCCGTGCCGCCCGGCCACCTCCGCGACCGCGCGGCGACGCTCCGCGGGCAGCGTGCGGCCGGTCGGGTTCTGGAAGTCGGGGATCAGGTAGAGCAGTTTGGGCCGCTCCCGCAGCACCAGCTCCTCCAGCGCGTCCGGCCGCACCCCGTCCTCGTCGGTCGGCACCGGCACCACCCGGGCGCCCGCGAAGCCGAAGCACTGCAATGCCGCCAGATACGTCGGACTCTCCACCAGTACCACGTCGCCCGGCTCCAGCAGCACCGTCGCCAGCAGCGAGAGGCCTTGCTGCGAACCGCCCGTCACCAGGATGTCGCCCGCGCCGGTGGCGAGCCCCCGCCGGGTCAGCCGGCCGGCCACCGCGGCCCGCAGCGCGGGATCGCCCTCGGTGGTCGAATACTGCAGCACCGTGGCGGCCCGCTCGGCCAGCACCCGGTCGTATGCCGCCCTGATGCCGGCGGCGTCGAAGAGCTCGGGTGCGGGCAGCCCGCCGGCGAAGGAGATCACCTCGGGCCGCGCGGTCAGCGCCAGGATCTCCCGTACCGGCGACGCGGCGACCTCCCGCGCGCGGGCGGCGAGTGCGGGCAGTGCGGCTGCTGCGGCGGCGGGCATCGTCATGTGCGGCAGCCTACGAAGATTCGTTGTATTGTCCAGACACTTTCCAGTATCCGGTCAACGGCCCGCCGTGCGTCCGGTCAACGGCCCGCTGTTCAGTCGGACTTCGCCGCCGGGCCCGGAAAAGCAGCGAGCCCTCTCGGCCAGGACGGCGGCCGGTCGAGAGGGCGGTTCGGTGGTGCTGTGCTGCGGTGCGGAACCCGCGGGTCAGCGCAGGTCGTACGTGCCGTGGTCGACGTCTGAGACGAAGGACGACCACGCTTCGGGGGAAAAGGTGAGCACCGGACCCTGCGGGTCCTTGGAGTCGCGGACCACGACGGCCGCGACAGCCGGGGACTTCACTTCTACACAGGCGCCGTTTCCGGTGGACCGCGAGGACTTACGCCACGCGGGAGTGCTGCCCAGCTTGATTGCCATCTCTGCTCCGGTCTGTGCTGGTGACGGCGGCGGGGTGTACTCCGCAATGCGTCGAGCCGTGGAGATGAGGTGTACACCACCACCTGACTGCGCCCGACGCTACTCGCCAACATCACCGACCCGGTGGGGTCTTCACCCGACTAGGTGGCATATTCCTTGCAACTCTTGCCATGCGAGCGGGCCTTGGAGTAACTTGCCCGCCTTCACCCGAGGCGCCCCTGTCCGGAGCCGTACCGGCGCCGCTCGGGCGTACCGCGGCGCCGGGTCAGACGTACCGCAGCGCCGCCTCGCCGATGAACTGGCGGGTGGCCTCGGCGCTCAGCGCCTGCGCCCGCAGGTGCTCGTACATCACGCTGTACGCCTGTACATCGGTGTCCTTCTCCAGGTACAGGTCGCTGTTCACGCCCTCCAGGTAGACCACCGTCGCGTCGGTGGCGTCGGTGAACTCCAGCACCGCGAACTGCCCGCTCAGCCCCGGGTGGGCGCCCGCCTCGAAGGGCAGCACCTGGACGGTCACATGCGGCAGATGGCTCAGGTCCACGAGATGCGTGAGCTGTTCGCGCATGATCCCGGCGTCGCCGACCTTCCGGCACAGCGCCGCCTCGTCCACCACCGCCCACAGCCGCAGCGGCCCGTCGGGGTCGGTGATACGTTCCTGCCGGCGCATCCGGACGCTGACCCGCTTCTCGACCTGCTCCGGCGTCGCCTCCGGCAGATTGCCGGCGATCATCGCCGCGGCATACCCCGGGGTCTGCAACAGGCCGGGCACCACCTGGGGTTCGAAGACCCGCAGGCTCGCGGCCTCGGTCTCCAGGCCGATGTAGACGCTGTAAGGGATGTCGCCGAAGGCGTGCCACCAGCCCTGCTGGCGGGACTCCTTGGCCATCTGCATCAGCGACTCGACGATGCGGACGTCCTCCACGCCGTACACCCCGCACAGATCACGGACATCGCGCTGGCTGATGCTGCGGCGGCCGTTCTCCAGGCGGCTGATCTTGGACTGGGAGACCAGGAGCCGGGCCGCGACCTCCTCGGCCGTCATCCCCTTCTCCTCGCGGAGCTTGCGCAGCTCCGAACCCAGACGGCGGCGCCTGACGGTGGGGTTGACGTTGGCGACCACAGGGACTGCACCTCCACGCTGATCCATACTGATGGTCAGCAGCCTGCCACTAGCGGTCATCGCCGCGCTGGCGAATGGTCGTAACAAGCTTGCCCGGTCCGTACGCCGGGGCGCGCGAACCGTTCGCGTGCGCCCCGGCGGCGCCGGAAAACGTGCCGCGCGGGGCGCCGGGTCCGGACAACTGTCCGGCGCCCGCCACCCCGCGCGGCACAGCGGCTCCCGGAGGGGATCTCACTGCGGACGGGACCGGCTCTGCGGTGTCCCGTCCCTGCCGACGGACACCGCGACCCCGTCCTGCGTCATCACGGGTCACACTGCTGTGCTGTTCGGGTGCTCAGGTACTGCCGTGTGCCCGACGTGCCCGGCGTACGCCGCACGCGTCGGTGTGTTCAGTGTGCTTCGGCTTCACAGTGCTGCTTTCCGCCCGTGTGCTCGGACGCGCTGAACGTCAACCGACCCTCGCCATCGTGCCGTGACCCACCGTGCGCTGTGCCTGGGCGGGTGGGCGCTTGGGTTGCGCGGCCACGCCGTTCTGCACGTCCATCACGGCGTGCGCGACGAGGCCGCCCATCGGGTCGTACCTGATCAGGTCCCGCAGGCGCGATCGTGACGACCGGCCTTCGTTACCCGGGTACAGATGCTTGCCGAGTCCCACGGAGTGGGCGAGCGCGGCGAGCGCCGCGGTCCGCGGGTCCGGCGGTACGCCGGTGCGGATCGCACTGTCCAGCCGGGATCTGATCTCCCGGCTGACCGCGCTGTCGGTCGCCTGATACCGAGTGGTCGGCAGCACCCCGCACATCTGACCCGGTACGGCATGCACCATGCCGCACCGCTCCAGGTGCGCGAGATACGTCTGGCGCAGCCCCAGCCGGGGCCCGCCGATCCAGTGGACCGCCCGCACCGGGCTGCCACGACGGCGCAGCAGCTCCAGAGCGGAGTCCAGAGTCGGATCTCCGGTCGGCCGTGGATGCACCACGGCGATACGATCCCCGTCAGGGGCTATCCGTCCTGCCAGAGCCAGCTCGACGAGCTGTGCCCCGGCGAGGCCGAGGTCGAGCGATTGCGGCTGCGCCGTGGTCCCGGTCGTCGGGTCCAGGGCGAGCAGCAACAGCTCTTCCGGAATTGTTCTGCGGCTCTTGCCCATCCATGCCTCCCCGCGTGGATGAATGACAGGGTGACGCCTCTCACACCGGCCTGTCGAGAGTGCCTTCGCCATATCGGCGGGAACCGGCTGGTATGTCGTTCTCGTCTACGGGGGCGGTGGTGGTGTCGCAGACGGGCTGCGGGCCCCGCGCGGGACTATTGCAAATAGTGGGTCAGGACGGGTAGGGGCACTATCGGTGCCCCGAACGATGTGTGGAGGAGGTCTGCGTGGCGGGCGAGTCCCCCGGCAGGGAGCAGCAGCACGGGACGTCGGGGGAGGTGGCCGCACCACAGGTCGCGGACCCGAGGCTGGTGGTGTTCCATGCGCCCGTTGAGGCGCGAGAGGCGGCTGTGGCGGACGCCGCGCCCGTACGGCACGACGGCACACCGGCTCGCGGCGTCCATCAAGGCGACCCGGAATCGGCTGAACTGCCGGGCTCCGACGCCCGCTCGCCCCTCGCCACCGCGTCCGCCGAAAGTACGGTGACGGATGCGACGAGTGATGTGCCGGTTGTGGACATGACCGCCGACGCGGCTGCGCCGCCTGCCCCGTCGAACCCGCGCGAGCCGGTCGCGGAGCCCCGGAAAACGGAACCGAATCGTGATCCGGAGGGTGTGGCTGAGGCGACGGATGAGGCTCCTGGTGCACCTGAGGTGAGTGAACTTTCAACTGATGAGGCGGCGGCCGGGGACGACCTCGCGTCGCGGGACGCGTCGGAGAGCGCTCCCGAGGCGGTGCCCGAGGATGCGCCGGGGCGCACTCCGGTGGCGGATGAGGGCGCCCGGACGGCGGGCGGCCGGGAGGGTGAGCTTTCGGCTCCGGCCGGGGAAGCGGAGGAGGCGGCTGAGGCGGCCGCCCAGGACGCGCCTGCGGACTCCCCTCGGGACTCTCAGGACGCGGCCGGGGAGGCGCCCGAGGGCGCTCCGGCGGATGCTCGTACGGACGTTCCCGAGGACGTTCCCGCGGACGCTCCGGCAAAAGCTCCCGCAAGGGCTTCTGGAAAAGCTTCAGAAGCGGAATCCGACCGCGCGGGCGGGCCGGCGACGGAAACGGGGCCGGAAACAGCCCCGGAAACAGCCCCGGAGGCGGCGCCGGAAGCCGAGCCGGACGACCGGCGCGAGGACACCGGTGTGCACCGGGCGGCGGTACGGAAGTCATTGCTGCGGCCCCTGGTGTCCGATCTCCCGGCCGAACGGCCGGTGGGGCGCACCGGACAGCCCGCGGCCGGTGCCACGCCCGCCTGGGCCGCCTCCGCGGCCTCCGCGGGCCCCGCCGCCACCTCGCCGCCGGCCGCCGAACCCGGTCAGGGCGAGATCGTCGGCCCCGAGGGGACCCGGTCCATGCCTCAGCCGCTGCCTCAGCTGCTGCCGCCCGGGTCCGGCCACACCGGTTCCACCCCGCTGAAGCTGCTCGCCCACCTCACCAACACCCCGCCGCCCCGGCAGACCCTGCTGCGCAGCGTCGCCCGGCGGTTCAGGATCTGGACCCCGCTGGTCGTGCTGCTCGCGGTGGTCTTCGTCGTCGTCCAGGCCGTACGCCCGGTGCCCGGCACCAGCCTGCGGCTGACCGGCGCGTCCTCGTACGCCTTCGCCGGCGCCCCGCTGCCCGCGTCGATGCCGTGGCCCGGCGAGGGCCAGTCCGTCGCCGAGGTCGAGGGCCTCGGCTCGCTCGGCGTGCACGGCGCCCAGACCCCGGTGCCGATCGCCAGCCTCACCAAGGTGATGACCGCCTACGTGGTGCTGAAGGACCATCCGCTCACCGGCAAGGAGAACGGCCCCCAGATCCCCGTCGACCAGCAGGCGGCGAACGAGTCCGCGTCCGCCGCCGAGTCGACCGCCCACGTGAAGGTCGGCCAGAAGTTCACCGAACGCCAGATGCTGCAACTGCTGCTGGTCCCCTCGGGCAACAACATCGCGCGGCTGCTGGCCCGTTGGGACGCCGGCACGCAGCAGGCCTTCGTCACCAAGATGAAGGCGGCCTCGACCGCGCTCGGCATGGCCGACACCAAGTACACCGGCGCCAGCGGCCTGGAGGAGACCACCGTCAGCACCGCGGTCGACCAGCTCAAGCTGGCCCGCGAGGTGATGAAGAACGGGGTCTTCCGCTCGGTCGTAGGACTCCCGTGGGTCGTCGTCCCCGGTGTCGGCAAGATTTTCAACAACAACAACGACCTGGTGAATACCGGCGTCATCGGCATCAAGACCGGATCCAGCACACCGGCGGGCGGCGCCCTGATGTGGGCGGCGAACAGGAAGGCCGCCGGCAAGGAGCAGCTGATCCTCGGCGTCGTCCTCCAGCAGCACGGCGGCACCACCGTCAGCGACAGCCTCGACGCCGCGCTGGCCCGCAGCCAACAGCTCATCAAGGCCGTCCAGGGCGGGCTGACGTCCGCGACGGTCGTCAAGAAGGGTGACGTCGTCGGCGAGGTGAGCGACGGCCTCGGCGGCAAGACGCCGGTCGCCGCCGCCGCCGACCTCACCACGGCCGGCTGGCCGGGCCTGCGCTCCACGATCGCCCTCACCCCCCTGGCCGGCGGGCTGCCCCACAGCGCCAAGGCGGGCACCGTGGTGGGAACCCTCACCTTCGGCACGGGTTCCGCCCGCGCCTCCGTACCGGCCGTCCTCCAGAAGGATCTGACGTCCCCGTCCTTCACTTCGAAGCTCACCCACTTCTGACGGTCCGCCGCGCCTGGGGTGGCAGTCCCGTCCTGCTGCTGCCTCCCCAGGCGCGGTCCGCCGCGGCCGGTCGCGCCGCTTTGGGCTTGCGTCCTCCTATGCCCAGCCGTCGGTCCTCACCACGGGCCTCGCCCTTCCCCAGCGGAGGGTGAGCGTTTCCAGAGCGCGGGGAACTGCGTGCCCCTGGACCGAGCAGGCGCACCGCAAGGGGCAGCCACCCGGGGCGCGGGTAATTGCGCCACCAGGGACCACGGCGGGAGCGAAAGCGGCGCCCTGGCAGGGGGCAGCCACCCGGGGCGCCGCGGCCGGCCGCGGCGTAACGCAACGAGGGCGAACCGCGGCGGCTACGCGCTGAGGGCGCGCTCCAGCGGGGTGCGGAAGCGCGGCGTCACCCGCACATCGCCCAGCAGCGCGGCCAGCGCGTGCGCGGCTTCGTCGACCGCGGCGCAAGCCGCCGTGCCGCGGTCGGCGAGCCGGTGCCAGGCCACGGAGCCGTCGGCGCGCTGGGCCCAGGCGCCGATGACCTCGCCGTCCCACCACACAGTGGGCCCGATGTTGCCGGTGCGGTCGAAGAGCCCGTCGCGGGAGTCCGGCAGGAACCAGGCGCGGTCCTGCCAGCCCATGGCGGCCGGGTCCAGGGCGGGGAGCAGTTGGACCGTGGGCGGCCCGGCGGGCGCCTCGGACGGGTAGGCGTCACCCGGGAGGACGTAGGCCGTGGCGCCGTCGTCCAGGACGACCGCCTGGGCCCCGACCGCCCCGAGCGCCTTGCGGGTCTCGCCCAGGGTCCAGCCCGTCCACCACTTGAGGTCGGCCTCGGTGCCCGGCCCGTAGGCCCCAAGCCAGGTCTTCGCGAGCGCGGCACGCGCGGGCTCCGCGGGGACCTCGGGCAGCGGTTCGGCCTTGGCCCAGCGGAATTGGCCGCTGGTCCAGGACCCGGCCGGCCTGCGCCGCTCGATCCGCCCCTCCGCGGCCATCGTGCGGATGATCCGGCTCGCGACGTTCTGCGTCGCCTCGTAGGGTTTGCCGCGGGCGACGACGATCTGTTCGCGCAGCCGCGGCACGAGCCGGGACAGTTCGGCGCCGCTGCTCTCCGGGTGCGCGACCAGCGCCGCGGTGACCTCGGCCTCGACCTCGTCGAGCCACGCGGCGTCCCAGCCGCCGCCTTCCGCGAGGTGAGCGAGCAGGTTCTTGCGCTCCTTGACCGCGATGCGCCGCCCGGCGGCGGCGTACACCTCGGGCGCGAAGGCGCGCCGGACGACGAACATCGTGCGGCGCATCGCGAGCATCCGGGTGAGCGCCGCGGGCTGCGCGTACAGCTCCCGCTCCACGGCCGCGACGGCGGTGTCCGGGTCGGCCAGCCGGGCGGCGACGGCGAGATACACCGTCGCCGGATCCGTCGCGTGGACGGCGACCAGCCGCTCCACCACGTCGCCGACCCCGCCCGCCCGCGCCCCGAGCCGCGCCACCGCCCGTGCCCGCCGTGCCTGCGTCGAAAACCTCTGTGCCTGTGCCATCCGCACATCCTGACCGCCCGCCCGCCGGCGACGTGGTGAATTGCGCGGGCGGCCGCACTCCGCCTTACTCCGCGGCTTACTTCGCGCCTTGCTCCGCCAGCGGCGAGAACGTCCGCAACCGCAGGCTGTTGCCGACCACGAAAACCGACGAGAAGGCCATCGCGGCCCCGGCGACCATCGGGTTGAGCAGTCCGGCCGCGGCCAGCGGCAGGGCCGCGACGTTGTAGGCGAAGGCCCAGAACAGATTGGCCTTGATCGTCGTGAGCGTCCGCCGCGCCAGCCGGATCGCGTCCGCGGCGACCCGCAGATCCCCGCGGACGAGCGTGAGGTCGCCCGCCTCGATCGCCGCGTCCGTCCCCGTGCCCATCGCGAGCCCGAGGTCCGCCTGCGCCAGCGCGGCCGCGTCATTGACGCCGTCGCCGACCATGGCGACCGTGCGGCTCTCGGCCTGGAGCCGTCGGATGACGGCCACTTTTTCCTCGGGGAGGACTTCGGCGTGGACATCTGCCGCGTCGATGCCCACTTCCGCGGCCACTGCCGCCGCGACGGCCGCGTTGTCACCGGTGAGCAGCACCGGCCGCAGCCCGAGCGCGCGCAGCCGGCGTACGGCCTCCGCGCTGTCCGGCTTGACGGCGTCGGCGACGACGAGGACGGCCCTGGCGCGGCCTTCCCACCCGACGGCCACCGCCGTGCCGCCACCGGCCTCCGCTGCGGCCTTGGCACGTACCAGCTCCGGCGGCAGCGGCTGCGACCGGTCGCGCAGCAGCTGCTCGCGGCCGACCAGCACCGTGCGGCCGTCCACCACGCCCTCGACGCCGAGGCCCGGCAGGTTGGTGAAGCCGTCGACGGCGGGCAGTTCGCCGACCCGGTCCGCCGCCCCCGCGGCGACGGCCCGCGCGACGGGGTGCTCGGAGGCGTGCTCGAGGGCCCCCGCGAGCCGCAGCACGTCGCCTTCCTCGACGCCGTCGGCGAGCAGGACACCGGTCAGCGTCATCGAACCGGTGGTGACCGTACCGGTCTTGTCGAGCACGATCGTGTCGACGGCCCGGGTCGACTCCAGGACCTCAGGGCCCTTGATGAGGATGCCGAGCTGCGCGCCGCGCCCGGTGCCGACCATGAGCGCGGTGGGCGTCGCGAGGCCCAGCGCGCACGGACAGGCGATGATCAGCACGGCGACGGCGGCGGTGAACGCGGCCTGCGCGCCCTCGCCGAGCGCCAGCCACGCCGCCAGGGTGCCCAGCGCCAGCACGATGACGGTGGGCACGAAGACCCCGGAGACGCGGTCGGCGAGCCGCTGGGCGGCCGCCTTGCCGTTCTGGGCGTCCTCCACGAGCCGCGCCATCCTGGCCAGCTGGGTGTCGGCGCCGACCCTGGTGGCCGCCACGACCAGCCGCCCGCCGGCGTTCACGGTGGCGCCGGTGACCCGGTCACCGGGGCCGACCTCGACCGGCACCGACTCGCCGGTGAGCATCGACGCGTCGACGGCCGACGCGCCGTCCACCACCAGGCCGTCGGTGGCGATCTTCTCGCCCGGCCGTACGACGAAGCGGTCGCCGACCGCCAGGTCGCCGACGGGGATCCGTATCTCAGCGCCGGAGCGCAGCACCGCGACGTCCTTGGCGCCGAGTTCGAGCAGCGCCCGCAGGGCGGCGCCGGCCCGGCGTTTGGCGCGCGCCTCGAAGTAGCGGCCGGCGAGGATGAAGGCGGTGACGCCGGCGGCCGCCTCCAGGTAGATCTCGCTGCCGCCCCGGGAACGGGACACCGTCAGCCGGAAGGCGTCGGTCATGCCGGTCATCCCGGCATCGCCGAAGAAAAGCGCCCACAAGGACCAGCCGAAGGCGGCCAGCGTGCCGACCGATACCAGGGTGTCCATGGTGGCGGCGCGGTGCCGCAGGTTCGTCCAGGCGGCGCGGTGGAAGGGCCAGCCCGCGTAGACGACGACCGGCGAGGCCAGGGTCAGCGACAGCCACTGCCAGTTGTCGAACTGCGCCGCGGGCACCATCGCCAGCACGATCACCGGGACGGCCAGCACGACCGCGGTGGTCAGGCGCAGGCGCAGCGACGCCAGTTCGGCGTCGGCCGCCGGGGCGCCCGCGTCCTGCGGCGCCTGGCCGGCGCCGGTCGCGGGCGGCGGGGGGAGCGCGGCGGTGTAGCCGGTGGCCTCGACCGTCGCGATCAGGTCGGCTACGGCGACACTGTCGCCGTAGCCGACCTTCGCCTTCTCGGTCGCGTAGTTGACGGTGGCGGTGACGCCGTCCATGCGGTTGAGCTTCTTCTCGATCCTGGCGGCGCAGGACGCGCACGTCATGCCGCCGATCTCCAGCTCGACCCACCGGCCGGCCGGCTGCCCGCCGCGGTCCTCGTGCCGTACGTCCGTGCTGCTCATCGCCGCTCCCCTTGCCGCTGCCCCCCCGCTGTGTGCGGTCAGGCCCGCCCGACCAACTCGTAGCCCGCCTCGTCGACCGCCGCCCGTACCGTGTCGTCGTCCACGGGGCCTTCCGCGTCGATGGTCAGCAGACCGGTCGAGGCGACCGCCTTGACGGAGGTGACGCCGGGGATCGCGGTGACCTCCCGGGTGATCGCGGACTCGCAGTGGCCGCAGCTCATCCCGGACACCGAGTAGACGACATCGCTCATGGTCCTGCTCCTTGTCGCGTGGCCGGGGACGGCCCGTTCCGTCCCCTCTCGCTGCCAGCTTATACCCCCTAGGGGTATTTCGACGAAGACCCCCCAGGCGTACGGCGCGGCAATGTACGCAGCCGTTTCACTCGTCCGCCGCCAGCCGGTCGAGCAGCGCCGCGGCCAGTCGCAGCACCTCGCGCTCGGTGTCGTTCAGCTCGGTGTCCATCCGCTCGCACAGCCACGCGTCGCCGTGGCGGACGTCGCGGGCCATCGTGTGCGCCTCCCGTGCGAGGGCGCCCCGGGAAGGGCGGCGGCCTGAGAGATAGCGCACTCCGCCCGCCACCCGCCGACGCGTGGGAGACCAGGGCCTTTACCCTGGTCGAGTCGGCGCGTACCCCGGGCGGGGACGCGACCTTCCCGTTCACACCAGGAGGCGGCACCGTGCTGCGCACCATGTTCAAATCCAAGATCCACCGGGCCACCGTGACGCATGCGGACCTGCACTACGTCGGGTCCGTGACGGTCGACGCCGAGTTGATGGACGCCGCCGACCTGCTGCCGGGCGAGTTGGTGCACATTGTCGACATCACCAACGGCGCCCGGCTGGAGACGTATGTCATCGAGGGCGAGCGCGGCTCCGGCGTGATCGGGATCAACGGCGCCGCGGCACACCTCGTGCACCCCGGGGACCTGGTGATCCTGATCAGTTACGCGCAGGTCGACGACGCGGAGGCCCGCGCCCTGCGGCCCGCCGTGGTCCATGTCGACGCCACGAACCGGATCGTCGCCCTCGGGGACGACACCGCGGAGCCGGCACCTGGCAGCGATTCCGTACGTCCCCCGCACGCGGCGGCCCGCGCGTCCGTCTGACCGACGGAGTGTCAAAGGCCCCGCAAGCACGGGGCTATGCAGCCGTCACCACCGCGGCGGATTACGCCGCCGTCACGACCGCGGCGCCCATGACCGGCCCGGACACCGGGCGTATCCCCACCCGGGCGCCGCGCGCCGCGGCGGTCCAGCGAGCGCGCAACCGCGCCAGCTCCGCCAACTCTTCGGCCGTCCACGGCCGGTCGCCGTGCTCCTGCACATAGGCGCGCAGAGCGGCGTTCGCGTGATCGAGACTTCCCCCGTACATGTGAACCACCCTAGACGGGGGCACTGACAAACCCCGAATCGGTTGACCACCGCCCGTGCCCGGGCAGCCACGGTCAGCCAGCCTCCGTCCGTGCCTCTGACCTGGCCAGGAGGTCGCCGCCGAGCGTGGGAACCCTGATTGTCGGTGGCTGATGCCATGCTGAGTGTGAGGGAGGACACAGCGTCCAAATCCGGCAGATCGATCGCCTCACCGATCACTCGGCCCACGGAGGTCTCCATCATGCTCACCAATGACTACGCGCCCGGCACGCCCAACTGGGTGGACCTGGGCAGCCGCGACGTCACGGCGGCGGCCGCCTTCTACGGTGACCTGTTCGGCTGGCAGTTCCAGTCGGCGGGGCCGGAGATGGGGGATTACGGGATGTTCCAGCGGGACGGCGAGACCGTCGCGGCGCTCGGCCCGCTCCAGGACGAACACGCCCAGCCCGCCTGGACGATCTACTTCCACACGCCCGACGCGGACGCCACGACCAAGGCCGTCGAGCAGGCCGGCGGCAGCGTCCGCTTCCCGCCGATGGCGGTCGCGGAGCAGGGCAGGCTCGCCGGGTATTCCGATCCGAGCGGGGCCGAGTTCGCGGTCTGGGAGCCGGGGACGACCGCCGGCCTGGACCGGGTCGGCGACGGCGGCCTGTGCTGGACGGAGCTGTACACGACGGACGCCGCGAAGGCCAAGCAGTTCTACGGCGCGGTCTTCGACTGGGACTACGAGGACATGCCGCTGCCGGGCGACGCGGGCTCGTATGTGGTGGCGTCACGCTCCGGTGGCGGCCGGCAGGGCTCGCACGCCGGCATCATGCAGCTGGGCACGGACATGCTGCCCGAGGGCACCAGTTACTGGCAGCCGTATTTCTCGGTGGCCGATGTGGACGGGACGGTGGCGAAGACCGTGGCACGCGGCGGCGCGGTGCTGATGCCGGGCACCGACATGGCGGGTGTGGGCAGGCTCGCGCTGCTCAGGGACCCCGAGGGCGCTTTTTTCTCGCTGCTGCACGCGGCGGATCCGCAGGTCCCGGTGTCCCCGGGGTCCTGACGTCCGCTCAGGCGCCGTTGCCGGCCCAGGCGGCCAGCCGCCGACCGCTCTCGAAGCGCACCGTCCGCCCGGTCAGCGGGTCGGTGAATTCCAGCGCGCGGGCGAGAAGTTGCAGCGGCCGGGACCAGTCGTCCGCGTCGGCCTCCGGCAATTGCCGGGGGTAGAGGGGGTCGTGCAGCAGCGGCAGTCCCAGGCCGGCCATGTGCAGCCGCAGCTGGTGGGTCCGCCCGGTCGCGGGAAGCAGCAGGTAGCGGCCGAGGCCGTCGCGGTGCTCGAGCAGTTCGACACGGCTCTCGGCGTTCGGCGGCCCTTCCGCCTGCTCCTCGGCCGCCATCCGCCCGCGCTCCTTGACGATCCGGCTGCGTACGGTGAGTGGCAGCCTCACCGCCGGGTCGTGACGGGCCACGCCCTCGTACTCCTTGCGGACCTGCCGATCCCGGAAGAGCGTCTGGTAGGCGCCGCGGTCCTCGGGACGTACGACGAAGAGCACCAGGCCCGCGGTCAGCCGGTCCAGCCGGTGGGCGGGGGAGAGCAGCGGCAGGTCGAGGCTGTCCCGCAGCCGGGAGAGCGCGGTCTGCGTGATGTGGCGGCCGCGCGGGGTGGTGGCCAGGAAGTGCGGCTTGTCGGCGACGACGATCCGCTCGTCGCGGTGGACGACGTCGACCGCGTAGGGCACCTCCGCCTCGGGCGCCCGGTCGCGGTGGAACCAGACCCAGCCGCCCGGCT
Source organism: Actinacidiphila paucisporea (assembly GCF_900142575.1). GTDB lineage: Bacteria > Actinomycetota > Actinomycetes > Streptomycetales > Streptomycetaceae > Actinacidiphila > Actinacidiphila paucisporea. Next base: position 94,909 of record NZ_FRBI01000007.1, read on the forward strand.
CGTACGGCGTCGCCGCGTCCACCGGCCCTTGCACGGTCACGAACCGCCCGGCGGCGAGCATCGCCTCCACCTGGTCGGCACCGGCCACGGGACCGTACCGCTCCAGCAGATGGTCCCGTACCGTCGTCCAGCGCCCCGCCCCGTCCCCGGGCAGCCGCACCCGTACGGCGTCCACCCCGGCGTGCTGCGGCAGCGGTGACGGCGGCGGCCTGCGCCCTGCCCTGCGAGCCACGTGTCCCGCACCTCTTCCGCCGTCCGCCCGTCGCCACGCCGATCCTGGGACATCGGCTTCGGGAGGGCGACAGGAAGCAGCGTACGCGCGGACGAGCCCCGCCGCGGAGGTGCCGCCGGTCACCGAGTGGCCTCGTACGCAGCCGGCCATCGCGGAGGCGGCGCACCGACTCGCGCCGCGAAGCGTTCCGTGCCGAACGGTGTCGATCCCTCGGGGGATATTCAGGGGGCCGGCAGCCCGCCCGCTCGCGCATCGCCCGCGCAAACGGCCCCGGACGACGGGTCCGAGGCCGCGTGACAAGCTGCTGATCCAACGAAACCGCCGGTCAAGGCGACTTCGGGTTGTGCCCCAGGCAGGATTCGAACCTGCGACACCGGCTTTAGGAGAGCCGTGCTCTATCCCCTGAGCTACTGGGGCAATTCCACGCCGGCCCGTGTCCCCCGGCCCTTCGCGGCCGTCTGGCAGCGGTGGTCGCGCGGGTTCGGAATGGCGGGTCTTGCGACGTGGAACAGGGTAGCGGATGCGTCGGCTGGGGGTGGGCGCCGGGCCGCCGCCCCGGGCGTTCGGGCGCCGGGCGCGGTGGCGGGGCGCCAGGAAGCGGCAGTCCGCCGCATGACACGGACCGGTGGCCCACGGGGCACGGCGAGAGCCACCTCGGCAGCCCCGCGGCACGTGCCGCTCGCCCGTTCGGCCCTACGGTGGGCGGTGCACGGGCGGTGCGCGCCCGCGGGGCCGGAAGGGGGCACGGTGGAAGCGGAGTTGACGGCGTTGGCGACCTCGGGAGCCACGACCGTGGTCGGGCTGATGGCTTCGGACGCGTGGGCGCAGGTACGAGGGCGGCTGGCGCGTTTCTTCGCCCGGGGCGGCGAGGCCGGAGCGGTGGACGCGGAGCTCGAGCAGTCCCGCCAGGAGCTGACCGCGGCCCGCGCGGCGGACGACGACCTCGCGGCGGGCGACGTCGAGGCCGAGTGGCGTACGCGGTTGCGCCGTACGCTCGGCGCGGACCCGGCGGCCGCGGAGGAGCTGCGCCGGCTGCTGGCCGAGCTGGACCCGGCGGGGGCTGCAGGCCAGGCGCCGACGAGCGTCGTGCACAACACCTTCAGCGGTGGCGTCAACCACGGGGTGGTGATGCAGGGCCGGGACTTCCGGTTCGGGGCCATGACCTTCCACGCTTCGGGGGCCGTGCCTCCGGAGGCGGCCGAGGGGACGGAGCCGGGCGGGGAGCCGCCCGCCGGGGAAGAGCCGGACCGGTGAGCAGCGGGCGGGAATAGGCGAGGAAGGCACGCGGTTCAGGCGGTTGAACAATCAATCAATTGGACGGTGGGTGAGATGCAGTTCGGGATCTTCACAGTCGGCGACGTCACCACGGACCCGACGAACGGACGCACGCCGAGCGAGCACGAGCGGATCAAGGCGATGGTCACCATCGCGCGGAAGGCCGAGGAGGTCGGGCTCGACGTCTTCGCCACGGGTGAGCACCACAACCCGCCCTTCGTGCCGTCGTCGCCGACCACCATGCTCGGCTACATCGCCGCGCGCACAGATCGCCTGATCCTGTCGACGTCCACCACGCTCATCACCACCAACGACCCGGTCAAGATCGCGGAGGACTTCGCGATGCTCCAGCACCTGGCGGACGGCCGCGTCGACCTGATGATGGGCCGCGGCAACACCGGCCCGGTCTACCCGTGGTTCGGCAAGGACATCCGGCAGGGCATACCGCTCGCCGTGGAGAACTACGCCCTGCTCCACAAGCTGTGGCGTGAGGACACGGTCGACTGGGCCGGCAAATTCCGCACGCCGCTGCAGTCCTTCACCTCCACCCCGCGCCCGCTGGACGGCGTCCCGCCCTTCGTCTGGCACGGCTCCATCCGCAGCCCGGAAATCGCCGAACAGGCCGCGTACTACGGTGACGGCTTCTTCGCCAACAACATCTTCTGGCCGAAGGAGCACTTCAAGAAGCTCGTCGGGTTGTACCGCGAACGCTATGCGTACTACGGGCACGGCTCACCCGACCAGGCGATCGTCGGACTGGGTGGTCAGGTGTTCATGCGAAAGAACTCGCAGGACGCGGTACGGGAATTCCGGCCGTATTTCGACAACGCGCCGGTATATGGCCACGGGCCGTCCCTGGAGGAATTCACCGATCAGACACCGCTGACCGTCGGATCGCCGCAGGAGGTCATCGACAAGACGCTGACCTTCCGCGAGTCCTTCGGCGACTACCAGCGGCAGCTGTTCCTGATGGACCACGCCGGGCTGCCGCTCCGTACGGTGCTGGAACAACTCGACCTGCTCGGCGAGGAGGTCGTCCCCGTCCTGCGCCGCGAATTCGCCAAGGGGCGCCCGGCTCACGTGCCGGACGGCCCCACCCACCGGTCCCTGCTCGCCGCCCGCGACACCCAGGAGGTCCAGGCATGACCACCCGCCTCGTCGTGATCACCGCCGGCCTCGGCCGCCCCTCCTCGACCCGGCTGCTCGCCGACCGGCTGACCGCCGCGACCCAGCGGTACGTCACCGACGGCAATGTCGACAATGCGGGCGGCGGTGGCGTCGGCGTCGGTGAAGTCGGCGGTGACATCGGGGGTGACGTCGAGGTGCGGGTCGTCGAGCTGCGCGACCTCGCCAGCGACATCGCGCAGAACATGGTGACCGGCTTCCCCGGCCCGCGGCTGCGCGACGCCGTCGACGCCGTCACCTCCGCCGACGGCCTCATCGCGGTGACGCCGGTCTTCACCGGCTCCTACAGCGGGCTGTTCAAGTCCTTCTTCGACGTCATCGACAAGGACGCGCTGACAGGCATCCCGGTCCTGATCGCGGCGACCGGCGGAACCGCCCGCCACTCCCTGGTCCTGGAACACGCCATGCGCCCGCTTTTCAGCTATCTGCGGGCGGTCGTGTTGCCGACAGCGGTGTACGCGGCGACCGAGGACTGGGGTGCGGCGGGGGACGACGCCCTCGCCCTGCGCATCGACCGCGCCGCCGCCGAACTCGCCGGCCAGGTCACCGCCCGCTCCGTACGGCGTCCAGCGGCGGCTGAGGAAACGTTCATTCCGTTCGACCGGCAGCTCGCCGCCCTGACCCCGAAAGGGTGAGTTGCCGGGACACCGCTACGCGGAAGTCACCCTCGCGACGTCCGGTTGACGCCGGTCGTCGAGGAATTCGATGACCGCCAGTACGGCGACAGCCACCACCGCGATCCAGACGACGACCAAGCCGGTCGGGTAGGGCCACAGCAGCAGCGCGAGGCCCGCACCGCCGACGACCACCCACCGCAGTGCAAGGCGGTAGCGGTGGACCCACGGACCCACCGGCCCGGTCGTCCTGATCCCCACGGCCTGCCGCACCGCGGCGATCCCCGTCTCCCACGCCGTCGTGACCCGCTCCGCCCACCGCCCTGAACCGCTCAGCCACGCCCCGGCTGCGACCACGATCCCCAGGACGATCAGCATCCGCACCGTCACCCGTAGAAAACGTACGATCTGGTCATAGATCGCACCCGCTGCCGCCTCGTTCGTGCCCGCGGGCAGGTGATCCAGATAGATGATCCGAAAGATCACCAGTCCGATCCCGAGCACCGCCGCACCCGCGGCGATTCCCAGCGCTGCTGCCACCAGAGCGCGCCGCCTGCGTGCGGCGAGCAGCACGCCGACGGCCGCCAGGACGACGGTGACGACCGGCAGCCAATTGCCGGTGATCTGCAGCCAACGAAAACCGGTGCGCGCCCGCCGTACGTCCTCGGACTTCACCAGCGTGAAGTCGGTCCGCACCTCGGGAATGAGTGACGCCGCACTCAGCCCCTGGGCCAGCAGCCGCTGCTTCACCTGGGTGACGACCGGCGCGAGGTCCAGTACGACGGCGTCGCCGTTCACCTTCACCGCCGTGTCGCTGTCCCCGGTCAGAGCACCGGTGAAGGCCGCGTGCGCCTGCCGGTTCAGCTGCTCCCACAGCGTGGCGAAGGCGTCGCTCGCCACGAAGCGCGCCACCGTCTGCCGCACGACGTCCCTGATCCCGCCGGTGATCGGCCCGCGCAGCGTGCCGAGCGCCTTTTCCAGCCCCGGCCGGTCGCTGGGCGCCACGCCGGACAGCAGCGAGTCGAGGTCCAGCTTGGCCATGGCCGCGTCGGTCACCCGGTCGGTCACTGCGGCCCTGACGTCGGGGTGCCGGGCCAGCGGGGCGACCGTCGCCACGTACCGGTCGGTGTCCGCCATCTCGTCTGCGACCCACACGGCGACGGCACTGAGCGGGGCGAGCACCGCGGCCAGTGTGATCAGCAGCGCGGACAGGGCGGCCCGCCACCGCCGCCGGGCGGGGAGACGTTTGCGCAGCGCGAGCAACTCGGCACGTTCGTCGGCGCCCAGCGGCCCGTCCCCCGGTTCGGCGGCGCCTCCCGCCGGGCCGTCCGCGCTCGTCGCCATATGCGTGCTCCCTTACCGCGGTCGGGTCGCGGCCACTGCCTTCCCGCCAGCCAACGGCCCCGCGGCCGTACCCGCGCGCGCAACTGCTGCGTCCGGGTGTCGGCGGCACTCACCCTTCCGGGTGACGGCGGACTACACCTGCTGACTGCGGTCCGCTCAGCGGGTCACTCGAACGGGTGAGGGTGCGTTAGTGGTTTCGACCTCGCGGTTAGTGATCGTTGTGCAGGTGCAGCACCACACTCCGTGGCCGTCATCGCCACCAGGGACGGTCGTCCGATGGCGGTCGCGGTGGATTGCCGCCCCACCCTGCCCGACACCGCCGCCCCCGCCGCAGGGGCCGCGGCGTCCCGCGTGGCGGGGTCGTTGAACTGGACCTAGCGTGGAAATCCCGGGGGACGCGCGCGAGCGCAAAAGGAGACCCACGCCATGGCCCGAAGGTCCTCCGAGGCACCAGCCGCAGCCGGCCGCGCCCGCGCGACCGGCCCGCCGTCCGGACAGGACGACTTCTCCGAACCTCCCGCCCACCGCTGGTGGGTGTTGTGCGTGATCGGCCTCGCCCAGTTGATGGTCGTACTGGACGCCACGATCGTGACCATCGCGCTGCCCTCGGCCCAGCGCGACCTCGGCTTCAGCGACGGTGACCGCCAGTGGGTCGTCACCGCGTACGCGCTGGCATTCGGCTCCCTGCTGCTGTTCGGCGGCCGGCTCGCCGACCTCGTCGGCCGCAAGCGGATCTTCCTGATCGGCCTGGTCGGCTTCGCCGCGGCGTCGGCGATCGGCGGTGCGGCGCCGAGCTTCGAGATCCTGGTGATGGCCCGCGCCCTGCAGGGCGCCTTCGGCGCGATCCTCGCCCCCGCCGCCCTGTCACTGCTGACCACGACCTTCACCGACTCCAGGGAACGCGCGAAGGCCTTCGGTATCTACGGAGCCATCGCAGGCGCCGGTGCGGCGGTCGGGCTCCTGCTCGGCGGCATCCTCACCGAATACCTGGACTGGCGCTGGTGCCTGTACGTCAATCTGATCTTCGCCTTCATCGCCTTCGCTGGCGGCATGCGGCTGCTGCGCTCGGGCGCCCCACCCGGCCGCGCGCATCTCGACATCCCCGGCACGCTGCTCGTCTCCGGCGGCCTGTTCTGCATCGTCTACGGCTTCTCCAACGCCCAACGGCACTCGTGGAGCACCCCCAGCACCTGGGGCTTCCTGCTGACCGGCACGATCCTGCTTGCGGCCTTCGTGTGGTGGCAGCTGCGTGCCCGTCACCCGCTGCTGCCGATGCGGGTGGTCGCCGACCGCGACCGCGGGGCGTCGTTCATTGCGATGTTCCTGTCCGGCGCCGGAATGTTCGGCGTGTTCCTCTTCCTGACGTATTACCTGCAACGCACGCTCGGCTATTCACCGGTGAAAACCGGCCTCGCCTTCCTGCCCATGGTGGCGCTGCTGGTGATCGCCTCAGTGACGACCACCAACGTGCTGGTGCCGAAACTGGGCGCCAAACCGATCGTCCCCACCGGCATGCTGCTGGCCGCCGGCGCCATGGGGTGGATGACCGCGCTGGACGGCAACAGCACGTACGTGGCGCACGTCATGCCGCCGCTGCTCCTGCTGGGCCTCGGTCTCGGCCTGATCTTCGCCACGGCAATGAACCTCGCCACCGCCGGCAACAAGCCGGCCGACGCCGGTGTCGCCTCGGCCATGGTGAACACCAGCCAGCAGGTCGGCGGCTCCGTCGGCACCTCACTGCTCAACACCCTCGCGACGAGTGCCGCCACCAGTTACCTCGTCGGCCGCCGCCCGACACCTGGGGCGGTCGCACAGGCGCAACTGCACAGCTACGCCGTCGCCTATTGGTGGTCCGCGGGGTTCTTCGCCTTCGGCTTCGTGGTGACTTTCCTGCTCTTCCGGCCGGGACCGCCGCGTATTGCCGAGTCCGCGCCGGATGAGAGCCCGTCGCCTGCCGGCCAGTGACCGTACGCGGCGCCGGCGCCGTATCCACATGGCGGAAACGGCCACCGTAAAGTTGTTGCCTACAGCTATCGTTCGGCCATGACAGCTGACGCGACAGGTGCGACCCCCGCCGCGGTCGCCGTTATGGACGGCGTCAGCGTGCGTCGCCACACCACGGGCCAGGTCATCCTCGACGGCATCGACTGGACCGTGGGCGCGGGGCAGCACTGGGCGCTGCTCGGTGCGAACGGCGCGGGGAAGACCACGGTCCTGCGCCTGATCGGCGCCCTCATGCACCCCACCACCGGTACGGTCGAGGTCCTCGGCCACCGCCTCGGCCGGGTCGACATGCGCGAGCTGCGCGCCCGCATCGGCCTGGTCTCCTCCGCGCAGAAGGTGCCGCTCGACGCGACCGCCCACACCGTCGTCCTGACCGGGCACACCGGCACGGTGCAGCCGCTGTGGCGGAAGTACGACAGGGACGTACGCGACCGTGCGACCGCGCTCCTGACCGAACTGGAGATCAAGGACCTCGCCGAGCGCCCCTACGGCGTCTGCTCAGGCGGCCAGCGAGCCCGCATCCTGGTGGCGCGGGCGCTGATGGCCGACCCGTCGCTGCTGCTGCTCGACGAGCCCTTCAACGCCCTCGACCTGCCCTCGCGCGAGGACCTGATCGACGCCATGCACCGGCTCGCGACGACCAGGGCGGGGCTGGCCACCGTCACGGTCACCCACCACCTGGAGGAGCTGTCACCGGCGATCGGCCATGTGCTGCTGCTCAAGGAGGGCCGGGTACTGACCTCCGGCCCCGCTGAGCAGGTGCTCACCGGGGCGTGGATGACGCGCTGCTTCGGCCGGCCGATCGAGGTGAGCCGGCACGAGGGCCGGTGGCTGGCGCGCTCCGGGAGCGCAAGGTCGGCGACGCAGTGAGCGTCGGCTCACCACCACGCACTCACCCCCGCAGGTGACATGCGCGGCGCCGCGTTGACCGGGCCGCGTTCACCGCAGCCAGGGCACGTCCGCGCCGTCCGGCTGATGCAGACCCTCGGCAACGAGCCGCGAGATTTCACCGAGCCGCCGGCTCTGCTCGGCAGTGAGCCGGTCGAAGATCGCGGCGCGGACGGCAGCGACATGTCCGGGCGCGATACGCACCAGCTCCGTATGGCCGGCGTCGGTCAGTACGCACACCTGGCCGCGCCGGTCGGTGGGGCAGTTCTCGCGGCGCACCCAGCCGTTACCCTCGAGGCGCGATACGGCGTGCGACAACCGGGACCGGGTGATTTTGGCCTGCTCGGCGAGTTCGGTCATCCGCATCTTCCGGCCGGGCGCCTCGGACAAGGTACTCAGCAGCGCGTAGTACATGTGCGGCATACCGGCGTCGCGCTGCAGCTGACGGTCGAGATGATCTTCTAGCAGCGTGGTGGCATGCAGAAACGCCCGCCAGGTCGTCTGCTCCTCTTCGGTCAGCCATGTCATGGCGTTCATGCTACGGGCACTTCTTGAAGCTTCAATGAAAGTCCTCCCTTGCGCCGGGTCGCCCGCAGGCGGGTGATCGCGAAACTGAGACGCAGGTCACGCGATCACCCCGAAATATCCGGGGAACGGCTCCCTGTTTAGTGTGGTGATCGGAAACGGGGATCGTTTTTCCGTTTCCTCGTCACGCCCGACCCATGCCACCCGACACGTCACCGGAGGGAGTCCGACCATGCCGCCCGCCACGGAGACCGCCGTGCCGCCGCGAGCCGTGCGCCTGCGTGCGGACGCCACCCGGAACCGGGAGCGTATCGTCGCAGCCGCGCGCGAGGCGCTCGTCGAACTCGGCCCCGACGTCCCCCTCGACGAGGTGGCACGCAGGGCGGGCGTCGGCAATGCCACGCTCTACCGGCACTTCACCGACCGCGCGGAGCTGATCCGCCAGGTCACGTTGTCAGTGATGGCCCGTACAGTGAAACGAGCCGAGGACGCACTGGCACAGGAGCCGGACGCGTTCGCCGCGCTCAGCCGTTTCGTCTTCGAAGCGGCGGACGAGCGGATCGGCGCCCTGTGCCCCCTGCTCTCCGACGTTTTCGACCGCCAGGACCCCGCGGTCGCCAGCCAGGTCGAACAGATGCAACGATCGATCAGCGCCATCATGGAACGCGCCCAGAGCGCGGGCCAGTTGCGCACCGACATCGCCGTCGGTGACCTGATGGTCGCCGTGACGCAGCTCACCCGGCCGCTCCCCGGCACCTGCTGCGCAGGCTTCGACCGTTTCGTCCGTCGCCACCTGCAACTGTTCCTCGACGGCCTGCGCGCGCCCGCGTGCTCGGTGCTCGCCGGGGATGCCGCGACTCTGGAGGAACTGCAAGCCCGTCAGTAACAAACCGTTCGCAATGCCCATCAGTCGGGTTATAGCGTCATCAGGTTCGCCGTGCCCGTGAACCTGCGCAACCCGAGTCAGCCGCTCGTCCTGCCTGAGCAGAGCCGGACCCGAACGCCAAGGCCGGCAGGGATCCCTGACCCCGATCCACCGCCGCAGTACGGCGCCGGACCTTTCGCTGACCCACGTCCCCACGTCCTGTCACTCCGCATCCCATAGTGAGATCAGTAATGCCTGAAACACCTCAGCCGGATCCGAAGCGCTGGACAGCGCTGATATTCATCGCGATAGCCCAGTTGATGGTCGTGCTCGACGCGACCATCGTGAACATCGCGCTGCCGTCCGCCCAAGCCGACCTCGGGATCTCCGACGGCAACAAGCAGTGGGTCATCACCGCGTACACCCTGGCCTTCGGCGGTCTGCTGCTCTTCGGCGGCCGGGTGTCCGACCTGTGGGGACGTAAGAACACCTTCATCGTCGGCCTGCTCGGTTTCGCCGCCGCCTCCGCAATAGGCGGCGCCGCGGTGAATACCGCCATGCTGCTGGGCGCCCGCGCCCTCCAGGGCGTCTTCGGGGCCCTGCTCGCACCCGCCGCACTGTCACTTCTCACGGTGACCTTCACCGACGCCAAGGAGCGCGCCAAGGCGTTCGGCATCTATGGCGCCATCGCCGGCGCCGGCGCCGCCGTCGGCCTGATCCTCGGCGGCGTGCTCACCCAGGCCCTGAACTGGCGCTGGGCGCTCTTCGTGAACATCCTCTTCGCGATCGTCGCCGCCATCGGTGCCATCACCGTCATCCGCGAACCCGCCCAGGGCCGCAACCACAACCGCCTGGACATTCCCGGCGTGATCCTCGTCAGCGCGGGCCTGGTCGCCCTCGTATACGGCTTCACCCGCGCAGACAGCGACGGCTGGACGGCCGGCATCACCCTCGGCCTGTTCGTGGCCTCCGTGGTGCTGTTGGCGGCGTTCGTGTTCGTGGAGAGCCGCGTCCCGGCCCCGCTTCTGCCGCTGCGCGTCGTGACCGACCGCAACCGCGGCGGCGTCTACCTGTCGCTGGGCCTGGCCATCATCGGCATGTTCGGCCTGTTCCTCTTCCTGACCTTCTACCTGCAGCTGGTGATGGGCTACTCGGCCATCAAGTCGGGCTTCGCCTTCCTGCCGATGATCGCCGGCATGATCGTCGGCTCCACCCAGATCGGCACCCGGCTGATGCTGCGGGTCCGCCCGCGCCTGCTGATGGCTCCCGGCTTCATGGTCGCCGCCGTCGGCATGGCGATCCTGGCCCAGATCAAGGTCGACTCCTCCTACGCGGCGGTGCTGCTGCCCGGCCTGATCCTGATGGGCCTCGGTATGGGCACGGCCTTCATGCCCGCGATGAGCCTGGCAACGCAGGGGGTGCGCCCCGAGGACGCCGGTGTCGCCTCCGCAATGGTCAACACCTCGCAGCAGGTCGGCGGCTCCATCGGCACCGCACTGCTGAACACCCTCGCCACCAGCGCGACCGCGACCTGGGTGTCCGCGCACGTCACGTCGAAGTCCGACCTCAAGCAGAAGCTATTTGTCAACGAATCGTTGGTGCATGGCTACTCCGTTGCCATCTACTGGGCGACGGCGATCCTCGCGCTGTCCTCGGTGATCGCCTTCTTCCTGGTCAACGCCGGCGTGCAGGGCGGCCAGCCGCAGCGCGTCGACGGCGACGAGGCGGCCGACGACGTCGTGATCCCGGTCATCGCACACTGATCGCGGGGCGGTGCGACCACGCGGTCGCCGCGACCGCCCGGTAGTAGTCGTCATGCCAACGGCAGGTCCCCACCGCTTCCGTTCACTCGGAAGAGTGGGGACCTGCCGTTTTGTCGCACCGGCGAGGATACGGAGATGCGGACGCGGCACTGCGGCGACGTCCAGGAATGCTTGCCCTACAGGCCTCCACGGGCTCCTACAGGCCCTCCGGCCACGAGTACGCCGACGGCACCTGCACCCTGTCGGCCGGGGCGCCGTAGACAATGGCGATCTCCTCGTGAGCGGCCAGCTTGATCGAGGCGGGGTCGCCGGTCTGCTCCTTGCCGTTGACGTAGACGTGCAACTCCTTGCCGCCACCGGTCTTGAACGTGCCGAGGATGTTGCTACCGATGGGCACGCTCCACTCGGTCATGAACTGTCCGAGGGTGAATTCCGCCTGTACCGGCGACTCGATGTGCACGACGCCCGACGTGTCATGCGTGTGCAGCGGGCTGATCTGCTGCTTGGCGGCGTCGATACCGATCTGGGCCGGTACTGTCACCGCCTTGCCGTCCATGAACACGTCGAGGTGGCTGTGGATGTGCAGCACCTGGCCCTCCTGCCCGAGCATCGGCAGCCCGGCCGCCTTGGTCTGCGCGCTGGCATCAGGAGGCGCGGGCCACTTCACGGACGACGCCGCCGGCTTGTCGTCGGCGCCGGCGGCACTCGTGGCGCCGGCCGGGTCCTTCTTGCTGTCGGAACTGCACGCGGCCAGGGTCAAGGCGCCGGCCAGGACGGCCACGCTGATCGCGACGCGTCTTTTCTGCTTGGGCATGGGGTGGGGTGTCTTCCTGTTCAGCCGAGTTGGACGGAGCGCTTCGCGAGTCCCATCCAGAATCCGTCGATGATGCTGCGCTGGCTGCCGAGATCGGACTCGGCGGCGCCGAGCGTAACGAACAGCGGGGCGAAGTGCTCGGTTCGCGGGTGCGCCAGCTGGCCGGCCGGTGAGGTGTGCTCGAAGTCCAGCAGTGCGTCGACGTCCTGCGCGTCCAGCGCCCGCCGGCCCCAGTCGTCGAATTCCGCCGACCATGTCGGCGGCTGCGGGCCGGCGTGGCGGAGGGCGGCGAGATTGTGGGTGAAGAAGCCGCTACCGACGATCAGCACGCCCTCATCGCGCAGCGGCGCCAGACGGCGGCCGATGTCCAGCAGCCCGGCCGGGTCCAGCGTCGGCATCGACACCTGCAGCACGGGAATGTCCGCGCCGGGGAACATCTCCACCAGCGGCACGTACGCCCCGTGGTCCAGGCCCCGGTCGGGTACGTCCTGCACTGGGCTGCCGGCCCGGCGCAGCAGTTTGCGCACGTCCTCGGCCAGCTCCGGCGCGCCCGGCGCCGGATAGGTCACCTGGTAGTAGCGCTCGGGGAAGCCCCAGAAGTCGTAGACCAGCGGTACGGCGGCGGTGGCGCCGATCGCCAGCGGGGCGTCCTCCCAGTGCGCCGAGATGATCAGTACGGCCTTGGGCCGCGGCAGGCCGGCCGCCCAGGCGGCCAGCTGCCCGGGCCACACCGGGTCGTCCGCGAGCGGCGGAGCGCCGTGCGAGAGGTAGAGCGCGGGCATGCGCTCCGTGGCGGCTGCGGTCATGGCGCCCTCCTTGAATGTTCAAGAGTACGCAACGACGGTAGCGCTGCCTGATTGAAACTTCAAATACCCCCGCCTATTGCCGCGGCTTCCTCTGTCAGGAGGGTGTCGCCGCCTCAGCTCAGCCGCTTCTCCAGCCACGCCACGTCGTGGTAAGTGCCGAACTTCCGGCCGACCTCCTCGTACACCCCGATCTGCTGGAAGCCGAAACGCTGGTGGATGCGTATCGACGCCTCGTTGGGCAGTGTCACGCCCGCATACGCCCGGTGCACGTCCTCGTCGGCCAGTACCTCGAACAGAGCCGCGTACAGCAGCGTGCCGATCCCGCGCCCGCCGGCCTCGGGCGACAGGTAGATGCTGGTTTCCACCGATGTGGCGTACGCGGCCTTCGGGCGGAACGGACTGCTGGTGGCGTAACCGAGAATCCGTCCGTCACCCGCCGGCTGGGCAACCAAGAGCCGGTGGGGGCCGTCTTCCGGGTGGGAGAGCAACCAGGGGCGGCGCTCGTCGGGGGTGACCGGGTCGATGTCGAAAGTGATCGGCGTCTCACGGATGTAGTGGTTGTAGATCTCGGTCAGCGCCGCCAGATCCTCCTCCCTACCCGCTCTGACCTGGACGTCCGTACGTTGCAACATGACATGACCTTTCAATGTGGCCGGACAGGGTACTGCATGATCATAAAAAATAGGTGACGACATGGGAATTGTGTCCGGATTCCAGTCGTTATCCCGATCGGATGGGGCAAGCGCACAGCAGAGCCGCAGAGCTACGGCAGCCAACGCACCGGCTGCACCGGCAACTCCACGGCATCGGCTGCGACCGCACCCGGTCCGACCGAGACCGACCGCACCTTCGTAAAGGGAGCACGCATGGCAACCCGTGCCGTCGCCCGTCGTCACGCAGGCGGGACCAGCAGCGTTCGCGCCGCAGGCGGGGAAGTAGCCGACCGCGACCTCGTCGGCATGTACCTGGACGAGATCGCGCGTACGCCGCTGCTCGACGCCGCCCGCGAGGTCGAGCTTTCCCGAGACATCGAAGCAGGCGTCTACGCCGAGCGTATCCTCGCCGCCGACCCCCAGCTGCCTGCGGGAGCGGGCGGCGACAGCAAGCGCGAAGAGCTCGAGGCCTTGGTGGCCGCAGGCGAGCGCGCCAAGGACATCTTCATCCGTTCCAACCTGCGCCTCGTCGTCGCGGTGGCCAGGCGCTATCCGCGCAGCGGTCTGCCGCTGCTCGACCTGATCCAGGAAGGGAATGCCGGCCTGGTCCGCGCCGTCGAGAAGTTCGACTACGCCAAGGGCTTCAAGTTCTCCACCTACGCGACCTGGTGGATCCGCCAGGCCATCACCCGGTCCATCGCCGACCAGTCCCGCACCATCAGGCTGCCCGTGCACCTCGTCGAGGAGCTGGGCCGGATCCGGCGCGTGCAGCGCGAGTTCAACCGCGAGCACGGCCGCGACGCCGAGCCTGCGGAGATCGCCACCGAACTCGCCTCCACCCCGGAGCGTGTTTCGGACGTCCTGGACTGGGCACGTGACCCGGTGTCGCTAAATATGTCGGTGGACGCCGAGGGCGAGACCGAGTTCGGTGACCTGGTCGAGGACGGCGCCGCGCCGTCGCCAGAGGATTCGGTGCTGGTCATGCTGCGTCGCGAGGAGTTGGACGGCCTGATCGACCGACTGGACGATCGCACTGCCTCCATCATCCGAGCCCGCTATGGCATCGTGGACGGCCGTGAGCGCACACTGACCGAGGTGGGCAAGGAGCATGGTCTCACCCGGGAGCGCATCCGCCAGATCGAGAAGCACGCCCTCGCCGACCTCAAGCGGATGGCCCGCGCGACCGGCCTGGACTACGAAGCCGCCTGACAATTCCACAACCGCCGGTCTCCGGACCGGCCCCACAGACCCGAGCCCCGGTGCATCCCCCCCGCGCCGGGGTTCGGCCTGTCCGCCCGGGTGTGCGCCGCTCGATCTGGTCGGGCAGTGCGGATGAGACCCTTCGTGACATGACTGACCACCACGCCGGCGCCGAGAAGCCGGGCGGCGCGGGAACACACCCGGACGAGCCGCACCACGACGGGCTGAGCACCCGGCTGAACTGGCTACGTGCCGCTGTCCTCGGCGCCAACGACGGCATCGTCTCGACCGCAGGCCTGGTCGTGGGAGTCGCGGGTGCTACCGACTCGCGGTCGGCGCTCCTGACTGCGGGCCTGGCCGGGCTGATGGCGGGGTCCTTGTCGATGGCCGTGGGGGAGTACGTGTCGGTGAGCACCCAGCGGGACTCCGAGCAGGCCGCCCTCGCCCTGGAGCGCGAAGAACTGGAGGCCACCCCCCAGGCCGAACTCGACGAGCTGACCGGACTGCTCGAGGACCGCGGTATCACCCACGACCTCGCCCGCGAGGTCGCCGAGCAACTGACGGCCCGGGACGCCCTCGGCGCTCACGCCCGCGTCGAACTCGGCATCGACCCGGACCAGCTCGCCAACCCCTGGCACGCCGCCTGGGCCAGCTTCATCTCCTTCACCGTCGGCGCACTGCTGCCGCTGTTGGCCATCATCCTGCCGCCGAACGAGTGGCGTCTCGCTGTCACGGTCGTATCGGTTCTTGCCGCCCTGACCTGCTGCGGCTGGATCAGCGCAGGCCTGGGCAACGCACCTGTACGCCCTGCGATCATCCGCAACGCGGCCGGCGGCGCGATCGCCATGGCCGTCACCTACGCCGTGGGCGCACTGCTGGGCGCGGCCGGCGTCTGAACCGCTGCGGCCCACGCCTTTCCGGCCCGGGCCGAGTAACCCACCAGAGCCGCAGTCACCCCTACCGGCCCGGCAAGCGATGCCGCCCCCACCGCGCTCACGGGCAACTGCGGTGGAAGCATCGCCATCAGGCCCGCCTCAAGCAGGAAGCCGACTGCCCACGCCGCCGACAGCTGGCACTGCACAGCCCGAAAGCCCCTGTCCCGCAGCCACAAGCCGTTCCACCGTGCCGTCCCCGCCGCCGAACCGTCGGTCGCCAACCGCCGCCCCAACCAGAAGGTCAGCGGTCGCCCGAAAACCGGACTCACCGCAAAGGCCACCCCGACCAACCCGGTGAACGCCGTACCCATGCCGACGCCCATCCAGTGACTGCCGCAACCCGCGGCCGCGGTGACTGTCGCGAGCAGCAGTGCCACCAGGATCAGCATGCCGATCTCGTCCACCCGCTGATGCAGCGCGAAATACAACCCGATCTCCAGCGCGGGCCAAGCCGACACCAACATGAGCGCAGGCGCCCCGTGCACGTCGCGCCCGATGAGCTGGTGATAGGTGATCCACGGCAGGAGCATGCCGAAGAGCACCGTTGGGCCCCACGAGAGCAGAACGGACTGAGCGGGCGACGACGCGCCGCCGCCCTCGGTTCGGTTATGCGTGTGGGCATCGGTCATCGCCGTGTCCTGCTTTCCCCGTGTCACCCCGTGATCCCCGTCACGAACGGCGGAGGCCGCGACGTTCGCACAAGTGATCGTATGATCAACGGAGTTGCACCGTCAGCAGGGACACGCCGACCTCCACGACGCCGACACATCATCTCCGTGCCCGGCACCTCACGGGAGCCCGCAGTCTGCGCTGTGCGGTTCGGACGCCGTGATCGTTCAGCGGGGGCTCGGCGCGTTCACCGGTTCGAGCGACCCGCTGATCAGAAAGTGCTCGATGCGCTGCACGTACGGCCCGATATCGATGCTCTGGGCCGCGAGCCAGTCGTCCGCGTAGTACTTCTCCAGATAACGCTCGCCCGGATCACACAGCAGCCCGACCACGCTGCCGTGCTCGTGGCGGGCTCGCATCTCCGCGATGATGCGGAACGCCGCCCACAGTCCCGTACCGGTGGACGCGCCCGCCCGGCGGCCGAGTAGTCGCTCAAGGACTCGTACGCCCGCGATCGACGCCGCGTCCGGGACCCGCATCATGCGGTCGATGGCGCCCGGCACGAAACTCGGCTCCACGCGCTGCCGGCCGATCCCCTCGATCCGGGAGCCGGTATCGGTGGTGGCCGACGGGTCGCTGTCCCGCCAGCTTGGGAAGAACGCCGAGTTCTCCGGATCCGCCACGCAGATGCCGGTGGTCGCCTGCGCATAGCGCACATACCGGGCGAGAGTCGCTGACGTCCCTCCGGTCCCCGCGGTCGCCACGATCCATGCCGGTACGGGGTGGCGTTCCGCTGCCAGCTGCCGGAAGATCGACTCGGCGATGTTGTTGTTGCCGCGCCAGTCCGTCGCCCGCTCCGCGTAGGTGAACTGGTCCATGTAGTGGCCGCCGGTCTCCGCGGCCAGCCGGGTCGCCGTCCCGTACACCTCGCCCGGGTCGTTCACGAGGTGACAGTGGCCGCCGTGGAATTCGATCAGATCCACCTTCGCCCGCACGGTCCCGCGGGCCATCACGGCCACAAAGGGGACACCGATCAGCCGCGCGAAATAGGCTTCCGACACTGCCGTCGATCCACTGGACGCCTCGATCACCGGTCGTCCCGGGCGGATCCAGCCGTTGCACAGGGCGTACAGGAACAGCGAACGGGCCAGGCGATGCTTCAGCGACCCGGTCGGATGAGTCGACTCGTCCTTCAGGTAGAGGTCGATGCCCCAGTCCGTCGGCAGCGGCACGGACAGCAAATGGGTATCGGCGGACCGGTTCGCGTCCGCCTGGACCTTCCCCACGGCCTCGCTCAACCAGCGGCGGTACGCGAGGTCGCTTCGGTCGACGTCCGCTTCCTCCGCCGGAGCGGGAGGAGGATCGGCCTGCGGTCGCGGTTCTGATGGGTGCATGCGGCCAGGTATATCCGTCGGGCTGGTTCAAACGGACACTTGGGGTATCTCCCCCCACCTGCTTGGGCGCCGACTCTGAACGGCCGCGTGGTGCGGCGTCGTACTCTTGAGCCATGAGTACCGCCGCAGATTCCGAGGACACCTCAGCCACGGTCGGGGCCGCGGGTGCCGGGTCGGGCTGCGGTGCCGGGCCTGACGCCGGGCCCACGGCGGACTCTGCGGTCGACGCGTCGCAGGCGCCGTCCGGCGCCGCCGCGTCGCCACGCGTGGCGCCCTCGCCTGCTGGGCTGGTCTTCGACGACCCCTTCGACAGGCCGTCCGCGGACGACACCGATCGTGGCTGGGGCGATCCGACGTCCGGGTCGGCGGACGACGACTTCACGCGCTTCCTCAGCGAGAAGCCCCCGCACCACATCTGAAGCCGATCGAGGCCCGTGGCCAGCCCGCGCCACCGGATGGTGATCCTGGGTCGCTCTGGCCGATCACCTCTGGTGAATAGGTGATTCAGCACAGTGCCACCGCCAGCGGGGACGACACGGCAGCGCCGGACAGTGCGGCGGCGACACGCCGTGGAACGGCGAGGACGATCAACGCCCCGCCCATGGTGCCCGAGTCTGCGGTCCCAGTCGGCAGGTCGCTTCTCTCGGACGTCCTGGGCGCGGTTTCGCCGCCGGGCTGCTGGGGGACGGCGACCACCAGTACCGCGGACGCCACCACTCGCGACGCGGCCAGGACGTCCACCCGGTCACCTTGCCGGAGCAGCCGCACAGCGCCCGCATCCGTGATCCGTACCGGTGCCCTGACGAACTCGTCTGCCATGTCACGGACTCCTCGGTTCGCGGCGAGGGCCTGCGCGGGACTGTGTACGGTCGCCGGTGCGCGCGGTGAAGATCCTTGAACGGCCGACACCGCCAAGGCGGCAGCCACCAAGCCCAGCCCGAGCGCGAGCGGTTTGCGCCTCAGTCGCAACGCCGGAGGCATCAGCCGCCGGCTACCGCGCCTCCCCGCCCTGATCGGGGGGAAGGCCGGAACCGTGCAGCCCGGCGGGGCGTACGGCTCAGGGGCGGCCAGGTCCGTGGACCGTGATGGTCCCTCCGGAGGGGGTGCGGGCGGCGAGAACAGTGAGATGTCGAAGCGTCCGGAAGTCGGAGCCGGAGCTGGCGCGGACGGGGGTGTGCGCATGGAGAATCACCGCCGGGGTGCGAGGGATTCGACCGGGAATTCGGTCGATGTCCTCACCATCGCGCACACCGACGACACCGTGGCCGGCGCTTGTGGATAACTTCACGGCTGTGGATAACTCCGGATAAGACCCCCGGCTGGTCCAGACACCCGCACCACCGACTGCGGCCTAGGACGGCAGGGTGATGCCCGGATCCTGCCCGCCCAGCGCCTCGACGCACAGACAGTCGCGATCTTCGTTGCCGGGCAGCGCTCCGATCACATCAAAGAGAACGTCCCGCATTCGCCCGACGTTCGCCGCGAAGACTTCGAGCACCTCCTCATGTGCCACGCCCTCGCCGGTGTCCGCACCCGCGTCCAGATCGGTGACCAGGGTCAGGGAGGTGTAACAGAGGCCGATTTCCCGCGCGAGCACAGCCTCCGGGTGCCCGGTCATACCGACCACCGACCAGCCCTGGGCGGCGTGCCAGACCGATTCCGCGCGGGTGGAGAAGCGAGGCCCCTCCACAACGACGAGCGTTCCACCGTCCACAGCCTCCCACCCGCTTGCCCGGGCGGTGCTCACCGCGGCCTTCCGGCCCACCGGGCAGTACGGGTCGGCGAATGTCACGTGCACGACGTTCGGCACCTGGCCGTCCGCTCGGGCCTCCCCGTCGAAGTACGACTGCGCTCGCGACTTCGTACGGTCCACGAGCTGGTCGGGCACCAGCAGGGTTCCGGGGCCGTATTGGGCGCGCAGCCCGCCGACGGCGCATGGGCCGAGGACCTGGCGTACTCCGACCGAGCGTAGGGCCCACAAGTTGGCCCGGTAATTGATCCTGTGTGGCGGCAGGCGATGGTCACGCCCGTGCCGGGGCAGGAACGCCACTCGTCTGCCGGCCACCGCTCCGAGGAAGAGTGAGTCGCTGGGCGGCCCATATGGGGTATCGACTGTGACTTCGCTCACATCGTCAAGGAAGGAGTAGAAGCCCGACCCGCCGATCACGCCGATCTCGGCCCGCTCCTGTGTCGCATCGCTGCTCAGCACCATGCCGATCACCTTAAGCCGAGGAGGCGATGCGACGAACCCCCGTCATCCACACGACGGAGGTTCGTAAGATCACGCGATTGCAGCGGCCCGCGACCAGGTGCCTCAGGCGGCCGACGAGCTGCTTGACGTGGATGAGGAGCCGGACGAACTCGAAGAGGACCCGGACGACGTCGAAGTCGACGACGAGTCTTCGCTCGGCTTGCTGTCCGCGCCCGCACTACCGCTCTTGGCGGCAGGCGCGCTGCTGGACGAGGAGCCACGGCTGTCGGTCCGGTAGAAGCCGGAGCCCTTGAAGACCACGCCCACGGCGGAGAACACCTTGCGCAGCCGTCCGCTGCAGTTGGGGCATACGGTCAGCGCGTCATCGCTGAACTTCTGCACCGCCTCAAGGCCCTCGCCGCATTCGGTGCACTGGTACTGATACGTCGGCACTAGCTCCTCCTGGCACTCTCACTCAATGAGTGCTAACGACGCTCAATACTGCAGCATTTCCGTGCGTCAGTCCACCGTGACCGCCCGACGGTGACCGATCACACCTCCCGTTACCACGTTGCGGGGCGTCGGCACCAAGTGCCCGCGCAGGCCCGCGAGCATCACGAGCGCGACAGCCGTGCCGGTCAGAGGCACGGTAAAGCCGGCGCGCGAACCCGCGTGGTCGGCCAGCAGGCCCGCGACGGTGACTGCGGCCGCCTGGCCGAGCGCGACGGCTCCTGTCAGCCAGGTGAAGGCTTCGGTCCTCGTCGCGGCCGGTACGAGTGCGTCAACGAGTGTGTAGCCGGTGATCAGGGTCGGAGCGATGCACAGCCCCACCACCAAGCCGAGCACGGCGAGCACCGGCAGGGCCTGCACGGCCCACAACGGGACGCAGGCGAGCGTCAGGGCCGCGTATGCGACCAGCAGGCGCCGTCGAGGGCTACGTCGCCATCTGACGGCGCCGTAGGCCACTCCCGCCAGCATGTTGCCGGCCGCGAAGGTGCCGTAGACCACTCCGCTGAGGCCCGGGTGACCGGCTTCCTCGGTGAAGGCGGTGATGGATACCTGCATGCCGCCGAAGACGGCGCCTATGCCGAGGAAGGCAATCACCAGCGCGCGCACTCCCCGCACGGACAGCGCCGAGCGGCGGCGGGAATCACTGCCCGGCGCCACACGGTGCGGGAGAGGGGCGGTCTTCCGCTGCGCCGCGAAAAGGCTTCCCCCCGCGAGTGTCAGCGTCGCCTCGGCAATGAGCCCAGCCGCCGGATGCACCCCTGTGCACAGTGCTGTCGCCAGTACCGGTCCGATGACGAAGGTGAACTCATCGGTGACCGATTCGAAGGCGGCCGCCGTCTGTGCGAGCGACGAGGGCCGGGCCGAGCCGCAGTCCAGCGCCACGGCCCACCGGGAGCGCACCATCGGCCCGACCTGAGGCACGGTCGCCCCGGTCGGGATCGCCGCCGCAAACAGTGCCCAGGTCGGGGCGTGCGCAAGCCCAAGGGTCACCAGGGCACCCACGGAGGCGGCGTGCAAGGCGATGCCGGGCACCAGCACGGCACGCTGCCCGAACCGGTCGGCGAGCCGTCCGCCGCGTGGTGCGCACAGGGCCATGGCCACGCCCGTCACTGCCGCGACGGCACCCGCCGTCCCGTAAGACCCGGTGGTGTGCTCCACGAGCAGCACCAAGCTGATCGTAAGCATGGCGAAGGGCTGCCGGGCGGCGAAGCCCGGGAGGACGAACGCCCACACCCCGGGCGTACGCAGCAACTGCCGGTAACCCGGTGTGCGGGCAGAGGTCTGCTTCGAGGAAGGCGAAGGGGTGGGAAGGGTGGGCACTGTGGATCCCACAGCCTGGTCTTTCTGCTGCCTGGTAGCGCGGCCGCGGCGGCAAGCCGTGATGTCGCGCCGAGAGCCGTCCGCTCAGCGCGGTGATCCGCGCCGGCTCTGCATCAGACAGAGGTTGAACTCGACAAATACCGCATCATGATACGTGGCTGCGCTGGCGCCCCGTCGGGTTGCCCTCAGGCTTGGCGCTGCCGATCGCGCTGCACGAGCCAGCCAGCCAGCTTGCCGCCACGTCCCACGGCCCGCAGACGGTCCTCCGCGGCGTCCCGCACCGGGTCGGTGGCGACGACCAGCAGTTCGTCGCCCCGCCGCAGGCTGGTCGACGGCAGGGGCACGAAGCTGGCGCCCTCCCGGACGACGAGGGTGACGGCGGAGCCGGTCGGAAGCCGCAACTCGTTGACCTCGACGCCGTGCATGCGCGAGCCGTCGGGAATGGCCACGGAAAGCAGATGGCCTCGAAGCCGCTCAAGGGGCGCCGACTCGATCCCCAGGTCTGCGGGGCCGCTGCTCGCCCCGAGGCGGAGCCGCCGCGCCAGCCATGGCAGCGTCGGGCCCTGCACCAGCGTGTAGAAGATCACCAGGACGAAGACGATGTTGAAGATCCTGCGATTTTCGCCCAGCCCGGCCACCATCGGAATGGTGGCCAGCACGATCGGTACGGCGCCGCGTAGCCCGGCCCACGACATCAGCGCCTGCTCGCGCCAGGGGATGCGGAACGGCAACAGGCTGATCATGACCTCCGCAGGTCGCGCGAGGACGGTGAGGAACAAGCCGATGATCAGAGCGGGCACGACGTCGTCACCCAGCTCGTGCGGCGTCACCAGCAGGCCGAGCAGCACGAAGAGGCCGATCTGCGCGATCCAGCCCAGCCCCTCCGCGAAGCCGCGTGTTGCGGGACGGTGCGGCAGCTTCGCATTGCCGAGGATGAGCGAGGCCACGTAGACGCCGAGGAAGCCCGAGCCGTGAGCCATGGCGCCGGCCGCGTAAGCCGCGACCGCGATGGCCATCACGGCGATCGGGTAAAGGCCGGAGGCCGGCAGGGCGACGTGCTTGAGGCCGTAGGCGCCGACCCAGCCCACCGCGATCCCGATCGCGGCTCCGATCAGCAGCTCGAGGAGAATCTCGCCGAGTAGGTAGTACCAGGAGTCGATCGGCCCGGTCGCCGAGAAGGCGACGACCATGATCACCACGGGCGCGTCGTTGAATCCGGACTCGGCCTCCAGGACGCCGGTCACGCGCTTGGGCAGCGGTACATTGCGCAGCACTGAGAACACTGCGGCGGCATCAGTCGACGACACCACCGCGCCGATGATCAGCGACTGTCGCCAGTCGAGGCCCACCACGTAATATGCCGCGCCTGCGGTGATGAACACGCTCACCATGACACCGACCGTCGACAGGACGGCGGCGATGGGCATGACGGGCCTGATCTCATGCCATTTCGTACCGAGGCCGCCCTCGGCGAGGATCACCACAAGTGCGGCATAGCCCAACACTTGGGTCAGCTCGACATTGTCGAAGGTGAAGCCGAACAGGCCGTCCTGTCCGATGGCGACGCCGATGCCGAGGTAGATCAGCAGTGTCGGTAGCCCGCTCCGGGAGGCCAGGCGGACGGCTACGACGGCCACGAGCAGTACTGCCGCGCCGACCAGCAGGAACTCGTTCAGGTGGTGGACAGTCAGGGGCCCGGTCCTTTCAACTTTGTTGCCTAGTCTAATATTTTACCCTCTCTTGACGTTGCATGGTCCACCTTATGGCTGGCCTGGGACCGCGTCCGGGGCCTGCAGGGCATGCGCCTATGGTTGCCCTTGCACAACGAGCACCTTGATCATTGGTCCGCCCTGCCCCTCGAAGGACAGCGATGCCCGCACGGAAGAAGCCCCGCCGCGTCCGCTACGTCGTCATCACGATCGTGCTGCTGCTCGTGGCGGGCGTCGGCTTCGGGTCGTACTGGAGCGTCAGTACGGTGCGCGCCTCATTCCCGCAGACATCCGGTTCGCTCAAGCTCGCCGGCCTGTCCGCGCCGGTCGACGTCAAGCGCGACGCCTACGGCATCCCGCAGATCTACGCGGACACCCCGCAGGACCTCTTCCGCGCCCAGGGCTACGTTCAGGCGCAGGACCGCTTCTACGAGATGGACGTACGCCGCCACCTCACCTCCGGCCGGCTCTCGGAGATGTTCGGCAAGGGCCAGGTCGAAACGGACGCCTTCCTGCGCACCCTCAACTGGCACGGCATTGCGCAGATGGAGTACAACACCAAGCTCGACGCCACCACCAAGCAGCACCTGCGGGCGTACAGCGACGGCGTCAACGCGTACCTCACGGACCACAGCGGTGCCGCCCTCTCCGTCGAGTACGCCGCGCTGAAGCTCAGCAACAACTACAAGCCGGAGTTGTGGACCCCCGTCGACTCGGTGGCGTGGCTCAAGGCGATGGCATGGGATCTGCGCGGCAATATGCAGGACGAGATCGACCGCGCCCTGATGACGAGCCGGCTCAGCCAGGCGCAGATCAAGCAGCTCTACCCCGCCTACCCCTACGACCGGAATCAGCCGATCGTCAATGCGGGCTCGGTCGACCCGGCCACCGGTGACTACGCGCCCCCGAACTCGTCCGGTCCTCAGGGGCTGAGCAGCGCCGTCGACAGCCAGCTCTCGGGCATCTCGCAGATCATCGACCAGATGCCGGCGATGCTCGGCCCGAGCGGCAGCGGCATCGGTTCCAACTCTTGGGTCGTGTCCGGCACCTACACCACCACGGGCAAGCCGCTCCTTGCGAACGACCCGCACTTGGCGCCGCAATTGCCGTCGCTCTGGTACCAGATGGGTCTGCACTGCCGCACGGTGAGCAGCGCTTGCCCGTACGACGTCGCCGGCTACACCTTCTCGGGCATGCCCGGTGTGGTCATCGGCCATAACCAGGACATCGCCTGGGGAATGACCAACCTGGGCGCCGACGTCACCGACCTGTACCTGGAGAAGGTGACCGCCAGTACCTACCTCCGCGACGGCAAGCAGAAGCCGTTCGCGACCCGCCCAGAGGTCATCAAGGTCGCAGGCGGCAAGGACCGCGTGATCACCGTGCGGGAGACCAACAACGGCCCGTTGATCTCCGACCGCAGTGACGAGATCCGTAACGTGGGACAGACCGCCCCCGTCACAGACGCTCCAGGCGGTGTCAACGCCGGGTACGCGGTCGCCCTCAAGTGGACGGCACTCACTCCTTCGAAGACGATGGATGCCGTCTTCGAACTCGACAGGGCCACCGACTTCGCCCACTTCCGGACCGCCGCCGCCGACTTCGCGGTGCCCTCGCAGAACCTGATCTACGCGGACACCAAGGGAAACATCGGTTATCAGGCGCCAGGGCAGGTGCCGATCCGCGCAGACGGCGACGACGGCACATATCCCGCACCTGGCTGGGACTCGCACTACGACTGGGGCAAGAACATCCCGTTCAAGTCCATGCCGTACGAGTACAACCCGCCCCGCGGCTACATCGTGACGGCGAACCAGGCGGTCATCGATCAGAGCAAATATCCCTTCCTGCTCACCCAGGACTGGGGATACGGCACCCGCAGCCAGCGCATCAACGACCTCATCGCCTCCAAGATCAAGGACGGCGGCCTGATCTCCGTGGGCGACATGCAGTCGATGCAGGGCGACGACAGCAGCGAGATCGCCAAGCTGCTGGTCCCCTACCTTCTGAAAGTCGACATCACCAACGACAAGAACAGCTACGTGCGCAACGCCCAGAAGCTGCTCGCGGGCTGGGACTACAACCAGGACGCGGACTCCGCCGCCGCGGCGTATTTCAACGCCGTCTGGCGCAACGTGCTCAAGCTCGCCTTCGGCAACAAGCTGCCGAAGGAGCTGCGCCCCGAGGGGCAGTGCCTGCGGGTGCCGCCCGTCGGTCAGAGCGGGCCGGTCGACAACCTCGACGGCAAGGGTGTCGTCACCGTGCAGGAGTGCGGCGAGCGTGATCCCGCCGAGGCGCAGCCGGACGGCGGCGACCGATGGTTCGAGGTGATGCGCAACATCCTCCCCGACTCGGCCAACGCCTGGTGGACGATGTCCACCACCGCCTTCTTCGGCATCGACACGGACAAGGCCCACCACAGCAGCCGTGACCAGTTGCTCGAGCAGGCCATGAAGGACGCTCGTTACGAGCTCACCGCCGATATGGGCAAGGACATAAACACCTGGAGCTGGGGCCGGCTGCACAAGCTGGACCTGAAGAACCAGACGCTCGGTACGGATGGCCCAGGCGTGGTCAAGTGGCTGCTCAATCGCGGCCCCTGGCAGCTCAGCGGCGGCGAGGCGGCGGTGGACGCGACGGGCTGGAACGCGGCGGGTGGTTACGACGTGGTTTGGGTGCCCTCCATGCGGATGATCGTCGACCTCAAGGACTTCAACAACTCCCGCTGGATCAACCTCACCGGCGCATCAGGCCACGCATACAACTCCCATTACACGGACCAGACCGACAAATGGGCCGACAACGAACTGCTGCCCTGGTACTTCTCCGATGATCGGGTGGACAGCGCGGCCAAGGCGAAGATGGCGCTGACTCCGTAACCCGGCGCGGTTGGCGCGCGAAAACGCGGCGGACAGGGTCGCTGCGTACTTGCGCTGGAAAACGTCAACCGCGAAAGCGGTGCACCCCTCGCGGGGTGAGCGCGGCGTCCACGAGGTGGTCGTGCGGTTCTCTCGGGACCGACGCGATCACCTCGTGCGCGTAGAGGAGCACGACGAGCGCCGGGTGCGTAGCGGCCCGCAGGACGCGGCCGAGGGCGCGGTCGTAAGAGCCGCCGCCGCGACCCAGGCGCACGCCGTGCGCGTCCACCGCGAGGCCTGGCAGCAATATCAGGCGGGTGTGTGCGACGGCATCGGGTCCCAACCGTGGGCCGGTCGGCTCGAACATCCCGCGCCCGGTGCGCACCAGCGCGTCGGGGCCGCGGTACTCGGCCCAGTCCAGGTCGTTGTCGGGCAGCAGGACGGGCAGCAGCACGCGGGTCCCGGCATTCCGCAGCGCTTCGACGAGCGGGCCCGTACCGGGCTCCGAGCCCATCGAGACGTAGGCGGCAACGGCTCCCTCGTCCGTGAATGCAGGCAGGTCGCGTACCCTCTCCCTCAGCATCGTTGCCGCCGCTTCCCGCTCGTCGGCGGCCAACTCGCCTCTGGTGCGCAGGATTTGTGCTCGCAGCTGCGCTTTTTGCGCCCGAATCCCGCTCATACCGTCCACGACCGCTGTATACCAGCTGTGAAGAGCCGGTACGCCATCTTCCACACATACGCGAACGCTATGGTGGAGCGCATGACGCGCACACGTACCCGGATCAGCAAGGCTGTCATCCCAGCAGCCGGTCTCGGCACCCGCTTTCTGCCGGCGACAAAGGCGACACCCAAGGAAATGCTTCCTGTGGTGGACAAACCGGCTATCCAGTACGTGGTCGAAGAAGCCGTCTCGGCGCAACTGTCCGATGTGCTCATGATCACCGGTCGGAACAAGCGTCCCCTGGAGGACCACTTCGACCGCAACTACGAGCTGGAGGAGACCCTCACCCGCAAGGGGGACAAGTCGCGGCTCGCGAGGGTGCGGGAGTCGAGCGACCTGGCCACCATGCATTACGTGCGCCAGGGCGACCCCAAGGGCCTGGGTCACGCAGTGCTGTGCGCCGAGCCCCACGTGGGGGACCAGCCGTTCGCCGTACTGCTCGGCGACGACCTGATCGATCCGCGTGACCGGCTGCTCGCCCGCATGATCGACGTGCAGGAGCAGCACGGCGGCAGCGTGATCGCCCTCATGGAGGTGTCACCGGAGCAGATCCATCTCTACGGTGCGGCCGCCATAGTGCCCACGGCGGACAGCGACGTCGTACGTGTCACCGACCTGGTGGAGAAGCCCGAGCCTGAGCAGTCGCCGTCCAACTACGCGATCATCGGACGGTACGTCCTGGACTCTGCCGTTTTCGACGCCATCAGGAAGGTCGTCCCCGGCCGCAACGACGAGATCCAGCTGACCGACGCCCTGCGCGACCTCTCCCACCGGGACGACACGGGCGGGCCGGTACATGGCGTCGTCTTCACCGGCCGCCGCTACGACACCGGCGACCGGGGCGACTACCTCCGTGCGATTGTCCGACTGGCATGCGAACGTGACGATCTGGGGCCGGACTTCCGGACCTGGCTGCGTTCGTACGTCACCGAGGAGATGCAAGAGTGAGCTATGGCGCCGACCGAGTGTGGTCCGTCACCGAACACCTGGACAGCATCCTGGGTCAGTTGACCCCGCTGGAGGCCATCGAGCTGCAACTGCTCGAGGCACAGGGCTGCGTGCTGGTCGAGGACGTCACCGTGCCGGTGGCGCTCCCCCCGTTCGACAACAGCTCCATGGACGGCTACGCGGTACGTGTCGCCGACACGGCTGCCGCGACGCCCGAGCACCCCGCCGTCCTGGAAGTGATCGGCGATGTAGCGGCGGGCGGCGACGCGCTGCCCGAGGTAGGTCACGGCCAAGCCGCCAGGATCATGACAGGCGCCCCATTGCCGCCCGGCGCCGAGGCGGTCGTCCCCGTCGAGTGGACCGACGGCGGCAGCGGCGAGGGACCGGCTACCACCATGGCCGCGCACAGCCTCGACCCGGCTGGTGCCGGCGGAGAGGTGCGGGTGCATCAGGGCGCCGAAAAGGGGCAATTCGTACGGGTCCGCGGCAGTGACATCGCGGCAGGCGAGCTGGCGCTCGCCGCGGGAACTGTCCTCGGCCCTCCGCAGATCGGCCTGCTGGCCGCCATCGGCCGCGGCACCGTCACCGTCAGACCGCGCCCTCGGGTCGTCGTGCTGTCGACGGGCAGCGAGTTGGTCCAGCCCGGTGAAGAGCTGGGGCCCGGCCGTATCCACGACTCCAACAGCTTCGTCCTGACCGCCGCGGCCCGGGCCGCCGGAGCCATCGCCTACCGTGTCGGCGCCGTCGTCGACGAGGTCGAGACCCTGCGCGCCGCAATCGAGGACCAGATGGTCCGCGCCGACATCATCGTCACCACGGGCGGCGTCAGCGTCGGTGCCTACGACGTCGTAAAAGAAGCGCTGTCTTGGCTCGGCGGCACAATGGACCACGCCGAGGACGGTACGGGCAGCGCTCCCGGTCATGTCGAATTCCGCAAACTGGCCATGCAGCCGGGTAAACCGCAGGGCTTCGGCCGGATCGGTCCCGACCGCATCCCGCTGCTTGCTCTGCCCGGCAACCCGGTCAGCGCCTATGTCTCGTTCGAACTCTTCGTCCGCCCCGCGATCCGGACGCTGATGGGTGCCGCGTCGGTTCACCGGGACGTCGTACGTGCCGCGTGCGTGACGGCGATCGACAGGTCGCCGGAAGGGCGGCGCCAGTTCCTGCGCGGCCGCTACGACCGGATCTCGGGCACCGTCACCCCGGTGGGCGGTGCCGGATCGCACCTGGTCGCGGCACTCGCGCAGGCCAACGCCCTGATCGTCGTCCCCGAGGCCGTGACCTCGTTGGAGGCCGGCAGCGAGGTCGACGTCGTGGTGCTGGACTAGCGCTCGCCGCCGGTGCGCGCGGGGCCCCGGGGCGGGGAGCCGCGGCTGCCGGTACGGTGTCTGCCCTAGCGACCGCACCCGGGAGAACGATGAGCAGCGCGCAGCATCACCTCACCCACCTCGACGAGGCGGGCGCGGCCCATATGGTCGACGTCTCGGCCAAGGAGGTGACCGCCCGCACCGCCCGTGCAAGCGGGCGGGTCCTGGTCAGCCCCGACGTCGTAGACCTGCTGCGCGGCGCCGGCGTGCCGAAAGGCGACGCAATTGCCACGGCGCGGATCGCGGGCATCATGGGCGCCAAGCGCACCCCGGAGCTGATTCCACTCTGCCATCCGCTGGCTGTCTCCGGGGTCAGCGTCGACCTGGTGGTCGAGGACGACGCCGTGGAGATCACCGCCACCGTGAAGACCACTGACCGCACGGGCGTGGAGATGGAGGCGCTGACCGCTGTCAGCGTGGCGGCCCTCACCGTCATCGACATGGTGAAAGCCGTGGACAAGGCGGCGGTCATCACCGACGTGCGCGTCGAGGCCAAGACCGGTGGCAAGTCCGGCGACTGGCACCGGTCATGACGGGTGGTCCTGCCGTCATGCGGGCGCTCGCCGTGACCGCGTCCAACCGCGCGGCCGCGGGTGTTTACGAGGACCGTGGCGGCCCGCTGATCGTCGCCGCGCTGGAAGCCCTCGGGTTCACTGTCGACGGGCCGCAGATCGTCGAGGACGGCGAGCCGGTCGGTCGGGCGCTGCGTGCGGCGGCCGCCGCCGGTTACGACGTGGTGATCACCACCGGGGGTACCGGAATCTCACCGACCGACCGCACTCCCGAGGTGACCCGACAGGTGTTGGACTACGAAATCCCCGGCATCGCCGAGGCGATCCGCGCCGCAGGGCGGGAGAAGGTACCGACCGCGGTGCTCTCGCGTGGCATCGCAGGGGTGGCGGGCCGCACCTTGGTGGTGAACCTTCCCGGGTCGACCGGTGGGGTCAAGGACGGGCTGGCAGCACTCACCCCTGTGCTGGCGCACGCAGTTGATCAGATTCGGGGCGGCGATCATCCGACTTCCGCACCGTCGGCGGCCTCAGTCCCCGGGAGACCGAGCTGAACGGGTCCTGGCCGACGGAACTGGTGGACGGTGACATCACCCTCCGCCCGATCAGGATGCGCGACCAGCGCGCATGGCGCGAGGTCAACCGGCGCAACCGCGACTGGCTGCGCCCCTGGGAGGCGACCGTGCCGCCGGCGCCGCCCGGTCATATCGCACAGCGGCCGACATATCGACAAATGGTGCGTCATCTACGCAGCGAGGCGAGCGCCGGCCGCATGCTGCCGTTTGTCATCGACTACCAGGGCAGGCTGGCCGGCCAGCTCACCGTCGCAGGCATCACCTGGGGCTCGATGTGCTCCGCGCACATCGGCTACTGGGTGGACGAGGCGGTGGCCGGCCGCGGGGTGATGCCGACGTCCGTCGCGCTCGCCGTCGATCATTGCTTCCGGCGTGTCGGACTGCACCGCGTCGAGGTGTGCATTCGACCCGAGAACGGGCCGAGCCGCCGGGTCGCTGAAAAGCTCGGCTTCCGGGAGGAAGGGTTGCGCCCCCGCTATCTCCATATCGACGGGGGCTGGCGCGACCATCTGGTCTACGCGCTGACAGCGGAGGAAGTCCCCGAAGGGCTGCTGAACCGCTGGCGCCAGGCGAAGCCCGGCGCATCCCAGAAATAAGACAATTGTTCGAAAATGAAGCCTATCGCAAAAAAATCTCGGCTTATCAGCCAGATCGTGCGACACACCGTGCCAAATTACGTATGGCGTGTCTCGGTTCCCCCTACCGTGTAGCGCGTGAGCAGTAGTGGCCTCATCTACGCAGTCATCGTCGGGGCCTGGGCTGCCTATCTGGTGCCGATGTGGCTCCGTAGGCAGGACGAGCTCAACGAAGCGCGTCCGACGGAACGCTTCAGCACCGCCATCCGGCTGCTGTCCGGGCGAGCGGCGATGGAGCGGCGCGTCGCCAAAGCGCGAGGTGAGAGCGTTGAGCCCGGTAGCGGCGATGTCGAGAACGACCTCGATCCCGCGGACGTCGTGGACGTCCGTGGCCTTGCCGTGCCCGCGACCGAGGTGCGCCCAGCCGCCGGCCGCGAGCGTACGGCGGCATCCGGCGCGCTGCGCCCGGACCCTCGTGCCCAGGTGCTGGCCCGGCGTCGTCGTACGACAACGCTGCTCTTCCTTGGTTTCACCGTCGGTGCGGGCGCCGCGGCAGTGGGCGGCGTCGCGCTGCTCTGGGCGCCCGCGATCCCGGCCGCGCTGCTGACGGTCTACATCGGCCAGATGCGCCGCCAGGAGCGCCGCCGCTACGAGGTGCGCCTCGACCAGCGTCACGCCGCCGAGGCGGCGCGGCGCCTTCGTGCGCGGCCTGACCGCGCCCGTCAGGAGCGCGCCAGGGCCGAACTGCCGGCTCCGGCCGCCTCGGAAGCAGCGCCCCCCGCTGCGGCGGCTTCCGCGCCTTCGCCTCGTACCGCCGACCGCCGCGCACTGGTCGAGCAGACGGACCACGCCGAATGGGTCGACCAGCAGCGTGCCCAGCAGTCGGCCGACGACGGCTGGGACCCTGTGCCGGTGCCACTGCCCACCTACGTCACGGCCCCGGTCGCGCCGCGCACCACTGGCGGCATCGATCTGGGCGCGGCCGACACCTGGAGTTCGGCCCGCTCGGGCACGACGCCGACTCCTGAGCCCGCTGCACCGCCGGCGGCTCCCACCGGTCGTACGCGTCCGCGGACGACCCGCACGCCGCTGTTCGACCAGTACGCCGACCCCGACCGCCCGCGCGCGGCGAACGAGTAGCCCTCCCGCCAGCCGATATCGCGTTCACGACCACCCGCGGTGGGGTGCTAGAGTTTCCTTCGTTGCAAGGGCCTGTGGCGCAGTCCGGTAGCGCACCTCGTTCGCATCGAGGGGGTCAGGGGTTCGAATCCCCTCAGGTCCACAACAAGTCCGTTCCAGAACGAGATTCCGGACGGTTCACGAGATCCCGACTGATCATTGCGATCGGTCGGGATTTTGTCGCTCCGGGGGTCCGGGCCGGCCCCGTTCGGCGTGGTGTATTGCAGCGCCGGAACAGGCGGCCGAGGGATTCTCCTTCGTCACCGGTGGGGAGCGGTGCGGCTCATCTGACGATCAGGTCAGCAGGTAGGCGATCAGCGACAGTGACGCCATGGACAGCAGGGTCGACAGCAGCACGGTGTCACGTGGCAGGTCGGTGTCCAGGTCGTACTCCGAGGCGAAGATGAACGCGTTCTGCGCGGTCGGAAGTCCGGCGCACATGACCACGGCGAACAGGGCGTGCCCGGTGAGGCCGAAGCCGTAGCGCGCGAGTACGTAGGCCAGCAGCGGTTGCGCGACGACCTTCAGGGCGACCAGGACGTGGCGTTCCGTGCGACCTGCGGGGGAGGGGCGGGTGCGGGGGTTGAGGGACATGCCAAGGGCGAAGAGCGCCGTGGGCACGGCCGCTCCGCCGAGCATCTGCAGGGGCGACGTCAACGCGCCCGGCAGATGGTCACCCTTGCTGAGGGCGGTGACCACCAGGCCTGCCGCCGACGCGGCTATGACGGGGTTGCGGAACGGCAGCTGCAGCATGCGCCGCCATAGGTCGCCGGTACCGCGATGGGTGTCGAGGTCGATCAGCACCAGGATCAGCGGGGTGATGAACAGCATCTGGAAGAGGGCGGCCGCGATGATGAAGGACGTGTCGTGTAGGACGTGCACGGCGACCGGGATACCCAGATTCGCTGAGTTTACGTAGGCCGCGGACATCGCGCCGATCGCCTGGTCGGCCTGGCGGCGGTGGAACCCCCAGCGGCTGAGCGCCAGTCCTGCCGCGAAGACGACGACGAGACTCGCCGCGAAGACGCCGACGCCGGCGGTGGCGAGGTCACCGACATGCGACTTGGCCATGGTGAGGAACAGCAGCGACGGCATGGCGAAGGTGAACGCGAATCTGCCCAGTACGTGCTGCGCCCCGTCACCGAGCAGGCGGTAGCGGCCGCCGAGCCAGCCGAGAGCGGTGACGGCCCAGATGGGCAGGAAGCCGGTCAGTACCGATTGCACAGGCCTGCCTGGTCTGTGCCGTGGTCGGCCGACGTCCTCACCGCGTCAGCATGCCCGAGCTGCACAGGGCGCTTACCAGCGGGGTCGTATGAGCTCATGGTCGTACGGTCGTCGTTCGCTCGACCTCGGCTCGTCGGGCGGCGGTTGACCCGAACGTGTGACGTGCGCCACTGGTCGGCGCGGAAATATACCGGCGATCGTAAGAGCTTGAGTTTTCAAGATCCTACGAGGGAGTCGATATGTCGGCAGACGCACATCCGGTGCCCGCAGTCGTGACCGCAGTGCCGCCAGTCGCGGGTGTCCGTACCAAGGTGCGCGTGCCGCTGAGGTTCGCCGACGGATGGGAAACCACCGTGGACGTCTACACCTTCACCGGTCTGGTGGACGGCAAGGAGCATCTGGCGCTCGGGATCGGCGATTACGAGAACGCCGCCGTGCCGCTGGTGCGGCTGCATTCGGAGTGCCTGACCGGTGACGTCTTCGGCTCCCAGCGCTGCGACTGCGGCCCGCAGTTGCGGGAGGCCGTGGAACGTATCGGCGAGCACGGCGGCTACCTGCTCTACCTGCGCCAGGAAGGTCGCGGTATCGGTCTGTACGCGAAGCTCGACGCCTACGCGCTGCAGGACGACGGCCTGGACACGTACGAGGCGAATCTGGCGCTGGGCCGGGGCGAGGATGAGCGTGACTACACCGCCGCGGCGCAGATGCTGAACGCTCTCGGGGTCGGTGAGCTCCGGTTGCTGAGCAACAATCCGGACAAGGCCCGGCAGTTGGCGCGGCTCGGTACGAGGGTGGCCGAGCTGGTGCCGACCGGTGTGCACGTCTCCGACGCCAATGTCCGCTATCTGCGGGCCAAGATCGAACACACCGGGCACACCCTCGCCCTGCCGGCCTGAGGCGGCCGCCCCGCGGCCGCTGTGCCGCGGTAGCGGGTGACGGCCTTCCTTCGGCTGGGCAATGTGCCGCCCCGGGGGCCCGCTGGGCGCTCGGCGCGGTTGCGCGGGATGCGCGTGATGCGACCCACGATCGAAACGGTGGCGTTTCGATCGTGGGTCGTTTACGCTCTAGGTGTACGACATCGTTTCGATGACAGAGTCGCGCGCCGTATCCGACGGTGTCGGCGACGCACAGAACGAGGCCGTACGCTGTGCCCGCCAACCAGTGGATTCGGAGGACAGGACATGACAGCTCAGGCATCCGCCGCGCGTCGTACCCGCCTGACCCCCGAGCGCGAGCGGGAACTGTACGAGGCGGTCGTCGAGCTCCTGCGGGAGGTCGGCTACGAAGCGCTGACCATGGACGCGGTCGCCGCCCGTACACGGGCCAGCAAGGCCACCCTCTACCGCCAGTGGAAGGGCAAGCCGGAACTGGTCGCCACCGCGCTGCGGCACTCCAAGCCGGTGTCGCTCGCGGACATCGACACGGGGTCGATCGCCGGTGACCTGCACGAGCTGATCCGTTGCCACGACGAGAACGAAGCCAAGCGCGACCAGGAACTGATGCGCGGCCTCGCGCATGCCGCCTTCCGGAACGAGGACCTTTTCCGCGCCCTGCGGGAATTGCTGATCGAGCCGGAGCTGGACAGTTTCCGCGTCCTGGTGCAGCGAGCCGTGGATCGCGGTGAGCTGGCTGCCGACAACCCGGCGAGGGACTTCATCCCGCACATGTTGTTCGGCGGCGCAATGGCGCGTCCCATTCTCGAGGGCATCGACGCCGATCCCGAATACAGCCACAGATACATCGACGCCGTCGTCGTCCCCGCCCTCGGTCTGGCGTAGGCCTCACGCGCGAGCGGGGTCCCACAGGGCCGGTCAGTGCACGGCCATGCCCTGACGCCGGGCCGGCACGCCCCACGTTCTGCTCACCCATATGAATACCTCATGACCCGCCCCACCTGACACGCCGCTCTCGTCGTCGGGCTGGTTCCACACGCCCATTTCCGACCCTTCCTGACGGAGCCCCTGCCTCCATGGCCACATTCCTCTACAAACTGGGCCGGTTCGCCTTCCGGCGACGGCGATACGTCGTCCTCGTCTGGATCGCTCTGCTGGCCGCCGCCGGCGTCGGTGCCGCCACCGCGCCGTCCGCGCCGGCTGACAACTTCACGGTGCCGGGCACGGAGGCGCAGAAGGCCTTCGACCTCCTGCATGAACGTTTCCCTGGGACG
Organism: Actinacidiphila paucisporea; assembly: GCF_900142575.1. GTDB lineage: Bacteria > Actinomycetota > Actinomycetes > Streptomycetales > Streptomycetaceae > Actinacidiphila > Actinacidiphila paucisporea. Next base: position 129,868 of record NZ_FRBI01000007.1, read on the forward strand.
AATGCCGACGGCGCGAGCGCGCGCATGGTCTTCAAGGCCCCGAGCGGCCAGAAGGTCACCGCAGGGCCGAACAAGGCGGCGGTGGAGAAGGTTGTCGCCGAGCTGGGGAACAGCCCGCAGAAGGCCACTGCCGCCGATCCGTACACCGCCGACGCGGTGAGCAAGGACGCCACCACCGCCTACACGACGGTCACCTACCAGGCGAAGTCCGCCGAGATCACCGATGCCACGCACACGGCGATCGAGAACGCCGCCCAGCACGGCAGGGACGCGGGGCTGACCGTCGAGGCGGGCGGTACCGCGCTGCAGGCGTCGCCGTCCACCGGCAACAGCGAGGTCATAGGCGTCGGTATTGCCGCGGTCGTCCTTCTGATCACGTTCAGTTCGCTGGTGGCGGCAGGGCTGCCGCTGCTGACCGCGATCATGGGTGTCGGCGTCGGTATCGCGTCGATCACTGCGCTGGCGACCACCTTCGGCCTGTCCAGTACGTCGTCGACGCTCGCGTCGATGATCGGACTGGCGGTCGGCATCGACTACGCCCTGTTCATCGTCTCGCGCCACCGTCATGAGCTGATGGAGGGCCGCGAGGGCGAGGACGCGGCAGGGCGCGCGGTCGGTACAGCCGGGTCCGCGGTCGTCTTCGCGGGTCTCACCGTGCTCATCGCCCTGGCGGGCCTGTCGGTCGTCAACATCCCGATGCTCTCCAAGATGGGCCTCGCGGCGGCCGGCACCGTGGCGATCGCCGTGCTCGTCGCCCTGACCCTGATACCGGCGCTGCTCGGCTTCGCCGGCCCCAAGGTGCTCACCCGCAAGGTGCGCAAGGGCAGGGCGGTCGCCGACGGCAAGCCCAACGTGGGAACCCGCTGGGCGCGGCTGGTGGTGCGGCGGCGCGTGCCGTTCCTGCTGGCGGGGGTGGTCGCTCTCGGACTCGCGGCCGTCCCGATGAGCAGCATGCAGCTCGGCCTGCCGGACGACGGCTCGCAGCCGGTCAGCACCACTCAGCGCAAGGCGTACGACATGCTGTCCGACGGCTTCGGCGCGGGCTTCAACGGGCCGCTCATGGTCGTGGTCGACGGCTCGCACAGCGACAACCCGAAGGCGGCGGCGCAGCAGGTCAAGAAGACGATCTCCGGTTTCGCCGACGTCAAGACGGTGACCGAACCGGCGTTCAACCCCAAGGGTGATGCCGCGACGCTGAGCGTGGTGCCGGTGTCCAAGCCGAGCAGCGCGCAGACCGAGGACCTGGTGCACGTCATCCGGGGCCATTCGGGTGAGTTCACGAAGACCACCGGAGCCGAGGTGCTGGTGACCGGTACCACCGCGATGAACATCGACGTCTCGCAGCGCCTCAACGACGCTCTGGTGCCCTACCTGGCGCTCGTCGTCGGCCTGGCCTTCCTGCTGCTGATGATCGTGTTCCGTTCGGTGCTGGTGCCGCTCAAGGCCGCGCTCGGTTTCCTGCTGTCGGTGCTCGCGGCGCTCGGCGCCGTCGTGGCGGTCTTCCAGTGGGGCTGGCTGGCCGGCCTGATCGGGGTGGAGCAGACCGGGCCGATCATGAGCATGATGCCGATCTTCATGATCGGTGTGGTGTTCGGTCTCGCGATGGACTACGAGGTCTTCCTGGTCACCCGGATGCGCGAGGCGTACGTCCACGGCGAGAGGCCGGGCCAGGCGGTCGTCACGGGGTTCACCCATGGCGCACGGGTGGTGTCAGCGGCCGCGGTCATCATGATCAGCGTCTTCGCCGGATTCATCGGATCGTCTGAGTCGATGATCAAGATGATGGGATTCGGCTTGGCAATTGCGGTGGCGTTCGACGCATTCATCGTTCGTATGACCATCGTGCCCGCAGTGCTCGCGCTGCTCGGACGGGCCGCATGGTGGCTGCCGCGGTGGCTGGACCGTCTGCTGCCCAACGTCGACGTGGAGGGCGAGCAACTGCGCAAGAACCTCGCCGTCGAGCCGCGGCCGGCTGCCGAGCAGGAACGGGAACCCGCCGTGATCTGAGCCGCACCTCACCCGTGCGGGTGAGCGCCCTGCCGGACGGTTCGCACACGATGTGCGAATCACCGGCAGGGCGTTCCTTGTTCACCCGCTCGTCCGATGGCCGCCACCATTCCGATCGGCTTACGTGCTTACGATCTGGCGACACATCACCGGATCACCAAGAGCGTGCGCGCTGCGGGGGAATCAAGCGATGGCAGTCCAGAAGATCTCCCCCGGCGCAATCGACCGCTTGCGGGCGTCGCTGCTCGGCACCGTCTCCGCAATCGTGGCCTTCTGTGTCGGCGACGCGTTCGCCCACAGCTATCCCTTCGGGGAGCACACGCGCAGCGTCAACGACCTCGGCAACCAGTTCGTGCCGTACCACGCCCATCTGTGGGACCTGCTGCACGGCAAGGCCGACGGCGGGCTGCTGCTGAACTGGCAGTCCGGTTACGGCACCAGCTTCCTGCCGGACCTGGGCACGTACGTCTCCAGCCCGTTCGCCCTGCTCGTCGCGCTCTTCCCGCGGGATCGCATCGACCTCGCCGTCTACGTCATCACCGTGATGAAGATCGGTGCCGCGGCCGCGGCCATGGCCTGCCTGCTGCTGACGCTGCGGCCGGGGCGCTGGTGGGCCGCAGGACTGCTCGGCGCGTCGTACGCGATGTGCGGCTGGACGGTCGCCGCGGCGTCGTACAACACCATGTGGCTGGACGGCCTGATCGCCTTCCCGCTGTTCTGCATGGTCGTGGAATGGGCGCGGGCAGGGCGGCGGCCCTTCCTGTCCGTCGCGGTGGTCGCGCTCGGCTGGACGGCGAATTTCTACATCGCTTACATGGCCACGATCGGCTCCGCCCTGGTGCTGATCGCCCTGCTGCTGATGGAACCCGACGCCACCCGGCGGCACTGGATCACGACGATCGGTCGCGCGTCGCGGTCCATGGCGCTTGGTATCGGGCTGGCCGCGCCGCTGCTGCTGACGATCGTGAAGGGCACGAAGCTCGCGTATCCGGGCGCGGTCCAGGACTTCCACCCCGTGTCCTGGGCCGACATCGTCGGGCGGCTGCTGCCCGGCACGTACACCTTCGCGACGCCGGCGGTGTATCTCGACACCGCCGCGCTGCTGCTGGCCTTCGTGCTGCCCTTCCACCCCGGGGTGCCGCGGCGCACCCGTCTGGTGTGGACCGGTCTCGTGCTGGCGGTGACGGTGTCGATGCAACTGAAGCCGACGCACCTGGCGTGGCACGCGTTCGCCACTCCCAACGGCAGCTCCTACCGGCAGACCTTCGTACTCAGCGGTGTGATGATCATCGCGGCCTGGCTCGGGCTGGCGCACGGCCTGCCGAAGCTGCGGCAGATCGCCTGGGGCGCCGCGGTGATGGGCGTGGTGGCGCTGGCCGCCATCGGAGCCGACAACGGTGTGACAAGCCGCGGTACATACCCGCTGTTCGGCGTCGGCCTGGTGCTGGCGGTCGGTGCGCTGCTGCTGCTCAGGCGTGCCGAACTGGTACGCAGCAGGGCTCTGGTGGTGGCCGCGGTCATCGCGCTGCTTGTTGTGCAGATCGGACAGTCGGCCTTCACCAACGCCTGGTCCGATCGCAAGCGCATCGAACTGCTCGACGACTACGCCCCCTGGGGCAGCCGTCAGGACTCGCAAGCGGCGGCCATCGCGTCGGCCGACAGTTGGCCTCAGTACCGCACCGAACCCGGCCGTGAGCAGACCGTCGGCAACGACCCGATGATGGTCGGCGGGCAGGGCGCCGCTTACTACAGCAGCCTGACGCCGGACATCTGGACCTACACGCTGGCGTCGCTCGGCGGCGGCTGGACCTCGCACGGCCGGTCGCTGCAGAGTCTCGACAGCCCGGTCACCGATGTGATCTTCTCCGTCGGGGCGCGCTCCCACCAGCCGCTGGATCCGCACGAGCCGGCCAACCCGCAGGCCAGGACGCCGTCGACCATCACCCGGCAACAGGTGCCGCCGCTTGTCACCGTGCACCCCTCCAAGCCCGCGTCCGGCTATGGCGACTCGCCGTACAGCAACCAGGAACTGCTGCTCGGCCACAGCGTCTACGACACGCCGGGCCCGATCGTCCTGCACGACGGGGACGGCAACCAGGTGCTGCCGAAGAACGACCGCTTCCACGTGGTGGGCGGTTACGCCGATCCCAAGCGGAGCACGTACAAGCTCGAAGCGACGTGCCCGGCGGGTGACCAGGTCTATCTGTACACGCCGAGCGTCTTCAGCCATGTGCAGGTGCCCGGTGGCCCGAACATCCGCTTCACGGGGCGCCTGACGTCCCGGCGGGCCGCGGCCGAGCACGTCTGGGACGCGCCGGGAGACGGCCATGTGTCGCTGTCGATGCGCGTCATGGAGAACAGCACGTTCAAAACCGACGCCGTCGGCTGCCTGAACACGGGCAAGCTGGCCGCCGCCGAACAGCGGATCAATGCGACCGCCGCGACCTCCGAGCACGTGACCGACGACGGCATCACCGCGCAATTGCCTCGGGGCTCGCGTGGGTTCGCGGTCGTCGCGGCGCCGGCCATCGCCGGGTGGCAGTGCTCGGCGGGCGACGGCGGTGCACGCGCCGGACGGTCCTACCTGGGTCTGCTGGCCGTGCCGCTGCCCGCCGACGGCAGCGCCACGTCGGTGTCCTGCTCCTTCAGCCCGCCTGGGCTGCACCAGGGGGAGGGCGTCGCAGGACTGTCGCTGCTCGGGATCGTCGCGCTCGGCGGCTACGGCTGGTGGCGGCGGCGACGTTCCGGCGACACCGCGGGCGACGGCGGTGACGGTGGCAGCGACCTCGGCGCATCACCCGAAACGGTGAGCGCCGTCATGGCCGAGGGGTGAGTTGCGGGGCGTCGGGTTGACGCTCGGCCCCGCGGGTGTGCGTGCTGACGTCAGCCCAGGAGGGGCTGGTGGGCGCCCCTTTCGAAGCTCAGCAGCCAGCGCTTGCGCTCCAGCCCGCCGCCGTATCCGGTCATGCTGCCGTCGGCGCCGACCACCCGGTGGCAGGGGACGATGATGCTGATCGGGTTCTTGCCGTTGGCGAGGCCGACCGCGCGGGAGGCGGTGGGCTGGCCCAGAGCCGCGGCCAGTTCGCCGTAGGAGACGGTCTCGCCGTACGGGATGTCGAGCAGGGCCGCCCAGACCCGGCGCTGGAACGGGGTGCCCGATGTCGACAAGTCGATGTTGAAGGCGGCGGTGTCACCGGCGAAGTACGCGGTCAGCTGTTCGGCGGTACGTGCCAGGACCGGGGAGTGGGCTGCGTCGACCCGCAGGCCGAAGGTCTCCTCGGGCGGCATGTGCCGATGCTGCGTCATGTACAGGCCCGCGAGGCCACCCGCACGGGTGACCAGCGTGAGGGGGCCGATCGGACTGTCCATGATCGTATGAGCGGATGCGGTGAGTGTCGCGGCCGCGGTCGTGGAAGCCGTCGTCGTCATTGGGAAATGCCTTCCGGTAGGAGGTGATCGGTGGGCAGGACGTTGATCGGATGATCGCCCGTCGCCCACAGGTACTGCGTCGCGTAGGCCCGCCACGGCTGCCAGGCCGCGGCATGCCGGGTCAGCGCGGCCGGCGTGGCGGGCAGGCCGAGGTCGCGGGCGGCATAGCGGACGCCCAGGTCGGTCGGCAGGAAGGCGTCGGGGTCGCCGAGCGCCCGCATGGCGATCGTCTCGACCGTCCACGGCCCGAAGCCCGGCAGGGCCCCCAGCTGTGCCCGTGCGCGCTGCCAGTCGCTGCCGACGTCCAGGTCGAGGCCGCCGCCTTCCAGGGCCCCCAGTAGCGCCGCCAGGGTGTCCCTGCGGGTCTGGGGCATCGCCAGCTCAGCCGGGTCGTGGCCCGCGAGTGCGTCGGAGGACGGGAAGAGGTGGGTGAGGCCACCGGCGGGGTCGTTGACCGGGTCGCCGTAGGCCGCCACCAGACGCCCGGCGTGGGTGCGGGCCGCGGCCGTCGAGATCTGCTGCCCGAGCACCGCGCGAACCGCGAATTCTGCCCCGTCCGTGACCCGCGGCACCCGCCGGCCCGGCGACTTGGCCACCAGCGGCGCGAGCACCGGGTCGGTGGACAGGAGGGCGTCCACTGCCAAGGGGTCGGCGTCCAGGTCCAGCAGCCGGCGGCAGCGGCTGATCGCCTGCGCGAGGTCGCGCCAGTCGGTGAGCCACAGCCGGCAGCCGATGTGGTCGGCTTCCGGCCGCAGCGCGACGATGCCGGCGCCGTGCGGCAGGCTCATGGTGCGGCGGTACGCCCCCGCACACCATTCCTCGACGCCGGGGACCGCGGTCGCCGCGAGGTGGCCGAACAGGTTGTCCGGGGTGAGCGGGCGGCGGAAGGGCAGCCGTAGCGCGATGGAGCCGGCCGGGGCCGCCGGGCGGCCCTTGGCGACCCTGGCGCGCAGTTCGCCCGGCGCGAGGGCGAAGACTTCGCGGACCGTGTCGTTGAAGGTGCGGATGCTGGAGAAGCCGGCGGCGAAGGCGACCTCGCCCATCGGCAGGGTGGTGGTCTCGATGAGCAGCCGCGCGGTCTGGGCGCGCTGCGCGCGGGCCAGGGCGAGGGGGCCCGCGCCCAGCTCGGCGAGCAGCTGGCGCTCGACCTGGCGCGCGCTGTAGCCGAGCCGGGCGGCGAGTCCCGGTACGCCGTCGCGGTCCACCACGCCGTCGGCGATCAGCCGCATGGCGCGGGCGACCATGTCGGCGCGCTCGTTCCACCGAGGTGAGCCGGGGCTGGCGTCGGGGCGGCACCTCTTGCAGGCGCGGAAGCCGACCTGCTGCGCTGCGGCGGCGCTCGGGTAGAAGGTCATGTTCTCGACCTTGGGGGGTACGACCGGGCAGCTCGGCCGGCAGTAGATGCGGGTGGTCAGCACCGCAGTGAAGAACCACCCGTCGAATCGGGCGTCCTTCGACTGGACGGCGCGAACGCAGGCGTCGAAGTCCGTATGCACCCCTCCAGCATCGCCCCTCGTCATCGTCCTGGTCTGGCGGGAAAACGACATCGAGGTCGGGGGTGCGGCCGGTCGTTGTCAGGGCTCGGCCCTGGCTGCGGTGGTCAGTCGGAGACGCTGCTCTCCGGTACGAACTGCAGATCGTCGTATTCCGGGTGCCTGGCGAGCCACCCGGCAATGAACGGGCAGATCGCCAGTACCCGCAGTCCCTGGGCACGGGCGTCGTCCAGGCCGGTGCGGGCCAATGCCGAGCCGATCCCGCGGCCCTCGTAGGCGTCACCCACTTCCGTGTGGATGAAGGCGATCACCTCGGGGGTGCGGATGTACGCGGCCGTACCGGCCAGCTCGTCGCCGAGCCTGGCCTCGTAGCGGCGGGCCCGCGGGTCGTCGGTGACGCTCAGCGCCGCGCCGTCGCCTATTGCGCCGGGATTCGTCACGACCGGTAACCCTCCACTGTCGAGGACGGGCGGACGCGGGCGGCGCCTGGGTCCTCGCCCGCCTCGGACAGGGCGCGGCGCTGCCGCAGCAGGTCCCAGCACTGGTCGAGCTCGTGTTCCAGGGCGGTCAGGCGCGCGCGTTCTTCGGCGCCTTCCGGTCCGGCGTCGGCGAGCAGGTCGCGTAGCACCTTCTCGTCGGCGACCATCTTGCTGATGCGGCCGAGTATGGCCTGCTCCGCACTGGCGTCGTGTGGCTGTTGCACGGGGGGACACCTCCCAGGGGTCGCTGTTTTCCACTCTTGCAGGTCGCCGGGCGCGGCGCTCGCGGTACGGCGCTTCAGTCGTCCTCCGCCGGCCGCTGCGGGCCCCGCGACGCGGCCGACGGCTCGGGGTGTGCTGCGCCGGCCCCGGAACCCGTGGCGGCCGCCTGGCGGCGCAGCCACGCCTCGATCTCGATGCGCACCCGGCGCTCCATGGCCAGCGACATCTCGGCGTCGACGATGTCCTTGGCCAGCGGGCGGAGGCGCTGCATCGCGTCGGAGATGCGGTGGGCCTGCTCGGGGGGCACGTCGTCCAGCGGCCCGAGCACGTGCGTCTTGACGACCTGGGTGAACAGCTCGGCAATGGCGTCGACGTGACCGCGTACCTCCCGGCCGGCGGCAAGGACCGCGGCCAGCGGCACACCCTCGTGCACGAGGGCGGCCGACACGTCGAGCAGGCGGCGGCTGGTGTGCAGGGCGCTCTCGCCCGCCACGGAGATGTAGCCGATCTCCAGCGCCGCGGTCAGGTTCTCCGGGCTGGCGTCCTCGCCGAAGTAGTCGGCCAGTTCCTGCGGGGTCAGGACGACCGGGGTCTCGTCGGACCAGGGGGCGGCGAGGGTGCCGCCGAGGCCGAGCAGTTCGGCGACGCCGTTGAGGGTGCGGCCGTTCTCCCACGCGGTGATCAGCTCGGCGATGCCGCCGAGGGTGTGGCCGCGTTCCAGCAGCGCGGCGATCGTCTGCAGCCTGGCGAGGTGGCTCTCGGAATACCAGGCGATACGGCCGTCGCGGCGCGGCGGCGGAAGGAGGCGGCGCTCGCGGTAGAAGCGCAGTGTCCTGACAGGTATACCGGCGGCTTCCGCCAGCTCCTCCACTCGGTATTCGCGCGCGCTGGGTTGTCCGCCGGAGCGTGCGCCGGCGTCATCGGCTGAGCTCGTGTCGTCCACGCGGTCGTTCACCCGCCCAGCCTATGCGCTGGCGTAAGTGTCTCCGTCCTGGTGCGGCGCTCCTTACCCCTCATCAGGTCGGGTCTTTGCGGGCGGGCGGCGCACAGTGCCGGTCCGCGCGCCGTCCGTGCCGGACGCCCTCGCGGACGCCGGGCGTGCATCGCCGGCTGGTGGGACCGGGCGCGGACCGGGCGCGGTTCTGCGGGCGATTTCCGCCCACCCCCTACCGCAGGTAACCTGCCGTGCCCTACAGTCCCAACAATGCCAGTGATTAATGGCAAGGTGTTCTGCAGTTCGGTTGGACCGGTCGCGGTCCCCGGATGCGGACGGGGAAGGAAAGGCGGTGCCATGGACGACGACAACCGCGAACACGTGCGGGTAGCGGTGATCGGGTCCGGATTCGGCGGTCTGGGAGCAGGTGTACGGCTGCGGCGCGAAGGGATCACCGACTTCGTGATCCTGGAGCGGGCCGATGCCGTCGGCGGCACCTGGCGCGACAACAGCTACCCGGGATGCGCCTGCGACGTGCCCTCGCACCTCTACTCGTTCTCGTTCGCCCCCAACCCGGACTGGCCGCGCGCCTTCTCCGGGCAGCAGCACATCCGGGCGTACCTGGAGCGTGTCACGGACACCTTCGGGCTGCGTCCGCATGTGCGTTTCGGCGCGGAGGTGCAGCAGGCGCGCTGGGACGCCGCCGCGCGGCGCTGGGAGGTGACCACGGCAGCCGGGAAGTTGACCGCGGACGTCCTGGTGTCGGCGACCGGCCCGCTGTCCGACCCGAAGACCCCCGACATCCCCGGTATCGCGGACTTCCCCGGGCCGGTCTTCCACTCCTCGCGCTGGGACCACGACTACGACCTCAGGGGCAAGCGCGTCGCCATGGTCGGCACCGGGGCGTCGGCGATCCAGATCGTGCCGTCAATCCAGCCCGAGGTCCGCAGCCTGACCGTCATACAGCGCACCCCGCCGTGGGTGATGCCGCGTGTCGACCGCGCGGTCAGCGGCGCGGAGCGCTGGCTCCACGGCAATGTACCGAGCACCGCGAAGGCCAGGCGCGGACTGCTGTGGCTGATCAGGGAATTCCAGGTCGGCGCCTTCGTCAAGCGGCCCCGGTTGATGAAAGCGGCGGAGCGCATCGCCCGCGCCCACCTGCGGCGGTCGGTCAAGGATCCGGCGCTGCGCGCCCGGCTCACCCCGGACTACACGATCGGCTGCAAGCGGATCCTGCTGTCCAACACCTACTATCCGGCGCTCGCGCAGCCCAACACCGAGGTCGTCACCGCCGCGCTCACCGAGGTGCGGGGCTCTTCGGTGGTCACCGCCGACGGAACCGAGCGCGAGGTCGACGCGATCATCTTCGGCACCGGCTTCCGCGTCACCGACATGCCGATCGGCGACCGCGTCATCGGCGCGGACGGGCGCACCTTGGGCGAGCACTGGAAGGAAGGGATGGCGGCGCTGCGTGGCTGCACGGTCGACGGCTTCCCGAACCTGCTGCTCATCATCGGCCCCAACACCGGCCTCGGTAACAGCTCGATGATCCTGATGATCGAATCATCGCTCAACTACGTCGCCGACTACATGCGCACCCTGGCGCGCACCGGCGCCGCGGCGCTGGACGCCAAACCCGCCGCAGTGGCCGCGTGGAACGCGGAGATGCAGAGCCGCGCCGCGCGCACGGTCTGGAACACCGGCGGGTGCAAGAGCTGGTATCTGGACGCGAACGGGCGCAACACCACGGCGTGGCCGGGCACCACCGCTGAATTCCGCCGTGCGACCGAGCAGTTGAAAATCTCCGAATACGATCTGATCGCACCCGCCGCGGGTGACGTCTCACCGGTGGGCGACGATCGTACGATCCCGGCGGAGGTCGCGTCATGACGCTCTCATACGAAGCGGTGACCGCGCGGCGCACGCTGCACGTGGTGTCGGCGGACGGAACCCGCGTCCATGTTGAGGAATTCGGCCGCGCCGACGGGCCGGCCGTCGTCCTGGCACACGGCTGGACGTGCTCGACCCTCTTCTGGGCGCCGGTGATACGGCTGCTCTCGTCCGATTTCCGGGTGATCGCCTACGACCAGCGAGGTCACGGTCGCAGCGCGGCTCCGCTCACCCGCACGGGTTACGGCACCGCTGTGCTGGCCGATGATCTGGAAGCCGTACTGGAAGCGGTGCCCCCGGAGGGTGAACGGGCGGTGTTGGTCGGGCACTCCATGGGCGGTATGACGATCATGGCGGCGTTCGGGCGGGCGGCCGTCACCAGCCGTACGGCCGCGGTGCTGCTGGCGAGCACCGGCAGCGGGCGGCTGCTCGGTTCGACCGAGGTGCTGCCGCCGCGGTTCTCGTCCCGGTGGCTGCGGCGGTTCTTTCACCGGCAGCTGCTGGTCTCGCGGCTGCCGCTCGGGCCGATCACCCCGATGTCGCGCAAGGCCTTCGCCTACGGCGTCCTGGGGGCCGCTGCGACCAGGGAGCAGGCGGCCTTCACCGCGCGGATCGTGCACGCCTGCAAAGCCAGGCAGCGGGCCGCGTGGGGGCGGGTGCTTGCCGTTCTCGACCTGGACACCGAGATCGCCGCGCTGGACGTGCCCACCGCCGTGCTGGTGGGCACGCATGACAAGCTCACGCCGAAAGTGCACGCCCGCGAGATGGCGAAGGTGCTGCCGCGCTGCGTGGGCCTGACCGAACTGCCCGGGCTCGGCCATATGACGCCGATCGAGGACCCGGAGGCGGTGGCGTCCGTCATACGTGAGCTGGCCGCCGCCCACGCAGTGCCGTCCACCGAGGTTGACGCCGATGTCGACGCCGTCGCCGGACAGGGTGACGCCGTAGTCGAGGAGAAGAGCGCATGAGCCGGTCATCGGTACAGGGTCAGGTCGTGGTGGTGACAGGCGCCGCCCGCGGGGTGGGCGAGTTGCTGGCCCGCAAGCTCGCCGCGCGCGGCGCGCGGCTGGCCCTGGTCGGGCTGGAGCCGGACGAGCTCAAGCAGGTCACCGCGTCGCTGGGCGGCGACGCCGCCTGCTGGACCGCGGACGTCACCGACCGGGCCGCCATGGCCCGGGTCGCCGCCGAAGTGGTCACGCAATTCGGCCGGATCGACGTCGTCGTCGCCAACGCCGGTGTGGCGACGGGCGGTCCGTTCCTCGAGTCCGACCCCGACGCCTTCGACCGCGTCATCCAGGTCAACCTGCTGGGCAGTATCGCCACCGCCCGCGCCTTTCTGCCGGCGCTGCTCGAATCGCGCGGCTACCTGCTGCAGATCGCCTCGCTCGCTGCGATCACCCCCGCGCCGATGATGGCGGCCTACTGCGCGAGCAAGTCGGGCGTGGAGGCCTTCGCGCACAGCCTGCGCGCGGAAGTCGGCCACCACGGCGTGGCAGTGGGCGTCGGATATCTCAGCTGGACCGACACCGACATGGTGCGCGGCGCCGACGAGGACGACGTCCTGCGGGAGTTGCGCGCACGGCTGCCGTGGCCGGCCAACCGCACCTATCCGCTGGAGCCGGCGGTGGAGCGCATCGCGGCGGGTATCGCGCGGCGTTCGCCGCACGTCTATGCCCAGTGGTGGCTGCGCGGCATGCAGTCGGTGCGGGGCGCGCTGCCGTCGGTCATCGGCGGGGCCCTCGGGCGGCGCGAAATGCGGCGGGCGGCGCCCGCGCTGGCCCGCAACGCGGGAATACACCGGGGTCTTGTCGGGCGGGGAGGTGCCGCCGACGAGTCGGCCCGCGCCGCCGGTCATCACGTTCTGTGACGACAAAGTGCCGCTGACCTGGGGCGATTGGCAGTTGATTGCCCCAGGATGCGCTGGTTGTCACCCCATGTAAGTCTGGTCGAGGCCGCATCCCCACACACTCCAGGAGGAGTAATCATGGGCGGTATGGACGACATCAGGAACAAGGCGAGCGAGTACGCCGACAAGGCCAAGACGGCCCGCCGTCAGGGCTCCGAGCAGGCCGACGAGGGCATGCAGCGCGCCGGGCAGGAAGCCCCGGAGCGCTCGGGCGGCCGTGTCGACGAGCCGGCTCAGCGAGGCCAGGAGCGGGCTCGCCGGATGGGCGAGGACTCGAACGACGAGCCCCAGGACGACTGGAGCTGACGTCGCGCCTCGAGATAGTCGCGCGAATACCGTGACACAGGGAAGGGGCGCCCCTCGGGGCGCCCCTTCTTCGCTGTCCGGCTCGTGGCGCCCGGTCTAGAGCGTGATCGCGCGCAGGCGTTCGCGGCTGAGGTGGTCGGCCCTGCGGGTGGTCTCCGGAAGCCGGTATCGGGGGGCGAGCCGGAGGGTATGGGCGCAGGCGTGGTCCAGGCTGATCGCGTGGCCCACCGAGACGAACACCGGTTTGACGCCCGGTTGTGTGCGCAGCACCCGGCCCACCACCTCGTCGTCGTCCGACGTCAACGCGGCGCCGTAGCCGCGCTCTTCGCCGACCTCCTGGTGGCCGAAGACGAACGGGGTCTTCGCGACGCCGAAGCACGGAAGTCCGGTCAGCACGCCCAGCTGCACCGCCAGGCCTGCCCGGCGGGGATGTGCGACGCCGTAGCCGTCGCACACCAGAAGGTCCGGTCCGCACGTCAGCTTCTCCAGCGCCGCCATGACCGGGGGCAGTTCGCGGAATGCCAGCAGACCCGGTACGTACGGGAAGGTCACCGTCCCCTCGACCAGCGCGACCTCGACAGTCTCCAGCGTCGTCGCGTCCAGAACCACGGCCGCCGCCACGAGGGCGTCGCCTTGCCTGGCGTAGGAGACGTCCACGCCCGCAACCAGCCGTACATTGCCGGGCGCCGGGCCCGGCGAGGTCAGATCCGCCAGACCGCGCATCCGCTCCTGCTCGGCCAAGGCCTCGTCCACCGAACGCGGCCAGGCGGCCCGTGCCCTGCTGCCGCTGCCGTGAGTGTCCATTGCGAGGAGGCTGCCACGTCCGCGGTGCGACCGGCAGGCCGGGGTGCGAGGACGGCCTCAGAGCGGCGTCGCGGGCGGGCGCGGGGGAAGTGGCGGCCGGGCGCGGTCGGGACGGGTGGAGAGGTCCGGAGGGGTGGCCGCGGGGTGCTGGGAGAGGAGGGTCAGGGCGGTGCGTACGGCGACGTCGAGTTGGCCGTGGCGGCCCTCAGCCCAGTCCAGCGGCGTACGCAGGCACTCGATGTCGGGTGCGACCCCGTGGTTCTCCACCGACCAGCCGTAGGCGTCGAACCAGGCGGCGTTCATCGGCACCGTGATCACGGTGCCGTCGCCCAGGCGGTGGCGGCCGGTCATGCCGACGACGCCGCCCCAGGTGCGCAGGCCCACCACGGGGCCGAGGCCGAGGAGTTTGAACGCCGCGGTGATCATGTCGCCGTCGGAGGAGGTGGCTTCGTCGGCAATGGCGACGATCGGGCCCCGTGGTGCGTTGCTCGCGTACGAGACGGGTTGGGCGTTGCGGGTGAGGTCCCAGCCCAGGACCGTGCGAGTGAGCTTCTCGATGACCAGTTCGCTGATGTTGCCGCCCGCATTGCCGCGGACGTCCACCAGCAGGGCGTCGTAGGCGACCTCCTTGCGCAGGTCGCGGTTGAACTGCGCCCAGCCGGAGCCGCCCAGGTCCGGGATGTGCAGATAGCCGCACCGGCCGCCGCTGAGCCGGCGCACGACCTTGCGGCGTTTGGCGACCCAGTGCTGGTAGCGCAGCGGGCGGTCGTCGATGAGTGGGACGACGGCCACCCGGCGGGGTGCGCCGCGGCCGCCCGGCGGGCGGAAGGTCAGCTCCACGGTGGTGCCGCCGGCGCCCGCGAGCAGCGGGAAGGGGCCCGCGTGCGGGTCCACCGGGCGGCCGTCGACGTGGGTGAGGACGGCTCCTTCGCGGATGCCGGTGCCCGCCAGCGGGGAGCGGGCCTTGGAGTCCGACGACTCGCCCGGCAGAATGCGGACCACCGTCCAGGTGCCGTCCTTGTTGTGCTGGAAGTCGGCGCCGAGCAGGCCGATGGGGCGCTGGTAGTGCGGCGGCCCTTCGTTGCGGCGGGCGGCGGCGACATAGGCGTGGGACGTGCCCAGTTCGCCCAGCACTTCGCGGAGCAGGTCGGCGAACTCGTCCGGCGTGGCCACCCGGTCCACCAGCGGGCGGTACTGGTCAAGGACGGCCGGCCAGTCCACGCCGCACATGTCCGGCGCCCAGAAGTAGTCGCGGGTCAGGCGGCCCGCCTCGGCATAGGACTGCCGCCATTCGGCGCCGGGGTCGACCTCGTGCAGGATGCGGCGCATGTCGACATAGACGGTGGTGTCGTCGTCACCGCGTTCGTTGGCGGGCAGCACCGCCAGTTCGGCTTCGTCATATACCGCGAGCCGGCGGCCGTCACCGCTGACGGAATACCAGTCCATGTGGTGGACCAGCTCGGTCTTCTTGGACTTGCCGAGGTTGAAGAACTCCAGGCTCGGGCGGGAGGAGGGGTCGGTGGGATTGACGAACGTCTCGCCGAGGGCGCCGGAGATCGGCCAGCGCATCCAGACCAGGCCGCCCTGCACCGGTTCGAGTGACGAGTACTTCGACGCGGGCACGGGGAAGGGCGTCACCCGGCTGGGCAGGCCCTCCGCCTCGACGACGACCGGGCCGTCACTGTCGCCGCCGCTCTCGCCCGGGTCGAGGCCGCTGCCGCTGGCGCTGCCGACCGGGCCGCCGTCGACGGGCAGGGCGAAGGGGGACGGCGTGGCCGAGTTGAGCGGCACGAGATACGGGCGGCAGCCGAGCGGGAACGACAGGTCGCCGGTATGGACGTCGTACACCGGGTCGAAACCGCGCCAGGACAGGAAGGCCAGATAGCGGCCGTCGCGGGTGAAGACCGGCTGCTCGTCCTCGAAGCGCCCGTTGGTGACGTCGATGATCGTGTGGTCGGACAATCGGGCGATCTTGATGGAGCGCAGGGAGCGGCCGACGCCGGGATGGGACCAGGTCAGCCACGCCGAGTCGGGGGAGAAGGCGAGGTCGCGGACCGGCCCGTTGGTGGAGCGGATCAGCTCCTTCACCGTGCCGGGCGGGTTCTGCTCCTCAAAGGTGACGTCCGCGGTGCCGGGGTCCGTGTCGTCGTAGCGGGTCGCGCCGCCCCCGTCGGAATTCGCGTCGGTAGCCACGCCGGTGGTCACCAGCAGCAGGCCGCCGTCGTTCGACGCGACCGCCAGGGTGCCGCCGTCGGGTGACGACACCAGTTCCAGTACGCGGCCCAGGCGGCCCACCGCCAGACGGGTGACCGCGTCGGAACTGTCGCCGGGTGGCGGGCCGCTGTCTCCGCCGCCGGCGGCGGCGAGGGTGACGGCGCCGTCGACGTAGGCCACCCGGGTGGAACCGGTTCTGATCATGTGGTCATCGCCCGCCGGAATACGATGATCGCCCGCTTTCGTATGATCATCGCCCGCCGGAATATGATCATCGCCCCCCGCCGTACGCGACCGCGCGCTGCCCACCGGAACCGCACCCGCCCCCGCACCCGCCCCCGCACCCGCCCCCGCACTCGCCCCCGCGCCCGCGTCCGCCGGGGCGCCGGACGGCTCGACGGAGTCCGGAGCAGCGTCCACGACGGCGGCCGCCGCGGCCGCCTCTGCGGCCGTCTCCGGGCCGCGGCTGAGGGCGCGGGAGGCGCGGCCCGGGAGGGGGGCAAGCTCGATGCCGTCCTCACCCTCGGCGTCGGTGACGTAGCCGACGAGGCCGGTGTCGCCCAGCATCGCGGGCAGCCGCACCCGGGCGCCCGCGTCGTCGGCGATGGTGCGGGCCGGCCCGTCGCGGTGGGTGAGCCAGTACAGGCTGCCGCGTACGCATACAGCGCTGGCGCGACCGGACGGGTCGATGGCCAGGCCGTCGAGGTTGGAGGCCGCCGGCACCTGATACCGGCGGCGGCCGCTGCGGGCGCCGCCCAGGCGCATGTCGAGGCGGCGCGGGACGGCGTCGGCCGAGGCCAGGTCCTCGACCAGCCACAGGTCGCCCGCGCACTGGTAGACGACACGCTCGCCGTCGGTGGCCGCATTGCGGGCGTAGAAGTCGGCGTGGTCGGTGTGGCGGCGCAGGTCGGTGCCGTCGGGGAGGCAGGAGTAGAGGTTGCCGATGCCCTCGTGGTCGGACAGGAAAGCGATCCGGCCGGCCACGAACATCGGCGACGCGAGGTGCCCGTCGATGTCCGGCACCAGGCGCTCACCGTGCAGCCACAGCCGTCCGGTCGCGCCGCCGCGGTAGCGCTTCCACGCGTGCGGTTCGTGCGGCGGCGTGCCCGTCAGCAGCAGGGTGCGGCGCTCGCCGCCGGCGTCGTCGTCGCGCACGGCGATGTCCGACACCGGCCCCCAGGGCAGCGGTCCGCCGGGGCCGCACTCGACCGGCACGCTGTGCGCCCAGGTGAAGTAGGAGAACGGCTGCCCGTGGGAGGAGACCGCCAGTACGTGGCCGTCGGGAGTCCATGAGCACACCCGTGTGTCGGCGCTGCCCCAGTACGTCAGCCGGCGTGCGGTGCCGCCGTCGGACGGCACCAGATACACCTCAGGGTCCAGGCTCCGCCAGGTCGTGAAGGCGATCGTCGCCCCATCGGGTGACAGCCGCGGCGGCCCGACCCGCGTACGGTCGGCCGTCACCCGCCACGCACGCCCGGGGGAGCCGCCCGGCGGCCCCAGCGGGGCCACCCAGAGGTCGTCCTCCGCGGCGAAGCAGAGCATGTCGCCGTGCAGGTGCGGAAACCGTAGGTACGCGCCGTCGCTCACTCCACCCATGTTTCGGGGCGCCCGCACGGCCAGCAACTTTTCACTCCCGTGCGCCCCCGAAGTGCCTCGGCGCACCCGGGCGGCCGCCGGGGCGTACGGTCCCGGGGAGGTGCGGGTGATCGGCGGCGGGCCTGTGGCGGGGAGGCGGGGTGCGGGGAGTGGAAGCGGGGGTCATTGCGACGCGGCGGCTGACGCTGGTGCCGTTGGCGGCGCAATATGCCGAGGAAATGGCCGAGGTGCTGGGCGACCCGGACCTGCACGCCTTCATCGGCGGTGCGCCGCGGACCGCGCAGGAGTTGCGGGCGCGGTACGAGCGGTTGGCCGCCGGGTCGGGGGAGCCCGGGGTGTCGTGGTGCAACTGGGTGGTGCGGCTGAATTCCGCGGATCGTCTGACCGGGACGGTGCAGGCGACGGTCGCCGGTGGGCAGGCGGAGATCGCGTGGGTGGTGGGAAGGCCGTGGCAAGGCCGAGGGATCGCGACCGAGGCCGCGCGTGGGCTGGTCGGGTGGCTCGGCGAGCAGGGGGTGGCGGCGGTGGTCGCGCACGTTCACCCCGATCACCGGGCGTCCGCCGCGGTGGCCGCGGCGGCGGGGCTCACCGCCACGGACGAGTGGCACGACGGTGAGATGAGATGGCGGTTGATCATCCGATGAGCCGGGCGCCTGCGGGCGGTGGCAGCAGCCCGGGAGCGCGTGCAGGGGCACTGACCTGGCGGGGGTGGCTCGCGTAACGTGCATTACCACCGAGTAGGTCGTGGGTAATGGGCGCGGGAGCAGGAGGCGGGCGGATGGCACTGGACGCGGACGTCGTCGTGGTGGGTGCGGGTCTCGCGGGGCTGGTGGCCACCGCCGAGCTGGCGGACGCCGGGCGGAAGGTGATCCTGGTCGACCAGGAGCCGGAGGCGTCGCTCGGGGGGCAGGCCTTCTGGTCGTTCGGCGGGCTCTTCTTCGTGGACTCGCCCGAGCAGCGCCGGATGCGGATCAGGGACAGTACGGAGTTGGCGCTCCAGGACTGGCTGGGAACAGCCGGTTTCGACCGGCCCGAGGACCACTGGCCGCGGCAATGGGCGCAGGCCTACGTCGACTTCGCCGCCGGTGAGAAGCGGGCCTGGCTGCGTGCGCAGGGGCTGCGGCTCTTCCCGGTGGTCGGCTGGGCCGAGCGCGGCGGTTTCCTGGCGACCGGTCCCGGCAATTCGGTGCCGCGTTTCCACATCACCTGGGGTACGGGTCCCGGCGTGGTCGAGCCGTTCGAGCGGCGGGTGCGGGAGGCGGTCGCCCGGGGGCGCGTCGAACTGCGGTTCCGGCACCGGGTGACCGGGCTGAGTACGACCGGCGGCGCCGTCGACGGTGTCACCGGCGAGGTGCTGGCGGCCAGCGACGCGCAGCGGGGCACGGCCAGTTCACGGGAGGTCGCGGGCGAATTCGCCCTCAAGGCGCAGGCCGTCGTCATCACCAGCGGCGGAATCGGCGGCAACCACGACCTGGTGCGCGCGGCATGGCCCGAGCGGCTCGGCACACCTCCGAAGAAACTGCTCTCCGGCGTTCCCGCGCATGTCGACGGGTTGATGCTCGGCGTCGCGGAATCGGCGGGCGCCTCCGGTATCAACGGCGACCGTATGTGGCACTACACCGAGGGCATCGAGAACTGGAACCCGATCTGGGCCAGGCACGGAATCCGCATTCTGCCCGGCCCCTCGTCGCTATGGCTCGACGCGACCGGAAAACGCCTGCCCGTGCCCTATTTTCCCGGCTTCGACACGCTTGGCACCCTCGAACACATCATGCGCACCGGGCACGAATACACATGGTTCGTCCTCACGCAGAAGATCATCGAGAAGGAGTTCGCCCTTTCGGGATCCGAGCAGAATCCCGACCTCACCGGGCGCAGTGTGCGGGAGGTTCTCAAACGCGCGCTGCCCGGGGCTCCCGGGCCCGTGGAGGCCTTCAAGCGCCACGGAGTCGACTTCGTCGTGGAGAGCGAACTCGGCGCACTTGTGAGGGGCATGAACGCGCTTACGGGGGAGGACCTGGTGGACGAGCGGGCGCTGCGGCGTGAAATCGAGGCGAGGGACCGGGAGATCGCGAATACGTACACAAAGGATCTGCAGGTCACGGCGATTCGCGGGGCGCGGAACTATATCGGGGACAAGCTCATCCGTACGGCGTCCCCGCATCGGCTGCTCGATCCGAAGGCCGGCCCGCTCATCGCCGTGCGGCTGAACATTCTGACGCGGAAGTCATTGGGCGGGCTGGAGACGGACCTTGACGGGCGGGTGCTCGCGCCTCCGGCGGTCGGCACGGCGTCCGGCGCCGGCGGCGGGCGCGGAGAGCCGCTGGGCGGGCTGTACGCGGCCGGGGAAGCGGCCGGCTTCGGCGGGGGCGGCATGCACGGATACCGTTCGCTGGAGGGGACGTTCCTCGGCGGGTGCATATTCTCCGGGCGGCGGGCGGGCAGGGCCGCGGTGGCGGCCACCGTCTAGGGCCTGTCCGGCGGATCTTGGCGGGCCTGCGACGCCCGACACCGCACCTCGCTGCGTTGTCGAATCATCCTTGTACGACCCGGTACGAGGACGATTCTCCGCCTTGCGATGTACGGCACCGGACGCCGCAGGCTGATCCGCCAAGATCCGCCGGACAGGCCCTAGCGGCTCCCGCGTCTTCGCCCGCGGGCGGCGGTTGGACCGGTGCGGTTCCCGGCGCGCCTGCCGCCGCCCACTGCTTCGGGGCGCGAAGTCGGGGGCGGGGGCGGCGGGGTGAGGCGTCGGATGGGGCGGGGCGCGAGCCCGGCGGGGACGGGCGTGACCTGCGGGGACGGTGGGGGCAGGGGGTAACCGGGCCTGGAGCGGAGCGCCTTGTCGTGCTTCAAGCATTGACAGGAGCAGGACGGCTCCGCACTATGGGAGCGCTCCCACGTTAAGAGCGTGTAACCGAACAATGAATCACCGCACCACCTCCCATGACCTCTCGAAGCCCTTTCGAAGGCCCACCCCCCAATGGAGGTTGTTCGCACATGGCAGTCCCGATAGTCCGACGCAGAACCGCGGCACTGGCCGCAGGCCTGATGGTCGTCGCGTCCGGCGGTGTGGCCGCTGCACTCAGCACCACGTCCGCCTCCGCGGCCACAGCCGGCTGCTCGGTCGCCTACAACGTGAGCCAGTGGGACACCGGCTTCACCACGCAGGTGACGATCACCAACACCGGCCCGGCGCTGACCAGCTGGAAACTCGGCTGGAGCTTCGCCGGCAACCAGCAGATCACCCAGTCGTGGAACGCCACCGTCACCCAGAGCGGCAAGGCCGTCACCGCGGCCAACCTGTCGTACAACGGTGCGGTGGCGACCGGCGGGACGGCGACCTTCGGCTTCAACGGGTCGTACAGCGGCACCAACACCTCGCCGACGGCGTTCACCCTGAACGGTGTCGCGTGCGGTGGCACCAGCACGACGCCGCCGACGACGCCTCCCACGACGCCGCCGACCACCCCGCCGACGACGCCTCCCACGACGCCGCCGACCACCCCGCCCACCACCCCGCCGACCACCCCGCCTCCCGGGCAGAAGGTCGACAACCCGTACGTGGGCGCCAAGGGCTACGTCAACCCTGAGTGGTCCGCGAAGGCCGCAGCCGACGGCGGTCAGAAGGTCGCCAACCAGTCCACCGCCGTGTGGCTGGACCGGATCGCCGCGATCAACGGCGTGAACGGCGGCATGGGCCTCAAGGCCCACCTGGACGCAGCCGTACAGCAGGCGGCCGGTCAGCCGCTGACCATCGAACTGGTCATCTACGACCTGCCGGGACGCGACTGCGCCGCCCTCGCCTCCAACGGTGAGCTGGGCCCGACGGACATCGGCCGCTACCAGACCGAGTACATCGACCCGATCACCGCCCTTGAGGGCAACCCGGCGTACGCGGGGCTGCGCATCGTCAACATCATCGAGCCCGACTCGCTGCCCAACCTCACCACCAACGCGGGCGGCACCGCCGGTTCCACCGACGCGTGCGCGACGATGAAGGCGAACGGCAACTACGAGAAGGGCGTCAGCTACGCACTCGCGAAGCTCGGCGGCCTCGGCAACACCTACAACTACATCGACGCCGGACACCACGCCTGGCTCGGCTGGGACACCAACCTCGGCCCGGCCGCGCAGGAGTTCTACAAGGTCGCCACGACCAACGGTGCCAGCGTCGCGGACGTCCAGGGCTTCATCGTCAACACCGCGAACTACGGTGCGACCGTCGAGCCTTACGTCAAGATCACGGACAACGTCAACGGCACCACGGTGCGGCAGTCCAAGTGGGTCGACTGGAACTACTACGTGGACGAGCAGTCCTACGCGGTGGGCCTCCGGGACAAGCTGGTCTCGCTCGGCTTCAGCTCCAGCATCGGCATGCTGATCGACACCTCCCGCAACGGCTGGGGCGGCAGCGCCCGTCCCACCGGCCCGGGCGCGACGACCAGCGTCGACACCTACGTGGACGGTGGCCGGATCGACCGCCGCATCCACGCGGGCAACTGGTGCAACCAGTCGGGTGCCGGTCTCGGCGCACGGCCGACCGCCGCTCCGGCGACGAGCATCGACGCCTACGTCTGGGTCAAGCCCCCGGGTGAGTCCGACGGTGCGAGCAAGGCCATCCCCAACGACCAGGGCAAGGGCTTCGACGGGATGTGCGACCCGAACTACGCGGGCAACGCACGCAACGGCAACAACAAGACCGGCGCGCTGCCGGACTCGCCGCTCGCCGGTGACTGGTTCTCCGCACAGTTCCACCAGCTGGTGGCCAACGCATACCCGCCGCTGTCGTAACACCTGACCAGCGGATCCCCCCACCGGGCCCGTACGGGGCCGCGCCTGGGTCACATCGACCCGGACCGCGGTCCCGTCACGGGCCCGCCGCATGCCCGGGGCCGTGCTGGGCCCCGGCCTGCCCGGTTGTCGGACCCTTCGTGCACCATTGGGTGGAAAGGCCGCCGTGGCCGGGACGAGGGGAAGGGGGGGCGGGTTCATGGACGTCACCGAGGTGTACGGGTCGGTGGAGCCGGGGTACGAGCCGGTCCGCGCCGCCTTCGCGGGGAATTTCGCGCGCCGCGGGGACCGCGGCGCGGCGGTCGCGGTCTACCGGGACGGGCGGAAGGTCGTCGACCTGTGGGGCGGCACCGCGGCGCCGGACGGGGGCGCCCCCTGGCGGGAGGACACCGCGCAGACCGTGCGGTCCGCGACGAAGGGCGTGGCCGCGGCCTGCCTGCTGCTGCTCCACCAGCGCGGGCAGCTGGACCTGGACGCGCCGGTGGGGGCGTACTGGCCGGAGTTCAAGGCGCGCGGCAAGGAGCGGGTGACGGTTCGGGACGTGCTCGCGCACCGGGCCGGGGTGCCCGCGCTGGACATGCCGCTCACCCCCGGGCAGGCGCTGGACGGGACGTCGGGGCCGCGCGCGGTGGCCGCGCAGCAGCCGCTCTTCCCGCCGGGTGCCGAGCACGGCTATCACGCGCAGACCTTCAGTTGGCTGGCAGGCGAGCTGGTGCTGCGCGCCTCGGGGCGGTCGATCGGGCGCTTCGTGGCCGAGGAGATCACCCGGCCGCTCGGCCTCGACCTGTGGATAGGCCTGCCGGCCGACCGGACGGGCCAGGTCGGCAGGATCGCCGACATCGAGGTGCCCGAGCCCGCGGTGTCCGGCGGGCTGCGCACCCGGGCCAAGCAGTCCGTCCACGACGCCTACGCCGATCCCGACTCGCTCACCCGGCGGGCCTTCGCCGCGATCACCCCGCTGCCCGACGAGAACGACCCGGCGTATCGGGCCGGGGAGCTGGCGGCTTCCGGCGGTATCGCCACCGCCCGGTCACTCGCGCGCTTCTACGCGTCGCTGGTCGGCGAGGTGGCGGACGGGCCGCGGCTGTTCGCGCCCGCGACGGTGACCGCGGCCAGGACCCCGGAGTCGGACGGGCCGGACCGCGTGCTGGTGGTCAACACCCGTTTCGGGCTGGGCTACATGCTGCACGGTCCGGCGTCGCCGCTGCTGGCCCCCGGGTCGTTCGGGCACCCGGGCCGTGGTGGCAGCCTGGCCTTCGCCGACCCCGGTACGGCTGTCGGCTTCGGCTATGTCACCAACGGCATGCAGCGCAACGTCACGGCGGATCCGCGCGCCCAGGCCCTGGTCAGGGCGCTCAGGGAATGCATACGCTGACCCGATGCGAGGACGCTTCGGGGACTTCGGTGTGATCGTCACGGGCGGGGCACGCGGTATCGGTGAGGCCACCGCGCGGCGGTTCGCCGCCGAGGGCGCCGGGGTGCTGATCGCCGACATCGACCAGGAAGGGGCCGAGCGGACCGCCGAGTCGATCCGGGCGGCGGGCGGGCGGGCCGAGGCGGTCGGCTGCGACGTCGCCGACCGTACGTCGGTGGACGCGGCCGTGGCACGGGCGGTGGACGCCTTCGGGACGCTCGACGTGCTGGTCAACAACGCCTACCGGTGCGGCGAGCACCGCCCCGACTTCACCGACGAGGACGACGAGGAGTGGCGGCTCGACCTGGACGTCAGCCTGGTCGGCGCCATGCGCTGCACCCGGGCCGCGCTGCCGCACCTGGCCGCCGCGCCCGACCGGCGGGGCGCGGTGGTCAACATCGGTTCGGTCAACGGGATCTCCTACTTCGGCAACCACTCCTACAGCGCGGCCAAGGCGGGCCTGATGTCGCTGACCCGCACGCTGGCGGTGCATGCCGCGCCCAGCGGAGTCCGGGTGAACCTCGTCGCCCCGGGCACCATCCGCACACCGGCCTGGACGGGCAAGGAGTCGGTCCTGACCGCGGCCGCGCCGCTCTATCCCCTCGGCCGGATCGGCGAGCCGGACGACATCGCGGCCGCCGTCACCTTCCTCGCGTCCCGCGACGCCGCATGGATCACCGGCGTGACGCTGCCCGTCGACGGCGGCATCCTGCTCAGCAACCCCGGGTTCGCGGACGCGGTCGAGGCGGTCACCGAACAGTAGGCCTCGCGCCCGGTGCCCGTGCCGGTGGCCAGCCCCCGCGCCGGGAAGCGACGCCCGCGCCCGCCCCCCCCGCGCGCCCGTGCCGCTGCGCAATATCCCGAGGCCCGGCAATGGACCACGGCTTCCGGGCCCGGCCAGGACGAAGGCGCCCGGCAGTACGCCCGCGCCCGCCGGGCGGCGGGCTTCGGGGGCCGTTGTCAGACCCTCCGCCTACGGTGGTGGCACCGACGGGGGAGGCGGTCCCGCCGCCACGGGGGCGGCGGGGCCGGTCGCGTCGGACGGCGGGCACGTCACGGACGGCGCCCGCGCGCGCGCCCCGCCACCGCACGGGAACGCAGGCGCGGGCGAGGCGGTGGCACGACCCCGCACGGGCGGCCGGCGCCGGCGGCATCGGACGCGCGCGTGCCCGGTGGCGCAACAGCGCCGCGCCGCCGCACCACCGCGCCCCGGCCCCCGCCGGACGGCGTCCGCCCACCCGGGCGTCGTCACGCGCGGCGCACGGGCGCACGCATCCCGTGGCGTAATTGCGCCGAGCGGCGCATCAGCCCCGCGCGCCGGGGGAGGCGCGCTCGGGCAGGACAGACCGCCACGTCAGGCACGGAGGCGCGGGAGACGACCCCGCTTTCGCATGACGAGCTGTCACAACTCCCTCACCAGACGGCCCTTGTTCCTCAGTCAGATGGCTAGGATGATCAGGCAATCCCTTCCCATGGCGGGTGCGCGCGTCGGGTTTTGACCACGCCGACCGCTGTGCGCATTCCGGCGCGCACGCGTGTGTGCCGGGATCCGATGGGCTGCCCCGGTCTGATCGGCCTCCCCGAGTTCCTGAGGATCTGATGACTAGTCACATATCGGGAGTGGTGTTCTGGCCTGTCGCCGCCGTCGCGCTCGTGGCCCTGGTGATGTGGGTCCGGCAGGCGGTCGCCGCGGCCCGGCTCCGCAGACGGCTCGCCGCCACCGAGCAGCAGGTGCGGGACCGCGAGGCGGACGTGCGGATCCGTGAGGCGGAGGTCGCGCACCTGGTCGACGTCCGGTTGCCGGCCGTGGAGTTGGGCGGGCGGCGGCCCCAGCAGGGGCTGCGGGACGGCCGGCTGGCCGGGACGGTCTACGCCGACCGGATGGACCAGGTCGTGAGCCGCTTCGTCGGCACCGTCGAGAAGGCCAGGGTGCGGGCCGACCAGTCCGCCAAGGCCACGCTCAAGGCGGCGATGCGCTCGGTCCAGGCGCTCGCCAACGAGCAGCAGCTGTCCATCTCCGACATGCAGGACCGGCACGACAGCCCGTACGTGCTCCAGGACCTGATGGAGATCGACCACGCCAACTCGCAGTTCGCCCGGCGCGCGCAGGCCATCGCGGTGCTCTGCGGGTCGTGGCCGGGGCGGCAGCGCGCGGCCTCGCCGCTGATCGACGTGCTGCGCGGCGCCAAGTCCCGTATCCGCGACTACCAGCGGGTTGAGATCGGCCAGGGCCCGGACGTCGACGTGATCAGCCGGGCCGTGGAGCCGGTCGTGCTCGCGGTCGCCGAGCTGCTGGACAACGCCACCCGCCACTCGCAGCCGAACACCAGCGTCGAGGTCTCCCTGCGGCCCGCCCACAACGGCACCACGATCGTCATCGACGACGCGGGTGTCGGCATGGACGAGTTGGAGGTCTCGGTCGCTGTCGAACGCCTCGGGGGTGGCGAGAACCTGGACATCAACCGGCTCGGCGACCCGCCGCAGTTCGGCTTCGCGGTGATCGGCGTGCTCGCCGCCCGCTACGGCTTCTCGGTGTCGGTGGACACCAGGTCGCCCTACGGCGGGGTGCGGGCCGTGCTGTTCCTGCCCAAGGCGCTGCTGGTCGCCTCGGGAACCGCCGCGGCCCCGGTGGCCGCCCGCGCGGCGGCGCACCGGCGCGAGGCCGCACAGGCCGAGCTGCCGGTCCGCACGCCGGTACGCGGCCCCGCCGCCGTACCGGCCGCCGCCGGGCACGCGGCCGCCGCCGAACCCGTGCACGAGCGCGCGCCCGGTGACGACGACGTACCCGAGACCCCGATCACCGGAGCCACCGCGGGCGGTCTGCCCAAGCGGCGCAGGCGGGAGGTCAGCGAGCAGCAGTTCGCCGCCCGGCACGCACGCCCCGCGGAACCCGCGGGCGAGGACACCGGACCGATCCGCACCCCCTACGAGACCGCATCCCGTATGGGTGCATTCGCCCGTGGCACGCGCTCCGGGCGCGCGGAATCCGCCGATGACGAAGGGACGACTCAGGAATGAACGACCATATGGCCAACGAACTGGGCTGGATGCTCGACGAGGTCCTGAAGGTCCCGGAGGCGCGGCACGCCATCCTGCTGTCCGCGGACGGCATGCTGCGGGCCCACTCCAAGGGCATCGGCAGGGACGAGGCGGAACGGCAGGCCGCGGCCCTGTCGGGGCTCCAGTCCATCAGCCGCAGCACCGCGGAATTCTGCGGCAAGGACGGTTCGCCCTGGCAGCAGACGCTGGTGGAATTCGCCGGCGGCTACGTCTTCCTGGTCGCCGCGGGCGCCGGCGCGTATCTGGCGGTCTCCTCCACGCAGGACGTGGACATGGAGATGGTCACCTACCGCATGCAGAAGCTCGTCGACCGGCTCGGCAAGGAGCTGACGAGCCCGCCCCGCCAGGACGCGGCGAACTTCCGGCCGGGCACCACCGTTCCGTCATGACCCCGCCGCGCAAGCGGGAGCAGGGGCTCGTGCGGGCCTACGTCGTCACCGACGGACGCGCCCACCCCACGCGCAACACCCTGGACATCGTCTCGCTGGTGAACGCCGTGCCCGGCCGCTCGCCGGCCGGGCTCACCCCCGAGCGGCGCGCGGTGATGGATCTGTGCCGGGGCGGCGCCCTGTCCGTCGCCGAGGTCGCCGGCTATCTGGCGCTGCCCATCAGCGTCACCAAGGTGCTGATCAGTGACCTCATCGACAGCGGCCACATCATCGCGCGGGCCGCCATCCCGAAGGCGCAACTCCCCGACGTCCAGCTTCTGCAGGAGGTGCTCGATGGGCTCCGCGCCCGCCTCTGACCGCGCCCTCGTCCCCCCGGGCGGCACACCCTCCTATGTGGCCGACTCGGTCAGGACCGCGGCCAAGATCCTCGTCGTGGGGCACTTCGCGGTCGGTAAGACCACCTTCGTCGGGACCCTGTCCGAGATCAGGCCGCTGCGCACCGAGGAGCCGCTGTCGCAGGCCGGCGCGCACGTCGACGACCTGGCCGGCGTCCCCGACAAGACCGCGACGACCGTCGCCATGGACTTCGGCCGGCTCACCCTCAGCGACAGCCTGGTGCTCTACCTCTTCGGTGCGCCCGGCCAGAAGCGCTTCACGCGGCTGTGGACCGACATGCTCCAGGGCGCGCTCGGCGCCCTGGTGCTCGCCGACACCCGGCGGCTCCACCAGTCCTTCGACGTGATGGGGCTGCTGGAGGAGTTCGGGATGCCGTACGCGGTCGCGGTCAACCAGTTCGACGGGGCGCCGCACTTCCCCGAGGAGGAGATACGCGAGGCGCTCGACCTGCTGCCGGACACGCCCCTGATCGGCTGCGACGCCCGCGACACCGCCTCCTCCACCAAGGCGCTGATCGCCCTGGTGGAACACCTCCAGACCCGCCCCGCCCTCGCACCCCAGGAGTC
Organism: Actinacidiphila paucisporea; assembly: GCF_900142575.1. Lineage (GTDB taxonomy): Bacteria > Actinomycetota > Actinomycetes > Streptomycetales > Streptomycetaceae > Actinacidiphila > Actinacidiphila paucisporea. The sequence continues at coordinate 157,767 of NZ_FRBI01000007.1, forward strand.
CTGACCAGGATGACGTCCCCCACCGCGCCAGAGCCCGTACCGAACCCGGGCTACGCCTCGGCCGAGCCGCTCTCCCCGCCGCCCGGCTGCCCCGCCCACGCCGGCGGCGCCGCGCGCCTCTACGGACCGGAGCACGCCGCCGACCCCAAGGCGACCTTCGCGGCGCTGCGCGCCCAGGGCTCCGTCGCGCCCGTGGAGATCGCCCCCGGCGTCGAGGCCACCCTCGTCCTGGGCTACCAGAGCGCGCTGGAAGTGCTGCGCAGCCCCGAGCGCTTCTCGAAGGACCCGCGCAACTGGCGGGCGCTGGCGGACGGCACGGTGCCGGCCGACAGCCCGGTGGTGCCGATGATGATGTACCGGCCCAACGCCCTGTGGTCCGACGGCGAGGCGCACGCCCGCTACCGCGGGGTGATCACCGACAGCCTCAGCCAGGTCGACCCGAACGCGCTGCGCGGCTACGTCGAGGAGAGCGCCGACGTCCTCATCGACCGCATCGGCGCCCGCGGCCATGCCGACCTGCTCGGCGAATACGGCGCGCTGCTGCCGCTGCTGGTCTTCAACCGCCTCTTCGGCTGTCCCGCCGACATCGGCGACAAGCTGGTCGTCGGCATGTCCGGCATCTTCGACGCCGACGCCGACTCGGAGAAGGCCAACCAGATCCTCGGCGAGGGCATGGCCGAACTCGTCGCGCTCAAGCGGCGCGAGCCCGGCGCCGACGTCACGTCGTGGATGATGGCGCACCCGGCGGGCTTGACCGACGAGGAGATGCTGCACCAGCTCGTCCTGCTGGTGGGCGCGGGCACCGAGCCCGAGCAGAACCTGATCTGCAACTCGCTGCTCCTGCTGCTGTCCGACGACCGCTTCGCCGGCGACCTGGCGGGCGGCAGCATGCCGGTCGACGAGGCGCTCGACGAGGTGCTGTGGGCCGACCCGCCGCTGGCCAACTACGCGGTGCACTACGCGCTCCAGGAGACCGAGGTCGACGGCGTCGAACTGGCCCCCGGACGCCCGATCCTGGTCAGCTTCACCGCCGCCAACACCGACCCGGCGCTCAGCGGCGAGCGGCGCGGCGGCAACCGCGCCCACCTGTCGTGGAGCGCAGGACCGCACACCTGCCCCGCCAAGAGCCCGGCCCGGCTGATCGCGGCGGTCGCGGTGGAAAAACTGCTCGACCGGCTGCCGGACATCGAACTCGACTGCGAAACCGATCAGTTGGAGTGGCGGCAGGGTCCCTTCCACCGGGCCCTGGTCGCCCTGCCCGTCGTCTACCCGCCGATCACCGTCACCGCGCAGGCCGCCGCGGACGAGACCCCTGGAGCCACCGCATGGACAACCGAGCCCACCCCGCCGACCCTCCCGCCACTGACGCAGCCGGCCTCGGCCCCCTCGTCATCGACCCCGCAGGGCGTGACATCCACGCCGAGGGAGCCAGGCTCCGCGAACGCGGCCCCGCGACGCTGGTGGAGCTTCCTGGTGGGGTCCAGGCGTGGGCGGTAACCGACCAGGCGCTGCTCAAGGAGCTGCTGACCGACCCGCGGGTCTCCAAGGACCCGCGGCAGCACTGGACGGCCTGGGCCAACGGCGAGATCACCCCTGACTGGCCGCTGTTCACCTGGGTCGCGGTCACCAACATGTTCACCGCCTACGGGGGCGACCACCGGCGGCTGCGCAAGCTGGTGTCGATGGCCTTCACCGCCCGCCGCACCGAGGCGATGCGCCCCTGGATCGAGCAGCTGACCGCCGACCTGCTCGACGGCCTCGCCGGGACACCGGCCGGCGAGCCGGTCGACCTGCGGGAGGCGTACTGCTACCCGATCCCGATCCAGGTGATCAGCCGGCTCTTCGGCGTCGAGGACGAGGCGACCAGCAGGGAGCTGCGCCGGCTGGTCGACAACATCTTCAACACCGCCATCAGCGCCGAGGAGGCCGTCGCGACCTTCGCCGGCATCCACCAGGTGCTCAGCGGCCTGGTCGCGCTCAAGCGGGAGACGCCGGGCGACGACCTGACCAGCGTGCTCATCTCCGCCCGCGAGGAGGACGGCTCCCGGCTGACCGAGGGCGAACTCGTCGACACCCTGATCCTGATGATCAGCGCGGGCCACGAGACCACCGTCAACCTGCTCGACAACGCTGTCCACGCCCTGCTCACCCACCCCGACCAGCTCGAACTGGTCAGGACCGGCAAGGCGAACTGGAGCGACGTGATCGAGGAGACGCTACGGGCCGAGGCGCCGGTCGCCAGCCTGCCGCTGCGCTACGCGGTCGACGACATCGAGGCCGGCGGGGTACGCATCAAGAAGGGCGAGGCGATCCTGGCCTCCTACTCCGCCGCCGGGCGCCACCCCGCCTACCACGGGCCGACCGCCGACCGCTTCGACGTCCTGCGGGTCAACAAGGAGCACTTGGCCTTCGGTTACGGCGTCCATCGCTGCCTGGGCGCGCCGCTGGCCCAGCTGGAGGCGGAGGTGGCGCTGCCCGCGCTCTTCGCCCGCTTCCCGGGCCTGGCGCTGGCGGCTCCCACCGAGGAGCTGGAGCCGGTCGAGTCGTTCATCTCGCACGGCCACCTGCGGCTGCCGGTGCTGCTGGGCTGACCGCCCCAGACGCCGGTGCCCCCGTCCGCGGTCGCCGCGGGGCGGGGGCACCGGCACGTCCGCCAGGTGACCGGTTGCGTCCACCGCCGTCCGGCGCGGCGGCCGGAGGGGGAGAAGCGAAGAAGCCGACGTGGCGCCGGGCGCTCAGACCCGGTCGAGCCAGATCACTATCCCGGTGAGGTCGTTGAGGACGGCCGCGACCCCCGCACGGATGGATGCCGAGCACCGCTCGGTGGTGAAGGACGCGGGATCGTAAGTCGAGGACATGCCGAGTCCCTCGCCGCGGAAGGACGCGCCGGACCAGTCGACAGCGGTGACGTTCTGGGTGGGTTCGGCCAGCTCGGCCCCCACGACCAGGAACTGCTGCGAGAGATGGTTCGGGGTGACCGTCGCCAGCGGGTCGACCAGGTCGTTGCCCGCGCTGACGATGAGGTCGGGACGCATGCCGAGGGCTCGGGTGATGCCGGGGGCGAGGTCGGCCGGTCCGCCTGCCGTCACCGTCCTGAGGTCGACGTCCTCCTCCCGCGACCACTCCCGGTCCGACGACGCCGAGCAGATCAACGTGGACCGGCGACTCGGCATCCGGGTCAAGCTGCGGGTCAGCGGTGAACTGCGGCCGGCTCTGCGGGTCGAGAACCCTCACCTCGACTACTCAGGCACGTCGAACCCCTTCGGCAAGGGCAGCGCGACGGTCACGTACACGATCCACAACACCGGCAACGCCATGCTCTCCGCCCGGCAGAAGGTGTCCGTCGCTGGACCCTTCGGACGGCTGCGCACCGACGCGGGCAAGGTCGCCGCATCGCCGGAACTTCTGCCGGGGGAACGCTGGAAGGTCACGGTGCCCGTCAGTGGCGTCGCCCCCGCCGGCCGGCTGACCGCGACTGTCACCCTCACGCCGCTGCTCACCGACGCCTCGGGCACCACCACCCCCCTCGACAGGTGCACGGCACCACCGGCGGCTGGGCGCTCCCGTGGGTGCTCGTGCTGCCGGCCGTCCTCCTGGTCGCGGCTGCCGTCGTGGCACTCCTCGTCACCCGCCGCAACCGCCGCCGCCGCAGGCAGGACGAGGACGACCGCGTGCAGGAAGCCGTCGAGAAGGCACTTGCGCGAGCGGGAGCCGCATCAGCACGTTGATTGATGCGGTATCAGGAGGCGCGCAGGACGTCCGCGACGATCGGGCCCGCGGACTTGTTGCCGTGGTCGCCCTGCACGACCATCGCCGCCGCCGCCACATGGCCGCTGTAGGCGGTGAACCAGCCGGTCGGGAGATCGTTCTTGTTTTCCTCCGCCGAGCCGGTCTTGGCACCGTAGGGGCTGTTCACGCCGGTCAGCAGGCCCGCGGCGGTGCCGTCGGTCGCCGTCAGCTGCATCATCGACATCAGGTTCTGCCGGACGGCGTGCGGCAGCGGGGTGGTGCCGAGGTGCTGCCGATTCTCGATGAGGTTGGTGTCCTGCAGGATCGACGGCTGGTGGAATTCGCCGTCCCGGACGGTGGCGGCGACCGACGCCATGTTCAGCGTGTTCATCAGCACCTTGCCCTGGCCGATCATCTCCGACGTCATCTCGTCGCCCGTGCCGCCGGGGATGCTGCCGTCGGTGGTGCCGGTGCCCGTGTACCAGGGGCGGGCGTCGCCGACGAGCCCGAAGTACTTCCTGCCGACGTCCGTCAGCGAGGTCGGGGTCAGATACTTCGAGAGCCGGATGAAGCCGGTGTTGCAGGACCGGGAGAAGTCCCAGCCCAGTGTGGCGTCCTGCTTGTCGGGCGTGACGTTGTGGTAGGGCTTGCCGCCGATCGGCGCGTACCCGTCGACGCACTGCGACCGGGTCTGGGGCGTGATGTGCTGCGGCGAGAGCATCAGCGCGGTCGCCGTCACGATCTTGAAGGTCGAGCCGGGCGGCTGGAGGGACAGCGCGTAGTTCGTGCCACCGGGCGGGTTGGCCGCCATGGCGAGGATCGAGCCGTCGCGGGTGTCCAGCGCGGTCACCCCCGACTGCCCGTACTTCCGGACCGCCTTCTCGGCCGCCGCCTGGATGCCGGCGTCCAGCGTCGTCTTGAGCTTGGCGTTCTTGCCCGGTGCGACCGTGTAGAGCGTCTTGACGAGGTTGCCGCCGTCGTCGGTCACGTAGGTCTCGATGCCGGCGGTGCCGCCGAGCTTCGCGTTCGCGTACCGCTTGCGCAGGTCGGTGAAGACGTCGGTCAGGCCCGGATACTGCGCGGCCGTCATCGTCTTGCCGTGCCGGTCGACCAGGTCCAGGTCCGGTGACGTGGCAAGGCCCGTGACCAGGGACAGCCCGTCCTTGAGGTCGGGCTCCAGGACGCTGGGCGCCCACTTGACGGCCGGATCGCCCACCGTGTTGCGGCCGACGGTCAGGGTCGAGCCGTACGTCCAGATCTTCGGTGCGAGCTGCTGGTAGGCGACGGTCGCCTGCACCGTGAACGAGACGGTGACACCGGTCGCGCCCGCGGTCGCGGTCGAGTCGGTCGCGCTGCCCGTCGGTGTGGCCGTCGCCGTGACCTTGGTGATGCTCGCCTTGTTCCGGTACTCGGTCAGCGCGGTCGTCGCCGTCCCGACCGAGTCCGTCAGCTTGGCGGCCTTCGCGTCGTCGCCGGCCGACCACGCGGCCAGGAAGTCCGTCGCGGTGTCGGTGACGTCCTTGCTGCTGAGCGGTTCGTCCCTGCTGGTCGTGGCGGCCGGCTTGGTGCCGGTGCTGCTGCCGTCCAGACCCGTGTAGATGTTGTACGCGCCGTAACCCGCGACGCTCACCATGCAGACGAAGACCGCACTGATGACGCCGGTCTTGACCCCCCGTGCCATGGGCACCGAGACCCCCCTCCACCCACCCCCTGAACGCGTTCAAATGAGCGCGCTCCCACCGGCACTCTACCCGGGTCACCTGTGGGCCGTCGGGGGATCACACCCAGGAGTCGAACCACATCCTGGCCTGCCAGCCGGTGTAAGGGATGGTCGTGCCGGTGTAGATGGGGAAGAAGTAGATGAAGTTCCAGATGATCAGCAGCACCAGGGTGCCCGCACCCACCGCGCCCCACATCCGGCGGCCCTCGCCGGAACCCGGCGGGCCGAGGAAGGCGCCCACCATCATCGCCACCGCCAGGCACAGGTACGGCACGAAGGCGACCGCGTAGAAGTAGAAGATCGTGCGGTCCTGGTAGTGGAACCACGGCAGCAGGCCCGCGCCCAGCGCGCCCAGGACGGCCCCCGCCCGCCAGTCGCGGCGCATGATCCAGCGGTAGAGCAGGTAGAGCAGCGCGAAGCACGCCGACCACCACAGCAGCGGGGTGCCCAGCGCCAGGATCTCCTTGGAGCACCCTCCCGCGCTGTGGCAGCCGTCCTGGCCGAGCTTGGGCGACTCGAAGTAGTACGACACCGGGCGGCCGAGGACCAGCCAGCTCCACGGGTTGGACTGGTACGGGTGGGGAGTGTGCAGCGTCACATTGAACTGGTAGACCTCGTACTCGTAGTGCCACAGACTGCGCAGCGGCCCCGGGATCCACGACCAGGTGCCACTGCGGCCGTCGGCCCAGTGCCGGTTGTAGGCCTTGTCGGACATGAACCAGCCGGTCCACGTCGCCAGGTAGGTGAGCAGCGTGACCGGGATCATGGTCAGCACCGACCAGCCGAAGTCCTTGCGCAGCATCGCCAGCCACGGCCGCCGGGCGCCCGCGACGCGGCGCGCGCCGATGTCCCAGGCCAGCGTCATGACCACGAAGAAGGCCAGGAAGTAGAAGCCGTTCCACTTGCTCGCCGCAGCAAGGCCGAGGAAGACCGCCGCGGCAATACGCCACGGGCGCCAGCCCATGCCGACCCGTTCGCCCACCTGCCGGTCCGGCCCCGCCCAGCCCGACCCGTCCACCGGCAGCGCCCGCGCCAGCCGCGCTCTGGACCAGTCGCGGTCCACCAGCAGGCAGCCGAAGGCGGCCAGCGCGAAGAACATGATCACCAGGTCGAGCAGCGCGATCCGGCTCATCACGAATTCCAGGCCGTCCACCGACATCAGCACCCCGGCCAGGCAGCCCAGCGCGGTGGAGCGGAACAGCCGGCGCCCGATACGGCACAGCATCAGCACCGCGAGGGTGCCGAGCACGGCCATCATGAAGCGCCAGCCGAAGGGGTTCATGCCGAACATCCACTCGCCGAGCGCGATCACCCACTTGCCGGCCGGCGGGTGCACCACGTAGCCGGGCGCATCGGACAGCGGGATCGTCTGGGGGTGGCCCAGCAGGTCCGGGTTGGTGATCTTGGCGTCCGGCCAGGTGCCCTCGTAGCCGAACTGGAGCAGCGACCAGGCGTCCTTGGCGTAGTACGTCTCGTCGAAGACGACCTCGCGGGGCGTGCCCAGGTGCCAGAAGCGCAGCGCGCCGGCGAAGACCGCCACCAGGATCGGGCCGAGCCAGCCCGAGATCCTGGCCAGCAGATACGACAGCTCCTGGCTCGCGCCCAGCGACCGCCACATCCGCGTCCCCGGCTCGGGGAAGGGCGGAACCAGGCGCTCGCGGGTGTCGGTGCGCGGCCTCTCCGCATAGCCGAACCTGCGCAGCCGCTGCGCCCAGGGGCTCGGATGCAGCTGTGCCAGAACAGCCTCGGCGGCCCGGTCCTGCGTCGCGGTCTCACTCGTCACCGGCCCATCGTAGGGAACGCCTCTGAAAATGTGATGAGGTCGGCGCCCGGCGCCCCTGTTTGTCCGCAAACCCGTGAGCCGGCTGTGCGGCCGGGCCGGGACGCCGGCGGGGGAGACCGGGCGGTCGCCGCGAGTGGGAAGCTTGGCGGGTGACCACGCAAGCCGCAGGCGTCCTCGTACTGGCCGGAACCCCCATCGGCGACCCCGCGGACGCCCCGCCGCGGCTCGGCACCGAGCTGACCGGCGCCGATGTCATCGCCGCCGAGGACACCCGGCGGCTGCGCCGGCTCACCCAGGCGCTCGGCATCGAGCCGACCGGGCGGATCGTGTCCTACTTCGAGGGCAACGAGACGGGCCGCACGCCCGAACTGGTCGAGGCGCTGGCCGGCGGCGCCCGCGTGGTCCTGGTCACCGACGCCGGGATGCCCTCCGTCTCCGACCCCGGCTACCGGCTGGTCGCCGCCGCCGTCGAGCGCGGCATCACCGTCACGGCGGTTCCCGGCCCCTCCGCCGTGCTGACCGCGCTGGCCGTCTCCGGGCTGCCGGTCGACCGCTTCTGCTTCGAGGGCTTCCTGCCCCGCAAGGCGGGCGAGCGGCTGGCACGACTGCGCGAGGTCGCCGCGGACCGCAGGACGCTCGTCTACTTCGAGGCCACCCACCGCATCGACGACACGCTCGCCGCCATGGCCGAGGTCTTCGGCGCCGAGCGGCGCGGCGCGGTCTGCCGCGAGCTGACCAAGACCTACGAGGAGGTCAGGCGCGGCCCGCTGGCCGAACTGGCCCGCTGGGCGGCGCAGGACGGCGTACGGGGCGAGATCACCGTCGTGGTCGAGGGCGCGCCCGCGCCCGGGCCCGCCGACCTCGACCAGGCCGAGATCGTCCGCAGGGTCGCGGCGCGCGAGGCCGCGGGGGAGCGGCGCAAGGAGGCCATCGCCGCGGTCGCCGCGGACGCCGGGCTGCCCAAGCGCGAGGTCTTCGACGCGGTCGTGGCCGCCAAGCACGGCGCGGTGTGAGGATTCCCCCACCGGCCCACCGGCCCACCGGCGGGCCGCGCACGGCCTCCGTGAGCGATGCGGACCGGGTCACGCGCGCTGAGCGTGGAGCGTGGATCGCGCACGAGGCGCCGCGCCGCCGGACCCCCTGCGCCCCTGCAGCTCGGGCACGCGCACAAGGCCGGCGAGGGCGACATCACGGGGCGGTCGGCCTTGCCGCCGGTACATTGCCGGCGGTGGGCCTTGCCGCCGGTACATTGCGGGCGGGTCCCTAGGATCGGGGGCATGCCAGACAGGGACAGCAAGAAGCCGACCGCACCGCCGCCGGCGCCCGAGCCGCTGCGGGTGGCGGTCGCCGACTCCCACACCCACCTCGACATGCAGTCGGGCAGCGTCGCCGACGCCGTTGCCCAGGCCGCGGCCGTCGGCGTCGACACGCTGGTCCAGGTGGGCTGCGACCTCGCGGGGTCGCGCTGGGCCGCCGAGACGGCCGCCACCTGGGACCGCATCTGGGCCACGGTGGCGCTGCACCCGAACGAGGCGCCGCGCGTGGCGGCCCGCACCTCCGGCGGAGGCAGGCCCGGACTCGACGCCGAGATCGACGCCATCGACGCGCTCGCCGCCCTGCCGCAGGTCCTCGGGGTCGGGGAGACCGGCCTCGACTACTTCCGTACGGGACCCGAAGGGGTCGAGGACCAGCAGCACTCCTTCCGCCGGCACATCGCCATCGCCAAACGCCACGGGAAGGCGCTGGTCATCCACGACCGGGACGCCCACGCCGACGTGCTGCGCATCCTCGCCGAGGAGGGCGCGCCCTCCACGGTGGTCTTCCACTGCTACTCCGGCGACGCGGAGATGGCCAAGGTGTGCGCCGAGCGCGGCTACTACATGTCCTTCGCCGGGACCGTCAGCTACAAGTCCGCGCAGAATCTGCGGGACGCGGTCGCCGTCGCCCCGCGCGAACTGCTGCTGGTGGAGACCGACGCGCCCTTCCTGACCCCGGTGCCCCATCGCGGGCGGCCGAACGCGCCCTACCTCATCCCGGTCACGCTGCGCGCGATGGCCGCCGCCAGAGGGGACGACGAGGACCTGCTCGCGGCCGCGATCGCCGCCAACACCGCACGGGCCTTCGGTTACGACACGTGACGTAAATGCCGCATATCGCATTTTTTGTGCTTTAAGGTCCGACGTCGTGAGCATCCACCTCGCCGGACACGCGCGCAGGCTCGTACCGCAGACACTCGTCGTGGCGGTGCTCGCCGGCGGCGCCGGGGCGTATGTCGCGGCCGACAAGACCGTACGGCTCAGCGTCGACGGCCGGGAGCGGACCGTCCACACCTTCGCCGCGGACGTCGCCGGCGTCCTGCGCCGGCAGCACATCGCGGTCGGCGGGCACGACATCGTGGCGCCCGCGCCCGGACGGCCGCTGCACGACGGGGACACCGTCGCCGTGCGCTACGGCCGCCCGCTGACCCTCTCGCTCGACGGGCGCCGCCGCCGCGTCTGGACCACGGCGACCACCGTCGCCGCGGCCCTGCGGCAGCTCGGCGTCCGCGCCGACGGCGCCTTCGTCGACGCCTCCCGCGGCGCCGCCATCGGGCGGCTCGGGCTCGCGCTGTCCGTCCGCACGCAGCGCCGCGTCACCGTCGTCGCCGACGGCCGCGCGCACATCGTGCGCACGCACGCGGTCACCGTCCGCGGGGCCGTCGCGGACGCCGGCCTCGTCCTCGGCGCCGAGGACACGCTGTCGCCCGCCGCGGGCAGTTTCCCGGCGGAAGGCCTCGCTGTGACCGTCGTACGCGTCAGGACCTCGCAGTCCACCCGCCGCGAGCCGGTGCCCTACGGCGTCGTACGCCGCCGGGACCCGTCTCTGCCCCGCGGGTCCACCGCGGTGTCCGTGGCAGGGCGTCCCGGGCTGCGCGAGGTCAGCTACGCCGTCCGCACGGTCGACGGCGTGACCGGCTCCACCCGCGTCCTGCGCGCCACCCTCGTCCTCGCGCCGGTCACCGAGGTCGTCCGCGTCGGCACGTCCGCGCCCTCACCCCGCCGGCACCGGCACGCCGCCCCCCGTCGGCACGGCAAAGACCAGCCCGGCGCCGACCGGTCCGGCGTCGACCCGCACGGCTCGGACCTGCCCGGAAACGACCTGCCCGGGACCGACCGGTCCGGCCTCGACTGGCACGGCCTCGCCCTGTGCGAATCCGGCGGCCGTCCGAACGCCGTCGACCCCAGTGGGCGCTACGGCGGCCTCTACCAGTTCGACGTCCGCACCTGGCGGAGCCTCGGCGGCCGCGGCCTGCCCCAGAACGCCGGCGCGGCGGAGCAGACCGCCCGCGCCCAGCGCCTCTACGCCACCCGGGGCGCCTCCCCCTGGCCGGTGTGCGGCCGCCACCTCTTCCGCTGACCGCCCGCGGCGCAATGTCCGGACCGCGGGTGCCACCCGCCGGGAGGAGGCCCCGGGAATCGCCTGGCCGGGCAGGGCGGGAGAACCGATTAGCCTAGGGCGCGTGAGTGGCACTGAGAGCGACGCCCTGCTGGGCCCCGCGGACGTCAGGGAGCTGGCCGCGGCGCTCGGCGTGCGGCCGACGAAGCAGCGCGGGCAGAATTTCGTGATCGACGCGAACACCGTACGGAAGATCGTGCGGACCGCGGGGGTCGGGCCCGACGACACGGTCGTCGAGGTGGGCCCCGGGCTGGGCTCGCTCACCCTGGCGCTGCTGGAGGCGGCCGCGCACGTGACGGCGATCGAGATCGACGACGTGCTGGCCGCGGCGCTGCCCGCCACGGTGGCGGCACGGCTGCCCGGCAGGGCGGACCACTTCGACCTGGTCCACAGCGACGCCATGGCGGTGACCGAGCTGCCGGGCCCGCCGCCCACCGCCCTGGTGGCGAACCTGCCGTACAACGTCGCCGTCCCCGTCCTGCTGCACATGCTCGCGACCTTCCCGGGCATCGAGCGCACGCTCGTGATGGTGCAGTCCGAGGTCGCCGACCGGCTCGCCGCCGGGCCGGGCAACAAGGTCTACGGCGTGCCGTCCGTGAAGGCGAACTGGTACGCCGACGTCAAGCGGGCCGGCGCCATCGGGCGCAGCGTCTTCTGGCCCGCGCCCAACGTCGACTCGGGGCTGGTCGCGCTGGTGCGGCGCGACCCGCCGCGTACGTCGGCGAGCCGCCAGGAGGTCTTCGCGGTGGTCGACGCCGCCTTCGCGCAGCGCCGCAAGACGCTGCGGGCCGCGCTGGCGGGGTGGGCCGGGTCCGCCGCGGCCGCGGAGTCCGCGCTGGTCGCCGCCGGGGTGTCCCCGCAGGCCCGCGGTGAGGCACTGACGGTCGAGGAATTCGCCGCCGTCGCAGAACACAAGCCGCAGCCGCAGTCGTAGCCGTAGCCGTAGCGCAGTCGAAGACGCAGCCGTTGCCGTAGATGAGGAGCCCCCGCCCGTGAGCGCCGTCACCGTCCGCGTGCCCGCCAAGGTCAACGTCCAGCTCTCCGTCGGCGGCCGGCGCCCCGACGGCTTCCACGACCTGGCCACCGTCTTCCTCGCGGTCGGGCTCTACGACCACGTCACCGCCGCGCCCGCGGACGGGCTGCGCATCACCGCGGCCGGGCGGGACGTGGCCAGGGTCCCGCTCGACGCGACGAACCTCGCCGCCCGGGCCGCGGTCGCGCTCGCCAAGCGGTACGGCGTCGAGCCGGATGTGCACCTGCACATCGACAAGGACATCCCGGTGGCCGGGGGGATGGCGGGCGGGTCCGCCGACGCGGCGGGCGCGCTGGTCGCGTGCGACGCGCTGTGGGGACTCGGGGCGCCCCGGGAGGAGCTGCTCGCGCTGTGCGCGGAGCTGGGGAGCGACGTGCCGTTCTCGCTGGTCGGGGGCGCCGCACTCGGGACGGGGCGCGGGGAGATCCTGACGCCGCTGGAGGTCGGCGGGGAATTCCGCTGGGTCTTCGCGGTCGCGGAAGGGGGGCTGTCGACGCCGGACGTCTACCGGGAGTGCGACCGCCTGCGGCGGGCCGGCGGGGGCAGCGACCTCGCCGCGGACCTTGCCGCGCCCGGCGCGGACCCGGCGCTCGTCGCCGCCCTGCGGGAGGGCTCGGCCCCGGCGCTGTCCGCGGCGCTGTCCAACGACCTCCAGGCCGCGTCCGTCTCGCTGCGGCCCGCTCTGGCCGGCACCCTCGCCGCCGGCCTCGCGGCCGGCGCCCTGGCCGCGCTCGTCTCCGGCTCCGGCCCGACCTGCGCCTTCCTCGCCCCCTCCGAGGCCGCGGCCACGGCCCTGGCCGCCGCCTTCCCCGCCGGGGCTTACCCGGCCCTGTCCCCGGCACCGGGCGCCACCCTCCTGTGACCTCGGTCCCCACCGGGCGGGGGTCGCCGGTGGGAGGGGGCCCGGTCGCCGGGCGATTAGGGTGAGGGGGAGAGAGATTCCCTGCGCTTGGAGAGACGCGAAGTGGCCGTCAACCTGGTCAACGTCGAAGCCGTCGGCAAGACGTACGGCACGAGGGCGTTGCTGGACGCCGTGTCCCTGGGGGTGTCCGAGGGGGACAGGATCGGGGTCGTCGGGCGCAACGGGGACGGCAAGACGACCCTCGTGCGGCTGCTCGCGAAGCTGGAGGAGCCGGACGCGGGGCGCGTGACGCATCAGGGCGGGCTGCGGCTCGGGGTGCTGACGCAGCACGACAGCCTGGACCCGGCGGCGACCGTGCGGCACGAGGTCGTCGGGGACCGGGCGGACCACCAGTGGGCGGGGGACGCCCGGATCAGGGACGTGCTCACCGGGCTGTTCGGCGGCCTGGACCTGCCGGGCTTCCCGGCGGGGCTCGACACGGTGATCGGTCCGCTGTCGGGCGGCGAGCGGCGGCGTATCGCGCTGGCGAAGCTGCTGATCGACGAGCAGGACCTGATCGTGCTGGACGAGCCGACCAACCACCTGGACGTGGAGGGCATCGCCTGGCTCGCCGCCCACCTGCGGGCCCGCAGGTCCGCGCTGGTGGTCGTGACGCACGACCGCTGGTTCCTGGACCAGGTGTGCACCCGGATGTGGGACGTGCAGCGCGGCACCGTCTACGAGTACGAGGGCGGCTACAGCGACTACGTCTTCGCCCGCGCCGAGCGGGAGCGCATCGCGGCGACGGAGGAGACCAAGCGGCAGAACCTGGTCCGCAAGGAGCTGGCGTGGCTGCGCAGGGGCGCCCCGGCGCGCACGTCGAAGCCGCGGTTCAGGATCGAGGCGGCGAACGCCCTGATCGAGGACGTGCCGCCGCCGCGGGACACCGCGGAGCTGATGAAGTTCGCCAACTCGCGGCTGGGCAGGACCGTTTTCGAGCTGGAGGACGTATCGGTCACGGCCGGTCCGAAGCAGCTGCTGCGGCACATCACCTGGCAGCTCGGGCCGGGCGACCGGGTCGGCCTGGTGGGGGTGAACGGCGCGGGCAAGACCTCGCTGCTCAAGGCGCTGGCCGACGCGGCGGTGAGCGACGGCGACAAGCAGCCGGCCGCGGGCCGGGTCGTGGTCGGCAAGACGGTGCGGCTGGCCTACCTGTCGCAGGAGGTCGCGGAGCTCGACCCGACCTGGCGGGTGCTCCAGGCGGTGGAGGCGGTACGGCAGCGGGTCGACCTCGGCAAGGGCCGGGAGATGACCGCGGGTCAGCTGTGCGAGAAGTTCGGCTTCACCAAGGAGAAGCAGTGGACGCCGGTCGGCGACCTGTCCGGCGGTGAGCGGCGCCGGCTGCAGCTGCTGCGGTTGCTGATGGACGAGCCGAACGTGCTCTTCCTCGACGAGCCGACCAACGACCTGGACATCGAGACGCTGACCCAGCTGGAGGACCTGCTGGACGGCTGGCCGGGGTCGATGGCCGTGATCAGCCACGACCGGTATTTCCTGGAGCGCACCACGGACCGGACCTTCGCGCTGCTGGGCGACCAGGCGCTCCGGATGCTGCCGCGCGGGGTGGACGAGTATCTGGAGCGCCGTCGGGCGATCGCCGAGGCCGCCGTGCCGCCGGCGCCGCCGGCGAAGGACAGGCCGACCGGCGACACCCGGGCGGCGAAGAAGGAGCTGCAGCGCATCGAGCGGCAGTTGGACAAGGTCGGCGACAAGGAGAAGGTGCTGCACACCCGGATCACCGAGCACGCGACCGACTTCGCGAAGGTCGCCGAGATCGACGCGGAGCTGCGGGCGTTGCGCGAGGAGCGTGAGGACCTGGAGATGCGGTGGCTCGAACTGGCCGACGACACAGGGCAGTAGGCCGCGGCCTGACGGTGGGGGAGAACGTGTAGCAGGGCGGTAACGGAACAGCGGCGGCCAACAGGGGCAAGCGTGCCGGGGTGATAGAAAGATTTTTCGCCAACCCGACCCCGAAGCCCGTTCGAAGAGGTCCCGCTCATGTCGCAACCGCCCCCGCCGCCAGGCAACCCGCCCGAGTTCGGGAAGTCGTCCGACGGAGCGGTACCGCCCCCGCCGGGACCCCCGCAGGCGCCGCAACCCCAACCGCAGCAGCAGCCGCAGAACCCGCCGCAGGGTTACGGCTACCCGCTGTCGCCCCCGGCCGGCGGCTACGGCTACCCGGCGGCGGGCCCGCCGCCCGCCGCCGGCAACCCGTACGCGCAGCCGGTGCCGCCGGCGCAGAACCCGTACGCGCAGGCGCCCGCCCAGGCGGCCTTCCCGCCGCAGGGCCCGCCGCCCCCGTACGCGGGCGCCCAGCCCCCGCCGCCCTTCCCGGGCCAGCCGCAGTACGGCCAGGTGCCGCCGCAGGGACCGTACGGCTACCCGGCCCCGCAGCCGTATCCGGGCGCTCCGGGCGGCGGGCGGTCGAACAGCAAGCTGCTGATCGTCGTCGCGGCCGTGGTGGCCGCGGTCCTGGTGATCGGCGGCGGTGTCTACCTCGCGACCAAGGGCAGCGGTGACTCCAAGCCGGGCCCGGGGCCGGTCGCGCAGAGCAGCAGCGCAGGCCCGACCGCCGCGCCGCACTCCACCCAGCTGCAGTTCGGCTGGGACAAGCCGGCCGACAAGGTCGCGGAGAAGGACAACCTCAAGACGGTCTTCGGCATCTGGTTCACCGACAGATACGTGGTCAAGCAGCAGATCGACAAGGTCGTCGCCTACGACCTCGGCACCGGCAACCCCGCCTGGACGCTGCCCGCCGCCTCCCGCGGTGACTGCGCGGCGGCCAAGGACACGTACAAGAACCTGGCGGCGATCCAGTACGGCCCCAGCTGCAACCAGGTGATGGCCTTCGACCTGACGACCGGTGTGCAGAAGTGGTCGGCGAAGCTGCCGGGAGCCACCGGCAGCAAGACCGACTTCGACTACTCGCAGATGGCGATCAGCGGTGACACGGTCGGCGTCGACTGGCTCAGCGGATCCATCGGCTACCGGCTGTCCACCCAGGCGGTGCTGTGGCAGGGCGGCAACGGCAACTGCGAGGACGACGGCTACGCCGGCGGCAGCCAGTTCGTGGTGATCGTCAACTGCGACTTCAAGACCTACAAGGTGCAGGTCATCGACCCGGAAAACCACGGCAAGTCGAAGTGGTCGTGGGAGGCGCCGACCGGCACCGAGGTCAACGCGATCGTGTCCACCGACCCGGTCGTGGTGGTGCTCGGCACCGAGAACAGCAGGAGCACCGACGTCGTCACCCTCGTCGGCGGCCGTATGCAGTCCAGGATCTCGCTGGGTACCGACAAGTACGACATCTCGCTCGGCGACAACGGCGCCCAGGACGTGCACAACATCCTGGTCAGCAAGGACACCGTCTACCTGACGCTGCGCAGCCAGGGCGACAGCAAGGGCCAGGTGCTCAGCGGCATCGTCGCCTTCAACACCAGCGACGGCAAGCAGAAGTGGGTCGCCAAGCCGGCCGACAAGGAGGACATCGTCGGGCTGGACTTCGTGGACGGCCAGGTGCTCGCCCTGGAGCCGCCGGACTACGACGTGCCCGGGCAGCTGGTCACCATCGACCCGGCGAACGGCGCGATGAAGAAGTACGCGGGCTTCGCCGACGGCGCCTCTGACCACGTCGACATCTCCGACCTGGAGAACTACCCGTACTGGCACGCCGGCCACTTCTTCGTGGCATGCCACACCGTCTACGAGGGCAACGACGACCAGAAGTACCTGGTCGAATACCACTGACCGTCCGGCGGGTCCCGGGGATCCGCAGTTGCACGACCCGCGCCCCCCACCGGCAGGCAGTCCGGACTTCCGGCAAGTTTCTGCCCGGTTGGGGGCGCGCGTTCATGGGGCAAGCGTGTAACTTCGCGGCCTGGGCTCATACCGTGCGGGGGCGCGGTTGGGACCGGCTCGGGCGCGGTATGCACAGGGAACGGGGGCGGCGGCGGAGCGGACCCCCGGGGGGATGGGGGATGGCCGACATGGGCGTACGCCTCGTGGTGGTCGACGACCACCGGCTGCTCGCCGAGGCGCTGGCCTCGGCGCTGAAGCTGCGCGGGCACCGGGTGCTGGCCGCATCCGCGCCCGCGGGCGGTGCGGCGGAGCTGGTGCTGACCCGGTCGCCCGAGGTGTGCCTGTTCGGTACGGCGGCCCCCGCGGAGCCCGGCGCCTTCGACGCGGTCGCCAGGATCAGGCGGGAGCGGCCCGCCGTCGCGGTGGTCGTGCTGGGCCCCGTCCCCGACCCCCGCGGCATCGCGGCGGCCTTCGCGGCCGGCGCGTCGGGCTACGTGCGCCACGACGAGCGCATCGAGGGCGTGGAGCGCGCCATGGCCAAGGCCCGGGCCGGCGAGGTCGCGGTGGCGCAGCCGCTGCTCCAGGGCGCCTTCGCCGAGCTGCTCAACCCCGCGCGGCAGCCGGACGACGAGGGCATGCGGCTGCTGGAGATGCTGACCCCGCGCGAGGTCGAGGTGCTGGTGCGGGTCGCCGAGGGCGAGGACACCCGGCTGATCGCCGCCGGGATGCGGATAGCGCCGAGCACCGCGCGTACGCATGTGCAGCGGGTGCTGATGAAGCTGGGCGTCGGCTCCCGCCTGGAGGCGGCCGCGCTGGCCGCCCGTACGGGCCTGCTGGACCGCGCGGCGGCCCCGGGGCGGCGCTGAGCCCGCCTGCCAGGACCCGGC
This sequence comes from Actinacidiphila paucisporea, assembly GCF_900142575.1. Lineage (GTDB taxonomy): Bacteria > Actinomycetota > Actinomycetes > Streptomycetales > Streptomycetaceae > Actinacidiphila > Actinacidiphila paucisporea. The sequence continues at coordinate 175,053 of NZ_FRBI01000007.1, forward strand.
CCGGACGCGCCGGCCCGGCGGCCTGAGCGCCGTCGGGACGGCGGGGCGGGCCGATCCGTTCAGTCATCTGTTCGGCTTTGTTTGGTTGTGCCCGAAACCGACACCGCGCGCCGTGCAGCTTATGAACTCAACTTCACCCGCCCCCGCGCATTGACTGCGCTGTTCTGTCATGATTCATTGTGTGCGGTTATGTTGGGTGATTGTGGTGTGAGGGGTCTGCAGGGTGAAGAAGACGACGACCCGGCTCGCGGACGGCCGCGAACTGATCTACTACGACGCCGACGACACGGCCGACCCCGTCGTCCGCGACGCCGTCGACCGCCGTCCGCTGGAGCCCGTCGCCACCCACTCGGAACTGCGCCACGACCCGCTGCTCGGCGACACCGTGGCCATCGCCTCGCACCGCCAGGGCCGCACCTACCACCCGCCGGCCGACCAGTGCCCGCTGTGCCCGTCGGACTCCGGGGGACGGCTCAGCGAGATACCCGACACCGACTACGAGGTCGTCGTCTTCGAGAACCGCTTCCCCTCGCTGGCCGGCGGCGCCGGGCGCTGCGAGGTGGTCTGCTTCACCTCCGACCACGACGCCTCCTTCGCCGACCTCACCGAGGCCCGCGCCCGCCTGGTGCTCGACGCCTGGGTCGACCGCACCAGGGAGCTGTCCCAACTGCCCGGCGTCGTGCAGGTCTTCCCGTTCGAGAACCGCGGCAAGGAGATCGGCGTCACCCTCGGCCACCCGCACGGCCAGATCTACGCCTACCCCTTCGTCACCCCGCGCACCGCGCTGATGCTGCGCACGCTCGACGAGCACCGGGAGCGCACCGGCCGCAACCTCTTCGACGACGTCCTCGCCGACGAGGCCGCCGACGGCCGGCGGATCGTGCTGGCCGCCGAGCACTGGACCGCATTCGTCCCGCACGCCGCCCACTGGCCGTACGAGGTGCACCTCTTCCCGCGCCGCCGGGTGCCCGACCTGCTCGCCCTCGACGAGGACGCGCGCGCCGAATTCCCGCGCGTCTACCTGGAGCTGCTGCGCCGCTTCGACCGCATCTTCGGCCCCGACCAGCCGCCCACCCCGTACATCTCCGGCTGGCACCAGGCGCCCTTCGACGCCCCCGGGCGGCGCGACTTCGGGCTGCATCTGGAGCTTTTCACGATTCGCCGCACGTCGGGCAAGCTGAAGTATCTTGCGGGGTCCGAATCGGGAATGGGCGCGTTCATCAACGACGTGCCCCCGGAGGTCGCCGCGCAGCGACTGCGAGAGGTAGCGAGCCAGTGAAGAACAACCCCAGGAAGCTGCTGGTCACCGGTGGAGCCGGATACGTCGGCTCGGTGGTGGGCGCCCACCTGCTGGCGGCCGGGCACCAGGTGACCGTCCTCGACGACCTGTCCACGGGTTTTCGCGAGGGAGTGCCGGACGGCGCCGACTTCGTGGAGGGCCGGGTCCAGGACGCGGCCAAGGTGCTCGACGGCTCCTACGACGCCGTGCTGCACTTCGCCGCGTCCTCGCAGGTCGGCGAGTCGGTCGCCGACCCGGCCAAATACTGGCACAACAACGTCGGCGGCACCCTCGAACTGCTCGACGCCATGCGCGAGTCCGGGGTCGGCACGCTGGTCTTCTCCTCCACCGCGGCCACCTACGGCGAGCCCGCGTCCATCCCCATCACCGAGGACGCCGTCACCGCCCCCACCAACCCCTACGGCGCCACCAAGCTCGCCGTCGACCACATGATCAGCGGCGAGTGCGCCGCCCACGGCCTGGCCGCTGTGTCGCTGCGGTACTTCAACGTGGCCGGCGCGTACGGCGCCTACGGCGAGCGGCACCAGCCCGAGTCGCACCTGATCCCGCTGGTGCTCCAGGTCGCCCAGGGCCGGCGGGACGCCATCGCCGTCTTCGGCGACGACTACCCCACGCCCGACGGCACCTGCCTGCGCGACTACATCCACGTGGCCGACCTCGCCGAGGCGCACCTGCTCGCGCTCGACCGTGCCACCGCCGGCGAGCACCTGATCTGCAACCTCGGCAACGGCAGCGGATTCTCCGTCCGCGAGGTCATCGACACCGTCCGCCGGGTCACCGGGCACCCCATCCCCGAGACCGCGCGGCCGCGCAGGGCCGGCGACCCCGCCGCCCTGGTCGCCTCCGCGCAGCGCGCGCACGACCGGCTCGGCTGGCGGCCCACCCGCACCGACCTCACGGACATCGTCCGCGACGCCTGGACCTTCGCCCAATCCCTCGGGGAGGACGCACGATGACGGACCTCGGCATAGCCTTCAAGGACGTCCACGGCCGGGCGCCGGAAGGCAGCTGGGCGGCCCCCGGCCGGGTGAACCTGATCGGCGAGCACACCGACTACAACGACGGCCACGTGCTGCCCTTCGCGATCCCGCAGACCACCAGGGCCGCGGTCGCCCGCCGCGACGACGGACTGCTGCGGGTGCACTCCGCCGACATGGACGGCGGCGTGGTCGAACTGCGGATCGACGACCTCGCCCCCGGCGCCGCCGCCGGCTGGGCCACCTACCCCGCCGCCGTGCTGTGGACGCTGCGCGAGGCGGGGCACCCCGTGGGCGGAGCCGACATCCACTACGACAGCACCGTGCCCGTCGGCGGCGGCCTGTCCTCCTCCGCGGCCCTCCAGGTCGTCACCGCGCTCGCCCTGTGCGACCTGCACGGCGTGTCGATGAGCCGGCAGGAGCTCGCGCTGCTCTGCCAGCGCTCGGAGAACGTGTACGTGGGCGCGCCCGTCGGCGTCATGGACCAGACCGCGTCCGCGTGCTGCGCCGAGGGGCACGCCCTGCACCTGGACGTACGCGGCCTCGAACAGCGCCAGGTGCCGCTCGACCTGGCGGGCCAGGGCCTGACGTTGCTGGTCGCCGACACCCGCGTCAAGCACGCCCACGCGGACGGGGCCTACGCCTCACTGCGGGCCGGCTGCGAGGCCGCCGCCGCCGCGCTCGGCCTGGCCGCGCTGCGCGACGTGCCCTACGCCGGCCTGAGCGACGCGCTCGACGCCCTCCCCGACGAGCGCCTGCGGCGCCTGACCCGGCATGTGGTCACCGAGAACCGCCGCGTCGAGGACGTCATCGCCCTCCTGGACGCCGGGCGCATCCGCGACATCGGCCCCGTCCTCACCGCCGGCCACCTGTCCCTGCGGGACGACTTCCAGGTGTCCTGCCCCGAACTGGACCTCGTGGTCGACACCGCGCTCGCCTGCGGCGCGCTCGGCGCCCGGATGACCGGCGGCGGCTTCGGCGGCTCCGCGATCGCCCTGGTCGCCACCGCGGACGTCCCCGCGGTCACCGCCGCCATCCGCTCCGCCCTCCCGGCGGCCCGCCTCTTCCCCTCCACCCCTTCCGGCGGCGCCCACCGCCTGTCCTGACCCCGGTCAGCCGCTCGGGACGGCGGCCCCGCAGGGCCGGGGATGCCTCTGACGTGCGGCCGGCGCCGCACGGGCGCGCTCGGCCGGTGGCCGCGGCGGGTCGCGCGGTTCCCCGCTTCCCCGGGGGCGCCGCCTCCCGCAGGGGGCCGGCGTCCCGTGGCGGAGGGGTGCGAATCCTGCCCGGACGGGCAAGTTCCGTCAAGACGGCGCCAATGTGCGGGGAAACCCCTACGCTTTTCCCACAGCGCCGGTGGGGGCCGGCGTTCATCAGGGGGCGAGACGCACGGGATTCGGCACCCGTGCCCGGGGCGGCGGCCTCGACGCGGGTGCCGGATCCCAGGCGATGACGCCCCGCCACTGGGGGAGTGCCGTACAGCGGGAGTGGTGTCCGTGGGACGAATCCGCGTGCTCGTCGTCGATGACCATCGCATCTTCGCCGAGTCGCTCGCCGCCGCACTCGCGGCGGAATCCGACGTCGACGTGTCGGCAGCCGGCAGCGGGCCCGCCGCCCAGCGCTGCCTGGACCGGGCCGCCGTCGACGGACGGCGTTACGACGTACTGCTGGTCGACGCGGACCTGGGCACAGGTCCGCGGGACCGGCCGCAACTGGCCGCGGTACCACCGCTGTCGGAGCAGCGGCGGCCCGAGCCGCGCGACCCCGTCATCGACGGCCTCGCGCTGGTCGAGCGGGTCCGCGCCGAGCACACGGGCACCCGCACGGTGGTGCTGGCCGAGCGCGACGACCCGCACCGCGCGGCCTGCGCGCTGCAGGCCGGGGCGTCCGGCTGGGTCGCCAAGGACTGCTCGCTGTCCCGGCTGCTCGCCGTGGTGCGCGGGGTGCTGCGGGACGAGACGCATCTGCCGCCCGCGCTGCTGACCGGCGTGCTGCGGGAGCTGACCGCGGCGCGCAGGCACCGCACCGAGAGCGAGCAGCTGGTCGAGTCGCTGACGCCGCGCGAGCAGGAGGTGCTGCGCTGCATGGTCGCGGGTCTGGGCCGCAAGGCGGTCGCGGAGCGGCTGTTCCTGTCCCCGCACACGGTCCGCACGCACATGCAGAACGTGCTGGGCAAGCTGGGCGTGCACTCGACGCTGGCGGCCGTGGCGCTGGCCCGGCGGGCCGGCGTGGGTCCGGTGGAACTGGTCCCCTCAGGTGGGGACGTTGTCGAAAGGCGCGGTCAGCTGTCGTAGCAGCGCCGCCAGCTCGGCCCGCTGGGCCCGGCTCAGCTCGCCCAGGATCGCGCGCTCCTGGGTGAGCAGGCCGGCCAGCGCGCGGTCGGCGCGGTCCTGGCCTGCCGGGGTGAGCCTGACCAGCACCCCGCGCCGGTCCGAGGGGTCGGGAAGCCGCTCGACCAGCCGCTTCTCGGCGAGCCTGTCGATCCGGTTGGTCATCGTGCCCGAGGTGACCAGCGTCTGGGTGAGCAGCTGTCCGGGCGAGAGCTGATACGGGGTGCCCGCGCGGCGCAGCGCGGTCAGCACGTCGAACTCCCACGGCTCCAGGTTGTGCTCCGCGAAGGCCAGCCGGCGGGCCCGGTCCAGGTGCCTGGCCAGCCTGCTGACCCGGCTGAGCACCTCGAGCGGTTCGACGTCGAGGTCGGGGCGCTCTCGGCGCCATGCAGCGACCAGCCGGTCGACCTCGTCCTCCATGGAGATCAGTGTAATAGGTCTGTCGATATGAAGTCTCTTGACATCAAGATATTGGCGGGTGGAGCCTGGGATCTGAGGGCAGAACCTCCCCCTCCGTTTTCGGCAGCGGTTCCGTACCACCCAGGGAGTACGAACGATGCACGCAGCACCGACGTGGGACCCACACCAGTATCTCCGGCACGCCACCCACCGCACCCGGCCGTTCCTCGATCTCCTCGCCCGCATCACCGCGCTGCCCGGCGGCGACGCCCCCCGTATCGCCGATGTCGGCTGCGGGCCAGGCAATGTCACCGCGCTGCTCGCCGACCGCTGGCCCGCCGCCCGTATCACCGGCCTCGACAGCTCCCAGGAGATGCTCGCCTCGGCTGCGCAATATGCCGGGCCGACGCCCGGCGGCGGCACCATGGACTTCCGCCGGGCGGACGCCGCCGAATGGACGCCGGACGAGCCCTACGACCTGATCGTCTCCAACGCCGCGCTCCAGTGGGTGCCCGGACACGCCGACCGCTTCGGCGACTGGCTCGACCGCGTCACCCCCGGCGGCACCCTCGCCTTCCAGGTCCCCGGCAATTTCACCGCGCCGAGCCACGCACTGCTCGCCGAGCTGTGCGACACCCCGCAGTGGCGCGGCCGGCTCGACGGGCACGGCCGCCGCTATGTGCACATCCTCAGCCCCGCCGACTACCTGGAGCGCCTCACCGTGCTCGGCTGCGCGGAGGTGGACGTCTGGGAGTCCACCTATGTGCAGCTGCTCCAGGGCGAGGACCCGGTCCTGGAGTGGACCAAGGGCACCGCCCTGCGCCCGGTGCTCACCGCGCTGGACGGCGACCCGGGCGCGGCCCGGGAATTCGTCGGCCAGTACCGCGACCTGCTGCGCAAGGCGTATCCGCCGGGCGCCCACGGCACGGTCTTCCCCTTCCGCCGGATATTCGCCGTCGCCCGCACCGCCACACCGGTGGCCGCGCGGTGACCGCCGCCTCCGGTCCGCCGGCGACCTGACGGCGCCCAGCCCCGCCCCAGCCCCGTCCCCGCGCCCTCCAGGGCCCGGGGACGGGGCTACAGGGTCAGGAAGGCACCGGTCAGCAGGGCCGCGCCCAGGCCCGCCAGGGCCCAGGCGGTGCGGCGCATGCGCAGGCCGCCGGCCAGCACCACGGCCGCCAGCAGCAGGGCGCCGCCGAAGGGCACCCACGCGAAGAGGACGCCGCCCCAGCCCGCCCTGACCACCTTGTCGGTGCCGGGCTCGACGGCGACGGGTATCTTCGCGCCGGTGGTGTGCCGGATCGGCAGGCTGATGGTGACCCGGGCACGGGCGACGGCGGTGCCCTTGGGGGCGAAGGGTCCCGTGCAGAGGGAGTCGCCGCAGTCGACCAGGGTCATCGTGCCGCGCTCGCGGCCCTTGGTGAGCATCACGTGCTGCGCGGTCCGCCAGGAGTCCCAGACGCCGGACACCAGCAGCAGCGCCACCGCCGCGCCCACGCCGACCACCCGGGCCAGCAGCACCAGCCCCCACGCGCCTTCCGCCATCCGGCGGGAACGGCTCCGTTCGACCATGCGGGCGATCTTTGGCCATCGCATGCCGTCCGGTCAAACCCGGCGGCCAGGACCGCCGGTCAGCTGTTGTACGTGCTCTGCGCGCGTTCCAGGCCGTCCGCGACCAGCGCCTCGACGGCGTCGGCGGCCTGGTCCACGAACCAGTCCAGCTCCTTGCGCTCCGCCGCCGAGAAGTCCTTGAGCACGAAGGCGGCCACGTCCATCCGCCCGGGCGGCCGGCCGATGCCGGCCCGTACCCGCAGATAGTCCGCGCCCAGCGACTTGGTGATCGACTTCAGCCCGTTGTGGCCGTTGTCGCCGCCGCCGAGCTTGAGCCGCAGCGTGGCGTAGGGGATGTCCAGCTCGTCGTGCACGGCGATGATCTGCTCGGTCGGCACCTTGTAGAAGTCCTTGAGCGCGGTCACCGGGCCGCCGGACAGGTTCATGTAGGTCATCGGCTTGGCCAGCACCACCCGGCGGCTCCCGGGCCCCGGCGGACCGATCCGGCCCTCCACGACGTGCGCCTGCGCCTTGCCGGAACGCTTGAAGTGCCCGCCGATCCGCTCGGCGAGCAGGTCGGCGACCATGAAGCCGATGTTGTGCCGGTTCGCCGCGTACTCGGGCCCCGGATTGCCCAGGCCGGCCACCAGCCAGGGCGCTGTGCTGTCGCTCATCCACGTCTCCAGGTCTCGGGGCTCACGCACTCACGGGGTGGACGTGCGGCCGCCGCCGCACCCCGAAGGGTACGGCGGCGGCCGGGAGTCGCCTGACGGCGACGCCGGATCAGGCCTCCTCGGAGGCGGCTTCCTCGGCGGGAGCGGCCTCTTCGGCGCCCTCCTCTTCCTCGGTCTCCTCGGCGGCCTCGGCCTGCGCGGCCACGACCTGGATCACGACGGCGTCCTCGTCGACGGCCAGCGTGGTGCCCTTGGGCAGCTCGATGTCCTTGGCGAGGATGGAGGCGCCGGCCTCCAGGCCCTCGACGCTGACCGTGACGCCCTCGGGAATGTGGGTGGCCTCGGCCTCGACCGGCAGGGTGTTGAGCACGTGCTCCAGCAGGTTGCCGCCGGGGGCCAGCTCGCCCTCGGTGTTGACCGGGATCTCGACGGTGACCTTCTCGCCGCGCTTGACCGACAGCAGGTCGACGTGCTCGAGGAAGCCACGCAGCGGGTCGCGCTGCACGGCCTTGGGGATGACCAGCTCGGACTTGCCGTCGATGTCCAGCGCGATCAGGACGTTCGCGGTGCGCAGCGCGAGCAGCAGCTCGTGGCCGGGGACCGAGACGTGCTTGGGGTCGGCACCGTGGCCGTAGATGACGGCGGGGACCTGGTTGGCACGGCGGATACGGCGGGCGGCGCCCTTGCCGAACTCGGTGCGCAGCTGGGCGGCGATCTTGACCTCGGACATGAGGTTCACTCCTCGTGATGGCAGACGGTACGGTCGCCCGGCCCCGACGGGCCGATCCACGGTTCACGAGGAGCGCGTCGATAACGGAGCCGGGTCCGGACCGACATGCGTCCGGGGCCTCCCTCGCCGAGCAACGCGCACAGCGTAACCGGCGGGGAGGCCCCGGACGAAATCGATCTACGGTGCAGGACCGGTGACGTACCGATTCTGCGGCGGGCTCTAGTGCGAGTCCTCGAACAGGCTGGTCACCGAGCCGTCCTCGAAGACCTCGCGCACCGCGTTGGCGATGGTCGGCGCCATCGACAGCACGGTGATCTTGTCGAGGTTCAGCTCGCCGGGAGTCGGCAGCGTGTCGGTCAGGATGAACTCGCTGACCTTCGAGTTCTTCAGCCGGTCGGCGGCGGGACCGGACAGCACACCGTGGGTGGCGGTGACGATGACGTCCTCGGCGCCGTTGGCGAACAGCGCGTCGGCGGCGGCGCAGATCGTGCCGCCGGTGTCGATCATGTCGTCGACCAGGACGCAGACCCGGCCCTTGACGTCGCCGACGACCTCGTGGACCTTCACCTGGTTGGCGACGTCCGGGTCGCGGCGCTTGTGCACGATGGCCAGCGGGGCGCCCAGCCGGTCGCACCAGCGGTCGGCGACCCTGACCCGGCCGGCGTCCGGCGAGACGACGGTCAGCTTGTTGCGGTCGACCTTCGCACCGACGTAGTCCGCCAGGATCGGCAGCGCGAACAGGTGGTCGACCGGGCCGTCGAAGAAGCCCTGGATCTGGTCGGTGTGCAGGTCGACGGTCAGGATGCGGTCGGCGCCCGCCGTTTTGAACAGGTCGGCCATCAGCCGGGCCGAGATCGGCTCGCGGCCGCGGTGCTTCTTGTCCTGCCGGGCGTAGCCGTAGAAGGGCACGATCACGGTGATGCTGCGCGCCGAAGCCCTCTTCAGGGCGTCCAGCATGATCAGCTGTTCCATGATCCACTGGTTGATGGGACGGGTGTGGCTCTGGATCAAAAAGCAGTCGGCGCCGCGCGCCGACTCCTGGAACCGCACATAGATCTCGCCGTTGGCGAAGTCGAAAGCCTTGGTCGGCACCAGCTCGACGCCGAGTTCCCGTGCCACCGCCTCCGCCAGATCGGGGTGGGCGCGGCCGGAGAAGAGCATCAACTTCTTCTCACCGGTCGTCTTGATCCCGGTCACTGCACCGTCTCCTTGGTGTTCGACTGGTGTTCGACACAGCGTCGCCCAGAAGTGGGCGTGCTGGCGGAATTGTGTGCACCCCACACGGTACGCCCCCTCCGGCGCATCCGTGCACCTCGGAGGGGCTGATGAGACGGCGCTCACTCACCCGTTCGACGCGTCGCTCCCGGCCGACTCGGCACGCTCCGCGGCCTGCGCGGCAGCGCTGCCCGGCCGCTTGCGGGCGACCCAGCCCTCGATGTTGCGCTGCTGCCCGCGGGCCACCGCGAGCGAGCCGGCGGGCACGTCCTTGGTGATCACCGAGCCGGCCGCCGTGTAGGCGCCGTCGCCGACCACGACCGGGGCGACGAACATGTTGTCGGAGCCGGTCTTGCAGTAGCTGCCGATGGTCGTGTGGTGCTTGGCCTCGCCGTCGTAGTTGACGAAGACGCTGGCCGCGCCGATGTTGGTGTGCTCGCCGATGGTGGCGTCACCCACATAGCTCAGGTGCGGCACCTTGGTGCCGTCGCCGATCGAGGCGTTCTTCATCTCGACGTACGTCCCCGCCTTGGCGCCCCGGCCGAGCTTGGCGCCGGGCCGCAGATACGCGTACGGTCCGACGTTCGCCTCCGGGCCGACCTCCGCCTCCTGGGCCACCGCGTTGGAGATCCGGGCGCCCGCGCCGACCGCGGTGTCGGTGAGCGTGCAGTTCGGGCCGACCTCGGCGCCGGTCGCCACCGTGGTGCGGCCGAGCAGCTGGGTGTTGGGGTGGATGACCGTGTCGGGCTCCAGCACCACGTCGGCGTCCAGCCAGGTGGACCCCGGGTCCACGATGGTGGCGCCGTCCAGCATGGCGCGGTGCAGCAGCCGGTCGTTGAGGACCCGGCGGGCCTCGGCGAGCTGCACCCGGTTGTTCACCCCGGCGATCTCCCGGTGGTCCGCCGCCGTGTACGCGCCCACCCGGTGGCCGGCCTCGCGCAGGATCGCCAGGGTGTCGGTCAGGTACTCCTCGGCCTGCGAGTTGTCCGTGGTGATCTTGGTCAGCGCCTCGGCGAGCAGTGCGGCGTCGTAGGCGTAGACGCCGGAGTTGATCTCGCTGATGGTCAGCTGGTCGGGCGAGGCGTCCTTCTGCTCGACGATCGCGGTGACCTGGCCGTCGGTCAGATCCCGCACGATCCGCCCGTAGCCGGTCGGGTCGGGGACCTTCGCGGTCAGCACCGTCACCGCGTTGCCGTCGGTCCGGTGCGCGGCCACCAGGGTGGCGAGCGTCCCCGCGGTCAGCAGCGGGGTGTCGCCGTAGGTCACCACGACCGTGCCGTCCAGGACGGCGCCCTGCGCGGAGAGTTCGTCGAGGCCGACGCGGACCGCGTGCCCGGTGCCGTTCTGCTCCTGCTGCACGGCCGTCAGCGCGGCCGGGTCGGCCGCCGACAGGTGCTCGACGACCTGCTCGCGCCCGTGTCCGACGACCACGACCAGCTGCTCTGGGTCCAGCTCGCGCGACGCGGCGACCACGTGGCCGAGCAGGGAGCGGCCGCAGATCGGGTGCAGGACCTTGGGGGTGGCCGACTTCATGCGAGTGCCCTCACCCGCGGCGAGGACGACGACGGCAGCCGGACGTGTGGCGCTCACGGGGGAGACTCCTGGGCTTCGAGTGCGGGACTCCCGCAGGATACCGAGGCCTTCCCGCATACGACCATGTGCTGCTCCGCCGCCAGGATTCGAACCCGGACTTAAGGCACCAAAAGCCCCAGTGCTGCCATTACACCACGGCGGATCAACTCGGCCTTCCCGATATCGCGTCGGGGAGACCGGGCCGGTCGGTCCCATCATGCCGTACCCGGCGGGGTGGACGCGACGGAGATCCGGGTAGGAGATCGTTCGGTGGACGACCCACACGGTCCTGTCCTCCGCCGTGCACCGCTGCAATACTTACGGCGGCGTAGGTTACGGACGTAACCGCAGATAACAGCCCCCCACTTCCATATCCGCGAGGGACAGACATGACCACACAGACGGACGTGATCACCGAGTCCCGGGAACCGGATCCCGGGACGTCAGGACAGGAACCGCGGTCCAGCGCCACCCTAGGTGGCGAGAGCAAGCGCTCGATCGAGCAGATCGCACTGCTGATCTTCATCTGCATCCCCTTCGTGGCGCTGGCCGCCGCGGTGCCGCTGGCCTGGGGCCGCGGTATGAGCTGGCTCGACCTGGGCCTGATGGTGGGCATGTACTACCTGGGCTGCCACGGCATCACGATCGGCTTCCACCGGCACTTCACCCACGGCTCGTTCAAGGCCAAGCGGCCGCTGAAGATCGCGCTGGCCGTCGCGGGCTCCATGGCCGTCGAGGGCCCGATCGTGCGCTGGGTCGCCGACCACCGCAGGCACCACAGGTTCAGCGACGCCGAGGGCGACCCGCACAGCCCGTGGCGCTACGGCGAGACGCTGCCCGCGCTGATGAAGGGCCTGTGGTGGGCACACATGGGCTGGCTCTTCGACGAGGAGCAGACCCCGCAGAACAAATACGCCCCCGACCTGATCGCGGACCCCGCGATCCGCCGCATCTCCCGCGACTTCTGGATGTTCACCGCACTCTCGCTGCTGCTGCCGCCGCTGGTGGGCGGCCTGGTCACGATGTCCTGGTACGGGGCGTTCACGGCGTTCTTCTGGGGGTCGCTCGTTCGGGTGGCGTTGCTGCACCACGTGACCTGGTCGATCAACTCCATCTGCCACGCGGTCGGCAAGCGCCCGTTCAAGTCGCGCGACCGCTCGGGCAACGTGTGGTGGCTCGCGGTGCTCTCCTGCGGCGAGTCGTGGCACAACCTCCACCACGCCGACCCCACCTGTGCCAGGCACGGAGTGCTGCGCGGCCAGGTCGACTCCAGCGCCAGGATCATCCGCTGGTTCGAGATGGCGGGCTGGGCGAGCGACGTCCGCTGGCCGACCCCGGAGCGGATTGCCGCCCGACGCCAGGAAGAGGTCAGCGAAGCGGCATGATTGGTCCGTGAGCGACGGCAGAGACGACAGGGCGACGACGACCCCCAGGGTTCCCCCGGGAACCGCCGCGCGCCGCACGCGCCGGGTCCGTATGACCGGCAAGGAGCGCCGCGAGCAGCTGCTCGACATCGGTCGGACGCTGTTCGCGGAGCGCGGCTTCGAGGGCACGTCCGTCGAGGAGATCGCTCACAAGGCCGGCGTGTCCAAGCCGGTGGTCTACGAGCACTTCGGCGGCAAGGAGGGCCTCTACGCCGTCGTGGTCGACCGGGAGATGCGCCGGCTGCTCGACATGGTCACCAGCGCCCTCACCGGCGGCCACCCGCGCGAACTGCTCGAACAGGCCGCCTTCGCGCTGCTGGACTACATCCAGCAGTACACCGACGGCTTCCGCATCCTGGTCCGCGACTCGCCGGTCGCCCAGTCCACCGGCACCTTCGCCTCGCTCATCGGCGACATCGCCACCCAGGTCGAGGACATCCTCGGCCACGAGTTCAAGCAGCGCGGCTTCGACCCCAAGCTCGCCCCGATGTACGCCCAGGCCCTGGTCGGCATGGTGGCCCTGACCGGCCAGTGGTGGGTGGACACCCAGCACCCCGACAAGGCCGACGTCGTCGCCCACCTGGTGAACCTGTCGTGGAACGGACTGTCGGGCCTGGATCCCAAGCCCCGGCTGATCGGCCACCGCAAGAACTGACCGGCGGGCGCCGCCGCCGCAGAGCACACCGCCGCCCCGGGCCTCGACAGGCTCGGGGCGGCGGCGTGCTCACGACCGGCGCCCGCCGGTGTCAGCCGGTGTCAGCCCGTGTTGCGCAGGCCCGCGGCCACGCCGTTGACCGTCAGCAGCAGGGCCCGGGACAGCAGCGGGTCCGGCTCCTCGCCGCTCGCGGCGGCCGCGCGCTGCCGGGCCAGCAGGGTGACCTGGAGGTAGGAGATCGGGTCGAGGTACTGGTCGCGGATGTGGAAGGTCTGCGCCAGGACCGAGCTCGCGGCCAGCAGCTCCGACTCGCCGGTCAGCCGCAGCACCTCGCGCACCGTCAGCTCGTGCTCGGCCTCGATCGTCTCGAAGACGTGCCGCAGCTCGTCGGGCACCAGCGTCTCGACGTAGTGGCGGGCGATCCGCAGGTCGGTCTTGGCCAGCGTCATCTCGACGTTGGACAGGAAGTTGCGGAAGAAGTGCCACTGGCCGTGCGCCTCTTCCAGCACCGAGTCCAGGCCGGCCTCGCGCGCCGCCTTCAGGCCCGTGCCGACGCCGTACCAGCCGGGGACGATCTGCCGGGACTGCGTCCAGCCGAAGACCCACGGGATGGCCCGCAGGCCGTCCAGGCCCGCGCCGGAGTCCGGGCGGCGGGACGGGCGCGAGCCCAGGTGCAGCTCGCCGAGCTGGTCGACGGGGGTGGAGGCGAAGAAGTACGGCGGCAGGTCGGGGTCCTCGACCAGCTTGCGGTAGGCGCCGTGCGCGGCCTCCGAGACGATGTCCATGGCCGCGTCCCAGCGGGTCAGCGCCTCGTCGGACTGCCGGGGCGAGGTGTGCAGCGCCGACGCCTGGAGCGTGGCGGCGACCGTCAGCTCCAGGTTCTCCCGCGCCAGCGAGGGGATCAGGTACTTGTCGGAGATGACCTCGCCCTGCTCGGTCACCTTGATCTCGCCCTCCAGGGTCCCCCAGGGCTGGGCGAGGATCGCGGTGTGCGAGGGGCCGCCGCCGCGGCCGACGGTGCCGCCGCGGCCGTGGAAGAGCCGCAGCCGCACCCCGTGCCGGTGCGCCACGTCGCGCAGCCGGCGCTGGGCGCGGTGGATCTCCCACTGCGAGGTGGTGATGCCGCCGAACTTCGAGGAGTCGGAGTAACCGAGCATCACCTCCTGCACGTCGCCGCGCAGCGACACCAGCCGCCGGTAGGACGGGTCGGACAGCATCTCGTCCAGCAGCTTGTCGGCGATCTTCAGCTCGTCGGTGGTCTCCAGCAGCGGCACGATGCCGATCCTGGCGACCCCGGTGTGCAGGTCGATCAGCCCGGCCTCGCGGGCGAGCACCGCAGCGGCGAAGACGTCGTCGGAGCCCAGGCACATCGAGATGATGTACGACTCCACGACCTCGGGCCCGAAGCGCTCGAAGGCCTCCCTGATGGTGTGGAAGACCCCGAGCGTCTTGGCGCCCGCCTCGTCCAGCGGCGCGGGCGTCGGCGCCAGCGGGCGGCGCGAGCGCAGCTCCTTGGCGAGCAGCTTGCGGCGGTAGTCGCGCGGCATGTCGGCGTACCGCCAGGACTCCTCGCCGAGCCGGTCGAAGAGCTGGCCCAGCGCGTGGTGGTGGGCCTCGGCGTGCTCGCGTACGTCCATCGTCGCCAGCTGCAGGCCGAACGCCGACAGGGTGCGGATCGTACGGTCCATCCGCCCGTCGGCGATCAGACCGCCGCGGTGGGCGCGCAGCGAGGCCTGGATCTGCTGGAGGTCGTCGAGCAGCCCCGCGGTGCCCAGGTAGTCGCGGCCCGGGACGTGCGGGGTGCCCGCGGCCAGCCGCTCGCGGGTGTTGATCAGCTTCTGCCGGATGCAGGTGGCCTTGAGCCGGTAGGGCTCCTCGGCGTTCAGCCGCTTGTAGCGCGGGCTGATCTCGGGCAGCGCCACCAGGTCGGTGGCGAGCGAGTCGAGCAGCTCGCTGCTCGCGCCGGAGTTGCGGATCGAGTTGGACAGCGCGCCGCGCAGGAAGTCGACCAGCTGCAGCGCGTCCGTGATGCCGTGCTCGTGCTGCAGGATCAGCACGTCCCAGGTGACCTCGGGTGTCACGTTGGGGTTGCCGTCCCGGTCGCCGCCGATCCAGGTGCCGAAGGTCAGCGGGCGGGTCTGCGGCGGCAGCGGCACGCCGACCCGCTCCAGCTCGGCGGCCAGCTCCTCCAGGACGTCGCCGACCGCGCCCGCGTGCAGCTCGTCCAGGTAGTAGATCGCGTTGCGCGCCTCGTCGGCCGGCTCGGGGCGGACCACCCGCAGCTCGTCGGTCTGCCACAGCAGGTCGATGTTCTCGGCCAGCCGCAGGTCCGCGCGCCGCCGGTCGCCGGTGCTGCCCTCGCCCTGGCCATCCTGCTCCAGCAGCTCGGCGATCCGCCGCAGCTTGTTCAGCACCGAGCGGCGGGCCGCCTCGGTGGGGTGCGCGGTGAAGACCGGCCGCACGTTGAGGTTGCGGACCGACTCGCGTACGTGCTCGGCGTCGCCCTCCTTGAGCAGGTCCGCGGTCTGGGCGAGCAGGCCGCCCTCGACGGCGCGGCGGGAGCGCAGCTCGCGGCCGCGGTGCACCTGCTCGGTGACGTTCGCCAGGTGGAAGTAGGTGGAGAAGGCCCGGACCAGCTTCGCGGCGGTCTCCAGGTCGGTGTCGCCGAGCAGTGCGGCGGCGGCCTCCCCGTCGCTGCGGGTCAGTGCGCGGACCTTCTCGACGAGGTCGAGCAGGTCCTGGCCCTCCTGCCGCACCAGGGTGCCGCCGAGCAGCTCTCCCAGGCGTCGGATGTCGGCACGCAGGGCGGTACTGCTTGCGGTACTGCTGTCCGGGGCGGTGTCGGCGCTGCTCACAGGTGCGGCTCCTTGTGCAGGGTAAGTGGACGGCGTACTCGCGGACCGCGCTGTCCGGCCGTTCAAGGATAGGTCGCGGTCGCTGCGGCGAGACGGCCAGCCCACCAGGCGGACACCGCGTCCTTGCGACTTCCTTCCCGCGTGCTTCCGGTGTCCGTACCGCAGGCATCGCCCGGACGGACGGCGGGCGACCCGCGGGTGACGCCCCGGTACGCGGCCGGTGCCCCGTTGCGGGCACCGCATACGCTGGACGCCATGAGTACGACGGGGGCGCACGTACCGGGCGACGGCGCCGGGGGAGCCGCGGCGGTCGCCGTCGCAGTGGCGCGCCGCCCCGGCTGGTGGTGGTGGCAGCGGCGGCGCGGGTTCGTCCTCGACGTGGCACTGGCCGGGGTCTCCGCGATCGAGTGCGCCTTCGAGGGCGCGACCTTCGCCGACCGCACCGGCATCCTCCCCGGCGCGGGCGCGCTGCTCGGTGTGCTCGTCGGCGCGGTCCTGGTGCTGCGGCGGCGCTGGCCGGTCGCGGTGGTGCTGGTCGGCATCGCCATGACGCCGGCCCAGATGGGCTTCCTGCTCTCCCTGGTCGGCCTCTACACGCTGGCCGCCTCCGAGGTGCCGCGGCGCATCACCGCCGCACTTGCCGGGATGAACGGCTTCGGCACCATGCTCGTCGCCTTCCTCCAGTTCCAGGACAATCTGCGCGACCCCGACAGCAGCAGCTCCCTGCACATGCCGCTGACGCTGGTCGTCGCCGCCCTGATGGCCCTCGGCCTGACCGGCCCCCCGGTTCTGCTCGGCCTCTACGTACGCGCCAGGCGCCGCCTTGTGGAGAGCCTGCGGGAACGGGCCGACGGCCTGGAGCGCGAGCTGGAACTGCTCGCCGAGAAGGCCGCGGAGCGCGCCGAGCGCGCCAGGGCCGAGGAGCGCACCCGGATCGCCCGCGACATGCACGACGTCGTCGCGCACCGGGTGAGCCTGATGGTCGTGCATGCCGCGGCGCTCAAGGCGGTCGCGCTCAAGGACCCGCAGAAGGCGTCGGCCAGCGCCGAGATGCTCGGCGACATGGGACGGCAGGCGCTCACCGAACTGCGCCAGATGCTCGGTGTGCTGCGTACCGCCTCCGCGCCGGCGCCGGTGATCCCCGCGATGCGCCCCGAGCCCGACGCGGAGGGTCCGAGCCTGGCCCGGCTCGCCGCGCTGGTCGAGGAGTCGCAAGCCGCGGGAATGGGCGTCGAACTGACCGTCGAGGGCGCCCAGCGGCCCTGCGGCCCCCGTATCGAGGCCACCGTCTACCGCGTCGTGCAGGAGGCCCTCACCAACGTCCACAAGCACGCGGCGGGGGCCAACGCCGTCGTACGCCTGGCCTACCGCGAGGCCGAGGTCGCGGTCCTCATCACCAACGGCCCCTCCGACGGCACCCCGCAGGCCGCCCTTCCCAGCGGCGGCCACGGCCTGCTCGGCATGAAGGAACGCGTCACGGCCCACGGCGGCGGCTTCGCCGCGGGCCCCACCGCGGACGGCGGCTTCCGCGTCTCGGCGATGGTGCCGCTGCGCAGCGGGTGAGCCCTCCCGGCGAGTGACCACCGGGGGCGCGGAGGAGAGTCCGGGCGTCAGTCCTCGGCCGGCGGGCCGCCCCGCCCGGTGAGCGAGGCCAGCGTCGCCCGCACATGCGCCAAATGGGACCGGATCTCGTCGCGGTGCTCCTCGTGCTCGCGCAGCAACCGCTCGCTCTCCCGCCGCACCTGCTCCTCGTGCGACCGCGCCTGCGCCAGCATCGAGGCGGCCCGCTCCTCCGCCTCGTCCTGCTGCGTGCGCAGCGCCTCCTCGGCGGCGGCCCGCTCCTTGTGCGCCGCGTCCAGCCGCCGTTCGGCGTCGGCGAGCAGGTCGGCGAGGCGGCTGTCGACGCCGGCGTCGTGCTCGCCGAGTTCGTGTTCGAGGGCGTCGAGGCGCTCCTGCCGCTCCTTGTCGGCCTCGGCCTCGCTGCGTTCGACGTCCTGCCGCATGGCGTCGAGCGTCTGACCGGCCTCGCCCCGTACGGTGTCGGCCTCGCCGCGGGCGTGGCCGAGGATCTCGGCGGCGCGGCTGCACGCCTCGTCGAGCGTCCGCTCGGCCTGGTCCTCCGCCGCGGCGAGCCGGGCCGAGGCGGCGGCGCGCGCCTCGTCCTGGAGGGTGCGGCGGGCGGTCTCCGCGGCGTCCCTGGCATATTGCGCCTCGACCTCGGCGCGTTCCCTTACGGCGGCGGCCTCTTCCTCGACCAGCCGCATCAGCTCCTGGGCGCCGGGGCCCAGCGACTCGAAGCCGTCCGGCGGCAGGGCGCCGACCTGCTCGCGCAGGGCGGCGCATTCGGCTTCCATCTCGTTGGCGAGGACGGTGAGCCGGGCGGCCCGCTCCCAGGCGGCGTCGCGGTCCTCGGACAGTTCTTCGAGGAATCGGTCGACCTGGTCGGGGCGGTAGCCGTGGCTGCGCCCGCGCGCCTGCTCGAAGCCTGTTGACGATGCGGTCGTGTTGCTGCTCATCCGTCTGCCCCTTTTACCGCTGGCGTACCGCTGCTGCTCCTCGCCGTTCCCTCGCGTCTATTTATGACTTATGACCGAATTGTACGAGCTACGACACTCCGAACTGTTCTCCTACCCGGAAAACGCCGGAGGGCCGGGCGGAGGGGATGCACACCCCTCCACCCGGCCCTGCGGCCCGTACCGCCGGAAACCGTCCGGCCGTTGCCGCCGCTACAGCAGGCCGTCCCACATCTGCTCGATCAGCACCGACCACCAGTTGTCCGGCGACGCGATCGCCGCCGGGTCCTGAGCGGCCAGCTCCGCCTGGAAGTCCACCGTCCAGCGGCCCGCCTGCTCGGGCGTGAGCCCGATCCGCAGCCGCCACATGCGGCCGAGCAGCGCCAGGCTGCGGGCGAACTCGGGCAGGCTGGAGTTGACGAACTGCGGCGCCGCGGGCGGCGAACCGGGCGGCCCCGCCTCCAGCGGCAGCGCCACGATGTGCGCGGTGCCGTACTGCACGCACAGCTGGCGCCCGAAGTCGTTGCCCATCACCAGGTACGAGCCCGCGTCCGCAGCCGGCTGCACACCGCGCGAGGCGGCCAGCTCGGCGAGCGTCGGCACCGGCTGGCCGGGCTGTGCCTGCGCCCAGAAGAACGGCCCGAAGTCCACCGGCAGCCCGGCCCACATCAGGGTCTGCGCCACGATGTCGGGCACCCCCTGCCGGGAGACGGCCCGCTGGTCGAAGCGGAAGACCCCGGGCGGCCCGAAGGCACCGGCGAGCTCCTGCCCGATCACGTCGAGGCCGACCGGCGGCACCCGCAGCACGGTGTGCGGATCCGGCATCGGCACCCGCTGCGGCTGCGGGCGGGCCGGGGCCCCCGCCACCTGGTGCAGTTCGCCCTGGTGCGTCAACAGGTGCTGCACGCCCTGCCGGCGGCTCGCGTGGTCCCGCCCGTAAGGCGCGGTGTGGCTGATCCGCACCTGCGGCCAGGTCTCCCTGATCATCCGGGTGCAGTAACCGCCGGGCAGGTCGCAGGACTCCAGCTCGGTGTGCAGTTCGAGCACCTGCTCGGGGCGCACCCCGGCTGACCGCAGCTCGTGCAGGATCTGCCACTCGGGATGCGGGGTGCCGGGCGCGGAGCGCCGGATGATCTGCTGCTCGCTGCCGTCCTGGCCGCGGTAGCGCAGCACCGCCATGTAGCCGGGCCCCACCGTCGGCACACCGGCCGGCGGCTGCGGGTAGCCGTAGGCGGGCGCGGGCGGCGGCGCGGCCGGCCCGCCCGCATAGGGCGGCGGCGGGGGCTGGTGTGCTTGGGGGGCACCGGCGAACGGGCCGGGCGGCGGAGGCTGAGGGGCTTGGGAGGCACCGGCGAAGGGGCCGGGCGGCGGGGGCGGCGCACCGCCCATGGCGGGCCCGGTGACCGCGGGGCCGGCCAGCATGGTGGCCGCGTAGTGCGGGTCGTTGCCCGCCGCGGGCGGCGGAGGCGTCGGACCGCCCGCGTAAGGCGGCGGGGGCGGGGGCGTACCGCCACCGGGTCCTCCCGCGAAGGGCGCGGGCGGCGGGGTGCCGGGGCCGGCCATCATGGTCGCGGCGTAGTGCGGGTCGTTGCCCGCGTGGGGCGGAGGTGTGCCGGGTCCGCCGCCGGCATAGGGCGGCGGTGGGGGCGGGGTGCTCTGACCGCCTGCATAAGGCGGCGGGGGCGGGGTGCTCTGGCCGCCCGCATAAGGCGGCGGGGGCGGCGTACCACCGCCGGGCATCCCGGCGAAGGGCACGTGCGGCGCGCCGGCGCCGGGCCCCGCGAGCATGGTGGCGGCATAGTGCGGGTCGCCGGCCGCCGGGGGCGTCGGACCGCCCGCGTAAGGCGGCGGGGGCGGCGGCGTACCGCCCTGCGGGGACGGCGGAGCCGGCGGTACATTGCCGCGCACCGCCTTCGCCGTCTCCAGGCCCGAGATGTCCGCGGCACCGCTCGGTATATTGCCGGCGCTTCCGCCCGCCGGTGCCCCCAGGGACGGCGGCGGCAGGGGGACACCGGGGCCGCTCGGCGGGGGATAGGCGGAGCCGCCCATCGTGTGCGGCACCCCGCCGTGCGCCGGGGGAGGCGTCTGCCGGTCCGGGCCGCCGGCCTGGGGCCGGCCGCTGCCGCCGGGCAGCAGCTTGGTGCGCGCCTCGGACGAGTCGGGCCGCGGCGGCTCCTCCCGCAGGTCGGCGCCGCTGAGCGGCGGTGCGAAGACGGTGGCGGGGACCGGCACCGACTCGCCCCCGCCGGAGTCGCTGACCGTCTTGCCCGCCCAACTGCCGCCGTCCTGGGGCCCGCTCTGCTCGGGCACGGCCGCGGACCGGCGTACGTAGTCGACACCGCCCGGCCCCTCGGACGCGGCCGCGGGCCGCTCACCGTCGGGCTCCTGGGGCGTGCTCTGCGCGGCGGCGGGTCGCCGGTAGTCGATCCGGCCCGCGGAATCCCCGGTGTCCGACGGCGTCGCCGAGCCGTCGTCGCCGCTGTCGCTGCGGCTGCTGTCACTGCTACTGCTGCTGTCGGACCTGCGGTCCGGGATGCCCATGCGGTCCGCCGCGTCCTGCAGCCACTGCGGCGGGCTCAGCAGGAAGGACGTCGCCTCCAGGTCGATGCGCTGGGGCGGCTCGGGGGCCGCGTCGTTCGGCACTGCGCCGTACTCCTCCTCGTAACGGCGGATCAGTTCGCCGATGGGCAGGGCGGGCCACAAGGTGGCGTCCCCGCTGTCCCGGGCGATGACCACCCGTACGCCCCCGCCGTCGTCCGCCGAAGGGCCGCCCTCGCGCGGCTCCGACCAGATGACGAAGCCGAGGTCGAACTCCCTGACCCGGACGTCGCGGTGCTCGTACGGCGGCACGTCGCCGTTGATCCACTGCTCCGCGCGCTCCTGCGCCTGAGCGAAAGTCACCATGTCCGGCTCACCCCTCCACCGCGGCGGCGGTGGCGAAACCACCGTCGACCATCAGGTTCGCGACCGTCTCCAGCTCCGGCGGGTTGCCCGCGAGCCGCAGCAGGAAGGCGTCGATCGAGTCGCCGCACGGCAGCAGCAGTTCGGCGACCCGGTCCGCCGGGCTGTCCCAGTGGTCGCCGTCGCGCGCGTCGTCGTAGGCGCAGAACCACACCGAGCCCGCGCCCGCGCCCTTCACCCGCACCGCGAGCAGCCCGCCCTGGACGTAGCCGATCGCCAGGTAGTCCTTGGTGAGGTGGTCGCGCAGGCACTTGTTGACGTAGACCAGGTCATTGGCCGCCGCGGTGTCGCGGACGGTGAAGAACGGCTGGTCGATCAGCAGCCCCAACTCCGGGTCGAGCGCCACCCCGCGCGGCGCGCAGCCGCCCGCCGCTTTGAGGAAGGCCCGGTAGGAGCCCGGCAGCCGGTAGCCCAACTCCTCCTCGACGTCGCGCACCTGCGCCTCGCTGACCGCCACCGGGTCCTTGGGCAGCGCGAAATGCACCGGCCGGGTCTCCTGGAGCGGGCGGGTGCCGCGCTTGGCGGGGTCGGCGACGGACTCCGCGAGGCCGCCGTGGTGCCGCAGCAGCGCCTTGACCTCGGCGGGCACCAGTTCGAGCCGGCGGCCGCCCGCCACGTGGTGCCAGGTCCAGCCGTGCGGGGTGGCCACCGGCGGCAGGTTGCCCCACAACTCGTGGCCCGCGGCATGCAGCGCGGCATTCGCCGAGACGTAGTCGGTCAAACGCAGTTCGTCGATTCCGAAGCCCTCGGGGGGCTCGGCAATCTCGGCCGCGGCGCGGGCGTAGGGCGAGAAGTCGGGATGCCCCTCGTCGTCGATCCACACACCCTGCGGGTGGCGGCCGGCCCGGAGCGGATCCGGGAAGTGCACGACCTGCCCGGCGTAGGCCGCGTTCGGCGGCGCGGTCCGACCCCCCGCTCCGGGGTCGGGAGGCGCTGCCCCCAGCCCTTGCCGACCTGTCGTCATGACTGCTGCCCCCTGGTGCGTACGGGTGATGACGGACAGCCTAGGGCCTGAGGTCATCACCTGTCGCAAGTGCGCTGACCGGCAGTTGTGCCGGTCCGCACCGGCCCGTCAGTTGCCCTTGGCCGCGGTGCGGAGTTTGGCGACCTGCTTGACCGGGATCGTGCGGCGCAGCGTCGCCGGCTTGTGGTCGGTGCGCACCGTCTCGAAGGCCGCCGTCGTCTCGCCGGCCCTGATCACGGTCACCAGCACCTGGCCCGCGGCGCCCTTGGAGGTGTCGCCGATCGTGTACGACACCCGCTGGTCGCCGAGCCCGGGGTCGCCGGCCACGGATTTGACCTGGAAGTGCGTGGTCACCCCGCCGCGCGTCACCGCGTAGTCGTGGCAGACGGCGAGCGCCGCGGTCAGGTCGTCGAGGACCGCCTTCGCGTCGCCCACCTTGTACGAGGCGATGACGGTCAGCGAGATGGCCTTGGCGCCCTTGTCCGGGTCCGTGGTGTCGGTGACCATCGCGCCGGTGTAGACCTGCCGCGGGTGCTTGGGCCGGCTGGTCCACTGGTCGACCACCGGCTGGCAGGCCGGCACGTCGGCCTTCGCCGCGGCGCCCAGCAGCAGGTCCTTGCTGCCGGCCGGCAGCACCTGGACGTGCGGCACGTCGGAGGAGGTCAGCAGGGCCGACGTCAGCTTGGCGATGGGCACGGCGCCGGAAGCCACCGGGCCCGGCTTGTCGTCGCCGCCTCCGCCGCCGCAGCCGGTCGCGAGCGCGAGGGCGGGCAGCAGCGCGGCGGCGGCCACGGCCCGCCTACCGGTCAGTAGACGATGGTCTGCGCGTATCGGCATCGATGCGATCCCCTGTGTCGTGTCCGTCCCCGGCGTCCCACGGGCGACGGCGTTCCCACGGGCGGCGGCCCGTTGCCGCGCGACTTTACGGCAACCGGGCCGCCCTCTCCGCTGTGGGGCTGCTCACAGGCCCTGCGGTCTTTCCTCCCGCTTCGCCTACTTCCTCGCCGCGAGCGCCGCCTTGAGCTTCTCGCTCTGCTTGCGCACCACGTCGATGGGCAGCGGGCCCGCGCCGCCGCTGGACTTCACCGACACGTACGCGGTCACCGTGTCGCCGGTCTGCACGACGGCCACCAGCGCCGCACCGGTCTTCTTGTCCGCGGCGTCGTTCATCTGATAGGAGACCGACTCGTCGCCGGTCGGCACCGCGGGGCCCTTGCTGACGGTGAACGGCGTCTTCGTGCCCGTGCTGTCGGTCGCGGTGAAGCCCGTGCAGCCGGCGAGCGCGGTCTTGACCGACTCGATGACCTTCTTCGCGTCGCCCGGCGCGTGGCTGGCCACCAGCATCTGGTTGATCACCTCGGGCGTCGCGCCGCTGGTCGCCGTGGTCTTGGCGAAGGCGGCGCCGACGAAGGCCATCCGGTGGATCCTCGGATTGCTGCTGGTGATGTCGGCCAGCGGCTGGCAGACCGGCTTGTCCGCGGTCAGCCTGGAGGTGTCGGAGGAGTCGGCGGTCTGCGACGGCTGGATCGTCCAGCCGGGCACGTCGGAGTCCGTGACCAGGGCCTTGCTGAGCTGCGCGGTCGTCAGCGGCGCTTTGCCGCTGAGGATGGTCGACGTGCCGTCGGGGCCCTTCGTGGAGTCCGAGGAGGAGGAGCAGGCGGCGGCGAGCAGCAGCGCGGGGAGCGCGGCGGCGGCCAGACGGAGCCGGGTCTTGTGCATCGAGGTCACATTCCCTGGTTCGGCGGTGTGGGGGGGACCCGCGCGAGCGGGCCGACTGCCGATCCTCCCTGCCCGCGGTGCCCCGCGTCCATGCCGGGCCTGACGCTGTGCCCCGCCTGTGCGGGGCCCGCGGACGGCGGGTGGTCCGGTGCCGGTGTCCGCGACGCGGCAATGTACGCCGTGGACGCGTGGGCGCCGCTGTGTACGGAGCCGGCCCGCCTATGCGTTTACGCGCTTCGGATGTGCCGTTCATGTGTTCGCTGTGTACGCGCTGTGCCTGCTGTGTCGGCGTTCGGTCACCCGACGGTGACATGGCCCACACACAATGGGCGCGGCGCCGCGTTCCGCTTCCCCATCGCGTGGCCCGTTTGGCACTCTGATCGACATACGGGGGATCGCCCGCCCCGGCGGGCGGACGGAGGGATGCACGTAAAACATGACAACTCAACTGCCGCCGGCGGGAACCGCCGACCCCAGGCTGAACTGGAGCGCGCCCAGGCACCGGGAGGGGCCGCCGCCGCTGCGCCACCGCAGGGACGGCATCCTGCCCGCGGTCGCCGCCGCACTGTCCATCCGCGACGAGGTGCTGACCTGCACCGGAGCCAAGGGCGACCAGCCGCCCGTCCTGCACCCGATCGTGCAGGAGTTCCTCGACGCGCTGCCCACCGTCCAGCGGGAGCGCTTCACCGGCCGGTGCGCGGAGCCGGTGCTCATTTCACGCCATCTGGCCGCGGTCGAGGCGCAGCGGAGCAAGCGGGCCTCGCGCCGCCCCCTGACCCAGGGCGAGGCCCGCAAGGCGCTGCGCGGAGCGAAGCTGACGGCCCGCCGTATACGCGAGGACGGCGACCCCGCGCACGGCGCGTACGCGCCGCCGTGCCGCTCCTGCGGACCGCTGCTCGCGCACTTCGGCGTGCGGGCCGTCGACCCGTCGGCAGAGGGGGAATGAAGACCCCGATGGCAGTCAGTGTGCGTTTCCCGGCCGGCGTCGACGCGGCCCTGCGGGCCGGCGGCTGGGAGCCCGGCCGCTGGGACATCAAGCAGGCCGAGGAGTGGGCCGACCTGCTGCGCGACCATGTCTCACCCGGCGGGCACCGGCACGCCGTCTTCCCGGCCGCCGTCGAGGCGTGGGCCGAATTCGGCGGGCTCGCCTACCCTCCCGCCTCCGGTCCCGGCCGGCAGGTCGCGCCCAGCGCGGTCACCGTCGACCCGCTGGTGGGCCTGCACATGGCGCGGACGTTCGCCGA
The DNA here is from genome assembly GCF_900142575.1 of Actinacidiphila paucisporea. Classification (GTDB taxonomy): domain Bacteria; phylum Actinomycetota; class Actinomycetes; order Streptomycetales; family Streptomycetaceae; genus Actinacidiphila; species Actinacidiphila paucisporea. The sequence goes on from NZ_FRBI01000007.1 coordinate 200,136, forward strand.
CCTCGGCCGGGCGCTGGAGACCGAGGTCAGCCCGCTCGGTGAGGAGCCCGGCTCCGGCGCCCTGCTGGCCATCGACGCCGAGGGCCGGGTCTACGGCATCGACCACGCGGGCGACTGGTACGCCGGCCCCGACATCGACCTCGCGCTGGCCACCCTGATCGGCGGCGGCCGTACCGTACGGCTCACCCTCACCGCCGGCTGAGCCGCCCCCGCACCTGCGCTGAGCTGGGCCGCGACCCCTGCCCCTTACTCCGGTACGCCCTGACGCCGGTCGTCCCCTAAGGGGAGGCACCTACTTGGGGCGGGCCCAGGTTCGTACCGGCGGATGACGTTCGGGCCTTATGCGCTCCCTACGGTCATAGAGCGGGGTGGGGATAGCCCCACCAGCAAGACGGAGACCTTCCCCATCGCCCCGCCCGGCCGGCTCCAGCAGGCTGGTGCACACAGCAGAGCCCGATCCACGACGACACATCTGACGCACACGACACAGGAGACACAGTGACAACGGCAGTAACGATTCCCAAGTCCGGGGGCAACGGAGAACGTTCGGCTGTTGCCGCTGCGGGGCGCTCCGTGACGAAGTCGTACGGCGCGGGTGAGACCAAGGTCGTCGCGCTGGACGCGGTCGACGTCGACATCGCCCGCGGCCGCTTCACCGCGATCATGGGCCCCTCCGGCTCCGGCAAGTCCACGCTCATGCACTGCCTCGCCGGACTCGACACGGTCACCGAGGGTCGTATCTGGGTCGGCGACAGCGAGATCACCGGCATGAAGGACAAGAAGCTCACCCAGCTGCGCCGCGACAAGATCGGCTTCATCTTCCAGTCCTTCAACCTGCTCCCGACCCTCAACGCGGCGGAGAACATCACGCTGCCGATGGACATCGCCGGCCGCAAGGTCGACCGCGAGTGGTTCGACCGGGTCGTGGAGACCGTCGGCCTGGCCGGCCGGCTCAAGCACCGCCCGACCCAGCTCTCCGGCGGCCAGCAGCAGCGCGTGGCCGTCGCCCGCGCCCTGGCCGCACGCCCCGAGATCATCTTCGGCGACGAGCCGACCGGAAACCTCGACTCGCGGGCCGGCGCCGAAGTGCTCGGCTTCCTGCGCCGCTCGGTCGACGAACTCGGCCAGACCATCGTCATGGTCACCCACGACCCGGTCGCCGCCTCCTACGCCGACCGCGTCCTCTACCTGGCCGACGGCCGGATCGTGGACGAGATGGCCAACCCGACCGCCGAGTCCGTCCTCGAGCGCATGAAGTCCTTCGACGGCCGCGGGAGGACCTCGTGACCGTCCTGAAGACCTCGGTGCGCAACTTCTTCGCGCACAAGGGCCGGATGGCCCTCTCGGCGATCGCCGTCATGCTCTCGGTGGCCTTCGTCTGCGGCACCCTGGTGTTCACCGACACCATGACCGCCACCTTCGACAAGCTCTTCGGCTCCACCGCCTCCGACGTCACCATCAGCGCCAAGAAGGTCGACGACCGGCAGGCCACCGGCATGCCGGACGCCGTGCCCGCCTCGCTCCAGCAGAAGCTGGAGAAGGTGGCGGGCGTCGCGAAGTCCGACCCCGACGTCACCAGCGACGACGTCACGGTCGCCGACGCGCACAACGACAAGATCAGCCCGTCGTCCGGCGCCCCGACCATCGTCAGCAACTGGGACCCGACGGAGACCAAGGCCGTGGAGATCTCCTCCGGCCACATCCCGCAGGGCTCCGACCAGGCGGTCCTCGACGCCGACACCGCCAAGAAGCACGACCTGAAGATCGGCGACACGCTGCGGGTCATCGCGGCCCCCGGCGACTTCAAGGTCACCATCTCCGGCATCGCGACCTTCAAGACCACCAACCCGGGCGCGGCCGTCGTCTACATCGACACCGCCACCGCCCAGGCCAAACTGCTCGGCAACACGTCGGAATACACCGGCTTCGGCCTCACCGCCACCGCCGGCACCACCGACGACCAGCTCAAGCAGAACGTCAAGGCGGCCATCGGCAGCGGCTACACCATCGACACCGCGGCCGAGACCAAGAAGAAGGACCAGGACGACCTCGGCGGCTTCCTGAACTTCATGAAGTACGCGATGCTCGGCTTCGCCGGGATCGCCGTCCTGGTCGGCATCTTCCTGATCGTCAACACCTTCTCCATGCTGGTCGCCCAGCGCACCCGGGAGATCGGGCTGATGCGGGCGCTCGGCTCCAGCCGCCGCCAGGTCAACAGATCGGTGCTGATCGAGGCGGTGCTGCTCGGCGTCACCGGCTCGGTGCTCGGCATCGGCGGCGGCATCGGACTGGCCATCGGGCTGATGAACCTGATGGGCAAGGTCGGGATGAAGCTCGACACCTCCGAGCTGACCATCAAGGCCATCACCCCGATCATCGGCCTGGCCATCGGCGTCATCGTCACGGTGGTCTCGGCCTACATCCCGGCCCGCCGGGCGGGCAAGATCTCCCCGATGGCCGCACTGCGGGACGCCGGCACCCCGGCCGACGGCAGGGCCGGACGGATCCGCGCCGCGATCGGCATCCTGGTCTGCGCGGCCGGCGCGCTGGCCCTGATCGGCGCGGGACAGGCCGACAAGGCCTCCTCCGGCGGCGGCCTGCTGGGCCTTGGCGTGCTGCTCACCCTGGTCGGCTTCGTCATCGTCGGCCCGCTGCTCGCCGGCGTGATCGTCCGCGCGGTGAGCGCGGTCGTGCTGCGCTTCTTCGGCCCGATGGGACGCCTCGCCGAGCGCAACGCGCTGCGCAACCCGCGGCGTACCGGCGCCACCGCCTCCGCGCTGATGATCGGCCTGGCCCTGGTGGCCGGCATGTCGGTGGTCGGCTCGTCCATGGTGGCCTCCGCCAACGACCAGCTCGACAAGTCGGTCGGCGCGGACTTCATCGTCCAGGTCGGCAACAACGGCAACCAGACCCTCACCCCGGCCGCCGAGAAGGCGCTCACCTCGACCACGGACATTGAGCACTTCACCCACTACACCGTCGTCAACGCCAAACTCACGCTGCCGTCCGGCGGCACCGTCAAGACCAACCTGAGCGCGGCCGACCCGACCTACCCGCAGGACCTGCAGCTCAAGACCGTCCAGGGCAAGCTCGCCGACGCCTACGGCAAGGACGCGATGTCCGTGCCCGAGGGCTTCGCCAAGGACCACAAGGTCAAGCTCGGCGACGAGCTGACCGTGCTCATGACCGGCGGCAGGGCCGCCCACCTCAAGGTCGCCGCGATCACCAGCGACGACACCAGCATCGAGCACGGGTCGATGTTCACGAACATCGCGACCGCCCGCAGCTACCTGCCCGCGGACAAGATGCCCGGCGACTTCATGATGTTCGCCAAGGCGGTGGACGGTAAGGAGAAGCAGGCCTACGCCTCGCTCAAGGCGTCCGTCAAGGCCTACCCGCAGATCGACGTCCGCGACCAGGCCGACTACAAGGACCTGATCCAGAGCCAGGTCAACCAGCTGCTCTACATGATCTACGCGCTGCTCGGCCTCGCGATCATCGTCGCCATCCTGGGCGTGGTGAACACCCTGGCGCTGTCGGTGGTCGAACGCACCCGGGAGATCGGCCTCATGCGGGCCATCGGCACCTCGCGGCGGCAGCTGCGCCGGATGATCCGCCTGGAGTCGGTCGTCATCGCGCTCTTCGGCGCCCTGGTGGGACTGGGCCTCGGCCTCGGCTGGGGCGCCACCGGCCAGCGGGTCCTGGCCTCCCAGGGCCTGGGCATCCTGCAGATCCCCTGGACGACGATCGTGGTCGTCTTCATCGGCTCCGCGGTGGTCGGCCTGCTCGCCGCCCTCCTCCCGGCCTTCCGGGCGGGCCGCATGAACGTGCTGAACGCCATCGCGACGGACTAGCGCCGCCGCCCAGCACCCCGCCACCCCCGCACCCCCGTGCCCCGCCAGGGCGCGGGGGTGCCCGTGCCATGCGGGCCGCGCGCCCGCCCGCCGGACCGGCGCATGGAGCTGCCTTGCGCCGGTCCGGCGGTGAACCCGGGCCGGAGGCCGTACGCTGGAGAGACCCCCGGCCCGTGACACGTGTCGGGCGGTTCGCGTTGCCCGCGGACGCAAGAGGGCGGCGCCCCCATACGCACACCCCGGGACGGAACCTGTATGAGTCTCAACGGTCTGGTCGACGCAGCCGTCGCCGACAGCGCCCTCGCTGAGGCGGTCCAGGCCGCGGTCTCCGGATCGCGGCCGCATGTGGACCTCGTCGGCCCGCCGGCAGCCCGCCCACTGGCCGTCGCGGCGCTCGCCGCCAAGGCGCACCGCACGGTGCTCGCCGTCACCGCCACCGGGCGTGAGACCGAGGACCTCGCCGCGGCGCTGCGCTCGATGCTGCCGCCGGACTCCGTCGTGGAGTACCCGGCGTGGGAGACGCTGCCGCACGAGCGGCTGTCGCCGCGCAGCGACACCGTCGGCCGCCGGCTCGCGGTGCTGCGCCGCCTCGCGCACCCGCGGGCCGACGACCCGTCGGCCGGCCCCGTCCAGGTCGTGGTCGCCCCGATCCGCTCGGTGCTCCAGCCGCAGGTCAAGGGCCTGGGCGACCTGGAACCCGTGGCGCTGAGCAATGGAGCCACCGCCGACCTGGGCGCGATCGTCGACGGCCTGGCGGCGGCCGCGTACGCGCGGGTCGAGCTGGTCGAGAAGCGCGGCGAGTTCGCGGTGCGCGGCGGCATCCTGGACGTCTTCCCGCCGACCGAGGAGCACCCGCTGCGGGTCGAGTTCTGGGGCGACGAGGTCGAGGAGATCCGCTACTTCAAGGTCGCCGACCAGCGGTCGCTGGAGGTCGCGGAACACGGCCTGTGGGCGCCGCCGTGCCGCGAGCTGCTGCTCACCGACGACGTCAGGGCGCGGGCCGCCGAGCTGGCCGCCGAGCACCCCGAGCTGCACGAACTGCTGGACAAGATCGCCGAGGGCATCGCGGTCGAGGGCATGGAGTCGCTGGCCCCGGTGCTGGTGGACGCCATGGAGCTGCTGATCGACGTGCTGCCCGCCGGGTCGATGACCGTGGTGTGCGACCCGGAACGGGTACGGACCCGGGCCGCCGACCTGGTGGCGACCTCGCAGGAGTTCCTCGAGGCGTCCTGGGCGGCCTCGGCCGGCGGCGGCGAGGCGCCGATCGATCTGGGCGCCGCGTCGCTGTGGCCGATCGCCGACGTCCGCGAGCGGGCCCGCGAGCTGGGCGTGCCGTGGTGGTCGGTGAGCCCCTTCGCCGCCGACGAGGCCGACGACCTGGACGGCGACACCCTCAAGCTGGGCATGCGCGCCCCCGAGCTCTACCGCGGTGACACCGCGCGGGCGCTGGCCGACACCAAGGGCTGGATCGCCGACGGCTGGCGGACCGTCTACGTCACCGAGGGCCACGGGCCGGCCGCCCGGGTCGCCGAGGTGCTGGCGGGCGAGGGCATCGCGGCCAGGCTCGACATCGAGCTGACCGAGCTCGCGCCCTCCGTGGTGCATGTCGCGACCGGTTCGATCGAGCACGGCTTCATCGACCCGGGACTGCGGCTCGCGGTGCTGACCGAGACCGACCTGTCGGGGCAGCGGTCCTCCACCAAGGACATGGGCCGGATGCCGTCCCGGCGCCGCAAGACCATCGACCCCCTCACGCTGGTCGGCGGCGACTACATCGTGCACGAGCAGCACGGCGTCGGCCGCTACGTGGAGATGGTGCAGCGCACCGTCCAGGGCGCCACCCGCGAGTACCTGGTCGTCGAATACGCCCCCGCCAAGCGCGGCCAGCCGGGCGACCGGCTGTTCGTGCCCACCGACCAGCTGGAGCAGATCACCAAATACGTCGGCGGCGAGGCCCCGACGCTGCACCGGCTGGGCGGCGCGGACTGGACGAAGACCAAGGCGCGGGCGAAGAAGGCGGTCAAGGAGATCGCGGCCGACCTGATCAGGCTGTACTCCGCCCGGATGGCCGCGCCCGGCCACACCTTCGGGCCCGACACCCCCTGGCAGCGCGAGCTGGAGGACGCCTTCCCCTACGCGGAGACCCCCGACCAGCTCACCACCATCGCCGAGGTCAAGGAGGACATGGAGAAGTCCGTGCCCATGGACCGCCTGATCTGCGGCGACGTCGGCTACGGCAAGACCGAGATCGCGGTGCGGGCGGCCTTCAAGGCCGTGCAGGACGGCAAGCAGGTGGCCGTCCTGGTGCCCACGACGCTGCTGGTGCAGCAGCACTTCGGGACCTTCTCCGAGCGTTACGCGCAGTTCCCGGTCAACGTGCGGGCGCTGTCCCGCTTCCAGAGTGACACCGAGGCCAAGGCGGTGCTCGAAGGGCTGCTCGACGGGTCGGTGGACATCGTCATCGGCACCCACCGGCTTTTCTCCGCCGAGACCCGCTTCAAGGACCTCGGCCTGGTCGTCGTGGACGAGGAGCAGCGCTTCGGCGTCGAGCACAAGGAGCAGCTCAAGAAGCTGCGCGCCAACGTCGACGTGCTGACCATGTCCGCCACCCCCATCCCGCGCACCCTGGAGATGGCGGTCACCGGCATCCGGGAGATGTCCACCATCACCACCCCGCCGGAGGAGCGGCACCCCGTGCTGACCTTCGTCGGACCGTACGAGGAGAAGCAGATCGGCGCCGCCATCCGGCGTGAACTGCTGCGCGAGGGCCAGGTCTTCTACATCCACAACCGGGTCGAGTCCATCGACCGGGCCGCCGCCCGGCTGCGCGAGATCGTGCCGGAGGCGCGGATCGCCACCGCCCACGGGCAGATGGGGGAGTCGGCCCTGGAGTCGGTCGTGGTCGACTTCTGGGAGAAGCGCTTCGACGTGCTGGTCTCCACCACGATCGTGGAGTCCGGGATCGACATCCCCAATGCCAACACCCTGATCGTGGAACGCGGCGACACCTTCGGCCTGTCCCAACTGCACCAGCTGCGCGGCAGGGTCGGCCGCTCCCGCGAACGCGGCTACGCCTACTTCCTCTACCCGCCCGAGAAGCCGCTCACCGAGACCGCGCACGAACGGCTGGCCACCATCGCCCAGCACACCGAGATGGGCGCGGGCATGTACGTCGCCATGAAGGACCTGGAGATCCGCGGCGCGGGCAACCTCCTCGGCGGCGAGCAGTCCGGCCACATCGCGGGCGTCGGCTTCGACCTCTACGTACGGATGGTGGGCGAGGCCGTCGCCGACTACCGCTCGGCCCTGGAGTCGGGCGGCGAGCCGGAGGAGACACTGCTCGAGGTCAAGATCGAGCTGCCGGTCGACGCCCACGTCCCGCACGACTACGCCCCCGGCGAGCGGCTGCGCCTGCAGGCCTACCGGGCCATCGCCGCCGCCAACTCCGCCGAGGACGTCACCGCCGTCCGCGAGGAACTGGTCGACCGCTACGGCCCGCTCCCGGAACCGGTGGAGAACCTGCTGCTGGTGGCCGGCCTGCGGATGCTGGCCCGCAAGGTCGGCGTCACCGACATCACCCTGCAGGGCGCCAACGTCCGCTTCGGCCCGGTCGAGCTGCGCGAGTCGCAGGAGCTGCGGCTGTCCAGGCTCCACCCGCGCGCCGTCCTCAAGCCCGCCGCCCGCCAGGTCCTGGTGCCCCGTCCGTCCACCGCCCGCATCGGCGGCAAGCCGGTGGTGGGCCGGGAACTGCTCGAGTGGACCGCGGACTTCCTGACCACCGTCCTGGGCACATGACTCCCGCACCGTCCCTCTCCCTTCCGTTCCCTGTCCCCTTCTCCTTCGATCCCGCCCGTCGCCCCCGGCCGGCGACCGCCGCCCCGCCCGCGGTTACAGTGCGGGCGTGACGATCACCGGTGCGGGGACGAACGTACGGCCGCTGGCACCCGGGCAGCGCGCCCGGCTGCTGGTCGGCGACATCGACGGCGGTGAGCCGCGGCTGGTGTACGAGACCGCGGACAGCGCCCTGGAGGCGCCGAACTGGTCCCCCGACGGCCGCTGGCTGGTCGTCAACCAGGACGGTCTGCTGCTGCGGATCCCCGCCGGCAGCAGCCCCGCCGACGGCGTGCTGCCCGAGGTCATCGACACCGGCGGCATCACCGACGCCAACAACGACCACGTGCTCTCGCCGGACGGCGCCACCCTCTACCTGTCAGCCGGCGACGGGCACATCCACGCGGTGCCCTTCACCGGGGGCCCGGCCCGCCGGGTCACCAACGACCGCGGCCCCGGCCCCTTCCGGCACTTCCTGCACGGCGTCTCACCGGACGGCCTGACCCTGTCCTACGTCGGCGTCGAACCCCACGGCGGCGACGAATGGGGCTACCGCAACATCTTCACCGTCCCTTCGGCAGGCGGCCCCGACACCCGGCTGACCGACACCCCGGCCCCCGCCGACGGCCCGGAGTTCACCCCGGACGGCGACTGGATCCTCTTCAACTCCGAGCACGGCGCCGCCACCCCGGGCCACGCCCAGCTCTTCCGCATGCGCCCCGACGGCTCGGAACTGACCCGGCTGACGTCCGACGAACGCGTCAACTGGTTCCCCCATCCCTCGCCCGACGGAGGGCACATCCTCTTCATCAGCTTCCCGCCGGGCACCGAGGGCCACCCCGCCGACCGCGACGTCGTCCTGCGCCTCATGGACTCCGCCGGCGGCGCCCCTCGCGACCTGCTCGCCTTCTTCGGCGGCCAGGGCAGTCTCAACGTCAACAGCTGGTCCCCCGACAGCCGCCACTTCGCCTACGTCGACTACCCGGTCGGCCGCCCGCTCGACGGCGATCCGGCCGGCACCCGGTTCACCAGGCCCTAGCTGCGGCGCAGGATCACATAGCCGTCCTGGTTGGCTATCTCGGTGTAGGTCGCGCCGGGGTGCAGCGACGTGCCGTACGACACCGGGTCCGGCACCCACCCGCTGGAGTTGTCCAGCGCGATGTACTGCGGCACCACTCCGTTCGCGCCGCCGACCCAGTAGACGGTGGTGCGGTGCACCAGCCGGCTGATCGGCCCGACGTTCGCCTCCACGGTGGCGCCGTCGGGTATCAGGTCGAGCAGCTTCTCCACCGCCTTGGTGCGCGCGTCGACCTTGTAGGTGTCGGTGTGGCCGAGTGAGGCCAGGGGCAGCGACAAGGTCAGCGCCATGGCGGCGCCGACCGCCGCGGCCGGCACCCCCGACGCGTACGACCGCAGCCACGGCCGCGGGCTCCGCCGGGACCGGTCCGCCGCGTCCACCAGGGCCAGGAAGATCACCGGCATCAGCACCGCGCTGTAGTGCCAGGCCGTGCCCCAGTTCTCCGGGTAGTGGGACAGGAACCGCCACCCGACGGTCGGCAGCGCCGCCACGATCAGCGGTGACCGCAGCGCCAGCAGCCCGCTGGTCGGCAGCAGAATCCACAGCAGGGTCCGCAGCGCGGTGCCGAACGGGATGCGCCCGGTCATCGTGCCGTCGCCGTTGATGTGGTTGAACGCGTCGTAGCCGGGGCCGTGGAAGGCGGGGATCAGCACCCCGATGGCCAGCGCGGACGCCGCCACTCCGAAGCCCATCAGCCCGATCGCCCATGGCCCGTACCGCTGTGCGTCGCTCAGCGGCGCCTCCACCTGGTCACCTCCTTCCGGCGTGCTGCCCTGCTCCGTCCCGTCCGGTCCGACCCCGTCGCCCGGGGATCCGCCGGCCGCCCTCCGCTCGTCCGCCGCGGCCGCCTGCGCCGGGACGGACGCACCCGGCTCCGCCGCCTCGCGGGTGCGCCACCAGACGATCGCGCCGATCGTCGCGGCCGTGACGCCCATGTCCTCCTTGACCAGCACCAACGGCAGTGCCCACCACATCGCCGCCGCCCAGCGCTTGCGGACCAGCGCCTCCAGCGAGAAGGCCAGCAGCGGCATGGCGAAGGCGATCTCGTGGAAGTCGAAGTCGACCGCCCGCTGCACCCCCCACGACAAGCCGTACGCCGCGCCCACGGCCAGCCCGCGCCCCCGCCCCAGCAGCAGCGCGGCGCCCCGGGTGACCGGGACCACCGACAGCGCGAAGAGCAGCGCCTGGGCGACCAGCAGCGTCGCCGGGCTCGGGAAGACCCGGTAGAAGGGGGCTATCAGGGCGGTGACCGGGCTGAAGTGGTCGCCGAGCGCGTTGAAGCCCGGGCCCTTCAGCTGGGTGGTCGGCGCCTGCAGATGGGCGTACCCCTTCACGGCCTGCTCGAAGATGCCCAGGTCCCAGGACATCGTCAGCATCCGGCGGTACCGGACCAGCGACAGCAGGACGTACGCGCCGAAGAAGACGGCACCCAGCAGATACGGGTCGAGCCGCGCCCCCGCGATCCGCAGTCGCAGCCCCGCAAGGCCGGTGGAGCCTGGCAAGGCGGCGCGCGGCGCGGCCTCGCCACCCTTCGTCTGCGGTATGACGGCCTCGGCCCTGTCCATCGTCGTCCTCCCGAGGAAGCGGGGTCGGGGTCTGCGGGAAAAGATACGGGACGACACTGTCCGCGCGGGACCCATGGGACGGACGAGCCTGCCCGCCTTGGTCCGGCACCCCTCCCGCGGGCGCGGCCTCCGTCCCCGCCGGTCCGCCGTCCCGCCGTGCCCGCCCGCCCGCCGGTCCGGGCGGCTCGGGGGGCGGCGGGGGCTCCGGCGGCGGGGCGCGGCCTTACGCTCAGCCGGTCTTCGTCCAGGTGCCGCAGTCGGCCGTCTTGAAGTAGGCGTCCTTGGCGGTGATGGTGACCACGGCCTGGCCGGTGACGTTGTCGTTCGCCTTGATGGAGTCCACGTCGTGCAGCGCGTCCTTGTTGCGCTCCCAGTAGCAGGTCTCGCCACCCTTGGCCTTGTAGGTGCCGGCGGCTATGTCCGTGCCCACCTTGTACATGCCGTCGCCCATCGACGTCTTCGGCGCGCTGGGCTTGGCCGCCCCCGCGGGATACCAGTCCTTGCAGTCCGTCGAGGTGAAGACCTTGTCGGTCGGCTTGATCGTCACGTAGCTGCTGCCGGCGACCGTGTCGTTGGCCAGGATGGAATCGGTGTCGTTCTTGGCGTCCTTGGCCCGCTCCCAGTAGCACATGCCGTCGTCGTTCCCGCTCGTCCGGTAGGTGCCGGGCTGGATGTCGGTGCCGACCTGGAACGTGCCGTTGCCTTTGAAGGCGGGCTTGGCCGCCGGCTTGCCCTCTTTCTTTTTCGCGGGCGCGGACGCGGGGGCGGACGAGGCGGTGGTGGTCGCCTTGTCGCCGGCCGAGCCGGTCGAGGACGCCGAGTCGTCCGCGGGACTGCAGGCCGCCGTGCCGATCGCGAGGACGGCGGCGACCGCGCCCGCGGCGGCGATCCGGGTGAGAGACAGCTTGGACATGGGAATTCCCCCCTGTGGTCGGCGGGCCCCGATGGCCCCGTGAACCGTTGTCACTATGACAGCATTCCCTTGTGAACCGAGTCAACACTATTTCTCAAATGAGTGATGTTCACGCCGTGAAGGGGTCCGTCCACGGGCCCTGGGTATGCTCGCCAACACGCGTACAGAGATCGCGGACGAACCGGAGGAAGGAGAGGACCGTGCCCGAGCATGCGAGTGAGGTGACAGCGGCGGGGATCGCCAGGCTGGCAGGCGTCGGAAGGGCCGCCGTCAGCAACTGGCGCCGGCGCCACGACGACTTTCCCCGGCCGGTCGGCGGGACGGACACCAGTCCCACCTACGAGCTGCCCGCCGTCGAGCGCTGGCTCCGCGAGCAGGGCAAGCTCCCCTTTGTGCCGCTGCACGAGCGGCTCTGGCAGCGGGCCGACAGCCATCCCGAGGGGGTGCCCGCCGCCTTGCGCATCGCGGGATCCCTGCTGATGATCATGCAGGGCGACCCCGCGATCTCCGTCAGCTACAGCGCCGCGACCGACGACGAGCTCGCCGCCAGGCTGCCGGCCGAGATGGAGACGGCGCTGGCGGCACGATTCGGCCCCGAGCACCCGGTGCGGCTGCCGGACAGCCTCGACGACGCCGTGCCGCTGCTGCGCACGACCGCGAAATTCGCGGAGGACACCGGCCCGGCCCAGACCTACGAGTTCCTGTTCGGCCGCTACCTGGACGCGAACCCGCGACACTTCACCCTCACTCCGCAAGGCCCTGCCGAACTGATGGCCGCGCTCGCCGGCGAAGGCCCTGGCCGGGTGCTCGACCCCGCCTGCGGCAGCGGGGCCCTGCTGCGCGCCGCCTCTCCCACCGAGTCCGTGCACGCGCAGGAGATCGACTCCGAGCTCGCCTCGCTCACCGCGCTGCGGCTGGCGATGGCCACCGACCCGGCCGTCCGCGTCCGGGTCGGATCAGGGGACAGCCTGCGGGACGACGCCTTCCGCGAGCTGGTCGTCGACACCGTGCTCTGCCATCCCCCGTTCAACGATCGGAACTGGGGGCACGACGAGCTGGGTTACGACCCGCGCTGGGAGTACGGATTCCCGGCCCGCACCGAATCGGAGCTGGCCTGGCTCCAGCATTCGCTGGCCCACGTGCGGGACGGCGGCACCGTGGTGATGCTCATGCCGCCCGCCGCCGCGTCCCGCCGCTCCGGCCGCCGGGTCCGTGCCGACCTGCTGCGCCGCGGTGCGCTGCGCGCGGTCGTGGCGCTGCCCGCGGGAGCGGCGCCGCCGCACGGACTCCCGCTCCATCTGTGGGTGCTGCGCAAACCGGACCCCGAGCAGCGGCCCCCGGGAGAGCTGCTGGTGTTCGACACGGCCGGGATACCGGGACACGGTGCGGAGAAAGCGCCCTGGTACGCCGTCAGCGCCGCGGTCCTCGACGCCTGGACTGCCTTCGACCGGCACGGGTCGGTTCCCGACCGCCCCGGGGTCAACCGCACGCTGCCCGTCATCGAACTGCTCGACGACGACGTGGACGTGACGCCCGCACGGCATCTGCCGCCGCCCACCGCGGAAGGCGGCGCGGCCGCGCTGGAATCCGTGCGGGACCGGCTGGCGATGACCCTGCGGCGCACGGCGGAGATAGCCCCCGCCCCTCCGGCGGCCGGCGAGCCCGCCCGCTGGCCGACCACCACCGTCGGCGAACTGGCCAGGGCCGGCGCCCTGCTGATGCGGGCCGGCGGCGGCGGCACCGCCGGCGCGGACGGCTCCGCCGCCGCCCACGCCGTGCTGACCGAGCACGACGTGGTCGCCGGCAGCGGTCCGACCGGCCTGCTCCCGCCGAGCCGGCCGGACGGCTCCGCCGAGGAGCCGGTGCTCGTCGAGGAGGGCGACGTGGTGGTGCCGATCCTCGGCGGCGGCGCGGTGGCCAGAGTGGTGGAGGGTGCCTCGGCCGGCGCGGCGCTGGGCCGCAACGTGTACGTGCTGCGCCCGGACGCCGCTGCCCTCGACCCGTGGTTCCTCGCCGGATTCCTGCGCGGCACCGCCAACAACCGCCAGGCCAGCAGCTTCGCCTCGACCTCCACCCGGCTCGACGTGCGCCGCCTCCAGGTGCCACGGCTGCCACTGGCCGACCAGCGGCGGTACGGCGAGCGCTTCCGGACCCTGGCGGCCTTCGAGGAGACGCTGCGTCAGGCGACCCAGCTCGGCGACCAGCTCGTCCAGGGCCTCTACGACGGGCTGACCGACGGGACGGTGCGGCCCGGATAGTTGTCCACAGGCCGTCGAAGAACCGGCGCCGCCTGTCTGTTGTGGCCGATACGCTCTCGACTAGTCACCCGCTTCGACGACCAGGAGCACCAGATGTACGGCCCCGGCATCGCCCCGCCGCAGCCCCGCCCCGCCGGTCAGGCGGCGGCGATCTGGCTGCGCGTGCTCTTCACCGCACTGCCGGTGCTGTCGATCGGCTTCCTCGCCTGGGGCTCGCTGCTGAGGCTGGCCCTCGTGCGGCGGCACCCGCTGGACTGGGCGCTGATGGTGTTCGACATCGTCGCGATCATCGTCGGCTACCTCCTGATCGGGTTGGCCCACGACAACACCGACAGCTGGCAGTCCAACGTGGGCACGCTCACCGTGCTGGTGTGCATGTTCGGCACCCCCGCCTACTTCCTCGTCATGGACATCAGGCGCGGGAACACCCGGCCGGCCGGCTACGGGGCGCCCACCGGCTATCCGCCGAATCCGTATGCGAGCGGGTACGGCCCGATGCCCGGACCGGTGCACACGGGCCCGGTGCACGGTGGCATACCCGAGTCCACGCAGATGCCCAGCCGGACCGGGATGCCGAACCGGACGCCGATGCCCCCGCAGAGTCCGGCGCCCGCCCAGCCGCCGGCGCCGCGGATCAACCAGGTGCGGGCCGAGCTGGACGAGTTGAGCGACTATCTGCGCAAGGAGGAGGGCCGGTGATCGGTCGGCTCATCGCCGGCCGGTACGAACTGGCCACCGTCATCGGGCAGGGCGGTATGGGCCAGGTGTGGACCGCCTACGACCGGCGGCTGGACCGTCGGGTGGCGGTGAAGCTGCTGCGGCCCGACAAGGTCGCCGGCGGGGCGGACGCGGGCGAGCTGCGCCGGCGGTTCGACCGGGAGTGCCGGGTCACCGCCCAGGTCGACCACCCGGGTCTGGTGACGGTCCATGACGCGGGGGCGGACGGCGACGAGCTGTATCTGGTGATGCAGTACGTGGAGGGCGCCGACCTCGGCGACCATCTCGCCGAGCACGAGCCCTATCCGTGGCCGTGGGCCGTGGGGGTGGCGGCGCAGCTGTGCGCCGTGCTGTCGGCGGTCCACGCGGTGCCGATAGTCCACCGCGACCTCAAGCCGCGCAATGTGATGGTCCGGCCGGACGGCACCCTCACCGTGCTCGACCTGGGTGTGGCGTCGGTGATGGACACCGACACGACCCGGCTGACGCACACCGGTTCGCCGATCGGCAGCCCGGCGTACATGGCGCCGGAGCAGGCGATGGGCGGCGCGGTCGGGCCGCGCACCGACCTGTACGCGCTCGGCGTGCTGCTGCACGAACTGCTGAGCGGCAACGTCCCGTTCGCGGGCACCACGGCGCTCGGGGTGCTGCACCGGCATCTGTACGAGGCGCCCGTGCCGCTGCGCCAGCTGCGTCCCGAAGTGCCGGATCCGCTGGAGTCGCTGGTGCTGCGGCTGCTGGCCAAGGACCCGCAGCACCGGCCCGCCGGCGCTCAGGACGTCTACCGCGAACTGGCCGCGCTGCTGCCGCCGCCTGGGTCCGCGCACCGGGCACCGGGCCCGCTCGACCCGACGCGGCCCTTCCTGCGGCCCCAGGCGCCCTGGCCGGACCATGTCGCGGCGCCGGCTGCCGCCGTGCCCGCGCCGCCGCCCCCGCAGCCGGCTCACGCGCCGAAGGGCGCCGACCTGGCCACGGCCGTCGACGAGGTGAAGCGGCTGCTGGACGCGGGCCGGATCACCCAGGCCGTCGACCTGCTCGGCGGCATCATCCCGGCCGCCGCGGAGAAGCACGGCGAGCACTCGCCGGTCCTGCGCGCCCTGCGCAAGCAGTATGCGGCGACGCTGATGGAGGACGGGCAGTACCGCAGGGCGCTGCCCGAACTGCGGCGGCTGTCGGACGAGTTCGCCTCGCAGTACGGGGGCGCCGACCGCCAGGCGCTGCAGTTCCGCTACGAGGCGGCGCAGTGCCTGGAGCACCTCGGCGACCCCAGGGCCGCGCTGGCCGAATACCGGGTGCTGCTCCCGTACTTCGAGCAGTACGCCGGCACCAGCCCCGGCACACCGCTGGACATCCGCCGCAGGACCGCCCACCTGCTGCTGTCCGTCGGCGACCGGGCCGCCGCGCGCGACGTCCTCACCCGGCTCCTCTACGACGCGGGCCGTGTGCACGGCCCGCACCACCCCTTCCCCGCCGAGATCCGCAGGACGCTGGCCTGGCTCGGCCAGGTCCAGGGCTAGGACCAGGGCCGGCTCCCGGGCGCGGGCAGGGCTCCAGGTCAGTCGCGGCGCAGCACCACGTAGCCGCCGGCGTCGGCGACCAGTGAGTAGCGGGCCTGCGGATGCAGTTGGTCGGCGTAGCCGACCGGGTCCTGCAGCCAGTCCGAGCGGTTCTCGAAGGCCAGGTAGTCCGGTGCCAGGCTGCCGGTCTGGCCGACCCAATAGACGGTGGTGCGCCGCACCAGGCGGCTGAGGGGGCCGACGTTCGCCTCCACCGTGGCGCCGTTCGGGATCTCGGCGAGCGCCCGCTTGGCCGCCCTGGTGGGGCCGTCGACCTGATACGCGGCCCGGTGGGTCAGGTCGGCCACCGGCAGTTGGGTGCTCAGGGCGAGCGCGGCGCCCAGCATCACCGCCGGCAGCGCGCGGACGGAGGAGCGCAGCCAGGGCGGCGTCCGGCGGCCGGGTCCGGCGGCGCCGATCGCCGCGGCGCGGTCCACCGCGGCGAGGAAGACCACCGGCATGAGCACGGCGTTGTAGTGCCAGGCCGTGCCCCAGTTCTCCGGGTAGTACGACAGGAAGCGCCAGCCGAGCGTCGGCAGCGCGACGAGCAGCAGCGGCGAGCGCAGCGCGAGCAGGCCGCCGGCCGGCAGCAGCATCCACAGCACCGTGCGCAGCGCGGTGACCGGCGGGACGTGGGTGGTGAGCGTGCCGTCGCCGTTGATGTGGTTCAGCGCGTCGTAGCCGGCGCCGTGGAAGGCCGGGATGAGCCAGCTGACCTCCCACGCCGAAGCGACGGCCCCGAAGGCGGCAAGGCTCAGCGCCCAGGTGCGCACGGCGCCGCCGCCCTTCGGGCCGCGGATCGTGTCGCCGCCGGCCCGCAGCCACACCACCGCGCCGATCATCGCGACCGCCGCGCCCATGTCCTCCTTGACCAGCACCAGCGGCACCGCCCACCCCATGGCCGTGCGCCAGCGCCGTCGCAGCACGGCCGCCAGCGAGAAGGCGAGCAGCGGCACGGCGAAGGCGATCTCGTGGAAGTCGAAGTCGACCGCACGCTGCACCCCCCAGGACAGCCCGTAGGCGGCCCCCACCGCCACCCCGCGTCCACGGCCGAGCAGACGGCCCGCGGTGCGCGTCACGGGTACGACGGAGAGCGCGAACAGCACTGCCTGCGCCAGCAGCAGGGTCGCCGGGGTCGGGAAGAGCCGGTAGAAAGGTGCGATCAGTGCGGTGATCGGGCTGAAGTGGTCGCCGAGCACGTTGAAGCCCGGCCCCTTGAGGTCGGCGACGGGGGCGTGCAGACGGGCGTAGCCGCGTACGGCCTGCTCGAAGATGCCCAGGTCCCAGGACATCGTCTCCATCCGGCGGTAGCGCGACAGCGACAGTGCCGCGTAGAGGGCGAGGAAGCCCGTGGCGAGCAGCCACGGGTCGAGCCAGGCCGGCAGCCACCGCCGCCGGCGTGGGGGCACCGCGACCGCCGCCGCCTCGCGCACAGGTGCGGGCGTGGCAATGTGCCGCGCCTTGGACTCCTGGGCCGGCAGTACGGCCTCCGCACTGTCCCTGTCGCCGTCCATGCGCGGGTCCTCCTTCGCGTCGGCCGCCCCGCCGTACTTCACGGCTTGACCGTTTCGCCCTGATTCAGGGTGTTACCAGCTTGGCGATGACGACGGCCGGTGCCGACCGCGGCGCGCCGACAGCGGTCCCGTCGTCGCAGTCCGCGGTAGGAGCGGCACCGCGGGAGCCGTACTCTCCGCCGAAGGGGGAAGGCAGTTGACGAACTGTTCTTCCGCTCATCGCACCCTCGGCGCACCCGGCAGGCCGGCCCGCCGACCCACCCGACCGGCCCCGGGGCTCCCGGACGATTTTTGAGAGGCGCAGATGGCGCAGACGGCGTACAAGAACACCGGGACCGCCCGCACCCTGGTCTGCACGGCGGCTCTCGCGGTCGCCCTGGGCGGCACCCTGGCGGGCTGCAAGGACCCGACGGTCGGCGCGGGTACCGGCAGCGCCACACCGCCGGGCGCGGGCGCCCCGAGCGGCCACGGCGGCAAGGGAAGCGCCCTCGCCGCGGTCGGCGGGCTGACGGTGAAGGGCCGGGCGCCCAAGACCGGTTACACGCGGGACAGGTTCGGCCCTGCGTGGGCCGACACCGACCACAACCACTGCGACACCCGTGACGACATACTCAAACGCGATCTGCGCCAGACGTCGTTCCGCGACGGGGCCAAGAAGTGCATCGTGACCTCGGGCACCCTCGCCGACCCGTACACCGGCAAGCGGATCACCTACACCCGCGGGGCGAGCAAGGTCGACATCGACCACGCCGTCGCCCTTTCCGACGCCTGGCAGAAGGGCGCCGCGCAGTGGACGGACGGCAAGCGGGAGGATTTCGCCAACGACCCGCTCAACCTGCTGGCTGTCGACTCGTCGACCAACCGCCGCAAGAGCGACGGCGACACCGCGACCTGGCTGCCGCCGAACGCCGCCTACCGCTGTGCCTATGTGGCGCGCCAGGTGGCGGTCAAGAGGAAGTACGGCGTGTGGGTGACCTCCGCGGAAAGGGACGCCATGCGCAAGGTCCTCAACGGCTGCCCCGGCGAGCCGCTGCCGACCGGCTGATCCGCCTCCCCGGTCCGGGCGCCGACCGCTCCGGCACGGCTTCTTGCGCGGCTGTTGCGGATCCTGTTCGGCGTAGTGCTGGATATCGGCGCCCCGGGATCAATATCCTCGTGCTCGATCATCACATCAGCATCGTGAGGCTTGTTCCCTGCCGGGAGGCACCCATGGTCCGCCGCCGCACCGCCGTCTCGATCACCGCAGCCGCGCTGCTGCTGGCATCGCCCGCCCTCACCGCGTGCGGGTCGGGTCCGGCGCAGCCAGGTGCCGCGGCCGTGGTCGGCGGCCAGCGGATCACCGTGTCCACGTTGCAGAACAAGGTCAACGAGGTACGGGCGGCGCAGGCCTCCTCGCCGCAGGCCGACCAGCTGGTCTCGGCGGGCGGCAAGCTCTCGACCCAGACGCTGAGCATGCTGGTGCAGAACACCGTCATCGAGCGGGCCGCCTCGGACGCCGGGGTGCGGGTCAGCGACGGCGAGGTGCAGCAGCAGCACGCGGCCGCGCTGCAGCAGTTCGGCGGCAGCGAGCAGGCGCTGGACGCGGCACTGCTCCAGCAGTACGACATCGTCCCGTCCGGCGCCGACAGCTTCTTCCGTACGAACGCGCTGGTCGGCAAGCTGATCGTGAGCCTGGGCTTCCAGCCGGGCAGCGACGGCGGGCAGAGCGCGATCGTCAGCGCCATCGCCAAGACCGCGGACCGCCTGGGCGTGAAGGTCAACCCGCGGTACGGCGCCTGGGACGCGAAGAAGGCCATCATCGGCGACGCCACCGACCCGTGGGTGGTCACCAGGACGCCGAGCCAGGCGGCGCCGGCGGCGTGACGCCGTTGTCCGACCGTCGCGGTACGTTCGAGGTGTGAACGACGTCGACGACACCGCGGGCGGCCCCGGCCGGCTGATCCTGCTCACCACCAGCCACCGGGTCGCCCCCGGGCAGCTGTCCTGGCCGGCGTGGCAGACGCTGCGCGCCGCCGACCGGGTGCTGTGCGCGGACCCCGACCACCCGCACCTGCCGTTCCTGCGCGAGGCGGGCGTCGGCGTCGAAGTGGCGGCGCCCACCGGCCGGGAGCTGGCCGAGGCGACATCCGGCGGCCGTACGGTCGTCTACCTGCCGGCGGGCGGCGGCGAGGGCGACCGGTCCGTCACCGACGAGCTGGCCGCGCTCGGCGGCTCCGGGCGGGTCGCGATGCCCGACCTGGAGCTGCTGCCCGGGTCCTACGACCTGCCGGGCGCGCGGCTGCTGGACCTGGTGCAGGTGATGGACCGGATCAGGGCCGAGTGCCCGTGGAGCAGCCTGCGCACCCACGAGGACCTGGCCAAATACGGCATCGAGGAGATGTACGAGCTGGTCGAGGCGATCGAGGAGGGCGACCGGGAGGCGGTGCGCGAGGAATTGGGCGACGTGCTGCTCCAGGTGGTCTTCCACGCGGCGATCGCCGAGGACGACCCGGACGAGCCGTTCGGGATCGACGACGTGGCCGCGGGCCTGGTCGCCAAGCTCGTCCACCGGCACCCGCACATCTTCGGCGACGAGGTGGCCGAGACGCCCGAGCAGGTGCGGGCCAACTGGACACGGCTCAAGGGTGTCGAGAAGGCCCGCGACTCGGTCACCGACGGTGTCCCGCTCGCATCCCCCGCGCTGGCCCTGGCGGCCAAGCTCGCCGGCCGCGCGAGGGAGGCGGGCCTGCCGCTGCCGGTCACTCCGCCGGCCCCGCTCTACGACGACGAGACCGCCCTCGGTGACCACCTGCTGGCCGAGGCCGCCACGGCCCAGTCGGCCGGCATCGACCCGGAAGCGGCGCTGCGGCACGCGGCACGCCGCTATCGCGCGGCCATACGCGAGGCGGAGGCCGGCGCCGGGAGCGGTGGCGGCCAAGGGGCGGGGGCGGCCGGGGACGACGAGCCGGAGCGGTAGGCCGGTTCACGTACGGTCGGGGGATGACCGACCCCGCCGCCACGCCCGAGCTGTTCACCTGGGAGTTCGCCACCGACCCCTACCCGGCATACGCCTGGCTGCGCGAGCACGCCCCGGTGCACCGCACGACGCTGCCCAGCGGCGTCGAGGCCTGGCTGGTCACGCGGTACGCCGACGCCCGTGAGGCGCTGGCGGACCCGAGGCTGAGCAAGAACCCGGTGCATCACGCGGAGTCGCCGGGAGCGCGCGGGAAGACCGGCATTCCGGGCGAGCGCAGCGCGGACCTGATGACGCATCTGCTCAACATCGACCCGCCCGACCACACCAGGCTGCGCCGTCTGGTGTCGAAGGCCTTCACCCCGCGCCGGGTGGCCGGCTTCGGGGAGCGGGTGCAGCAGCTGACGGACCGTTTCGTGGACGGCTTCGCGGCCCGCGGCGAGGCGGACCTGATCCACGAGTTCGCCTTTCCGCTGCCCATCTACGCGATCTGCGACCTGCTGGGCGTGCCCGCCGAGGACCAGGACGACTTCAGGGACTGGGCCGGGATGATGATCCGCCATGGTGGCGGCCCGCGCGGCGGGGTGGCGCGCTCGGTCAAGCGGATGCGCGCGTATCTGGTCGAGCTGATCCACCGTAAGCGCGCCGAGCCGGCCGCGGCCGGCGGCGCGGACGGCGGGGCGCCCGACGACCTGATCTCCGGCCTGATCAGGGCGAGCGACCACGGCGAGCACCTGACGGAGAACGAGGCCGCGGCGATGGCCTTCATCCTGCTCTTCGCCGGCTTCGAGACGACGGTCAACCTGATCGGCAACGGGATGCACACCCTGCTGACACACCCGGGCCCCCGCGCGGAGTTGCAGGCGTCCCTCGCCGCAGGCGAGACGGCCCTGCTGGAGACGGCGGTCGAGGAACTGCTCCGCCATGACGGTCCCGTGGAGCTGGCGACCTGGCGTTACGCGACCACCGCGCTGACCGTGGGCGGCCAGCCGATCGCGGCCGGGGACCCGGTTCTTGTGGTGCTTGCCGCCGCCGACCGCGATCCCGCGCGCTTCTCCGCGCCGGACTCCGTAAACCTCGCACGGGCGGACAATCCACATCTGGGCTACGGACACGGCATCCACTACTGCCTCGGCGCGCCGCTGGCCCGGCTGGAGGCGAGGACCGCACTGGCGACGCTGCTCACCCGGCTGCCGGATCTGCGGCTCGCCGCCGATCCCGGCGATCTGCGCTGGCGCGGCGGTCTGATCATGCGGGGGCTGCGGACACTGCCGGTGGCCTTCACCCCCGAGGCGGGGCAGAGGAACTGACCGCGTGTCACCGGCGTGACCCCTACGTGATGCGCGCTACATCGACTTGTGATCCGCTGGCCAACACCGCTACGTTCTGCGGTCAACGCGAGGCACGTACGGCTCGCGGGACGCGCCGGTCCCCTCGGTGCGCGGCAGATGCCGGTGACGGCGGCCGCGCCGGGCGCGTAAGGCTGTGAAGAAAGGCGACCGCATGCTCTCGTCAGGGAACGGCAGGCACCGACGCCCCCGCCAGGCCCCCGCGGCCATGGTGACGGTCGCGGCGACCGGCGCCGGACTCGCGCTGCCCCTGCTGGGCGCGGGTGCCGCGCACGCCGCGGACGCCGGCACCTGGGACAGGGTCGCGATGTGCGAGAGCGGCGGCATGTGGAACGCCGACACGCACAACGGTTTCTACGGCGGCCTCGCCATCACCCAGGACACCTGGAGCCAGTACGGCGGCACGGCCTACGCCCCGCGACCCGACATGGCCACCAGGGCGCAGCAGATAACCGTGGCCGAGAAGGTGCTGGCCGACCTCGGTCCCGACGCCTGGCCCGGCTGCGACAAGACCACCGGACTGGTCGGGGACACCCGGAAGCCGGACGTCGACCCGGGCAGCACCGCGCCCACCACCGTCACGCCGCCGCCCGCCACCCCGGCCGACCCGGGCACGCCGGCGACACCGACCACGCCGGGCACGCCCGCGGACACCGGCACGCCCGCCGCCACCCCGACGACTCCGGCCACGCCCACCGCTCCCGGCAAGCCGACCACGCCGACGACGGCGCCCACGACCCCCGCGCCGCCGGCCGCGGGCACGCCGACCGACCCCGGCGCGGGCACGTCGACGCCGCCCCCCGCGGACCCCGGCACACCCACCCAGAGCGTCCCTCCCGCCGCCTCGACGGCTCCCACGGCCCCCAGTACGCCCGCGGACGGGGGCGGCCGCCACGCGCGCCCGTACAGCCCCTCCGACGAGGCGCTGGCCGTGGCCGACCGGGCGAGCCGTACCGAAACCACCGGGGTCACCGCGAAGGCCTCGGATGCCAACGACCCTGGCAACACCGGCAATACGGACACGGCGCCGGATACGGTTCCGGGTACGTACAAGGTCGGCGCGGGTGACTCCCTGTCCGGGATCGCGGCCGACCAGGATGTCGCGGGTGGCTGGGCTCGGCTCTACGACGCCAACCACCAAGTGATCGGCGACAATCCAAACCTCATCAAACCCGGACAGATCCTCGATCTCGGTTGAGCCGTGACGCTCGCGGAGTCGAAATCCCGTGCCGCGCAAGCCTGGTGACAAAACGGACGTAGGGTATTTCCGTGCCGTGCGGCGATGTGACAAGGCTCTCGCCGAACCTGTGACCGGTTGCTCGCTCCCTGCTGAAATCCGGCCCTCCGACCTGCGGGTTCTCCCACTCCCCGAATCCCTGACGGCAGTTGGCGCCCGAAACGCGAGTGTTTGTTCAACGGGGGCCGGTGTGCTTAACGTCTAAGCGCTCGCCACAGCGGGCCCCGTCGGAGCGGAACGCCGAGTCCTGCCGCCGCACGACGGGAACAGTCGACGCGAGAGCGCCGCAGGCAGGAGCGGGGGACCCACGGTCTTCCGCCGGACCAGAGGCATTGCGCCGCGCAGCACGGACAGCACCGCTGCCACGCGCACGCCACCGGTCCGGCTCGGGGTGAAGCCGGGTATCCGCGTCCTTTTCGCGGTGCCGGCCGGGCAACTCACGTCCGAACCCGACAGCTGACCTCGTAGGCGTCGGTGAGGGACACACACATGGGTAAGCACCGTCGTGCCTCAAAGATGGTCCGATTCGCCACGTTCGCCGGTGTCGCCGGTACCGCCATCGCCGTACCGCTGATCGGCGCCACGTCCTCCTCGGCCGCCTCCGTGGCGACCTGGGACGCCGTCGCCCAGTGCGAGTCCGGTGGCAACTGGTCGATCAACACCGGCAACGGCTACTACGGCGGCCTGCAGTTCTCGCAGTCCAGCTGGGAAGCGGCCGGCGGCCTGAAGTACGCCTCCCGCGCCGACCTGGCCACCAAGGACCAGCAGATCGCGGTCGCCGAGAAGCTGCTCGCACTCCAGGGCCCCGGCGCCTGGTCCTGCGCCTCGGCCGGCGGCCTGACCGCGGGCGGCCCGTCGCCCGACGTCAACCCCGGCGGCTCGTCCTCCTCGGCGAGCACCTCCACGCCCGCCAAGAAGACCACCCCGGCGAAGAGCACCCCGGCCAAGGCCGCCGCCAAGCCCGCCAAGCACAGCGCCACGGACTGGCAGCGGAACGCCGGCCGCAAGGGTGACTACACCGTCGTTGCCGGCGACACCCTGTCGCGCATCGCGAAGAGCCACCACGTCGCCGGCGGCTGGCACAAGCTCTTCGAGCTCAACAAGGACACCGTCAAGGACGCCAACCTGATCTACCCGGGCGAGCACCTGCACCTGGGCTGACCGCCCGGCACACCCTCGCCGGACCGGCCGGGTACGCGGCATGCCCCCGGGCGCCGCGTACCCGGCCGGTTTTCCGTCTCAGGGGCCGGGCCGGGAACCGGCGCGGGGGCCCCGGGCGGTTAGGCTCGTCCCGGAAAAGACGAGAAGACATCATCTGAAGGAGACAACGTGCCGTCCATCGACGTCGTCGTAGCCCGGGAAATCCTCGACTCGCGAGGCAACCCCACCGTCGAGGTCGAGGTCGGCCTCGATGACGGCAGCACGGGCCGCGCCGCAGTGCCCTCCGGCGCTTCCACCGGCGCCTTCGAGGCCCTCGAACTCCGCGACGGCGACAAGAACCGCTACCAGGGCAAGGGCGTCGAGAAGGCCGTCCTCGCCGTCATCGAGCAGATCGGCCCCGAGCTGGTCGGCTACGACGCCACCGAGCAGCGGCTCATCGACCAGGCGATGTTCGACCTGGACGCCACCCCCGACAAGTCCTCGCTCGGCGCCAACGCCATCCTCGGCGTGTCGCTGGCGGTCGCGCACGCCGCCTCCGAGGCCTCCGACCTCCCGCTGTTCCGCTACCTCGGCGGACCGAACGCCCATGTGCTGCCGGTCCCGATGATGAACATCCTCAACGGCGGGTCGCACGCGGACTCCAACGTCGACATCCAGGAGTTCATGATCGCGCCGATCGGCGCGGAGTCCTTCTCCGAGGCACTGCGCTGGGGCGCCGAGGTCTACCACACGCTCAAGGGCGTGCTCAAGACCCGCGGCCTGTCCACGGGTCTGGGCGACGAGGGCGGTTTCGCGCCGAATCTCGGCTCCAACCGCGACGCGCTCGACCTGATCATCGAAGCGATCAAGCAGGCCGGCTACGCTCCCGGCCAGGACATCGCGCTCGCCCTGGACGTGGCCGCCTCCGAGTTCTACAAGGACGGCAAGTACCAGTTCGAGGGCGGCGAGAAGTCGGCCGCCGAGATGACCGAGTACTACGAGGAGCTGGTCGCCGCCTACCCGCTGGTGTCCATCGAGGACCCGCTGTTCGAGGACGACTGGGCCGGCTGGAAGGTGCTGACCGACAAGCTCGGCGCCAAGGTGCAGATCGTCGGCGACGACCTGTTCGTCACCAACCCGGAGCGCCTGCAGAAGGGCATCGACAACGCCACGGCCAACGCGCTGCTGGTGAAGGTCAACCAGATCGGTTCGCTCACCGAGACCCTGGACGCGGTCGAGCTGGCCCAGCGCAACGGCTACAAGTGCATGATGTCGCACCGCTCCGGCGAGACCGAGGACGTCACCATCGCCGACCTGGCCGTCGCCACCAACTGCGGCCAGATCAAGACCGGCGCCCCGGCCCGCTCCGAGCGCGTCGCCAAGTACAACCAGCTGCTGCGCATCGAGGAGATCCTCGACGACGCGGCGGTCTACGCCGGCCGCAGCGCCTTCCCGCGCTTCAAGGGCTGACATCGCGGGCGCACGCCCCTGACGTCCGTACGTCCCCGCACCGGTTCCGTACCGTGGGCGGGGACGTACCGGCGTACGGACGGGCGGGGCAGTATGTTCGGTCCGGTAGGACGTACGTACGTTCTGCGGGACGTATGAGGGGAGCGACGGCGTGGGGTCCGAACGGTTCTCCACCGCGGCCAGGCTCAAGGCCATCGGGCAGGAGGCGCACGCGCGGGTCTACCGTGCCGCGGCGGCCCGGCGCCCGGCCCGCCGCAACAAGCTCACCGGACGGGCGGCGCTGCTGGCCCTGGTGCTGTGCGCCCTGGTGATCGCCCTCGCCTATCCGATGCGGCAGTACATTGCGCAGCGTTCCGACATCGCCGACCAGCGCCGCGAGGCGCAGCAGGCGAAGCAGAAGGTCGAGGAACTGCGCGAGCAGAAGGCCCGCTGGCAGGACCCGGAGTACGTCCGCACCCAGGCCCGCAAGCAGCTGCACTATGTGATGCCGGGTGAGGACGGGTACTCCGTGGCGAATCCCACGCCGACCGCCGGCACATCGGGCACCCGGCACAAGAGCGCCGGCAGTCCCGGTGACGGCGGCGGCCAGGCAGCCGCGGCGGCCCACCGCCCCTGGTACGCGAACCTGTGGGACGGCGTGGACCATGCCGACGCCGCAGCACCGCCGCGGCGCTGACGCCTCCGGACCGCCGCCGGCCGCGAGGCCGGCGCACAGACCCCCACAGACGGCCACGAGACACAGAACGGCACATGAACTCCTCCCAGCCCCATCCCGTCCCCGCCACCCCCGCGGACGCCGCCGCCGTCCGGGCGCAGCTCGGCCGCCCGCCGCGGGGCCTGCGCGCGGTCGCGCACCGCTGCCCGTGTGGCAATCCCGACGTGGTCGAAACCCAGCCCCGGCTGGAGGACGGCACGCCCTTCCCGACGCTGTACTACCTGACGTGCCCGCGGGCCGCCTCCGCGATCGGCACGCTGGAGGCCGACGGGGTGATGAAGACCATGACCGCGCGCCTGGCCGAGGACCCGGACCTGGCGGCGGCCTACCGTGCCGCGCACGAGGACTACATCGCCCGCCGGGACGCTGTCGAGGTGCTCGACGGCTTTCCCAGCGCGGGCGGCATGCCCGACCGGGTGAAGTGCCTGCACGTGCTGGTCGGCCACTCCCTGGCCGCCGGTCCCGGCGTCAACCCGCTGGGTGACGAGGCGCTGGCGATGCTGCCCGACTGGTGGGCCAAGGGGCCGTGCGTCCCGTTGCAGCAGGAGGCGGCGGGCACCGGCGCGGCCGGTCCCGCCGACGGGACCGGCCCGAGCGAGGAGACCTCATGACCACCCGTGTGGCCGCCGTCGACTGCGGCACCAACTCCATCCGGCTGCTGGTCGCCGACGTGGACCCGGCGACCGGCGAGCTGAAGGACCTGGACCGGCGGATGCGGATCGTCCGGCTCGGCCAGGGCGTGGACCGCACCGGGCGGCTGGCGCCGGAGGCGCTGGAGCGCACCTTCGCCGCCTGCCGCGAATACGCCGAGGTGATCCGGCGGTACGGCGTCCCGGCGTCCCGTATCCGCTTCGTGGCCACGTCCGCGTCGCGCGACGCGGAGAATCGCGACGACTTCGTGCGTGGTGTGGTGGACCTGCTGGGCGTCGAGCCGGTGGTGATCACCGGCGACCAGGAGGCGGAGCTGTCCTACACCGGCGCCACCCGTGAACTGACCGGGGAGCACGGCCTGCTGACGCCGTATCTGGTGGTCGACATCGGCGGCGGCTCGACCGAGTTCGTGCTCGGCTCCGATTCGGTGACGGCGGCGCGGTCGGTCGACATCGGCTGCGTCAGGTTGACGGAGCGTCACATCGTGCGGGACGGTCGGCCGGTGGACCCGCCGACGCCCGAGATCGTCGCCACGATGACCGCAGACATCGACGCGGCCCTTGCCGAGGCGTCCCGCACCGTGCCGATGGACCGTGCCCGTACGCTGGTCGGCCTGGCCGGCTCGGTCACCACGGTCGCCGCCGTCGCGCTGGACCTGCCCGCGTACGACCCGCTGGCCATTCACCACGCCAGGATCAGCCTCGCCCAGGTCAGGGCGGTCACCGAGCGGCTGCTCGCGGCCACCCACGACGAGCGCGCGGCCATCCCGGTCATGCACGAGGGCCGGGTCGACGTGATCGGCGCGGGCGCTCTGATCCTGCTGCGGATCATGGAGCACACTGGTGCCGGGGAGGTCGTGGTGAGCGAGCACGACATCCTCGACGGCATCGCCTTCGCCGCGGCCGGCGGGTCCACGGAGAAAGCTTTGTGAAACTCTTCACATGAAGTTCCCGTTCCGCGGCCCGATTTTCCAAGGCGTGAGCCCGCGGGACCCGGGGAATCCTTGGCCGCGGTGTGTTTCGGTGGTGTGACAAGGGCCCCGCCGACCGTTGAACACCGCGCGATTCGTGCTGATCAGCGCCCGGTGCAAGGTTGCCGAGCGCGGTGCGGCGGGTGCGGGGCACGTCGTGCCTGGTCGCGAAACCGGGCAGGGTAGCACAGGGTGTCCAGGTCCTTGTGAAGGGGCTCACGAGGTACCCCCCCGCAGGTGTTGGATACTCGATGCATGAGCACCACGGAGCGTCCACGGATCCTCGTAGTAGGCGGCGGTTACGTCGGCCTGTACGCGGCGCGTCGCATCATGAAGAAGATGCGGTACGGCGAGGCGACCGTCACGGTCGTCGACCCGCGCTCGTACATGACGTACCAGCCCTTCCTTCCCGAGACGGCAGCAGGCAGCATCTCCCCGCGTCACGTCGTCGTCCCGCTGCGGCGCGTGCTGCCCGGGGCCGAGGTGCTGACCGGGCGGGTCGTCGACATCGACCAGGACCGCAAGGTCGCCACGGTCGAGCCGCTGGTCGGCGAGTCCTACCAGCTTCCCTTCGACTACCTGGTGATGGCGCTCGGCGCGGTCTCCCGGACCTTCCCGATCCCCGGCCTGGCCGAGAACGGGATCGGCATGAAGGGTGTCGAGGAGGCGATCGGCCTGCGCAACCACGTGCTGGAGCAGCTGGACAAGGCCGACTCCACGACCGACGAGGACATCCGCCGCAAGGCGCTGACCTTCGTCTTCGTCGGCGGTGGCTTCGCGGGTGCGGAGACCATCGGCGAGGTGGAGGACATGGCGCGCGACGCGGCCAAGTACTACCCGAACGTGAAGCGCGAGGACATGCGCTTCATCCTGGTCGACGCCGCCGACAAGATCCTTCCCGAGGTCGGGCCGCAGCTGGGCAAGTGGGGCCTGGAACACCTCCAGGAGCGCGGTATCGAGGTCTACCTCAACACCTCGATGAAGTCCTGCGTGGACAAGCACGTGGTGCTCGCCAACGGCCTTGAGGTCGACGCCTCCACCCTCGTGTGGACGGCGGGCGTGAAGCCGAACCCGGCTCTGGCGAAGTTCGGCCTGCCGCTCGGCCCGCGCGGCCACGTGGACACCGCCCCGACGCTCCAGGTGCGCGGCACCGACTACATCTGGGCCGCGGGCGACAACGCCCAGATCCCCGACCTCGCCGCGGGCGAGGGCGCCTGGTGCCCGCCGAACGCCCAGCACGCGCTGCGCCAGGCCAAGGTGCTCGGCGACAACGTGATCTCCCGGCTGCGCGGCTTCCCGCAGCAGGAGTACAAGCACGCCAACAAGGGTGCGGTCGCCGGGCTCGGGCTGCACAAGGGCGTGGCGATGATCGTGGTCGGCAAGGCCAAGATCAAGGTCAAGGGCCGCCTGGCCTGGTACATGCACCGCGGCTACCACGGCATGGCGGTGCCGACCTGGAACCGCAAGATCCGGGTCTTCGCCGACTGGACCCTGGGGATGTTCCTCAAGCGCGAGGTCGTCTCGCTCGGCGCCATCGAGAACCCCCGCGAGGAGTTCTACGAGGCAGCCCGACCGGCCCCGGCCCCGGCCGTCGTCCAGCAGCCGAAGGCCGCCGAGACCGAGAAGGCCGGCGCGGCCTGACCCGCCACGCGGCGCAGGCCGCACCGTGCACAACGCCGTAAGGGCGCCCGCCATCCGTGGTGCGGGCGCCCTTACGGCGTCCTGGCACCCGGTGGCAACCGCCGTCCGAGCGAAGTGCGTGTATCCGCAATGTAGATTCACGGGCCAACGGCGGTTTTCAGTCGTAGGCTCAGAAGCATGGCTGACGCGGCTTATCGCATTTTCGAGCTCGCCGAACACGCCCTCTCCAGACCGTTCCCGCTGCGCGTGCGCGCCTGGGACGGCAGCGAGGCCGGGCCGCCCGGCGCACCTGTCCTGGTGTTCCGCCGGCGCCGCGCCTTGCGCCGGCTGCTGTGGCGGCCCGGCGAACTGGGCCTGGCCCGCGGCTGGGTGGCCGGCGACCTCACGGTGGACGGTGATCTCTACGAGGTCCTCGACCGGATGTCCGGGCTGCTGTGGGGGCGCGACGAGCCGGACCCGGCGGCCGGCGGCGTCGTGCGGACCGCCCGCCGCCTCGCGGACCTGGTGCGCGATCCCGGCAGCTACCGCCTGGTCCGCGAGGCCCTGGCGCTGGCAGGTCCGGGACTGCCGCCCCCGCCGCCGCCCGAGGAGGTGCGCCGGCGCTCCGGCATCGCCCACACCAAGCGCCGCGACAAGGCGGCCATCGCCCACCACTACGACGTCGGCAACGACTTCTACGCGCTGCTCCTCGGACCGAGCATGGTCTATTCGTGCGCTGTGTGGCCGGGAGAGGACACCACACTTGAAGCCGCGCAATATGCCAAGCTCGACCTGGTGTGCCGCAAGCTGAGCCTGCGCGAGGGGCAGCGGCTGCTGGACGTCGGCTGCGGCTGGGGCTCGATGGTGCTGCACGCGGCAGAGCACTACGGCGTCCACGCCACCGGCATCACCCTGTCCGCGGAGCAGGCCGCCTTCGCCCGCAAGCGCGTCGCGGAGGCCGGGCTGAGCGGCCGGGTCGACATCCGGGTGCAGGACTACCGCGACGTCGACGACGGCCCCTATGACGCGATCTCGTCCATCGGCATGGCCGAGCACGTCGGCAGCGAGCGGTACCTGGAGTACGCGCGCACGCTGTACGGCCTGCTGCGGCCCGGTGGGCGGCTGCTCAACCACCAGATCGCGCGGCGGCCGATGCGCGACGAGGAGGCGTACCGCGTCGACGACTTCATCGACCGCTACGTCTTCCCCGACGGTGAACTCGCCCCGGTCGGCGCGACCGTCGCCCGGCTGGAGGACGCCGGCTTCGAGGTGCGGGACATGGAGGCGCTGCGCGAGCACTACGGGCGCACCCTGCGCGCCTGGGTGTCCAACCTGGAGGCGCACTGGGCCGAGGCCGCGCGCGCGGCCACCGTCGGCAGGGCCAGGGTCTGGCAGCTCTACATGGCGGCGTCCGCGCTGTCCTTCGAGCGCAACCGGATCGGCGTCAACCAGGTGCTCGCGGTACGCACGGACGCGGACGGCACGTCCGCCATGCCGCCGACCCGCCGCGGCTGGCTGTTCTAGGCGGCGCCGGCCGGACGGGACGCGCCTGACAGGACCCAGCCGAGGCGCGTGGCCGGGACGCGCCACCGGGAGGGCTGTGTTGGCGCGTTTGCGGTGGTTGGGGGAGCGATTTCACGTCACTTGCGCGGGGCAACTGTGGACGCGGTGTTGACGTCCTGGACAGCCTGACTTGTCCTTTGAAGAGGCTGATGCGACGTCAGTAACCCCTAAAATAAGACAACATGACAACTGAGGCGCCCTGTTCGGATCCGCCGTCCCCGATACGCTTTTCTCTGCGCCCCGCCGGCCCGGATGGTGGAACGCAGACACGGCGAGCTTAAACCTCGCTGCCCCGTCGTGGGCGTGCCGGTTCAAGTCCGGCTCCGGGCACCTCACCCCAGGGTGGTAGGTCCGCGAGAAGGGCGGGAAGGGCGCGTGGCGCCCCCGAACGCCGGGCGACGCGGCACCCTGTGGCAGCACCGGCTTTCCCGCACCATATGCACCGCACGCACCGCACGGCGTCCTGTGGCGCCCGTGCTCCGGCATGCCACGGTCGGCCGTTCTCGGCCGGCCGCACGGCCCCGCGGGCGGGTTGCGGAAGCCCTGTAGTGGGCGCCTGGGGGAGCTTCCCCTTACATCGGCGACATGTGCCGAACGATCACGTGTAACGCCGCGCTGCCAAAGTCCCCTGCGCCAGTAGTGAAAGGGGACATGACAGATGACCCAGTTCAATCGACGTGCCTTCCTGCGTGCCGTCGGCGCGACAGGAGGGGCGGGCGCGATGCTCGCCACCATGGGTGCACTCGGCCTCACACCCACCGCAGAGGCGGCGTCCCGTGACGCGGCCTTCCGCGCCCCGCGACGGGGCGACTTCACCCTCACCGGGAGGGCCGCCGCCAAGGTTGTCGTGCTCGGCGGCGGCATAGCGGGCCTGACCACCGCCTACGAACTCGGCAAGGCGGGCTACGACTGTACGATCCTGGAGGCGCGCGACCGGCCGGGCGGCCGCAACTTCACCGTCAGAGGCGGCGACAGCACCACCGACCTGTACGGCAACCACCAGACCGCGCGCTTCTCCGACGGCCAGTACATGAACGCCGGCCCCGCGCGCATCGCCCAGTGGATGATCACCCTCGACTACTGCCGTGAACTCGGCGTGCCCATCGAGGTCTTCACCAACGTCAACGCGGACACCTACCTCTACAACGAGTCGGCCGGCATGACCGCGCCGATGCGCTACCGGGCGGCCAAGGCGGACGTCTTCGGCTACGTGACCGAGCTCCTTGCCAAGGCCTCCGACCAGGGCGCTCTCGACCAGGCACTCACCGCGGCCGACCGGGAACGCCTGATGGAATTCCTCAAGGACTACGGGGACCTCGGCAATACGCTGGACTACACCGGCAGTTCCCGTCGCGGCTATTCCGTCTGGCCGGCTGCCGCCGGCACTCCGGGCATCGTGAACGGCGACGTACCCAGCGCGTCGGAGATCTTCGCCTCGGGAGTCGGGCGCTATTTCGCCTTCGAGTTCGAATTCGACCAGGCCATGCTGATGTTCCAGCCGGTCGGCGGCATGGACCGTATACCGCACGCACTGGCCGGGGCGATCGGGACGCACAAGGTGCGCACCGGCTGCGCCGTCACCCAGATCACCGACAAGGCGCACGGCGTCAGCGTGACCTACACCCAGGGCGGCCGCACGCGGGTCCTCGACGCCGACTACTGCGTGGCCGCCATGCCGCCGAACATCCTGGCCAAGGTCCCGCACAACCTCGGCCAGGACGTGCAGAGCGCACTGCAGGCCATCACGCCCTCCTCCGCCGCCAAGATCGGCCTGGAATACCGCTCCCGCTGGTGGGAGACCGACCACCGGATCTACGGCGGCATCACCGAGACCGATCTCGACGTCACCCACATCTGGCACCCGTCGTACGGCTTCCACGGTGAGCGCGGTGTGCTCATCGGCTACTACAACACCGGCTCCCGCGCGGACTCCTACGCCCCGCTCAGCCCCAAGGAGCGGGAGGCGCGCGCCGTGGCGGCGGGCGTGAAGATATACGGAGAGAAATACCGCAGCGAACTGGCCACGTCCTTCTCCCACCACTGGCGGCAGTTCCCCTACCAGGAGGCGGCCTGGCACAGCACTCCCGGCGGCCCCGACCACGTGCGGTACAGGCCGCTCAACGAACCCACCGGGCACGTCTACTTCGCCGGTGACTGGCTCACCTACATGGACGCCTGGCAGCACGGGGCGTTCAGCTCGGCCCGCAAGGCGGTGACCGCCCTGCACCAGCGCGTCCTCGCCTGACGGCGCCTGACGCCAGGCCGGCGACGGCCGCCCCGCATCACCGGTGCGGGGCGGCACGCAGCCGTCCGGCCGACGCCACGGTGGCGGCGGCCTCGCGCTCGCTCAGCCCCGTGTGCACCGCGGCCGTCACCAGGGCCGGCGCCAGCGCGTCGCCGAGTCCGGCGTCGTAGGCGCGGCAGGCGGCCCAGAACAGCCGCCCGTTGCGCTCCCCTTCCTGGGAGTCCAGGACGAACCTGACCAGGGCCGCGGCCCGCTTCTCGGCGGGATGGCGCGGCCCTGCCGCATGCCGGGGCTGCCGCTCGTGCGGCGACGGCGGGGGAGCGGCGAGCCGCAGCAGCGCGTCGGGTGCCGCGGCCAGCGGGTGGCCGGCGGAGCCGGGGGCGAGCAGATAGCGGCCGGCGACCGTGCGCGAACCCGGGCCGACCACGTAACCGCCCTCGCCGCGTATGTCGATGCCGGGGGCGAGCCTGCCCGCCGAGTTGGGCACCGGACCCGGCGCCGTCAGCCACAGGTGGCGGCCGCCGCTGGGGGTGGCCACGGTGACGGTGTCGGGCACCGCGAAACGGTGCGCCTCGGCCAGCGTGCGCAGGGCGCCGATCCCGTCGGCGCCGTGCTTGACGTCGAGGTCGAGGCCGATCAGATGATGCGGCCCGCGACCGCACGCGACCCCGTAGCCGGTGGCCCAGGGCGCCACGGCGAAGAGGGCGCGGATACGGACCGGGTCGGTGCTGGCGTCGTACACGCCGTGCCCGGGCCTGCCGCACTCGCCGCGGCACATTGCCGCGGATCGCGGCTCGTCGCGGTGCGGGGAGCGGACCGCGGGCAGCTTGGTACGGGACAGCGGGATGACGGGCAGACCGCGGGCGGCGGTCAGCAGGGCCGCGTGCAGGGCGCGGGTGTGATCGGGGCGTGGCATGGCCTGC
The DNA here is from genome assembly GCF_900142575.1 of Actinacidiphila paucisporea. Classification (GTDB taxonomy): domain Bacteria; phylum Actinomycetota; class Actinomycetes; order Streptomycetales; family Streptomycetaceae; genus Actinacidiphila; species Actinacidiphila paucisporea. Next base: position 234,258 of record NZ_FRBI01000007.1, read on the forward strand.
TCCCTGGTGTTCGAACGCACGTTCGTCTGCACTCCTCAGTGATACCGCGCCGGAGCGCCGCCGTCCACCGTGAATAGCGCCGGACGTGTGGACCGCGTCCTGCGTGCGAGGGGAATGCCGGGGTGGCGGGAGTGCGGATCGGCATGCGGGGAAGATCACCGTTCGGAGGCGGGCCGACTCTTTGCCAAGCCATTACCCTTGACGCAGAGCTGCAGGACGCGGCCATGGAGGAGTGAGATGAGGAGCAGCAACCCGGTCTTCTCCCGGCGGGGCTTCACCCGCGGGAATGATTACGCCGGCTTCGAGGCGCAGGGTGCCCGCGGCGCCCAGGGCGTGCCCGGCGGCATCCCGCAGGGCGGCAACCCCTATGCGCAGGCGCCGCGCAACCCCTACGACCGGCCCCTCACCGCCGAGGGCATGGAGCAGATGTACGCGGCGCCGGCCGCGGGCCCCGCGCAGACCGGGCGGATGACGATCGACGACGTCGTCACGCGTACCGGCTTGACGCTCGGCACCCTCGTGGTGGGCGCGGTCCTCGGCTGGGTGGCGCTGCCCGACCACATCGGCCTGGCCGGGGGCGCGGCGTTTCTCGCGTTCGTGCTGGCCATGGTCCAGTCCTTCAAGCGCAGGCCCGTACCCGCGCTGATTCTCGGCTATGCCCTCTTCGAGGGTGTCTTCCTCGGAGTGTTCAGCCGGGTCTACAACGAGGCGTGGCAAGGCGCCCCGGTGCAGGCGGTGCTCGGCACCATGGCGATCTTCGCCGGCATGCTCGTCGCCTACAGGGCGCGGATCATCCGCGTCACCGCCCGCTACCAGCGGATCGGCCTCGCCGTCGCCATCGGCTTCGTCCTGGCGATGGTGGTCAACCTGCTCTTCGCCGCCTTCGGCAGTGCCGACGGCCTGGGGCTGCGCACCGGCCCCCTGGGCATCGTCTTCTGCCTGATCGGCATCGCGCTGGGCGCCTTCTTCCTGTCCCTGGACTTCAAGCAGGTCGAGGACGGCATCAGGGGTGGCGCTCCGCGGCAGGAGTCCTGGCTGGCGGCCTTCGGGCTGACGCTGTCGCTGGTGTGGATCTATGTGCAGCTGCTGCAGCTGATCGCGATCCTGCGCGACTGACCGCGATGCGGTGCGGCTGACGCTGCGACAGCCGGCCGGTCGGACGGCTGAACGGGCTGCCGGGAAGCACCGCTTCCCGGCAGCCCGTCGGCGCCGTGTGGGGCGGGGTCAGAGCAGATTGCGCGCGGCCCGCCGCAGATCGTATTCGTGGACGATGGCCTTGGCGTGGCCGTACGAGAGGTCGTGCTCCGAGCGGAGCCAACTGACCTTCTCGTCGAAGCGGAAGAACGACGGCCCGTCGGCAAGGGCCGACAGCCAGTCGCTGACCTCGCGGCCGGTGCAGTGCGGGATGCGGTCGAGCAGATTCCGGTGGGTTTCCTCGGAGAAGTGCGTTTGGGACATCGGCGCCTCCGGTATGTGGTCCGGTCACCCCACCGTGCCCCAGTGGTCGGCCGTTGGCAACCATCGTGGACGTGCGGATATGGGTGCGAGGCTGACTTCCGTACCCCGGTAGGGTCGCGTCATGCCGGAGCGCACCGATCAGAACGCCGATCAGAAAGCCGACCCGCACACCGACCCGCGCGGCGATCTGGGCGCCGCCGTGGAGCGGCTCGCGGGGCGCCTGCGGTCACTTCCGCAGCGCAGGCTCCAGGCGGGCGCCGCGGCCACGGGACTGGAACTGGCGCGCTGGCTGGACCACGAGGCGCAGTCGCTGGAATTCCCCGGGCGCGAGCCGTACGTCATGCCGGACGACGGTGTCTTCGTGGTGGGCGACCAACTCGCCCTCGCCGGGCGGGAGCTGATCGCCGCGGCGCGGCTTCCCGAGCACCGCGCCCTGCTGGTCGAGGCGCGCGAGCGGGTGGCGCGGGCGGCCCGGGCGATCGACTGAGCGGCAGCCGCGCGGAGCCACGGCTCTACAGCGAGGCGACGACCCGGTCGGCGAGCACGTAGACGCTCTCCTCGCCGAAGGCGAAGGTCAGCGCGTAGGCGCCGGCTATCGCGGAACCGCCGCGCAGCACCGGGACGTCACCGCGGTCCAGGGCGTCGCACAGCCGCAGCGCGGTCTCGCGGTGTCCCGGCGTCATGCACAAAGTGGTGCCGTCGGCGAAGACGTAGACGTCGAGCGTGCCGAGCGGACCCGGGCGGACGTCGGACAGCGGCACCCGGGCGTCGGCGAGGTCCGCGAGCCGCTCCGCGGTCTGGTCCTGCGAGGCGACCACCGGGGAGGGCGCGTAGTCGGGGCCCGACGGGTGCGGGATCACGCCCGGCGCCGGCAGCGTCGCCTCGGGTGCCTCCGCCGTGTCGCCTTCGAGCCCGGCGTCATACGCGGCGTCGAGTCCGGCGAAGTCGGCCTGCCGGGGCAGGTAGGGCAGCACCGGCGGCACCTCGTAGTCGCCGCCGGCCAGTGCGCCGTCCGCCGCGGCGCCGTAGAGGCCGCCGCGGAAATGATGGGGGCCGTCGCCCGCGGTCTCACGGGCCTCCTGCTCGGCCCAGAAGGCGCGGGCCTCGGCCAGCTCGCGCTCCCGCTCGTCGGCCAGGGCGTCGGCCACCGCGGTCCTGATGTCGCCCGCCGACGCACGCTGCTCCGGCAGACGCAGGCCGGCCAGGTCCTGACGCAGCGCGGACAGCTCGCGGCGCACGCCACGGGTGGAGAGCAGAGCGGCGGAACCCGCCGCCACGGCGAGACCCGCGGCGACCAGCAGGACGGTGAAGTTGGCACTCACTGACGTTCTCCCGATTGACGCGACCCGAGCAATGCCCACCTGAGCAGTGGACGAAACTTTCCCCTCACATCACTGTGCCGGTAAACCCCTGGCCTCCGCAGTGCGGAAAGTCATGAGTTGGGTGGTTCTGGGAGGCTGTCCAGTTTTTGTATATAGAGTCTGACCTGCAACAATGCGCCGCCCCCGGGAGAAAATCACATCCCGGGGGCGATTTGATTGCGACTTACGTCACAGCTCCGCACTGCGGAGTCGGTCGATCGCGCAGGGTCACGACAGCCGCTCGATCACCATGGCCATACCCTGCCCGCCGCCGACGCACATGGTCTCCAGGCCGAACTGCTTGTCGTGGAACTGCAGGCTGTTGATCAGCGTCCCGGTGATGCGCGCGCCGGTCATGCCGAAGGGGTGGCCGACCGCGATGGCGCCGCCGTTGACGTTCAGCCGGTCAATGTCGATGCCCAGGTCGCGGTAGGACGGGATGACCTGCGCCGCGAAGGCCTCGTTGATCTCGACCAGGTCGATGTCGCCGATCGACATCCCGGCCCGGCGCAGCGCCTGCTGCGAGGCCTCGACCGGCCCGTAGCCCATGATCTCGGGGGACAGCCCGGACACGCCGGTGGAGACCACCCGGGCCAGCGGGGTGACGCCCAGCTCGCGCGCCTTGGTGTCGGACATGATCACCAGCGCGGCGGCGCCGTCGTTGAGCGGACAGCAGTTGCCCGCGGTCACCGTGCCGTCGGGCCTGAAGACCGGCTTGAGGCCCTGGACGCCCTCCAGGGTCACTCCCGCCCGCGGACCGTCGTCCGCGGCCACCACGGTGCCGTCAGGCAGCGTGACGGGGGTGATCTCGCGCTCCCAGAATCCGTTGCCCAGCGCCTTCTCGGCCAGATTCTGCGACCGCACGCCGAATTCGTCCTGGTCCTGTCGGGTGACGCCCTTGAGTGCCGCCAGGTTCTCCGCCGTCTGCCCCATCGCGATGTACGCGTCCGGCACCAGGCCGTCCTCGCGCGGGTCGTGCCAGTCCGCCCCGCTCTGCTCGGCCCGCGCCGCCGTACGCGCGACGGCGTCGCCGAACAGCGGGTTCATCGTGTCGGGCAGGGAGTCGGAGTTGCCCTTGGTGAACCGCGAGACCATCTCGACGCCCGCCGAGATGAAGACGTCGCCCTCGCCCGCCTTGATGGCGTGCAGCGCCATGCGGGTGGTCTGCAGGGATGAGGAACAGTAGCGGGTGACGGTGCAGCCCGGCAGGCGGTCCATGCCCATCTGCACCGCGACGATCCGGCCCAGGTTGAAGCCCTGCTCGCCGCCCGGCAGGCCGCAGCCCAGCATCAGATCGTCGATGTCGCGCGGGTCGAGCTGCGGCACCTTGGCGAGCGCCGTGCTGATGATCGTGGCGGCCAGGTCGTCGGGTCGCAGGTCCTTGAGCGACCCCTTGAAGGCGCGACCGATGGGCGAACGGGCGGCTGAGACGATGACGGCTTCTGGCATCGCGACACTCCTCGGCGAGCTGCGGGCGGGCGTGGTGCTCGGTGCGGCGGCTGCGCGGCGCCTGCAGTGTCCCCACTGCCTGGCCGCCGGTACGCAGGCGCGGACTCTCTGGAAAGTTACCCGTACGTATCGCAGTGAGTCACCAGGCGGCCGCTGTGATGCGGGCTACTTTCTGAGCGCTTGCTTACCCGATGATGTTACGCCCGTACCCTGTCCGGACGGGAGCTAAGCCGACCGGTGGGCGGCGTCCTCCTCGTCGGTCGCGCCCCCGTTCGTCGCGTCGCCGGCGTCCTGCTCGGGGTGCTCCTGCGACAGCAGCCGCCTCCTGCGCCGCTTGATGAGCGCCCAGCGCCCGCGCGGCCCGGACACCGCCTCCTGCGCCGGGGTGACCTCGGTGCCGGCCTCCGCGGCCGCCTCGGCCGCCGCCTGGGCGACCGGCAGGAAGCCCTCGCCGCGCCGCACGTCCGGCCGCTCGTCGGCCTGCGGCCACACGCCGAGCGCGGCGCACAGCGTCGGCAGCATCGCCATGGCGGCGGTCGCGTACCCCTCGGCCGAGGGGTGGAAGTTGTCCGGCCCGAACAGCTCGCGCGGCCTGGCCTCGAACTCCGGGCCCAGCAGGTCGCCGAGCGAGACCGTGCGCCCGCCCACCCCCACCACGGCGATGGTCTGCGCGGCGGCCAGCTGCCGGCTCATCCGCCGGGCCAGCCACCGCAGCGGCTGGTAGACGGGTTCCACCGATCCCAGGTCCGGGCAGGTGCCGACGATCACCTCCGCGCCGGCCGCGCGCAGCCGGCGTACCGCGTCGGAGAGCAGCCGAACCGAGAGGGCGGGCGGCATACGGTGGGTGACGTCGTTGGCGCCGATCATGATCACCGCCACGTCGGGCGGCGGCGCCGCCGGGTCGAGGACCAGCTCGACCTGGCGCGGCAGGTCGTCGGACTGGGCGCCGGGCTGTGCGACGTTGACCAGCTTCACCGGCCGCTCGGCGACCGCCGCCAGCCCGGAGGCGAGCAGTGCTCCAGGGGTCTCCCTGGCCCGGTGCACGCCCTGCCCCGCGGCGGTCGAGTCGCCGAGGAAGACCAGCCGCAGCGGCGGCTCGCCCCTGCGGTGCGCGAACGCGGAACCGTACCGGCCGTCGGCCCGCGGCGGCACGTCGCCCGAGCCGCCGACGACGCGCTTGGCCAGCCGGACCTCCGCCAGCACCAGGCCGACCGCCGCCCCGCTCAGCAGGCTGATCCCGCCGCCGCCGAACGCCGCCGCGGTCGCGATCCGCCGTGCCACCCTCGCCCTCGACATCGAGCCCGCTCACCTCCTGTGTACTAGCCGGTACAAGAACCTGTTGCCCAGAAGAGCATCCCCGGCAACGTCAACGGTGTCCGCGTCGTCCACGTTTCGCCTCCGACCGTGTGCGAGCGCCTAGGCTTGCCCCACCAACACGGAGAACCCGGAGACACTACGGTGCAGTTTCACGACTCGATGATCAGCCTCGTCGGCAACACCCCGCTGGTGAAGCTCAACAGTGTGACCGAGGGCATCCAGGCGACCGTCCTGGCCAAGGTCGAATACTTCAACCCCGGCGGTTCGGTGAAGGACCGCATCGCACTGCGCATGATCGAGGCCGCGGAACGAAGCGGCGAGCTCAAGCCCGGCGGCACCATCGTCGAGCCCACCTCCGGCAACACCGGTGTGGGGCTGGCCCTGGTCGCCCAGCGCAAGGGCTACCACTGCATCTTCGTCTGCCCGGACAAGGTGTCCACGGACAAGATCAACGTCCTGCGGGCGTACGGGGCCGAGGTCGTCGTCTGCCCGACGGCCGTCGACCCCGAGCACCCGGACTCGTACTACAACGTGTCCGACCGCCTGGTGCACGAGACCCCGAACGCCTGGAAGCCCGACCAGTACAGCAACCCCAACAACCCGCTGTCGCACTACGAGTCCACCGGACCCGAGCTGTGGCAGCAGACCGACGGGCGGATCACGCACTTCGTGACGGGCGTCGGCACCGGCGGCACCATCTCCGGCACCGGCCGCTACCTCAAGGACGTCAGCGAGGGCCGGGTCCAGGTGGTCGGTGCCGACCCCGAGGGCTCGGTCTACAGCGGCGGTTCGGGGCGGCCGTACCTGGTCGAGGGCGTCGGCGAGGACTTCTGGCCGAGCGCCTACGACCGGGACATCGCCGACGAGATCGTGGCGGTCTCCGACAAGGACTCCTTCCAGATGACCCGGCGGCTGGCCCGCGAGGAGGGCCTGCTGGTGGGCGGCTCGTGCGGGATGGCGGTCGTGGCGGCGCTCAGGGTCGCCGAGCGGCTCGGCCCCGACGACGTGGTCGTCGTCCTGCTGCCCGACAGCGGCCGGGGGTACCTGTCGAAGATCTTCAGCGACGTCTGGATGAGCTCGCACGGCTTCCTCGACGAGGGAGAGGGCGAGGCGCGGGTGGCCGACGTCCTGGCGCACAAGGACGGCGGCATGCCGCAACTGGTCCACATGCACCCGGACGAGACGGTCGGACAGGCGATCGAGGTGCTGCGCGAATACGGCGTGTCGCAGATGCCTGTGGTCAAGCCGGGCGCCGGACACCCCGACGTGATGGCCGCCGAGGTGATCGGCTCGATCGTGGAGCGCGACCTGCTGCACGCGCTGTTCTCCAAGCGCGCCACCCTGGAGGACCCGCTCGAGAAGCACCTGTGCCCGCCGCTGCCGCAGGTCGGCTCCGGCGAGCCGGTCGCCGACCTGATGACCGTGCTGGAGGGTGCCGACGCGGCGATCGTGCTGGTCGAGGGCAAGCCGACCGGTGTCGTCAGCCGCCAGGACCTGCTGGCCTTCCTGGCCGGGCACGGCGCGGCCTGAGCGATGCGCCCGTTGCCCCGCCGGTCCCCGCGGTATGCGCGGAGGCGGCGGGGATTCGCGGAACTGGTACACCCGCGACACGTACGCGCAGCACGGGCTTAACAAGCGTCCGGCAGATTGGGTGATGTCGAAAGGGCAGGCGATTCGCCGGCCCGGACGGCACGCGAACGGCGCCAAGGACCTCCGGAGCGGCTCCCGGACTCCATGGTGACCCGGACGCGCTCGCCCGGTCCTGACCCGGCTCGCGTCCCTCGCGGGGACCGCCGTCGTCCCGCCCTCCGGACTCGCTCCGGGGGTGCGGCGGTCCCCGCGATCAACATGTCCGCCCGTCAGTCCTCGTCCTGACGGGCCTTCGCCCAGGCGCTGCTCAGCCCCTGGGCGAGATTCACCCCCACGATGCCCGCCCAGCTGATGAACAGCCCTGCCGTGCCGGCGTTCACCGCGCCGATGGCCGACAGCGGGATCGCCAGGATCATGGTGAAGCCGGCGAATCCGTAGCGGGCGAAGCGCGCGCTGGGCTGCGGAGGGCCGATCGAGCGGCGGTCGGCGCGGGCGAAGGATGTCTGCTGCTGCGCGAGTTCGCGGCGCACCCGCTGCTCGACACGGTTGTCGAGCCGCTCTGTCACCTTCTCCATGAACGAGTCGATGAGTTCAGACTCGTACTCCGCTCCGAGATCCTTGCGGGCCTGCAAGGTGGCGGAGAGTTCTTTGCTGAGTTCCGGGTCGCGGGCGTCCATGCGCCCACCGTAGAGAGCGCGGACGGTGGGCGACACTGGGGTTAGCCCCCGACTTCCCCGGGGGCCAGCCGTCCCGCAGGAGGACCCCGCCATGGCCGACGTACCGCTGCTGACCGCCCTTCACGGGGGAACGGACCGGGCGGACGCGCTGACCGTCGACGGGCGGAGCTGCGGTTACGAGGACCTGCTCGGCGCGGCCGGCGCTGTCGCCCGCAGGGTGGCGGGGGCCGAGGCCTTCGCGGTCAGGGCCACGGCGTCCCTGGAGACGGTGGCCGCGGTGGTCGGCGGGCTGCTCGCCGGGGTGCCCGTGGTGCCGCTGGCGCCCGACGCCGGTCCCGCGGAGAGCGAGCACATCCTGCGGGACTCCGGCGCCGAGGTCGTGCCGGTGGACTTCGCCGAACGCGCGGACTTCCCGGCGCGCGCGTGCACGGCCGCGTCGGTGACGGACACGGACGCGGCGCCGTACGGGAACGCGGCACTGGTCCTCTACACCTCGGGCACCACCGGGCCGCCGAAGGGCGTCATGATCTCGCGCGCGGCCATTGCCGCCGACCTCGACGCCCTTGCGCAGGCGTGGCAATGGACCGCGGACGACACCCTGGTCCACGGCTTGCCCCTCTTCCATGTGCACGGCCTGGTGCTGGGCGTCCTCGGCGCGCTGCGTACCGGCAGCCGGCTGGTGCACACCGGCAGGCCCACCCCGCAGGCCTACGCGGCGGCGGGCGGCAGCCTCTACTTCGGGGTGCCCACCGTCTGGCACCGGGTGGTGCGCGACGAGGCCGCGGCGAGGGCGCTGGCCGGCGCCAGGCTGCTGGTGTCGGGCAGCGCGCCGCTGCCCGCGCCGGTCTTCCGCGACCTGCGGGCGCTGACCGGGCACGAGCCGGTGGAGCGCTACGGCATGACCGAGACGCTGATCACGGTGAGCGCGCGGGCAGACGGCGAGCGCAGGCCCGGCGCGGTCGGCACCGCGCTGCCCGGGATCACCACCCGGATCGCCGATTCCGCCGACGGCGTCGGCGAGCTCCAACTGCAAGGCCCCACCCTTTTCGACGGCTACCTGGGCCGGCCCGAGGCGACGGCGGCGTCGTACACCGCGGACGGCTGGTTCCGGACCGGCGACATCGCGGCGGTCGACGCGGACGGCACCCACCGGATCGTCGGCCGGGCGTCGACCGACATGATCAAGTCCGGCGGATACCGGATCGGCGCAGGAGAGGTGGAGAACGCCCTGCTCGACCATCCGGCGGTACGGGAGGCGGCCGTCGTCGGGGCGCCGCACCCGGACCTGGGGCAGCAGATCGTCGCCTACGTGGTGGCGGAGGGCGTGAGCGCGGCGGAGCTGACGGACTTCGTGGCCGCGCGGCTGTCGGTGCACAAGCGGCCGCGTACCGTCCATTTCCTCGCTGAGCTGCCGCGCAATGCCATGGGCAAGCCGCAAAAGCGGTTGCTGCCCCCCGCCTGACCGGGATAGGGGTAGAGCCACGGGTCTGTGCGCGCGGGCCGCTCAGGACCGCTGGGGCCGTCCCACCCGGCGGTTGCTGCTAGCCGGGCGGCAAGTAAGCTCAGGCCCAGACAACGATGCCCGCACCAACCGGGTGGCCGCCCCAGGCCGCCCGGGTCGCCGATACCCCGGTCCCGCTCCGAAGGGTGGCGGTGATACGTCCTGCCATGGAGGCAGCACCGCATGTTCCACCGCATCGGACGCACAGTCGTCCGCCATCCCGTATGGACCATCGTCGCGTGGCTGATCGCGGCGGTCGCGATCATCGCGACCGCGCCCGGCCTGCCGTCCAACAGCGACGAGAGCAGCTTCCTGCCGAGCAGCTACGAATCCATCAAGGCCATGGACCTGCAGGAGAAGGCCTTCCCCTCGGCCTTCACTCCGTCCGCGATCGTGCTCTACCAGCGCGCCGACCAGGGCAAGCTGACGGCGACCGACAAGGCCGACATCGCCAGGATCACCACGGAACTCGGTCAGAAGAAGATCGACCAGGTCCAGAAGGTGACCGGCGGCTCGCCGTCCAAGGACGGCAAGTACGACACCGCGCTGGTCCAGATGGACAAGAAGTCCCAGGGCCAGCCGAAGCAGGCCGACGCGGCGAAGGAGCTGCGCACCGACTCCACGGCGCTGGCAAAGGGCACCGCGCTGAAGGTGCAGGTCGGCGGTCAGGCCGCGCAGAACCTGGACCAGCAGGACGCGGGCAAGACCTCGGACGCGGTGGCCCTGATCGGCTCGCTGCTGATCATCATCATCACGCTGTCGATCATCTTCAGGTCCCCGCTGATCGCCGTGATGCCGCTGATCCTGCTGCTCGGCGTGGTCTTCACGGTCTCCAACGCGCTCATCGCCGACGCGACCAAGGTCTTCGGACTGCAGGCCAACAGCTCGATCTCCGCGCTGCTGATCGTGGTGGTGCTCGGTGTCGGCACCGATTACTTCCTCTTCCTGATGTTCCGCTACCGGGAACGGCTGCGGGCGGGTGACGAACCCAAGCAGGCGATGATCAACAGCGTCACCAGGGTCGGCGAGGCGATCGCCTCGGCCGCCGGCGCGGTCATCATCGCCTTCTGCGCGCTGGCGCTGTCCACCCTGGGCTTCCTCACCCAGCTCGGTCCCGCGCTGGCCATCCTGGTCGCCGTCACCCTGGTGGCCGGTCTGACGCTCTTCCCGGCGATCTGCTCGGTGATCCCGCCGCGCGCCCTGTTCTGGCCCGGCAAGAAGTGGCACCAGGAGCCCACCGGCACCCGCTTCGCCGCCATCGGCCGGCTGGTCGGCCGCAGGTCGGGGATGGTCGCGATCGTCTCCGGCCTGGTCATGGTGCTGCTCGCGCTGGGCACCCTCGGCTACAAGGCGTCCTACGACCTGGCATCCGGCTCGATCCCGAAGACCAAGGAGTCGATGGTCGTCCAGGACACCCTGGCCAAGGCCTACTCCGCCGGCGCCGCCGAGCCGACCGACGTCTACCTCACCAGCACCGACGGCAAGCCGCTGACCGGTGACTTCACCGCCTACGCGAACAAGCTGCACGGGGCCGACGGCGTCGCTGACGTCACCTTCGACCGGAAGACCGACCTGAACAAGGCCGGGACGACGGCCAACTTCACCGTGACGCTCAAGTACGAGGCCGCGACCGACCAGGCCATCAAGGCGGTCGGCGACGTCAGGACGGTCGCGCACGAGAGCGCGCCGCCCGGAACCGAGGCCCTGGTCGGCGGTTCCTCGTCGGTCTTCAAGGACATCAACGCCGCCGTCAACCACGACTACCGCACGGTCTTCCCGGTCGCCGCGGTGCTCATCATGCTGATCCTGGGCCTGCTGCTGCGCAGCGTGATCGCGCCCTGGTACCTGATCGCGTCGGTCGGCCTCGGCTTCGGCGCGACCCTCGGGACGACGGTGCTGATCTTCGGCCGCGGCGACGGGCTGATCTTCCTGCTGCCGATCATCATGTACCTGTTCGTGGTCGCCATCGGCACGGACTACAACATCCTGATGATCGCGCGGCTCAGGGAAGAGGCCAAGGAGGGCCGCGACCCGCGGGAGGCGGCCAGCATGGCGCTGCGGCACGCGGGTCCGACGATCGGCGCGGCCGGGGTGATCCTGGCGGCCACCTTCGCGACGCTGATGCTGTCGGGCAACTCCTTCCTGACCCAGATGGGCTTCGCGGTCGCCTTCGGCATCGTGATGGCGGCCTTCGTGATGGCGATGTTCTTCACGCCGAGCCTCACCGCGCTGATCGGTCACGCGGCGTGGTGGCCGGGGCATGCCGACCGGGCCACCGAGCCGGCGGGAACGGCCTCGGCGAGCGTCGCCGGCGCCGGCGGGAGCGCCGGCCGGGGCGGTCCCGGCGGTGCACGCGACTCGGAGCTGGACGATTCGCAGAGGCGCTGAGCTGCGGGTTCTTCTGCGGTAGCCGAGTTATCCACAGGGCCGGACAGGTGTCGATCACCTGTCCGGCCCTTTCGGTTACGCTGAGACAGCAGTGAGTGACCGGCGGGCCGGGCGGCGCCACGACGGTCGACGGGGGACGCGAAAGAGGGGGCATGGGGCGGGCATGAGTGACCTGACGGGCCTCGCCATGGGCGGGGCGGACGCGGGCGGTACGGCAGGCGGGCACGGTCGCGGCTCTTGCCGGAATTGCATACCGTCATGCAGAGTCTTGGGCTAGTGAATAAGTGCCGGTGGGCGGGTTCAGGGAGGGGCGGCGATGAGTAACGCGGCCGGGGGTGAGAGCGGGGCCTCGGGCGCGGCGGGCGGTGCCGGGGGCCGGCTGCTGAAGCTCTTCGAGGCACACCGGCTGACCCCCACCCAGCGCAGGATCGCGCACTGCCTGGTGCGCAGGGCCGGCGACGCGCCCTTCCTGTCCAGCGTGGAGGTGGCCGAACTCGCGGGGGTCAGCCAGCCGTCGGTGACGCGGTTCGCGGTGGCGCTCGGCTTCGACGGGTATCCGGCGCTGCGCAGGCATCTGCGGGAGGTGGCGCCCTCCTCCACCGCGCCGGAGGTGGGCTGCAACGAGTACCAGCAGGCGGTGATCGCCGAGATCGAGAACCTGCGGCATCTCGCGGCGGTGCTCGCCGACCCCGGGCCGGTCTCCCGAGCCGGCGCGCTGCTCGCCGGCTCGGTGCCGCTGCCGGTGCTGGGGCTGCGGGCGGCCGGGGCGCAGGCGCGCGGCTTCGCGTACTTCGCGGCCAAGGTGCACCCGGACGTGCGGTTGCTGGACGAGGGCGGCACCATGCTCGCCGACCGGATCGACGCGGCCGCGCGGGCGGGCGCCAGCGCCCTGCTGTGCTTCGCGCTGCCGCGGCATCCACGGGAGGTGATCGACGCGCTGGCCCATGCGCGGGAGGCGGGGCTGACCGTGGTCACCGTGGCGGACAGCGCGTTCGCGCCGGTCGCCGCGCACAGCGACCTGCTGCTGCCGGCCGCGGTCGGGACCGGGCTGGCGTTCGACACGGCGTGCGCGCCGATGCTGCTCGGCCGGGTGCTGCTGGAGTCGATGTGTGACGAACTGCCCGACGCCCAGGCGCGGCTGGAGGAGTTCGACGCGCAGGCCGCGGCGCGCGGGGTCTTCGTGGAGTGAACGGGCGGAGCGAACGGACGCCGGCCGAATCCGTACGTCTTAACGAAAATCTGAGAATTCCGAAGTAGCCTCCCAGCACTTGTCAGGCGATGCCGTGCGGTGGACGCGGCGGAGGAGGAGGCGCGACGTGGTGCGCGGGGCCTACACATTGGCGCGGGTGGCGGTGACGGTGCGGACGGCGGGGACCTGGCTGTGGTGGCTGGGTGTCGTCGCGGCGGTGCCGGGGACGGCGGTGACGTTCAGTCCGACCGGGCGGCGGATCGGCGTCATGGCCGGTGCGGCGCTGTTCATCATCGCCGCGGTGGCCGCCTTCGCTGTACGCGGCGGCCGGTATGCCGCCCGCGGCGAGGCGGCGACCAAGGCGGCGAAGTCGGTCTACCTGCAGGACCGCAAGGTGACCGCCCGCGCCTGGACGCGGCGGCGCCGGTGGTGGCTGGTCGCGGCCTTCGTCGTGGCGGCGGCGTCCTCGCTGGTGCTGCCCTGCGCGGGCGGCATGCTCCTCGGCGGTGTCGGGGCGGGCCTGTTCGCCAAGTCGTTGCGGCTGGCCCGCATCGAACGTACCAAGGACGCGCTGCTGTGGGTGCGGCCCGACGGCGACCCGGCCGCCTACCAGTTCACCGGCATAGCCGCCGGTGACGCCGCACCCGGCGGCGGCCGCCGCCGGCGCTGAGCCCGGCGGTCCCGGGTGGTGTCCTACGGCGTGAGCGGGGGAAGGTCCGCGCCGCTCTCGGTGAGGAGGTCGGCGAGGGACTGGGCCCGGCGGACCGGGGAGAAGGCGGGCGCGGAGCCGGCAGTGGTGGTGTAGGCCCAGACGGCCGGGCGGGGCAGCGAGTTGTAGGCGAAGTGCGTCGAGAAGTAGTAGGCGCCGGTGTCCAGCAGCGCGACATGGTCGCCGGCGTCCAGTCGCGGCAGCGTACGGCCGCGGGCGACCAGGTCGCCGGCGAAGCAGCAGGGCCCCGCCACGTCCTGGACCACCGGGTCGCCGTCCTTGGGCCGGCCCCGCGGGTCCAGGGCGAGGACCCGCAGCGGCCAGGCGTCGGGGGCGAAGACGGTGCGGGTGGCGACCTGAGCGCCGGCGTGGGTGACGGCGATCGCCCGCCCGCCGGCGGACTTGGCGTATTCGACCCGGGCCAGGACCGTGCCGTGCTTGGCGAGCAGCGCGCGGCCGAATTCGGTGACGATGCCGTAGCGCCCGTCGAAGAGCCCGGGGACCTCCGCGCGCAGCAGGTCGGCGTATTCGCCGAAGGTGGGGGTGATGTCGTCGGAGCCGAAGTTGACGGGCAGGCCGCCGCCGATGTCCAGGACGGTGACCTGCCGGCGGCCGGCGGCGGCGTTGATGCGTTCCGCCAGGTCGTAGGCGGCCCGCACACCGGCGGCCATCAGCCGCAGCGGCACGCCCTGGGAGCCGGTGTGGGTATGGAGGCGGTTCAGCCAGGGCCGCTCGGCATAGGTGCGCAGCACCCACTCCTCGGCGCCCGGGTCGCGCAGCGCCACGCCGAATTTGGAGGTGGCGGTCGCGGTGCTCATCGCGTCGATGCTGCCGCCGCCGACCTGGGGGTTGACCCGCAGCCCGATCGGGGAGGCGGACGGCGCGGCGGCCAGCAGGGCGTCGATCCTGGCGACCTCCTGCGGATTGTCGGCGTTGACGGCGATACCGAGGGCCAGCGCCTCGCGCAGTTCCGCGGTGGTCTTGGCGGGGGAGTCGAGCACCGTGCGCTCCGGGGGGATCCCGGCGGCCCGGGCGAGGGCCAGTTCGCCGGGGCTGGCCACCTCCGCGCCGAGTCCGTACTGCCCGAGCAGCGCGAGGACGGGCACCAGGGAGGCGGCCTTCACGGCGAAGGTGTGCTCGACGGCGACACCGGGGGTGGCGAAGGCGGCGTGCAGGGAGGTCGCCGACTGCCGGATGCCGGCGATGTCCAGCAGCCCGACGACCGGTTCCGCCTCGCTCACCAGGCCGCTGTCCACCGCTGAGCGCAGCGCGTCGTCCCTGCGTGCCGCCGCCTCGTCCGTCATGGACGCCATCCCACCATCCCGGCCTGCCGCGACGCCACCCGCGCGCGAGCCGCGGCGGGCACGGGGCGGGGCCTTGTTGACTAGAGCTATTCAGCTGGCCAGGATGTGAATATTCAATGCCATGACGAGGAGGCCGCACCGATGACGGGACCGAGGCCGGTACGCGCGCCGCGCGGTACGGAACTGAGCGCCCTGGGCTGGCAGCAGGAAGCCGCGCTGCGCATGCTGCAGAACAACCTCGACCCCGAGGTGGCCGAGCACCCCGACAAGCTCGTCGTCTACGGTGGCACCGGCAAGGCCGCCCGCGACTGGAACTCCTTCGACGCGATGGTCCGCACCCTGCGCGGCCTGAAGCAGGACGAGACGATGCTGGTCCAGTCCGGCCGCCCGGTCGGCGTCATGCAGACCCACGAGTGGGCGCCCCGGGTGCTGATCGCCAACTCCAACCTGGTCGGCGACTGGGCCACCTGGGAGGAATTCCGCCGCCTCGAAGCGCTGGGCCTGACGATGTACGGCCAGATGACCGCGGGTTCGTGGATCTACATCGGCACCCAGGGCATCCTGCAGGGCACCTACGAGACCTTCGCCGCGGTCGCCGCCAAGCGCTTCGACGGCTCGCTCGCCGGCACCATCACCCTCACCGCGGGCCTCGGCGGCATGGGCGGCGCCCAGCCGCTCGCCGTCACCATGAACGGCGGCGTGGCCCTGTGCGTCGACGTCGACCCGCGGGCCATCGAGCGCCGCATCGAGCACCGCTACCTCGACGTGCGCGCCGACTCCCTCGACCACGCGCTGCGGCTGGCCACCGAGGCCCGCGACGCGCGCCGCCCGCTGTCCATCGGCGTCCTGGGCAACGCGGCGGAGCTGGTACCGCAACTGCTGGCCATGCAGGCGCCCATCGACATCGTCACCGACCAGACGTCGGCCCACGACCCGCTGGCGTACCTCCCGCTCGGCGTCGAGCACGCCGACATGGCTGACTACGCCGCCGCCGAGCCCGCCGAATTCACCCGGCGCGCCCGCGAGTCGATGGCCCGTCACGTCGAGGCGATGGTCGGCTTCCAGGACGCCGGCGCCGAGGTCTTCGACTACGGCAACTCCATCCGCGGCGAGGCACAGCTCGCCGGCTACGAGCGGGCCTTCGCCTTCCCCGGCTTCGTCCCCGCCTACATCCGCCCGCTGTTCTGCGAGGGCAAGGGCCCCTTCCGCTGGGCGGCGCTGTCCGGCGACCCGGCCGACATCCACCGGACCGACCGCGCCATCCTCGACCTCTTCCCGGAGAACGAGTCGCTGGCCCGCTGGATCAAGCTGGCAGGCGAGCGCGTCCACTTCCAGGGCCTGCCGGCCCGGATCTGCTGGCTCGGCTACGGGGAGCGCGACCGGGCCGGCGAGCGCTTCAACGAGATGGTCGCCGACGGCACGCTCAAGGCCCCCCTGGTGATCGGCCGCGACCACCTCGACTGCGGCTCCGTGGCCTCCCCCTACCGCGAGACCGAGGCCATGCTCGACGGCTCCGACGCGATCGCCGACTGGCCGCTGCTCAACGCCATGGTCAACGTCGCCTCCGGCGCGTCCTGGGTGTCGATCCACCATGGCGGCGGCGTCGGCATCGGCCGCAGCATCCACGCCGGCCAGGTCACCGTCGCCGACGGCACCGCGCTCGCCGGCGAGAAGATCCGCCGGGTGCTCACCAACGACCCGGGCATGGGCGTCATCCGCCATGTCGACGCCGGCTACGACCGGGCCGGCGACATCGCCACCGAACGCGGCGTCCGGGTACCGATGCGGGAATCCTCATGACGTCCGCCGCCGAGGGCGCCGGCTTCGCCACCATGTGGCGGGAGCTGGCCGCGGTCGGCAGGCACGCCGGGACCGGCGGCTACAGGCGCTACGCCTGGACGCCCGCGGACGCCGACTGCCGGGAGTGGTTCCGGGCGCAGGCCGAGGACCGGGGCCTGGCCTACGAGACGGACCGCAACGGCAACCAGTGGGCCTGGCTCGGTGATCCCGCGGCGGGCGACGCGGTCGTCACCGGCTCCCACCTGGACTCCGTGCCCGACGGCGGCGCCTTCGACGGGCCGCTCGGCGTCGTCTCGTCCTTCGCCGCCCTCGACGAGCTGCGCGGCCGCGGCGCCCGGCCGCGGCGGCCGCTGGCCGTCGTCAACTTCGTGGACGAGGAGGGGGCCCGCTTCGGCGTGGCCTGCGTCGGCTCCCGGCTGACCGCGGGCCGGCTCGCGCCGCAGGACGCCAGGGACCTGGTGGACGCCGACGGCGTCAGCCTCGCGCGGGCCATGGAGAAGGCCGGGCGGGACCCGGCGGCGATCGGCCCCGACCCCGAGCGCCTGGCCCGTATCGGCGCCTTCGTCGAGCTGCACGTCGAGCAGGGCCGCGCGCTGGACCTGCTGGGCCGGCCGGTCGGCGTCGCCTCGGCGATCTGGCCGCACGGCCGCTGGCGCTTCGACTTCCGCGGCGAGGCCAACCACGCGGGCACCACCCGGCTCGTGGACCGCCGCGACCCGATGCTGACCTACGCCACCACGGTGCTCGCCGCCAGGAAGAAGGCCCGGCTCGCCGGCGCGCTGGCGACCTTCGGCAAGGTCGCCGTCGAGCCGGGCGGCGTCAACGCCATCGCCTCGCGGGTCCGCGGCTGGCTGGACTCACGGGCCGCCGACGAGGAGACGCTCGCCGAGGTCGTGGCCGCGATCGAGCACGCGGCCAGGGAGCGCGGCGCCCGGGACGGCGTCGAGGTGAGCGTCGTACGCGAGTCGTTCACCCCGGTGGTCGAATTCGCCCACGACCTGCGTGATCGGCTTGCCGCCCTGCTCGGAGCGGGTTCACCGGCACCCGTTCTGCCGACCGGAGCGGGACACGACGCCGGAATCCTCTCGGCGGCCGTTCCGACCGCCATGCTGTTCGTACGCAACCCCACCGGCGTCTCGCACTCCCCGGCAGAAAGCGCGGCCGAGGACGACTGTCTCGCCGGAGTGTCCGCGCTCGCCGACGTATTGGAAGGTCTCGCGTGCAGGTGACGTACTGGCTGGAGAACGCCTGGCTCGGCACACACGCCGAACCGGGCATCGCCCTGACCGTGGCCGACGACCGGATCGCCGAGGTCCGTACCGGAGTCGAACGCCCGCCCGCCGGCGCGGCCGTGCTGCGCGGCCTGACCCTGCCGGGCCTGGCCAACGCCCACAGCCACGCCTTCCACCGGGCGCTGCGCGGCACCGCGCAGATCGGCTCGGAGGCCGGGGGGCAGGCGCCCGCCGGCGGCCGGCTGTCGGCGCCGACGTCCTTCTGGAGCTGGCGCGACGTCATGTACGGCGTCGCGCAGGCCCTCGACCCCGACAGCTACTTCACCCTCGCGCGCGCCGTCTACGCCGAGATGGCGCTGGCCGGCATCACCTGCGTCGGCGAATTCCACTATCTGCACCACCAGGGCGACGGCACGCCCTACGGCAACCCCAACGCCATGGGCGAGGCGCTGATCGCCGCCGCCGGCGAGGCCGGCATCAGGATCACGCTGCTGGACGCCGCCTATCTGCACGGCGGTTTCACCCGCACCTCCTACCGCCCCCTCGAAGGCCCGCAGCTGCGCTTCGGCGACGGCACCGCCGACCGCTGGTACGACCGCTGGTCGCAGCTCAAGGGCGAGGGCCACGCGAAGATCGGCGCCGCCGTGCACTCGGTGCGGGCCTTCTCCGACCGCGACGGCTACCGGGTCTTCGCCGAGCGCACCGCCGAGGTGCCCACCCACGTCCACCTGTCGGAGCAGACCGCGGAGAACGACGCCTGCCTCGCGCTGCACGGCCGCACCCCGACCCGGCTGCTGGCCGACTCCGGCTTCTGGCAGCGCAACACCACCGCAGTGCACGCCACCCACCTCACCGCCGGCGACACCGCGCTGCTCGGCGCCGCGGGCAGCACCGTGTGCATGTGCCCCACCACCGAGCGGGACCTGGCCGACGGCATCGGCCCGGCACCGCAACTGCGCCGCGCCGGCTGCCCGATGAGCCTGGGCAGCGACAGCCACGCGGTGATCGACCTCTTCGAGGAGGCACGGGCGGTGGAGCTCAACGAGCGGCTGCGAGCCAGGACCCGCGGCCACTGGACCGCGGCCCAACTGCTGCGCGCGGCCACCGAGGACGGCCACGCGAGCCTCGGCTGGCCGGACGCGGGCAAGCTGGAGGCGGGCGCCCTCGCCGACTTCACCACGATCGCGCTGGACTCCGTACGCACCGCGGGGCCGCCGGCCCGGCTGGCCGGTGAGACCGCGGTATTCGCGGCGACGGCGGCCGACGTACGCCACACGGTGGTGGGGGGCCGGCAGATCGTCCGCGACGGGCAGCACCAGTCGGTCCAGGACGTGCCGGCCGCGCTGGCCGACGCGATCGGCGCCCTCCGCGACTGACCCGCGCCCGCGGGCCGCCCCCGACGCCGGGTGCGGCCCGCCAGACGACCCCGACCAGACCCCACCGGCCAGCGAGAGCACGGATGACGACGACGACCGCCGCGGCGGCAGGCAAGGCGACCAGCACGGCCATCACCAATATCGGCAGCCTGGTCACCAACGATCCCTCCCTCTTCGCGATTGGCAGCGGCGGCAGCCGCGACCCCCTCGGGCTGATCCCGGGCGCCGCGGCCGTCGTCATCGACGGCGACCGCATCGCCTGGGTCGGTGCGTCCAGCAAAGCACCCGCCACCGACAACCGGGTCGACGCCGGCGGCCGCGCGCTGCTGCCCGGCTTCGTCGACTCCCACTCGCATCTGCTCTTCGCCGGGGAGCGCGGCGCCGAATTCGCCGCCAGGATGTCGGGGAGGCCCTATACGGCCGGCGGCATCCGCACCACGGTCGCCGCCACCCGCGCCGCCACCGACGCGGAGCTCGCCGCGACCCTCACCCGCTTCCTGGCCGAGGCGCTCCGGCAGGGCACGACCACCCAGGAGACCAAGTCGGGATACGGCCTCACCGTCCACGACGAGGCCCGCGCCCTGCAGATCGCCGCCCGGCACACCGACGAGGTCACCTACCTCGGCGCCCATGTCGTCGCGCCCGAATTCGCCGACGACCCGGCCGGCTACGTCGACCTGGTCACCGGGCCGATGCTGGACGCGTGCGCCCCGCATGCCCGCTGGGTCGACGTCTTCTGCGAGCGCGGCGCCTTCGACGGCGACCAGGCCCGCGCCGTCCTCACCGCGGGCATGTCCCGCGGGTTGATCCCGCGGGTGCACGCCAACCAGCTCGGCCCCGGCCCCGGCGTCCAGCTCGCCGTCGAGCTGGGGGCGGCCTCGGCCGACCACTGCACCCATCTGGCGGACGCCGACGTCGACGCGCTCGCGAGCGCCGCGGACACCACCGTGGCCACGCTGCTGCCGGGCGCGGAATTCTCCACCCGCGCCCGCTATCCCGACGCCCGCAGGCTGCTCGACGCGGGCGCCACGGTCGCGCTGTCCACCGACTGCAACCCGGGCTCGTCCTTCACCACATCCATGCCGTTCTGCGTCGCCGTCGCCGTCCGGGACATGGGCATGACCCCCGATGAGGCGGTGCTCGCCGCCACCCACGGCGGTGCGCGCGCCCTGCGCCGCAGCGACATCGGCAGGATCACCCCGGGCGCCCGCGCCGATCTGCTGCTGCTCGACGCGCCCAGCCATGTCCATCTGGCCTACCGTCCGGGCGTGCCCCTGGCGGCGGCGGTGTGGAAGGACGGCGTGCTGCGGACCCCGCGGGGGCCCGGCGGCCTACTCCTCGACGAGCAGCCCGCGGCGCAGCCGTGACAGCGTCCGGGTGAGCAGCCGCGACACGTGCATCTGCGAGATGCCCAGCTCGTCGCCGATCTCGGCCTGGGTCAGGTTGCCGACGAAGCGCAGCGACAGGATGGCCCGGTCGCGCTGCGGAAGCCGCGCGATCAGCGGCTTGAGGGACTCGACGTACTCGACGCCTTCGAGGTCGCGGTCCTCGTAGCCGATCCGGTCGGCGAGCGCGCCCTCCGGGTCGTCCTCGGCGGGCTGGGCGTCCAGCGAGCTGGCCGTGTAGGCGTTGCTCGCCGCCATGCCCTCGATGACCTCGTCCTCGGGCAGGTCGAGCCGGGCGGCCAGCTCGCGCACGGTCGGCGTGCGGTCCAGTTGCTGGGCCAGCTCGTCGCCGGCTTTCGCCAGGTCCAGCCGCAGCTCCTGAAGCCGCCGCGGCACCCGGACCGACCAGCTGGTGTCGCGGAAGAAGCGCTTGATCTCACCGACGATCGTCGGCATCGCGAAGGTCGGGAACTCGACGCCGCGACTCAGCTCGAACCGGTCGATCGCCTTGATCAGGCCGATCGTGCCGACCTGGATGATGTCCTCCATCGGCTCGCTGCGGGTGCGGAACCGGGACGCGGCGAATTTCACCAGGGCGAGGTTGAGCTCCACGAGCGTGTTGCGGACGTACGCGTACTCCTCGGTCCCCTCCTCAAGCCCGTGCAGGCGCGCGAAGAGCGTCTTGGACAGGGCGCGCGCGTCCACCGGTCCGATCTCGTCGTAGGGCGGAATCTCCGGGAGCCCCTCAAGCCCCTCGCACTGCTCCAGCGCTTGGTCCTCGTGATCCAGGCCGAGCCGGGGTGCCATATGGTCCTCCCTTTCTTGCGGCGGTCGGCTGTGCCGATTGCCGATGCCGTACCTCCACCCCTACGCCTGTTGCCGGGGGAGTCGCAAGTTATCGGGGAGTTTTCGGCGTTTCTACCGGGTGCGGGTGGTCACTGACCGTACATTCGGCGTTATCGTACGTGAGTGCGATACATTGCGGAGCTGGTTGCGTCATGATGACGACTACCGCCGCACGGGCGGAACGCGTAGGGTCAGCAATCGCGTCGGTCACGAAGGGCGAAGGAGTGCGAATGGACCGCGAAGCGGTCGACACAGCGGGTCTCGGCCGGCTGCATGTCGAGGTCGCGCAGCATGGCCACACCGCGGTCTTCACTCCGGCAGGTGAGCTCGACCACCACACCGCCGATCTGCTGAGCGAGCCGCTCGGCACGGCGATGGACGCCGGCGCGAACCGGCTGGTGATCGACTGCTCGCAGCTGGAGTTCTGCGACTCGACAGGCCTCAACGTGCTGTTGAGCGCGCGGCTGCGGGCCGAGGCGGAAGGCGGCGCCGTCCACCTGGTCGCGATGCGGCCCACCGTCGCCCGGGTGCTGGAGATCACCGGCGCCGAGGCGGTCTTCACCCTGCACGACACCCTTGACCAGGCGCTCAGGGAGTAGCCGGATGCTTACGGGGGCGGGACGCGCGGCCGGTGCCGCAAGGCAGCCCAGGTTTGGTGGTCGCCCGGACGTGTTCCGGGAGATCCTTCGGGCAGAAGAAGTTCGGACCCAGACGTACATCCGTGAGGTGAGGCCTAGATGAGCACCACCCGGCCCTTCGCCGCGGATGACCGTGAGCCGGATTCGGGCGAGCCCGCCGAGGTCGGCGAGACGGAGACCCGTGAGGCGGAGACCGCGCGGCGGCTCCGGCTCACCGGCGAGAGCGGCATCGTGCCACGGGCCAGGGACTTCACCCGGCAGGCGCTGCGCGACTGGGGCTGGCTGCCCGCCGCGACCGCCGATCGCAGAGCCGCCGCAGAGGACGTACTGCTCGTGGTCTCGGAGCTGGTCACCAACGCGTGCCTGCACGCCGGCGGCCCGGAAGAGCTGCTGCTGCGCCGCGGTCCGAAGTCCCTGCGCCTCGAAGTCGTCGACAGCGGCCCCGGCGAGCCCGCCCCCCGCACCCCGCACCGGGCCGGCCGTCCGGGCGGCCACGGGATGTTCATAGTCCAGCGCCTGTGCCTGGACTGGGGCGTCGTCCGCAACGGCGACCAGCCGGGCAAGACCGTCTGGGCGGAGCTGGCAGCCCCGTCCTGAACCGGCCGAACGTACCGCCGCAGTAGACGCCGGCAGGTTCTACGGCCGCAGGACGCCCCGGTGGGCCCGAAGGCCGCAGCGCGCCGGTAGGCCCTAAGGCCGCAGCACGCGCGTCAACGCGGCGAGCGCCGCCGGGTAAGCGCCCTCCCCGGGAGTGCCGTAGCCGACGATCAGTCCCCGCGGGCGACCGGGGGAGGAGCGGTCGCCGCCGTCCGCGCCGTGCCAGTGCCCGCCCAGGGCGTCGACGGCGAGGCCCTCGGCCGTGGCCCGGCGCAGCGTCGCCGCCTCGTCGGGGCCGTCCTGCGGCAGGCTGACCAGCGCGTGCAGCCCGGCCGCGATGCCCCGCAGTTCCACGCCGGGGCGCACCGCGGCGCCTTCCAGCCGCTCGACGAGCAGGTCGCGGCGGCGCCGGTAGCGCAGCCGGGAGGCGCGGACGTGCCGGTCGTAGGCGTGGTCGGCGATCAGGTCGGCCAGCGCCAACTGGCCCACGGCGCCGGTGTGGTAATCGCTGTAGAGCTTGGCCTCGGCGACCGGCCGCACCAGGTGCGGCGGCAGCACCATCCAGCCGAGCCGCAGCGCGGGCCCCAGCGTCTTCGACGCGGTGCCCAGGTAGACGACCTGGTCGGGGGCGGTGCCCTGGAGTGCGCCCACCGGCTGCCTGTCGTAGCGGAATTCGCCGTCGTAGTCGTCCTCGATCACCAGACCGCCGCCGGCCCGTGCCCAGTCGGTGAGCGCGTGCCGGCGGGCCGGATGGAGGGTGACGCCGGTCGGGTACTGGTGGGCCGGGGTGACCACCACCGCGTCCATCCGCGGCAGGTCCCCGCCCGCGCCCGCGCCGTGCTCGTCGACCGGCAGCGGTACCACCCGGCCGCCGGCCCGCCGGACCACCTCGCGGTGGAAGGGCAGCCCCGGGTCCTCCATACCCACCACGGGGCGCCCCAGCACCGCTGTCAGCAGCGCCAGGCCCTGCACGTAACCGGAGACGACCACGATGCGGTCGGGGTCGGCGACCACCCCGCGGGTCCTGCCGAGGTATTCGGCCAGTGCCGCCCGCAGTTCGGCCCTGCCGCGCGGGTCGCCGTAGTCGTAGGCCGCGGACGGCACGGCGCCCAGCGCGCGGCGGGTGGCGCGCAGCCATGCCGAGGTGGGGAAGGACGTGACGTCGGGGCTGCCGGGCCGCAGGTCGTGGCGCGGCGGGCGCGTGGCGGCGGACCTGCCGGGCGGCTGCGGCGACGGTCCCTGCGGGCGGTCGGCGACCACCGTGCCCGAGCCCTGGCGGGCGGTCAGGTACCCCTCGGCGGTGAGCTGGTCGTAGGCCGCCTTGACAGTGCCGCGGGACAGCCCCGTCTGCTCGGCCAGCCGGCGGCTGGAGGGCAGCCGGCTGCCGGGGGCGAGCCGGCCGTGGCGCACGGCGTCGCGCAGCGCCCGCTCAAGGGCCGCCCTGCGGCCCTGGGAGGTGCCGGGCGGCAGGTCGAGATGCAGGTCCACACCGGTCTCCCGGTGCTCGCCCGCCGCTGAAGTGGGCCAGGAATCATCCATGAAAGTGGACCTTACCCAGGATCCACTCGGTCAGTAGATTCACTGTCATGAGCACTGAGACCGCCACCGCCGTGAAGGCCGCCACCACCGAGGGGGACCTCGTCGTCCCCGCCGTCCGCCTCGCCGTGGACACCCTCGTCCCGCACGTCAACCGGGCCATGAACGCGCTGGACGCCGCCGCCCGCGACATCAGCCTCGAAGTCCCGCTGCTCGAACTGGTCAGGGCCCGCGCCTCGCAGCTGAACGGCTGCGCCTACTGCGTCGACACCCACAGCAAGGACGCCCGCGAGGGCGGCGAGAGCGAACGCCGCCTCTACGCGCTGCCGGTGTGGCGGGAGACCCCGTTCTTCACCGCCCGCGAACGGGCGGCGCTGGAGCTGACCGAGGCCGTCACCCGGCTCGCCGACGGGCAGGTCGGTGACGAGGTCTTCGCCCGCGCCGCCGCCCGGTTCAGCGACCAGGAACTGGCCGAACTCATCTGGGCGATCACCGTCATCAACGCCTGGAACAGGCTGGGCGCCACCGCGCGCCCCTGGCCGCTGTCCTGACCGCCCCGCGGCCGGCACGGGGCGGCCGCGGGGGGCGTGAGCGGACAGCGGCGTACCACCACCTCGGGCCAGGGGGGCGCGGACTACCATCAAGCCCATGACCCGCGTACTTCTGGCCGAGGACGACGCATCCATCTCGGAACCGCTCGCGCGCGCACTGCGCCGCGAGGGTTACGAGGTCGAGGTGCGCGAGGACGGACCCACCGCGCTGGAGGCGGCGCTGCTTGGTTCCGTCGACCTGGTGGTGCTCGACCTGGGCCTGCCCGGGATGGACGGCCTCGACGTGTGCCGGCGGATCCGCACCGAGGGCCACACCTTCCCGGTGCTGGTACTGACCGCCCGCGCCGACGAGGTCGACACGGTCGTCGGCCTGGACGCCGGCGCCGACGACTACGTGACCAAGCCCTTCCGGCTTGCCGAACTGCTGGCCCGGGTGCGCGCCCTGCTGCGGCGCGGCACCACCGAGCCCGCGCAGCCGTCCACCCACGGGGTGCGGATCGACGTCGAGTCGCACCGCGCCTGGATGGGCGACGACGAACTGCAACTCACCGCCAAGGAGTTCGACCTGCTCCGGGTGCTGGTGCGGGACGCGGGCCGGGTCGTCACCCGCGAGCAGCTGATGCGCGAGGTGTGGGACACCACATGGTGGTCGTCCACCAAGACCCTCGACATGCACATCTCCTGGCTGCGCAAGAAACTCGGCGACGACGCGGCCAA
Source organism: Actinacidiphila paucisporea (assembly GCF_900142575.1). GTDB lineage: Bacteria > Actinomycetota > Actinomycetes > Streptomycetales > Streptomycetaceae > Actinacidiphila > Actinacidiphila paucisporea. The sequence continues at coordinate 259,879 of NZ_FRBI01000007.1, forward strand.
CCCGCGGTACATCTCCACGGTTCGCGGAGTCGGTTTCCGGTTCGAGAAGAACTGACCCGCCGCCGCCGTGCGTCGCCGTCTCATCTCCTCCACGCTGGCCGTGGTGCTCGTCGTCATCGCCGTCTTCGGGCTGTCCCTGATCTTCGTGGAGACCAGGACCATCGAGAGCAGCGCGCGCGACGGCGTCGAGTCCGAGGCGGTGCGGCTGGTCGGCATCGTGGAGAACCGCATCGTGGCCGGCGAGAGCATCGACGCCAAGGGCCTGGACCGGCAGATCGCCGCCGACCGCTACGCGGTGGTGCAGGTGCCCGGCCACCCGCAGGTCACCCTCGGCGCCCGGCCCAAGGGCAAGGTCATCACCTCCACCCAGCGCGGCGACCACGGCGAGTCCGTCACCGTGGAGCAGTCGCGCTCCACCGTCAGCGAGGAGATCGGCCGCAATCTGCTGGTGATCCTGGCCGTCGCGCTGCTCGCCGTGCTGGCCGCGGTCGGTCTGGCCGTACGCCAGGCCAAGCGGCTGGCCAGCCCGCTCAGCGACCTCGCGGCGACCGCCGAACGCCTCGGCTCCGGTGACCCCCGCCCCCGGCACCGCCGCTACGGCGTGCCGGAACTGGACCGGATCGCCGACGTGCTGGACGCCAGCGCCGAGCGGATCGGGCGGATGCTCACCGCGGAGCGCCGGCTCGCCTCCGACGCCTCGCACCAGCTGCGGACCCCGCTGACCGCGCTGTCGATGCGGCTGGAGGAGATCGTGGCCACCGACGACCAGGAGACGGTCAAGGAGGAGGCGACGATCGCCCTCGGCCAGGTCGAGCGGCTCACCGACGTGGTGCAGCGGCTGCTGACCAACGCGCGCGACCCGCGGACCGGGTCCGCGGTCTACTTCGACCTCGACGAGGTCATCAAGCAGCAGGTCGAGGAGTGGCGCCCGGCGTACCAGAACGAGGGCCGGGCCATCGTCCGCTCCGGCACTCCCGCGCTGCGGGCGGTGGGCACCCCGGGGGCAGTCGCGCAGGTGCTGGCCACCCTGATCGAGAACTCGCTGATGCACGGCGCGGGCACGGTGGGGCTGCGCACCCGGGTGACCGGCAACCAGGCGGTCGTCGAGGTGACCGACGAGGGCCGCGGGGTGCCGTCCGACCTGGGCGCGCGGGTCTTCGAGCGCACGGTCAGCGGCCGCAATTCGACCGGGCTCGGCCTGGCGCTCGCCCGCGACCTGGCCGAGGCCGACGGCGGCCGGCTCGAACTGCTCCAGCAGCACCCCCCGGTCTTCGCCCTCTTCCTCGCCCGGCAGATGCAGCCCCCGCCGCCCCGCGAGGACATCGTCAGCTGAGCGCCGGCGGCCGTGCGGCGGTCAGACGCGCCGGTTCGCACCGGCCTTGCGCCGCCTGCGCCGATCCCCGGACACGCCGGTCGCGCCGGCGCACGTCGCGCCGCCGCCCGCCGTCAGGAAGGACTCGGCCTGCTCCACCGGGTCCCCCGCGGGGACCGCCCGGAAGACCCAGGTGCGGTACGACCAGAAGCGGAAGAGCGTCGCGACGCCGATGCCGACGAATTTGAAGATGTTGCTCTGCAGCTGGCTGTCCCAGTCGAAGCCGTACGTCGCCACGAACAGCACGCCGTTCTCGATCACCAGGCCGATGCAGCTGAAGCCCAGGAAGCGCCCCAGCTCCTTGGTGCGGCCTGCCTTGCCGCGGTCCCGGTAGGTGAAGTAGCGGAAGCCCAGGTAGTTGAAGGCGATGGACACCAGTGTCGCCAGCACGCTGGCCCGGACCGTCTGCAGCCCGGTGCTGTGCCGCACCAGGTTGAAGACCCCGATGTTGACCAGGACGCCCACACCGCCCACTGCCCCGAACTTCGCGATCTCGCGGTACATCAGGGCCAGCTTGCCGCGCAGGGCGCTGAATCCGGTCATGGTGATCGCTCGGGCCCTGTCTGTCGGGGATGGTCGATGCCGCCGGTCGGCGGGGCAGGATTTCGGTGTCCTTCATGCTAACCGCCCCCCGGAAGTCGCCGCGGAGCCGTCCGGCGTTCGGGCGGTCGTACGCCGGATACGCTGGTAGGGCCATCATCGGGGGATCGGCCCCCGTGCACCACCGGCAGGAAAAAACGTGACATTCCCCGTAGTCGGCATGGTCGGCGGCGGCCAGCTCGCCCGTATGACCCACGAGGCGGGCATCCCGCTCGGCATCAGGTTCAGGATTCTCAGCGACACCGCACAGGACTCGGCCGCGCTGGTCGCCGCGGACGTCACCGTCGGCGACTACCGCGACCTCGACACGCTGCGCGCCTTCGCCCAGGGCTGCGACGTGATCACCTTCGACCACGAGCACGTGCCGACCGGGCACCTGCGCGCCCTGGAGGCGGACGGCGTCGTGGTACGCCCGGGGCCCGACGCGCTGCTGCACGCGCACGACAAGGGCGTCATGCGGGCCAGGCTCGCCGAGATCGGCGTGCCCTGCCCGCGCAACCGGATCGTCGCCGACCCGGCGGACGTCACCCGGTTCGCCGCGGAGACCGCGGGCTACCCGCTGGTCCTCAAGACGGTGACCGGCGGCTACGACGGCAAGGGCGTGTGGTTCGTCCGGGCCGAGGCGGACGCGGCGGACGCCTTCCGCGCCGGGGTGCCGGTGCTCGCCGAGGAGAAGGTCGACTTCGTGCGCGAGCTGGCCGCGAACGTCGTGCGCTCGCCGCACGGCCAGGCGGTGGCCTATCCGGTGGTGGAGTCCGTGCAGGTCGACGGGGTGTGCGACACGGTGATCGCGCCGGCGCCCGGCCTGCCCGACCTTCTCTCGGCGCGGGCCCAGCGCCTCGCGCTCACGGTGGCCCGCGAGCTCGGCGTGGTGGGCCATCTCGCCGTCGAGCTGTTCGAGACCGCCGACGGCCGCCTGCTGGTCAACGAGCTGGCGATGCGCCCGCACAACAGCGGCCACTGGACCATCGACGGCGCCGCCACCTCGCAGTTCGCCAACCACCTGCGGGCCGTGCTCGACCTGCCGCTCGGCGACCCGCGGCCGCGGACCCGCTGGACGGTGATGGCGAACGTGCTCGGCGGCGACTACTCCGACATGTACGCCGGCTATCTGCACTGCATGGCCCGCGACCCCGGGCTGAAGATCCACATGTACGGCAAGGACGTGAAGCCCGGCCGCAAGGTCGGCCACGTCACCACCTACGGCGACGACCTGGACGACGTGCGCGAGCGCGCCCGTCACGCGGCCGACTACCTGCGAGGGACGATCGATGAGTGAAGCGAGCGGGACGGCCGTGCCCGCGGTGGGCATCGTCATGGGCTCCGACTCCGACTGGCCGGTGATGGAGGCCGCCGCCCACGCGCTGCAGGAGTTCGACGTCACCTTCGAGGTCGACGTCGTCTCGGCGCACCGCATGCCGCACGAGATGGTCGCCTACGGCGAGCAGGCCGCCGGCCGCGGGCTCCAGGTGATCATCGCGGGCGCCGGCGGCGCCGCGCACCTGCCCGGCATGCTCGCCTCGGTCACCCCGCTGCCGGTCATCGGGGTGCCGGTGCCGCTGAAGTACCTGGACGGCATGGACTCGCTGCTGTCCATCGTGCAGATGCCGGCCGGTGTGCCGGTCGCGACCGTCTCGGTGGCCGGCGCGCGCAACGCCGGGCTGCTCGCGGTCCGCATCCTGGCCGCGCACGACCAGGAGCTGCAGGCGCGGATGCGGGACTTCCAGGCATCGCTCAACGAGCAGGCCACCGAGAAGGGCCGCCGGCTGCGCGCCAAGGTGACCGGCGCGGCGGGCTTCGGCTTCGCCAAGTAGGCCGCCGCCGTGTGCGCCGCCGCCGTGTGCGGCGGCGTGACGGCGTATGCCGCCGCATAGGCTGGCCTGCATGGACCTCCTCGCCCGCGCCCGCGACCTGCTCGCCGCCCACCCCGTCGTCGACGGGCACAACGACCTGCCCTGGGCGCTGCGCAAGCAGGTCTCCTACGACCTCGACCGGCTGGACATCTCGGCCGACCAGAGCGACCGGCTGCACACCGACATCCCCCGGCTGCGGGCCGGCGGCGTCGGCGGCCAGTTCTGGTCGGTCTACGTGTCGGTGGAACTGGCCGGCGCGGACGCGGTCACCGCGACCCTGGAGCAGATCGACGTCGTCCACCGGATGACCGAGCGCTATCCCGACGACCTGATGCTCGCGCTGACCGCCGACGACCTCGAGGAAGCCCGTGGCAGGGGCCGTATCGCCTCACTGATGGGCGCCGAGGGCGGTCACAGCATCGACTGCTCCCTGGCCGTTCTGCGGGCCTTCCACGCCCTCGGCGTGCGCTACATGACGCTCACCCACAACGACAACACCCCGTGGGCGGACTCCGCCACCGACGAGCCCGCCGCCGGCGGCCTGACCGCCTTCGGCGAGGAGGTCGTCAGGGAGATGAACCGGCTCGGCATGCTGGTGGATCTCTCGCACGTCTCCGCCGACACCATGCGCGCCGCCCTGCGGGTGGCCGAGGCGCCGGTGCTCTTCTCGCACTCCTCGGCCCGCGCGGTCTGCGACCACGTGCGCAACATCCCCGACGACGTGCTCGCCCGACTGCCCGTCAACGGAGGCGTGGCCATGGCCACCTTCGTACCGAAGTTCATCCTCCCCGCGGCCATCGAGTGGACCGCGGCGGCCGACGACAACATGCGCGCGCACGGGCTGCACCCGCTGGACACCACCCCGCGGGGGATGGCCGTCCAGCGGGCCTACGAAGCGGCGCACCCGCGCCCGGCAGCCACTGCGGCGACCGTCGCGGACCACCTCGACCACATGCGCGAGGTGGCCGGCGTCGACCACATCGGCATCGGCGGCGACTTCGACGGCACCGCCTTCACACCCGACGGCCTGAGCGACGTGGCCGGCTACCCGAACCTGGTCGCCGAGCTCCTGCGCCGCGGCTGGTCGGACGCCGACCTGGCCAAGCTGACGTGGCACAACGCGGTGCGGGTGCTGCGCGACGCGGAGTCGGCCGCGGCCGCGCTCCGGGTGAAGCGCGGGCCGTCGACCATGGCGCAGCCGGTCGGCTGACCCCGTCCGGCCCCGGTCAGGGCCGCGCGGGCGGCCTCAGCAGGCGCACAGGCAGAAGGGGTGCCCGGCGGGGTCGGCGTAGACCCGCCAGTTGCGGGTGCCTTCGAGGTCGCCCTCCAGCAGGGTCGCGCCCAGCGCGAGCACCTTCTTCTCCGCGTCGTCCATCTCCGGGCGCGGCACCGCGATGTCCGTGTGGAACTGCTGCGGGCGCTCAGGGTCGGGCCACTCGGGCGCCCGGTGTCCTGGGGCGAGCTGGAAGGACAGCGCGGGACCGTCCTCGCGGTTCAGTTCCACCCACGTCTCGTCCTCCACCTCGACGGTGCCGCCCACCAGCTCGGCGTAGAACGCGGCAAGGGCGGCGGGGTCGGGACAGTCGAGGACGACGGCGCTCAGCCGGCCGATCATGCGGGTCCTTTCGTCGGAACGGTGTTACCGGCTTAGGCGTGCTACCGGTAACCGTTACTTCATGATGGCGGTACGGCGGTAACGTGGCAAGGGTGGAGCAGCCCGGAGTACGCGATCCCGCGCCCGAACCGCTGCGGCTCGTGCAGGACCTGGTCAACACCGTGGACCTGGAGGGCGGCAGCGAGGAGTTGCGTACCGCCGAGGAGGCCGCGGACTGGGCGCGCGGCCGGGGCCTGTCGGGGCGCGGCTACGACGCGGACGCCCTCGCCGACGTCCTGACGCTGCGGGAGGCCCTGCGGGACGTCTGCGCGGCCCACGCGGGCACCGACGTCCCCGCCGCCACCACGGCCGCCCTGGACCGGCTGCTGGCGCGCGCACCGCTGCGGCTGGCCGTCGACGCCGAGGGTCGCGCGACCGTGGTCCCCGCCGGCGGGCTCGCCGGCGCGGACGAGCTGGCCGCCGCGGTGGCGGCGGCCATCGTGCGGGCCACCGCCGACGGCACCTGGCCGCGGCTGAAGGCCTGCGCCGCCGGCACCTGCCGCTGGGTCTACTACGACCGCAGCCCGGCGGGCCGCAGCCGCTGGTGCACGATGGCGATCTGCGGCAGCCGGGCCAAGATGCGGACCTACCGGAAGAACGGGCGGGTCAGCGCGCCGGAAGCGGGCTGACCCCGGCCGCGGCGCCGGACCTGCGGTGCGCGGCGGCGGTGAGGCCGACCGCTACCGCGATCACCGCGGCCAGGACCAGGCTCACCGGCCCCGTGCCCCAGCCGAGCCCGCCACGGGAGACGGGCACGCCCATCCAGTCGGCGAAGGACGCGCCCAGCGGGCGGGTCAGCACGTAGGCCCACCAGAAGGTGGCCACCGCGCTCATGCCGGCCAGCCGTCCCAGCGCGGGGACGGCGATCAGCGCGGCGAAGGCGACACCGGAGGAGAAGTAGCCCAGGTGCCAGGTGCCCGCGGTCAGGTCGCCCGTGGCGGTGCCGAGCGCGAAGGTGGTGAGCACCGTCGCCCAGTAGAACCGCTCCCGGCGCACGGTGCTGATGCTGTGGATCGACAAGGTGCCCTCGCTGCGGTACCAGGCGATGAGCACTCCCGCGAGCAGCAGGGCGAAGGCGACGGTGGAGACGGCGTACGGGATGCCGCCGACGACATGGATGACGTCGGCGGCCATGGTGCCGAACACGCTGACCATGACGACGGCCGACCAGTAGATCCACGGCGAATAGCGCGGGGCGCGCAACTGCAGCATCAGTGCCGCCGCCAGGCCGAGCAGCCCGATCGCGCCCGCGAGCACCGGGCTCATGGCGCGGCCGAGGAAGTCGGACGTCGTCTCGCCCATGCCGGTGGTGAGCACCTTGGTCACCCAGAAGCCGACGGTGATCCTGGCCGGCACCTTGGTCCACGCCGTGGCGGCGGCGGCACCGCCGCGGGGTACGGCCGTCCGCCGGTGGCGGGTGCCGGTCCCGCCCGGCCTGGAGTCGTTCATGGGCACCGCCATTCCCGGCGCCGGTGCGCCGCAGCCACTTCCCGGTTCGACCCGGCGTCTACAGGACTGTAGACGAAGTGGTCGGGGGCACCGCCGCCGACCACCCCGGCTTTACCGGTTCTATGCCTGCGCAGCTCGCTGCGCCCGCGTTACTGCGAGCCCTCTGCCCTACGCGTGCGGGCGGCCCATCGCGCGGTAGGTCCAGCCGGCCTTCCGCCACACGGCCGGGTCCAGGGAGTTGCGGCCGTCGAGCACCGAGCGGCCGCGCGCCACGTCGGCCAGCTCGCCCGGGTCCAGCTCGCGGAATTCCCGCCACTCGGTCAGGTGCAGCACTATGTCGGCGCCCCGTACCGCGTCCAGAGCCGTCTGTGCGTAGCCGAGGGTGGGGAAGAGCGAGCGGGCGTTGTCCATGCCCTTGGGGTCGTAGACGGTGACCTGACCGCCCTGCAACTGGATCTGGCCCGCCACGTTGAGCGCGGGGGAGTCCCGTACGTCGTCGGAGTCCGGCTTGAAGGTCGCGCCGAGCACCGCGACCCGGCAGCCGAGGAAACCGCCGCCCAGTGCCTCGCGGGCCATCTCCACCATGTGGGTGCGGCGCCGCATGTTGATGGAGTCGACCTCGCGCAGGAAGGTCAGCGCCTGGTCGGCGCCCAGCTCGCCGGCCCTGGCCATGAAGGCGCGGATGTCCTTGGGCAGGCAGCCGCCGCCGAAGCCGATGCCGGCCCGCAGGAACTTGCGGCCGATCCGGTCGTCGTAGCCGATCGCCTCGGCGAGCTTGGCCACGTCGCCGCCGGCCGCCTCGCTGACCTCGGCCATGGCGTTGATGAACGAGATCTTCGTGGCGAGGAAGGCGTTCGCCGCGGTCTTGACCAGCTCGGCCGTCGGATAGTCGGCGACGACGAAAGGAGTGCCTTCTGCGATGGGTGTGGCGTAAACCTCCCGCAGGAGGGATTCCGCGCGCTCGCTCGTCACGCCCACCACGATCCGGTCCGGGTGCAGGGTGTCCTGCACCGCGAAGCCCTCGCGCAGGAACTCCGGATTCCACGCCAGCTCCACGCCCGCGCCCGCCGGCGCCAGCTCGGCCAGCAGCGCCGCCAGCCGGGCCGCGCTGCCCACCGGCACGGTGGACTTGCCGACCACCAGCGCGTGCCGCCGCAGATGCGGGGCCAGCATCGAGAAGGCGCGGTCCACGTAGCTCATGTCGCAGGCGTACTCGCCCTGCTTCTGCGGGGTGTTGACGCACACGAAGTGCACGTCGCCGAATTCGGCCACCTCCTCCCACGACAGGGTGAAGCGCAGCCGCCCGCTCGACCCCTCGATCCCCGCCACGTGCTTGGCGAGCAGCTCTTCGAGACCCGGCTCGAACATCGGCACCCGGCCCTGCGACAGCATCTCGATCTTTCGCGGCTCGATGTCGAGCGCGAGCACGTCGAAACCGAGTTCGGCCATGGCGACGGCGTGGGTGGCGCCGAGATAGCCGGTACCGATGACGGTGAGCTTCAGTGGCATGGGCCAGAGCATAGTCGGCACAGGCTGGGCCAAACGGGGGGCGCGTGCAGGTCGGCCGGTCCACAATGCGGTGACTCGACCACAGGGGTGGGGAACGGCAGGGGTGGGGGCGATCGTGGCTGGTAAGGACGACGACAGAGCCGGCGTGGCAGGGGATGCGGAGCCGCCCGGCGCGCCCGGCCCCGGCGACACGGCGGAACCGGGCGGCACAGCCGAGCCGGGGGACATAGCCGAGCCGGCGCACATTCCCGAGCCACGTGACATACCCGAGCCGGGCGACACAGTTGAGCCACGTGAGATACCCGAGCCGGGCGCCACACCCGGGGCAGCCGGCCCTTCCGAGCCGGGCGACGTACCCGAGGTGGCCGGCCCTTCCGAGCCGGGCGCGAAACCCGGGCCGCCCGACCGCCGCGCCCGGATCAGGCGCCGCACCCGCCGGGTGCTGTTCGGCGCGCTCATCCTGCTGTGCACCGGCGCCCTGCTGATCGCCGGCACCGGCTACTGGGCGTACGAGCACTACACCGGCCGCGTCCAGCGCATCCCGCACGCCTTCCCCACCGACGTGCCGGCCGACGCGCTCCCGCCACCGTCGAAGAGCGGCAGCCAGACCTTCCTGCTGGTCGGCCTGGACTCCCGCTCCGACCTGCCCACCACCGGCAACGACGCCGAGGCGCCGGAGTGGAAGCCGGGCGCCCAGCGCAGCGACACGATGATGCTGGTGCACCTGCCGGCCGACCACAAGCACGCCTACGTCGTCTCGCTGCCCCGTGACTCCTGGGTGAACATCCCCGGCCACGGCATGGCCAAGCTGAACGCCGCCTTCTCATGGGGCGGCCCGCCGCTGCTGATCGACACCGTGCAGCGGCTGACGAAGGTCAGGATCGACCACCTGGCGGTCATCGACTGGAGCGGCTTCAGGGAGCTGACCGACGCGGTCGGCGGCGTCGACATCACCGTCGACAGGACCGTCTCGCGCCGCAACGGCCCCGGCGGGGTGTGGACCGCGGGCCCGCACCACATGGACGGAGCCGACGCGCTGGACTACGTACGCGAGCGCTACGGCCTGCCGAACGGCGACCTCGACCGTACCCACCGGCAGCAGAACTTCCTGCGGGCGGTGCTGGCGAAGACGCTCTCCGGCGGCACGGTCACCAATCCGCTCAAGCTCAAGCGCACCCTGGACCAGGTCACCTCGGTGGTCAGCGTGGACGACCGGCTGTCCGACGGGGCGCTGCGCAACCTGGTGTGGGACCTGCGCTCGGTGCGCGCCTCGGACATGGCCTTCATGAACACGCCTGTCGCGGGCTTCGACTCCATCGGCAAGCAGTCGGTCGTGCTGCTCGACGCCAACGGCGGCGCGGAGCTGTGGGAGGCGATGCGCAACGACACTATGGCCGGCTTCGTGGCCACCCACAGCCTCGACACGCTCGGCAGCCGGGTGTCGTGAGGGGCGGGTCGGGCGGCCGGCGGCCTTCATGTCGGGAACGTCACGTAGGCCTGATCATGGGCCCGGCCCTAGGATTGTACGGTTACTTAACGGTAGTTAGCATCGGGAGTGAGACTCTGTGGCCGGATCCTCGGACTTCGACTTTTTCCGGACCTCCGAAGAGCACGACATGCTGCGGGACGCCGTGCGCTCCCTCGCCGAGGCGAAGATCGCCCCCTTCGCCGCCGAGGTGGACGAGCAGGGCCGCTTCCCGCAGGAGGCGCGTGACGCGCTGGAGGCCAACGACCTGCACGCGGTGCACGTCCCCGAGGCGTACGACGGATCGGGCGCCGACGCGCTGTCCACCGTCATCGTGATCGAGGAGGTCGCCCGGGTCTGCGCGTCCTCCTCGCTCATCCCCGCGGTCAACAAGCTCGGCTCGCTCCCGGTGCAGCTGTCCGGCTCGGAGGAGCTGAAGACGAAGTACCTGGGCGCGCTCGCCCGCAAGGAGGGGATGTTCTCCTACGCCCTGTCGGAGCCCGAGGCGGGCTCCGACGCGGCGGGCATGAAGACCCGGGCCGTACGCGACGGCGACACCTACGTGCTCAACGGCGTCAAGCGCTGGATCACCAACGCCGGGGTCTCCGACTTCTACACCGTCATGGCGGTCACCGACCCCGACAAGCGCTCCAAGGGCATCTCGGCCTTCGTGGTGGAGAAGGGCGACGAGGGCGTCTCCTTCGGCGCCCCGGAGAAGAAGCTGGGCATCAAGGGCTCGCCGACCCGCGAGGTCTACTTCGACAACGTCCGCATCCCCGCCGACCGCATCATCGGCGAGGAGGGCACCGGCTTCGCCACCGCGATGAAGACCCTGGACCACACCCGCGTCACCATCGCCGCCCAGGCCCTCGGCATCGCCCAGGGCGCGCTGGACTACGCGAAGGGCTATGTGGCCGAGCGCAAGCAGTTCGGCAAGGCCATCGCCGAATTCCAGGGCATCCAGTTCATGCTGGCCGACATGGCCATGAAGCTGGAGGCCGCCCGCCAGCTCACCTACGCCGCCGCGGCCAGGTCGGAGCGCTCCGACCCCGACCTCACCTTCTTCGGCGCCGCCGCCAAGTGCTACGCCTCCGACGTGGCCATGTCGGTCACCACCGACGCCGTCCAACTCCTCGGCGGATACGGGTACACACGCGACTATCCGGTCGAGCGGATGATGCGCGACGCCAAGATCACCCAGATCTACGAGGGCACCAACCAGGTCCAGCGGATCGTCATGGCACGCAACCTGCCCGCGTAGCAACTCTGTAACAGCAGCCCCACGAAGAGCACCCCACTCGGGTGCTCTTTGTGGGTTTGGGGTCGAGTTGTGGTCGGTTTGTGATCAATTGACAAGCGGACGTGGGGGCTTGTAAAGCTGTGGGGCCATCAGCGGGGCGGGGGGCCGCACTGTTCGCTGACCGGCTCTTTCCGCGCTTGTGTTCCGATCCCGTGAAGGGAAGACGTGTCCATTAACCGCCGCACCGCGATAGCGGTGCGTTCCATCGGCGTCGCCTCCGCCGCAGCCGCTCTTGCGCTGGGCGTCGCAGGCAGCGCGTTTGCCTGCTCCATCACCGAGTTCACCCCCTCGGCGTCGTGCGACGACAGCCACCACGGCGTGATCCAGGTCCTCGACCAGGACGGCTCCGGTACCGCTGTCGACATCACGGTCTCCCAGGGGACGACGCCGGTCGGCTCCCAGAAGAACGTCAAGGGCACCAGGGAAGGCGTCACCTTCACCTTCCCCGTCGAGTGGGCGCCCAACACGGTCTACACCGTGAACGTCACCAAGACCGGTGGCGGTGACGTCGGCACCAAGGAGGTGACCACGCCCGCCACGGCGTGCGCCGTTCCCAGCCCGTCGCCGACCACCGCGTCTCCGACGCCGTCCGACACGGCCAGCTCGGCGGCGCCCACGCCGACGGCGACCACCACCGCGCCCGCCGCGGCTGTCGCCGACACCAACGCGCCCTCGCCGGCCGGTGGCACGTCCAACCTCGCCGAGACCGGTGGCGGCAGCAACACCGGCATGATCGCCGGTGTCGCCGCGGTGCTCGTCGCGGCCGGTGGCGGCACGGTCTTCATGCTGCGCCGCCGCAACCCGGCCGGCCGTCACTGACATCCGCACCCCGGCAGGCGGCGTAACACGCCGGACGGCCCCGGTTCCCACCGCGTCGATCGCGGGGGAGCCGGGGCCGTCGGCATGTCGGCACGGGGGCCTTGGCGGCTACTTGGTCACGGTGACCTTGTCGTCGTGGATCAGCTCGCCGAAGAGCGTCTTCGCCTTCGTCATGTCCCACTTGACGGCGTCACCGTCGTTGGACGTCCGGTAGTTGGCATTGGCTATCGGCACGGTGACGGAGTTTCCGCTGCCGCCGGTGACGCCCTTCATGGCCCAGAACATCGACACGAGATTGTGCAGGCTCATCTTCTTGTCCACGACGAGCGTGTCGAGGCCCGAGCCGATCACCGGGTAGAGCTTGAACGGGTTCAGCACCGTCGAGGGCGACGCCGCCTGGTGGGCGAGGGTCGACAGGAACTTCTGCTGGTTGCGCATCCGGCCGAGGTCCTGGTCGGCCTCCTGGTGGCGCTGCCGGACGAAGGCGAGCGACTGCTGGCCGTTCATCTTCTGGCAGCCCGCGGCGAAGTCCGCGCCCGACGCCTTGTCGTGCAGCGGCTTGTCCAGGCACATGTTCACCCCGCCGAGCGCGTTGACCAGGTTCACGAAGCCGGCGAAGCCGATCTCGGCGTAGTGGTCGATGTGGATGCCCGTGTTGTACTCGATGGTCCTGGTCAGCAGCTCCGGGCCGCCGTCGGAGTACGCGCGGTTCAGCTTGTGCGTGGAGGCCGCGTACCGCTTGTGCGACTGCTGCCCGGTGAAGGCCGGGATGGTGACGTAGGAGTCACGCGGCAGGCTCATCATCGTGGTGCCGTTGCTGCCGGTGTGCAGGATCATCATCGAGTCCGTGCGCTGGCCCGACGCGGCACCGGTGTGCAGAGTCTTCTCGTCCTGCTTGGTCAGCCCCTCGCGGCTGTCCGAACCGACGATCAGGTAGTTGGTGCCCTCGCCGGCCGCCGGGCGGTCCTCGACCTTGCTCAGGTCGACCTCGCGCCGCACCTTGGAGTCGGCCCAGAAGTACGTCGAGACGGACACCACGAGCAGCGCCACGACGAGGCCGAGGGCCGTGTAGCCGATCTTCCTGCGGGTGCTCCAGCGCGGGGCACGCGGTCCCGCGGCGCCGGGGCCGCCGGTGGCCGGCGGGCCGTAGCCGTCGCCTCCGCTGCCGGGCTGCGGGATCGCGCCGGGCGGCAGCCGGTCTCCCTGCGCGGGGCGGCGAGTGGGCTGCGCCGGGACCCCGCCCGAGGCAGCGGCGGCCCGGCGCGGCGACAGTTCTGGGGGCAGCGGAGGCTCGGAGAGCCTGCGCTGCTCGGTGTCATCGCTCCAACCGTTCATGTCCGTCAGTGTGCCCGGCTGCGGCGTGGGACCTTGAATCCAGGGCGGTTCTGTAGCAGATCCGATGCATTCGGCCACCGGCCGCAGCGGTTTCGTAACGGACATAAAGTAGCTGTCATGATCGATCCATCCGCAGGCTCCGGCACCCCGGGGACGCCTGCCGCGCCGCAGGCCCAGCAAGCCCCGGACATCGCGCAGGTCCCGGTGATCCCGGGCAAGCCGACGTCCGCCGCCCGCATCACGCTGTCGCACATCATGAGCGCCCACGACACCAACCTGCTGGGCACCGTCCACGGCGGTGTGGTGATGAAACTGGTGGACGACGCCGCGGGCGCGGTCGCCGGGCGGCACTCCGAGGGACCCGCGGTGACCGGCGCGATGGACGAGATGGCCTTCCTCGAACCGGTCAGGGTCGGCGACCTGCTCCAGGTCAAGGCCCAGGTCAACTGGACGGGCAAGACCTCCATGGAGGTCGGTGTCCGGGTCGTCGCCGAGCGCTGGAACGAGGCGGGGCGGCCCGCCAAGCAGGTCGCGAGCGCCTATCTGGTCTTCGTCGCCGTGGACGCCGAGGGCCACCCGCGCCGGGTGCCGCCGGTCCTGCCGGAGACCGCGCAGGACCGGCGCCGCTGGCAGGAGGCGCAGATCCGCCGTACGCACCGGCTGGCCCGTCGCCGGGCGATCCTGGAGCTGCGCAGGGAGCGGGCGGCCGAGGGCCTGGACGACTGACCCGGCCCCGCCGGCGCCGGTCCGCGCCTCAGCCGCAGCCCACCTGGTCGCCGGTGAGCGCGCCCTGCGCCGGCTGCGCACCGGGATCGGGCAGCGGCGCGGTGACCGGCCGCACCCTGGCCATGGCGAAGTCCGGGCCGAGCGTGACCCGCATCACCGGCCCCTGCCCGGCCGCGGGCACCAGTTGCGCGCCCGGCAGGGCGACGGCCAGCGCTCTGGCCGAGTCGTCCCAGCGCGGGTCGTAGCGGATGACGGTGTGCGGCACGTGCCGGTACGCGGTGGCCGGTACGCCGGTGGTGGCGAAGCCGGTGGCGCGCAGCGCCTGCTGGGTGCTCGCGGCCAGCCCGCCGACGGAGGTGCCGTTCGCGACCCGTACCCGGATCTTCGCCGGGTCGACCGCGATCTGCACGCCCGCGGGCGTGCTGCTGCCGCCGGGGGCCGGGCGCGGCGCGGTGAGCGGCCGGTCGGCGCGGATCGTCGCCCACAGCCGGCCCGCCTTGAGGGCGTCCCACTTCACGGTGGAGCCGACGCCGGGGACGTTGGAGCTGGTGACGCTCAGCGGCACCGAGGTGAATTCCGACGAGCCGGGCGAGAAGCCCTTCATGGCGCGGCCGAGGCCGATCAGGTCCTGGCTGTCCAGGGCCTGGTCGGCGCGGACCGAGCCGAGCACGGTGGAGGCGACCCTGCCGAGCCGCAGCGGGTCGGAGAGCGTGCCGCTGCTGGTGATCTTGTGGATGACCTGGGCGAGGAAGCGCTGCTGGCGCTGCATCCGCCCGAGGTCGGCGGCCGGGTCCAGATGCCGGGAGCGCACGTACTGCAGCGCCTGGCCGCCGTTCAGCGTCGTGGTGCCCACCGGCAGGTCCAGGCCCGAGAAGGGGTCCTTGAGCGGGCGGGAGGTGCAGACCGGGACGCCGCCGATGACGTCGACGGTCTTCATGAAGCTGGTGAAATCCACCTCCAGGTAGTGGTCGACGTGGACGCCGGTCAGCTGCTCGACGGTCTGCACGGTGAGCCGGGGGCCGCCCAGCGCGTAGGCCTGGTTGAGCTTGGCCGGCTTGGTGGCGGGGGTGGGTGTAGCGGTGGGCCCGGCGCCTTCCTCGGCGTTCTTGCCGTCGCTCGCGGCCTTCGCGCCGGTCTTCGCGCTGTCCTTGGTGCCGTCCTTCGTCCCGGCCTTCGGGGCGGGCGTCGCGGGCCCGGTGGGCAGCAGGACGTAGGTGTCGCGCGGGATGCTGACCACGCTGGCCCGGGAGCGGTCCTGCGACAGGTGCACCAGCATGATCGTGTCCGTGCAGTGGCAGGGGGCGCCGCCCAGGTGGTAGCGCTTCTTCTCGTCCGGGGCGAGGTTGTCCCGGTCGTCCGTCCCGACCAGCAGGAAGTTCATGCCCTTGCTGCCGTCGGGGCGGCCCTGCATGCCGCCGAAGGCGTCCACCCGGCCGATCGCCCCGTTCACCCCGGTCACCACCGCGTGGCCGATGCCGCTCGCGGTGATCACCAGCAGCGCGATCCCGCCGACGATCCGGGTGCTCAGCCGGACGGGAGGGCGCCGGACGGGAGGACGCCGGCCCGGCGCCGGCCGTCGTCCTGGCTGCGGCCGTTGGGGGCGGACTGGACGTCGGCTGGTCGGCGGCACGGGTTCCCTCCGCGGTGGACAGGCAGGAAGACCCGTTCAGGCTAGGGACAAATAGGACTGTCAGCCTTGCCCCCACGCGCTGGGGTCCCCCATTGGCGGTAACGTTTGCCGCGATGAACGCCGCCAATGCCCCCGCGCTCCCGGCCGTCTCCGTGATCATGCCGGTGCTCAACGAGGAGCGCCACCTGCGCAACTCCGTCCGGCACATCCTGGAACAGGACTATCCGGGCGAGCTGGAAGTCGTCATCGCGCTCGGTCCCTCCAAGGACCGCACCGACGCGATCGCGGCCGAACTGGTCGCCGAGGACCCCCGGGTCCACACGGTGCCCAACCCCACCGGGCGCACGCCCGCCGCACTGAACGCCGCGATCAAGGCCTCCCGCCACCCGGTCGTGGTGCGCGTCGACGGCCACGGCATGCTCTCGCCGGACTACATAGCCACGGCCGTACGCCTGCTGGACGAGACGGGCGCGGCGAATGTCGGCGGCATCATGCACGCCGAGGGCGAGAACGCCTGGGAGGAAGCCGTCGCCGCGGCCATGACCGCGAAGATCGGCGTCGGCAACGCGGCCTTCCACACCGGTGGCGCCGCCGCCCCCGCCGACACCGTCTATCTCGGCGTCTTCCGCCGCGAGGTGCTGGAACAGCAGGGCGGCTACAACGTGGAATTCATCCGAGCCCAGGACTGGGAGCTGAACTACCGCATCCGCGGGGCCGGCCACCTCATCTGGTTCTCGCCGGAGCTGCGCGTCTCCTACCGGCCGCGGCCGACCGTCCGCGCCCTGGCCAAGCAGTACAAGGACTACGGCCGGTGGCGCCGGGTGGTGACCCGCTACCACCGCGGCTCGGTCAACCTGCGGTATCTGGCGGCGCCCGCCGCCGTGCTGGCCAACGCCGCCGGCATCGTCGTCGGCGCCGTGCTGACGCCGTGGGCGCTGCTGGTGCCCGCGGCCTATCTCGCGGCCGTCACCGTCGGCTCGCTCCCGGCCGGCCGCGGCCTTGGCGCGGGCGCCCGGCTGCGCATACCGCTCGCGCTGGCCACCATGCACATGAGCTGGGGCTACGGCTTCCTGACCAGCCCGCGCTCGCTGGCCCGTACGGTCATCGCCAGCCGCCGCCCCGCCGTCACCGCAACCGCCGAGGAGTCGGCGCGGGCCGACGCGTGACCGTACGCCCGTAGGCACTTGCGCCGGTACGGGAGAGGGGTCCGCCGGAAGCTTCCGGCGGACCCCTCTCCCGTACGCGTGCGGCCCGGTCAGCCCGCCCAGCGGTAGATCGGCTGGATGGGCATGCAGCCCGTGGTGTCCGCGCCGTTGACGACGTCCGCGGTCTTGGGGACGCCACCCGCCTTGGGCAGCGTCGAGCTGTAGTCGGTGCCCTGCTTCCAGTCAGCGCCGACCGTCAGGGTGATGGCCTGCGCGGTGGTGGACGGCTTCACGTTGCTCAGCGGGATCTTCAGCGCCTTCGCCACCGAGGCCGCGTCGGCCTTGCCCTGGTCACCGGAGGCGGCCGGATAGACCACGCTGGTGCCGGGGCTGGGGACGGCGGTCTGGCTCGGCTCGGCCTTGGTGAAGCCCGCGGTCTTCAGAGCCGTCGCGATGGCCGTGGCGCGGTGGCCGACGGCCTGGTTGCCCGCTGTCCCCGCCGTGCCGTTGACCACGGTGACCGGGATCGTCGCGGGAGCCGCGGCGGGCGGGCCCGTCGTGGTGCTCGGCGTGGGCGACGCGCTCGCCGCCCCCGGGACCTTCGCCTTGCCGCCCGCGTCCATCGGCACGTCGTTGCGCAGCAGCGACCACACGGTGCTCGCGTCCGCGGACGGTATGTAGTGCGCCTTCGGGTCCTTCGGGTCCGCGTCGTGCGGCATGGTCAGCATCGTCATCCGGGACGGCGAGATGCTTTTCAGCTCCATGCCGAGGTCGTAGAGCTTCTTCGGGGTACCGATCTCCGAGGAGAACGCGAAGGCGCCCATCGCGGTGGTGGCGATCTTGTTCAGCCGGGCCGGGCTGGTGAAGAGGTTCTGGCCGCGCAAGGTACGGATCAGCGAGCTCATGTACATGTGCTGGGCCTTGGCGCGGCCCGAGTCGTCACCGAAGGCGTCGCGGGTGCGCAGCCACTGCAGCGCCTGCTTGTCCTTGATGATGCTCTTGCCCTTGGGGAGCTTCAGCCCGGACCCGCCGTGGGCGATGTATTTGGTGGGGCGGTCCCAGACGCTGTGCTGGACGCACACTTCCACGCCGCCGAGGACGTCGGCCATCTTCACCACGCCCGAGAAGTCGATCATCAGCCAGTGGTCGATGTAGACGTTGGTGAGGTTCTGCACGGTCGCGAGCGTGCAGCCGGGGCCGCCGCGGCCGAGTGAGGCGTTGATGATGCTGTTGTACTTCGGATAGACGTGGTGGGTCTTGGGGTCCTCGCACTCGGGAATGTCCACCCGGGTGTCGCGGGGAATGCTGACCACCGACATGTTGCTGCGGTCCGCGGACAGGTGGGCGATCATGATCACGTCCGCCCGTGCGCCCTCGCTGTCCGCGGCGCCGCCGAGTTTCTGGTCGTCCGCGCTGAGCCGGCTGTCGGAGCCGAGGATCAGGATGTTCATCGCCGTGCTGCCGTTGGCGTTGGCCTTCGGCTTGGCCACGGTCGTCTTGCCGCTGACCCGCTCGCCCTTGCGGATCTTGCCGGACAGGTACTCGTAGTAGCCGTAGGCCGCCCCCGCCGTGCCCAGCACACCCACCGCGGCCACGATCGCCACCCAGCGCAGCACCTTGCGCTTACGGCTGCGCTGCCGCCGCGGGCCGCCCCTGCGGTGCCCGCTGCCCTGGCCGGCGGCATGCCCCCGGCCGCGCCCGCCGCCGTGCCCCGCGGGGCCGCTGTCGGCGCCGCCCGCGCCAGGTCCGCCGGGTATCGGCTCGGGGCCGTCGCCGCTGCCGTGCGGGCTTCTCGGCCCCGGCACCTGAGCGCTCCCGTAGTCCGTCCCCTGCGGGGCGTACGCGCGCGCGTCGTCCCGGTAAAGGCCCTCGTCCCAGCCGTATTCGCCATGGTTCGACGCGGCATCCTGGCCCCCCGTTGCCCCGTCCCGCATCAAGAACCCTCCCCTGCGCCGGCCGTATCTCGGTCGTCCTCCTGTCAGACGGCCTTCGGCCGCACGGAGTTGCAGTCCAGGGGCCCCGACTTAACACGACGTGGGTAACGGGGAGGTTTCGTGAATCAACTCACACAGGACGAGTTGTCGGCTTCCGTCCGGTCCAGGCCGTCGGGGGGCGTGTCGGGGTCCGCGACCGGGACGCCGGCCCGCGTGAAGTCGGCGCCGAGGGTGAGCGCCATGGCCCCTGTGCCGGCCGTGCCCGCCGGGTCCGTGCCCCCGGCGCCGCCGGCCCCCGGCGACGGCCTGAGCGCCGAGCCGGGCAGCCCGAGCATCGCGGCCAGCGCCCGGGCCTGGGCGGCCTGCTCCGGGGCGTAGACCAGGGTGGTCCGCGCGGCCGGTGCGGGGGCGTTGCCGCCGTTGGCGGGGCTGCCGACGCCCTCGGTGCCGCGCAGCCAGGCCACCGTGCCGCGCGCCGCCCCGAGGATGCCGCTGCCGTTGTAGACCCGGACCCGGACGTCGGCGGGCGCGGCCTTCGGGCCGCGCAGCAGGGCGTCGCTCCTCGGCCGCTTCCTGCGCCTGCTGAGCGGGACGTCGTCCTTGATCATGGTGAGCAGCCGCCGCGCCCTGGCCTGGTCGACCACGACCGTGGCGTGGACCTTCTCGGCGGGGTTGTCGACCACCGGCAGGGTGGTGAAGGTGATGTGCCTGGCGTCGACCTTGCTAAGGCCCTTGGCCAGGCTGGTCAGCTTCGAGACGCTGCCGATCGCGCTGTCCACCGTGAGGGCCCGGGTCGCCACGTTCGCCAGCGTGAAGAGCTTCCCGGGGTTGGTCAGGGTCCCGCTGGACTTGATCTTGCGGATCATCGCGCCGAGGAACAGCTGCTGCAGCTTGATCCTGTCCAGGTCGCTCTGGTTGCGCAGCGCGTGCCGGGTCCTGACGAACTGCAGCGCCTGCTCGCCCTCGATCCGGTGCGGCCCGGCGCTCAGGTCGAGATGCGACTTGGGATCGACCAGCGGCCTGGCCAGGCACACGTCGACCCCTCCGACGGCCGTCGACAGTGCCTTGACCGCCTCGAAGTCCACCATCATGAAGTGGTCCACCGGGATCCCGGTCAGCGCGGTCACCGCCCGCATCGTGCAGCCCGGGTCGCGCCCGCCGACGCCCAGGCTCTCGTTGAACTTGGGAGTGGTCGGCCCGGCGGGAATGCCGGGGATCACCGTCGTGGTGCCGTCCTTGTGCCGGGTCGGGCAGGCCGGGATGCTCGTGACGATGTCCCGCGGGATGCTCATCGCGGTGGCATTGCCGCGGTCGGCCGACACGTGGAAGAGGATGGTGGTGTCGGCGTGCCCGAGGTTGTCCGGGTCGCCGTAGGCGCCGCCCGTGCCCTGGCGGCTGTCGGTGCCGATGACCAGCAGGTTGAGCGGGCCGTCGCCGAGGACGTCCTTGCTGCCCGCGTCGCCGACGTCCACGGTGGTGAGATTGCCGTTGAAGTGCTCGTAGACCAGGTAGCCGCCAACCCCGACGGCGACCAGGACCAGGCCCAGCGAGCCCGCCGTCCACAGCAGCGCCTTCCTGCGCCGGGACGGGCCCCTGCCGGGCGGGCGCCCCTTCCTGCGCCCCGCGGGACCATCGGCGCCGGGTGTGCGGCGGGTCCTGGGCGCCGGCACGGTCGCGGGGGCGGTGGGCGCGCGGCCGGCCTGCCGCGGCAGGCCGGCCTTCCGCGCCGGGTCCTGCTCCGGTCGCTGCCGCCGTCGGTAGGCGCCGGTCGCCGGGTCGATGACCCACTGGTCCGCCGGATCGATGTCGTCTCGGCCTTGCGTGTCCACGGTCCCTCGGGCCCTCCGTCTGGTAACCGCCGGATCGCTTACAGTAGTCGCCCGAAGTGGCGCCGGAGGATGATCCCGGGAGGTCCGATCCACTGACAAGCGGACAAATGACCGCAACTCCGCCCGGAATTGGCGTGGTCTTTCAGCAGCTTTTCACCGTTCTTTGCTGCGGATGTCCGTCTTCGCACGTATGTGCGCCTGCATTGCGGGGTCAGCAGTGGACGGCGGACGCGGGTGTCAGCGCCACGCCCTTGGGCGGCGCGGTGGGCGGCCCGACCGGGACGCCGGGCGCCGTGAAGTCCGCGCCCAAGGTGAGCGTCATGTTCGCCCGGGGCGCCGCGTCCTTCGTGCCGGGGACCAGCGCGGACGCGGGCAGGCCCATCATCGCGGCGAGAGAGCGGGCCTGGTCGGCCTGATTGGGTGCATATTGCAGAGTCGTCCTCGGCGCTCTGCCATGGGCGTCGCCGCCGTTGGTCGACCGGTTGACACCCTGGCTGTTCTGCAGCCAGGTCAGCACGTCCTGCGAGGCGCCGAAGACCCCCGTGCCGTTGTAGACCTCCACCCGGGTGTTGTGCGGTGTCGCCTTCGGGCCGACCAGTTTCGGGTCGGCCGCGGCAGGGTGGTCGGGCGACAGGTTCACATCGTGCGCCAGCAGGGCGTAGAGCTGCGAGGCCTTCGCCCGGTCGGCCACCGGCACCGTCGCGAAGGTCAGGTGCTCGGGATCGGCTGCGCCCATCGCGCCGGCCAGCGCCCCCAGCGCCTTCACGCTGCCCAGCGGGGCGTCGGTGGTGAGCGCGGCAGGCGCGGTACGGGCCAGCGCGGTCAGATTCCGCGGGTCGGCCAGCGTGCGGTCGACACACAGGTCAGCCGCTGCGATCCCGGTCGAGGCGGCCCGCGCCGCCGCGTAGTCGACCAGCACGACGTGGTCCACGGGCAGCCCGGTCGCCTGTTCGGCCACCCGCAGGGCGCAGCCCGGGCCGCGCCCGGCCAGCGCGGCGGAGAACGGCTGCTGCTTCGCGCCCTTCACCGTGCCGCCCCCGACCCGGCAGTCCGGGATGTCCGTCACCAATGCCGGCGGAATGCCCAGCGCCGTGGCATTGCCGCGGTCCGCGGCAAGGTGCAGCAGCACGGCGGTGTCCGCCGGCTTGCGGCTGAGCACCAGGACGTTCATCGCACCGGTGTGGACGGGGTCCTTGCTGCCGGCGGCGCCGATGTCCACGGTGTGGATGCTCGGCCCATCGCCCCGCCCCAGCGCGGCGATCCCCGCGATCACGCCGGCGACCAGCACGGCGCAGGCCGCGCCCACCGCCCACACCAGGGCCGGCGGCCTGCGCGACCTGGCCTTGCGGCGGCGCGAGCCTGCCGCGGGAGCGGCCCGCCGCCCGCCACGACCCGCGCGGCCGGCCGGAGCGCGTACGGCGGCGGACCGGGCGCGTCGTGGTGGCACGGGCTCGGCCGGCGCGGGTGCGGGGGCGGACACCGGTTCCGACGGCGCGTCAAGACGCAGCTCGTACAGGCCGGTCACCGGGTCGAGCACCCACTGGTCAGCCGGGTCGACGTACCCGGACTCCTCCGCGTCCACGGTCGATCGGGTCCCTCCGTCCACGGGCGGCCGACCGCTCACTCTAGTTCATCAGGCTTTGCCGCAGATGTCGGCATCAGCGGTCGTACCGCGGTAAACGGGCGCCGTGGTGCCCGGCGTACCGCTCGCGGTGGGCGTGCCGCCCGGGGCCGCGGTGCCGGTCGAGCCCGGCTTCCCGCTGTCGGCCTTCCCGTCCGGCGTCACCGTGACCTGCACGTCGTCACGCAGCGCCGCGAAGAGCCGGTCAGCGGCGGGCTGCACCAACTGGTCGCGGTTGCGGTCCAGCGTGTACTGCTCGCGCGGCACCGTCAGGAAGCGCAGCTGCCCCGCGGGTATCCGCTGGATGTCACGCGCCAGGCCGTACAGCTCGCTGAGCGAGTCCAGGCCCGGATCCGCGGTCAGCGACGACGTCGCCGCCGACAGCACCGGGTAGACCTTCGTGGGGTTGAGCAGCACGCCGTTGCTGCTGACCTTGGAGAACAGCGACCCGAGGAAGCCCTGCTGACGGTCCATCCGCTCCGTGTCGCTGCCGTCCCCGAAACCGTGCCTGGCCCGCACATAGCCGAGCGCCTGCTCGCCGTTCAGCGTCTGCCGGCCCGCGGGCAGGTCGAGGTGCGCCTTCGTGTCGTGCACCGGCTCCGCCAGGCACACGTCGACGCCGTTGATCGCGTTCACGATCTTCTTGAACCCCGAGAAGTCCACGATCAGGTGATGGTCGATACGGATGCCGGTCATGTCCTCGACCGTACGGATCGTGCACGCGGCGCCGCCGAACTCGAAGGCCCAGTTGAACTGCTCCAGCCTCGCCTCGGTCTTGCCCCCGCCCGGCTTGTCGCAGCTCGGCACATGGGCCATCAGGTCGCGCGGAATGCTCATCGCCGTCGCACTGTGCCGGTCCGCCGCCAGGTGCAGCAGGATCGCGGTGTCAGAGCGCTGTGTGCCGCTGTCCTCGCCGTACTTCTCGTTGCCGTCACCGCGGTTGTCGGAGCCCAGCAGCAGGATGTTCTCCGCCGACGTCGGCCCCTGCGTGGGCCGCTCCGAGGCGTGCACCTTCAACTGGACCTCGGTCGCGGTGTCCGTGGTGATGTTCCCGTCCAGCCGCTGGTACAGGTACCAGACGCCTCCGGCGAGGGCCAGCACGACCAGGGCGGTGACAGCCGCCAGCACCTTGAGCCACCGGTAATTCCGACGCGGCGGCGCCGGATCCGAAACGTCCTCCGCCGGAGGCTCTGCTGACGTCACGTCTCCGCCCATCCCTCATCCATGCGCCCCCCCGGACTCGTGCGCCGGTACGCCACTCGTTCAGACACTCGAATCCCCGCCTTGGTTGCCTCCCCCTGCGAGCTGCTCCTCAGGGGCCCCAACCCCCTGCCTCTCCAGCCCCAGAGACCCCCTGAGCACCCCTGGGGACGCGAGGAACCGCGCGCCCAGCCCCGACGGCGGGAAAGAGACAACGCCCCGGCAAGGGGCACCCCCTCAGGGGCGCGAGGAACTGCGCGACAAGCCACAGCGGACCGTGCGCGTGAAACGGGGGCCGCCCGGAAGGGGCGCGGGTCAGAGGGTCAGCGTGACCCGCTCAGTCGCCTCGCGCGCCGCGAGTTGTTCGGGCCCCAAAGCGGCAGCGTTACGGCACAGGACGACCGACCCGCCGACGGCGAGCGGCGCGAGAAGCCCGGCCGCCAGCCCGGCCCACGTGTCGTAGGGCAGCCGGGACAGCACCCGCGCCCCCGGCGCCAGCCGGTGCGCCTCGGCGGCGGCGACGGCCCGCTCCACGACCTCCCCGCCGGTCAGAGCGCCCTCGCCGGCGAGCCGCATCGCCGGCGAGCCCGCACCGATGGGCGCGTACGGCACGAAGCGGTCGCCCTGCCCGGGCACCTCGCCGGCGTAGTCGACGAAGCCGACGGGCGCCTGGGGGAAGCGGCCGCCCAGCGGGCGCAGCGCCAGCGCCACGCGCTCGCCGCCGCAGGCCCGTGCCTGTTCGAGCGTGTCGGGTCCGCTGACGACGAGGTCGGCGCCGGCGGGGTCGCCGCCCGGTTCGACGACCACGCCCGTGGAGAAGCAGGCCAGCAGCCACACCGCCGTCTGCCAGTGCGCGGGCAGCAGCAGCGCGAGCCGGTCACCGGGCTGTGCCCCCAGCTCGTCCTGGAGCAGGTTGGCGGTCTTGGCGACCCAGTTCGCGGTGGTGGCCACCGACAGTTCGACCCGCTCGCCCGTGGCGTCGTCGTAGAAGGTGATCAGCGGCCGCCCGGGGTCGGCGCGCAGGGCGGCGGCGAGCAGGCCGGCGGGGGTGTCCTGGGCGGGTGACGTCACGCCGGCCAGGCTACCGGCCGTGCCGCGGTGCCGCGGCGGCTACCCTCGTGCGGGTGCCCTCACCCCGACCGCTCCCCACCGGCGCCGTCCCCGCCCCCCGGCCGGAGCGGGGGCTCATCCGCACCTGGACCCCGCCGGGCCCGCTGGACGTCCGCCGTACGCTCCTGCCGCTGCGCCGGGGCCCGGCCGACCCGGCGTTCCGTATCGACGCCGACGGCACCGTGTGGCGGGCCAGCCGTACGCCCGCCGGCGCCGGCACCCTGCGGCTGCGGGGCAGCGCGGCGGCCCTGGAGGCCGAGGCGTGGGGGCCGGGCGCGCAGTGGCTGCTCGACGCCCTGCCGGCGCTGCTGGGCGGCGACGACGACCCGTCGGCCTTCACCCCGCGGCACCGCGTCGTGCACGAGGCGCACCGGCGCCATCCTGGCCTGCGGCTGACCAGGACCGGGCTCGTACTGGAGTCGCTGATCCCGTCGGTGCTCGAACAGAAGGTGACCACGGTGGAGGCGTATCGCGCGTGGCGGCTGCTGCTGCTCCAGCACGGCGAGCCGGCGCCGGGGTCCGCCGGCCGTATGCGGGTGATGCCGGACGCGCGCGGCTGGGCGCGGGTGCCGTCGTGGGACTGGCACTGCGCCGGGGTGGACGACAAGCGGGCGTCCACGGTGATGCGGGCGGTACGCCTCGGCGGCAGGCTCGACGCGCTGGCGTCGCTGCCCGCGCAGGAGGCCGGCACCCGGCTGCAGAGCGTGACCGGCATCGGCCCGTGGACGGCCGCGGAGACGCTCCAGCGCAGCCACGGCGCCCCGGACGCGGTCACGGTCGGCGACCTGCACCTGCCGCACCACATCGGCTACGCGCTGACCGGCGCCCGGCGCTCCGACGACGCCACGATGCTGGACCTGCTCGCCCCGTACGCGGGCCAGCGCCACCGGGCCACCCGGCTGATCCTGCTGGCCGCCCCCAGCCCGCCCCGCCACGGCCCCCGGCTGGCCCCGAACCCGCCGACCCGCCACTCCTAGATGAGTGAGTCCAAGGGATGGCCTGCGGACATGGCGCGAGGGCGCCCATGGTCAGTGTGTGAAGACAGACTTGGACACCCTCGCGACTGCACTCTATGCCCGGATCGACGACGAGTTGAAGGCTTCGCCGTGGCTGGCCCCGTGGCGTCCGGCAGTCGGGATCACGCCCACGCTCAGTGATGCCGAGCTTGTCACCCTGGCGGTGATGTCGGCGCTGCTCGGCTGTGTCTCCGAGCGGCGGTGGCTGCGGCGCGCGGGCCGGGAATTCCGCCACCTGTTCCCGTATCTGCCCCAGCAGTCGGGTTACAACAAGCGGTTGCGTGGCGCGTGTGAGCTGGTCAGGCGGATGATCAGGGTTCTGGCGCAGGACACCTCGCTGTGGACCGATGACGTGTGGGTGGTCGATTCCACCCCGGTTGGCTGCGGCTGCTCACGCGAGACCGCGAAACGCTCGGACCTGGCCGGCTGGGCGGAATACGGCTACTGCGCGTCGCACTCCCGGTACTTCTGGGGTCTGCGCCTGCACCTGGTCTGCACTTTGGGCGGACTGCCGATCCTGTTCGCACTCACCGGTGCGAAGGCCGACGAACGCGAGACCCTGCGCGACATGCTCGACTCCGCGCCAGGGGTCCAGGCCACCCACCACGGGCAGACGATCATCGGTGACAAGAACTACTACGGACGCGACTTCGAGCACGACCTCACCGAACGTCACCTGGAACTGCTGCGTCCGGCCCGCAAGGGCGAACCCGAACGGGCCGGCGCGCATCTGCTCAAACCGCTGCGCCAAACCATCGAATCGATCAACCAGACCCTCAAGGGCCAGCTTGACCTGGAGCGATACGGCGGCAAGAGCCCGGCGGGCGTAACCGTGCGGGTCCTGTCCCGCATCCTCGCGTTGACCACCGCGATCTGGCTCAACGACAAGACCGGGCAACCCGTCAAACGATCACTGACCGCATTCGATCACTGACCGCGACAGCACCCCTTGGACTCATTCATCTAGGCGCAGCACCGCCCCGCAGGGCCTACCGGACCGCGACGAAGGCCTCCGCCCCGCGTGGCGGGCGGGCCGGGGGAGTGGCGGACGGGCGGCCGATGGCCACCGCGCCCATCGGGTCCCAGTTCGCCGGCAGGTCGAGGACCGAGCGGACCACCTCGCGGCAGAACATCGTGGACGACACCCAGGCCGAGCCGAGCTGCTCGCCGGCCAGCGCGACGAGGAAGTTCTGCACGCCGGCGCCGGTGGCGACGACGAACATCTCGCGCTCCGCCGCGGCACGCCGGGCGTCGGGGTAGGCGTGGGCGCCGTCGGCGACCAGGCACGGCACGGCGAGATAGGGCGCCTTGCGCAGGACGTCGCCGCGCCGCAACCGCTTGCCGACGCTCTCTTCGGAGAAGCCGTCCCGCCGCAGGTCCGCCGCCCAGGCGTCGCGCATGGCGTCGAGCAGCCGCTCGCGCACCGCGGGTGTCTCCAGCAGCACGAAACGCCACGGCGTGGTGTGGTGCGGCGCCGGCGCGGTCACCGCGAGGGCGACCGCCCGCCGTACGGCCGCGGGGTCCACCGGCTCGTCGGTGAAGTCGCGCACGGTCCGCCGCAGCGACACCGCCTCCCGTACGGCCTCCGACGTGCCGAGCCGGAACATGTCGTCGGCGGCCCTGCGCACCAGCGGCCTGGCCCCGCGGTCGGCCCCCTCGCCGGCGTCCGGCGGGAGGACGACGCCGGGCAGGCCGCGGACCACCGCGACCGGGCGGCCGGTCGCCTTGCCCTTGACCAGGTCGCCGGCCGCGGCCAGCTCGTCGGCCGTCGCGGTCACCGTCATGTTCAGCGGATTGCCGTGCGAGTCCCGGCCGCCGCGCAGGTCGTCGAGGACGGCGACGCCCGCGGCCCCGATCGCCACGTCGGTGAGCCCTTCACGCCAGGGCCGCCCGAAGGTGTCGGTGACGACGACCCCGACGTTGACGCCGAGGTTCTCGCGCAGCCCGGTCCTGATCCGGCGTGCGGAGGCGTCGGGGTCCTCGGGCAGCAGCAGCACGGTGCCGGGCGCGGTGTTGGACGCGTCCACGCCGGCCGCGGCCATGACGAAGCCGTGCCGGGTCTCCACGATCCTGGTCGGCCCGCGTCGCGCCACCAGCCGTACGGCCTCGGCATCGATCGCGGCCTCCCGGTCGTCGGCGTGCACGAGGCGGCCCTCTGCCTTGCTGACGATCTTGGAGGTGACCAGCAGCACGTCGCCGTCGGCCAGTTCGACTCCGGTGGCGGCGATGAGCTTGGCGACGTCCGCGCCGGGCTGGACCTCGCCGATGCCCTCAAGGGCGAAGACCTCGAAGCGTGCCGCGCTCATGCCCGTACCTCTTCCGCGAGCGCCAGGGCCTCGCGCGCCATCCGCGTGGTGGCGTCCAGGTCGGTCATCAGCAGCGGGATCGCCCGGCAGCGGATGCCGGCCGCCTCGATCTGCGGGACGGCGCCCTCGTCGACGGTGTCGACCAGCCAGCCGTCGAGCAGGCCCGAGCCGTAGTGCGCGGCGACCGCGGCGGCTGTGGACTCCACGCCGACCGCGGCGAGCACCTTGTCCGCCATGCCGCGCACGGGTGCGTCGCCGACGATCGGCGACAGGCCGACCACCGGCACCCCGGCCTCGGCGATCGCCTCGCGCACCCCCGGCACGGCCAGGATGGTGCCGATGCTCACCACCGGGTTGGACGGCGGGAAGACGATGACATCGGCCGCGGCGATCGCTTCGAGGACCCCGGGCGCGGGCTTGGCCGCCTCGGCGCCGACGGGCACGACGGCGTGTGCCGGGACCGCGGCACGCAGCCTCACCCAATACTCCTGGAAGTGGATCGCCTTGCGCTCGCCGTCGGTCTCGACCAGGACGTGGGTCTCGACCCGGTCGTCCGACATCGGGATCAGCCGGACGCCCGGCTTCCAGCGGGCGCACAGCGCCTCGGTGACGGCGCTGAGCGGATAGCCGGCGGCGAGCATCTGGGTGCGCACGATGTGGGTGGCGAAGTCCCGGTCGCCCAGGCCGAACCACTCGGGTCCCACGCCGTACGCGGCCAGCTCCTCCTTCACGGTGAAGGTCTCGTCGGCCCGGCCCCAGCCCTGCTCCTCGTGGATGCCGCCGCCCAGGGTGTACATCACGGTGTCGAGGTCAGGGCAGACCTTCAAGCCGAACAGATGGATGTCGTCTCCGGTGTTGCCGATGACGGTGATCTCCGCCTCCGGCGCCGCTGCCAGCAGGCCGCGCAGAAAGCGCGCCCCGCCGATTCCTCCGGCCAGAACCACGATTCGCATGGGCCCCAGTCTGTCAGCCCGCCGAAGCGGCCCGTCGGCTGCGTCTACGGCCGCATTGACGCCTGTGCCGGGCCGGCCGCCACCGCGTCGGCCGCCGGGGAGGTGCATGCGTGCGGCGTCATCTCGGTGAGGCCGGGGAAGTAGACGTGCAGGCTGACCGCCGGCTCCAGGCTGTCGTTGACGACCTCGTGCACGTAGCCGGGCGCGAAGGCGCGCTGGGAGCCGCCGGCGAGCGTGCGGACGGACTCGCCGCGCGGGCCGAGCGTTCGCTCGCGCAGCGCGCCCTGCAGGACGGTGAGCACGCCGGACGAGCCGCCGTGGTCGTGCAGGCCGCTGCCCTGGCCCGGGAGCCAGCTGAGCAGCCACACCTCGTAGCCGGGGCCGGTCTGCAGGCGGGCATACCAGCGGGTGGTGGCGTCGTAGCGCACCAGCGGGGCCCATCGCCCGGGGTCGGCGGCGACGGAGCGGGCGAGTCCGGCGAACTCCGCCACGGTGCCGGGGTGCTGCGGCACCGGGGGGAGGAGGTGGGGCAGGGCGAGCGGGTCACCGGCGATGGAGACGTCGGAGTACATGAAGGTGTGTCCCTGGGGGTGTGCGCGAGTGGCGGGCGGTGCCAGGACCGGAGGTACGGGCCCTGGGCAGGGGGCTCAGCGACAGCGGCAGGGACAACAACAGTCCTGCGCGAGCGCGACGCAGCAGGACTCGCGGCGGCGGGTCCGGTAGGGCGCGTGGTGCTCGGCAGGCATGCACACAAGGAGACCGGTTCGGGCAACCCTCTGTCAACTGGATGTCCGTTATGTCGTCCTTCTTTCACCTGATCCGGCACGGTGAGTTGCGGAAAGGTTTGTGCGTAGGGATGTGCGGATAGGTGCTGCCACATCCGTGCAACCGCAGCATTCCGGTTACCGGACGCGCCGAGCTGGGAAGCGCGCACGCCGTTGCGGTTCGGCGTCGCGCACTTGTCCGAACATTCCCCGCGACGTGTGTTTCTGTGATCGGAATGTGATCCACAACGCTTCATCCGAACGGGCGGAACGTGGCGCGTCGCCGCAGCGTCTGACGAGGTGTGAGCCGTGGACCGGCCGGACCGCGGTTGACGGATCCAGGCTTTTGGCCCGATAACCACACTTTCCGTCACGCCTTGGTTCAGCGGAGTGAATAAAGGACCCAATAGCAGATCCCGGCTTGACTGGCCCGGATCGGCGCACTTGTAATTTCACTCGTGTCGTTCAGCCGCACATGGTGACGGCCACATCACGGGGAAGCACGACAGACGAGGGGCGCGCATGACCGAGCAGTTCCAGTTGCTGCTGGCCGAAGAGGCCGACGAGGAACTCGGCTGGCAGGAGCGCGCGCTGTGTGCGCAGACCGACCCCGAGTCGTTCTTCCCCGAAAAGGGCGGTTCCACACGTGAGGCGAAGAAGGTCTGCCTCGCCTGCGAAGTCCGTTCCGACTGCCTCGAATACGCCCTCGCCAACGACGAACGCTTCGGTATCTGGGGCGGCCTGTCGGAAAGGGAGCGCCGCCGCCTGAAGAAGGGCGTCGTCTGACCCGCCCCGGCCCCGGCACGGCCCCCGTGAACAGCGGTGGGCCGCCCGCCGGCCGCGCCCCGCACACCCGCCCCGCAGCCTGCCCGCCGCGTCCCCGGACGCGACCGGTGGGCTGCTGTTGTTCTCACACTGTGGTCCCGCCAGGGCGGTGGCGTCCGCGTGAGCCGTTAGTGTGGGGGGCCGTCCGAGATGCAACCCCGCCGCGAGCGGGCGCCAGCGTCCACCGCAGTCCAGCGAACCGGGGCCAGAACCTCGATGTCCGTGAACAGCCCAGCACCGGCCGCTTACCCGGCCGGCACCCCTGAGTTCCCGCGCCATGTCGTGACCGCCGTGCTGGTAGCGCACGACGGCGCGCGCTGGCTGCCCAAGGCCCTCGCAGGTCTGCTCGCCCAGGACCGCCCGGTCCAGGACGTCGTCGCCGCCGACACAGGCAGCGCCGACGACTCCGCCCGGCTGCTCGCCGAGTCACTGGGCGACCAGCGCGTCCTGCACCTGGCCCGGCGTACGACCTTCGGCGCCGCCGTCGAGGAGGCCGCGCGCACCGCCGCGCCGCTCACCGCCGAGCAGTTGCCCTATCTGGTCCGCCGCAGCGGCTGGGACCCCGTCAGCCGCAGCTGGAACGACGACGTCTACGACGAGCCCGACCAGCCGCACGGCGAACCCGTCCAGTGGCTGTGGCTGCTGCACGACGACTGCGAGCCCGACCCCGGCGCCCTCGCCGGACTGCTGCGGGTCGCCGACAGCTCGCCCTCCGCCGCGATCGTCGGCCCCAAACTGCGCAGCTGGTTCGACCGCAGGCAGCTGCTCGAAGTCGGCGTCAGCATCGCCCGCAGCGGCCGCCGCTGGACCGCGCTGGAACGCCGCGAGCAGGACCAGGGCCAGCACGACCAGGTGCGCCCGGTGCTGTCGGTGTCCTCCGCCGGCATGCTGGTCCGCCGCGACGTGTGGGAGGAGCTGGGCGGCTTCGACCGCCGGCTGCCCCTGATGCGCGACGACGTCGACTTCTGCTGGCGCGCCCAGGCCGCCGGCCACACCGTCCTCATCGCCCCCGACGCCGTGCTCTGGCACGCCGAGGCCGCCTCCCGCGAGCGCCGCCCGGTGGACTGCGCCGGCCGCTCCGCCGTCAACCCGCACCGGGTCGACAAGGCCGGCGCCGTCTACACGCTGCTCGCCAACACCCGCGGGCCCCTGCTGCCGTATGTGGCGCTGCGCATAGTCCTCGGCACGTTGCTGCGCACCGTGGCCTATCTCGTCGGCAAGGTGCCAGGACAGGCCGTCGACGAGATCGTCGGCCTGCTCAGCGTCCTGCTGCGCCCGGGGCGCCTGCTCAGCGCCCGCCGCCAGCGCGGCAAGGGCGTCGTCCCGCCCTCCGAACTGCGCCCGCTCTTCCCGCCGCCCGGTGCGACCGTACGTGCCACCGTCGACCAGGTCGTCAGCAATCTCTCCGGCCGCGCCGACGCCTCCTCCGCCGCGGCGGGACGCCACGGCGGCGCCGTCGAGTCCGGACCCGGCGACGACGACGGCGGTGAATTCCTGGAGATCGAGCAGTTCGCCCGCCTCAAGCGGATCGCCCGCAAACCGGGCCCGGTGCTCTTCGCGGTGCTGCTCGTCGTCTCGCTCGCCGCCTGCCGCTCGCTGCTCGGCGGCGGCTCGCTGGCCGGCGGCGCCCTGCTGCCCGCCGACCCCGGCGCCTCCGACCTGTGGAGCAGCTACGCCAGGTCCTGGCACGCCCTCGGCACCGGCGGCACCCAGTCCGCACCGCCATACCTCGCCGTACTCGGCCTGTTCGCGACCGTGCTGTTCGGATCCACCGGCCTCACCCTGACGCTGCTCCTGGTCGCGTCGGTGCCGCTGGCCGGATTCACCGCCTACTTCGCGTCCCGGCCGCTGGTCGAGTCCCGGCTGCTGCGCGCCTGGGCCTCGGTCGCCTACGCCTTCCTGCCGGCCGCGACCGGCGCCCTGGCGACCGGCAGGCTCGGCACCGCCGTGCTGGCCATCCTGCTGCCCCTGATGGCCCGCGCAGCGGTCGCCTGTGCGGGGCTCCAGCTCGGCAGCGCGGCACTGGACCGCGGCGCGCGCCCCAGTTGGCGTGCCACCTGGGCGCTGGCCCTGATGCTCACCTTCACCACCGCCTTCACACCGATCACCTGGCCCATCGCGCTGGTTCTCGCCGCCGCGACCCTGGCCTGGCGGCTGGCCACCGGCCGCGGCGCGCTGCTCGTACCGCACCTGCTGCGCTTCGCCGCGCTGGTCGTCACCCCGATCGTGCTGCTCGCACCCTGGTCGCTGACGCTGCTCTCGCACCCCGGCCGGCTGCTGCACGAAGTGGGCCTGCCCTACGGCACCAAGGGCGCGTCCGGCGTCGACCTGCTGCTGCTCAGCCCCGGCGGCCCCAAGGCCTCCGGCGGGCTGCTGCTGGTCGGCCTGGTGCTGGCCGCCCTCGCCGCGCTGCTGCGCGACACCCGCCGCACCGCGATCACGGCGGCCTGGGCCGCCGCCGCTGTCGGCCTGCTCTTCGCCGGCATCGAGAACGGCAAGGCGTGGGCGGGACCTGCCACGCTCGTCTACGGCCTCGCACTGCTGGCGGCCGCCGCGGTCGGGGCGGAAGGCGCCAACGAGCGGATCGCCGCCAGCGGCTTCGGCTGGCGGCAGCCCGTCGCCGGCCTGATCGCGCTCGCCGCCGCCGCCGCGCCGCTGCTGGCGGCCTTCACCTGGGTCGCGCACGGCGCGGACGGCCCGCTGGACCGCCGCGATCCGCAACAGGTGCCCGCCTTCGTCGCCGAGGAGAGCACCAGCGGCGACCAGGCCCGCACCCTGGTGCTCAGCGGTACGGAAGGCCACGTCGCCTACGCCCTGGTCCGCGGCGCCGGCGTCCGTATCGGCGACGCGGAACTGGCCGCGCAGGCCCCGCGGGACGCGGCCCTCGACACCCTCGTCGCCAACCTGGTGGCCGGCTCGGGCGCCGACCAGGGCAGCAGGCTCGCCGGCTACGCCGTGCGCTACGTCCTCGCGCAGAAGGGCACCCCCCGGGCGCTCGGCCGCGTCATGGACAGCACCCCGGGCCTGTCCCGGGTCAGCCAGGCCGACGGCAGCGCCCTGTGGCGGGTCGACACGACCGTCTCCCGCATCACGATCACCGCCAAGGGCGCCAAGCCCGTCGCGGTCCCCTCGGGGCGCGTCGAGGCGCACACCAAGCTGCCCGCCGGCCCGCAGGGCCGCGTCCTGCGGCTCGCCGACTCCGCGTCGCAGGACTGGCAGGCCACCCTCGACGGCGCCCGGCTGACGCCCACCACCGTCGACGGCTGGGCGCAGGGCTTCCAGCTGCCCGCCTCGGGCGGACAGCTCGACGTCACCTTCAAGGAACCGGTCACCCACACCGGCTGGCTGGGCGCGCAGGCCTTCCTGCTGCTCGTCACCGTCGTGCTCGCCCTGCCCGGCCGCCGCCGCGAGGTCGACGACGACCTCCCGGAGGCCGAGGGGGCCGTGGCCGCCGACATCCCGGCCCAGTCCGGCGGCGAGGGCCGCAGGGCCCGCCGCCTGCAGGCCGCGGCGGAGGCCGAGGCCGCCGCGAACGGCACCCAGGACGACGGCGGCCAGGAAGCGCCCGACGGCGACCCGGACCCGCACCGCCAGTCCGAGCGCTACGAACCTGCCGGAGCGCCGTACGAGCAGGCCGGGGCCGGCTACGACGCCGCGGAGGCCGGCTACGACCCGTACGCGGTCCAGGCCCCCGACGCCGGCCGGACCACCGACCCGTACTACGCGCCCTACCCCGACCAGCAGTGGGAGCAGCAGCCCTATCCGGCAGGCCAGGGCGGCGGCTACGAGCAGCAGGGCGGCTACGGCGACCAGTACGGCTACGCCCCGCAGCAGCCCGGCTATGACCCCTACGCGCAGCAGGGCCGGCAGGCGCCGCAGGACGGGACGGTGACCGGCTACGGCGACCAGGCGCCCTACTCCGACCAGGGCGGCTACGCCGACCCCTCGGCATATGGCGACGCCGGGACGTATCACGCAGAAGGCGACCAGCGCCGTGACGGGAGCGACCAGCAGTGAACCGCAGCACCCTCTCCCTGGGCGGCGCCGTCGTCGCGCTCGCCGTCCTCACGGGAGCCGCGTCCCTGAGCGGCGGCAGCGAGTCGGCCGCCACTCCCAAGGGCGCGGTGACCACGCTGCCCGTGCAGCGCAGCACGGTGGTGTGCCCGGCGCCTTCCCCGTCGGAATTCGCCGAGACCGTCTACACGTCGTTCACTCCTGCGACGACGAGCAACGGCACCGGCGGCACCGGCGGCGCCCAACTGGTCCCCGCCCTCGACAAGGCCAAGCCGCTCGCGCCGCTCAAGCAGACCGGCAAGGGCGTCACCGTCACCACGGACAAGCCCGGGGCACCCGCCCTGATCGGCACCGCCGACGGGCCGCTGGCCCCCGGCTGGACGGTCCAGCAGAACACGGTGGTGGACGCCGGACCCGGCCGCGGACTGCTCGGCACCTCCTGCATCACCCCGGACAGCGAGTTCTGGTTCCCCGGCGCCAGCACCGCGACCGGCCGCCAGGACTACCTGCACCTGGTGGACCCCGACGACGCCCCCGCCGTCGTCGACGTCGAGCTGTACGGCAAGGACGGCCTGCTCAAGGCATCGACGGGGGACGGCATCACCGTCCCCGGCAAGAGCGCCAAGCCGGTGCTGCTGTCCACCCTGGTCGCCGACAAGGTCGCCGACCTGACCGTGCACGTCGTCGTCCGCAGCGGCCGGGTCGGCGCCGCCGTCCAGGCCGCCGACAGCAAGGTCGGCACGGACTGGCTGCCGCCCGCGGCCGACCCCGCGACCTCGCTCGTCATGCCCGGCATCCCGGCCGACGCCACCTCGGTGCACCTGGTGGCCTACGCGACCGGCACCGACGACGCCGACCTGACCCTCAAGCTCGCCACCTCCACCGGCCTGATCGCCCCGGCCGGCCACGAGACGCTGCACGTCAAGGCCGGGATGACCGCCACAGCCGACCTGGGGAACGTCACCAGGGGCGACCCCGGCTCGCTGGTCATCGGATCCAGCACGGTGCATTCCGCCGTGCCGGTCGTGGCGGGGCTGCGCATCACCCGCGGCAAGGGCGACAAGCAGGAGATGGCCTTCCTGCCGGCGACCCCGGCGATCAGCACCAGGGCCACCGTCGCGGACAACCGCGACAAGGGCTCGACGCTCGGCCTGACGGCCCTCGGCAAGGACGCCAACGTCAAGATCACCTCGGCGCCCGGCCCGTCCGGCGGCACCACGGTGACCAAGACCGTCGTCATCAAGGCGGGCACCACGGTGTCCCTGCAACCGCAGCCGCCGTCCCAGAGCAAGGGCGGCTACGCCGTGACCGTCGAGCGGCTCTCCGGCGGCCCCGTCTACGCCTCGCGGATGCTGGCGCTGCCACTGGGCGGGGTGCCGATGTTCACGATCCAGCCGCTGCCCGACGACCGGGGCATGGTCCAGGTGCCGCAAGCCGCTTCCGACCTGGCCATCCTCGACAAATAGCGGGCGGACAGCAGCGGCGCGAACGGTGGAGGCGGCGGGGAAGGGCGCCGGGAGGCGTCAGTCCTCGCCGTACTTCGGGTCGACGTTCTCCGGCGACAGGCCGAGCAGTTCCGCGACCTG
Source organism: Actinacidiphila paucisporea (assembly GCF_900142575.1). Lineage (GTDB taxonomy): Bacteria > Actinomycetota > Actinomycetes > Streptomycetales > Streptomycetaceae > Actinacidiphila > Actinacidiphila paucisporea. The sequence goes on from NZ_FRBI01000007.1 coordinate 295,894, forward strand.
CTCCACCACCACCTCGTGGACCAGCAGTGCGCGCTCGTCGCGGCTCTTGGCCCGGATCTCGACCGGCCGCCGGTAGACCACGATCCGGCTCGGCCGCCCCTTGCCCGCCCCGACCAGCCGCCCCAGCGGCACCGCGTCGCCGTCGCCGGCGCCGTCCTGCGGCCAGGGCACCTCCTGCACGGCGAATTCCACGTCGGCCAGTTGCGGCCAGCGCCGCTCAAGGCGGTCGGCGGCATCCCTGACCAGGTCGTCGAAGGCGTCGGCGCGGCTGAGCGCCAGCGGCACCTGCGGCGGCGCGATGGGGCCGCGCATGCCGCGACCGTGCCGGTCGCGGTGCCGCGGACGCGGGTCGGAGGGAGGTGGAGCCGAACTGTCCATCAGCGTGAGCCTAGCTCCCGCCCCCCGCCGTGTCGCGACCCGAGTGAACGCGGCCCCTTTATCGTCATCACGCGCCGAGTTTCAGATCGCATCAGGCCACAGAAGTGACGCAATCGCGCCACCTGGCGACCGAAGGCGTCACGTGCCACCGTCATGACCGAACACCCCACCCTGGCGCGTACCTCCGGCGGCCCGGCATCACCGCAGGTCCACGCCGCGAGGGCGGCCGGGCACCGGAAACCCGCGCCGCCACGACACGACCGGGTGAGCCTGCGGAGAGTCGTCGCGGCCCGCTCAAGAGTGCGGTACCGTCCAACCTCGTGAGCCCTGTACGTCGCTGTTCGCGCACCGCCTGCGGCCGCCCCGCCGTCGCGACGCTGACGTACGTCTACGCGGACTCCACGGCCGTCCTCGGCCCCCTCGCGACCTATGCCGAGCCGCACTGCTACGACCTGTGCTCCGAGCACTCGGAGCGGCTGACCGCGCCCCGCGGCTGGGAAGTCGTCAGGCTCGCCGTCGACACCGGCCCCGTGCGGCCCAGCGGCGACGACCTGGAGGCACTGGCCAACGCGGTACGCGAAGCCGCCCGCCCCCAGGAGCGCACCCGGCGCGGCGGCCGCGACATCGACCCGCTGGAAGTCGCCCGCCGCGGCCATCTGCGGGTCCTGCGCTCACCCGAGTAGCGCCCGCCCCCGTGCTCCGCGCGGAACGGCCATGTCCCCGCCCGGGGTAGGTTGTGGCCGGAACCGCGGCATATTGCCGCGCCGTCCCGTCCGATCCCCGCGACCCCGTACAGCAGAGGTGTGCAGTGGCCGATTTGTCGCAGCTGGTCAAGGCCTACGACGTACGCGGAGTCGTACCCGACCAGTGGGACATCCCGCTCGCCGAGATCTTCGGCGCGGCCTTCGCCACCGTCACCGGCGCCGACGCCATCGTCGTCGGGCACGACATGCGGCCCTCGTCCCCCGGCCTGTCCGACGCCTTCGCCCGCGGCGCCGCCTCCCGAGGGGCCGACGTCACCCGCATCGGGCTGTGCTCCACCGACGAGCTGTACTTCGCGAGCGGGCGGCTCGGCCTGCCCGGCGCGATGTTCACCGCCAGCCACAACCCGGCCCAGTACAACGGCATCAAGATGTGCCGGGCGGGCGCGGCACCCGTCGGCCAGGACACCGGCCTCACCGACATCCGCGCGCTCGCCGAGGAATGGCTGGAGTCCGGCGTCCCGGCCGGCGCGGCCGTCCCCGGCGCCATCGGCGACCGCGACGTACTCGGCGACTACGCCGACTTCCTGCGGTCGCTGGTCGACCTGTCGGGGATGCGGCCGCTGAAGGTCGTGGTCGACGCGGGCAACGGCATGGGCGGCCACACCGTCCCGACCGTGCTGGCCGGCCTGCCCGTCGACCTGGTGCCGATGTACTTCGAGCTCGACGGCACCTTCCCCAACCACGAGGCCAACCCGCTCGACCCGAAGAACCTGGTCGACCTCCAGGCCCGGGTCCGCGAGACCGGCGCCGACCTCGGCCTGGCCTTCGACGGCGACGCCGACCGCTGCTTCGCCGTCGACGAACGAGGCGAAGGCGTACCGCCGTCCGCGGTCACCGCACTGGTCGCCGCCCGCGAACTGGCCGTGAACCCCGGCGCCACGATCATCCACAACCTGATCACCTCCCGCTCCGTGCCCGAAACCGTCAGGGAGCACGGCGGCACCCCCGTACGCACCCGGGTCGGCCACTCCTTCATCAAGCAGGAGATGGCCGCCACCGGCGCGGTCTTCGGCGGCGAGCACTCCGCGCACTACTACTTCCGCGACTTCTGGAACGCCGACACCGGCATGCTCGCCGCACTGCACCTGCTGGCCGCCCTCGGCGGCCAGGACGGCCCGCTGTCCGCACTCGTCGCCGGCTACGACCGCTACGCCTCCTCCGGCGAGATCAACAGCACCGTCGCCGACCAGGCCGGGCGCACCGCGGCAGTACGCGCCGCCTTCACCGGCCGGGACGGCGTCACCTTCGACGAGCTCGACGGGCTCACCGTCAGCGCCGCCGACTGGTGGTTCAACCTGCGGGCCTCCAACACCGAGCCGCTGCTGCGGCTCAACGTCGAGGCCGCGGACGACGCCGCCGTCGCCCGCATCCGCGACCAGGTGCTCACCATCATCCGCGGCTGAGCCGCGCCACCGCCGCACGCGGCACCGCGGGACCACCGTCCCGGGCCCTGCGCTGTCAGGACGGGCACGACGATAGGCTGGTCGGCACAGTCCGGGGCCAGCCGCCCGCACACCGCCAGGAGGACACCGCCCATGCCGCTCGTCGAAGACAGCCTTCTGGACATCCTCGCCTGCCCGGCCTGCCACGCCGCACTGCGCGCGGACGAGGACGCCGCCGAGCTGGTCTGCACCTCCGACAGCTGCGGCCTGGCCTATCCCGTCAGGGACGACATCCCCGTCCTGCTGGTGGACGAGGCCCGCCGCCCCGGCTGACCGGACATTCCGCACCACCGGACCCGGACTCCGTCCGACCGCGTCACGACATCACGACCCGGAGGTCGCCTTGCTCGACGAGTCGCTGCTGGATGACCCCGAAGGCCTCGCCCGCGCCGACACCCGTGGACTGCTCCGCGCAGTCGCCGCCGCCGGCGCCCGGGTCCGCACCGCACTGCGGCTCGCAGAAGAAGCGGGCGTGACCGCGCTGCAGCCCGACGGCCGGCCCCGCACGATCCTGGTGGCCGGCAGCGGGCCCGACGCCGCCGCGGTCGCCGACCTGTTGACCGCCCTCGGCTCCGGCGGCTGCCCCGTCGTGACGCTCACCTCGGCCGGACCCACCCCGCAGCAGGCCCGCTGGACCCTGCCCGGCTGGGCCGGATCGCTCGACCTGCTGCTGCTGATCTCCCCGCACGGCACCGAGCAGGGCCTCACCGACCTGGTCGAGCAGGCCTACCGCCGCGGCTGCACCGCCGCGGCCGTCGCCCCGGCCAAGGCACCGCTGGCCGAGGCCGTCGCGCAGGTACGCGGCCTGGCCCTGCCCTTCGCCGCCCCGGACGGCAACGGCACGGCCGACCCCTCGGCCGACGCCGCCGACACCGGCGCCTTCTGGGCACTGCTCACCCCGCTGCTCGCCCTGACCGACCGCCTCGGCCTGATCACCGCGCCGATCGGCGAACTGCAGGCCCTCGCCGACACGCTCGACGAGGTGGCGGCCCGCTGCGGCCCCGCCGTCGCCACCTACACCAACCCGGCCAAGACCCTCGCCGCCGAGCTCGACGACGCCCTCCCGCTGCTGTGGAGCCAGGGCCCGATCGCCGCGGTCGGCGCCCGCCGCTTCGCCACCGTCCTCGCCGCCCGGGCCAGCCGGCCGGCGCTCAGCGCGGAGCTGCCCGCCGCCCTCACCGCCCACGGCCCGCTCCAGGCCGGCCTGCACGCGCTCGGCGCCGACCCCGACGACTTCTTCCGCGACCGCGTCGAGGAATCCGACGGGCTGCGGCTGCGGATCGTGCTGCTCCAGGAAGCCCCCGACCAGCCCCGTTCCGCGGCACCCGCCGCCCGCGAACAGGCCTACGCACACGACACCCCGCTCAGCGAGATCGCCGCCCCCGGCGGCAGCGATCTGCACATCGCGGCGGAAGTCCTCGCCCTGACCGACTTCGCCGCCGTTTACCTGGCCGTCGCCTCGACCGAGAGACCCTGACCGGCATGAACCGCCTCCTCAACACCGTCCGCCCCTACGCCTGGGGCTCCACCACCGCCATCCCCGAACTCCTCGGCACCCCGCCCACCGGCGAACCCCAGGCCGAACTGTGGATGGGCGCCCACCCCGGCGCACCCTCCCGCGTCGACCGCGGCGCCGGGCCCGTACCGCTCGACACCCTCATCGACGCCGACCCCGCCGCAGAGCTGGGCGACGCCACCGTCAAGCGCTTCGGACCCCGGCTCCCCTTCCTCCTCAAGGTGCTCGCCGCCGGCGCACCGCTGTCCGTCCAGGTCCACCCCGACCTCGCCCAGGCGAAGGCCGGATACGCCGACGAGGAAGCCCGCGGCATCCCGCTGGACGCCCCGCACCGCAACTACAAGGACGCCAACCACAAGCCGGAAATGCTTGTCGCGCTGTCGCACTTCGACGGGCTGTGCGGCTTCCGCCGGCCCACCGAGGCCGCCGCCCTCATCGACGCGCTCGGCGTCGGCGCGCTGGCCCCCTACGCCGACATCCTCCGCGCCCACCCCGAGGACCAGGCGCTGCGCGAAGTCCTGGCCGCGGTCCTCGGCGCCGACCCCGACGCGACGGCCGAGACCGTCCACGCCGCCGCCGAGGCCGCCGCCCGCCTCGCTGCCACCCCGGGCACCTCGCACGCCGCGGACTACGCCGCCTACGCCAAGGCCGCGCACAACTTCCCCGGCGACCGCGGTGTCATCGCCGCGATGCTGCTCAACTACGTACGCCTGCAGCCCGGCGAAGCCCTCTACCTCGGCGCCGGCGTCCCGCACGCCTACCTCGACGGCCTCGGCGTCGAGATCATGGCCAACTCCGACAACGTGCTGCGCTGCGGCCTCACCCCCAAACACATCGACGTACCCGAACTCCTGCGTGTCGTCCGCTTCGAAGCCGACGACCCCGGAGTGCTCCGGCCCGAGGCCGCCCCCGACGGTGAGGAGCTGTACGCCGCCCCCATCGACGAATTCCGGCTCTCCCGGTACGTCCTCGCCCCCGGCTCCGACCCCCGCACCCTCGACCCGGGCACCCCGCAGATCCTGCTCTGCACCGCCGGGCAGGCCTCGCTGCGCGCCCAGGACGGCGCCGCGCTGACCCTCGACCGCGGTGAATCCTGCTGGATCCCGGCCGGCGAACGCACCGAACTCAGCGGCGAAGGCACCGTCTTCCGCGCCACCGTGGCGGCCTGACGCACCGACCGCGAGGCGGACTGCAACAATGTCCGTCCGCAACGCCCGTCACGGCGAGGCAGCCGCCAGGGCCGACGGAAGGGACACCCAGCACATATGAGCGCCTCAGGCGGAACCAGGGCGATCGTCGCGGCGCTGAGCGCCAACCTCGCCATCGCCGCGGCGAAATTCGTGGCCTTCGCCTTCAGCGGATCCTCGTCGATGCTCGCCGAAGGCGTGCACTCCCTCGCCGACTCCGGGAACCAGGGACTTCTCCTCATCGGAGGCAAGAAGGCCAAGCAGGCGGCCGACGAGGAACACCCCTTCGGCTACGGCAGGGAACGCTATGTCTACGCCTTCCTCGTCTCGATCGTCCTTTTCTCCGTCGGCGGCATGTTCGCCCTCTACGAGGGCTATGAGAAGATCCGCCACCCGCACGCCATCGACCACTGGTACTGGCCGGTCGGCGTCCTGATCTTCGCCATCGCCGCCGAGGGCTTCTCCTTCCGCACCGCGATCAAGGAGTCCAACCACACCCGCGGGACGCAGTCCTGGGCCGCCTTCATCCGCCGCGCCAAGGCGCCGGAACTCCCGATCGTCCTGCTGGAGGACTTCGGCGCCCTCATCGGCCTCGTCCTCGCACTGCTCGGCGTCGGCATCGCCCTGGCCACCGGCAGCGGGGTCTGGGACGGCATCGGCACCCTGTGCATCGGCTCCCTGCTCATCTGCATCGCCCTCGTCCTGGCCGCCGAGACGAAATCCCTGCTGCTCGGCGAAGGCGCGGGAGCCGACTCCCTCGACCGCATCCGTGCGGCCACGGTCGACGGCGACACCGTCACCGGCATCATCCACATGCGCACGCTCCACCTCGGCCCGGAAGAACTCCTGGTCGCGGCCAAGATCGCGGTCAAGCACGACGACACCGCCACCGAGGTCGCCCGCGCCATCGACGCCGCGGAAGAACGCATCCGGGCCGCCGAACCCTTCGCCCGTGTCATCTACCTCGAACCCGACATCTACAGCGAGGCCGCCGCTGCCGCGGGCCCCGACCCCGACCAGACGCCCGGCGGCCGCTGACCCGAGGGACTGCGGACGGTCAGCCGACCGGTGTAGATTCGTATCCAGCCAGACGTCGCTGCTGATGGCGGTCGGGCGGTCGCCCCACGGTGACCGGCCGAGGGAGAGAGGGCCTCCGACGGATTGCGCTGCCGCAGGGGGACAGGTGTGTCCGCAGCAGGCCGCACCCGCATCAGCCCCGTGGCCGCGCCACATCCCCGTCCACCTCGATCGCACCGAGGAGCAGCCCGTATGACCACTACTGCCACCGACTTCAAGGTCGCGGACCTCTCCCTTGCCGCCTTCGGCCGCAAGGAGATCACTCTCGCCGAGCACGAGATGCCCGGTCTGATGTCCCTGCGCACCGAATACGCCGCCACCCAGCCGCTGGCCGGCGCCCGTATCACCGGCTCCCTGCACATGACCGTGCAGACCGCCGTCCTCATCGAGACCCTGGTCGCCCTCGGCGCCGAGGTCCGCTGGGCGTCCTGCAACATCTTCTCCACCCAGGACCACGCGGCCGCGGCCATCGCGGTCGGTCCCGAGGGCACCCCGGACAACCCCAGGGGCGTCCCGGTCTTCGCCTGGAAGGGCGAAAGCCTCGAAGAATACTGGTGGTGCACCGAGCAGGCCCTGACCTGGCCCAACACCCCCACCGGCGGCCCGAACATGATCCTGGACGACGGTGGCGACGCCACCCTGCTCGTCCACAAGGGCGTCGAGTTCGAGAAGGCCGGCGCCGTACCCGCCGACGCCGAGCAGGACAGCGAGGAATACGGCTACATCCTCGCCCTGCTGCGCCGCACCCTCTCCGCGAGCCCGCAGAAGTGGACCCAGCTCGCCTCCGAGATCCGCGGTGTCACCGAGGAGACCACCACCGGCGTCCACCGCCTCTACGAGATGCAGCAGGAAGGCACGCTGCTCTTCCCGGCGATCAACGTCAACGACGCGGTGACCAAGTCGAAGTTCGACAACAAGTACGGCTGCCGGCACTCCCTCATCGACGGCATCAACCGCGCCACCGATGTCCTGATCGGCGGCAAGGTCGCCGTCGTCTGCGGCTACGGCGACGTCGGCAAGGGCTGCGCCGAGTCCCTGCGCGGCCAGGGCGCCCGCGTCGTCATCACCGAGATCGACCCGATCTGCGCGCTCCAGGCGGCGATGGACGGCTACCAGGTCGCCACCCTGGACGACGTGGTCGAGACGGCCGACATCTTCGTCACCACCACCGGCAACCGGGACATCATCATGGCCTCCGACATGGCCAGGATGAAGCACCAGGCGATCGTCGGGAACATCGGCCACTTCGACAACGAGATCGACATGGCCGGCCTCGCGAAAATCCCCGGCATCGTCAAGGACGAGGTCAAGCCGCAGGTCCACACCTGGACCTTCTCCGACGGCAAGGTGCTGATCGTGCTGTCCGAGGGCCGGCTGCTCAACCTCGGCAACGCGACCGGACACCCCTCCTTCGTCATGTCCAACTCCTTCACGGACCAGACGCTGGCGCAGGTGGAGCTCTTCACCAAGCCCGAGGAATACCCGATCGGCGTCTACGTGCTGCCCAAGCACCTCGACGAGAAGGTCGCCAGGTTGCACCTCGACGCCCTCGGCGTCAGGCTCACCACCCTGCGGCCCGAGCAGGCCGCCTACATCGGCGTCCAGGTCGAAGGCCCCTACAAGTCGGACCACTACCGCTACTGAGCCCCGGCTCTCCACCGCCCGGCCCCACCGGGCCGGACCGAACCGCGCAGGCCCCCGCCTCCCCGTCGAGGCGGGGGCCTTGCCAGATCCCGAGAACCCACCATGCCCCGCGGCCGCTACTCGCTCCATGACACGCATGACCACACCCCCCTGGGAGAAGAACACTTCCACTGCGCCACCGGCCCCTCCGGTTGGCGCTACACCGCACAGACCACCGCCCCCGGTGGCGACCACGCCGGCTCGGTCGACCTGACCATCGACGAGCTCGGCCGCCCGATCCGCCTGGAGGTCCACGCCCACGCCTGGCAGGTCAGGGCAGCCGCACTCGACGGCGTCACCTGGGTCAGAACCGACCCCACCGGCGAGCATGCGCAGGAGGGCAACGCCCCCGCGCACGCCTTCACCGGCGCCTCGCCCGCCTTCCTGATCGCCACCGCGAGACTCCTCCGCCTCGAACCCGGCGGCCCCGCCACCCGCGTACGTCTCGTGTCATTCCAGCCCCCCGTGCTCGCGCCCCTCACCGTCGACCAGTCGTGGTCGCTGATCACCAGGACAGCACATCCGGCCGACACCGGGTTTCTGCCTGTGGACAACTTTCTGGTGAGTGACATGGCCACCGGCGAGCAGCACGAGGTCCACCTCGCCGGCGACGTGGTGCTCGCGGCCCCCGGCATCGAGCTGGAGGACCTGGAGACCCCGCCGTCGACGTTCACGTGATTTGACGCCTCCTGGGGCAGGAGGTAGATTAGAACGGTTGTCACGAACTGGACATCCGGACGTGACCGACGAAGATCCTTACTACTTCGCCAGACGAAGACACTTCAGCCAAGCCGGAGAGAAATCTCGAGCGGGGCATTCGTGTCCCCGATCGGCGGGTGGTAATTCCGACCGAATAGCTTCTGCTAGAGTCGGAGACACAACGAAGGGAAAGCCCGGAGGGGCCGGTGAAACGGTCTCGAAGGAAGCTTCCGTTCCTTGAGAACTCAACAGCGTGCCAAAAGTCAACGCCAGATATGTTGATACCCCGTCGCGTGCC
>NZ_FRBI01000025.1 GCF_900142575.1 Actinacidiphila paucisporea
CCCGGGCGGCGACGGCGCATCCGCGTCCACCGGGATCGAGGTGACCTCCGTCCCGGTGGTGCCGGCGCCGGGGGCCAGGACAGCGCCGACCCGCCTGCGGGCAACCGTCCACTCCTGCCATTCCAGCTCAGCCGCAGCCAGCTCGGCCTGGATCCGATCAGCTTCCTCCCGCAACCCGTCGACACGACGGCGAGCAGCGAGCTCGTGCTGTTCCAGCAGTCCGACAACTGACGGCATCCAAGCCTCCCCGGCGAGCGACAACCCGACAGACCACAACTCCCACCGAGTCACCGTCCCTATGCCTGACCAGGCAAAACGCCGCCCTCAAGTTCGGAACGACAACAGCGACTAAGGGGGACGTCGGGTGTTGGAACTGTCCGAATGCCTGGGCCCGAGTGGCTTCGGCTGCTAGGAAGTCGTCGGATGGAGCCCGTACTCGGCCAGCCACTGGAGCAGGTCTGGGCGGGAGGTCTCGACAAGGCGGCCTCCTGTGAAGCGTGCATCGTCGGTCACCTCTGCCACGCACTCTGGAGGGGGCACGAAGGACTGTGCCTCCCCGTCGGTGGTGAACTCGGCCTCCGCCAGGACCAGGCCCTTCAGGGGGCCTTCGAAGACGTCAACGCCAAAGGGGGGCAAGCTGAAACGCGCCTTGGACAGCACTGCGGCCGGCAGGGAGGCGAGTAGGTCGTACTCGGCCGACGACAAGTACGTATTCGTGATCAGTCCCTGGACCGCGCCCGGCAGAGCGACCGGCACCTTCTGGGTGAGTTTGAGCTCGCAGCCGCCGTCCGACCGCTCGGCGCGGCGCAGACGCAGACGTGTGCCCACCAGGTACCGGTCCGTGATCATCCGCGTGACCGTCGCCGCTGACGGGGCCGGCGCTTCAGCCAGGAGGAACCGCCGCTCCCGCTCGACACGTGCGTACTTTCCCTCGTGAACCGTCTGACCTTGAACCCCGCCGGCTTTGTCAATCATGAAGCCAGCTTCTCATCGGCTCCTTTCTCCGTGCCGGCGCAGTTCGGACACAACGGTCGCCCCTGATCATCGCGGGTGGCCGGCTCTCGGCGGGCTCCGCAGCTCGCCCACTCCCCGATGCGGGAGTGGGGCGATGCAGGTGCGGCAGACCCCCTGTCCATCCGGGGGTTTGTCCATGCGTGCGACTGTGTGGCAGCAGGGACAAGGCGGCCGGACGATTCGGGCGAGGCCGGCTGAGGGTTCTCACCGTCAGCCCGGGTTCGCGAGCAGCCAGTTGGGCGTACGTCACCGCGGGGTGCTGGTCCGTGGCTGAAAGAGACGGCCACGGCGTGGAGTTCGTCCTCGCGGCGGCTGTTCGTGACGAGTGATTCGCCGAGCTTCTGGCCATGACCGGCCCACTACCATGCCGGTCACCACCTGGATCTTGGGCACAGCCTGCCCATCGGGGAGCCGTGGCTGCCCGGGTCCGAGTGCGACCACCTGCTGGTCGGTCTCCCCTGTCTCCACGGTCCCGGCCTGGAGCACTGTCCGTTGCCGGACGGCCAGGCCCGCATCCTCCGGCTCGTGCCGGTCACCGTGGCGGAGATGGCGTACCGCCGCGATCAGGGACACGAGGCTCTTGAGCAGCTCTTCGACGAGCACGCGGGCATTCCCACCGATCCGAAGAGGCGATCCGCCGCCTGAGCCTCTCGCCAGCACCGCCGGGACGGGCGCGTGGCGGCGTCCATCTCCAGCAGTGCACGGGTGGTCAGCGAGCGAGACCGGGTGTGGCCTCCTGCTCGGCGGATGCCTCGCGGCGCGGCCGGGGGCTGGCGAAGGCCGCGTCATGCGTCGCGTTGGGTGGCACCTGTCCTTGCCGGGGATGCGGCGTTCAGGCGTCCAGCGTCTCGCGGATCTGTCGTTGAGTCACCTTGCGCCGGCTGCGGGCCCCGCGGCGGGGGCGACTTCGGCGGACCCAGCGCCGTTTTGGAGCCGACGACGAGCCCCGTGGAGGCCCGGGCCGAGCCGGGTGCCGGACATCCCGGCCTCGCGGTCACCGGTTCCGGAGGCCCCGGACCCGCACCGGAGCAGGTCTTGCCGCACGCCCCTTGAGGTATCGCAGCGGGATGTGTCAGTCTCATTTCGGCACCCCCACGGGCACGCTGCCCGGGTGCCCCGCTGTACACGCCTGACCCCCCACGCTGAATGTTAGCGCTCACTTTCGAGCGACCGCGTTCTTCTCCTTCAGGAGTGTTCCCGTGACCCGAGGACCAGCCCTGCGCCGGCTCCATCATCAGCCTCTTCCGCCGGGTAGCGCGGGGATCCCGCGCGGGCGACCGGCCCGCTTCTGAGCGACTTGCCACCGCTGCGGGTGCCGATTCGTCATCCGTCCTGCTCAGGGGGCGTGGTGGCGCCCGTGGAGGGTCCTTCCGAGTCGACGTTCGAGTGGGGGACGGCTCCCGGCGAGTCGCCGGCGGAGAGCCCGGTGCGGCTCGGTGCGGCGGCCCGCTGATGGTGGCCCCGGCAACGGTTCGACGGCTCCTGATGGTCCAAGGACCCGCACCGTGCTCTGTCCCCGGACGTCCACGGGCGATTGGCGGCCAGGACCGGCGGCTCGACCGGTGAATCCTGGCGGAACGCGTCCGGAGCCGATCAGTACGTCACATCCCGGTGGCAGAGCTGTTCCGCGATGACCTCATCGACGTCCTTCACCTGCCGTGCACGGCGACGCGGAAGCCGATGCGAGGAACCCGGGAACACCCGCACACCCGAGCCGACCAACAACCCGCGGAGGAAGAGATCCCATGGCGCGAATCTGGTCCTTGCAGTCCCGTTTGCTGGGACTGCTCCTGGCGGTCGTCGCTGCGATCGGGGTGGGTCTGCCCGCCGCGCCCCGGGCTGCAGCGGCCTCGTTGACCCAGGTCACGAACTTCGGCACCAACCCGACCAATCTGCAGATGTACGTGTACGTGCCGAACAACGTCAAGGCCAACCCGCCGATCCTGCTGGCGCTGCACGGCTGCCAGGGATCCGGGCCCTACCTGTACTCCAGCACCGACTTCGGATCGCTGGCGGACCAGGACGGGTTCATCGTCATCTACCCCTCGTCCAACCCGGGCGGCAGTTGCTGGGACGTCTCGTCCGACCAGGCGCTGCGGCGCAACGGCGGCAGTGACCCGGTCGGGCTGATGTCGATGATCACGTACACCGAGCAGCACTACGGCGGGAACCCCGACGCCGTGTACGTCACCGGCGAGTCGTCGGGCGGGATGATGACCAACGTCATGCTCGCGGACTACCCGGACGTCTTCAAGGCGGGCGCGGCGTTCATGGGCGTGCCCTACCACTGCTTCTACACGGGCACCGTGCGCGGCTGGAACGGGCCCTGCGCCGGGGGACAGGTCTCCATGACCCCGCAGCAGTGGGGCGACCTGGTGCGCAACAACGCCGACCCCGGGTACAACGGGCCGCGTCCCCGCGTGCAGTTGTGGCACGGCACCGCCGACACCACCTTGAACTACAACAACCTCGGTGAAGAGACCAAGCAGTGGACGAACGTACTCGGGGTGGGTCAGACCCCGTCGTCGAGTGACACCCCGGTCACCAACTGGAACAGGGCCCGATACAACAACGCCTCCGGCAGCACGCAGGTCGAGACGTACAGCATCGTCGGTGCCGGGCACCAGTTGCCGATCCAGGGCACGCAGATGGCCGCCTACGCCGTTCACTTCATGGGCCTGGACGGCGGCGGCTCCACCCCCGCCACCACGGGCGCGCTGCACGCCGTGGGCGCGGCCAAGTGCCTGGACGACCCGAACTCGACCACGACGCCGGGCACCCAGCTGCAGATCTACAGCTGCAATGGCCAGGCCAACCAGACCTGGACGCACAACTCGTCGAACGAGCTGACGGTCGCGGTCGGAGGCAGCACCCTCTGCCTGGACGCCAACGCCAAGGGCACCGCCAACGGCACCAAGGCGATCGTCTGGTCGTGCAATGGCCAGGCCAACCAGCAGTGGAACGTCAACCCCAACGGCACGATCACCAGCGTCCAGTCCGGCCTGTGCCTGGACGTGGTCGGAGCTTCCACCGCCAACGGAGCTCTGGTGGACCTCTGGTCGTGCAACGGCGGCAGCAACCAGAAGTGGACCTTCGGATAGTCGGCGTCCGAGGCACACCTCGTAGGGCCCCCGCCGCGGTCGGCTACGCGGTCGGGGGCCAGAGGGGCGCACGTCAGGTGCAGTGGACGTCCACCGCGTTGACCAGGGCCAGGCGGTGGTTGTACTGGATCGTGTACACCGTGCCGGCGCCCTGGATGTGGGTCTCGGTGAGGCGCGTCGTGCCGTTCGCCGGGTAGAAGTCGTCACGGTGGACCGGCTGGGCTGTCGCGACGTACTTCTGGCCCGCCGGGAAGGTGTACCGGGTGAACGCCGGGGCCGTGTCCACCCCGAGGCCCGCGGGGTACTCGGACGCGTCGGGGTAGGCCTCGCCGAAGAGCGGGGCGTCGGCGGCGCCGGCCGTCGTGAGGATCCGCACGTGCCGGGCCCGGACGGTGTTCATGCCGTGCGGGTTGTCGAACCAGACCTTCTGCCCGCCGTACCAGATGGCCGTCCACTCGCCCTGCCGGCCGGCCACGACGAACTGCTGGCCCGCCGACACGGTGGCGCTCCAGTCGTTGATCTCGTCGGTGCCGGGGGAGCCGTCCGCGTGCACGTAAGGGTCGGTCGCGAGCGGTGCGCTCGCGCTCGGCGCGCTGCGCACGTAAAGGAAGTTCGACGGCTCCGACCGGTCCGCGCACGCGGGCGTCGCACCGGTCGGATCGTCCGCCGGGCACACCGTCACCGTCTGGTCGTTGGAGGCGAAGCGCGGTGCGATCGTCACCGCGCTGCCGACCGGTCCCACTCCGTGCGGGCCTTCGGCCACCGGCGCGCCCACCATCTCCATGAAGCGGTTCCAGTCCCAGTAGGGTCCCGGGTCCCAGTGCATGCCGGCGACCGACGCGTCGACCGGGCCGGGGACGTTGTCGTGGCCGATGATGTGCTCGCGGTCCAGCGCGACGTGGTACTTCGCGGCCAGGTACGTCACCAGGGCGGCCGTGTTCTCGTACTGCACCTGGGTGTACCAGGTGGCCCCGTGGGCCGCGAAGCCCTCGTGCTCGATGCCGATCGAGTGCATGTTGAACCAGTAGTTGCCCGCGTGGAAGGCCAGGTCCTTGCCGGCCACCGACTGGGTCACCGCGCCGTCGGAGGCGCGCATCACGTAGTTGGCCGCGACCCTGCTCGCGGGGTTCTGGAAGGTGGCGACGGCGGAGTCGTACGACGACTCGGTGTCGTGGATGACGATGTAGTCGATCGTCATCCCGTCGGACGGACGGGTCGCGACCTGGTAATTGGTCGTGGCCGCGGGCGCCGACCGGCAGTCGAGGTCCGGCGGGCAGTCGGTGCCCGCGTCCGAGGTCCGCTCCAGGTGCAGGGACGAGAGACCGGTGGTGTCCGCGAGCAGCGCGGGTGCGGGCGCGAGTCGCACCTCCTGGCCGTCGGCCGTGGTGCGCTCGGCCCCCGCCTTCATCGTCGCGAACACGCGGTCCGCGAAGGCGGTGGCGGCCGCCCGGTCCGAGGAGCCGCTGTACCGCGCGACCGCGGAATACCACACGGCAGGGCCCTGCGGAGTGTCGCCCCGCAGGTCCCGCTCGTACGAGGCCAGAAGCGCGGCGGCGGCGCGGATGTTGGACCGCCGGTCGGTCCGTACCCGCTGGGCCGGCAGGCCGGCCAGCGCGGCCGCGGCGGGCAGCGTGTGCAGCGACGGGTCGGACGCCGGCGACGCCAGGTCCGGGCGGCCCGCCGCGCCGGCCGCACCGTCCACGAGCATCGACGGCGTCACGTCCGTCAGGCTCATCGGGCCGTATCCGCCGCTCGTGTTGTGACCCTGGTGGACCTCCCACCCGGACTCCTGGTAGGCGACTGCCAGCAGCACCGGCTCCGGCACCCCGGACTCGTGCGCGGCGTAGGCGAAGTCCCGCTGCTCGCCCGCGGCAACCGGCCCCGCGCCTGCCGCGCCCGCGCCTGCCTCGCCCACGCCGGCAGCCTCCGCCGGGGCGGTCACGCCCCCCATGACGACCAGCGTCGCGCCCACCGCGCATGCCGCCAGTCTCCGCCGCGCTCTGCGCCTGTGACCCATGGTCCTCAGCCTCCGCCCGTCTGCGATCTCCTCGAACGCCCCATACTGACCGAACGTCAGCCTGGAAGTCGATGGTCACTGGGGTCGCAGGGGTCACAGGTCCCTCGGCGGGACCGGCGCGCGGGGGACGTCAAGTGCGGGGCGGGAAGGGTGGCTTGCCGCAGCAGCTGGGGTTCCGGCCACGCACTAGCGGGGAGCCAGGGGGAGTGGCGGGAGGGTGGTCGGCGCCAGGAGGCCCGGGAGGTCGGGTATGCCGGACGGGCCGGTGGGGATGCCGCGCGAGGTGGGGTAGGGGTGTCCGGAGCGGTCGCAGGTCTGGGGGGCGGACGGCTCCTGGAGGCGGGAGTCGGCGACCCGCTTGTCGGGGAAGGTCACCGACTGGCCCACCAGGCCGCCGGTCAGGATCTTGGTCGGGAGCTCCTTCGCGGTCAGCGGTCCGGCGCCGGTGTAGATCGCTGCCAGGTAGCCGACGCACGCCCCGGGCCGGCCGCTTCCGATGCTCTTCGGCGGGTAGACGTCCTTCACCGCCCGGCCGTCCACGCGTACCTGCGTCCGCTGGAGGGGGGCGAGGGTGAAGGAGTACTTGGCGTCCCCCGCGCTCAGGGGGTCGTCTCCGGTGGCGTGGTAGGTGATCTTCCAGTACTGGACCTGCACGGCCACCGGTTGGCACAGCGGCCCGTCGAAGCCGGGGGAGGCCTTGTCGAAGCGCACGTGGCCCCACGTCGGGTCGGACCACGTCTGCGAGCCGATCTGCCCGAACCGCACCCATTCCGCGGCCTGGTCGGCGTTCCACCCCTTGTTCTGGTGGCAGCCGGCCGCGCCGGTCGGGTACGGGGGCGGCGCGGTCGTGTGCGCCGTGGGGGTGGGCGTGGCCGACGCCGCCAGGCCGGTGCCGGTCGCCGTGGGGGACTCCGTCCCCGCGGTGCGGTCGTCACCGTGGCCGCCGCCGCTCGAGCACCCTGCCGCGAGCAGGCCCGCGGCGACTACCGCGACCGCCCGAATCCGGACGCCGCGATGTGACTGATTCACGTGATCCCCCCAAGCCCCCGGGCCGCCGGCAAGGCCCTGGTCCCCGACGGCCGATTTTATCCGGAGGCGGCGGAACGCACCGGAGAACCGGGGAGAGAGCCGGGGTGCGCTCCGCGCGCCTCACCCGCCTTTGGTCCAGACCTATTGACGCGCCCTGCCGCCGCTCCTACGATCCCGACGGTCACAGCGCGCATGTCTCCACTCCACCCAGAGCCGGGCGTCAAGCCCACCGCACCCGCTCATGCCCATGGCACGCGGCGCGAAGGCAGCGGCATGCCCGTCGGAGGCCGACGTACTCGGCGTCCGGCCGGTGCCGGCCGCCCTCGTCCGGATCCCGGCCGCCCAGGCGGCGACGCACGCGGGAGCGCGCCACTTCCGAATTCACTGCCCCAGGAGGCAGCCGTGGAACGTGCATCGCACGTGAGTCGTACGAGCCGTGCCGAGCACCGGTCGACCGTCCTGCAGCGCACCCTCGCGGGGGTGTGCGCCGCCGCGGTCGTCGGCGCCGGCCTCGCCCTGGTCGGCTCCGGCGCGGCCGGGGCCGCCACCACCAACCTGGTGGCCAACCCCGGTTTCGAGAGCGGGCTGTCCAACTGGTCCTGCTCCGGCGGCTCCGGCGCGGCCGTCAGCAGCCCGGTGCACTCCGGGAGTTCCGCCCTGAAGGCCACGCCGGCCGGCCAGGACGACGCCCAGTGCACCCAGACGATCAGCGTGAAGCCCAACTCGCCTTACACGCTGAGCGCCTACGTCCAGGGCAGCTACGTCTACCTGGGCGCCACCGGCACCGGCGCCGCCGGCGACCCTTCCACCTGGACGCCGGGCGCCTCGTCGTACACCCAGCTCAGCCTCAACTTCACCACCGGCGCGAACACCACCTCGGTGACCGTCTACCTGCACGGCTGGTACGGACAGCCCACGTACTACGCGGACGACGTGTCCCTCGCGGGCCCCGGCGGCACCACCACCACGCCGCCGACCACACCCACCACCACTCCGCCGACGACCCCGCCGACGACCCCGCCCACCTCGCCCACCGTGACGCCGACCACCACCCCGCCGACCACCACCCCGCCGACCACCGCCCCGCCGACCACCGCCCCACCGGGGCAGACCTGCGCCACCAAGCCCCGGCCGTCGGGGAAGGTCCTGCAGGGCTACTGGGAGAACTGGGACGGCGCCGCGAACGGCGTCCACCCCGGCCTCGGCTGGACCCCCATCACCGACAGCCGCATCGCCCAGCACGGCTACAACGTCATCAACGCCGCCTTCCCGGTGATCCTCCCCGACGGCACCGTCGAGTGGCAGGACGGCATGGACACCGGCGTCAAGGTCGCCACTCCTGCCGAGATGTGCCAGGCCAAGGCGGCCGGCGCCACGATCCTGATGTCCATCGGCGGCGCGACCGCCAGCGTCGACCTGAGTTCCAGCACCGTCGCCGACCGCTTCGTGTCGACCATCGTCCCGATCCTGAAGAAGTACAACTTCGACGGGATCGACATCGACATCGAGAGCGGCCTGGTCGGTAGCGGCAGCATCGGCACGCTGTCGACGTCCCAGGCCAACCTGGAGCGCGTCATCGACGGCGTGCTGGCGCAGATGCCCGCGGGCTTCGGCCTCACGATGGCACCCGAGACGGCGTACGTCACCGGCGGAAGCGTCGTCTACGGGTCGATCTGGGGGGCCTACCTGCCGATCGTGAAGAAGTACGCGGACAACGGCCGCCTGTGGTGGCTGAACATGCAGTACTACAACGGCAGCATGTACGGCTGCTCCGGCGACTCGTACGAAGCCGGCACGGTGGCGGGCTTCACCGCGCAGACCACCTGCCTGAACAACGGCCTGGTCGTCCAGGGCACCACCATCAAGGTGCCCTACGACAAGCAGGTGCCCGGCCTGCCGGCCCAACCCGGCGCGGGCGGCGGCTACATGGCGCCCGGCCTGGTCGGCCAGTCGTGGAACGCCTTCGGCGGTGCGCTGAAGGGGCTCATGACGTGGTCGGTCAACTGGGACGGCTCGAAGGGCTGGAGCTTCGGCGACAACGCCAAGTCCCTCCAGGGCCGCTGACGTCCCGCGTCCCCGGCCCGTCACCTGCCACGTGGCGGGCCGGGGGCGCGGTTCCCGCGCGGCCGAACCCGCGCGGCGGACGGCCCGACTGTCCGGCGTGCTCCTGACGGGACGGCAGAGGTGAAGTTAGTCTGCCGGAACGTTCGTTGAGTGGAGGCTCCGTCATGGGACGCAACCGTCGCACGTACTCGCAAGCGCATCCATCCGGGCGCGACCCGCGACGCCGGGCCGCGCGGGCGGGGTCCGTGCTCGCCGCCGCGGTGGTGGCCGGCGCCCTCACCGCCGCCGCGCCGGCGCACCACGACCCGGGGGCACCACCCGCCAAGGCCCCGCTCGCCGTCGGGTACGGCGGTGCCGTCGCCAGCGTGGACGCCGACGCCTCCGCGGCCGGCCTCGACGTGCTGCGGCGCGGCGGGAACGCGGTGGACGCCGCCGTGGCCACCGCCGCGGCGCTCGGCGTCACCGAGCCGTACTCCTCGGGCATCGGGGGCGGCGGCTACTTCGTCTACTACGACGCCCGGCAGCACAAGGTGTTCACCATCGACGGCCGGGAGACCGCGCCGCACAGTGCCACCGACCAGCTCTTCGTCGAGAACGGCCAGCCGCTGGCCTTCGCCGACGCGGTCACCAGCGGCCGCAGCGTCGGCGTGCCCGGCACCGCCGCGACCTGGCAGACGGCACTCGACTCCTGGGGCTCGCGGCGGCTGGGCGAGGTGCTGCGGCCCGCCGAGAAGATCGCCCGCGACGGCTTCACCGTGGACGCGACCTTCAACTCCCAGACCGCGGCCAACCAGGCCCGCTTCAAGGACTTCCCGGCCACCGCCGCGCTGTTCCTGCCCGGCGGGCAGCCACCGGCCGTCGGCTCCACGCTGCGCAATCCCCAGCTCGCCCGCACCTACCAGGAGCTGGGCGCCAAGGGGGTCGGCGCGATCTACCACGGCGACATCGGCGCGGACATCGTCCGCACCGTACGCAATCCCCCGGTGGACCCCGCCGCCACCCGCGTGGTGCGCACCGGCGACCTCACCGCCGCGGACCTGGCGTCGTACAGCGCGAAGAGGCAGGCACCGACCCACACCGAATACCGCGGACTGGACGTCTACGGTCCTTCGCCGTCCTCGTCGGGCGGCACCACCGTGGCCGAGGCGCTGAACATCCTGCAGCACACCGACCTCAAGAACGCCTCGCAGGTGCAATACCTGCACCACTACATCGAGGCGAGCCGGATCGCGTTCGCCGACCGCGGCCGCTGGGTCGGCGACCCCGCGTTCGAGCAGGTGCCGACCGCGGGGCTGACCTCGCAGCCGTTCGCCGACTCGCGGGCCTGCCTGATCAAGGACGACGCGGTGCTGACCAGCCCGCTCGCCCCGGGCGACCCGGCGCACCCGGCCGCGTGCGGCGGTACGGGAACCGCCGCGCCGACCACGTACGAGGGCGAGAACACCACGCACCTGACGGTGGCCGACAAGTGGGGCGACGTCGTCGCCTACACGCTGACCATCGAGCAGACCGGCGGCAGCGCGATCACCGTGCCGGGCCGCGGCTTCCTGCTCAACAACGAGCTGACCGACTTCTCCTTCGTGCCCGCCAACCCGGCCGTCCACGACCCCAACCTGCCCGGACCCGGCAAGCGCCCGCGCTCGTCGATCTCCCCGACCATCGTGCTCAAGGACGGCCTGCCGGACTTCGCGATCGGCTCGCCCGGCGGCGCGACCATCATCACCACCGTGCTCCAGGTCCTCACCGAGCACGTCGACCGCGGCCTGCCCCTGCTCGACGCGATCGCCGCGCCCCGCGCCAGCCAGCGCAACGCGGCGAACACCGAACTCGAACCCGCCCTGTGGAACAGCCCGCTGAGGTCCGGCCTGGAGGGCATCGGCCACCACTTCACCCAGAACCCGGAGATCGGCGCCGCCACCGGTATCCAGCACCTCCCCGACGGCCGCTGGCTGGCCGCGGCGGAGCCGGTACGCCGCGGCGGCGGGTCGGCGATGGTGGTGACTCCGGCGCGGTAGGCGACTTCCGCTCGCGGTCAGCCGCCCTTGCGGAGGCGGGAGTTGACCTCGCGGCCGATGGCCGGGGTCACCTGCACCTCCTCCGCGGGGGCGGCCCCCAGCCGGCGGGCCAGGGCCTGGCCGTGGAGGTCCACCGCGGCCTCCACCAGGTCGGCGGCGGCCTCGACGGCGGCGCGGGCACGGAGCAGCGCGCCCAGCCAGGTCAGCAGCGACAGGGCGGTCAACGGATACCAGGCCAGGGCGGGGACGAGGGAGAGCAGCGCCCACGACGCCGAGTCGGTGGCGTCGAGCCAGGCGCGGTCGGCGGCTCGCAGGTCGTCGCGGTCGGGGGCGGGGAGCAGCAGCCACAGGCGCGGCCAGGCGGACGGCAGGTCGAGGCCGTACTCGGCCCGTACGCGGGACTCCACGGCCTGCAGCCGGTCGCCCATCCAGGTCGCCGAGCGCGGTCGGGCCAGGGCGACGCGGTTGCGTGCCGCCGCGTGGCGCGGGCCGGCGGCGTCGTGGGCGTGGGCGACCGCGAGGCGGTCGGCCTCCTCCCAGCGGCGCAGGCGGCGGTGGAACCACGGGCGGAGCAGGGCCTGGTGGCGCCGGCCGAGGAAGAGGTCGGCGACGTAGCGGGAGAGGATGCGCCGGGCCAGGACCGCGGCCGTGGCGGCGCCGGCGGTCAGCACCGCCGCCCTGATCCAGGCCGCGGGCTCGTGCGGCAGGTGCTGCCAGCCGCCGTGGCGGCGGACGCCGATCGCGTAGAGCGCCCCGGCCGTCCACAGCAGGGCCTCGGGAGTGCCGAGGTCCCGCCAGGCGCGCGGGTGTTCGCCGTATGCCCACATGGCGTCAGCGCAGCGTGCGGCGCAGCGGCTTGGCGCCGGCGCGTGGAAGGTGGCAGGCCGGCAGCGCGCCGCCCGGTTCGCGCCGCTCGCTGCGGCCGCACACCTCCAGCGGGCAGACGAAGACCTCGCCCGGTTCGGGCTGCCCTTCGGTGCCGCGCGTGCCGTAGCGGCTGTCCGGGTCGGGGCCGCCCAGGGTCCGCACGAACTCCCGGTACTGCCCGGTGCGGTCCAGGCCGCTGAGCGCGGCGCCGCGCAGTTCCTCCAGCTCCTCGGCCAGGTCCCCGCCCTCCTGCGCGGCCGCCGCCCGTGCCGCCTCGGGCAGGTCGCGGCACAGCCAGGCGATCCACGCGGTACGGGGAGCGCGACCGCCCGCGGCGGGTGGGCCGGTGCGGCGGGAGGCGGGGTTCCGGTCGGCGAACTCCTTCAGCGCCCGCGCCGCCAGCCGCAGATACCAGGCCTTGTCCGCCTCCCGCACCGAGGTCCGCCCGATGAACATCAGCGAGCAGGCGGCCAGGGACAGCAGCGTCTGCTCCCGCCACTCCCTCGCCAGGCCCGACGGCTCGATCCAGGCTGAGGCCGCCCGGTCCACGCCGGTGACGAGGGCCGCGAGCCAGCCCGGCACCAGCAGGGCGGGACCGGAGCGCGGATCGAGCAGCAGGTCGATCAGCGCGTCCTTCTGCGCGTCGGAGACCGTGTCCAGCGTCCGGGCCGCGACGTAGAGCACCAGGTGGACCGGGTCGCGGGTCAGCGGGCCGTGGGCGCTGTAGAGCGCGTTGTCGATGAGGTAGAACTCGCCGGCGGCCAGCACCGACCCGGCGCGCACCAGCGCGTTGTCGGTGTGCAGGTCGCCGTGGCACCTGCCGCGCAGCGGCCCGATGGAGGCGGTGTCGCCGAAGTAGCCGCCCTGCGCCGCGGCGAAGGGATTCGGCAGCGGGCCGCGCTCCCCTTCCAGGACGATCTCCTCGCCCTGGTGGACCTGCGCCGCGGCGTACAGCCGGCCGCCCGGCTCGAACTGGCCGCGCAGGTGGAGCCCGAGGAATTCCGCCACGGTGAGGGGCTTCTCGTCCAGCGGCAGATACACGTCCTGCGCCCAGTCGGCGAGCACCGCGCGGACGACCTCCACACACGAGTCCACGACGGCCTGCGGAGGATACGCGGGCCAGCCGGGCGCGGCCGGGGCCCGGTCCAGCATCCTGCGCAGCAGCGTCGTCAGCACCTGCATGTCGTCGAAGGTCTCGCCGGCGATCGTCTGGAAGGTGATCCAGGTGGTGTCGTCGACGCGTATCGGCTCGTGCACCGGCACCGACAGGTGCCGGGCGGCGAAGGCCTCGGCGTCCTTGATCGCGTTGCGGTGGCGGGTGTACTCGATCGCGTCGAAGGTCTCCTCGCCCGCCGACGCGACCTTCATCAGCAGCCGGCGGCTCCTCCTGCGGTGCTCGTCGGTCTCCCGCACCAGGGCCACCTGGGCGCGGCTGCGGCCGTTGACCAGCCAGCGGTCGAAACCGTAGCGCCGCTCGTGCACGGCGGCCCACTGCGCGAGGGCGTCGGCTGCGGCCGGCTCCAGGCCGTTCCGCAGCTCGTCCTCGATGAAGCCGTCAGCCATGTGCGCTCCCCTGCTCCTCGTCGTCGGTCGGGCCGCGGCGGCGTACCGCCTCCGCGGTGTCCTGCGACAGCACCGTGTCCGGGTGGGCGGGCCCGAGCAGGCGCAGTCGGTCGTCCAGGACCGCGGTCAGCTCCTCGCGCGCCTCGTCGACCGCGCCTCGGTCGAGCAGGACGAGCCCGAGGCGGTGCCGGGTCAGGAGTGTCGCGGGGTGGGTCGCCCCGAGCAGCTCGCGGCGGGCGGCCAGCAGCGCGCGGGCCAGCTTCTCGGCCTCGTCCAGCGTGCCCAGGTCGTGCAGCACCGCGACGAGCGAGTGGCGTACGGCCAGGGTCCGCGGGTGCCGCTCGCCGCGCACCTCGTCGTTGACCCGTGCCAGGTGCCGCAACTCGGCTTCGGCCCGGGGGAGTTCGTCCATCGCGTGCAGGAGGTCCGCCAGGTGGTGCCGGGTGACCAGCGTCGCCGGGTGCAGGTCGCCCAGCACCTTGCCGCGCAGGGCGAGCACCTGCTCGTAGGCGGCCCGCGCCGCCGGCAGGTCGCCGGCCACCCGCAACTGGTCCGCGACCCCGTTGCGGCTGGTCAGCGTGTCGGGGTGCAGCTCGCCCAGCAGGCGGACCCTGGCCAGCAGCGTGGCGGCGAACAGCTCGCCCGCCTCGTCGAGTCGCCCGCTCTCGCGCAGCGTACGGGCCAGGTAGTGCTGCGACACGAGGGTGTCGGGGTGCTCGGGGCCCAGCCGCCGCCGGCGCTCGGCCAGGACCTGCCGGAAGTCGCGCTCCGCGTCGGCCGGCCGGCCCCGGTCGTAGCGCACCCGTGCCAGGTCATGGCGCAGCCCGAGGACCAGCGGGTCGTCGCCGGCCGTACGGTCCCGCGCCGCTTCCAGGGCACGCAGATACGCCTCCTCGGCCCGCGCCAGGTGGCCGGCCGCCCGCAGGAACCCCGCCGCCCGGCGGGCCAGCCCCAGCGCCTCGGCGAAGCCCTCGCCGGCTCCGGCGGCGCCGTGCTTGCCCAGCAGGTCGAGCGGCGCGGCGCAATGGTCGGCGAGCAGGCCCCACAGGTCCCAGTCGGCCGGGGCTTTCGGGTCCGCGGTCGCGGTGGCCGCGCGGAGCAGGGCCATGGCAGGGGCCAGGTAGTCGTCGAGCTGCGCGCGGAAGGCGGCGGACTGCCGGGTCGTGTCCCGCACCAGCGTGTGCAGCGTGAGGACCGGCGGGTCCGCGTCGCGCGACAGGGTGATCAGCCCGAGCCCGTCCAGGCCGCGCAGCGCGTCCCACGCCCCGCCGGCGGGCAGCCGGGAGAAGGGCGGTGAGCCGGCGAGCAGGTCGGCGCGCAGCAGCAGCCCGTACGGCACGGGCGACGGGCCGAGGCACGCCAGCAGCCGGAGCAGCGGCCGGGCCAGGGCCAGCCCGCGGCCGTCGAGCAGGTCGAGGGACAGCTCCCAGGTCCTGGCCACGGTGACATGGCGGCGCCTGGTGGCGGGGGTTCCGGGCGGGACCGCCGTCAGCAGCTCCCCACCCGCCTCACGGTCCAACGCCTCCTGGTAGGCGGCGAAGCCGCGCGGCAGGTCGGCGGCGGCGAGCCCCGCGGGTATCTCCCGCGCCTCGGCCAGGTAGCGGCCGGCCGACGCCAGTGCCAGCGGCAGGCCGCCGAGCCGGGCGGACAGCGACTCGGCCTCCTCGCCGGACCCGGCCCCGGGCCCGGCCAGTTCGCGCAGGACCAGCGCGCCCTGCTCCTGGTCGAGGCCGCCCATCCGGTGCAGTGACAGCCACGCGGGCGGTTGCGCGCCCCAGGTCGCCGGGGTGCCGTCGCGGGTGGTGACGACGACCGTGCCGCTCTGCGGCGGGGCGGTGAGCCAGCCTGCGCCGTCCGTGACGCGCTGGCCGGGCAGGGCGAGGGAATCCGGCGGGTCGTCGGCATTGTCCAGGACCAGCAGCCAGCGCCCGTCGACGCCCCGCAGCCGTCCCGCCAGGACGTCGGGAAGGCTGCCGAGTCGTAACTCGTCCGCGGACGCGCCCAGTTCGAGTGCCAGCGCCAGCATGCCCGCGGTGACCGCGGACGGTGAGTCCGCGGCCACCCACCAGGTGCGTACGCCCTGCCCGCCGACCTGCCGGGCCACGCTCAGCGCCACCGTGCTCTTGCCGCACCCGCCGAGGCCGTGCAGGACGTGCACCCCCGGCTCCCCGGGAAGGCGCGGGCCCGCGGCCGCCGCCCCCAGCCGGTGGACGAGCGCGTCCCGGCCGCGCAGGGCCGGCTCGTGGTCCAGCCGCCCGACAGGGGGCCTGGTCGACACGGTGAGCCGCGCGGCGCCGGCCGCGGAGAGGACGGCGCCGGGCTCGCCGGGCCGCGGGGCCTGCCCGGCGGGCGGTTCGCCGACCGTGCCCTTCACCCGCCAGTACGCCTCTTCCCACGCCTGCACCTCGCCGGCGCGGGTGACGCCCGCGGCTCGCAGAATGCGGCGGAGCTGGTCCTCGGGAGCCAGGCCGGGCAGATTCGTCCCCGACAGGTAGCCGTTCAGGGTGCTCGCCGGCATGCCGGCGGCCTTCGCCAGACTCCGCACGCTCAGCCGCGCGCCGAGCCGCAGCAAGGTCAGCTCGCGGCCGAACTCGCGCCGGGTGGCGATCCTGCGGGGATCGGGCGGCGGTGGGCCGCCCCGGGCGCCGGGCACTGTCACAGCGAACCCCGCGACGCGGGCCCCGTGGCCGGGAGGCGCCGCCGGAGGGCGGGCATGGGTGTCATGAGGGTCCACAGGGGCGAAGTCGGCGCATTCGTAAGATTTCATCAGCGTAGCCCGCCGCCGTCCCAGGGCGGGTGGATTCGCCGCAGACTCCGGTGCCGTCCCGGCGGGGTGGATTGGCCGCGGCTCCGCCGCCGTCCCGGGCCGGGCGGGACGGCGGACTCGGCTGCTGTCCCCGGGCGGGGGGGGATTCGTCGCAGGGTCCAATGCCGTCCGGGCAGGGTGGATTGGTCGCGGGCACTGCCGCTGTCCGCGGGACGGCGGACTCGGCTGCCGTCCGCGGGCGGGGGGATTCGTCGCGGACTCCGCCGCCGTCCCTGGCCGGGCGGGACCGCGGACTCGGCTGCGTCCCGAGCGGGCGGATTCGTCGCGGGCACCGGCGACTGCCGCACACGCGCCGGCCCCGCGCCGGGTGGAAGCGCCGGCGCCCCCTCAGCGGAGGTCCGCGGTCGCCGTCGTGCCGGTGGCAGCAGGCCGGCAGGCACCGGTCGTCGTCATGCCGGCGGCAGCAGGCCGGCAGGCACCGGTCGTCGTCATGCCGGTGGCAGCAGGGCGGCAGGCACCCCGAACGGGGCCCCGCTGCCGGTCGCCGCCGTCCGGTCCCACCAGCGGCGCGTCTGCGTCACGTCGTTGCGGGCGCGGGACCGGGCGGCCATCTCGAAGGCAGCGGACGGGTGGTGGGTGGCCGCGGCGCACCGCCACCAGTCGGCCGCCTCCCCGGGGCGGCGCCGCACCTGGGCCCGTACGCCACGCTCGTACGCCACGACACCCGCCCCGGCGTCGACCAGTACGGACTCGGCGTTCGGGGACGTCCAGTACCAGTGGTCGGCGGGCACCTCGGGCGCGAGGCAAACGGTGGCCGCCGTGATCGCGGCCGCACATCCTCCGGCGGCCGGCAGCGGCTCCGCGGCCGGCCGGTCCGGCTCCCGGCCGTCGCGCAGCCGCCGTTCCAGCAGCGCCCGCCACTGCGCCATCACGGCCAGCGCCGCGTCGAGGCGGTGTCCGTGCTGGGCGGCGAGCAGCCGCACCCTGGTGTGGGACAGCGTGTCCTCCAGCTCGGCGAAGGCCGATTCGTACAGCCGCTGCCACGCCGGGCAGCACACGCGGGCGCGGGCCCACGCCGGGTCGGCTATTGCCACGGTTTTCCGCCCCGCACGGACGTCCGCGTCGTGACCGTCAGGGTCTTGGCGTCCTCGGCCAGGGCCAGGGCTACGGCGGTCACCTCGACGTCGCCCGTCCGCTCCGGGTGGGTGCCGCCGCACCACGTGCGGTGGGTGCCTTCGGGCAGCGTGCACTCCCAGGTGCGGCGGTCCTCCAGGCGGTCGCCGTTCGTGCCGACCGCGATGGGCGCGTCGGCGGCGAGCCAGCCGGACACGGTGGCGGAGACCTCCGCCTGTACGTCCGCGAGCCGTTCGCCGAGGTCGGTCGCGACGAAGCCGCGCCGGCGCAGCGAAGAGCCGAGCCGGTGGACGTCGGTGCTGCCGCTCTCGGTGAGCCGTGACGAGGCGATCGCCATGCCGTCGAAGTCCGGCCGGCCCAGGCCGTCGACGGCGACCGGCTTGCGCCACAGGTCGCGCAGCGCCGCGTTGAGACCCAGACCGACCAGGTGGCAGGCACTGTGGGCCGCGCTGAGTGCCTGCCGCCGGGGTACGTCCACCCGCAACTCGGCCCGCTCCCCGATCAGATCGCGGGCCTCCCCGTCGTCCAGCTCCGCGTCCAGCACGTGCGCGGCGTACCAGTGGTGCCCCTCCCCGCCCCGGCGCACCGGGATGTCCCGGCCCACGTGGACCGGTCCGCCGTCGACCGAGCGGGCCGCGGTCAGGCAGTCCGCCACCGGCAGGCGGACACCGCCGACTTCCAGGTGGCCGCTGTCGCCCGGCTGGTCGGGCCAGGTGTGGTCGACCGGGTGAAAGGGCGTCAGGTCGGCGATCACCCACCAGGCGCCGGCCGGCACGCCGGACGGCCCGTCCGTGTCCGAGGGAGCAGGTGCGGACGGCGGCAGCCGCCGGACGTCCAGGATGCGGGCGGTCGCCTCGGAGCAGCGGTCGGGGAAGACGACGCGGGTGGAGCTGTACATGGGGAACACGGTGTCCTCGGGGGAGTGCGGGTGGGGGTGGCGTGGCGGCCGGTGGCGGGATCCGCGGGCGGCCGCCACGCGGAGCGGAGGGTCAGGAGAAGGCCGCCGACACGGTGCGCCCGTTGCCAGGCCGGGCGTGCCGGGTGCGCGCCGGATCGGCGGTGACGAAGCTGCGGCTGACGAAGCGGTCCGTTCCGTCGTAGCGCGGGGTGAAGACCGAACGGCCGTGCATGGCACGCCGGTTGTCCACCAGCAGCATGTGGCCGGGGCGCAGGGACAGGCCGATCCTGCGGGCCTGGTAGATCTCCTGGATGCGTTCGCGCAGCAACTCGGCGAGTGCCGACGTCCCCCGCATCAGGTCGTGGTCGAAGACGACGAAGGGGTCGTCCTCGGCCCCGTGCAGGATGGCCAGCGGTCCGCGCCGCGTGCCCAGCGCGAAGGCGTGCCCGTCGGTCAGGAACGACGCGTCCACGGTCGTCGTCCACCGCTGCTCGCGCAGCGCCCGGCGCTCGTCCGCGGTCAGCGCCGCGCACAATTCGCGCGCCGGCAGCAGGTAGGTCAGCGCGTCGGGCTGACCGCGCAGGCAGGCCAGGCTGATCCAGTCGGGGAGCAGCGGGCTGAACGCCTGCTCGGTGTGGAGTTCGAGTTCCGCGGCCGAGCTCTGGCTGGTCTGGGACGTCGCCAGCGCCCGGCTGGGCACCATGTCCTGGAAGAGCCAGCCGTGCCCCTCGGCCTCGTAGGCCAGGGTGTGGCCCACGCACTCGTTCAGCAGCGCCTGCGCCCGGCTGGTCACGGTGGTCCCGGCGACGCAGTTCCGGTTGTCCGGCGGGGTCGGCGGTATGTGCGGCGGCAGGGGCAGCCCGGCGATCAGCAGGTGCCCGTTGTCCACCGTGCCCCAGGAGAAGGCCGCCAGGCGGTCCCTGACGCGGGGCGGTACGGCGGCGGCGGCATGCCGCGCCTGCCGGCAGAAGCGCAGCGGCTCGGTGCGGGGGTCGGCCGTGAGGGCCTGCGTCGCCGCGGCGAGCGCCGACCTCTCGTCGGGGTCGAGCAGGAGGACGGAGTCCGCCGGCGCCGGGTCCTGGAGGGTGGCGGGGGCGGTGGCGGGTTTGGTGGCGGGCGGCTGGTCGGTTACGTGGTGCGTGGTCATCGTCTCCCCCTGAAGACTGGTCAGGCTCGGCGTCGCGCCCGCGTCCCGGGGCGCGTCGCGATGGAGCTGTTCCGATGCTGGCCAGCCGTTCCGACCACCGGCAAGGCGAGGGGGCGTACGGCAATGTGCGGGATCGTGCGGCGCCCGCGCACGCACGCGGTCCGTCCCGCACCCGGCCGTCCGGCCCGGCCCTCATCTGCCGAAGTGCAGGTGCGACGCCCACAGCCGGGGATTCGCCGGATAGCGCCGACGCAGCTCGCGCACCGCGCGGTGCAGGGCGTCGGCGGGAGTGCGGCGGTCGTCGGCGAGCAGCGGGTAGAGCCGCTCCGCGACCTCCAGCGACCACTGGTCGCCCACCGGCCACAGCGTCCCGATGACGTGCCGGAATCCGATGAGCTGGAAGGCCGCCGCGATGTGCAGGGACTCGTCGGGCAGTCCGGCGCCGCCGAAGGCACTGCTGCACGAGGACAGGTAGGCCAGGTGCGCGCCCGTCAGGTCGCCGTCGGCCAGGTCGCGTATCCGCAGGGGTCCGTCGTGCAGCAGCAGCGCCCCGGCGGAGGGGTCGGCCGGGTCGGTCACCGAGTGGCAGGCGAAGTGGGCCCAGTCGCTTCCCGGGAGCGCCGCGAGCACCGCCGCCCGGGTCGCGTCGCGGTCCGCGCAGGGGCTGCCGGGCCTGCCCAGCAGCCGGTGGACCGCATGGGCCTCGGGCA
The DNA here is from genome assembly GCF_900142575.1 of Actinacidiphila paucisporea. Taxonomy (GTDB): domain Bacteria; phylum Actinomycetota; class Actinomycetes; order Streptomycetales; family Streptomycetaceae; genus Actinacidiphila; species Actinacidiphila paucisporea. The sequence goes on from NZ_FRBI01000025.1 coordinate 20,327, forward strand.
CCGCGTGCTCCAGGCGGCGGGCGCCGGGCGCCTGCGTCACCCCCACGGCGAGCAGGCGGCCACCGCCGGCGGCGGGGCGGCCGTCCGCGTACCGGAGGATCCGCGCGGTGGGTGTGTACGACGAGACCGCGCGGTCCATCACGGAGCTGCCGGCGTCAGCCGGTCCGTCGTGGTGGCCCGCGGCGTGCAGCGGCAGCAGGGCCAGCGGGCCGGTGGGCATCCAGGTGATCCGCGGCCACGGCTGCCCGGGAGGCGGCGGCCCGGTCAGGCCGAGAGCGCGCAGCACCGGCTCGGTGACGTCCTCCCACAACTCCGCCAGTACGGTGCGCAGCCGCCCGGCCGTGGTCCAGTCGTCGTCCCGCACCGCGTCGAGCACCGCGGTCGCCCAGCCCGCCGCCTTGGCGAAGTCGAGGTCCGGCAGCGGCAGCGCGCGTACGTCCGTGCCGCGGGCCATCAGCGCGTCGCACCGGTGCCGGGAGACGTTGACGGCGACCAGCACCCCGGCGCCGTCGGCGACCGGAACCGCCGCGGCGACCCGCGGGCGGCCGCCGGTCAGCGCCTCCCAGGCACGGGCCGCGTCCCGGCGGGGGGCCAGCGGGTCGGCGAGGGGGAGGCCCGCACCGGGTTCGTCGCCGGAGGATCCGGCCGGCGGCACGTCGATGCTCAGGACCCTGCGCAACCGGTCCAACTCGTCGGCCACCGCCGCCGGGTACGCACCGGGCTCGGTGCGGTAGTCCAGGCCCTGGCCGAGGAGCACACCGCGGGCCTGCTCCAGCAGCGCGAGCGCCCGCGGCGGATCGCCCAACTCCACCGCGACGGCAGCGGCGTCCGAGCCGAGGCCCGCCAGCCGGCGCAGCTGCGCCTGGCCGCTGACGCGGGCGAGTGCCCGGTGGGCGACCCGCGGCAGCAGCCCGACCGCGCCGGACAGCGCGGCGTCCGCGGCCTGCCAGCGGTCCCGGCGCACTTCGCAGGCGGCCTGCGACTGGGCGGCCGCGGCCCGCCACAGCGGGGTCGCGGTCTCGGCGGCCGCGCACTGGGCGTACGCCCGCACCGCGCGTTCGGCCATCGGTCCGTGCGGCAGGCCGGCCGCCGCCCGGTCCAGGGCGCGGGCCAGATTCAGCAGGAAAGGGGCGCGGCCCGGGTGGCCTGCCGGCACCCCGTCGACTGCCGCCTGCCCCAGCCGCAGGGCCTCCGCCAGATCCTCGTCGCGGCCCTGCGAGGCGTGCAGGGCGAGCAGCGGGGCGACCGTGTTCGACCGGAAGCCCGCCAGGTCGGCCGCCGTCGCCCCGGCCGCTGCCGCCGCCGACAGGCACACGCGCCCGGTGTCGACGGCGGCGGCCAGATCGCCCGGCTCTTCGAGCAGTTCGTAGCGACGGAAGTAGCTCAGCGCCAGATCGGAGAGGTAGCCGGGCAGGGTCAGCGGGGTGCCGGTCGAGGCCTCCACCGCCTGCCGGTTGACCTCGATCGCCTCGTCGATGTCGCGCCGGTCGCCGGTCGCCTCGAACCTGCGGACCAGCAGGGCGCCGAGATTGGCCAGCCGCCTGGGCCGCCGCACGTCCCCGGTCGGTCCCGCGACCGCGCGGGCCAGCGTCACCGCCTGGTCGAGGTCGGCCAGTTCACGGTCGCTCTCGAAACGGACCCGCAGCGCGTTGGCGAGGTTGTGCAGCAGCCCGGGCCTGTCGGTGGCGCCTTCCGGGGTCGACCGGGCGGCCTCGCGCGCGAGGGCCACCGCCGCGGTGAGGTCCTCCTCGGCGCCGTTCCGGTCGAAGCGGCGCATCAGCGCCAGGCCGAGCAGTGACGCGTGCCGTGCCGCCTCCCGGCTGCCGGGCCGCGAGGCGGCGAGCGCCTCGTCGGCCAGTTCCACCGCCCGGGCCAGGTCCGCCTCGCGCCCCGCCGTCTCGTAGCGGGTGCGCAGCAGCGAGCACAGGATGCCGAGGAAGCGGGCGCGGCGGGGGCTGCCCGGCGCCGCCGACCGGACCGCCCGGCGGGCGGCGACCAGCGCCGCCGCCAGGTCGCGCGAGCGTCCGCTCGCCAGGAAGACGCGCTGCAGGGCGAGGGCGAGCCCGGCTCGGGCGTCGGCGCGGACCGCGTCGGTGGCCGCCGACGCGACGGCGGCCCGCAGCTGGACCACGGCCGTGCCCAGCAGCTCGGGATCCGCGCCGAGCACCGACTCGCTGACCTGTACGGCGGCCAGGTTGACCAGCGCGGGCGCCCGGCCCGGATCACCCTCCCTCGCCAGGCGCACGGCCGTGGAGCACCATCGCCCGGCCGCCGTGAGATCGGGGCGGCGCCCGTGCCTGCGGTACCGCTCGTGCAGGGCCGCGCCCAGGTTCGCCGCGGCGCCGAAGAGCGCGGGATGGCCGTCGAGTGCGGTGGCCGCCGCCTGCGTCAGGGTGACGGCCTCGTCGAGTGCCGCGTCGTCCGCTCCCGCCCGGTGGTGCTCGACCAGGAGTACGGCCAACTCGCCCGCGATCCTTGCCCGGTCGGGATGGTCGTCCGGCAGCAGCGGCAGCGCCGTACGCAGGATGCCGACCGCCTCGCGCAGCGCCGCGGTGTCGCCGCCTGTGCGGTGCAGGTCACCCAGCGCGGCGGCCAGCCGCCACTGGGTCAGGGCCCGGTCCGGGTGCTCCCGCGGCATCTCCCGCAGGGCCTGGCGCAGTTCGCCGAGGAGGCGGTCGTGATCGGCCCCGCTCGCGGCCGCGCGGGAGGCCAGGTTCCGCTCGAAGGCGGCCAGGCTCGACCGTATCGTCGCCAGGTGCGGGCTGTTCTGCGGCGCCGCCGCGAGTGCCGCGCGGCCGAGCCGTACCGCGTCCTCCAGATCGGCGCCGCTCCCGCTGCCCAGGCCGCGGCGGTGCACCAGGACGGCGTGGTTGAGCAGCACCGCGCACCGGTCGGGATCATCGAGGGGCACCGTGCGAGCGGCCTCCCGCGCGGCCTCGACGGCGCCTTCGAGGTCACCGGCGTCACCGGTGCCCTCCGCGACGGCCTTGAGGGCGAGGGCGAGGTTGTTCGACGTGGCGAATCGCAGCGGCCCGGTGGGTCCGCAGGCGAGCGCCGCCCGCCCGGCCGCGACGGACACCCGCAGCATGTCGGCGCCGCCCCGCCGTTGGAAGGCGTTCAGGGCCACCCGGGCCAGCTCCGCGAGAAGGGCGACCCGGTGCGTCCGCGCCGGCTCCTCACCCGGCCGCGCGCGCTCCAGGAGGGCGAGCGTGCGCAGCAGCAGGTCCGCGTCGGCTTCCGGGGCCCGCCCCGCCCGCAGCAGAGCCAGATACGCGTACGCCTCCACCCGCGCAGCCTACGGCGGGGCGCCGTGCGGGGCGGGTGAACGGGCGTCACCGGGTACGGAGCGGTGAGCGGGCGGCCGCGGGCGAGCACGGCCGCGGTGACGACGTACATCGACGATCTCCTCGCGAAGACCGGGTGCGCGACCGTGCCCGGGCGGCCGGATACGCCTGCCGGGAGGGCATCACCTGATGGGGTGAACGTTTCGGGTTGTTGGACCAGGATCTTCCCGCTCTGTCCATGATTGGGCACACGGCCCATCCGGCTGTGGAACGAGGAGAGTTCGGTGGACAAGCACGACGGTGGCGACCCTCTGGGGCTGCGGGTGGACGACCCGTGGCGGGACGCCGAAGGAGCAGGGCTCTGGGTGCCCGACCAGGGGGTGCCCGCCGCGCCACCGGTCGCGGTGCCGCCGGCTGAGGCGGGGGACCGGGAGGGGGTCTTCGTGGAGGTGCAGCACAGCGCGGCCTTCCAGGAGGTGCGGGACCGCTATCGCGGGTTCGTGTTCCCTGTCGCGGCGGCCTTCGTGGCCTGGTATCTGCTCTACCTCGTGCTGGCCACCACCGCACCGGGGCTGATGGGACGCCAGGTCGCGGGGGAGGTGAACGTGGCGATGGTCGCCGGGCTGGCGCAGTTCGCCACGACGTTCCTGCTGACCTGGGCGTATGTCAGACACGCGAGGCTGCGCAGGGACCGGGCGGCGCTGGATCTGCGGTGGACGCTGGCGACCAGGACCGGACAGGAGCGGGTGCGGTGAGCGGCGGGCGGATGGCGGCCGGCCTGTATCTGGCCGATTCGGCGGGGGAGCACCAGGGCCTGGCGGTGGTGCTGTTCACGGTGTTCGTGTCGGTGACGCTGGCGATCACCGCGTGGGCGGGGCGGCGGCGCAGCTCGTCGGAGGAGTTCTTCACCGGCGGGCGGATGTTCTCCCCGATGGAGAACGGCTTCGCGATCGCCGGCGACTACATGTCGGCGGCGTCCTTCCTCGGCATCTCGGGGCTGATCGCGCTGTTCGGCTACGACGGGCTGCTCTACTCGGTGGGATTCCTGGTGGCGTGGCTGGTGGTGCTCATGCTGGTGGCGGAGCTGGTCCGCAACTGCGGGCGCTACACCCTGGCCGACGTACTGTCGGCGAGGATGCGGCAGCGGCCGGTGCGGGTCGCGGCGGGCACCTCGTCGGTGGTGGTGTCGGTGCTCTACCTGGTGGCGCAGATGGTCGGCGCGGGCAGCCTGGTCGGGCTGCTGATCGGCGGCGAGGGGGCGGCGGCCAGGACGTGGGCGGTGATCGGCGTCGGGGCGCTGATGGTCTTCTACGTGTCCTTCGGCGGGATGCGGGCCACCACCTGGATCCAGATCGTGAAGACGGTGCTGCTGATCGGCGGCACGGTGATGCTCACCGTGATGGTGCTGGTGCGCTTCCACGGCAATGTCGACGACCTGCTGCACTCGGCGGCCACCGGCAGCGGGCACGGGGAGGCGTTCCTGGCGCCGGGGCTGAAGTACGGCGGGAGCTGGACGTCGCGGCTGGACTTCATCAGCCTCGGCCTCGCGCTGGTCCTGGGCACGGCGGGGCTGCCGCACATCCTGTCGCGCTTCTACACGGTGCCGACCGCCCGGTCGGCGCGGCGGTCGGTGGTGTGGGCGATCGGGCTGATCGGGTCCTTCTACCTGATGACGATCGTGCTCGGCTTCGGCGCCGCGGCGGTCGTCGGGTCGGGCACCGTGCGGGAGTCGAACGCGGCGGGCAACACCGCGGTGCCGCTGCTGGCCGAGGCGCTCGGCGGCGGGTCGGGGTCGACGTGGGGGACGGTGCTCTTCGCGGTGGTCGGCGCGGTGGCCTTCGCGACCATCCTCGCGGTGGTGGCCGGTATCACCCTGGCGTCGTCCGCCTCGGTGGCCCACGACCTCTACACCGCGCTGCGCCGGCCCGCGGCCAGGCACGGGCGGCGCGATCCGGCCGAGGCCGCGATGGAGGAGGACGAGGTGCGGGTGGCGCGCTTCGCGGCGGTGGGCATCGGTGCGGTGGCCATCGCGCTGAGCCTGCTGGCGCAGGACCAGAACATCGCCTTCCTTGTCGGCCTGGCCTTCGCGGTGGCGGCGTCCGCGAACCTGCCGGCGCTGCTGTACTCGCTGTTCTGGCGGCGTTTCACCACCCGGGGCTCGGTGTGGGCGGTCTACGGCGGGCTGGTGCCCGCGCTGCTGCTCGTCGTGCTGTCGCCGGTGGTGTCGGGCCGGCCGGACGCGCTCTTCCCCGGGGTCGACTTCCACGTCTTCCCGCTGCAGAATCCGGGCCTGATCTCGATCCCGCTGGGCTTCCTGGCGGGATGGCTCGGCACGGTGCTCTCGCCCGAGCCCGCCGACCCGGGCCGGTACGCCGAGACGGAGGTCCGGTCCCTCACCGGGGCGGGGGCGGTCTAGAACCGGGGCTGAGCCGGCCGGTCAGTCGGTCCGGGCCCAGGCGTAGCGGTGCTCGGGGCGGCCGGTGTCGCCGTACTTCAGGGTGAGGCGCAGCCGGCCGGCCTGCTCCAGGTGCTTGAGGTAGCGCTGGGCGGTGGACCGGCTCAGTCCGGCGCGTTCGGCCACCTCGTGGGCGGACAGCGGGTGCGGCGCCGCCCTGAGCACCCGGCGGATCAGGTCGGCGGTGGGCGCCGATTGGCCCTTGGGCAGGGCGGCGGGCGCCGCCGACGCGGTGCGCAGCGCGCCGAATATCCGGTCGACCTGCTCCTGCCCGGCCTCACCGCCGCCGCCCCCGACGACGCCGTCCAGGGTGCGGCGCAGTGCGGCGTACGCGTCGAGCTTGGCCCGCAGGCCCGCGAAGCCGAACGGCTTGACCAGATACTGCAGCACGCCGAAGCGCATCGCGGCCTGCACGGTCGCCACGTCCCTGGCGGCCGTCACCATGATCACGTCGGCGTGGTGGCCCAGCTGCCGCATCCGGCGGACCAGCGTCAGCCCGGTCTCGTCCGGCAGGTAGTGGTCGAGCAGCACCAGGTCGATCCGGTGGCGCTCCAGGGTGGCGAGTGCCTGCGCCGCGGTGTGCGCCCGGGCCGCCACCCGGAAGCCGGGGACCTTGCCGACGTAGGCGGAGTTGATCTCGGCGACCCGGAAGTCGTCGTCCACGACCAGCACATCGATCATCGGGCACCTCCGGTGAGAGCGGGGGCGGCGGCGCCGCGGTCGGCCAGGTCCTCGTCCGCGAGCGCCTCGGGCAGGACGACGGTGAAGACGGCGCCGCCGCCCGCCCGGGCGGTGACGCGGGCGGTGCCGCCGTAGCGTTCCGCGAGCCGGCGCACCAGGGCGAGGCCGAGGCCCCGGCCGCGGTGCGCCGGCGACTCCTTCGTGGTCCAGCCCTCGTCGAAGATCCGGCCGCGCAACTCCGGCGGCACGCCGGGACCGTCGTCGCCCACCCGCAGCAGCACCGTGGCCCGCTCGGGGCGCAGCTCCACCTCGACCTCCGAGACGGCCGCGTCCAGTGCGTTGTCGACCAGATTGCCCAGCACCGTCACCAGGTCGCGCGGGTCCACCACCCGGTCGGGCAGCAGCGTGCCCGGCGCGATCCGCAACGTCACCCCGCGCTCCGCCGCGATCGCGGCCTTCCCCACCAGCAGCGCCGCCACCAGCGGGTCGTGCACCCGGTCGGAGACCTCCTCCGCCGACGCCCGGTGCGTGTCGGCGACCTCGGCCACGTAGTCCACCGCGGCCTCGTGCAGGCCGAGTTCGAGCAGCCCCAGCAGGGTGTGCAGCCGGTTGGCGTGCTCGTGGTCCTGGGCCCGCAGCGCGTCGAGCAGCCCGTGGGTGGAGTCCAGCTCGCGGCCCAGCAGCTCCAGTTCGGTGCGGTCCCGCAGGGTGACCACCGCGCCGCCGCCCTCGGTCGGCATCCGGTTGGCGACCAGCACCCGCCCGCCGCTGACGGTCAGCAGGTCCTTGCCCTCGGCCCGCCCCGCCAGCACGTCGGTGGTCCGCCCCGGCGGCAGCGCCTCGTCCAGCGGGCGGCCCGCCGCCTGCCCGTCCAGCCCGAGCAGCCGCTGCGCCTCGTCGTTGACCAGCCGGATCCTGCCGTGCGGGTCGAGTGCCACCACGCCCTCGCGGATGCCGTGCAGCATCGCCTCCCGCTCGTCGAGCAGCGCCGAGATGTCGGCGAAGGCGAGCCCGTGGGTGGCCCGCTGCAACCGCCGCGCGGCCCACAGCGCCGCGAGCACGCCCACGGCGAGTGCCGCGCCGGCGTACCGCAGCAGCGGCACCACGGCCAGCAGCCGGGCCCGCACCCCGGTGTAGGCGAAACCGACCGATACCGCCCCGACGATCCGCCCGTGCGCGTCCCGCAGCGGCACCTTGCCCCGCGCGCTGCGCCCCAGCGTGCCGCTCTCGATCTGCATGACGTCGCGGCCGCCGAGCGCAACGCTGGGGTCGGTCGAGACGTGCTCGCCGATCCGTGCGGTGTCGGTGTGCGACCAGCGGGTGCCATGGGTGTCCATCACCACGATGTACCTGGCGTCGGTGGCGGTCCTGATGCGCTCCGCCTCGGCCTGCACCGGGCCGTCCGGCGTCGGCGGGGTGGTCAGCAGCGCCTGCGCGACCTGGGGTTCCGCGGCCACCGTCTGCGCGATGGCCAGCGCCCGGTGCATCGACTGCTCGTCGAGCTGGCGGCTGAGCGGCGCCAGGAAGAGCCCGATGGCCAGCGCGGTCACCCCGCCGGTGATCAGCACCTGTATCAGCAGCACCTGCGCCGAGACACGGCGCGGCCATCCGATCCGCATCATCAGCTCCTCCGGCTCCGCATCCCCCGTACTGCCGGCATCCGCCGACGTCCGTGTCGTCAACGCAAGGTAAACGCTGCACGCCCGGAAGGGCAGACTCCGTTTCGCATTCGTTGTCCAGCGGTGCGCAAAACGAGCAGAAGCCCTGCTTGTGGGCACAAGCAGGGCTTGCGCTCACAAGGCTGTCGGCGTCCGGCGGGCGCTCGTAGCGTCCACCGCCATGACCCACGACACGAGCCCCGCCATCGAGCTGCGGGGGGCGGGCAAAGCGTTCAGGACCCCGTCCGGCGCCCTGCACACCGCCGTAAGGGAACTGGACCTGACCGTGGGCCGCGGCGAGTTCGTCGCGGTCGTCGGCCCCACCGGCTGCGGCAAATCCACCACGCTGACCCTGGTCAGCGGCCTTGAGGAGCCCACTGAGGGCGAGGTGCTGGTCGGCGGCGAGCCGGTGCGCGGCATCGGCACCGACGTCGGCTTCGTCTTCCAGCAGGACGCCGTCTTCCCCTGGCGGACCGTGCTGTCCAACGTCATGGCCGGCCCGCGCTTCCGCGGCGCGGCGAAGGCCGAGGCGCGCGAGCGGGCCAGGGACTGGCTGGCCCGGGTGGGCCTGTCGGCGTTCGAGGACCGCTACCCGCACCAGCTCTCCGGCGGCCAGCGCAAGCGCGTCGCGCTCGCCGCCACCTTCGTCAACGACCCGTCGATCCTGCTCATGGACGAGCCGTTCTCCGCGCTCGACGTGCAGACCAGGGCGCTGATGTCGGACCAGCTGCTCGACCTGTGGGCGGGCACCGGCTCCTCGGTGGTCTTCGTCACGCACGACCTGGAGGAGTCCATCGCGCTCGCCGACAAGGTCGTGGTAATGACCGCGGGCCCGGCCACCGTCAAGCAGGTCTTCACCATCGACCTGCCCCGCCCGCGCAAGGTCGAGGAGGTCCGGCTCGAACCCCGCTTCATCGAGATCTACCGGGAGATCTGGTCCTCGCTCGGCGAAGAGGTCCGCATCACCCGCGAAAGGGGCACCGGGAATGCTGCCTGAGTCCGCCACCCTGCCACAGCAGCCGGCCAAGCCCACCGACCGCACGGCGGCCCGTGCCCGCGCCGTACGCAACCGCACCCTGCTGGTCCAGGGCTGCCGGCTGCTGGTGCTCGCCGCGGTGCTCGGGCTGTGGGAGTGGTTCGCCCGCACCGGGGTCATCGACCCGTTCAACTTCTCCATGCCCAGCAGAATCGGGGACCAGATCTGGACCTGGACGACGCACGGCACCGCCCAGGGCTCGCTCGGCGCGCAGGTCTGGGCCACCCTCTACGAGGCGCTGTACGGCTGGCTGATCGGGGTCACGGCCGGCGTGCTGCTGGGCATCGCCCTGGGCCGGGTGCGCTTCCTCGCCGACGTCTTCGGGCCCTACGTGAAGGTGCTCAACGCGATGCCGCGGATCGTGCTCGCGCCGATCTTCCTGATCTGGTTCGGCCTCGGGCCGGCCTCCAAGATCGCCTCCGCGGTCGTGCTGGTCTTCTTCCCGGTCTTCTTCAACGCCTTCCAGGGCGCCCGCGAGGTGGACCGCAACCTGGTCGCCAACGCCCGCATCCTGGGCGCGAGCAACCGGCAGGTCACCTTCCAGGTGGTCATCCCCTCGGCGACCGCGTGGATTTTCACCAGCCTGCACGTCAGCTTCGGCTTCTCGCTGATCGGCGCGATCGTCGGCGAGTACATCGGCGCGACCCAGGGCATCGGCCTGCTCGTCGCCAACTCGCAGGGCACCCTCAACTCCGCCGGTGTGTACGCGGCCATGGTGATCCTCGCCGTCGTGGCGCTGGCCGCCGAGGGACTCCTGACGCTCGTGGAGAAGCGGCTCTTTCGCTGGAAGCCGGTACAGCCCGGCGCCGAGCGCTGAGCCGCGTGCCGCCGCCGTCCCGCACCCCCTGCCCGTATCCCCTGCTCGTACCCCTTGCCCTTTTCCGCTCACAAGGACGTGACCATGCGTAAGAACATCCGCATCCCGGCACTGGCGCTCGCCGGGGCCCTTGCCCTGACCACCCTCACCGCCTGCGCCAACGACGCGGCCTCCTCGGGCGGCTCCGCCGGCTCCGACGACGCCGCGGGGTCCGGGACGACGGCGGGCTCCGGCGCGCCCGCAGGCAAGGCCACCAAGGTCAAGATCATGGTCGGCGGCCTGGACAAGGTCATCTACATGCCGGCGATGCTGTCCCAGCGGCTCGGCTACTTCAAGGCCGAGGGCCTGGACGTGACGCTGCTGAGCGAGCCGGCCGGCGTGGACGCCACCACCGCCCTGGTCGCCGGACAGGTGCAGGGCGCGGTCGGCTTCTACGACCACACCCTCGACCTGCAGACCAAGGGCAAGCACGTGGAGTCCGTCGTGCAGTTCTCGCAGGCCCCCGGCGAGGTCGAGGTGGTCTCCACCAAGGCGGCCGGCGACATCGCCTCGGCCAAGGACTTCAAGGGCAAGCACCTCGGCATCACGGGCCTGGGCTCCTCCACCGACTTCCTCACCAAATACCTCGCGGTGCAGGGCGGCCTCAAGGTCAGCGACATCACCCCGGTCGCGGTCGGGGCGGGCGCGACCTTCATCGCCGCGCTCCAGCACGGCTCCATCCAGGCCGGTATGACCACCGACCCGACCGTCGCGCAGATCCTGGACAAGGGCGCGGGCAAGGTGCTCTACGACATGCGCACGCCCGACGGCTCGCGGCAGGCGCTCGGCGGGCTCTACCCGTCCTCCAGCCTGTACATGAACACCGCCTGGGTGAACGGCCACAAGGACACCGTCCAGAAGCTGGCCAACGCCTTCGTGAAGACCCTGAACTGGATGTCCACCCACACCCCCGAGGAGATCGCCGCGAAGATGCCGGCGGACTACGCGCAGGGCGGCGCCCAGCTCTACGCCGCGTCGATCAAGGCGACGCTGCCGATGTTCACCGCCGACGGTGTGATGCCGGCCGACGGCCCGGCGACCGTGGAGCGGGTACTCAAGGCCTTCAACCCGAACCTGCGGAACGCCACCGTGGACCTGGGCCAGACCTACACCACGGAGTTCGTCAAGAACGTCAGGTGACCGCGGTGATACCGGTCGCCGCCAGGCAGGCCGGGGTGCCGAGCGGGCCGTCGCAGCTCTCCGGGCGCGGCGGCCGCGCGGCGCTCCGCGTCACGGCCACCTCCCAGGCCCGCGCGTCGGTGTGGGCGACCAGCACCGACCAGGTGTCGCCGCCCGGCCCGGCGACCGTACGCCGTACCGTCAGCGCGCCCTCCCCGTCCACACCGGCCAGGGCGCGTACGGCCAGGTCGGCGGCCTGGCCCGGGCGGTCCCAGGCGGACCGGCCGCGGCAGCCCTCCAGGACGACCCGGCCGCCGCGGGCCGCCTCCAGCACGTCCTTGGCGAGCCGGCCGTCCACCCGGCCGTAGGCGTAGCCGTAGGGCAGCACCAGCATGGTGGGGGAGAAGCGGTGGCCGCCCAGGTGGGTGACCTCCCAGACGTCGGCGTGGCCGCCCGCGGCCAGTTCGGCGGCCAGCGGGCGCCCGCGCACCGCGCAGCAGCGGTCCCGCCTGCCGTTGGTGCACACCAGCGCCAGCGGCGGCCCCACGCGGGCCGTACCGAAGCCGCCGTGCGATCCCGTGCCCAGCGCCGCGAAGTCCAGCTCCGCCAGCTCCGCCGGGTCCGCGAGCGTGTCGGTACGGACCCAGGAGTCGCCCGGCGCGGTGTGCGCCAGGTAGACGCGGTGCCCGGCCGCCGTGGGCAGGTCGGCGTGCCGCCCCGGCCTGCGGATCAGTGCGACCCGCACACCGGTGCCGTCTGCGGCCCGGTCCAGCGCCCGCCCCACCGCCGGGTCGAGCCGGCTCCCGGTCAGCGCCTTGCGCCCCCACGGGCCCGGCTGCTCGATCAGCAGCCACGTCCTGGCGGTGGCGGCGGTGGCGCCCACCGGCTCACCCAGCTCCGCCGACGCCGTCGTGCACGTAGTCACACCGGCGAGCCTAGCCGCCGCCGCGGCCCGCCCCGGACGGGGCCCGAGGCGGGCGGCCGACCGCCCGGGATCACACCGGACCGGCCACCACCGCCACCGGCTTGGCCAGCGGGACGCCCGAGCCGTCGCGGCGCGGGTCCTTCGGGGGGAGTTCGGCCGGGGCGCCGGTCGCGGTCGCCGCGCGGGCCGGGGCGGCGCCCGCCCAGGCCAGCAGCAGACCCGTCTCGCCGCGCAGGAAGCGCTGGCAGCGCACCCCGCCGGTGGCCCGGCCCTTGCGCGGGTACTGCTCGAACGGTGTCAGCTTCGCGGTGCCCTCGGCCCCGTCCAGCGTGTCGTCGGCCCGGGCGACGGTGAAGACCACCGCGTCGACCGCCGGGTCCACCGCGGTGAAGGAGATCACCTTGGCCCCGTCGGCGAGCTTGACGCCCGCCATGCCGCCGGCCGGGCGGCCCTGCGGGCGCACCTGCGAGGCCGGGTAGCGCAGCAGCTGGGCGTCGTCGGTGATGAAGACCAGGTCCTCCTCGCCGGTGCGCAGCTCGACCGCGCCGACCACCGTGTCGCCGTCCCTGAGGCCGATGACCTCCAGGTCGTCCTTGTTCGGCGGGTAGTCGGGCACCACCCGCTTGACCACGCCCTGCTCGGTGCCCAGCGCCAGGCCCGGCGAGGACTCGTCGAGCGTGGTCAGGCACAGCACCCGCTCGCCCTCCTGGAGCGAGAGGAACTCCGTCAGCGGCGCGCCGCCGGCCAGCGAGGGCGCCCCCGCGGTGTCCGGCAGCATCGGCAGGTCGATCACCGTCAGCCGCAGCAGCCGCCCGAAGGTGGTGACCGCGCCGATGTCGGCGCGGGCCGTGGAGGGCACCGCGGAGACGATCACGTCGTGCTTGGCCCGCCGACCCCCGCCGTCGTCGGGCTCGCCGCCGGAGGTGCGGGCCAGCAGCCCGGTCGAGGACAGCAGCACCCGGCACGGGTCGTCAGCGACCTCCAGCGGCACCGCGGAGACCGGCGCGCCCGCCGACTCCAGCAGCACCGTGCGGCGCTCGGTGCCGTACTGCTTGGCCACCGCGGCCAGTTCGCCCGACACCAGCTTGCGCAGCTCGGCGTCGGAGTCGAGGATCCGGGTCAGCTCGGCGATCTCGGCGGTGAGCCGGTCGCGCTCGGACTCCAGCTCGATGCGGTCGAAGCGGGTCAGCCGGCGCAGCGGGGTGTCCAGGATGTACTGCGTCTGGATCTCGGACAGGCCGAAGCGCTCCATCAGGCGCTGCTTGGCCTGCGCCGCGTTGTCGCTGGCCCGGATGATCGCGATGACCTCGTCGATGTCGACCAGTGCGATCAGCAGGCCGTCGACCAGGTGCAGCCGGTCGCGGCGCTTGGTGCGGCGGAACTCGCTGCGCCGCCGCACGACCTCGAAGCGGTGGTCGACGTAGACCTGGAGCAGCTCGCGCAGGCCCAGGGTCAGCGGCTGGCCGTCCACCAGGGCCACGTTGTTGATGCCGAAGGAGTCCTCCATCGGCGTCAGCTTGTAGAGCTGCTCGAGCACGGCCTCGGGGTTGAAGCCGTTCTTGATCTCGATGACCAGCCGCAGGCCGTGCTCGCGGTCGGTGAGGTCCTTGACGTCGGCGATGCCCTGGAGCTTCTTCGCGCCGACCATGTCCTTGATCTTGGCGATGACCTTCTCGGGGCCGACGGTGAAGGGCAGTTCGGTGACGACCAGGCCCTTGCGGCGCGCGGTGACGTCCTCCACGGAGACGGTCGCGCGGATCTTGAAGGTGCCGCGGCCCGACTCGTAGGCGTCCCTGATGCCGGTCAGGCCGATGATGCGGCCGCCGGTCGGCAGGTCGGGGCCGGGGATGTGCCGCATCAGGGCGTCCAGGTCCGCGTTCGGGTAGCGGATCAGGTGCCGGGCGGCGGCGATGACCTCGCCCAGGTTGTGCGGCGGCATGTTGGTGGCCATGCCGACCGCGATCCCGGACGCCCCGTTGACCAGCAGGTTGGGGTACGCCGACGGCAGGACGGCGGGCTCCTGCTCCTGCCCGTCGTAGTTGGGCGCGAAGTCGACGGTGTCCTCGTCGATCGACTCGACCATCAGCTGGGCGGGACCCGACATCCGGGCCTCGGTGTACCGCATCGCGGCAGGCATGTCGTCCAGCGAGCCGAAGTTGCCGTGCCCGTCGACCAGCGGGAGGCGCTGCGAGAAGGGCTGCGCCATCCGCACCATGGCGTCGTAGATCGACGCGTCGCCGTGCGGGTGCAGCTTGCCCATCACCTCGCCGACGACCCGGGCGCACTTGACGAAGCCCCGGTCGGGGCGCAGGCCCATCTCGTTCATCTGGTAGACGATGCGGCGGTGCACCGGTTTCATGCCGTCACGGGCGTCGGGCAGAGCGCGCGAGTAGATCACCGAGTAGGCGTACTCAAGATACGAGGCCTGCATCTCGTCCACCACGTCGATGTCGAGGATGCGCTCCTCGAAACCGTCGTCGGGCGGCGGGGCTTTCGTCGTGCGGCGGGCCATCTCGGCGGCGCTCCTTCGTCTGGACCGGAAGGTCGATCGGCTGGACCGGTGAACTGACGCGGACCATTGTGGACCGCGGCACGGACAACGCCGACCACGGACCCGGCACGAGCGCGCCCGCGACCGGGAACTTCGCCGCCCGCCGACTCGCTTGCCTAGAGTGGCAGCACTCTACGCAGTCACGAGCACGCGACCGGAAGGACAGCTTGCCCATGGGTCACACGGCCACGCCGGAGGCACACTCCAGCGGCCTGACAGCCACCGAGCACCGCCTGGCGAACGGCCTGCGGGTGGTGCTCTCCGAGGACCACCTCACCCCGGTCGCCGCCGTCTGCCTGTGGTACGACGTCGGTTCGCGGCACGAGGTCAAGGGCCGTACCGGTCTCGCCCACCTCTTCGAGCACCTGATGTTCCAGGGCTCGGGGAGCGTGAAGGGCAACGGCCACTTCGAACTGGTCCAGGGCGCGGGCGGCTCCCTCAACGGCACCACCAGCTTCGAGCGCACCAACTACTTCGAGACGATGCCCGCCCACCAGGTGGAACTGGCCCTGTGGCTGGAGGCCGACCGGATGGGCAGCCTGCTGGACGCCCTGGACCAGGAGAGCCTGGACAACCAGCGGGACGTGGTGAAGAACGAGCGCCGCCAGCGCTACGACAACGTGCCCTACGGCACCGCCTTCGAGCGGCTCACCGCGCTGGCCTACCCCGACGGCCACCCCTACCACCACACCCCGATCGGCTCGATGGCCGACCTGGACGCGGCCTCGCTGGAGGACGCCAGGGCCTTCTTCCGCACGTATTACGCGCCGGGGAACGCGGTGCTCGCCGTCGTCGGCGACATCGACCCCGAGCAGACGCTGGTCTGGGTGGAGAAGTACTTCGGCAGCATCCCCGCGCACGACGGCAAGCCCGCCCCGCGCGACGGCTCGCTGCCCGACGTGATGGGCGGTCAGCTGCGCGAGGTCATCGAGGAGGACGTGCCCTCGCGCGCCCTGATGGCGGCCTACCGGCTGCCCGAGGACGGCACCCGCGCCGGCGACGCCGCCGATCTGGCGCTCACCGCGCTGGGCGGCGGCGAGTCGTCCCGGCTGCACAACCGGCTGGTGCGCCGCGACCGTACGGCGGTGACCGCGGGCTTCGGGCTGCTGCGGCTGGCCGGGGCGCCGTCGCTGGGCTGGCTGGACGTCAAGGCGTCCAGCGGGGTCGAGCTGAGTGCCATCGAGACCGCGGTGGACGAGGAGCTGGCCCGCTTCGCGGCGGAGGGCCCCACCCCCGAGGAGATGGAGCGGGCGCAGGCCCAGCTGGAGCGCGAGTGGCTCGACCGGCTCGCCACCGTCAACGGGCGGGCGGACGAACTGTGCCGCTTCGCCGTGCTGTTCGGCGACCCGCAGCTGGCGCTGACCGCGGTGCAGCGGGTGCTGTCGATCACCGCCGAGGAGGTCAGGGAGGTCGCCGCGGCCCGGCTGCGCCCCGACAACAGGGCCGTGCTGGTCTACGAGCCCACCGGCGGCGGCCAGCAGGACGACCAGGACCACACCGAGGACGAGGAAGAGGGCGAGCTGTGAGCGACACCGCTGCCGTCATGACGTTCCACCCGCGGCCGCAGGGCGGCGAGCCCAAGCCGTGGGCCTTCCCGGCCCCCGAGCGCGGCGCGCTCGCCAACGGCGTGACGCTGCTGACCAGCCACCGCCCGGGACAGCAGGTCGTCGCGGTCGAGGTGCTGCTCGCGGCGCCGCTGGACGCCGAGCCCGAGGGCCTGGACGGTGTCGCGACCATCATGGCCAGGGCGCTGTCGGAGGGCACCGACCAGCACACCGCGGAGGAGTTCGCGGCCGAGCTGGAGCGCTGCGGCGCCACCCTGGACGCGCACGCCGACCACCCCGGGGTGCGGGTCTCGCTCGAAGTGCCCGCCTCCCGTCTCGACCGGGCGCTGGCGCTGCTGGCCGAGGCGCTGCGGGCGCCGGCCTTCCCCGACGACGAGATCAAGCGGCTGGTCGCCAACCGCCTGGACGAGATCCCGCACGAGCTGGCCAACCCGGGGCGGCGGGCCGCGATGGCGCTGTCCGAGGAGCTGTTCCCCGCCACGCTGCGCTGCTCCCGCCCGCGGCAGGGCACCGAGGAGACGGTCCGCAGGATCGACGCGGACGCGGTGCGCGCCTTCTACACCGCGCATGTGCGGCCCGCCACGTCCACCGCCGTCGTGGTCGGCGACCTGACCGGCATCGACCTGCCCGCGCTGCTGGACGACACGCTGGGCCGCTGGACCGGCTCCAAGGCAGAGCCGCGCCCCCGCCCGGCGATCACCGCGGACGACACCGCCCGGGTGGTCATCGTGGACCGCCCCGGTGCGGTGCAGACCCAGCTGCTCATCGGCCGCACCGGCGCCGACCGGCACGACCCGGTGTGGGCCGCGCAGGTGATCGGCACCTACTGCCTCGGGGGCACCCTGACCTCCCGGCTGGACCGGGTGCTGCGCGAGGAGAAGGGCTACACCTACGGGGTGCGGGCCTTCGGCCAGGTGCTGCTGGGCTCCGCCGACGGTACGGGCGCGGCGCTGCTGGCGATCAGCGGCTCGGTGGCCACCGAGGTCACCGGCGCGGCGCTCGCCGACCTGCGGCAGGTCATCCGCACCCTCGCCGAGGGCGGCCTGACCGACGAGGAGCGCGACGTCGCGGTGCAGAACCTGGTCGGGGTGGCGCCGCTGCGCTACGAGACGGCCGCCGCGGTGGCGGGCACCCTCACCGACCAGGTCGAGCAGGAGCTGCCCGACGACTTCCAGGCCCGGTTGTACGCCCGCCTCGCGGCCACCGGGACCGTGGAGGCCACCGCGGCCGCGGTGAGCGCCTTCCCGCTCGACCGCCTGGTGGTGGTCCTGGTCGGCGACGCCTCGGTGATCGCCGAGCCGGTCCGGGCGCTGGGGATCGGCCCGGTGCGCGTCACCGGCTGAGCCCCGCCCGGCAGCACCGCACGATCCGGAACCCCGGCGCCGTCGCAGGCGCCGGGGTTCCGTGCGTACGGGGCCGATTCCGAGGCCGCATTCCCTTTTCCTTCCGTGCTGGAATAGAGTCACTGCAGAATAACGGGGAAAGAACGGAGTCCTGCGATGCGGAATCGGACGTGAACGGGACGGAAGGCACGGCCAGGCGTATCTCCGCCGAGGTGGTGTGTACGGCCATCCGCGACGACATCGTCGCCGGTTACTTCCTGCCGGGCAGCCGGCTGACCGAGGAACTGCTCGCACAGCGCTACGGGGTGTCCCGGGTGCCGGTGCGCGAGGCGCTGCGCACCCTGGAGTCCGAGGGCTTCGTCCGCACCCGCAAGCACGCCGGCGCGTCGGTCGCGGAGCCCACCGAGCAGGAGGCCGCCGACCTGCTGGACATCCGCGGGCTGCTGGAGCCGCTGGGCACCGCGCGGGCCGCCCAGCGGCGTACCGACGCGCACCTGAAGGTGCTGCGGGGGCTGGTCCGGCTGGGTCAGGAGCGGGCGGTGCAGGGCCAGTTGTCGGACCTGCCGTCGCTGAGCGGCTGGTTCCACGAGACGCTGGCGCAGGCGTCGGGCAGCCCGACTCTGGCCGCGCTGCTGATCCAGCTGCGGCACAAGATCTCCTGGGTCTACGCCGACGGCGGCTCGGCCCGGGCGGCGGAGGCGTGGGAGGAGCACGCCGCGATCGTGGACGCGGTCGCCCGCGGTGACGCCGAGCGGGCCCGCAGGCTCGCCGCCGTCCATGTCGAGCACGCCGCAGCGGTGAGGACCCTGAAACACCGCGTAAACGCAGGGCGCCGCCGCAATTAACAATCGCACCGTATACAAGAGTCGTGAATTGCCGACCGGGTATCGCCGCCGGCAATTGCGAAAAGCGGGCCCCGGCATTCCGTGAGGACTGCGGGACCCGCTTGAATTTCGCGTGCGCGCGGCGGCAAAACCGGCGGTGAGGCCTGTGGTGAGGCCCGCGAAAAGGCCGTCAGACGGTCTCGGGAAGCTCTTCGAGGCCTTCCGCGACCAGCTTCGCCAGCCGGTCGAGGGCGGCGGCCGCCTGCTCGGCGTCCTCGGCGTCCGAGGCGAGCACGATCTCCTCGCCGCCCTGCGCGCCCAGGCTCAGCACCGCCAGCATGGAGGCGGCGTTGACCGGGTTCCCGTCCAGCTTGGCGATGGTCACCGGCACTCCCGCGGCGGTCGCCGCGCGGACGAAGATGGATGCGGGGCGGGCGTGCAGGCCTTCCGCCCAGCCGACGTTGACGCGGCGCTCAACCATGGTGTTGCCCCTCAATGTGTGTCAGGCCTTCAAGTTGTCTAGACCATTTTTGCACGACGGGAGTGCTGCTCCGGCACGCCGGTGCGCACCGCCAAGACTGCCCCCTGCGCCTGCCCGCCGCTAGCCGGGCACGCCGCATACGCTGGGGACATGACCGACCCGCAGGACCCGCACGACCCCGCGACCCGGCCCTACCCCGTCCACTGGGAGGCCGACGTCGTGCTGCGGGACGGCGGCGTCGCCCACATCCGGCCGATCGGTCCCGACGACGCGGGACGGCTCGTCGACTTCTACGAGCAGGTCTCCGACGAGTCGAAGTACTACCGCTTCTTCGCGCCCTACCCCCGGCTGTCCGACCGGGACGTGCACCGCTTCACCCACCACGACTACGACGACCGGGTCGGCCTGGCGGCCACCGTCGGCGGCGAGTTCATCGCCACCGTCCGCTACGACCGCACCGACGGGGCCGGCCGGTCGGTCGCCGGCCGGACCGGCACCCGCGCCGAGGTCGCCTTCCTGGTCCAGGACGCCCACCAGGGCCGCGGGGTCGCCTCCGCGCTGCTCGAACACATCGCGGCCGTCGCCCGCGAGCGCGGCATCCTGCACTTCACCGCGGAGGTCCTGCCCGCCAACCGCAAGATGGTCAAGGTCTTCACCGACGCCGGCTACACCCAGCAGCGCAGCTTCGCCGACGGCGTCGTCCACCTCGACCTGGACCTGGAGCCCACCACCGAGTCCGTGCAGGTCATGCGGTCCAGGGAGCACCGGGCCGAGGCCCGCTCGGTGCAGCGGCTGCTGCGCCCGGAATCCGTCGCCGTCGTCGGCACCGGGCGCCGCCCCGGCGGGGTGGGCCGCACCCTGCTGCGCAACATCGCCGCGGGCGGCTTCACCGGCCGGCTCTACGCCGTCAACCACTCCTTCCCACCCGGCGGCACCGACCTCGACGGCGTCCCCGGGCACCGCTCGGTCCGCGAGATCGCCGACCGCGGCGACAGCGTCGACCTGGCGGTGATCGCGGTGCCCGCCGAGCGGGTGCCGCAGGCCGTCGCCGACTGCGGGGAGGCGGGCGTACGCGGCCTGGTCGTCGTGGCGGCCGGCTACTCCGAGACCGGCCCCGAGGGCAGGGAGCGCCAGCGCGAGCTGGTGCGGCAGGCCCGCCGCCACGGGATGCGGGTCATCGGGCCGAACGCCTTCGGCGTGCTCAACACCGCGCCCGGCGTGCGGCTCAACGCGTCGCTGTCGCCCGAGATGCCGCTGCGCGGCCGGCTCGGCCTCTTCACCCAGTCCGGCTCGATCGGCATCGCCCTGCTCTCCGGGCTGCACCGGCGGGGCGCCGGACCCTCGACCTTCGTGTCGGCCGGCAACCGGGCCGACGTCTCCGGCAACGACCTGCTCCAGTTCTGGCAGGACGACCCGGACACCGACGCGGTGCTGATGTACCTGGAGTCCTTCGGCAACCCGCGCAAATTCACCCGGCTCGCCCGCCGCACCGCCGCGGCCAAGCCCGTCGTGGTCGTCAAGGGCGCGCTGCACAGCGGCTCGGTCCCCGCCGGCCACAGCGTGTCCGCCCGCATCCCCGACAGCACCGTCAACGCGCTCTTCCGCCAGGCCGGCGTGATCCGCGTCGACACCGTCACCGAACTCCTCGACACCGGCCTCTTCCTCGCCCTCCAGCCCCTCCCCGCCGGCGACCGCCTCGCCATCCTCGGCAATTCCGAGTCCCTCGGCCTGCTCACCTACGACGCCGCCCTCACCGCGGGCCTGCGCCCCGCCCCGCCCCTCGACCTCACCACCGCCGCGAGCCCCGCCGACTTCGCCACCGCACTGGCGCACGCGCTGGCGGACCCGGCCACGGACGCGGTCGTGGTCACCGCCATCCCTCGCGTCGGCACCGAGGAGCCGGCGGACGGGGCGGGCGCGGGCCCGGGGCTCGGCGGCCGGCCCGGCCTCGACGGCGGGCCGCAGGCCGGTGACGATCCGGCGCTGAGCGACGCCCTGCGGCGGGCCGCGGACGGCGGGAAGCCCGTCGTCGTGGTCCATCTCGCGCTGGACGGGCTGGCCGACCGGCTCGGTGCGCCCGGCGGCGCAGGTGCCCGCATCCCCGCCTACCGCGCGCCCGACCGGGCGGTGCGCCCGCTCGCCGAAGCCGCCGGGTACGCCGCCTGGCGGGCCGGGGCGGCCGAGCCGGGGCGCGTACCGCAGTTCGACGACATCCAGGAGGCGGCGGCCGCGGCCGACGTACGGCGGCTGCTGCCCGACGGTGCGCCGCCCGACGGGCTCACCCTGTCCGACCAGGACGCGGCGGCGCTGCTCGGGCGCTACGGCATCACCGTCCGCCGCGCCCTGCCCGCACCGGACCCCGACGCCGCCGTCGCCGCGGCCGCGTCGCTCGGCTATCCCGTCGCGCTCAAGACCACCGCCCCGCACCTGCGGCACCGCGCCGACCTCGGCGGGGTCCGCCTCGACCTCGCCGGCGAGGGCGACCTGCGGCGGGCCTACGACGAGCTCACCGCACGGCTCGGCGGCCCCGCCGAGCTGCGGCCGGTCGTCCAGGCGATGGCGCCGCGCGGCGTCGACACGGTCGTACGCGCCGGCATGGACCCCGCCGCCGGGGCCGTCCTGTCCTTCGGCCTCGCCGGGCCGCCGTCCGAGCTGCTCGGCGACATCGCCCACCGCCTCGTCCCGGCCACCGACCGGGACGTCGCGGAGCTGATCCGCTCCATCAGGGCCGCGCCGCTGCTCTTCGGCTGGCGCGGGGCCGAGCCGGTCGACACCGCGGCGCTCGAGGAACTGCTGCTGCGGGTCTCGCTGCTCGCCGACGACCTCCCGGAGGTGGTGGCGGTCTCGCTCGACCCGGTCGTGGTCGCGCCGCACGGGCTCACCGTCCTCGGCGCCGCGGTCCGGCTGGCCCCGCCGCCCGTCCGCACCGACCTCGGTCCGCGCGCCCTCTCCTCCTTCTGACCCTCCCGGCCGCGCCCCGCCGGGGGAAGGTCCCGGGTCCGCGCAGGCCGGTAAGGGGAGGGGACGCGTCTAGGATGGGCGCATGGCGAAGACCGGGACGACGACGCAGGGACTGCGGACGGCGATCGAGCGCAGTGGCTACTACCCGACGCTCGTGTCGGAGGCCGTGGAGGCCGCGGTCGGGCAGGAGCCGGTCGCGTCGTATCTGGTCCACCAGGAGACGACGTTCGACGCGAACGAGGTGCGGCGGCACGTCACCGTGCTGGTGCTCACCGAGGGCCGCTTCATCGTCAGCCACACCGACGAGCAGGCCGCGGACGACACCTCGCCGACGCCGTATGCGACGACCTCGACGGAGTCGGTGAAGATCGGCCGGATCTCGTCGGTCGTGGTGAGCCGGGTGGTGGCCAACCCCGAGTCGTACACCCCGGGCACGCTGCCGCGCGAGGTCGTGCTGACGATCGGCTGGGGCGCGGTGTCGCGTCTCGACCTGGAACCGGCGGCGTGCGGTGACCCGGACTGCGAGGCCGACCACGGCTACACCGGCTCGTCCACCGCCGACGACCTGTCGCTGCGGGTGAGCGAGGCGGGCGACGGGCCCGACACCGTACGGCAGACGTTGGCCTTCGCGCAGGCGCTCTCCGAGGCGACCGCGGCCGTCGACTGATGGGCCATCCGTTCCACGGCGGCCCCGACCCGCTGCCGCTCGACCCCCTGACGGCTCCCGCGCCCGGCTACGGCAAGGCCGCGCTGTGCGACGTGATCCCCGCGGCCGTGGCGGCCTTCGGCATTCCCGGCATGCCCGCGACTGGTCTCGACCTCGCGCCGGCCGACCGGGTGTGCGTCTTCCTGGTGGACGGCCTCGGCTGGGAGCTGATCGGGCGGCACCCGGAGGAGGCGCCGTACCTGAACTCGCTGCTGCCGTCGTCGCTGGGCGGCACGGGCCGCCCGCTGACCGCGGGCTTCCCGGCCACGACCGCGACCTCGCTGGCCTCGATCGGCACCGGGCTGCCGCCCGGCGCGCACGGCCTGGCCGGCTACACCACGCTCAATCCGGGGACCGGCGAGCTGATGAACCAGCTGCGCTGGCAGCCCTGGACGTCGCCGTCGGCCTGGCAGCCCTACCCGACGGTCTTCCAGCTGGCCGAGGCCGCCGGGATCGCGACCTGCCAGGTGTCCTCGCCGACCTTCCAGCAGACCCCGCTGACCAAGGTGGCGCTGTCCGGTGGGGTCTTCCACGGGCGGCTGACCGGCGAGGAGCGGATGGACCTGGCCGCGGACCGGCTGGGCGCGGCCGACCGGACGCTGGTCTACACCTACTACAGCGAGCTGGACGCGATGGGCCACCGGCACGGGGTGGACTCCGACGCCTGGCGCGGGCAGCTGATGATGGTGGACCGGCTGGCGCAGCAACTGGCCGAGCAGCTGCCGCCGCGGGCGGTGCTGTACGTGACCGCCGACCACGGCATGATCGACATCCCCTTCGACGAGGACTCGCGGATCGACTTCGACGAGGACTGGGAGCTGCGGGCCGGTGTCGCGGTGCTCGGCGGCGAGGGCCGGGCGCGGCACGTCTACGCGGTGCCGGGCGCCGCGGCCGACGTGCACGCGGTGTGGAGCGAGGTGCTGGGGGAGCGGATGTGGGTGGCGACCCGGGCGGAGGCGGTGGCGGCCGGCTGGTTCGGTCCCGACCCCGAGCCGCGGGTGCTCGGCAGGATCGGCGACGTGGTCGCCGCCGCGTGCGACGACATCGCGATCACCGCCACCCGCACCGAGCCGGGGGAGTCCAGGATGACCGGCCTGCACGGCTCGATGACTCCCGTGGAGCAGCTCGTGCCGCTGCTCGAAGTACGCTCCTGAACGTCGTACGTCCCCTTCCTCGCCGATTCCTCCCCGATCGAAAGGCCGCCGTCCCACCCATGCCCGAGCTGGTCTTCTTCTCAGGAACGATGGACTGCGGCAAGAGCACGCTCGCCCTGCAGATCGTCCACAACCGCACCTCCCGCGGACTGCAGGCGGTGATCTTCACCAAGGACGACCGTGCGGGCGAGGGCAAGCTGTCGTCGCGGCTCGGCCTGGTCACCGACGCGGTCGAGGTCACCGACGGCATGGACCTCTTCGCCCACCTGGTGGCGCACATAAGCCGCGGCGGCCGGGTGGACTACGCGGTCGTGGACGAGGCGCAGTTCCTGGCGCCTGACCAGATCGACCAGCTGGCCAGGGCGGTGGACGACCTGGACCTGGACGTCTACGCCTTCGGCATCACCACCGACTTCCGCACCCGGCTCTTCCCCGGCTCGCAGCGGCTGATCGAACTCGCCGACCGCGTCGAGGCGTTGCAGGTCGAGGCGCTGTGCTGGTGCGGGGCGCGGGCCACCCACAACGCCAGGACGGTCGGCGGGGTGATGGTCGTGGAGGGCGCGCAGGTGGTGATCGGGGATGTGGACGGCCGGTCCGCCGAGGTGGGCTACGAGGTGCTGTGCCGCCGCCACCACCGGCGCCGGATGACCAGCGCGACCGCGGGCGCCGGGGCGCTGTCGCCCGACGTGCTGCCGGTGACGCCGCTGTGACGCGGGCCCGGGCGACCGCGGTGGTCTCCCGGGCCCGCGCTCGGCTCAGCCCGCCGAGGCCGGGCCGAATCTGGCGACGACCGTGCGGTCGCCAGTCACCGGGACGCTGACCGAGACGGCGGTGCTGCCGAGGTCGGTGCCGTCCAGCGTCCAGCCGAGCAGCCGGAAGCCGGCCGCGGGCACGGCCGTTGCGGTCACCGTGTCGCCCTTCTCGTAGCGGCCCGGTGCGGTGGCATTGCCGGTGACACGGACCGTGCCGCCGGTCGCCGGGTCCGCGGCGGCCGTCACGGACCGGTCCACCATGTTGATCACCATGATGCCGTAGAGCTTCGCCGGTCCTGTCGACGTCGTGCCGTTGTAGCGCATCACGTTGACCACGGCGACCTCGGCGCCCGCGCCGGCCTTGACTGTGTAGCCGCCGTCGCCGAGGTTGTCCGTGCCCAGGTTGAAGGCGTGGACGTCGCCGGAGTCGACGACCAGGCCGTTGTGCATGCCGTAGCCGAAGACGTCCACGACGTTCAGGTCGCGGGCGCCGTCGACGTGCACCAGGTCGGTGTTCTTGCGGGTGTAGCCGTCGATGGTCTGCGGGAAGAGGTTGCTGCCGAGGCCCCAGTTCGGGACGCCGTAGCCGACCCTGGCGACCCCGTTGCCGTTGCTGAGGACGCCGTCGATGCTGCCGCCGTCCGCGGCGCCGACGTTGACGCCCCGGTTGAGGAAGACGCCGGTCAGCTTGTGGACCACGAAGCCACGGTCCGAGGCCATGTCGACGCCGTTCCAGGCGTTGGTCAGGCCGACGTCGACGACGTAGCTGCCGCGGCCCGCGCCGCGGATGTCGTAGGGGTAGGGGACGTAGCCGACGGCCGGGTTGTTCTCCGGGTGGAAGACCCGCAGCCCGCGCACTCCGGCGCCGGCGCCGTCCAGGGTGACCGTCGCGGTGGCCGTCGCCGCGTCGGCGCTGTCGCGCCCGGCGTAGGACAGCAGCACGGTGCCGCCGCTGTTCTGGCTCTCGTCGCGGTTCGGCGAGGCGGCCGCGCCGCGCAGTTCCACCCCTGCCGGGACGCGCAGGTGGCCGCCGACCCGGTACCACCCGGC
Organism: Actinacidiphila paucisporea; assembly: GCF_900142575.1. Taxonomy (GTDB): domain Bacteria; phylum Actinomycetota; class Actinomycetes; order Streptomycetales; family Streptomycetaceae; genus Actinacidiphila; species Actinacidiphila paucisporea. The sequence goes on from NZ_FRBI01000025.1 coordinate 45,728, forward strand.
CGGCAGGTAGACCAGGCCGCCGCCCTGGGCGCCGGCCCGGTCGAGCACCCGCTGGAGGGCCGCTGTCGCGTCGGCGGCCGGTTCGTAGCCGACGCCGTGCGGCACGCCGCTCGCGACGTACAGCACGTTCCGCTTCGGCCGGGGGTCGGCTGCCGGGGCGTGGTAGGCGGGCAGGCTGCCCGGCAGGGTGATCACGGTGCCGGCGGCCGGGCCGGTCAGGGTGGTGCCGGTGACCTTGACGTAGCCCGCGGTGGTGTTGCGCACCGAGGCGGTGCTGCCCTGCAGGGTGCTGTCGGCGAAGGTCATGCCCCAGCGGGAGTCGAGGTCGTCCACCTGGAGGGCGACGTCGGTCCGCAGCACCCGGGCCTGCACGAAGGCGCCGGTGAAGGTGGCCCGCTGGCCCTTCACGATCTGGATGCCGGTGCGGTAGTCGGACAGGCTGATCCGGGAGAACTGGTCCCACTCCAGGTCACCGAGCACGAGCCCGGTGGCGTTGCCCCGCGTCCAGCGGTCGAGGTCCGCCCGCTGCGGCGGCCGGTAGGCGGCAGGGGCGTCCGCCCAGTAGGAGTTGGAGAAGGTGATGTCGTTCCAGGTGCCGACGTCGGAGCCGTTGTAGGCGACGGCTCCCGCGGACAGCGCCGTGCCCTTGATGTCGTCGAGCGTCGCCGACTCGTGGACCTGGCCCTGCACCGCGGGACGGCCGCGCTCGTCGGGCATGGTGGAGACCCCCACACCCTTGTACGAGTTGAGCATGGTGACGTGCTCGACCGTGCTCATCATGAAGTTCTCGTCGCTCGCCCACGCCGAGCCCGGAATCTCGAAGGTGTAGTTGTACGGCACCGGGTGGGCGGCGCTCTGGTTCGGGTAGTAGGTGGTCAGGCCCTGGACGGAGGCGCTGCCGCCGACCCGGAAGAGCACCGGGCCGTCGGAGCCGGGCGGCAGGTCCGCGCGGATCACCGTGCCGTAGTCGCCCTTGCCGTGGTCGGGGTCCCGCCGGTCGCCGCGCAGCGAGCAGAAGGCCGGGACCTCCACGGTGCCGGTGATCCGGTAGGTGCCCGCGGCCATCCACACCGTGCCGCCGCCCGCGTCCTGGCAGTCGTAGAGCGTGGCCTGCACGGCGGCGGTCGCGTCCTGGCGCCCGGTGGCGTCGGCGCCGTGGTCGCGGACGTCGAAGTCCGCGACGACCGGGCTCGCGGCCGGGTAGCGGGTGGCGACCAGCTTCGGGTGCGCGGTGACGACCCGCTGGTCGTAGACCTTGAGCTGCGCCAGCTCGACCCGGGTCACCCCGGCCGCGTAGCCGTGGACGTCCAGCCGTACGTAGCGCGCGGTCGTCGCGGGGAAGGCGGTGGCGAAGACGTCGCCGGGGCCGGTGGCGCCGGTGCGCCCTGCGTCGGTGAAGTGCGTGCCGTCGGTGGAGAGCCGCACGGTGTAGTCGGGGGCGAAGGCGCCGCCCCAGACCGCCTTGACCTGCGACAGGTGCGTGACCGCGCCCAGGTCGACGGTGAGGGTCTCGCCCTTGCCCGCGTCGCCGCTGACCCAGGCGGTGCCGCCGTCGCCGTCGATCGCGGCGGCCGGGGTGGACCCGGGGGCGGTGGACGAGGCGGTGGCGGTGCCCAGATGCGCCAGGTCGGTGTCCACGACGGTGGCGTGGAAGGCGCCGATCGCGGCGGCCAGCGCCGTGAAGGCGGTACGCGCCTGGGCATCGGTCACGCCGGTGCCGTTCGCCACCGTGCGGGCCGTGTCGGCGGCGGCCTTGAGCGTGTCCTTGGCGCCCGCCGGGTACTGCCCGTCCCGGGTGCCCTCGCGGGCCGCGGCATAGGCGGTGTCGGCCTGCGCGACCAGCTGCTTCAGGCCGGTGGTCGGGTCGAGCACGGCCGGCAGCGCGGTCACCGAGACCCGGGCGGCCTTCAGTTCCGCGGCGCCGCCGCCGGTGGTGATGCGGAAGTCCGAGCCGTTGGAGCGGTTGGTGAGGATCGCGTCGTCCAGCAGGAAGGTGTGGGTCTTCCAGGTCCCCGAGTCGCCGTAGGTGAACAGCGGCGACTTCTTGAACATCTGCGGGATGGTGTCGCCCGGGGAGTCGTATTCGAGCTGGATGGAGCCGTTGCCCTGGTCGAAGTAGTCGACGGTGACGGCGACCGGGTCACGGTTGTCGTAGAGCGTGCCGTCGTCGGCGTTCATGTAGAAGAAGCCGGTCTCGGCGCCGGGGTGGCTCTGGTCGGTGCCCCAGTAGCCGCGGCCGTCCTGCACGCCGGTGACCAGGTGGGTGTCGTTGTCGCCGGCCCGCGGGGAGATGCCGTGCGAGGCGACGGCGGTGCCGAGGTCGACCGACAGGCCCGCGGCCACCCGGACCGCGGAGACCGTGACGTCCGCAGGTGCGTCGCCCTGGACGCCGGACAGCCGCAGCTGCCGGCCCGCGGAGAAGTCCGCGGGAATGGTGAACGCCTCGGTCCTGAAGGTGCCCGAGTCGCCCAGCGCGGCGCTGCCCAGCACGTCGCCGGCGCCGCGGGTCAGCCGCAGGGTGCCGCTGCCGGTGTCCAGGTAGGTGACGGCGACGGTCAGCCGGTCCGCCGTCACCGTGTCGGTGTACTCCTGGTCGAGGTCGAAGGCGAGGTAGCCGGTGCCGGCCGCGACATCGGTACGCCAGTACGGCGTGCCGTCCTGCGTGCCGGTCCGCAGGCCCGACGCGTCGTCACCGGCGGTCGCGGTGAGGCCGAGCGTGAAGGGCCGGGGGCCGAGGTCGGCGCCGACTCCCAGCGGGTAGAGCGTGGGCGCCGCGGCCGACGCGGGCAGCGAGGCCGGCAGCAGCAGGGCCACGGCGGCGAGCAGCAGGATTGCGGGCGCGCGCAGCAGCGCGCGGATACGTAGACGTCTGGGTGGCACGGACAACCTCCGATGGTCACGATGGGGCGTGCGGGTCAGGGGTCGTGCGAGAGGGGACGCCCGCCGGACGGGGGCAGGCGTGCGGGCCGCACCGCCCCCGCCCGCGAGGGCAGGGGCGGGCGGTTCCGGCCGCGCGGGCTGTCAGGTCCGGCGCAGTCGGAGCGTGAGGATCTGGAAGGGGCGCAGGTCGAGCGGCAGCGAGCCGTCGGCTCCGGGGTCGAGACGCCGCACCGGGTCCTCCAGCAGATCGGTGATCTCGGCGCCGGCCACCGCGAAGCCGGCGCGCAGCGCGCCGCGTGCCGTGCCGCCGCGCGACTCGTACAGCCGCACCACGACGTCGCCCGACCGGTCGTCGGCGAGCTTGACGGTCTCCACGGTGATGTCCGGGTTGTCGACGTCTATCAGCGGGGCGCCGCCGGCCGGTGCCGCGCCCGCGGGCCGCAGCGGCAGGTTGACCGCGTAGCCCGCCGCGATCGCGTCGCCGATGCCGGCGCCGACCACCAGGGCGTACGAGAACCGGTGCCGGCCGCGGTCGGCCTGCGGGTCGGGGCTGTGCGGGGAGCGCAGCAGCGACAGCCGCAGGGTGGTCGTGGTGCCGCCGTCCTCGCGGGTCCGCCGGGACACGTCGTGGCCGTAGGTGGAGTCGTTGACGACCGCCGCGCCCCAGCCGTGCTCGCCGAGGTGCACCCAGCGGTGCGCCCACAGCTCGAAACGGGCCGCGTCCCAGCTGGTGTTCTCGTGCGTGGGGCGGCGCACGTGCCCGAACTGGATCTCCGCGCTCTCGGTGTCCGCGTGCACGTTGACCGGCCACGCGGCCTTGAGCAGGGTGTCGCGCTCCTGCCAGTCGATATCGGTCCTGACGGTGAGCCGGTCGCTGCCCGCGGTCAGTTCCAGGTGCTGCACCAGGTGCGAGGCGCCGAAGGCCCGCTCCACCCGCACCGAGGCAAGCAGCGGCCCGGACTCCGCGAGCTCCACCGACACCGCGTCGGTGAGGTCGCGGACGGTGTCGCGGTAGTAGCCGTCGATGTTCCAGGCACTCCACAGGTTCGGGTCGTCCGGGTGCAGTTGCAGCAGATTGCCGGCGCTGCCGGGCGCGATGGCCTCCCGGCGGGCCCGCAGGTCGTAGGCCGAGCGGACCAGGCCGTCCGCGTCGATCACCACCCGCAGCACCCCGTTGTCCAGCACGGCCGTGCCGTCCTCGGTGCCCGCGGTGACCGGCGGCAGCGCTCCGGCGGGCACCGCCCGGCCGCTGCCGAGCGCCGGCGCCTCCACCAGGACGGCCTGCCGCCCGTCGCGCAGCGGCTGCCCGCCCTCGCGGACCGCCCCGGCCGGCAGCACGGCCACCTCGCGCCGGGCGTAGGGCCCCGCGTTGAAGAAGGCCAGGCCCTCGCCGCCGGCCAGCGCCGTACCGATCACCTCGGCCAGCTCGGCCTGGAGCTGCGCGTGCACCGCCTCGGCCTCCTGGTGGACCCAGGCGATCGACGAGCCGGGCAGGATGTCGTGGAACTGGTGCAGCAGCACCCGCTGCCAGATCGACTCCAGCCGCTCGTAGGGGTAGGGCGCCCCGCCGCGCACGGCCGCGGCCACCGACCACAGCTCGGCCTCCCGCAGCAGCGCCTCGGCCCGCCGGTTGCCGCGCTTGGTGCGTGCCTGGCTGGTGTACGTGCCGCGGTGGTTCTCCAGGTACAGCTCGCCGCGCCAGACCGGCAGCCGGTCGTATTCGGCGCGGGCCGCCGCGAAGAAGTCCCCGGGGTCGCCGACCTCGACGCGGGTGGAGCCCTCCAGGTTGCGCAGCCTGCGGGCCTTCTCCAGCATCTCCCGGGTGGGCCCGCCGCCGCCGTCGCCGAAGCCGAACGGGGCCAGTGAGCGGGTGGCGGCGCCCTTGTCGGCGAAGTTGCTCTCGGCGTGCGCCAGTTCGGCGCCGGTCAAGGCGGCGTTGTAGGTGTCGACCGGCGGGAAGTGGGTGAAGATCCGGGTGCCGTCGATGCCCTCCCAGTCGAAGGTGTGGTGCGGCAGCCGGTTGGTCTCGTTCCACGACAGCTTCTGGGTGAGGAACCAGCTCGCCCCGGCCAGCTTCGCCAGCTGCGGGTAGGCCGCGGTGTAGCCGAAGGAGTCCGGCAGCCACACCCCCTCCTGCGCGATACCGAACTCCTCGGCGAAGAAGCGCCGTCCGTAGACCAGCTGCCGGGCGAGCGCCTCGCCGCCTGGCAGGTTGCCGTCGGCCTCCACCCACATGCCGCCGACCGGCGCCCAGTTGCCGTCGCTCACCGCCTTCTTGATCCGCTCGAAGACCTCGGGGCGGCGCTCCTTGATCCAGGCGTACTGCTGCGCGGAGGAGCAGGCGAAGACCAGCTCCGGATACTCCTCGGCCAGCGTCGTCATGTTGGTGAAGGTGCGGGCGCACTTGCGCACCGTCTCCCGGATCGGCCACAGCCACGCCGAGTCGATGTGCGCGTGGCCCACCGCCGTGACGGTGTGCGCGGAGGCGTACGCGGGCCTGGACAGGACGTCGGCGAGCCGGTCGCGGGCGGCCTGCGCGGTGCCGGCGACGTCCTTGACGTCGACCGCGTCGATCGCGTGGGCCAGCGCCCGCAGGATCTCGTGCCGGCGCGAACCGCCGACCGGCAGCTGCCGCATCAGCTCGTCGAGCACTTCCATGTCGTGCAGCAGGTGCCACACCGCGTCCTCGCGGACCGCCAGGTGCGCCTCCCGCAACTGGTAGAGGTGGGCGGTGCCCGCGGTCTCCTTGGACCCGAAGTGGGTGCCGACCGACTTGGCGCCCTCGATCATCGGGTTGGCGGCCAGCTCCACCAGCAGGTCCACCGGCTCGCCGCCGGCCGCGCACCGGGCGAGCAGCACGCTGCGGTGGTGCGGGTGCAGGCCCTGGATCGGGGAGCCGGCGGCATCGTGCACGAAGCCCTCGGCCTGGCCGCCGGGACCCAGGGCCGGGTCGAAGCCCAGGTCGAAGACCGCCTCGACGCGCCGCCCCGCCCACTCCCGCGGGATGCTCGCGGTGGCCTTGAGCCAGCTGGTCGACCAGGGGCCGCCCCAGGTGTCGCCGAGCGCCACGGGTTCGTAGACCGCCGCCAGGGCGTCGGCCACCGGGACGGGTTCGCCGGGGACGTGCCAGGCGGCGAGGTCGAGGTCCGCGGTTGCCGAGTAGAGGGCCGGCCTGACCGCCTGCGCCAGGAATTTGGTGATCCGCTCTTCGACGATGTGCCGGTCGTCATGCACTGGTGTGCTCTTTCTGCTGGATGGTCTGCTGGGGCCTGTCGGGTGGATCTCCGCGGCGTCGCGGCGCCCGGCACGCACATCTGCCGCGTTGTCGTCAGTCGACGGCGGCTCCGCGTCGCCTCCCTCCTCCGCCTTGCAGCTGCACGCACCGAACACCGCTCCTTCCTCCACGGAGATCCACACGACAGGCCCTAGCTCGTGCGCCAGGTGCGCCGGGGGACGAACCCCAGCAGATCGGTACAGACGGTCGTGTCGAACAGGCTGCCGTGCCCGGTGACGGACGCCGGTACGGTCACGCCGGGGTGGTGGGCGGCCATCAGGTCGGCGGACGGTACGGCCGAGGTGGTGTCGGCGGCGGTGACGTTGACGATGTGGCAGCCGCGGATGTCGCGCTCGACGGCCAGCCGGATCGCCCGCGCCGCGTCGAGACTGTGGAGCCAGCCCCACAGGTCGTGCCGCTGTCCCGCCGGGTCGGCGGCGCAGGCGGCGAGGAAGTGGTCGAGGCGGTCGCCGGCGCCGGTGAAGGGGAAGCGCATGCACACCGCGTCGAGCCCCCAGCGCCGGTGGGCGGCGGCCGCGATCTCCTCCAGCACCACCTTGGACAGCCCGTAGGGATCGCGGACCAGGCTCGGATGCGCCTCGTCCAGCGGTACGTACGCCGGCGAGACCGGCACCGGCGACCAGGCCAGGCCGGCCGCCGCCATGCTGGAGGCGGCCACCACCCGGCGTACGCCCGCCGCGCCCGCCTCGTCGAAGACCCGGTGCGCGGTGTGGCAGTTGGCGGCGAACATCGCGCTGGGGTCGTCCACGTTGGGGTGCGGGATCGCCCCCAGGTGCACCACCGCCTCGACGCCGTCCATCGCCGCGCGCACCAGGTCGCGGTCCCGCAGGTCGCCGGTGTGCACCCGCACCGCGCGCGGTTCCTCGACCGTCACCAGGTCGGTCAGCACCAGCTCGTGTCCGGCCGCGGACAGCTCGTGCGTGACATGGCCGCCGATGTGCCCGGCGGCTCCCGTCACCAGGATCCGCATCAGCCCTTCACCGCCCCGACCAGGCCGTTGACGAAGTAGCGCTGGAGGCTCAGGAAGAGCAGGATCACCGGCACCACCACGATCAGCGCGCCGGCCATCAGGTTGTTGTAGTGCGGCACGTTCTCCGACGCGAGGGTCTGCAGGCCCAGCGGCAGCGTGTACGTGCTCTCGTCGTTCAGCGACACCCGGGTCAGCAGGTACTCGTTCCAGGTGGGGATCGCGGTGATCAGCGCCACGGTGATCAGCGCCGGCCGGGTCAGCGGCAGGTAGATGCGGGTGAAGATGTGGAATTCGTTCGCGCCGTCCACCCGCGCCGACTCCCGCAGCTCCTTCGGCACGGAGGAGAAGGCACCGGTCATCAGCAGCACCGACAGCGGCGCCCCGCCGTTGACGAAGGGCAGCACCAGGCCGATATGGGTGCCCAGGACGCCCATCTTGTCCTCCAGCAGCACGATCGGCAGCATGACCGTGACACCGGGGACGAAGAGCAGCGCCACGAAGAGCTTCTGCAGCGCTCCGCGGCCGGGGAAGTCCAGCACCGCGAAGGCGTAGCCGGCGGCCGCGTAGACCACCAGCGTCAGCACCACGGTCAGCGCGCTGACCTCCAGGCTGTTCAGGAAGTACCGGAAGAAGTGCAGCTGGTTCCAGGTGGTGGCCAGCGTGTCGAAGGTCGGGTGGTGCGGGATCAGATGCCCGCCGCGCACCACCTCGATCTGGTTCTTGAAGGCCGCCGAGACCATCCACAGGAAGGGGTAGACGCTGATCACGCCGTAGAGCGCGAGCAGGGCGCCGACCAGCACCCGGGCGCTGATCCGGCGGGCGCGTACCGCTCCGGTGCCCGTTGGGCCGGGGGTGCGGGGGCGCCGCGAGGCGAGGGGAATCGTTGTCATGTCTTGCTCCGCATGACTCGCAGGTTGATCAGCGCGATGACCAGCGCGGCGGCGAAGAGGATCCAGCCGAGCGCGCTGGCGAGCCCGAGGGTCGGCGCCAGGTCCTTGAGGAAGGCCAGCCGGTAGGCCTCGAGGCCCAGCACGTTGGTGTGGTCGCCGGGGCCGCCGTTGGTCATGACCAGGAAGGTCTGGAAGCCCTGCAGCGAGTCGCGCAGGTTCAGCAGCACCACGATCGAGGTGATCGGCCGTACCAGCGGCCACACCACCGAGACGTTGGTGCGCCACCAGCCGGCGCCGTCCAGCTGCGAGGCCTCCAGCACGCTGCGGTCGATGCCCTGCAGGCCCGTGAGGTACAGCAGCATCGCCACCGGCACCGCACCCCACACGGTGACCACGATCATGGTGGGCAGCGCGGTGCTCGGATTGCCGAGCCAGCCCTGCGGCTGCGCCAGCGAGCCCATGCCGAGGCTGCCGAGCACGCTGTTGACCGCGCCGTCCGGCTGCAGGATGTACTGCCAGGCGAAGAAGACCGCGATGCCGCTGGTCACGTACGGCACGAAGTAGACCGAGCGCAGCACGCCCTGCATCCGCCTGGCCGAGTTGAGCAGGACCGCGAGCGGGAAGGACACCAGCACGGTGAGCAGCGGGACGGCGATCATCACGTAGAGGGTGTGGATCGCCGCGTGGTGCAGCCGGGGGGCGTAGGCCGGGTTCTGCCAGAGCAGGTCCTTGTAGTTCCGCAGGCCCACCCAGTCCCAGTGCGGCGCGAAGCCGTTCCACCGGGCGAAGCTCAGCAGGAAGCCGTAGCCGACCGTGTACAGGCCCATGACCGCGAAGAGGATCACGGCGGGGGCGACGAAGAGATAGCCGGAGACTGCCTCGTAGGTGCGGCGGCGCAGGACGCGCCGGCCGCCGTCGGGGTCGGCCGTTCCCGCCGGCCGGGGAGCGGGTCCCCGGCCGGCGGCGGCCGTCTCCGTCAGCGCGGGACGGGGTGCGGTGGTCACTTGGAGGTCGCCCAGAAGGAGTTGTCGAGCTTGGCCAGGGCCTTGCCGGTGGCAGCCACGTCCTTCTGCCCCAGCGGGGTGAGGTCGGCCAGGATCTCCGCCATCGAGTCCTGGTCGTAGCTCGCGGGGCGGAAGTCGTTGACGCTCGGGTCGTAGGTGTTCTCCGGGGTGCCGGTGAAGGCCTTGGTCATGTCGGCCAGCGTCGCGCCCATCACCGAGGCGGCGTCCGCGCCCAGTTCGGTGGAGGGCACCTCGGTGGCGTCCTTGGCGAACTTCGAGGCCACGCCCGGCTGCGCCAGGAACTTCATCCACTTCTCGGCGTTCTCCGGGTGCGCGCTGGTCGAGGAGACGGCCAGGCCGGTGAGCGCCAGCGGGGCGAGGGCCGGCTTGGGCACCGCGCCGGCCGCCGGGCCGGGGAAGCCGAAGGCCATGACGTCGTCGGGGTTCATGCCGTTCTGCTGGAGGAAGGCCAGCGTGAAGGTGCCGCCGATGTCCCAGGCGGACTTGCCCTGGGCGAAGGCCTGGTCGGCGGTGTCGATGTCCAGCGTCTGGGTGCCGGGCATCCAGTACGGCTGCATCTTCGAGTAGAGGCCGAGCACCTTCTGGCCGTCGGGCGAGGCGAAGTCGGTGGAGGCGTCCTGGCCCCACAGCGCCTGGTACTTCTCCTTGCCCAGCTCGCCGAAGGCCAGCGGCTGGAGCCCCCAGGTCAGCCCGGTCGCCTTGACCTTCAGGCCGAGGCTGACGCCGCCGTTCTTCGGGTCCTTGGCGGTGGTCGCCTTGAGGTCGGCGAGGAATTCCTCGTAGCTCGCCGGGGGCTTGGTGACGCCCGCCGCCGCCAGCGCCTTCTTGTTGCCCATCACGATGCCGAAGGTGCCCGAGGTCAGCGGCACGCTGAAGCGCTGGCCCTGCTTGACGCCGTGCGACTTGGAGTCGGAGGGGATGGACTCCTTGTAGTGCGCGGGGGTCACCGTGCCGGAGGCCTGGACGCCCTTCTGGTACAGGCCGCTCCAGTCGGCGCCGACGTCCTTCGCTATGTCGCGGGCGATGCCGGTGGCGCCCAGTGCGAAGTCCTCGCCGTCGGAGTGGACTTCGAGCACGTCCGGCAGGTCGTGGGTCTTCGCCGCCGCCTGGACCTTGGTGGTGTACGCGTCGTCGGGGCCGTAGGCCTGCACGGTGACCGTGATGCCGGTCTGCTTCTTGAACTCGGCCGCGGCGTTCTTCAGCGCCGCGACGTGCGACTGCTTGAAGGTCCACATCGTCAGCGACTTGGCGTCCCCCGAGCCCGAGGAGCCTCCGCCGCAGGCAGCCAGCGGGCTCAGCGACAGGACCGTCACCACGGCCGCGGCGGCAAATCTGGTTTTCGGGGTAAAACGTGCGAATGGTGTGCGCATGGGCCCCTACCTAGGCTTCGGTCGTTCAGAAGACCGAATGACGTTGGAGTGACTGAACTTAGGGTCGCGTTTGGTATAGCGTCAAGACGCGCGCTGAGGTGAGATGGGCGCAGCGCGGCCGTGTGGGCGAGGCGCGGGGAGCGGAGGATCAGTGGAATCGGTGGCAGAAGCGGCGCGCGGGCGGAAGCCCGAAGAGGTCAAGTCCGCGGCTCGGGTCCTGGAGGTGCTCGAACTGCTGGGCGTACAGGGCGCCCGGCTCTCGCTCGCGGAGATGGCCGCGGCCATGGCCGTGCCCAAGAGCAGCCTGCACGCGATCCTGCGGACCATGGAGGCCCGCAGATGGGTCGATCTGGACCCTTCGGGCACGCGGTACGGCATCGGGCTCAAGGCCCTGCTGACGGGTACCGCCTACCTGGAGGGCGACGACGTCACGAGCCTCGCGGGGCCCGTGCTCGACGCGCTCGCCGAGGAGACGGGCGAGGCCGTCCACCTGGGCAGGCTGGACGGTACGCACGTCGTCTACCTGGCCAAACGCGAGTCGCGGCACGCCCTTCGGATGTATTCGGCGGTCGGCCGCCGGCTGCCGGCACATGCCACGGGACTGGGCAAGGCGGTGCTCTCGCAGTTCGACCCCGCCGAGGTGCAGCGCCGGCTCGACTGGCCGCTGGAGCGGCTGACCCCGAGCACGGTGACCGACCCCGACGCCTTCCTCGCCCAGCTCGCCGAGACCCGGCTGCGCGGCTGGGCGGTGGACGACGGGGAGAACTCGGTCGACATCCGCTGCGTGGCGGTGGCGCTCGGCGGTGGCCAGGGCATGGACGCGATCAGCTGCTCGGCGCCCAAGAGCCGGATGGACGACGCCCGGGTCGAGGAGGTCGCGCAGGCCGTCACCGAGGCCGCCCACAGTCTGAGCACCCTGCTCAAACGCCTCGGACAGCACTGACCTGACGTCCCGTTCCCCCGGCCGGTCCTGGTTTGTCATATGCGTTGACAAACTCGGACCGGCCTCCTTACGTTCAGGAGTCAGTACGCCATACTGCTATCTGTACGTGGGAGTCACGCATGGCTTTGCCTGATGCCGGTCTCGCGCCGCTCGCGCCCGCACCCTGGGTCGAGGAGCGCGGTGCCACCCTCCGCATCACGGCCGTCCGCACGTTCCTGACAGCCCCGCACGGCTGTCCCCACCTCATCGTCCGCGTCGAGACCGACGACCCGGGACTCTACGGCCTCGGCTGCGCGAGCGACCCCCAGCGTACGCTCGCCGTCCGCTCGGTCCTCGACGACTACGTCGCCCCGCTGCTGGTCGGGCGGGACCCCGACGACATCGAGGACATCCACCGGCTGCTGCTCAACAGCGCCTACTGGCGCGGTGGTTCGATCACCGGCAATGCGCTCGGCGGTGTCGACGTCGCCCTGTGGGACCTCAAGGCCAAGCGCCTCGGGGCCCCGCTGCACGCGTTGTTCGGCGGTCGGGTGCGCACCTTCGCCGAGGCCTACACCCATGTCGACGGGCGCGACGCCGCCGAGATCGCCGACAAGGTACTGGCCGCCCGCGAGCGCGGCTACCGGCACGTGCGCATCCAGGCCGCGGTCCCGGGCGCCGACACCTACGGCGCCGCCGGCGGTGGCACCGCCGACCCCGAGGCGGTACGCACCCGGCGCGCGCCCTGGGACGGCGCCGGCTACCTGCGGCACGTGCCCCCGGTGCTCACCCGGGTGCGCGAACTCGTCGGCGACGACGTCGAGTTGCTGCACGACGTGCACGAACGGCTCGACCCGCGGCAGGCCAGGGACTTCCTGCGGCGGATCGAGGACGCGGGGCTGTACTTCGTCGAGGACCTGCTCGCCCCCGAGGACGCCGGGCACTTCAAGCGGCTGCACGACGCCTCGCCGGTACCGCTGGCGGTCGGCGAGCTCTTCCACGACCCGGCCCAGTTCACCGCGCTGCTGGCCGGGCCCGACATCGACTTCGCCCGGATCAGGGTGCCCACCCTGGGCGGGCTGACCCCCGCGCGGAAGATCGCGGCGCTGTGCGAGCTGCGCGGCGTACGCCTGGCGCCGCACGGCCCGGCCGACGTCAGCCCGGTCGCGCAGGCCGCGACGCTGGCGATGGACATCTCCAGCCACGCTTTCGGGGTGCAGGAGGCCGCGGTCTTCGCGCCGCAAGTCCACGAGGTCTTCCCCGGCACGATCACCGTGCGGGACGGTGGACTGCGACCTCACCAGACCCCGGGCCACGGCGTCGACTTCGACGAGGCCGCGGCGCGGAAGTACCCGGTACCCGAACCACTGGCCCACGACCGCTGGGCCCTGCTGCGCAACACCGATGGGAGCGTGCAACGCCCGTGACCGATCCGATTCGGAAGGCCCTCGTCGTCCGCGGCGGCTGGGAGGGGCACTCGCCGGTGGAGATCACCGACCTGTTCCTGCCCTTCCTCAAGGACCAGGGCTTCACCGTCGAGACCGCGCAGACGCTGGACGTCTACGCCGACGCCGAGCTGCTGGCCGCGACCGATCTGATCGTCCAGTGCTGGACGATGGGCGAGATCACCGCCGAGCAGAGCCGCGGCCTGGCCGACGCGGTCCGCGCCGGAACCGGGTTCGCCGGCTGGCACGGCGGGGTCATCGACTCCTTCCGCGGCGACCTGGACTACCAGCGGCTGACCGGCGGCCAGTTCCTGATGCACCCGCCGGGCTTCGTGGACTACACCGTCGACGTGGCGCCCGGCGGGCACGGGATCACCGCGGGGCTGGCCGACTTCGCCGTGCACACCGAGCACTACTGGGTGGCCACCGACCCGGCGAACGAGGTGCTGGCCACCTCGGTCTTCCCGGCCGGCGGCGACCGCGCGCGGGATGTGGTGATGCCACAGGTGTGGACCAGGACCTGGGGGGCGGGGCGGGTCTTCGTCTCCGCGATCGGCCACAAGGCCGACGACTTCGACGTGCCAGAGGTGCGGGCGATCACCGAGAGGGGGCTGCTGTGGGCGAGCCGTTGAGGATCGGCATGGTGGGCGCGGGCAAGATAAGCGGCCAGTACCTGGACACCGTCGCCCGGCTGGACGGGCTGCGGCTGACCGCGGTCACCGACCTGGACCCGGCCCGCGCCAAGGAGGCCGCGGACAGGGCGGGCGCCGACGTGGTGGGCGGTGTCGAGGAGCTGGTCGCCAGGGACGACGTGGACGCGGTGCTCAACCTGACGATCCCCGCCGTCCACGCCGAGGTCGCGCTGGCCGCGATCGGCGCGGGCCGGCACGTCTACGGCGAGAAGCCGCTCGCCACCACCCGCGAGGAGGCCGCCGCCGTCCTGGCCGCGGCGCGCACCGCGGGCGTACGCGTCGGCAGCGCCCCCGACACCGTGCTCGGCACCGGCACCCAGACCGCGCGCAAGGCGGTGGACGACGGGCTGATCGGCATCCCGGTGGCGGCGACCGCCTTCATGACCACCGCGGGCCACGAGGCCTGGCACCCGGACCCGGAGTTCTACTACCGGCCCGGCGGCGGCCCGCTGCTGGACATGGGGCCCTACTACCTGTCCGCGCTGGTGCACCTGCTCGGCCCGGTCGTCAAGGTCACCGGAGCCGCCGCGGCGCCGCGCGCCGAGCGGGAGATCGGCAGCGGGCGGCGGGCCGGGCAGCGCTTCGCGGTCGAGGTCGACACGCATGTGACGGGCATTCTGGAACACGCCGGCGGCGCGCTGTCCACGCTGATCATGAGCTTCGACATCCACGCCGCCCACCTGCCGCGGATCGAGGTGCACGGCACGGCCGGATCACTCGGCGTGCCCGACCCCAACGGCTTCGACGGCCCGGTCGAGCTGTTCACCGCCGGCTCCTGGCAGCCGCTGCCGGTCTCGGCGGGCTACCGGGGCGCCGGACGCGGCACGGGACTTGCCGACCTGGCCGCCGCGGTGGCCGGGGACCGCCCGCACCTGGCGTCGGCCGAGCTGGCCGAGCACGTGCTCGACGTGATGCTCACGCTGCTCGACGCGGCACACGAGGGCAGGTCGCTGCCGGTGGCGAGCAGATGCGAGCGGCCCGCGCCGGTGCCGCTCACGGGCTGACGGAGCGCGCGGGCGGCGGAAAGGGACCGGCTATGGGGGCCGGTCCCTTTCCGCCGCCTTTTCGCGTCCGTGCTGTCACGTTAATTAACGGACGAAGAATGCCCGTTGTGGCGGGAAATTCGACTGACACATACGTTTTTGCAGGTCACGACCAGCGGGAAAGTCCAATTCGGCGGAAGCGTTGACTTGATAACACACATGGTTTTACATGGCGGTCACTGGCTGGACAGGAAGGGCTGCCCATGCATGACCGGATCACGTCCGGGGAAGAGCGGACCGCCGCCTTCCTCGCCGAACGGCTGCGCCCCGCGCTCTACCCGCAGCGGCTGCCCATGGACGTCGGCGCCTGGCACATCGCGGGCGAGCCCGTGCCCGCCGAGGTCGCGCTGCGCGCCGACTACGCTCCCTTCACCGTCGGCGAGCCATGGGGCCGCCCCTGGGCGACCAGCTGGTTCGACGTCCGAGCGACCGTGCCGGAGCGGTGGGCGGGGCGCCGGGTCGAGGCGCTGATCGACCTTGGTTCCGCGGAGGGCGACGGCGCACCGGGCGGCCGGGCCGAAGGCCTGGTCCATGACGAGCACGGCATCCCGTTGCAAGGCCTGCACCCGCACCTCGGCGCGGTCCTGCTGCACCGCTCCGCGGCCGGCGGCGAGAGCGTCAGGCTGATGGTCGAAGCCGCGGCCAACCCGCGGATCGAGGGCGGCACCGGCGCGGGCACCCGCTACGGCGACCCTGCCACCGCCGGCGACGCTCCGCTGTACCGCCTGCGCCGCGCCGACCTGGCCGTACGGGACGACACCGTCTGGGAGTTGATCCACGACTTCGAGACGCTCGCCGGCCTGATGCGGGCACTGCCCGCCGACACCCCCCGCAGGCACGAGATGCGTGTCGCGCTGGAGCGTGCGGTGGCCGCCGTCGACCCGCGGGCCGTCGCCAGGACCGCGGACCGGGCGCGTACGGTACTCGCCCCGCTGCTGGCCCGCCGCGCCCACGACTCCGCCCACCGCGTCGACGCGGTCGGTCACGCGCACATCGACTCCGCCTGGCTGTGGCCGGTCCGCGAGACCGTACGCAAGTGCGCCCGCACCTTCAGCACCATGGCCGCGCTCGCCGACGAATACCCCGAACTGATCGTCGCCGCCTCGGCGGCCCAGCACTACGCCTGGATGAAGGACCACCAGCCGCACGTCTTCGAGCGGATACGCAAGGCCGTCGCCCACGGCAACTGGGCGCCGGTCGGCGGCATGTGGGTCGAGGCCGACGCCGAGATGCCGGGCGGCGAGGCGCTGGTGCGGCAGTTCGTCTACGGGCGGCGCTTCTTCCGCGACGAGCTGGGCGTGGAGGGCGACGGCGTGTGGCTGCCCGACGCCTCCGGCGCGTCGGCGGCCTTCCCGCAGCTGGCCGCGCTGTCCGGCGCGAGGTGGTTCCTCAGCCGGCGCCCCGACCCCGGCACCGGGCCCGCGCACCACACCTTCCGCTGGGAGGGCATCGACGGCACCCGGCTGTTCACCCACCTCGCGCCCGGCGGCCCCGAAGGCAGCACGCTGACCGGCGCCGACCTCACCGGCGCGGTCGCCGGCTTCGCGGAGCTGGGCGCCGCCACCCGCTCCCTGCTGCCCTTCGGCCGCGGCGACGGCGGCCCCGACCGGGACATGCTGGAAAGGGCCCGCCGCCTCGCCGACCTCGAAGGCGCCCCCCGGG
Source organism: Actinacidiphila paucisporea (assembly GCF_900142575.1). Classification (GTDB taxonomy): domain Bacteria; phylum Actinomycetota; class Actinomycetes; order Streptomycetales; family Streptomycetaceae; genus Actinacidiphila; species Actinacidiphila paucisporea. Next base: position 61,922 of record NZ_FRBI01000025.1, read on the forward strand.
TGGAGCTGCGCTCCCCGGCGCACTTCTTCCGCGACGCCGAGGCCGAATACGCCGCCGCCCCGGTCTGGCGCGGCGAGATCGACCTGACACCGCACGGCGGCTCCTACACCAGCCAGGCCCGCACCAAACGCGGCAACCGGCGCAGCGAGGCGCTGCTGCACGAGGCCGAGCTGTGGTCGGCTACCGCGGCGGTCCGCCACGGCATCCCCTACCCCTACGAGGAGTTGGAGCGGCTGTGGAAGAAGGTGCTGCTCCAGCAGTGCCACGACATCCTGCCCGGCACCTCGATCGCCTGGGTGCACGGCGAGGCCGAGCTGACCCACCGCGATGTGCAGCGGCGCCTCGACCGGCTGATCCGGCGGGCCGCCGGCGACCCCGAGGGCGGCAGCGTCCTCAACTCCGGGCCCCACGACCGCCGCGAGGTCGTCGTGCTGGCCCCGCCCGAGGCCGGCGCCGGATCGCCGCCCGCCAACGGGCAGCAGCTGCCCGACGGCCGGGTCGCCGTCCTGGCCCAGGCGCCCGCCCTCGGCGGCGGACCCGCCGGACTGCCGCTCGACGGCACCGCGCCGGTCACCGTCACCCCCGCGCAGGACGGCGGGCACCTGCTCGACAACGGCCTGCTGCGGGTGCGCGTCGACCCGCACGGCCTGGTGCGCTCGGCGGTCGACCTGGCCACCGGACGCGACGCGCTGGCCCCCGGCGAGGCGGGCAACCTGCTGCAGCTGCACCGCGACGAGCCCGCCGAGTGGAGCGCCCTGCACCTGGACCCCGGCTACCGCAGCACCCGCCGCGACCTGGACACCGCCGACCGCGTCGAGGTCACCGCCGCCGGCCCGCTGCTCGCCGCCGTACGGGTCACCCGCGGCACCGGCCGCTCCACGGTCGTCCAGGACCTGACGCTGAGCGCCGGCAGCCGGGCGCTGACGGTGGACACCGAGGTCGACTGGCGCGAGCAGGACACCGTACTCAAGGCCGCCTGGCCGCTCGACGTGCACGCCGAGAACAGCAGCGCCGAGGTCCAGTTCGGCCATGTCACCCGCCCCACCCACGAGAACACCGCGGCCGACGCCGCCCGCCAGGAGGCCGTCGCCCACCGCTGGATCCACGTCGCCGAGCACGGCTTCGGCGTCGCCCTGGCCTGCGACGCGACCTACGGCTACGACGTCACCCGGCACACCCGCGCCGACGGCGGCACCACCACCGTCGTCCGCAGCACCCTGCTGCGCGCCCCGCACAGCCCCGACCCGCACGCCGACCGCGGTATACAGCGCTTCCGGCACACCCTGCGGCCCGGCGCGGACGCCGGCGACGCCATCGCCGAGGGATACGCGCTCAATCTCCCGCTGCGCCCCGGCCCCGGCACCCCCGACCCGCTCCCGCTGGCCGCCGTCGACCACCCGGGCGTGCTGGTCGAGACCGTCAAACTCGCCGACGACCGCAGCGGCGACGTCGTCGTCAGGCTCTACGAATCACGCGGCGGCCGCGCCCGCGCCACCCTCTCGGCCGGCTTCCCCCTCACCGGCGTCCACGAGACCGACCTGCTGGAGACCCCGCTGACCACCCATCCGCACGACGCCGGCCGCGTCACGCTGACGCTGCGCCCCTTCCAGATCCTCACCCTGCGCCTGACCCCGGCCGCGGCTCCGGCAGGCGGGGTGAGCCGTGGCTGACGCGCACCTCACGCCCGGCGCCGGCGAGGAGGCCGCGGCCGGCAGCCGCGAGGTGCTGCGCGGCTGGGCCACCGGCGGCGGCCCGATGGCCGTACGCGCCCAGGTCGTGCTGCTCGCCGAAGAAGGCGTGCGGGACGCCGAGATCGCCCGGCGGCTCGGCATCTCCCGGCAGACCGTGGGCACCTGGCGGCACCGCTGGCAGAGCGCCGGGCTGCCCGGCCTCGAACAGCGCCCGCGCACCGGCAGACCCGCCACCGTGGACGAGGCCGAGGTCGTCACCCGCGCCCTGCTCGCCCCCGGCGGCAGCGGCGCGGGGCGGGCCATCGCCCGCGAACTGGGCCTGTCACACGCCACCGTGGCCGCGATCCGCCGCCGCTGGCGGCTCACCGCCGACGCAGGACCCGGCCCCCTCGTACCCACCGTGCCGCCGCTGCCGGGCCCCGACGTCTGGGTGCTCGGCCTGTACGCCGACGCCCGGCGCGCGGTCCTGCTGGCGGGCACCCGCCACAGCGCCACCCCCACGGCGGCGCCGGCGGCCACCGTGATCGGCGAGGACGTGCTGGCCGGACTGGCCCGCGCCCTCGAAGCCCGGCGCCCGCCGGGCAAACCGGGCGTATCCCTCGCCGCGGCCGGACCGGCCGCGGCAGAACCCCCGGGCACACCCGCGGCGCCGCCCCCGGCCCCCGACGGCCTCGACGGCTTCCTCGCCGGCGCCGCCGAGCACCACCCCGGCATCGCCCTGCACGCGATCACGTTGTGGGACGACGGCGGCCGCCACCGGGCCGCCGCCACCGGCGGCCCCAGCGTCCACCTGCTGCCGGCCAGGTCGTCCTGGCGCGGCTTCCTGCGCGCGATGGTCGCGCTGGACAGCACCAGCCACCCCGAGTCGTCCCGCCGGGTCTATCTGGACCTGATCGCCGCGCTCCAGCAGGCGCAGGGCCCTGTCGGCTGGCTGCGGGAGAGCGTCGCGGGCCACCTGCGGGCGCCGCGCGGCACCGCGCCCGAGGGGAGCGCCGCGGGCACGTCGCCGCACCCGCCGTCCTCCAGCGGGGTGAACCAGATCGACCTCGGCTCCTTCAACGAGTGCGTCGTCATCGAGTCGGTGCGGCTGTCCGGCACGATCACCCGCGGCGAGATCGCCCACCGCACCGGTCTGACCCAGCAGTCGGTGTCCAGGATCGCCCGCTCGCTGCTGGACCGCGGCATCCTGGTCGAGGACGCCCAGCGCCGGGCGACCTCCGGCAAGCCGCGCACCCCGGTCCGGCTGTGCGGCACCGCCGCGCACGCGCTGGGCCTGCACATCGACCCCGAGGTGCTGACCGCGGTCGTCATCGACCTGGACGGCGCGATCGTGTGCACCTGCACCCGGCCGGTCAGCGCCGACATCGACCCCGGCGACTTCGTCGCCCAGGTGGTCGCGCTGGGCCGCGAGGCGCTGGAGAAGGCGCGCGGCGCGGTGCGCGAGGACGGCTTCCTCGGCATCGGCGTCGCGGTGCCCGGCCCGGTGGACATCGCCTCGGGCACGGTGCTCGACCCGCCACTGATGTCGGCGTGGAACGACCTGCCGCTGCTGTACCTGCTCCAGGACCACTTCCCCTGCCCGGTGATCATCGAGAAGGACTCGCTGGCCGCGGCGGCGGGGGAGCGGTGGATCGGCCGCGACCGCAGGGCCCGCGACTTCGCGTATCTCTACCTCGGTACGGGAGTCGGCTCCGGGCTCTACCTCAACGGCGACCTCTACCGCGGGGTGAGCGCGAACGCGGGCGAATTCGGCCAGCTGTGCGCCATCGCGCTGGGCCGGGTCGACGCGGACGGCAGGCCCGAGGTGCTGCCCGAGTGCAATCCGCCGGTCTCCGTACCGGACTTCGCCGCCCGCCGCGGCCTGCCCGCCGCCGGCGGCTCCGGCGGCAGCACGGCCGCCTACCGCGCGGTCGGCCGGGCGGCGGCGGCCGGCGACCCCGCGGCCGCCGGGGCGCTGCGCGAGGTCGCGGGCGCGATCGGGCGGGGCGCGCTCGGCCTGGTCGACCTGCTGGACATCGACCTGATCGTGCTGGGCGGCCCCTTCTTCACCGACGACGCGGCGCCCTTCTACCTGGAGGAGATCGGCCGGGTGGTCAACGACTTCCCGCTGGCCCGCCGGCTGCGCCGGGTCGAGGTGGAGCGCTCGGTGCTCAGCGCGGAGGCGGCGGCGGTCGGCGCGGCCTCGACCATCTTCCACGCCACCTTCACACCACGGCTGCGCGGCAGGGACCGGCCCTGAGATGAGCCGCCGAATTATGCCGCCTTCGAACCGAATCGTCCGGGGATTCCGGTCGCCACTCTTGACCCTGTGTCAAAGGTGGCCACACACTGCCCAGTTGACACCGCAATCCCCGGGTCTTTCTTCGGACTTGCACGGAAGTCCGCCGATCGTCCGGGTCTCTGCTCGATGACGACGGAGGCAGGATGGACCAGCGAAGGCGCCGGCGCGCGGGACTGGCGGCAGCATGCGCCCTGGCGTGCGCCGCCGCGATGACCGCGGGCTACGGGACCACGGCGGCGGCCGACACCCCGCGCGCGACGGCGGCGGCCACCCCGATCTACCTGGACACCCACTACTCCTTCCAGGAGCGCGCCGCGGACCTGGTGTCCCGGATGACCCTGCAGGAGAAGGTCCAGCAGCTCAGCACGAACAGCGGGCCCGCGATCCCCCGGCTGGGCGTGCAGCAGTACACCTACTGGAGCGAGGGCCAGCACGGTGTGAACCAGCTCGGCGCCGACCAGCACAACGGCGGTGTCCAGGGCGGTGTCCACTCCACCAGCTTCCCCACCAACTTCGCCTCCTCCATGTCCTGGGACCGCGACCTGATGTACCAGGAGAGCACCGCGATCTCCGACGAGGTGCGCGGCTTCCTCGACAAGTCGCTCTTCGACAAGGGGCAGAACAACCTCGGCCCGTCCGCCGACGACTACGGCTCGCTCACCTACTGGGCGCCCACCGTCAACCTCGACCGCGACCCGCGCTGGGGGCGTACCGACGAGGCCTTCGGCGAGGACCCGTACTTCGTCGGGCAGATGGCCGGGCAGTTCATCGACGGCTACCAGGGCAACAACCAGGACGGCAGCTCGCAGACCGGCTACCTGAAGGTCGCCGCGACCGCCAAGCACTACGCGCTGAACAACGTCGAGGACAACCGCACCGGCATCAGCTCCGACGTCGACGACACCGAGCTGCGCGACTACTACACCGCCCAGTTCCGCGACCTGATCGAGCAGGCGCACGTCTCGGGCCTGATGACGTCGTACAACGCGATCAACGGCACCCCGTCGGTGTCCGACACCTACACCACCAACGAACTCGCCCAGCGCACCTACGGCTTCGGCGGCTACATCACCTCCGACTGCGGCGCGGTGGGCACCAACTGGCGGCTGTTCCCCGGCGGCCACGACTGGGCGCCGCCCGGCTGGACGACCGACCACAAGGACAACCCGACCTGGACCGAGACCGCCACCGGCAAGACGATGTCCGGGCAGGCCGGCGGCCAGGCGTACGCGCTGCGGGCCGGCACCGACCTCAACTGCACCGGCGACGAGGCCACCACCGCGAACATCGCGGACGCCATCTCGGCCGGCGCCCTGAGCGAGGGCGTCATCGACACCGCGCTGGTGAAGGTCTTCACCGTACGGATGGCCACCGGCGAGCTCGACCCTGCCGGCTCCGTGCCGTACACCGCCATCACCAAGGACCAGGTCGAGAGCCCCGCTCACCAGGCGCTGGCCGCCAAGGTCGCCGACAACTCCCTGGTGCTGCTGAAGAACGCCAGGCCGGCGACCGCCAAGGCGCCGCTGCTGCCGGTCGACCCGGCCAAGGCCAAAAAGATCGTGGTGCTCGGCGACCTCGCCGACACCACCTCGCTGGGCCTTTACTCGGGCGAGCCGACCCACACCGTCAGCCCCCTGCAGGGCATCCTCAACGAGGTGCACGCGGCCGACCCGACCGCCTCGGTGGTCTACGACGCGGCCGGCACCTCGTCCACCGCCACCGGCGCGGCGACGCTCAGCGACCGTACCAAGGCCGACATCCAAGCCGCCGACCTGGTGGTGCTCTTCGTCGGCACCACCAAGGCCAACGGCGACGAGGGCAACGACCGCGACAACCTCGCGATGCCCGGCAACTACGACTCGCTGATCGACCAGACCGCCGCGCTCGGCAACGACAAGCTGGCGCTGGTCATCCAGTCCGACGGCCCGGTGAAGATCGACGACCAGCAGGACAAGGTCTCCTCGGTCCTCTTCAGCGGCTACAACGGCCAGGCCCAGGGCGCCGCGCTCGCCCACGTGCTCTTCGGCGACCAGAACCCGTCCGGGCACCTCAACTTCACCTGGTACAAGGACGACTCGCAGCTGCCCGATAAGCAGAACTACGGCCTGACCCCCGGTGAGACCGGCGGACTCGGCCGCACCTACCAGTACTTCACCGGCGCCCCGACCTACCCCTTCGGCTACGGGCTCAGCTACAGCACCTTCTCGTTCGCCGGCGTCACCGCCGACAAGCAGCAGATCACCGCGGACGGCACCGTGAAGATCGGGGTCGACGTCACCAACACCGGCAAGGTCGCCGGCGCCACCGTCGCGCAGCTGTACGCGGCCACGCCCTTCACCGTGCCGGGCGTGGAGATGCCCAAGGAGCGGCTGGCCGGCTTCGCCAAGACCAAGGTCCTCAAGCCCGGCAGGACCCAGCACCTGACCATGACCGTCAAGGCCGCCGACCTGTCCTCGTGGGACACGTCCGCCTCCCGGCAGGCCGTGCCGGACGGCGACTACCGCTTCCAGGTCGGCCCGGACTCCGCGCACGCCGCGGGCACCGCCAAGGTCAAGGTCACCGGCACCCTGACGCCGAAGGTGCAGACGGTCACCGTGCAGCCGCAGGACGTCGTCCACGACGCGGGGGACACCTTCAGCCTCGCCGCGAAGAACAAGTGGATCAAGGACGACACCGACCACGCCAAGGAGCAGCGCGACACCTCCATCACCGCGGACGGCGTCGTGGAGGCGGTCGACAACGACCAGTCCTTCGTGGACCTGAGCACCGCCAAGGTCACCTACCGCAGCAGCGACCCGGCCGTGGCCACCGTCGACAAGAACGGCACCGTCCACGCGGTCGCCGACGGCGTCGCCACCGTGTCGGCGACCGTCGGCGGGGTCACCGGCTCCGCGCCGCTCGTGGTCCGCAACACGCTGACCCTCAAGGCGCTGCCCATCGCCAAGGCCGGCAGCACCCTGACCGCGACCACCACCTACACCAACGGCAGCGCGTCACCGGTCCAGGGCATCGCGGTCTCGCTCGCCGCCCCCGACGGCTGGACCGCGACCGCGACCACCCCGGCGACCTTCGACCAGGTCGGCCCCGGCCGGTCGGTCACCACCACCTGGGCCGTCACCGTGCCCGACGGCGCTGCCCCGGACAACTACGCCCTGGACGCCACCGTCGCCACCCCGGCAGGACCCCACAGCGCCGAGGCACCGGTCAGCGTGCCGTACGCCTCGCTGAGCGCCGCCTACAACAACTCCGGCATCAGCGACGACGCCCGCACCACGACGGCGAGCATCGACGGCGAGGGCGCCAGCTTCTCGCTCCAGGCACTGGCCGCACAGGGCTGGCACGCGGGCGGGAGCACCGACCACGACGGGGTGTCCTTCCCCTGGCCCGCCACCGCCGGCACCGGGCAGCCGGACAACATCGTCGCGGGCGGCCAGGCCGTCGAGATCACCGGCACCGGGGGCAAGCTGGGCTTCGTCGGCACCAGCACCTTCGGCAGCACCTCGGGCACCGGCACCATCGTCTACACCGACGGGACCGTGCAGACCTATGCCCTGGCCCTGTCGGACTGGTGGGCCGGATCACCCACCCAGGGCAGCGACTTCGCCGCCACCACGCCGTATCTGAACAACGGCGGCGGGCAGCAGACCCAGGCCGTGCACATCTCGGCGGCGACCGTGGACCTGCTGCCGGGCAGAACCGTCTCGGCGATCACGCTGCCCGACGTCAGCAAGACCCAGGTCGACCACCAGGTGGGCATGCACCTGTTCTCGATCGCGATCGGCGGCTGACCGTACGGCACCACGGCCGCCGGCCGCCCGCCCCGGAAGGTCGGGGCGGGCGGCCGGCGGTCTTCTCGTGCGGTGGGCGGTCCTCCCGTGGGACAGGCATGCTTCCCGTGCGGCAGGCGTGCGCGGCGCGGTCAGGAGGACGAGCTGAAGGCCGAGTCGAAGGACGCGGCGGGCGGCTCGATCGCGGCCAGTTCGCGTACGTGCGCGAGCGCGGCGGGCGCCCCCAGCAGCCGGTCCATGCCGGCGTCCTCCCATTCCACCGAGATCGGCCCGGCGTAACCGATGCTGTTGAGCATCCGGAAGACCGGCTCCCACGGGACGTCGCCGTGCCCGGTCGAGACGAAGTCCCAGCCGCGCCGCGGGTCGCCCCACGGCAGGTGCGAGCCGAGCCGCCCGTTCCGCCCGTTCAGCTGCTTGACCGACTCCTTGCAGTCGACGTGGTAAATGCGGTCCTTGAAGTCGTAGAGGAAACCGACCGGGTCCAGGTCCTGCCACACGAAGTGGCTGGGGTCGAAGTTCAGCCCGAAGGCGGGGCGGTGGCCGATCGCCTCCAGGGTGCGCACCGTCGTCCAGTAGTCGTACGCGATCTCGCTGGGGTGCACCTCGTGCGCGAAGCGCACCCCGACCTCGTCGAAGACGTCGAGGATCGGGTTCCAGCGGTCGGCGAAGTCCTGGTAGCCGCGGTCGATCATCTCCGGCGGCACCGGGGGGAACATCGCCACGGTGTGCCAGATCGAGGAGCCGGTGAAGCCCACCACGGTGTCGACGCCGAAGGCGGCGGCGGCCCGCGCGGTGTTCTTGATCTCCTCGGCGGCCCGGGTGCGCACCCCCTCGGGCTCGCCGTCGCCCCAGATCCTGGACGGCAGGATGCCCTTGTGCCGCTCGTCGATCGGGTGGTCGCAGACCGCCTGCCCGGTCAGGTGGCAGGAGATGGTCCAGCACTTCAGCCCGTGCTTGTCCAGGGTGTCGCGCAGCCGGGGCAGGTAGCCGTCGTCGCTGAGCGCCGCCTCGACGTCGAAGTGGTCGCCCCAGCAGGCGATCTCCAGGCCGTCGTAGCCCCACTGCGAGGCCAGCCGGCACACCTCGGTGAAGGGCAGGTCGGCGAACTGGCCGGTGAAGAGGGTGACGGGTCGTGCCATGTGCGTCCTCCGGTGGCAGGGGGTGGGCGGTCGGGAAGTACGGGATCGGGCGGGGGCTCGCGGCCGGGCGGTGCCCGCGGCGGTTTCAGGACCTCGCGCCGGCGCCCTGCACCGGGATGTGGACGCCCAGCGCCGCCGCGCTGGACTCGACGGCCGCGAGCACCTTCTGCACCTGGAGCCCGTCGCCGAACGAGGGCCGCGGATCCTGCCCCTGCGCGACGGCCGTCACGAAGTCGCGCACCTGGTGGGTGAAGGTGTGCTCGTAGCCGATCAGGTGGCCCGGCGGCCACCAGGCGTCCAGATACGGGTGGGTCGGCTCGGTCACCAGGATGCGCCGGAAACCGGCCGTCGAGGCGTCCTCCGAGCGGTCGTGGAAGGCCAGTTCGTTCATCGACTCGGCGTCGAAGGCCAGCGAGCCGGCGGAGCCGCTGATCTCGATCCGCATCGCGTTCTTGTGCCCGGTCGCGAAGCGCGTCGCCTCGAACACACCGATCGCGCCGCCGTCGAAGCGGGCGGTGAAGAGCGCCGCGTCGTCCACCGTCACCGCGCCGCGCTCGCTGCCCGCCGTCCCCGACAGGCCGCTGGAACTGGCCGGCAGCGGGCGCTCGGTCACGAACGTCTCCAGCACCGCGCCGACCGAGGAGATCCGCTGCCCGGTCAGGTACTGCGCCACGTCGATGCTGTGCGCGCCCAGGTCGCCGAGCGCGCCGGAGCCCGCCCGGTCCTTGCGCAGCCGCCACGCCAGCGGGAATTCCGGGTCCACCAGCCAGTCCTGCAGATACTGGGCCCGCACCTGGTGGATCCTGCCCAGCCTGCCCTGCTCGACCAGCTGCCGGGCCAGCGCGAGCGCCGGCACCCTGCGATAGTTGAAGGCCACCATGGACCGCACCCCGTCGGCCGCGGCCTTCTGCGCCGCCGCGGCCATCTCCTCGGCCTCGCGCACCGAGTTGGCCAGCGGCTTCTCGCACAGCACGTGCTTGCCCGCGGCCAGCGCGGCCAGCGCGATCTCGGCGTGGCTGTCCCCGGGCGTACAGATGTCCACCACGTCGATGTCCGGGCGGGCCACCAGCTCGCGCCAGTCGGTCTCGGCGGACTGCCAGCCGTACCGCTCGGCGGCCTGCTTCACGCGCTCCGCCGACCGGCCGCAGACCGCGGTCATCTCGACCCGCAGCGGCAGCTCGAAGAAGCGGCCCGCGGTGCGCCACGCGTGCGAATGCGCCGCTCCCATGAAGGCATGGCCTACCATGCCGATCCGCAGGGCCTGCGGTGCTGTCTCCGTCACGTGCGTCCTCCTCGGGCGGCGCTGGGCCGTGAATCGTTATTCATCCGGCATCGACTGAAACTCGTGGAGTTGGATAGAACAGTTCGCGAGTTTCTGCCTGAACTTCGTCATAAGTCAAGGCTCTTGACCGGTCCTGACGCAAGAGGGCGCGGCACGCGGGTCCAGCACCCGCGGGCCGACATGCACACACCCCCGGGGGTAACGATCGACACACCAGTCAACCTGCGCGAGGTCGGAAGGCTGCGGGTTCTCGAAGCCCTGCACGCCACACAGCGCAGCAGCCGTCCCGAGCTGGTACGGGTCACCGGCCTGTCCCGGGCCACCGTCTCGTCACTGGTCGCCGATCTCATCGCGGTCGGCCTGGTCACCGAGGAGGAGCCGGACGCCGACGACCCGGAGCCGCGCCGCACCGGGCGCCCCGCGCAGTCGCTGTCCCTGGTGCCGACCGCCGGCTACGCGATCGGCGCGGACATCGGCCACCAGCACGTACGGGTGAACCTGTGCGACCTGTTCGGCACGGTGCTGTGGGAGCACTGGGTGGCCAAGGACGTGGACCGCGCGCCCGAGGAGACCCTCGACCTGGTCGCCGTCCTGGTCGGCCGCGCCCTGCAGGAGACCGGCGTCGCCAGGGCCCGGGTGCTCGGCATCGGCGCGGGCATCGCCTCCCCGGTCGAGAAGGGCAGCGGCGAACTCGGCGCCGAGGGCATCATGCCGGGCTGGGTCGGGCTGCACCTCACCGAGGAGCTGCGCAAGCGCACCGCACTCCCGGTCCGCGTCACCAACGACGCCAACGCCGGCGCCCTGGCCGAGCTGATGTACGGAGCCGGACGGCAGATCGGCGACATGGTCTACGTACGGCTGTCGGCCGGCATCGGCGCCGGCATCGTCAGCAACGGGCAACTGCTGCTGGGCGCGCGCGGTCTCGCCGGCGAGCTGGGCCACCTGCCGCTCATCGCCGACGGCCTCATCTGCCGGTGCGGCAACCGCGGCTGCCTGGAGACGGTGGCCAGCCCAGTCGCCATCGCCCGGCTGCTGACGCAGAGCTGGGGCCGCCACGTCGCCGCTCGCGACCTGCCCGGACTGATCAGGCAGCGCAACACCGGCGCCCTGCGGGCCGTCCGCGACGCCGGCGACGCGGTCGGCCGCGCCCTGTCCACCCTGGTCACGCTGCTCAACCCGCGCCTCATCGTGGTCGGCGGCGACCTCGCCTCGGCCGGCGAGGACCTGCTCGAACCCCTCCGCGCGGGCGTCCGGCGCCACACCCTGCCCTCCGCCGCGCGGGGCGTCGAGATCGTCACCGGCGGCCTCGGCGACGGCGCCGAGGTCCGCGGAGCGGCCGGCCTGGTCCTCGCGGGCGCCCCGCACCTGCTGTCGACGACGCCGCCGGTCGAGGTGGCGTGACACGCCCTAGCCCTGGCTGGACCCGGGCCAGCAGGGCGAAGGCCGCGCCCTCGGGGCCGGCCAGCGTGGCCGCGGGGCCGTGCGGGCCCGAGTGCGGCGGGGTGAGGACGCGGCTGGCGAGGCGGGCGGCGGCCGGGACGTCCTCGACGGCGAAGGCCGTCATCCAGTGCGCGCCGCGGTCCCGCGGAAGGTCTGGGCCGACGCCGTGGACGCCGGCCACCGCGCGGCCGTCCAGGGTCAGCACGGCGCGGTCGTCGTCGCCCGGCCCCTCCCGCTCCAGCTCGAAGCCGAAGACCATTTCGTAGAACTTGCCGACCATCGCCGAGTCGTGCGTCACCAGTTCGCTCCGCGCCACGCTCCCCGGCGCGCCGGTGAGGTCCGCGCCGCCGAACGCCCCGCTCTGCCAGATGCCGAAGACGGCGCCGGACGGGTCGACCGCGACCGCCAGCCGGCCGTCCTCGCCGATGTCGAGCGGGCCGATGCCCACCGTGCCGCCGCACTCCCGGACCGACTCCGCGGCGCGGTCGACGTCGTCGACGGTCAGTATCGTCGTCCACGACACCGGCCGGTCCGCCTCCGGCGCCCCCTCCCCGATGCCGGCGACCCGCAGACCGCCGACCACCGCGAGCGCGTACCAGCCGAGCTGCTGGGGGCCCGGGACGAACTCCCAGCCGAACAGCGCCCCGTAGAAGTCCCGGGCCAGGTCGGCCCGGTGCGCCATCAGACTTGCCCAGCAGGGTGTGCCGGGCTGACGCCGGGACGGTACCTCGGTGTTCATGCGAACGCTCTCCTCATGGGCAGCCCCGCTGCCTGCCCGGCTTTCCGCGGGGATTGGCACAGCCGATGGTCGCACCGACGGGAGCGATGGGCGGTGGGCCGCGCCGGGCACAACTGCCGGGCGTCCACAATAGGTCCATGGAATTCCTCATCTCCGCGGCCGAGCTGGCCGCCGCCCCCGTTCCGCCGGTCCTGCTCGACGTGCGCTACCGGATGGGCGGGCCGTACGGGCAGGGCGAATACGCCAAGGGCCACATCCCCGGGGCGCGTTACGTCGACCTGGACGCCGAGCTGGCCGCGCCGCCGGGAGCCGCGGGGCGGCATCCGCTGCCGGACGCGGGGGAGTTCGGCGCGGCCATGCGCCGTGCCGGCGTCGGCGCCGACACGGACGTCGTCGTCTACGACGACTGGAACGGCTGGGGCCCGGCCCGCGCCTGGTGGCTGCTGCGCTGGGCCGGCCACCGCCGGGTCCGGGTGCTCGACGGCGGCCTGGCCGCCTGGCGGGCCGCCGGACAGCCGCTGAGCACGGAGGAACCGCCGCCGGGCGAGGGCGACTTCGTGCCGCGGCCCGGCGGCATGCCGGTGGTCGACGCGGAGGGCGCCGCCGCGCTGGCCCGCCGCGGGCTGCTGCTCGACGCCCGCGCGCCCGAGCGCTACCGCGGCGAGGTCGAGCCCATCGACCCGGTCGCCGGCCACATCCCCGGCGCGGTCAACGCGCCCACCACGGCCAACGCCGCTCCGGACGGCACGTTCCTGCCCGCCGCGGAGCTGGCCGCCCGCTTCACCGCCCTGGGCGCCGACGGCTCGACGGAAGTCGGCGTCTACTGCGGCTCCGGCGTCTCCGCCGCCCACCAGATCCTCGCCCTCGCCGAGGCCGGGATCCCCGCGGCGCTCTACCCGGGCTCCTGGAGCGAATGGGTCTCCGACCCGTCCCGCCCCGTCACCACCGGCCCCGCCGGGCCCTGAGCCCCACGGGGCTGTGTCTGATCTGCGGCTGACGCCGCGGGCGCGCGCGTGGCCCGGATCGGCCCGAACAGCCCCTTCGGGCCGACGACGACCCGCGGCCCCGGTGGTGGGCTGGTCGCGCAGTTCCCCGCGCCCCTGAAAAGGCCCGCCGGGCGCCCGGGCCTCATCCCCGCAGGAGGGTGCCATCCAGGGGCGCGGGGCTGTGTCTGATCTGCGGCTGACGCCGCGGGCGCGCTCGTGGCCCGGATCGGCCCGAACAGCCCCTTCGGGCCGACGACGACCCGCGGCCCCGGTGGTGGGCTGGTCGCGCAGTTCCCCGCGCCCCTGAAAAGGCCCGCCGGGCGCCCGGGCCTCATCCCCGCAGGAGGGTGCCATCCAGGGGCGCGGGGCTGTGTCTGATCTGCGGCTGACGCCGCGGGCGCGCTCGTGGCCCGGATCGGCCCGAACAGCCCCTTCGGGCCGATGACGACCCGCGCCCCCGAAAGGCGCCCGCCCGGCAGGGCAGCGGGACCCCCGCCGGGGGATCCGGGAGGGATTCGAGGCAGGAAGCTATTCCTGCTTCTTGCGGCGGCTGCCGAAGACGATCTCGTCCCAGCTGGGGACCGTCGCCCGGCGGCCCGGGCGGACGCCGTCCGCCTCGGCCTGGCGGTCGGTCGTGCCGACCAACCGGTCGCGGTGGCCCGCGACGGCCCGCGGCATGAGGACGTCGGCGTACGCCGACCCCGCGCTGGCGGCCGGAGCCGCCGTCTCCTGCTCGGCCTCGGCCGCCGGCTCCGCCGGTACCGGGTCGGGCGGCGCGACCGGCGGTGCGGGCACCACCATGTCGCCGCGGAAGCTCGGCACCGCCTCCAGCAGGCTGGTCAGCGAGTCGCGCTCGTCCGGCTCGGCGGCGGCGACGACGTCGGCCCGCGCCTCCCTGGTCTCGCGGGCTTCGCGGGGTTCGCGGTCCTGGCGGTCCAACTGCCGGTCGAGCGCCCGGTCCAGCGGGCGGTCCCTGGGCAGCCGGGCGATCCTCGGCACGAACGGGAAGCTCGGCTCCTGCGCCTGCGACTGGGCCTGCGTGGTCTCGCCGATCAGCGACCTGGCCTCGTCGTCCACGGCCTGCACCAGCCGGCGCGGCGGGTCGTAGGTCCAGCTCGCCGAGTGCGGCTCACCGGCGACCCGGTAGACCAGCAGCACCTCCCAGGTGCCGTCGTCGCGCCGCCAGGAGTCCCACAGCACGGTCTCCTTCTCCGCGCCGCGCAGCAGCAGCCGTTCGGCCACCGCCTCGCCCAACTGCGGGCCTGTGCTCTCGCCCTGCCGCCTGACCGGGGTCTTCCTGGCCCGCTCGGCCATGAAGGCGCGCTCGGCCAGCACGGGGCCCTCGAACCGGCGTACCCGCTCCACCGGGATGCCGGCCATCTGCGCGACCTCCTCGGCGGAGGCACCCGAGCGTATCCGCGCCTGGATGTCGCGGGGCCGCAGATGGCTCTCGACCTCGATCTCGATCTGGCCGAGCCTGGCACGGTCGTTGCGGACGGCGGCACGCAGCCGCTCGTCGATGGGGAGCGTGTATTCCGTGCTGTCGGCAGCCTTGAGCACCAGTCGTGTGCCGTCGTTGCTGACGGCCACGACGCGCAGTTCGGGCACGGTTACCTCCCGGGTGGTGCCTGCCGACGTCAGTTGCGTCGCTGCTCCCGTTGGACGAGTGTGGCCTGCCCGGGTGCAGCGTGCCACAACCTTGCAGAGTTACCCGGCGTGTCGGCACTGCCTGGTGACACGCCGTTATGGGACGGTGGTCGATTGGCCACTGAGTGTGACCGATCTCCGCACACCGGGACGAGTGCCGTCAGGCTCCCCTCCCGTTCGTCCGGGCGACCGGACGGGCAGCCGGGAGCACGGATTCGTCACGGTACTCCATTTGGGCCAGCGGGGGGCGGCTGCCGCGCCGCTGAATGTGGTGTATGGAGCGGGGAGTTGGGTGACCCGGCTCACTCGTTCGTGGCACGCGCCGGGGGCAAAAAGGGCGAAGGCCTACGAACCAAGCACCCGCCGGAGGTAGTCGTTGGCGAACAGCCGTTCCGGGTCCAACCGGTCGCGCAGGTCGGTGAACTCGGTGAAGCGCGGGTAGACGGTCCGGAAATAGTCCGCGTCCCGGGTGTGCATCTTGCCCCAGTGCGGCCGGCCGCCCCGCTCGGTCATGATCTTCTCGACCGCGGTGAAGTACTCCTGGTACCGGCTGCCGCGAAACATGTGCACCGCGATGTACGCGCTGTCCCGGCCGGACGCCGTCGACAGCGCGATGTCGTCGGCCGGCGCGACCCGTACCTCCACCGGGAAGCTGATCCGCAGCGAGGACCGCTCCACCATCGCCTTGAGCTGCCGGATCGCGTCGACCGCCGCCTCCCGGGGCACCGCGTACTCCATCTCCACGAAGCGCACCCGGCGCGGGCTGGTGAAGACCTTGTACGGGATGTCGGTGTACGTACGGGCCGACAGCGCGCGGCTGGAGATCCTGGCGATGCCCGGGATGGCCGCGGGAGCCGCCCTGCCCACCGCGCAGGCGGCCTGGAAGACGCCGTTGGACAGCAGTTCGTCGTCGATCCAGCCGCGCACGGCGGGAAGCGGCGCCGCGGGCCCCTGACTGCGGTTGTTGCGCTTGGTGTTGCAGCTGTCGGTGTGCGGGAACCAGTAGAACTCGAAGTGCTCGTTCTCCGCGGCGAGCGCGTCGAACTCGGACATCACCCGGTCGAAGGCCATCGGCTCCTCGCGGGCGGTCAGCAGGAAGACCGGCTCCACCGCGAAGGTGACCGCGCTGATCACGCCGAGTGCGCCGAGGCCGATCCGGGCCGCGGCGAAGACCTCGGGCCGCTCGTCGGCCGAGCAGGTCAGCACCGAGCCGTCCGCGGTGACCAGTTCGAGCGCGGTGATCTGCGCCGCGATGGAGCCCGAGTCGCGTCCGGTGCCGTGGGTGCCGGTGCTGGTGGCGCCGGCCACCGTCTGCTCCATGATGTCGCCCATGTTGGTCAGCGACAGGCCCTCCGCGGCCAGCGCCGCGTTGAGCTGCCTGAGCTGCACCCCCGCCTCGGCGGTCACGGTGCCCGCGGCCCGGTCGATGGAGCGGATCGCGGTCAGCCGCTCGGGGCGGATCAGCACCCCGCCGGTGGCGGCCGCGGAGGTGAAGGAGTGGCCCGAGCCGACCGCCTTGGCGGTCAGGCCGTCCGCCGCGGCCGCCCGCAGCGCCTCGGCCAGTTCCTCGGCCGAGGCCGGTGCCACGGTGCGCGCCGGGCGCGCGACGACGTTGCCCGCCCAGTTACGCCATGTCTCCGTGTCCGTCGATCGTGTCGTGCGCCTCGATCGCGTCGTGCGCCTCGATCGTGCCGTGCCCGTCGTCGTACCCACCGCGCGGCTCCTTCCGCTCCGGCGCCGGACGCAGCCGGCGATACCCGAGTCCTGCCACCGCCGCGGCGAGCAACGCCGCGCCGGCGGGCACCGCGAAGGCCGTCGAGGCACCCTGCGCGTCGGTCACCCGACCGGCGAGCGCGGCCCCAAGGGCGACCCCGATCGCGAGCCCCGTGGAGGTCCACGTCATGCCCTCGGTCAGCTGTGCCCGCGGTACCAGCCGTTCGACCAGGTTCATCGACGTCACCATTGTCGGTGCGATCGTCAGACCGGAGAAGAACAGCGCCACGGCCAGGAACGCCAGGTTTCCGACCAGTAGTGGCGGGATCATACTCACCGCCATCAGGGTGACGCCCAGCAGGAACCTGCCCTGCGCCGTCCCGCGCGGTCTCATCAGGCCGAACGTCAGCCCGGCCAGGCACGATCCGAGGGCATATGTCGCCAGCACCAGGCTCGCCAGCGGTTTGTGGCCGCGCTCGTCGGCGAAGGCCAGGGTGATCACGTCGACCCCGCCGAAGACCATGCCGGTCCCGACGAAGACCCCGATGAGCACCGGCATGCCCGGCGCGCGCACCGGCGAGCCGCCCGAGTGGTGGGTACGCGGATGCGCCCGCGGCTCGGTCCGCCGCTGCCCGGTCAGCAGCAGCACGCCGGCACCCAGGAAGAGGGCGGCCAGCAGCGGCCCCGCCTCGGCGAACCAGACGGTGCACAGCCCGATGGACAGGATCGGGCCGACGATGAAGACGATCTCGTCCACCACTGATTCGAACGAATACGCCGTGTGCAGAAGTTCCGGTGTCCCCCGGTGGATGGCCGACCAGCGGGCCCGCACCATCGCGCCCAGGCTCGGCATGACGCCCGCGCCCGCCGCGCACACGAACAGCAGCCAGGACGGCGCCCCGCCCTTGACCAGGGCCAGCAGCACCAGCACCGACAGCACGGTGATCGCGGCCGCCGGCCGCAGCACCCGCGCCTGGCCGTACCTGTCGACCAGCCGGGACACCTGCGGCCCGAAGGCCGCGCCGGACAGCGCGACGGTGGCCGACAGCGCGCCGGCGAGCCCGTACCGCCCGGTGACCTGCGAGACCATCGTCACGATGCCGATGCCCAGCATCGACAGCGGCATCCGCCCGACCAGCCCGGCGGCGGAGAAGGCCCGGGTGCCGGGCGCCGCGAATATCGCGCGGTAGGGGCTGGTCACGTAGGCGCTCCCGGTAAGGACTGTGGTGGGTCCATACAGCTTACGAAGCATGGCAACCGGTTAAACGCGCCCTGCTCGGCCGGGGCCGGTCGGGGGCGTCCGCCGCCTGGTGGCAGGATCGGAGGTATGCCAGAGCAGTCACCCCCCAACGACGCCCGCCCGCCGGCGACCGCAGCGCCGGGTACCGACCCGGCCCCCTACGACGCGCTGCTGCTGCTGTCCTTCGGCGGCCCCGAGGGACCCGACGACGTGGTGCCGTTCCTGGAGAACGTGACCCGCGGCCGCGGCATCCCGCGCGAGCGGCTCAAGGAGGTCGGCAGCCACTACTTCCTCTTCGGCGGCGTCAGCCCGATCAACGCGCAGAACCGCGACCTGCTCGACGCCCTGCGCAAGGACTTCGCCGAGCACGGCCTGGACCTGCCGGTCTTCTGGGGCAACCGCAACTGGTCGCCCTACCTGACCGACACCCTGAGGGAGATGTCCGACGCGGGCCACCGCCGCGTCCTGGTGCTGGCCACCAGCGCCTACGCCTCCTACTCCGGCTGCCGGCAGTACCGTGAGAACCTGGCCGCCGCCCTGGCCGCGCTCGCCGCGGAGGGGCGTACGGTGCCGCGGGTCGACAAGCTGCGGCACTACTTCAACCACCCCGGCTTCGTCGAGCCGATGGTCGAGTCGACGCTGGAGGCGCTGGCCGCCCTGCCCCCCGCGGTACGGGACGGCGCGCGGCTCGCCTTCACCACCCACTCGATCCCGACGGCGGCCGCCGACACCTCGGGCCCGGTGGAGAGCCACGGCGACGGCGGCGCCTACGTCGCGCAGCACCTGGAGACCGCCGCCCTGGTCGCCGGCGCGGTGCGGGCGGCGGACGGCGTCGAGCGCCGCTGGGAGCTGGTCTACCAGTCCCGCAGCGGCGCCCCGCAGATCCCCTGGCTCGAACCCGACATCTGCGACCACCTGGAAGAGGCCCACGCCGACGGCGCGCCCGCCGTCGTCATGGTGCCGATCGGCTTCGTCTCCGACCACATGGAGGTGAAGTACGACCTGGACACCGAGGCGACCGCCAAGGCCGCGGAGCTCGGCCTGCCGGTCAGCAGGGCCGCCACCGTCGGGGCCGACCCGCGGTTCGCCGCGGCCGTACGCGACCTTGTGCTGGAGCGGGCCGCCACCGAGCGCGGCGCGGCCCCCGCGCGCTGCGCGCTCGGCGCGCTCGGCCCGAGCCACGACGTGTGCCCCGTGGGCTGCTGTCCCGCCAGGACACCGCTGCCCGCCGCCGCAGGAATGGACTGAGGAGTCACGTGAGCACCGATCCGTCACCGCCCGACCGCACCGCGGAGTTCGCCCAGCTGCTGGAGGTCGCACTCGACGCGGCCCGCAGGGCGGGCGCCCTGCTGCGCGACGGCCGCCCCGCCGACCTCGGGGTCGCCGCCACCAAGAGCAGCCAGGTCGACGTCGTGACCGAGATGGACATCGCGGCCGAGAAGCTGATCACCACCTGCATCGACCGGCTCCGCCCCGACGACGGCCTCCTCGGCGAGGAGGGTGCGAGCCGGGAGGGCACCAGCGGGGTGCGCTGGGTCATCGACCCGCTGGACGGCACCGTGAACTACCTCTACGGCCTGCCGTCCTGGGCGGTCAGCATCGCCGCGGAGAAGGACGGCGAGGTGGTCGTGGGCGTCGTGGAGGTGCCGATGCGCGGCGAGACCTACCAGGCGGTGCTGGGCGGCGGCGCCCTGGTCAACGGCGTCCCCGCGCGCCGCAGGCCCGCGCCGGAGCTGTCCCACGCGCTGGTCGGCACCGGGTTCGGCTACCTGTCGCAGCGGCGGGCCGCGCAGGCGGAAGTGGTGCGTACGCTGCTGCCGCAGGTGCGCGACATCCGGCGCGCCGGGTCCGCCGCGATCGACCTGGTCGACGTCGGGTGCGGCCGGCTCGACGCGTACTACGAGCGCGGCCTGAACCCCTGGGACCTCGCCGCGGGCGACCTCTTCGCCCGCGAGGCCGGGGCGCTCACCGGCGGCCGGCCGGGCGAGCGCGCCTCGGGCGAGCTGACGGTCGCCGCCCCCACCGGCCTGTTCGAGCCGCTCCAGCAGCAGCTGGACGCGCTGGGCGCCTGGCACGACTAGGGCCTGTCCGGCGGATCTTGGCGGATCAGCCTGCGGCGTCCGGTGCCGTACATCGCAAGGCGGAGAATCATCCTCGTACCGGGTCGTACAAGGATGATTCGACAACGCTGGGGGCACCTCCCGCCGAAGGCAGGGGGAGGGGTGCGGTGCCGGGCGTCGCAGGCCCGGCAAGACCCGCCGGACAGGCCCTAGAACCCGTGACGGCCCGCTCGCGCGGGCATGCGAACGCCCCGGCGCCCTCATGGGGCCGGGGCGTGCGGCTGGGGGTCAGGCGACCTTGGGCCGTACGTCCACGCCGTGCTCCGATGCGAGCCTGCGCAGGTCGTCAAGCTCGCCCTGTTCGACCTCGGCGAGGAATTCGTCGCCCGTCTCCCGCGCTTTCCGCAGGTCGGACTCCGTGGTGTGTATGCGCTGCAGGATTCCGGTCGTGAACGCGTCCATGTGGCGCCCCCTCGTCGTCTCCGTTGACACGGGGAATGTGTCAAGCCAGATGCCGCGCGCGACAACGCTCGGCAGGCGTGGTGTGTGGGTGTTCAGTCGTCCTCCCCGCCGCGCCAGCGGGGGAAACCTCATCCACCGGGGGGAAATTCCACCGGCGCCGCACTTACCGCCGATTTACCGGTGCCCGGTGCAGGATGGAGGAGCGTTCCCACAGCTCATGGAAGGAAAACGCCTTGCGCGTACTGGTCGTCGAGGACGAGCAACTGCTCGCTGACGCGGTTGCCACCGGCCTTCGCCGCGAGGCCATGGCCGTCGACGTGGTCTACGACGGCGGCGCCGCGCTGGAGCGGGTCGGCGTCAACGACTACGACGTGGTCGTACTGGACCGTGACCTCCCCGTCGTGCACGGTGACGACGTGTGCCGGCAGATCGTCGGGCTGGGGCTGCCCACCCGGGTGCTGATGCTCACCGCCGCCGGCGACGTCAGCGACCGGGTCGAGGGCCTGGAGCTGGGCGCCGACGACTACCTGCCCAAGCCCTTCGCCTTCACCGAGCTGACCGCCCGGGTCCGCGCGCTGGGCCGCCGTACGACCGCGGCCCTGCCGCCGGTCCTGGAGCGCTCCGGCATCCGGCTCGACCCGAACCGCCGCGAGGTGACCAGGGACGGCGCTGAGGTGCACCTGGCGCCCAAGGAGTTTGCCGTGCTCGAGGTGCTGATGCGCAGCGAGGGCTCGGTGGTCTCGGCCGAGCAGCTGCTGGAGAAGGCCTGGGACGAGAACACCGACCCGTTCACCAACGTGGTGCGGGTCACGGTGATGACCCTGCGCCGCAAGCTGGGCGAGCCGCCGGTGATCGTCACCGTGCCCGGCTCGGGTTATCGGATCTGATCACGTGGCGACCGCATCCCCCTCCTCCCCTCCGCCCCCCGTCCCGCAGGTCCCGCCGCGTCCGCCGTGGGACCCGCAGCCGGCCGAGAGCCAGCCGCCGTGGCTGCGGCCGACCATCCGGATACGGCTGACCGTGCTTTACGGCGGCATGTTCCTGATCGCCGGCGTGCTGCTGCTGTGGATCATCTACCTGCTGGCCGCCCAGGCCATCCGGCAGGGCAGCGACCTGCCCTTCGAGATCATCAGCGCCAACATCCACAACAACGGGTGCGCCGCGCTGCCCTCCTCCGGCCAGGCCACCCAGCAGGAGTTCGCCGCCGCGGTGAACACCTGTATGCAGCACCAGCGGGACCTGGCGCTCAACACGATGTTCAAGCGCTCGCTGCTGGCCCTGATCGGGCTGGCGCTGGTGGCCTTCGCCTTCGGCTACGTGATGGCCGGCCGGGTGCTGGCCCCGCTGGGCCGGATCACCCGCACCGCGCGCGGCGTCGTCGGCTCCGACCTCAAGCGCCGTATCGAGCTGGACGGCCCTGACGACGAGCTGAAGGAGCTGGCGGACACCTTCGACGAGATGCTGGACCGGCTGGAGCGCTCCTTCGACGCCCAGCGCCGCTTCGTGGCGAACGCCTCGCACGAGCTGCGCACCCCGCTGGCGATCAACCGCACGCTGCTGGAGGTCCAGCTGTCCGATCCGGACGCGTCCGCCGACCTCCAGCAGCTGGGCAGGACCCTGCTGGCCACCAACGAGCGCAGCGAGCAGCTGGTGGAGGGCCTGCTGCTGCTGGCCCGCAGCGACAACGAGATCATCGACCGCAAGCCGGTGGACCTCGCAGAGGCGGCCTCCCAGGCGCTGGAGCAGACCCGTGGCGAGGCCCAGGCCAAGGGCGTGGAGCTGCGCGCCTCTCTGGAGCCCGCGGTCGTCCAGGGCAACGGGGTGCTGCTGGAGCGCATCGCGCTGAACCTGGTGCAGAACGCGGTGCGGTACAACGTGCCGGAGGACGGATGGGTCGAGGTGGGCACCGAGGTACGGGGCGGCCACGCGCTGATCGTGGTGGCCAATACCGGGCCGGTCGTCCCGGCATATGAGATCGACAATCTTTTCGAGCCTTTCCGGCGGCTGCGCACCGAGCGCACCGGGAGCGACAAGGGCGTCGGGCTCGGTCTGTCCATCGCCCGCTCGGTGGCCAGAGCGCACGGCGGCACGATCAGCGCGGAGCCGCGCGAGGGCGGCGGCCTGGTCATGCACGTGGCGATCCCGGTGTGAACCACGTCACTCCGGCGGTCGCGGACCGCCGCGGCCCGCCCGACCGCTGTTCGCTTTGCGAGTAATTTTGTGGTCTGTGCCGCGTCCGGACGGGTTGTGATCGATCGCACACACGATTTCCCCATCGCCTACACTCAGTGATCAAGACATTGGGGAAAAGACCGGAAAATCCATGTTTCCGCAGGTCATGATCACGGGAAGTACAGGTACTGGTGGCCGCGGCGGAAGCATTCCCGGCCAACGGAGACCATGATCGGCCACCCGTGCGATCACCCCTTCGGGGGCGAAACTGGGTGTCGATTGAGTAACAGGCCTTGATGTGAGGCAAAATCTCCGCCTCAGGTCGGGCACAAGTCCGGCCTCCCGCGCGTTACGTGCGCTGGAGACACCGCAGACACCCACAGGGGGAGAGCGAATATGGCTACTGATTACGACACACCACGCAAGACCGACGATGACGTCAACGAGGACAGCATCGAAGAGCTGAAGGCCAGGAGGAACGAGAAGTCGACCTCCGCGGTCGACGTCGACGAGTTCGACCAGGCCGAGTCCCTCGAACTGCCCGGCGCCGACCTCTCCAACGAGGAGCTGTCGGTCCGCGTGCTGCCCCGGCAGGCGGATGAGTTCACCTGCATGAGCTGCTTCCTGGTGCACCACAGGAGCCAGCTGGCGTCGGAGAAGAACGGGAACCCGATCTGCCGCGACTGCGCGGCCTGATCGAGGTGACCGGCACGCCGGAAGGCCGTGAGGGCGCTGAGCGGGGCCGTGCGGCCTCGCTCGCGGCCATGACCGCCCACGGCCTCGGCCGGGGCGTCAGGCGCGGTGTGAGCGGTGTGAGCGGCGGCGCCCGCAGAGGCGGCAGCGTCGCACTGGGCGGCGCCCGCAGAGGCGGCAGCGCCGCACGGGCCGGGATCGGCTCGGCGTCCGAGCGGCTCATCGAGGTGGCACCCCGCATTCCGGTGCGGGACCTTGCCGCCCTGCGCCGGCAGTTTCCCGGGCTCGGCCCGGAAGCGATCGCGGACCGGCTGATCGCGGCCGCGGTCAAGGGCACGATGACCGTCGGCGCCGGTATCGGGGCCGCCGCGATGCTGCCCACCCCGCCGGCGATGCCGGCCGAGCTGGTGGCCGAGACGCTCGGCGTCGCGGCCATCGAGTACAAGCTCATCGCCGAGCTGCACGAGGTCTACGGACTGCGCGTCCCCGGCGGCGCCCGCGAGCGGGCGACCGCCTATCTGTGGTCCTGGACCGAGCAGCGCGGTATCGATGTGCTCAAGCTGTCCACCGTCAATGTCGCGCTGGGCAGCAGCATGAAGCGGGAGATGCGGCAGCGGCTGCTGCGCAGGACGCTGCGCAATGCGCCGGTCCTCACCCCGTTCATGATCGGCGCTGCCGTGGGGGCGGTGATGAACCGCCGGGACACCCGCAAGCTTGCCGAGCGCGTCCGCCGCGACCTGCGCGCCGCGCAGTTCCCCTGGCCCGAGCTGCCGGTAGCCGAGGTCGGCCCCGGGCCGTATCCGGCGATCGACGCGGGCCTGGACGTCGACGATCCGACCGCGCCCGGCGACGATCCGACCGCCACCGGCGACGACCGGCCCCCGACCGGGCGGTGAGCACCCGGCAGCAGGCCGTGCCCGGCCCCCGACCGGAGCCGGCGGCTACGCCGCGTCCACGGTCCTGACCGCGTCCAGCGCCGCGGCGAGCCGCTGCGGCGAGCGCGTCGACAGATAGACGTAGGGCGTCGGGTCCGCCGGATCGGTCACCTCGACCCTGAGCGCGGTCGGCACGTAGGAGCGCAGCAGCATGAAGGCCCGCGGGTCCGCCTTGTACGAGCGCCAGGCCACCGTCTCCTCCGGACCGAGCACGGTGGCCGTGCCCAGCGCCGCCACCGGGATCTTTGCCTTGCCGGCGACCAGCGAGCCGGCGACCACCCTGATCCGGGCCGACCCGTAGGAGCTGACCGCCATCATCGACAGCGCCGCGCCGCCGACCAGGCCGGCCAGCAGCGGCAGCGGGCCGAAGGGGAGCAGGATCAGCGCCATCGCCACACCCACGGCGATGGCCAGGAACCACCAGGATCGCGGGACGGTGAGGCGTTCGTCGTAAGGCTGCATGGCACCAGACTGCCATGTGCCGCGAAGACTGCCGCAGGCACGGCGGGATGGCACAGCGCAGGAGGGTAGGGTCTCGGGCGTGAGTGCAGCCACGACACCCCCGGGCGCGGGACGCCCGGGCCTGACGCCGCCGTCCGACGCCGCCGCCCCGGTACGGCACCCCGACGCCCCCGCGCCGGGCGAACTGCTGGGCGCGCACTACGACCAGTGCTTCGGCTGCGGCGATTCCCAGCCGCACGGGCTGCACCTCGCGGCCAGGGCCGGCGAAGGCGTCAGCGTCACCGCCGAGTTCACCGTGCAGCCCGCCCATCAGGGGGCGCCGGGCCTCGCGCACGGCGGGGTGCTGGTGTCCGCCCTCGACGAGACGCTGGGCTCGCTGAGCTGGCTGCTGCGGGTCATCGCGGTCACCGGCCGGCTGGAGACGGACTTCGTCCGCCCGGTGCCGGTTGGCGCCACCCTGCACCTGTCGGCCCGCTGCACCGCGGTCGCCGGCCGGAAGATCTACAGCAGCGCCGAGGGCCGGATCGGCGGCCCGGAGGGGCCGGTGGCGGTCCGCGCCGACGCGCTTTTCATCGAGGTCAAGCTCGACCACTTCACGGCCAACGGCAGGCCCGAGGAGATCAGGGCCGCAATGGACGACCCGGACCAGGTCAAGGTCGCCCGCGCCTTCGAGGTGAACCCGTGACCCGGCCCCCGGTGGACGTGCTGCTGCGCCGCCTCGACGACTCCGTGCCGGTGCCCTCCTACGGGCACCCCGGGGACGCCGGCGTCGACCTGATCACCACCGAGGCCGCCGAGTTGGCGCCCGGGGAGCGGGCCGTGCTGCCCACCGGGATCTCCGTCGCGCTGCCCGACGGCTACGCGGCCTTCGTGCACCCGCGCTCGGGCCTTGCCGCGCGCTGCGGAGTGGCCCTGGTGAATGCCCCGGGAACGGTGGATGCCGGGTACCGTGGAGAGATCAAGGTGATCGTCGTCAATCTGGATCCGCGCGAGACCGTGCGGTTCGACAAGGGCGACCGGATCGCCCAACTGGTCGTCCAGCAGGTCGAGCGGGTCCGCTTCCACGAAGTGGCGGAGCTGCCCGGCTCTGCCAGGGCCGCGGGGGGCTTCGGCTCCACGGGGGGTCATGCCGCGGTGGAGACGCCGTCGGCTGGCACGTCCAGATACGGATACGCATCGGTCGTAGCAGACCGGGAAGGACAGTGACCGTGTTCCGTCGTCGCAAGGAGCGCGAAGACGCCCTCGACGAGCTCGATGAGGCCGTCGAGGCCGAAGACGAGCTGGCCGAAGACGCCGAGGAGTCGGACGACTCCGGTGACTCCGCCTCCAACCGGTACAACCTTCCGCCCGCGCCGCGGCCCGACGGCCCGTGGGACGTGAGCGAGGTCAGGGAGCCCGGCGACGGCCGGGTGGACCTCGGCGGGCTGTTCGTGCCCGGGGTCGAGGGCATGGAGCTGCGGGTGGAGGTTGCCGGCGAGTCGATCGTGGCCGCCACCGTGGTGCTGCGGGACAGCGCCGTCCAGCTCCAGGCGTTCGCCGCACCGAAGTCCGAGGGGATCTGGGGCGAGGTGCGCGAGGAGATCGCCTCCGGCATCACCCAGCAGGGCGGTGTGGTGGACGAGGTCGAGGGCCCGCTGGGCTGGGAGCTGCGCGCGCAGGTGCCCGTGCAGCTGCCGGACGGCACCAACGGGGTGCAGCTGGTGCGCTTCGTGGGCTGCGACGGACCGCGCTGGTTCCTGCGCGGGGTGATCTCGGGGCAGGGCGCGGTGCAGCCCGCCGCCGCCGGAGTGCTGGAGTCGGTCTTCCGCGACACCGTGGTGCTGCGCGGCGACTCCCCGATGGCGCCGCGCGACCCGATCGTGCTCAAGCTGCCCAACGACGCCCAGATGGTGCCGGACGGCGCCGCGGCCGAGCAGCAGGAGCCGTCGAAGTTCGGTGACGGCATCGACCCGATGCGCCGCGGCCCGGAGATCACCGAGCTGCACTGACCCCCGGCGGTCGCGTCACAGCGTTCACACCGGCCCGGACCTGGCCAGACAGGTCCGGGCCGCGCCGCGTCCCGGGCGCTCCCGCAGAGCGGGGAGGGCACGCCGGTGCAAGAATCCGGCAAGGCACGTGCGCCGAGCGGAATTCGACATCCACCGCGCCGAGGGCGTCGAGGTCCAGGCCCTGCAAGGCCTCGGGCCGCGGAGCCGCTCGACAGGCCCGGCGTCGCGGACTGCCGCAACCGCCGCCCCGGCGAGCTGTCCGGCGGCCAGCGGCAGCGCGCCGCCATCACGGCGGCGGGCGCCAACACCCCCCGGGCACTGGCAGCGGGCGCCAACACCCCACCGGGTGCTCTTCGCCGACGAGCCCACCGGCGAGCTGGACACCGCGAGCGGCGCGGAGGTCTTCGCCGCCCCGCGCCGCACCAACGCCGAACTGGGCGTCACCGTCCTGATCGTTACCCATGACCCCGCGGTCGCCGAACAGGTCAGGCGTACGGTACGGATACGCGACGGCCGGACCGCGACCGAAGTGCTGCGCCCGTCCGCGGGCGGGGCGGCCGCGGGCGCCGCGCAGGAAGCGGGGGAACACGCCGTCCTCGACCGGGTGGGGCGCCTGCAGTTGCCGCGGGAATTCACCGAGCGCTACGGGCTGCACCGCCGCGTCCGGCTGACCGCGGAGCCCGACCACCTCGGGGTGTGGCCGGACCGCGGGCAGGCCGCGCGGGAGACCGGGCACGACCCGGACCCCGGCGCGGGCGGCCGGGCGAAGGACGAGCAGGAGGGGGACGACGAATGAAGGACCGGGATGGGGGAGCGGGAATGACGGAGCAGTCAGCCACGGCCGTGGCGACGTCGCCGAAGACCGGCGAGATGGTGGTGGTCGAGGACCTGCGCCGCACCTACGGCAGCGGCGACACCGCCGTGCACGCCCTGCGCGGGGTGTCGTTCGCGGTGCCGCGCGGCGAACTGGTGGCGCTCAAGGGCCGCTCGGGCTCGGGCAAGACCACCGTGCTGAACCTGGTCGGCGGCCTGGACAGCCCCGACGGCGGGCGCATATCGCTGGACGGCACGGACCTGGCGGGGCTCGGCGACGACGACCTGCTGGCGCTGCGCAGGGACCGGATCGGCTTCGTCTTCCAGTCCTTCGGCCTGATCCCCATCCTCACCGCGGCCGAGAACGTCGGGGTGCCCATGCGGCTGCGCAAGACGCCGCCGCGCGAGCGCGAGGAGCGCGTCGAGCTGCTGCTGGCCCTGGTCGGCCTCGCCGACCACGCCGCCCAGCGCCCCGGCGAGCTGTCCGGCGGCCAGCAGCAGCGGGTCGCAATCGCCAGGGCGCTCGCCAACCGGCCCGACCTGATCATCGCCGACGAGCCCACCGGGCAGCTCGACGCCGACACCGGCCTGGCCGTGATGGAGCTGCTGCGGGCCGTGGTGCGCAGCGAGGGCGTGACCGCGCTGGTCGCCACCCACGACAACCAGCTGCTCGCGCTGGCCGACCGGGTGCTCGAACTGCGGGACGGCCGGATCGTCTCCGACAGCTGAGCGGGGCGCCTGAGCCGGCCCGGGCCCCTGCACACTGGTCACGGTGACAGCGCGTGATCGTCCGTGACCGGCAAGTGCCGAGGCCGGTCTTCCCGGCGGTCTGCTGCCGCGCCGCCGCCATGGAGGCCGTCAAGACGGCGTCAAGGTGTCCCCGGACGGTCGACCCGGTCCCTTATGTCGGGTTCGGTCGTTCTAAGGTCAAAGGCATGGCACGCGGCACACTGCGCATATACCTGGGGGCCGCCCCCGGCGTCGGCAAGACCTACGCCATGCTCTCCGAGGCCCACCGGCGCGTCGAGCGCGGCACCGACCTGGTCATCGGCTACGTCGAGCACCACCACAGGCCCCGTACCGAGGTGATGATGCACGGCCTGGAGGAGGTCGCCCGCCGCGAGCACGACTACCGCGGCAGCTCCTTCACCGAGATGGACGTCGACGCGGTGCTGCGCCGGGCACCCGAGGTCGCGCTGGTGGACGAGCTGGCCCACACCAACGTGCCGGGCTCCCGCAACGCCAAGCGCTGGCAGGACGTCGAGGAACTGCTGGCGGCCGGCATCGACGTGGTCTCCAACGTCAACATCCAGCACCTGGAGTCGCTCGGCGACGTCGTCGAGGCCATCACCGGGGTGCGGCAGCGCGAGACCGTGCCCGACGAGGTGGTCAGGCGCGCCGACCAGATCGAGCTGGTCGACATGTCGCCGCAGTCCCTGCGCCGCCGGATGGCGCACGGCAACATCTACGCCCCCGACAAGGTCGACGCGGCCCTGTCCAACTACTTCAGACCCGGCAACCTGACCGCGCTGCGCGAGCTCGCGCTGCTGTGGACCGCTGACCGCGTCGACGAGTACCTGCGCGAATACCGCGCCGAGCACCGCATATCGGCCGCCTGGAAGGCCCGCGAGCGGATCGTCGTCGGCCTGACCGGCGGCCCCGAGGGCCGCACCCTGATCCGGCGGGCCGCCAGGA
Organism: Actinacidiphila paucisporea; assembly: GCF_900142575.1. GTDB lineage: Bacteria > Actinomycetota > Actinomycetes > Streptomycetales > Streptomycetaceae > Actinacidiphila > Actinacidiphila paucisporea. Next base: position 91,148 of record NZ_FRBI01000025.1, read on the forward strand.
TGGCCGCCAAGGGCTCCGGCGGCGAGATCCTGGCCGTGCACATCGTGCGCAGCGAGGGGCCCGTATCGGGGTCCGCCAAGGAGCTGGCCGTCCAGCGCACCCTGGTCGAGGACCTCGGCGGCTCCTTCCACCACGTCATCGGCGACGAGGTGCCCGACGCGCTGCTGGACTTCGCCCGCGGCGCCGACGCCACCCAGATCGTGCTCGGCAGCAGCCGCCGCAAGACCTGGCAGTACGCCTTCGGGCCGGGCGTCGGCACCACCGTCGCCCGCGAGGCCGGCGACATCGACGTCCACATCGTCAGCCACGAGCACGTCGCCAAGGGCCGCGGCCTGCCCGCCGCCCGGGGCGCCAGGCTGGGCCGCTCCCGGGTGGTGGCGGGCTGGCTGACCGGCGTGCTCGGCCCGGTGCTGCTCGCGGTGGTGCTCACCCGCTGGCACCCGGGCCCCGGCCAGGCCACCGACATGCTGCTCTTCTTGACCCTCACGGTCGCCGCGGCCCTGGTCGGCGGGCTGCTGCCCGCCCTGGCGTCCGCGGTGGTCGGCTCGCTGCTGCTGAACTACTACTTCACCCGGCCCACCCACTCCTTCACCATCGCCGAGCCGGAGAACATCGTCGCGATCGTGATCTTCGTGCTGGTCGGCGCCGCCGTCGCCTCGGTGGTCGACCTGGCCGCCCGGCGTACCCAGCAGGCGGCCAGGCTGCGCGCCGAGGCGGAGATCCTCTCGCACCTGGCCGGCAGCGTGCTGCGCGGCGAGAGCTCACTGGACGCGCTGCTGGAGCGGGTCAGGGAGACCTTCGGGATGGAGTCGGTGGTGCTGCTGGAGCGGGAGGGCGAGCACGCCCCGTGGAAGTGCGCCGCGGCGGTCGGCAGCCGGCCCTGCGCGCGCCCCGAGGACGCCGACGTGGAGGTCGCCGTCAACGACCGGCTCTCGCTGGCGCTGCTCGGCCGGGTGCTGCCGGCCTCCGACCGCCGGGTGCTGTCGGCCTTCGCCGCGCAGGCCGCGGTGGTCCTGGACCGCAAGCGGCTCGCCGACGAGGCGGGCAGGGCGCGGCAGCTCGCCGAGGGCAACCGGATACGCACCGCGCTGCTCGCCGCCGTCTCGCACGACCTGCGCACCCCGCTGGCCGGCATCAAGGCGTCGGTGTCCTCGCTGCGGTCCGCCGACGTCGCCTGGTCCGCGGAGGACGAGGCGGAGCTGCTGGCCGGTATCGAGGACGGCACCGACCGCCTCGACCACCTGGTGGGCAACCTGCTGGACATGTCCCGGCTGCAGACCGGCACCGTCAACCCGCTGATCCGCGAGCTGGACCTCGACGAGGTGGTGCCGATGGCGCTCGGCGGCGTCCCCGAGCGGAGCGTCACCCTGGACATCCCCGAGACGCTGCCGATGGTCGCGGTGGACCCCGGCCTGCTGGAGCGCAGCGTCGCCAACGTGGTGGAGAACGCCGTCAAGTACAGCCCGCCCGGCGAAGCGGTCCTGGTGGCCGCCAGCGCCCTCGGCGACCGGGTGGAGGTCCGGGTGGCCGACCGCGGCCCCGGCGTGCCCGACAGCGCCAAGGAGCAGATATTCGAGCCCTTCCAGCGGTACGGCGACGCGCCGCGCGGCACCGGCGTGGGCCTCGGCCTCGCGGTCGCCCGCGGCTTCGCCGAGGCCATGGGCGGCACCCTGGTCGCCGAGGACACGCCCGGCGGTGGACTGACCATGGTGCTCACCCTGCGTGCCGCGGCGGGCGGCCGGCCGGCCCGCCCCGGCCTCCCCGCGACGGCGACCCCGTGAGCCGGCAGGCGGGGGAGCGGCCGGCGGGCGGCGGCGGGGACGGGGACGCGAAAGGGCGGCGGATGTACCGGGTGCTGGTGGTGGACGACGAACCGCAGATCGTCAGGGCGCTGGTGATCAACCTGCGGGCGCGCTCCTACGAGGTCGACGCGGCGCACGACGGCGCCTCCGCGCTGCGGGTGGCCGCGGCACGGCACCCCGACGTGGTCCTGCTCGACCTCGGGCTGCCCGACATGGACGGCGTCGAGGTGATCCGCGGGCTGCGCGGCTGGACCCGGGTGCCGATCATCGTGCTGTCCGCCCGGCACGCCTCCGACGAGAAGGTGGAGGCGCTGGACGCGGGCGCCGACGACTACGTGACCAAGCCCTTCGGGATGGACGAGCTGCTGGCCCGGCTGCGCGCCGCGGTGCGCCGCGCCACGCCGACCGGCCCCGAGGACGACGTCTCGGCGGTGGAGACCGAGAGCTTCACCGTGGACCTGGCGGCCCGCAAGGTGCACCGCGACGGCGCCGACGTACGCCTCACGCCCACCGAGTGGCACCTGCTCGAAGTGCTGGTGCGCAACCCCGGCCGGCTGGTCTCGCAGAAGCAGCTGCTGCAGGAGGTCTGGGGCCCCGCCTACGGCACGGAGAGCAACTACCTGCGGGTGTACATGGCGCAGCTGCGGCGGAAGCTGGAGGCCGATCCGGCCCGGCCGCGGCACTTCATCACCGAACCCGGCATGGGTTACCGCTTCGAGGCGTGAGGCCGGGCCGGTACGCTGGGTCGTATGAGTGGTGCCATCCGTTCTGAGCGGCCCGCGGGCCGTTTCCGCCGCATGCTCGACCGGCTCTCCTCCTCCCAGGAGGAACTGCACTCCGAGGAGTTGCAGCAGGAGACCCGGGCTGTCGGCTGTACCCGGATCAAGGACTGCTCCGACCGCCAGATAGTGTCGGTCACCGGTACGCTGCGTACGGTCACGCTGCGTCCCCGGGCGGGCGTGCCCGCACTGGAGGCGGAGCTGTTCGACGGGTCCGCCGCGCTGGACGTGGTCTGGCTCGGCCGCCGCAGTATCGCCGGTATAGAACCCGGCCGCCGGATCATCGCCTCCGGCCGGATCTCCATGAACCGTGGCCGTCCGGTGCTGTTCAACCCCAAGTACGAACTGCGTCCGGTCGGACAGGAGTAGCTGGTGGCGTCGATCGACAAGAAGGACCACGACAACACGGACGGCCCGCGGAGCGAGGAAGCGGAGGTCAGGGCGGCCACCGAGGCCGCGCTGCTGGACGCCTTCGGCGGCGTCCTCGGCATGGTGGAGACCACCGTGCCCGGCCTGGTCTTCGTGGTGATCTACACGGTCAACCACGACATCAAGTCGTCCGCGCTCGCCGCACTGGCCCTGTCGGTGGTGCTGGGCACCGCCCGGCTGGCCCGCAAGGACACCCTCAAGCACGCCTTCAGCGGCGTCTTCGGCATCGCCTTCGGCGCGCTGTTCGCGATGATGTCGGGCAACGCCAAGAACTTCTACCTGCCCGGCATGCTCTACACGCTCGGCCTGGGCATCGCCTACGTGGTCTCGGCGCTGGCCCGGTTCCCGCTGCTCGGACTGATCCTCGGGCCGGTGTTCAAGGAGAACCTGTCCTGGCGCACCCGCAACCCGGGGCGGCTGCGCGCGTACACCAAGGCGAGCTGGGCCTGGGGCCTGATCCTGCTGGCGAAGTCGGCGATCCTCTTCCCGCTGTACTGGTGGGGCAACGCCACCCAGCTGGGCTGGGTCAAGGTCGCGCTCGGCATCCCGCCGTTCCTGCTGTCGGTCTACCTGACCTGGATCTTCCTGGTGAAGGCGCCGGCCCCGATCGACGTGATCGCGGAGATGGAGGCGGCCGAGCAGGAGCGCAAGGCCGGCAAGGAGCGGGCCGAGGACGCGGAGACGGAGCAGGCGGTCAAGTAGGACCGGACAGGCGGTCGGGTCGCGCTCCGCCTGCCCGGTGCGGCCGAGGTCAGCCGCCGTTGCCGTCCTGGAGGGACAGCAGGTCCTCCAGCTGCTCCTCCCGGTGCGGCGCCGCCACGAACAGCAGCTCGTCGCCGGCCTCCAGCGCGTCGTCCTTGGACGGGGTGAGCACCCGGTTGCCGCGGATGATGGTGACCAGCGAGGTGTCCTGCGGCCACTCCACGTCACCGACCCGGGTGCCGACCAGCGCGGCCTCCTCGGGCAGCGTCAACTCGACCAGGTTCGCGTCACCCTGGCTGAAGCGCAGCAGCCGGACCAGGTCGCCGACGCTCACCGCCTCCTCGACCAGGGCCGACATCAGCCGCGGGGTGGAGACGGCGACGTCCACCCCCCACGACTCGTTGAACAGCCACTCGTTCTTCGGGTTGTTCACCCGGGCGACGACCCGCGGCACGCCGTACTCCGTCTTGGCGAGCAGCGACACCACCAGGTTGACCTTGTCGTCGCCGGTCGCGGCGATCACCACGTTGCAGCGCTGCAGAGCGGCCTCGTCGAGCGAGGTGATCTCGCACGCGTCGGCCAGCAGCCACTCGGCCTGCGGCACCCGCTCCACCGAGATGGAGGTGGGGTTCTTGTCGACGAGCAGCACCTCGTGCCCGTTCTCCAGCAGCTCGGCCGCGATGGACCGGCCGACCGCGCCGGCCCCGGCGATGGCCACCCTCATGAGTGGGCCTCCTCGGGTCCCTTGGCGAAAGCCGCCTCGACGTCCGCGACGTCGCCGGAGCGCAGGATCACGTGGACGAGGTCGCCCTCCTGCAGCACGGTCTGCGCGGTGGGCAGCATCGCCTCGCCGAGCCGGGTGAGAAATGCCACCCTGGCGCCGGTCTCCTCCTGCAGCGTGCTGATCTTGTGCCCGATCCACTCGGGCGACGTGTGCACCTCGGCGAGCTGCACCCCACCGCTGGGGTCGCGCCACAGCGGCTCCGCGCCGGACGGCAGCAGCCTGCGCAGCATCTGGTCGGCGGTCCACCGCACGGTGGCCACGGTCGGGATGCCGAGCCGCTGGTAGACCTCGGCTCGACGCGGGTCGTAGATTCTGGCCGCCACATTCTCGATGCCGAACATCTCCCGGGCCACCCGGGCCGCGATGATGTTGGAGTTGTCGCCGCTGCTGACGGCCGCGAAGGCACCCGCCTCCTCAATACCGGCCTCACGCAGCGTGTCCTGGTCGAACCCGACTCCGGTCACCCGGCGCCCGCCGAATCCGGAGCCCAGCCGGCGGAACGCCTTGGGGTCCTGATCGATCACCGCGACCGTATGACCTTGCTGTTCGAGGGAGTGCGCGAGAGTGGAGCCCACTCGCCCGCATCCCATAATCACGACGTGCACGACCGTCCTTCCGGCTGTCAACGTTTTCGACTGAGACTGTGTGCTGAGTCGTAAAGGTCGTTCCAAGCGTCTCAGACCGCGGCCAAAGCTACACACGCGCGCCGCGGCGCAGAAGGTTGCGTACGGGCCGCGCCACAAGTTCGCCACACTCCATGGGGGACTGGGGCATCCGCACGTATGGCCGATCCCTTAACATCGCGGGGTGTCCAAACTGACCGACCTGCCGAAACGGATCCTCATCGGCCGGGCGCTGCGCAGCGACAAGCTGGGCGAGACGCTGCTCCCCAAGCGGCTCGCGCTTCCCGTCTTCGCCTCCGACCCGCTGTCGTCCGTGGCTTACGCGCCTGGCGAGGTGCTCCTCGTCCTGTCGATCGCGGGAGTGTCGGCCTACCACTTCAGCCCGTGGATCGCGGGCGCCGTCGTGGTGCTGATGTTCACCGTCGTCGCCTCCTACCGGCAGAACGTGCACGCCTACCCCTCGGGTGGCGGCGACTACGAGGTCGCCACCACCAACCTGGGGCCGAAGGCGGGCCTCACCGTCGCCAGCGCGCTGCTGGTCGACTACGTGCTCACGGTGGCGGTGTCGGTCGCCTCCGGCATCGAGAACCTGGGCTCGGCGGTGCCGTTCTTCGTCACCCACAAGGTGCTCGGCGCGGTCGGCATGATCGTGATCCTCATGCTGATGAACCTGCGCGGGGTGCGCGAGTCCGGCACGATCTTCGCGATCCCCACCTACGCCTTCGTCGTCGGCGTCTTCTGCATGATCGCCTGGGGCATCTTCAAGATCGCCACTGGGCATGACATGCACGCGCCCACGGCGGGGTACACGATCCACGCCGAGTCCTCCGGCATCGGCGGCTTCGCGCTGATCTTCCTGCTGCTGCGCGCCTTCTCCTCCGGCTGCGCCGCTCTGACCGGCGTCGAGGCGATCAGCAACGGCGTACCGGCCTTCAAGAAGCCCAAGTCCAAGAACGCCGCCACCACGCTGGCCGCGATGGGCCTGCTCGCCGTCACCATGTTCTGCGGCATCATCGCGCTGGCGATGAACACCCACGTGCGGATGGCCGAGAACCCCGCGACCGACCTGCTCAACCACGGCGTCCCCGTCGGCTCCGGCTTCACCCAGGACCCGGTCATCGCCCAGGTCGCGGAAGCGGTCTTCGGCCACGGCTCGATCCCGTTCGTCTTCCTGGCCGCCGTCACCGCCCTGGTGCTCTTCCTGGCCGCCAACACCGCCTACAACGGCTTCCCGGTGCTCGGCTCGATCCTCGCCCAGGACCGCTACCTGCCGCGCCAGCTGCACACCCGCGGCGACCGGCTGGCCTTCTCCAACGGCATCGTGGTGCTGGCCGGCTTCGCCTGCGTCCTGGTCTACATCTACGGCGCCGACTCCACCCGGCTGATCCAGCTCTACATCGTCGGCGTGTTCGTCTCCTTCACCCTCAGCCAGACCGGCATGGTCAGGCACTGGAACCGCCACCTGCGCACCGAGACCGACCAGGCCAAGCGCCGCCACATGCTCCGCTCCCGGGCCATCAACACCTTCGGCGCCTTCCTGACCGGCCTGGTCCTGGTCATCGTGCTGCTCACCAAGTTCACCCACGGCGCCTGGGTCGCGGTGCTCGGCATGGTCGTCTTCTACGCCACCATGACCGCGATCCGCCGCCACTACACCCGGGTCTCCGACGAGATCGCCGCCGAGGACCAACCGAGCGACGACTACGTACGCCCCTCCCGTGTGCACTCCATCGTGCTGGTCTCCAAGCTGCACAAGCCCACCCTGCGGGCGCTGTCCTACGCCAAGCTGATGCGCTCCGACACCCTCGAGGCCCTCAGCATCAACGTCGACCCCGACGACACCAAGGCCCTGCAGGCCGACTGGCAGCGGCGCGGCATCGACGTACCGCTCAAGGTCCTCGACTCGCCCTACCGCGAGATCACCCGCCCGATCATCGACTACGTCAAGGGGCTGCGCCGCAACAGCCCGCGGGACGTGGTCAGCGTCTACATCCCCGAATACGTCGTCGGCCACTGGTACGAGCACCTGCTGCACAACCAGAGCGCACTGCGGCTCAAGGGCCGGCTGCTCTTCACCCCCGGCGTGATGGTCACCTCCGTGCCCTACCAGCTGGAGTCCTCCGAGGCCGCCCGCGCCCGCGCCCGCCGCCGCGCCGACTGGAGCGCGCCCGGCTCCATCCGCCGCGGCCCGGTCGGCCCGCACCAGCGGGAGCAGCAGCGCGAGCACTGACGGCGGGGGCAGGGCCGGGCCGCCGACCCGTAGACTGGACTGTCGCGCACCCCGGGGAAGGGGTTGCCGCGCATCCCGAGAAGAGCCCAGGAGCACCACCTTCATGCAGACCGAGCCCGCCCCGTCACTGGTCGGCCAGGAGTACGAGGTAGAGATCGGCCCGGTGGCGCACGGCGGCCACTGCCTCGCGCGCACCGCGCAGGGCCAGGTCCTCTTCGTCCGGCACACCCTGCCGGGCGAGCGGGTCGTCGCCCGCGTCACCCACGGCGAGGTCGGCGCGAGCTTCCTGCGGGCCGACGCCGTCCGCGTGCTGACCGCGTCCAAGGACCGGGTCGAGGCGCCCTGCCCCTTCTCCGGCCCCGGCCGCTGCGGCGGCTGCGACTGGCAGCACGCCGCCCCCGGCGCCCAGCGGCGCCTCAAGGCCGCGGTCATCACCGAGCAGCTGGAAAGGCTCGCCGGGCTCACCCCCGAGGAGGCCGGCTGGGACGGCACGGTGCAGCCCGCCCCCGGCGACAAGGTCGCCAAGGGCGAGGTGCCCGCCTGGCGCACCCGCGTGCAGTACGCCGTGGACGACGAGGGGCGCGCGGGCCTGCGCCGGCACCGCTCGCACGACGTCGAGGTCATCGACCACTGCATGATCGCCGCGCCCGAGGTCAGCGAGCTGGGCGTCGAGGCCCGCAGCTGGCCGCAGATCGCGCAGGTCGAGGCGATCGCCGCCACCGGGTCGAGCGACCGCCAGGTCGTCCTCACCCCGCGGCCCGGCGGCCGGCTGCCCATCGTGGAGCTGGACCGCCCGGTCTCGGTGCTGCGGATCGGCGAGCGGGACAAGGCCGTCCACCGCGTCCACGGCCGCGACTTCGTCCGCGAGCGCGCCGCGGGCCGCACCTGGCGGGTCGGCGACGGCGGCTTCTGGCAGGTCCACCCGAAGGCCGCCGACCTGCTGGTCGAGGCCGTCATGCAGGGCCTGATGCCCCGCAAGGGGGACATGGCACTCGACCTCTTCTGCGGCGCCGGCCTCTTCGCCGGCGCGCTGGCCGAGCGCGTCGGCGAACGCGGCGCCGTGCTCGGCATCGAGTCCGGCAAGCGTGCCGTCCAGGACGCCCGGCACAACCTCCAGGACCTCGACCGGGTCCGCATCGAGCAGGGCAAGGTCGACCACGTCCTGCCCCGCACCGGCATCACCGAGGTCGACCTGATCGTCCTCGACCCGCCCCGCACCGGCGCCCGCCGCCCCCTCGTCCGCCACCTCGCCTCCCTCGGCGCCCGCCGCATCGCCTACGTCGCCTGCGACCCCGCCGCCCTCGCCCGCGACCTCGCCTACTTCGCCGAGGAGGGCTACCGCCCGGCGAGCCTGCGCGCCTTCGACCTCTTCCCGATGACCCACCACGTCGAGTGCGTGGCGGTGCTCGTGCCCCAGGGGAAGGGCGCCTGACCGCAGCCGGCGCCCTCCCTCCGGAGCACAGCACACGGGTCCGCGGAGCGCCGTGAGTTCCCCCTGATCGGCTGTGGACGTCGGCGATCTGTCCCTGCTGCCCGGCGTCGCGCACCGCGCGGGGACGCGGCTTGCCGGCACGGCGGGCACGGAAGGCGGTCCTGAAGACCAGGTCGGCCGGGGATGTCGGACGAGATGACGAGACGAGGGCCGACCCGCGGCGGTCTCACGCGCGTGCGCGGACTACCCCGCCACGAGGTCGTTCATCCGTGCCCGGTCGGCGGCCGTGGGCGGCGTGAACAGCAGGATCAGCGCCGAGGGGTCGTCCACGGGGTGGAAGGACGACAGCGACAGGTCCATCGCGCCACCGCCGGGCGGCCGTACGGTCAGGGTGCGGGCGGTGAGTTCGGCCACGGACCGGCACCCCCACCAGTGGCTGAGTTCGGGCACGTCCTCCTCCAGCGCGCGGTACACCTGCGCCGTGCGGTCCTCCGACAGCGCCGCCCCGGCCTGGGCGCGGAAGTGCTGGAAGACGTTCATCGCCAGCGGCACCCAGTCGGGCAGCACAGTGTGCAGACGCTCGTCCGCCGCCATCAGCCACAGCAGGTTGCGGCGGCAGGGCGCCACCTCGCCCGGCGAACCCCACAGCGCCGCCCACGCGCTGTTCCAGGCCAGTACGTCGAAATGCCGGTCGAGCAGCACCGCCGGGCTGGCCGGCCACGCGTCCAGGACCGGCTGGACGACCGGAGCCAGCGCCGCGTCCCCGTCCCCCGCCGGGGAGGCGGGCTCGTGGTGCCCGGCCAGCCGCATGGCGTGCCGTACTTCCACCGGATCGAGCCTGAGAGTCCGCGCGAGCGCGGCGAGTACCTGCCGTGACGCGGTCACCCGGCCCTGCTCCAGCCAGGTGTACCAGGCCAGTCCCACTCCGGACAGCGACGCCACCTCCTCGCGACGCAGTCCCGGAGTGCGGCGGCGGGCGGTGGCCGTGAGGCCGACATCGCCGGGACGGAGCAGTTCGCGGTGCGCCCGCAGGAAGGCGCCGAGCTGCGGGCTCGGGGCAGCGGTGGACACAGGGGTGGTCACAGGGACGGTCATGAGGTGCGGAACTCCTGGGCAAGGTGCGGGCGGTCAGCGCGGGCGGTGCCCGCAACACGACCCGCCGCGGCGTCCGCGGAGCCCGAAGCCGCCGAAACCGGTCGGGGACACGCCGGTTCGCCGAGAGACCATATGTGGAGCCTAATGGGCGGTTTTGCGACCGGTCAATACCCCGCTGGCGGCCGCCGGTCCTGTGATCAGGAGTAGCAGCACGAACGCCTGTCTGGTCCGGGCCGCGCGGTCCCCGCACCCTTCCTGTTGGCGGCCGCCCCGCCGCACCAGCACCTGGAAGGAACGCACACCGATGGCCGGTCCACCGGAACCGCCCGCTGCCCGGCCGTACGCCCCATTCCCCGCGCGTACGCCGTCCGCCCCCTCACGCGCCTCCTCACTCGCCGTCACCGGACCGGGAGCGGCGGCGTGAGACGCTTCCTGACCCGGCGTCTGCTGCTCGCGGTGCCGAGCCTGCTGGGCGTGACGGCCGTCGTGTACGCGACGGTCGCCCTCGTTCCCGGCGACCCGGTCAGCGCGTTCCTCGGCCCGGGTGCTTCCCCCGGCGCCCGGCGGGAGCTGGCGGCCCGGCTCGGCCTCGGCCGCCCGCTGCCGGTGCGCTACGCCCATTGGCTGGGGCACGCGGTCCGCGGCGACCTGGGCACCTCGGTGTCCGCGCAGCGGCCGGTGACCGAGGTGCTGTGGCCGGCGCTCCAGCAGACCCTGGTGGTGACCGCGGCCGCCTTCGCGCTCGTCGTCGCCGGCGGGGTGCTGCTCGGTGCGGTCGGCGCCCTGCGGCCGCGTGGACCGGCCGGCCGGCTGGCCGGGGCGCTGAGCACGCTGTCGGTGTCCGCGCCGCAGTTCTCCGTCGCCCTGCTGCTCATCTCCGTCTTCGCGGTCCGGCTGCGCTGGCTGCCGGCCGGCGGCACGCACGACGCGTTCGGTCCTGGCGGCACCGCGGACCTGCTGCGCCACCTCGTACTGCCGGCCGTGGCGGCGGCGCTGGTGCCGCTGGGCCTGACCGCGCGTGTCTTCCGTACCGCGCTCGCCGGGGTGCTGGAGTCCGACCTCGCCGACGGCCTGCGGGCCCGCGGCACGACCAGGGCGGTGGTGCTGTGCCACTGCGCGCACAACGCCGCGCCGGCGCTGCTGACCATCGGCGGCCTGCAACTGGCCTACCTACTGGAAGGGGTGGTCTTCGTGGAGACCCTGTTCGACTGGCCGGGCCTCGGCCGTCTGCTGTACGACGCCCTGGCCGCCCGTGACTTCCCGGTCGTGCAGGGCGGGGTGCTCGTGGTCGCCGTCGCCTTCATCGGCATCAACATCCTGGTCGACGCCGCCCATGCGCTGATCGACCCGCGGGTCAGGAGCACGTCGTGACCCGGCCGTCGCGCCGCGACCCCGGCCTGCTGGTGCCACTGGTACTGGCCACCGCGCTGCTGGCGGTGGCCGTGGCGGGGCCGCTGCTGGCACCCGGCTCGGCGACGGCCGGCTCACTGCGCCAGCGGCTGCTCGATCCGGGCAGCCCCGGGCATCTTCTGGGCACCGACGGACAGGGCCGCGACGTACTCAGCCGCATCGTCCTGGGCGCCCGGCCGTCGCTGGCGGGCGGACTGCTGCCGGTCGTCGTCGCCACCGTGGCGGGCACCGTCCTCGGCACTGTCGCCGGGCTGGGCGGGCGGGTGGCGGCCCAGTTGCTGCTGCGCACGCTGGACGTGCTGTACGCCTTCCCCGGGGTGCTGCTGGCCATCGCCGTCTGCTCCCTGTGCACCCCGGGCCTGACGGCGACCGTGCTGGCGCTGTCGGTGGTGCTGACCCCCGCGGTGGCAAGGGTCGTCTTCGGCGAGGTGCGGCGGGTCCGCTCCGCCGAGTACCTGGAGGCGGCCCGGGTGAGCGGCCAGAGCCGGTTCGGTGTCGGCGTCTTCCAGGTGCTTCCGGTGATCGGCCCCGTGGTGCTGGCCTACGCCTCGTCCCTGGTGGGGCTGTCCGTGGTGTACGCCGCGGGGCTGTCCTTCCTCGGCCTGGGCGTGGCCCCGCCCGCGCCCGAATGGGGCGCGATGCTGGACGAGTTGCGGCCCGCACTGTTCACCCACCCGACGCTGGCGCTGGTGCCCGCCCTGACGGTGCTGGCCGTCTCGGTGCTGTTCAACGTGCTGGGCGACGCGCTCGCCCGGCGCGTGGCGGGCACCGGCGGCCCGAGACCGGCGGGCCACCGGTGAACGCGCCCATGCTGACGGTGGAAGCACTCTCGGTGGAGTACGCCCTGCCGGACGGCCCGCTGCGCGCGGTGGACGAGGTCTCCTTCACGCTCGCGAGCGGCGAGGCCCTGGTGCTGCTGGGCGAGTCCGGCAGCGGCAAGTCGACGGTGGCGCGGGCCTGCCTCGGCATGGCCGGCCGCGGCGCCCGCACCCGTGGGCGGGTGCTGCTGGACGGTGACGACCTGCTCACCGCCGACGAGCGGACGCTGTCGCGGATCCGCGGCCGCCGGATCGGCTACGTACCGCAGGACCCGTCCGGATACCTGGACCCGCTGCGCCGGATCGGCCCCCAGATCGCCGGGATGCTGCGCCGGCACCGGGCCGCGGCCGGCCGGCGTGCCGCGGCGGCGGCCGTGCCGGGCCTGCTGGCGGCGGCCGGCGTCCCCGACCCGGAACGGGTGGCCCGCGCCTTCCCGCACGAACTGTCCGGCGGCCTGCGGCAGCGCGCGGCTGTCGCCCTGGCCGTCTCGTGCGGTCCGCGGCTGCTGGTGGCGGACGAGCCGACGACGGCACTGGACGCCCTGGTACGCGCCCAGGTGCTGGACCTGCTCCGGGCGCTGTGCGCGGAGCGGGACCTCGCGTTGCTCCTGGTCACCCACGACCTGGCCGCCGCCCACCGGATCGGCGGGCGGGTCGCCGTGCTGCGCGACGGCCGGCTGGTCAGGACAGGACCGGCTGCGGAGGTCCTGGCCGGCTACCCGCACCCCGTGGACGTGCCGGCCGCCCGGCCCGGAGCACGCCGATGACCGCGCCGCTGCTCGTACTCGACCAGGTCGTCAAACACCACCCGGGCGGACGGCTCGGGGTCGGCGGCGTCAGCATGACCGTCGCACCCGGTGAGACCGTGGGACTGGTCGGCGAATCCGGCTCCGGCAAGTCCACCCTCGCGCGGCTGGCGCTGGGTCTGCTCGCCCCGGACTCCGGGACCGTGCGGTTCGCGGGCCTGGACCCGTACCGGTGGCGCGGCCGGACCCGGCGCGCGGCCCGCGGGCGGCTGCAGTTCGTGCCCCAGCACCCGCGCGGTTCGCTCAATCCGGCCCTGCGGGCCGGGCGGGCGGTGGAGTTCGCTCTGCGTGCGCAGGGTGTTCCGCGCGCCGAGCGCGCCGAGCGCACCGCGGAACTCCTGCGGCAGGTCGGCCTCGACCCGGCGCTGGCCCGCCGCCACCCGCGTGAGCTGTCGGGCGGACAGGTGCAGCGGGTGGCCGTCGCCCGCGCCCTGGCGACCGGCCCCGACCTGCTGGTGTGCGACGAGCCCACCTCGGCCCTGGACCCGCGGGCACAGGCGCAGGTGCTCGACCTGCTCGCCGGCCTGCGCGAACGCATGGGCTTGGCCTGCCTGTTCATCTCCCACGACCTGGCGGTCGTGCGGAGCCTCGCGGACCGGGTCGTGGTGCTGCGCGACGGAGCGGTCGTCGAACAGGGCCCGGTCGAGGCCCTGTGGGCGCGGCCCGGCCACCCGTACACGCGGGCGCTGCTGGACGCGGCGGAACCGCTCGCGCCACCTCCTACCGCCCGCCCATGACCACTCCCGTCCCGCCGTCCTGTTCCCCTACCCGGCCCACTGCACCATCCCGGCCCACCGCACCGCACCGCCCCGGCCCGGCATCGCGACCCACCGACATCAAGCTCCGCCCCACCGGCACCAAGCTCCGCCTCACCGACCGACAGGAACCACCATGCCGATACGCCATCGCCTGTTCCGATCCACCGCGCTGACCTCCGCGGCCCTGCTGATGACGGCCGTCGCCGGATGCGGTTCGCACGCCGGCACCGGGCGGGCCGGCGGCGGTACTTCCGGCCACGGCGGCACGCTGGTCATCGGCGCGACCGGCAAACTGCCCAATCCCGACACGATGATGGGCGGCGACGGCTTCGAGGGAAAGCGGCTGGTCGCCTTCCAGCTCTACGAGGGCCTGACCCGCTACGACCTGTCGAAGACCGACGGGCCGTCAAGGGTCACCGGCGCCCTGGCCACCTCCTGGACGGTCGCCCCCGACCACCGGACCTGGACGTTCACCCTGCGCAAGGGCGTCACCTTCCAGGACGGCACGGCCTTCGACACCGCGGCGGTGATCTTCAACCTGGACCGCTACCTCAACCCGAAGAGCCCGTACTACACCACCGCCCTGGGCGCCGCCGCGAGCGAGTACGCCGGAGACATCGCCGCGTACCGCGCCGCGGGCTCCGGCCGCGTCACCCTCGTCACCAAGGCGGCCAACGGGCACTTCCCCGAAGACCTGGCGCATGTCCTGATCGCCAGTCCCACCGCGCTGCGCAAGTCCGGGACGGCCCGGTTCGCCACCCACCCCGTGGGTACCGGGCCCTTCGCCTTCGTGTCGCAGACCACCGGCCAGCGGATCGAACTGGCCGCCAACAAGCGCTACTGGCGCGGCGCGCCGAAGCTGGACCGGCTGGTCATCGAGGCGATCCCGGACGCCGCCGCCCGCACCGCCGCGCTGCGCTCGGGCCGGGTGAACTGGATCGAGTACCCCAACCCCGACGACATCGACAGCCTGAAGTCGGCCGGCGCGCAGATCGTCACCAACTCCTACGACCACCTCTGGTACTGGATCCTGGACACCGCGAAGGGCCCGTGGCGGGACGTCAGGGTGCGGCGGGCGGCCAACTACGCCATCGACCGGAAGGCCGTCGCCGAGTCCCTGCTGCACGGCACCGCCGACCCGGCGTACCAGGCGGCGCCCAGGGCCACCTTCGCCTACGACCCGAAGGGCGACACGTACACGCACGACCCGGCCAAGGCCCGGCAGCTGCTGGCCGAGGCCGGCTACCCCAACGGTTTCAGCACCTCCGTGACCGTACCGACCGGCGGGTCGGGGAACCTGCTGCCGGTACCGATCACCGAGGCTCTGCAGCGGGACCTGGCGGACGTCGGCATCAAGGTGACCATCCGCACCACCGACTGGTCCACCCTGATCGGCGACGAGGCCAAGGGGACCGTCGCGCTCGGCTCGGACGCCATCGCCCAGTCCACCACGCTCTTCCAGTCCGAGGCACTGCTGCCGCTGTTCGTCGGCAGCGGAAGTCCCTTCTGGACCGGGCACTACGCCAACAAGAACGTCGACCGGCTGCTCGCCGCCGCGGCGGCCTCACCTGTCCTGGCCACTCGGCAGGACGACTACCGTCGCGCGCTCGCCCAGGTCACCGCCGACGCGCCCTGGCTGTTCGTGGTCAACGACCGCAACCCGCGTGCACTGGCCCCCGACGTGCACGGGCTGGTGCAGCCCCAGTCGTGGTTCCTCGACCTGACCACCGTACGGGTCGGCAAGTGAACGCCGGCCGGCCCACGGCGCCCGTGCCGTCCGTACCGCCCGCGCCGTCCACCTCTTCCGTACCGAAGCCCGCAGAAGGGACCCCCGTGCCGCTCGACGACTCCGGCAGTCGGCTGCGCTGGGGTGTCACCCTGCCGCTGCCCGGCCTGCCCCTGGGCGCCCACCGCTTCGTCGTCGAGGCCCTGCCGGGGCTCGGCTACGGCGACGTGTGGACCGCGGAGGGCGGCGGCACCGACGCCTTCACCCCGCTGGCCGCCACCGCCGCCTGGTCCGACAGCCTGCGGATCGCCACCGGCATCGTGCCGGTGCACACCCGCGGTCCCGCCGTACTCGCGCAGACCGCCGCGACGCTGGCCCAACTCGCCCCGGGCCGGGTGCTGCTGGGCCTCGGCGCGTCGGTCCCCGCCCATGTCACCGACATCAACGGCATCCCGTTCGACGAGCCGTACAAGCGCACCCGTGACGTGCTGCGGTTCGTCACCCGGGCGCTGCGCGGCGAGTACGTCGCCGGCGACTTCGACACCTTCTCCATCGCCGGCTACCGGCTGCCCGAGCCCCCCGCGGCACCGGTGAAGGTGATCCTGGGCGCGCTGCGGCCGGGCATGCTCCGGCTGGGCTTCACCGAAGGGGACGGCGCGATCACCAACCTGCTCTTCCCGCAGGACGTGCCCAAGGTGCTGGCGGCGGTGGGACCGCAGCCGCCCGGCAAGGAACTCGTGGTGAAGGTCTTCGTCTGCCCGACCGAGGACCGGGTGTACGCCCGGCGGGCCGCCCGCCCTTTCCTGGCCTGGATACTCAACCGCGAGCCGTACCGGAAGTTCCACGAGTGGCTGGGCCACGGCGAGCTGCTGCGGGACAGCCACGAACGCTGGGCGGCCGGCGACCGGGAGGGCGCCCAGCGCGCACTCCCGGACGAGGTGGTCGACGCCCTCTTCGTCAGCGGCTCCCCGGAGGAGTGCCGCGAGCGCATCCTGAGCTACCACCTGCCCGGGGTCACCACCGTGCAGCTCTACGTCTCCGCGACCCGGGAGATCCTCGCCTCCCCCGCAGCGCTGCTCGACACCCTCGCCCGGCTGGGTCCCGGAGCCTGAACGGGCGTGTCCAGGGCCGGCGCGATCACGGCGAAGGCCCGGTCCGTCAGCGTGGCGGGGTCCTCGGCGCCGTCGCTGTCGCTCAAGCGCTGGAGCACCGTGCCGTACGCCGTCAGCGCCATACCGGCGGCCAACTGCGGGTACAGATCCGTCTCCGGGTCCCGTTCCAACCGGTGGGCCAGCTCCTGGGCGAGTCCGTCGCGCCACTGCGCCTGGCGTTCCAGGAAGCGCGCGAGGAGGGGCGGCGTGCCGAGGATCAGCTGGACCACGCGCAGTGCCCCGTCGGCGTGGCCTGCGCAGGCGTCGATGGAGACCCAGACGGCGTGGCGCAGCGCCACCGACGGCGGCTCATGCGCGGGGCGGCCCGCCAGCTCCGCGCGCATGCTGGCGCCCATCTCGGACAGGAACTGGATGACCACGTCCTCCTTGGACGCGAAGTACCGGAAGAACGTCCGCTTGGAGACACCGGCGGCCAGGACGATCTCGTCGATCGTGACCGCGTCGAACCCCTTCCGGGCCAGTAGCTTCAGCGCGGCGCCGGTCAGTTCGTCGGACACGAGCTGACGCTTGCGTTGGGCGAGGCTCAGTTCAGGGCGGAGGGGCACCT
Organism: Actinacidiphila paucisporea; assembly: GCF_900142575.1. Lineage (GTDB taxonomy): Bacteria > Actinomycetota > Actinomycetes > Streptomycetales > Streptomycetaceae > Actinacidiphila > Actinacidiphila paucisporea. Next base: position 108,261 of record NZ_FRBI01000025.1, read on the forward strand.
TTCCAGCGTACAGACCTCGCTACAGATAATGCCCTCGGTGGCACTAAGTAGCTCCCTTGACACTTAATGCCATGTCGGGCAACTTATGTCGCATGAGCAATCAGGAGCGCTGGACCACCGCGGAGATCCCCGATCAGAGCAAGCGCGTCTTCCTCGTCACCGGGGCCAACAGCGGTCTCGGCCTCGCCACCACGCGGGCGCTAGCGCGCAAGGGCGCGAAGGTGATCATGGCCGTGCGCGACGAGGCCAAGGGGCGCCGGGCGGTCGCGCAGCTCACCGCCGAGCACCCGGGCGCCGATCTTGAGGTGCGCCGCCTCGACCTGGCGGACCTGGACTCGGTGCGCGCCTTCGCCGGACAACTGCGCGCCGAACGCCCCCGCCTGGACGTACTCGTCAACAACGCCGGCCTGATGGCACCGCCGCGGACGCTCAGCCCTCAAGGGCACGAGGTGCAGTTCGCGGCCAACCACCTCGGCCACTTCGCGCTCACCGGCCTGCTGCTGGACCTGCTGGAGGCGGGTGACGACCCGCGCGTGGTCACGGTCAGCTCGTCCAACCACCGGCAGGGGAAGATCTTCTTCGACGACATCTCCGGCGAGCGCAAGTACTCGCCCATGGGGTACTACAACCAGTCGAAGCTGGCCAACGCCGTCTTCGGCTGGCAGCTCCACCAGCGACTGACCACGGCCGGCAGCCCGGTGCGCAGCCTGCTGGCCCACCCCGGCTACACCTCCACCAACCTGCAGACCGGCGCGCCGGTCGCGATGGTGAAGTTCGTCTTCGGCCGCCTCCTCCTCCCGCTCGCCCAGTCCCCCGACCAGGGCGCGTTGACCACGCTCTACGCGGCGACCGCGGCCGATGTGCAGGGCGGGCAGTTCGTCGGCCCCGGCGGCATGGCCGAGTTGCGCGGCGCACCGACTCTGGTGAAGCTGGCTCCCAGGGGCGCCGACGCCGAGACCGGCCGCCGCCTGTGGGAGCTGTCGGAGGAACTGACCGGCGTGCGCTACGCCTTCCGCACCGCCGCCTGAGCGACTGCGAGACGCGGTAGCCCTCGCGAGGACGCGTGCGGCAGCCCCCGGCCGGACGCGCGCAGCCTCCTGGCGGCGCACCTCCACGCGCACGCCATTTCCCTCTGACAGGCCGGCCAGGAACTATTGTTACCAAAGCATCTCGGGCTCGCGACACCGCCGCCGCGATGAGACCTTCTGTCAGATTTACCACCCTATTGCGAGAGGCTTCGCCATGTGAGCTGGATCACTTTTGAGCGCCGCGCCGGGACTCCTTGTTAGGCTGCGAGAGCATTTTAAATGCCTGGCACCAAGGTGTTGAGAGGCGTGGGGGACATGCCAAACATAGATATCAGTACACTTCCGGCGTATCCGTTCATCGGTCCGGAGGACAATCCCTTCATCCCCGTCAAGAGTTCCGATCTGGAGCGACTCGACGGATCCGTCGGTAAAGTCCGGTTACCCTTCGGGGGCTGGGCCTGGCTGATCACCCGGCACGAGGACGTACGGCAGCTGCTGCGGCATCCGGGGTTCAGCTCCGACCAGTACCGGCCGGGATTTCCGGTACTGAACCCGATTCCACCCAAGCAGGATGACGCCTCGGGGCTGTTCATCTTCATGGACGGCGAGGCGCACGGCAGGCTGAGGCGGATGCTGACCGCCGAGTTCATGATCAAGAACATTCGGCGTATCGAGCCGCTGATCGAGGAGACGGTGATCGAGGCTCTGGAGCGCATGCGCTCCCTCGGCGCCCCCGCGGACCTGATGGCCGAGTTCGCCCTGCCCGTTCCGTCGATGACTGTCTGTCACCTGCTCGGGGTCCCGTACTCCGACCACGACTTCTTCCAGCACCACAGCCGCGTGATCATGGACCGGAACTCCGGCCCGGCGCAGATCGAGGAGGCTCTGGGCGCCCTGGCGGGACTCATCGGGAAGCTGGCCGAGGCCAAGCGGACCGCACCTGAGGACGACCTGCTCAGCCGGCTCATGATCGAGCGCGTGGTGCCCGGCGAACTGCGCATCGACGAACTCGTGAGCATGGCCATGCTTCTGCTGGTGGCGGGCCACGAGACGACCGCCAACATGATCGGGCTGTCCGCCCTCGTGCTCCTGGAGCACCCCGAACACCTCGCCGCCCTGCGGGAAAACCCCGACCTGGCGCCGGGCATGGTCGAGGAGCTGCTGCGGTACCTCACGGTGGTGCGCACCGGGCTGCCTCGCCTCGCCCTGGAGGACGCGGAGATCGGGGGCCAGACGATCCGCGCGGGCGAGGGCGTAGTGGCCATGCTGGCGATGTCCAACCGGGACGGCGTGGTCTTCCCCGAACCGGAGCAGTTCGACCCCGAACGGCGCGAGGCGCACCGGCACATGGCGTTCGGTTTCGGCCTCCACCAGTGCATCGGCCAGCCGCTGGCCCGGGCCGAGCTGCGGGTCGCGCTCGTCGAACTGGCCCGCCGCTTCCCCGGGCTGCGGTCCGAAACCGCCCTGGCCGACGTCCCGCAGCGCCCCATGGCGGTGACGTTCGGTGTGGCCGAGCTTCCGGTGACGTGGTGAGCATGCGCGTCACGGTGAACAGAGAGCTGTGCGTCGGTTCCGGGAACTGCGTGGCCACCCTCCAGGAGGTCTTCGACCAGGACGACAGGGACGGACTGGTGTGGCTGCGGGTGGCGGAGCCGCCGGAAAGCCTCCGAGAACTGGTCGAAAAGGCTGTGCAGTTGTGCCCTGTGGGTGCGATCGAAGCAGAGCGTCGCACAACCGCACGTTGACGGCATAACCCTCCGAGCAGTACACCGATTCTCGATTCTCGTCCGCCTTTCGCGCATGCGGTCAGCAATCGCGAGGACGGGGCATTCACGAGGTCGTCGAGTGCGGTATCGACACGCCTCCGCCACCCCTGCGTGACGGCACGCGACAGGGGTGGCGGACAGATCAACGGGGGCTTCGTAATTGAACAGTGAAATTCAGGCACGAGTTGTCGTGTGCGATCCGCACCCCTACGCACGTCTCGGGATACGTCGAGTACTCGAGCAGGACTCCGGACTCGTTGTGGTCGCGGAGGCGGGCGACATCGTCGAGCTCCTCACGGCGGTCGACTCCCACGAACCAGATGTCGTGGTATTGGAAGGGCGGTCACAGCTGGACCATGTGCAGGAGCTCACCGACATCGCCGCCGCCTTGGTCGTCCTCGGCGATGTGGACTCCACCACGCACTGGATTCGCTTCACCCAGGCGAAGGTGTACTCCCTCGTCCACTGCGACGACCCGGAGGAGGAACTGGTACAGGCGGTCCGCCGGGCGACCGACGGCACCGGCTACGTCTCCCCGGGCCTCAGCGGGGCGTTACTGAAGTTCACCCGCGCCATACTGCCGCGCCACCTCTCGGCCGTGCCCATGGACGTCCCGCTGACCTCGCGGGAGTCCGAGGTGCTGCAACTGGTACGCAGGGGAATGGCCAACAAGGAGATCGCCCGCCGGCTCGGCCTGAGCGAGAAGACCATCAAATTCCACGTCTCCAACGTGCTCGCGAAGGCTCACATGGCCTCCCGGGCCCAGCTGATCGCCTCGGCCGCGGCCATGTGAGATCACGCGCGCGGCGGTCTGGCGGGAAGCCTGCGCACGGGCGGCCCGCGCATGGGCACCCGCTGCCATGCCCGGGTCACTGCCTGGTCGAAAGTCCAGGTGCCCCCGGTCCCACTCCTGGACCGAAGCCCGGCTGCTGAGCCCCATCCTCTGGCCGAAGTCTGGCTGGGGCCGGAAACAGATACTCGATGGATGAAGCCATCGATGTCAGGTGACCATGGGATCGGCGAGGCCCGCGACACCGCTGTCGCGGTGATCGGAGTATCCTGCCGGCTCCCCTCGGCGTCCGGCCCGGCGGAGTTCTGGCGCCTGCTGTCGGAGGGAACCGACGCCGTCTCACCCTGGCCGGCGGAGCGCGGGCCCGGCAACGCGTCCTGGCGTGGTGGCTTCCTCGACGAGGTCGGCACCTTCGACGCCGGCTTCTTCGGCGTGTCGCCCGAGGAAGCGGCCGCCATGGACCCGCAGCAACGGCTCGTCATGGAGCTGGTCTGGGAGGCGATGGAGGACGCCGGCGTCCGCGACGACCGGCTGCGCGGTTCCCACACCGGCGTGTTCGTCGGCGTCTCGTCCGACGACTTCGCCACCCTCGCCGCCCGCGGCGACCAGGCGGCCACCGGTGAACTGCACGACTTCACCGGCCGGCACCGCGCCATCGCCGCCAACCGGGTCTCCTGGTTCCTCGGGCTGCGGGGGCCGAGCGTCGCCGTCGACGCGGCGCAGGCATCCTCGCTGGTGGCCGTGCACATGGCCTGCGAGAGCCTCCGCCGCGGCGACAGCGAACTCGCCTTCGCCGCCGGCGTCAACCTGATCCTGTCCCCCGAGAGCATGCGCGCCACGGCCGCTCTCGGCGCACTGTCCACCAAGGGCCGCTGCGCCACCTTCGACGAGAGCGCCGACGGGTTCGTTCGCGGCGAGGGCGCGGGCGTCGTCCTGCTCAAGCCGCTCGCCCGCGCGCTCGCCGACGGCGACCGCGTCTACTGCGTCATCCAGGGCAGTGCCGTCAACAACGACGGCGGCGGCGACCGCCTCACCGACCCCGATGTCGAGGGCCAGCGGGACGTGCTGCGCCAGGCCTACGCCGACGCCCGGATCAGCCCGGAAGCCGTCCAGTACGTGGAACTCCACGGCACCGGCACCCCGGTCGGCGACCCCGTCGAGGCCACCGCCCTCTCCGACGTCATCGGCCGGAGCACCGCGGACCGAGAGCCGCTGCGGGTGGGCTCGGCGAAGACGAACGTCGGCCATCTGGAGGCCGCCGCCGGCATCGTCGGCCTACTCAAGGCCGCGCTGGCCCTGCACCACCGCCGGCTGCCGCCCAGCCTGCACTTCGCCCGGCCGAACCCGGCTATCCCCCTTGGCGAGTTGAACCTCCGGGTGCAGACCGGGCTGGACGCGTGGCCCGCACCCGACGTGCCGCTCGTCGCCGGCGTCAGCTCGTTCGGCGTCGGCGGCACCAACTGCCACGTCGTCCTCACCGAAGCTCCGCCCACCGTACGGCCCGACACCTCCGGGAACCGGCCCGTGCCGTGGGTCCTGTCCGCCCGCACCGGTCGCGCCTTGGAGGCCCAGGCCACACGCCTGCTCACCCATCTCGAAGACCGGCCGGACACGCACCCCGCCGACGTCGCCCGGTCGTTGGCGGCCGGCCGGTCGGTGTTCGAGCACCGGGCCGTCGTCACCGGCACGACCAGGGACGAGCTCATGGCGAGCCTGGCGCGCCTGCACGACGAGGGGGTGGGCGGCGTCGTCACCCCCGGCAGGACGGCCTTCCTCTTCCCCGGCGGCGGCTCGCACCGCGTCGGGATGGGGCGCGAACTCTACGAGACCTACCCGGTGTTCGCCGAAGCCCTGGACGAGGTACTCGGCCATTTCGTCCCCGGGCTCGACCTGCGCGAGGTGCTGCTGGGCGACATCGACGACGCCGCCGCAGCCGATGCCCTCGACGGCATGCGGCACATGCAGCCCGCGCTGTTCGCCTTCCAGGTCGCCCTCTACCGCCTGGTCGCCTCCTGGGGCGTCGCACCGGACCTGCTCGTCGGCCACTCGTTCGGCGAGATCGTCGCCGCACACGTGTCCGGTGCTCTGCCTCTGGCCCATGCGGCGGCCCTCGTCGCCGCCCGCGGCGAGCTGATGTCGCGGCTGCCGCCCGGCGGCGCCATGGTCGCCGTCGAGGCGACCGAGGACGAGATCCTCGCGGTCCTCCACGAGGTCGGCGACGTCTCCATCGGTGCCGTCAACGGGCCGCGAGCTGTCGTGCTCTCCGGCGCGGACGAGTCCGTCACCCGGATCGCCGAGGGGTTCCGCTCCCGCGGCCACCGCACCAGCCGGGTGCGGGTCCGCCTCGCCGCCCACTCGCCGCTGATGGCACCCATGCTGGACGAGTTCGCCCGCAGGATCCACGGCCTCGACGTCTCCGCAGCGCGCATCCCCATCGTCTCCACCGTCACCGGACGCACCGGGGAGGAGATGACGGAGGAGTACTGGATCGAGCACCTCAGCGCCACCGTCCGCTTCCACGACGCGATCACCGCCTGCCGCGCGCAGGGAGTGACCCGATTCCTCGAACTCGGACCGGGCAGCGTGCTGACCCCGCTCGTCGCGACGTCCGAGACGGATCTCGCGGTGGCGTTGCAGCACAGTGAGCGGCCCGAACCGCAGGCGCTGCTCAGCGGGCTGGCCGAGGCATGGGTCGCCGGTGTCCCCGTCGACTGGACGGCGACGGTCGGTGAGGCCCGGATCGTGGACCTGCCCACCTACGCCTTCCAGCGCCGACGCCACTGGCCGGACGAACGCCCGGTCGCCGCCGAGCCCGAGGAGCAGCTCAGTTCCGCGACGCTCGCCCTGCGCGACCGTCTCCACAGCGAGCCGGACGGTTTCCTGGTCCGCTGGCTGGCGGATCACATGGCGGAGACCACCGGCACCGCCCCGGCGGACACCGACGCGACCTTCCGCGACCTCGGCCTGGACTCCGTCCTGTCCGTGCGGCTGCGCAACCGGCTCGTCTCGGCGACCGGCCTGCGGATGCCGGCGAGCGTGCTCTTCGACTACCCGACACCGAACGCGCTCGCCGCCCATCTGCGCGGCCGGATCTCGGGCGTCGCGGACCCGGCCGCCGCGGACGACGCCCCGGCCGCCGCCACGACGGCCGGTCCCGCCGACGAGCCGATCGCCATCGTCGGCATGGCCTGCCACCTGCCCGGCGGCATCAACTCGCCGCAGGAGCTGTGGCAGGCGCTCATGGACGACGTGGACGCCACCTCCGACTTCCCCACCGACCGGGGCTGGGACCTGGCGAGGCTCTACGATCCCGACCCGGACCACGTCGGAACCAGTTACTCCCGGCGGGGCGGGTTCCTGTCCGGCGCGGGCGAGTTCGACGCCGAGTTCTTCGGGATCAGTCCGCGTGAGGCGGCGGCGATGGACCCGCAGCAGCGGCTGCTGCTGGAGACCGCGTGGGAGTCCCTGGAACGCGCCGGCATCGACCCGACGTCACTGCGCGGCAGCAGCACCGGCGTGTTCGTCGGCGCCATGAACATGGGCTACGGCCCCTCCCTGGACGCTCCCGCGGACGGCACCGAGGGCTTCCGTCTCACCGGCAACACCTCCAGCGTGGCGTCGGGCCGTATCTCGTACCAACTGGGCTTGGAGGGCCCGGCCATGACGGTGGACACGGCGTGCTCGTCGTCCCTGGTGGCGCTGCATCTGGCGGCGCAGGCCGTGCGCAACGGCGAGTGCGCGCTGGCGCTGGCCGGCGGCGTCACCGTCATGTCCACCCCCGGCATGTTCGTGGAGTTCTCCCGTCAGCACGGGCTCGCCGCCGACGGCCGCTGCAAGCCCTTCTCGGACGACGCCGACGGGACCGGCTGGGCCGAGGGCGTCAGCATGGTGGTGGTCGAACGGCTCTCGGAAGCCGAGAAGCGCGGCCACCAGGTCCTCGCGATCGTCCGTGGTTCCGCGGTGAACCAGGACGGCGGCAGCAACGGTCTCACCGCCCCCAACGGTCCCTCGCAGCAGCGGGTGATCCGGTCCGCGTTGGCCGCTGCGCGGCTGGCGTCGGCGGACGTGGACGTCGTGGAGGCGCACGGCACGGGCACGACGCTCGGCGACCCGATCGAAGCGGAGGCGCTGCTGGCCACCTACGGTCAGGAGCGGGACGCGGACCGGCCGTTGTGGCTCGGTTCGCTGAAGTCCAACATCGGGCACACCCAGGCCGCCGCGGGTGTCGCGGGCGTCATCAAGATGGTGCAGGCGATGCGGCACGGCGTGATGCCCCGCAGCCTGCACGTGGACGCACCCTCCCGACACGTCGACTGGACCACCGGCACCATCAAACTCCTCACCGACAACCAGCACTGGCCCGACCTCGAACGCCCCCGCCGCGCCGCGGTGTCCTCCTTCGGCAACAGCGGGACGAACGCGCACGTGATCTTGGAGGCGGCACCGGAGCCGGCGCCTGCCGAGGGAACCGAACCGGTGCATCGCGGTCTTGTGCCGTGGGTGTTGTCGGGGCGTGGTGAGGGGGTGTTGGCGGGTCAGGCGGCGCGGTTGCTGGCGTTTGTGGAGGAGCACGCCGACGTCGATCCGTGTGATGTGGCCGGTACTTTGGTCCGGGGTCGTGCGGCTTTCGAGCACCGCGCTGTTGTGCTGGGTGGCACGAGCGGGGAGTTGGCTGTGGGGTTGCGGGAGCTGGCGGCCGGGCGTGTTTCCTCGTCGGTGGTTCAGGGGCGGGCTGCTGCGGGGGTGTCGTCCGGGGTGGTGTTCGTCTTTCCCGGCC
>NZ_FRBI01000003.1:0-43825 GCF_900142575.1 Actinacidiphila paucisporea
TTTCCTCGTGGCCTCCCCCGCCCGCTCTTGAATACGGTCGTGGAAGTTCTCGCCGTCCTTCGGACGACGAGACGCACCGCGCCCGGCCCAGATCCGCCAGGTTCGAGCCGGTGTCGGGGTTGAAGGACGTAGTTACGCCGGTTCCTCGCGTACTCCTCTTCGTCTCGCTCGCCGAACCCGCACCATCTGGCAGTGCTGGTACGTCCCGGCTTTGTCAGGGCCGCTCCCGCCCTCTCCGGCACCACCCGGGTCAGGCTGCCCTCAGCTACGCTGACCTGCTGCGACAGGCCAGGGGTGATGGTCTTTCACCTCCACTCGAACCACAGCGCCTCACGGCGCAATCAAGATCCCCGACAGCGTCAAGCTTACTGGTCGTTTCAGAATGACTCCGGCGGAGAGCAGCACTCCCGTTGGCACTTGTTCAGCCGAGCTGGCACCTTGACCCGTGGCCTTGTGCATGCGGCCTGAGCAACTGAAACAGATCATGACCGGTCGGACGTAGGGGTGGGTGGATGGGCGCAGACGCGGGGCGGGAGTGCTGGGAGCTGCGGTCAGGAGCTGGTGTGGGGCCGCTGCAATTCGGCATGTCACCAGCCGAGGTCGCCCGCGCACTCTTGGCCCCTGAAGCGCAGGAACGGGTTGGCGGTCCGTATGCGCAGGAGGACTTCGCGGATGGGCTGAAAGCCTTCTACGACGCGGGCAAGCTCGCCTGCGTTGCGCTGGATGCGGTCACCGGTCCGCAGGTCTTCTTGTCTGGCTTCCCTCTGGCGGGAAGCGATCCTGAACAGGGCCAGCAGTTCTTGCTGGACCACGCTGCGGAGCATGGGAACTGCTTGCTCTACACGCCTGATGACTCGCTTTCCCTGACTGATCTCGGGGTTCTTCTGCGCTCACAGCAGGTCGGGGCAGCGCGCCTGACCCGTCCGCTCGTCGTGAAGGAGGAGTGGTTGGAGTCGCAGTACTTCCGGGACCACCTTCCGCTGGAGGGCGCCTCAGGCTGAGCGCTCGATCTCGCGAACGGACGCCAGACCCTGCGCGCAAGTCGCGATGAGATGCCACGGGCCTTGTGCTCGACGATCTCGGTCGGCAAGGTGTCCGGGTGCATGCTGATCTGGTTCCGGACGACCTGTGGGACCGGGTGGCCCCATTGCTGCCACCCCCTCCCGGACCAAACCGACAGGGAAGACAAGGCGGCAATCACTACCAGTCATGACGTATAGACGCTAAAAGCCACAAAACGTGTACCCTTCTTGGAAATCAGCTCCCAAAAACAGCAACTGCAGCTGAGCACGCAACGAAGGAGTGCCACCGGAAGACCGGTGGCACTCTGTCGGTGTATGCCGACCCGCTCTGCTACTCCAGGTAGATGCCGACGAAGCTCCCGTCGAAGCCCATGGCGGCCACGCCCTCATCCACGCTGGCATAGGTGATGGTGTCGGGAAGGTGGGTCAGTGCCTCGAAGGCGGCGCGGGTGATCTCGGGTTCGTGCCACTCGTTGTTGCAGCGGCAGTGAACCCAGGTGATGCGGCCCTGGTTGATCAGGAGCCAGTCCCGGCGTGCCCCGCACTTCGCGCACATCACGGGGATGCCACGCAGGGCCAGCTCCTGCGGATGACGAATGTAGCGGTAGGCGCGGGGTCCGGTGGGAGGCTGGAGTTCGTGCTGGAGTTGCAGTAGCGGGTCACTGCCGGCAGGGGCAGCAGGCGGGGCGGGAGGGGCATCTGCGCGGTGGTCGTTGGTTCTGAGCACGAGCGTCATCTCCGTCTGTGAGCCTGTCTGTTCATCCGTAACAGCAGATGGGGCCAGTTGTCCAGGAGTTTCGGCCGGTCCGGCAGGCCCGGTGCGGGCCTGCCGGACCGGGGTTTCAGCGGCGTGGCGGGCGGTTGCGGGGGTCCGGGGTATCCGGGTGGGGTGCCGGGGGCGGCGCATGGTGGACACCGGGTCGGCGAGCCGAAGGCGCAGTGCGGCCGGTGCCGGCCTTCGGGAGTGGGGAGGCGGTGCCGGGGTGTGCGGGGAGATCGGCGAGGCGGCGCAGTCGCCAGACCAGGACGTCGTTCACGTTCTCAGCAGAGTCGAGTTCTCGCATGGCGACGGCCTGCTGGAGCAGGGCCTTGGGGTCGTGGCCGGCCTGCTCGGCCTGGGCGAGGGTGGCGGCCAGCGCGTCGTGCTGGGTCTCGCTATCGGTGCCGGTGAGGTGGTGGGGCAGTGCCGCGCGGATGGTGGTCTCGTGGCGGCTGCGTTCGGCCACGGGCAGGGCTCGGCCTTGAAAGTGCAGGGCCTGCATGGGCACGGCGGCGGCCTGTTGGTATGCGGCGCGCAGGTGCTGAGCGGTCTGGCGGGAGGCTTCAGCCTGCTGGGCGTGCCTGCGGGCGGAATGCCAGCGGGCGGCAGCGATAGCTGCCAGGACCAGGGTGGACAGCAGCATCGCTGTCGCGCCGCCGTCCTCACCCCGCCCCAGCGCCCCGCCGGCCCGGATGATGCCCCTCGCGGCCGAGCGCAGCGCGCGGGTGTCGGCTTGCTCGGCGCGGATGTGGCTGCGGGTGGCCCGCTCGAAGCAGCGTGCGGCTGCGGCCAGCTCGGCGCGGGTCGCGGCCGGGGACGTCTGGGCGACGGCATCCAGGACTTCGCCGATCCCGACGAGCTGGGCTGCCCCCTCGCCCTCGTTGCCGCTGTCCAGGACGACGACCGCGCGCTCGGCGATCCCGGACGCGGTTCGGCGTCCTCGGGTGGGCGCCGACCAGTTGGTCCGCGGGCCGTCGGTGCGCGACGCGTCCTGGTCGGGGGTGGCGCCTGCGAGGCGGAGCCGGATGCGGGGCAGCGACAGGTCGGCGGCCAGAGTGGAGCCTGCGAACCAGATGGGTTCACCCTTGGCGTTGCGGTCACCGGGCAGGGCGACCGCGTAGCCGAGCACGTCCCCGGACGAGCCCAGGGTGGGTTTGACCCGCAGTCCCTTGTCCCTCAGCCGGGTGAAGAACTCCGCTTCGCCAGCGGCTCCGGCCAGGGCTTGGCGGACGGCCTCGCGCAGCGTCTCGCGCGGAGCCTCCCCTCGGCCGGTGCGTTCGGCTTTGAACCGTTCCTGGCTCGTGGGGTTCTTCGCGGCGGTGCCGTCTCCGGGGTTGAGCTGCCGCAGGCCGTAGTCCTTCTCTATCTGCCGGGCCTCGGCCTGTGCTTTGCGCTTGTCGAACTTCAGGTCGGCGCGGCGTCCGTCCTGCCGCACGAGGGTGGCGGCGATGTGGATGTGGTCTTCGGCGTGGCGGACGGCGACCCATCGGCAGGCGGCGGTATCGCCTTCGGGGGCGATGCCGACGGCGCGCACGATGCGGCGGGCGATGGCCGCCCAGTCGGCATCATCGAGGTGCCGGTCGCCTGGGTCGGCGCGCACCGAGCAGTGCCAGAACGTCTTTTCCGGTGCCCGGTCGCCGAGTGCTTTGACGGGCTGGTCGAGCTGGGCGGCGAGCTGGGCGATGGTGTGGTTCGGGTTGCGTCCGGGGTCGGGGGCGAAGTCGTTCCAGGACGCGACGAGGTGCTGGTCGGTGTGCTCGTCGCGTTTGCCGGGGCCGAACAGGTAGTGGACCAGCCCGTAGGTGCTGCGGCTGCCGTAGCGGATCTTGGGGATCACCGGCGCACCAGCCAGGCCACCGCGTCGTCGACACCGGACAGTGCGGTGTCGAAGCGGTGCAGGAGCTGCCGCAGGTCGGTGGCGGGCTGGCCGCCGGCGTTGAGGAAGTGCGCAACCTGGTTGAGGTTGTTGCCGACGGCGGCGAGCTGCCGGTTGGACTCCATCAGCTCCTGCACGCCCCGCCGGTAGTCCGCGACCGCGGCGGTGGGATTGACGCTGGATGCGGCGGCGAGGGTGGCAGCAGCTGCATAGCCGCCCGGGGCGAGGTCGGCGGCGTCGGCGGCTTGCTGGACGGCAGTCCACTCGGCGTCGCTGAATCGGGGGCAGATGCGGTGCGGACGCAGGCTGCTCTGGCGCAGTCGGCGGCGCGGCGCTGCGCGGACGGTGGTGTTCGACGGCGCTGGTGACAGCGGTTGCTTCTCTCCCGACGGCACCCCTGGGCCGTCTTCCCGTTCGGCAGCTGGCACCCCCGGGCCTGCTGCCGAGCGGGAAGCTCCTGCCCCCTTGGGGGCGGGAGCGGGGTAAGGACTCCTTACCCCACAACTTGCTGCCCGACGGGCAGTGGTGACCTCACGCTCCTGTTGCGGGGTGATGGATGCCGGGTCGTTCGCGGTCACCGGCCCGGGTCCGCTTCCTGCTGGTGGACGTCGCGCAGGATGTCCTCGATGAAGTCCATCGCCAGAACCGGGTGGTGCAGGGTCCACGGGCGGGCGTGAGGGCCTCGCTGCACGATCCAGGTGCCGTCTGGTCCCGGTTCCGCGCGGTAGAGGTGACCGCTCTGGTGCAGGACGGCCAGCCAGGTCTCCACTTCGGCCGTGGTGGCGGGGTTGGTGCGCATGATGGTGCTCTCCAGTGAGTGGCAGGAAGTCGGACGGTGGCGATCCGGGGGCAGGTGACCGGCCGAGGTGTCCGGCTCGGCCACCCGGCCCGGTGGTGCGGGGTCAGTCCCGGGAGGTGGTGACCGGCTTGTCGCGCTGTTCGCGGAGCTGGGCCATCAGCGCGGTCAGCGTGGCGCTGGACAGCGGGATCTTCTGACCGCGTATCGCCTGGGAGACGACCTGCCGGGTCAGCTTGTCCTCGGCCCTGACCGCTGACCGGGCAATCTCCAGCAGCTCCTCGGTGTCCAGGTCAGCACGCCGGTCACCGGCTCTGCGGGGCTCGCGGTCACTGACCGGGGCGTGAGTGACCGGGTGGTCAGTGACCGGCGGGTGGCTGACCGGGTGGGCGGTGACCGGGTCGGTGGCGGCCGGTCGGTCACTGACCGCCGGGCCGCTGTCCGGCTGACCGCCCAGGTCAGCGGCCTGCGCCCGCGACGTCTGGGTGTCGTGGTGGCCGGTGACCGAGCCGCTGGTGTCCACCCGGCCACCTGCCCCCGTCAGTGACCGGGTGACCGGGGTCGGCGGGTTCGCGGTCGCCCGGGGCGGGTCGGTGGGGGCAGTGACCGGCTGACCGGCACCTGCCTGACCGGCGTGCGGTGATCGCTGACCGGCCAGGTCGGCCACAGTGACCTCGGCGAGTTCGGAGCGGTCAGGCTGACCGGGCTGGCCGTGACCATGGCGGTCAGCCTGGCCGGTGCGGTCACTGTGGTTGTCCGGGCCGCGGGCGATGAGGATGTACAGGTGGACCGCTCCGGCCAGGGCGAGCGGTGCGACCGTGGACAGGTAGGCGACGACCGTGTCGCCGAGTTGCAGCCCGCCAGCCGAGGAGGCGGTCTGGTTGAGGCGGACCGCGTGCAGGGCGTTGGCCCAGACGCTGACCCCGGTGGCGGTGCCGACCAGCGTCCAGACGTAGAGGCGAGCGCGCAGCGGGGCGGTGCGCAGGACCAGCAGGGCGCGAATGCCGTAGGCGATGAAGCCGTCGACCACCAGGGGGAAGAGCCAGCACAGGGCGGGGCGGATGTGGATGGCGATGGCCATCTGCATCAGGGCGCTGGCCGACAGGGCGCACCCGGCACCGCCGAGGACGATGACGGCCAGGCGGTCCCAGCCGGTGACGAGCGCCGTCGTCGGCGCGCTGGCGGGGCTCACGCCGCCGTCCCGAAGTCGTCGCGGTCCATGGCCTTCTCGCCCGGCTCGGGTATCGGTTCGGTGGGTGTGGTGGGCTCCAGGTCCCGGTGGCGAAGGGCGCGGCGGGTCTCGCGGTACCGCTTCAGCGCGGTCTCCTCGTCGATCTTCAGGATCCACGCGAGGCGGCGGGCGGGCAGGCCGTGGCGGTAGGCGGCGTGGATGACGGCCTGCCGCTCGGCGGAGGTGAGGTGGATGTCGCGTCCGGCGACGGCGGCGTTCACGCGCGAGTAGTCCAGGCGGTGCGGGAGCCGGGTGTGCATCGGGGCGCGTTCCTGCTCGGTCAGGCCGCCCCGGATGCCGTGGGTGTCGGCGTTCTCCAGGGCGGCGTCCAGGCACGTCTGGCGGACCGGGCACTGGTTGCACAGGGCCTTGGCGGCGCGGATCTTGTCCATCTCCTCGGGGTCGGGGAAGAAGATTTCGGGGTCGACCGGGTGGCATTCGGTGCTCTGGCAGACGGCCTGGTTCTGCCAGGACTGGTCCCCCAGCGAGCGGTGGTGGGCAGGCGTGGTCGTCGTGCTGGGCATGCGCGGTGTGCTCCGATCGCTCTCCGCGCGCGATGGGCGTCGGCGGAGGTGCCTGGTCGGGAAGTTGGAGGGGCGGCGCGCTGGGGGCGGGCCCGCGGGAGCAGCCTGAGTCAGGCGGCGCGAGTGCGTCTGCGGTCGACCAGGTCGAAGGCGACCCGGGTGGTCATCTGCGTGAGGCGGGAGGCGACGCGGTCGCCGACGTAGGCCCGCAGGTCGCCGATCGCGAGGTTGTGGTGATCAGCGTCGGCAGCATGTGGTTGTACCGGCGGTTGACCAGCCGGTAGGTGATCTCCTCGGTCCACTCCGACGCCTTCGCCGCGCCGAGGTCGTCCAGGATCAGCAGTGGCACCCGGGCCACGGCCGCCAGCTCCCGCTCGCTGTCCACCCCGGCGCGGGGGCGCAGTTCGGCGTATAGGTCCGCGGCCGTCGTCGCCCGCCACCGCACCCCCACCCCCGCCCCGACCAGGGCCCGCACCGCGCCGTGCGCCTGGTGGGTTTTGCCCGCGCCGACCACCCCGGCCATCAGCAGCGACGGCCCCGTCGCCACCTGCCGCCGCGCGCCGATGCCCGGGGCGACCGCCTGTGCGGCGACCTCCCGGCACCAGGCCAGGACCTGCGGGTGGTCGGCCACCGCGTCCCGATAGCGAGGCAGCATCGCCGCCTGCAGGGCGTCCAGCGGCGAGTACGGCTCCGGCTCGTCCGCCACCGCGTAGGCGAGGGCGACTGCGGGGTCGATGTTCCGGGCGGCCAGGATCCGGGCCATCCGGTCCAGGGTTCCGGTACCGGCGAGGGTCTGCGGTTCGCGGGCTCGGTTGCGCATCACAGCTCCTCGGCGTAGGCGGTGGCCGCGTCGACCGGGTTGGTCCACGCGGTATGAGCGGGCACGGTAGGCCGGAATCCCGGACGGGCCAAACCGGCTGCGGGCGGGTTCATCGCGTCGTTGACCAGGCTCGGCAGCCGCGACGGGTGGCCCTGGATCTCGGCGAAGCGCCGCAGACCGGCCCGCACATGCTCCGGGGCGATGCCCTCGTCCAGGAGTTTCTTGATCACCCGGCCCAGGTGACCGATCACGTCTCCCGGCGGGCGCTGGTCGCACGAGGCGACGTACTCCCCGACGAGCTGGTTGGCCGAGACGCCGGCCGCGTCGGGCGCATCGCGCCCCGTAGGGAAAGAAGATCCAGGATCCAAAATCCTAGATCCAGACCCCGAGGGTTCCCCGGACCCTCCCGGAGCCTTCCGGGAGAGTTCGACGAGTGCGTCCTGACCTGCGGTTTTGCCGGCGCTCTTGTGGTGGGTGCCCGCGGCGGCGTCGGGGATGTCCTGGGCGGGCGCGGGGGCGTCCCGGGCGGGCGCGGGAGGGGTCGGCGCGGGCTGAGCGGGGTGTTCGAGAGTTCCCGGAAGGTTAGGGGAACCCTCCGGGAAGTCTCCGGGAGCCTTCGGCGAGGCATCGGCGCGCTCGGTGCAGGGGCCCTTGCAGACCCCGCACCGCTGCGGCTCACACTTCGGGCACGCAGGGAGCCGGGACTGCGACGGGGTGTCGATCTTCTGGTGCCTGAACCAGGTCGGGTAGTGGAAGTACCGCTTGCCGTCGCAGCCGGTGTACCGGCAGATCGCCCCGGCGTTCTCGAGCTGGGTGAGGTCGTCCTCGACCTGGACCGCGCTGTGTTCGGCGCGCAGCGGCCAGATGATGCCGAAGATGATGGCCGCGTTGTCGCGGTGGCGGCCCCAGTCGTCGGCCATGTTGGTCATCGCCAGGAAGGTGACCATGGCGGGGATGCTGACCTCGGCGAGCGTCTCGGACGTCCAGGTCTCGGGCTTGATGGAGCGGATGCGCGGCACGTCAGCGGCCCCGGCCTGCCGCGACCAGGTCGCTGCGGGTGAGGGTGGCGGTGGCCAGGTCGAGGGTGTGCGGCTCGCTCCAGTCGGCGTGCGGCCACACCCGCATGATCCAGCGGGCTGCGATCTTGCTGGTCGTCCGGGAAAGCTCGAGCCGCTGCCCGGTCGCGTCCTTGGCGACCGCGTGCGGGTGGGGCCAGACCTGCGCCGGATCGGTGAGGCTGACGCGGAGGGTGGCCGCGCCGGGGATCATGTCGGCGAGCAGCGTGGCGAGGCGCTGCCTCCGGCCGGTGTCCGGGCAGGTGGAACTTCCGCCGTTGGCGGTGTGCATGCGATACTCCGTTGCTTGTAGGAGCGCGGTGCGGCGGTTCTCGTGCAGAGAAGGCGCCGCCGCCCGCGGGATGTGAATCGGCACCTCGGTGCCGGCCCGGCGTTCGGGAGTTGGTAGCTCCCGGGCGCCGGCCTCATGTATCCCCCACTCACCCCCTCAGGTACTGATTCCGCCGTCGCTTTCGCGCGCGGGTCGACCAGCAAGATATGCAGGCGCCACCCAACGATCCAGCGAATACAGGCCGTTACCGAACACCGACGCCAAAAAGACATCGCATCGGTCGGAACAGCGGTACGGAATTCCTCACTCCCCGCAGTGATCTTCGGATGGAGTACCTTCGGGCGTCAACAAGCGACAACCAGCTCAAACGGGACATAATCCCGCACTAACCCGAAACCTCAGTCCGCCGACACTCGGACAGACGTCTGAATATGGCTCCCACCTGCGGATATGCGCCTCTCGTTCGGTGAACGAGTTTCCAGCCAGGAACCTCGCACTCCCGTGTGGCCAACTTGGCCATGTCAGATCTGGCCAACTCAAGCGTGGATCGCTGCAGGAGGAAACCGACCACTCCGAGGTTTCCCACAGACACGCAGAGCCCGGAAGGAAACACCAGCAGAGGGTGCCAAGAAGGGAAGGCTGCCGATCGATCAGGCGCCGATCGGCTGGCACGGCGCCGGGCGTCGGCCTGGGTGGAATGGCGCTATGGTCAGCCGAGCTTCAGGGAAATCGCTTGGGTTGGCCGCGCACATGGTGATCCACCCGGGGCCGAGTGTCGGGTGTCGGACCGGACGCGGGGCGTTCGATTGCGGAGCGGTGGAGGCTGCGGCGTTCAGCAGGGGAGCCGCCTGGTCGTCCGCAAGGACGTCGGCCAGCAGTTCTCTGAGTGCGAGGCTGTGCTTGTTGGCGGCCAAAGCGGCGCGTAGCTGTCCACACAGTGCCGGCGCCCAGGCGGAATGCCAGTCGAGAAGGATCGTGCGAGCGACGGGAGCTGTCAGGCTCCAGTGCAGAAGATTGTCTGGCGCGGGCTCGTCGCCGAAGTACCTTGCGAACTCAGCATTGTAGGCGAGGAGGCGTCCCTCTTGGTCTTGGACGTAGGCCGCCGGCGCGAGGGTGTCCAGCATCATCTTCCACTCACCGGGTAGTGCCCTGCCCGCGGGATTCAACGGGCGTGGCGGCGGGGTGGAATAGGCGTAAGTCCATAGCGCACGCCACTCATCCTCAGTAAGTCCCAGGATCCGTCCGACTCCTTCGAGCAGCGTCGGCCGAACCGTGGCGCCGCGCTCCAGTCGCTCATAAGTGCCCGCGCTTCGCCTCAGGAGGATGTCCATGTGCGCCTGCGTGACCCCCTTGCCCCGTCGGCCACGCGGATCGCGACCCTCGAGCAGGTCGCGCAGGGCAGGGAACCTCTCGGGATCGGTACGGCCTCTGGCTTGAACCAGGAAGTCCCGAAACGCACACAGATCCGACATGGCCTGCCTTACATTCGCTGGCGCGGTCGTGCGTGCGCAGATCCGGCCCACAGGAACATCCGAAGCCCTGACCAGCGACAACGTCGCCACTCAGGGCTTCGGATTAAACCTGAGCCTGTCGATACCTGGCACTACCATCCACTATTCGGAATGATCAATTCCGCATGCTGCGCGCCCTCACCCGACCAGTCCCAGCTCCGCCGCCCTCACGCCGGCTTGGAAGCGGCTCGTCGCGCCGACTTGCTCCATCAGCTCGACGGCGATTCGTCGTACCGTCCGAGCCGAGATCCCCAGATGTCTGCCGATCTGCTCGTCGGAGAGCCCCGCCGCCAGATACCGCAGCACATCCTCCTGACGGTTCGAGAGCGACCCCTCCGCCTGGTCTGCAAGGGGGGCCGATCGCGACCACACGTCGTTGTACATCGCGACATAGGTGCCCATGAGTTCCGAGCCGTGCAGCACCAGCATGGGGTCGGTAGGACGCGATGGCGCACTTGGCATGACGGCGGTGGTCGCGTCGAAAAGGAGCAAATCGAAAGGTACCTGGTCGGCCAGGCGAACCTCGGCGCCGAGATCCGCCAAGGTCTGCAGGTACTTCCGGGCGCGGGGGCCGGCAGCAAGCGCGCGCCCGTAGACCGCGCGGACACTCAGCCCTCGCGCTACCAGCTCGGCGTCGAGTTCCAGTGACCTTTCCAGGATCTCCGCAGTCGGCAGCGGCCCGGGATGCATCGACCACATGGCCACATGGGACGAAAGATGCAGCGAGCGCAGGCGCTCGGCTCGAAGCGCACGGTCGCCCACGAAGGACACCTCGACTCCGACGCTTTCCCGCAGGGTCGCGGGGCGAAACCGAGTGGCGATCTCCTGAGCGCAGCTGTGGATCAGCGCCAGCTCCGCTGCCTGGTCGCCCAGGCGCTCCTTCTGCGCGTCGAACAGCTGCGTCAAGGCTGCATCGGGGTCGACGGGCGCGAACGCCCCGCCGCTGCCGACCGGTCGGATCAGCCGCAAGGACTCCAAGTGGTGCCAAGCCGACCCCGCTTCGAGCACCGACACGCCGATCACTGCGCAGAGATCCGGGAGCTTGCCCCTGCCGCTGCGCCGCAGTGTCAGATACAGCGGCAGGGCCAGGTCATACGGCTCGGCTGGCAGCAGATGGCCCTCGGGAGGGGGCGGTGCGATGGAAAGCTGCGCTCGCCGGACTACTTCCGCGAGCTCAGCAGACATCGCCAAGACCTTCCGCCCGCGCCCAGCAGTCCTGCGCAAGTGCGCCTGCCAGTTGGAACCAGGCGGGATCGCTGATGACCATCAGGGCAACACCCGGGCGATCCGGATCGACCGGCAGGATAGCCGTCCGATCGTCAACGACCATGTCCATGGGCACCAGGTTCGCGCAGCGGATCTCAACGCCCGCCGGCGACAGCTCCACCCGCCTTGGAAGCGACGGCTGCTGGTAGATCGCGCGTAGACGCACACCCTGGGCAGCGAGCCGCCCGTCGACCGCGGCCTGCCGCTCGGTACTGCCCGCGAAGGGGGAGGAGTAGAGGCTCAGGCGGTTGCCTACCGGCTGGCCGTAGGCTCGGGCCAGCACGCGCGCCATCGCGCGACGCCCAGCCACCACCTGGATGCCGTCGCCCACCTCGCTCGCGCAGCCCGACCCGTCGAGAAGGCGCTCGGTCCCCCAGACTGCCGCTGCAACTTCCAGCTGCCGGGTGGCCAGGGCACCCCGACACCGCGCCATGAGGTCTCCCAGGGCCCGAGCGACATCCATCACCATCGCCGTGTCACCTTCGGTATCCGCGCGACTCACCCGCAACAGGAGGCTCGAACTCGGCCTGACCGAAAGAGAGTTAATCGTCGAAACCCGAGACCTTCGACCATCACAGGCCATAGCTTGTACGGTGTCATATCCGGTTCTTCGTGTCGCATGGCTGTAGACGACGGGCATCACGCCGCTCCCTTCTTCTGAACTCAAGGCTCCCTAGCAGTCAGTTTTAACGCCGGTCACTCGTCTTTTCTACGGGTGTCTTTTTTCCCTGAAAAAGAATGCGGCTAATAGATTTCTTACATGAGCATGACATCACAAGATGTCCAGGCTCACGCGTCGGGTTGTAGTTCCTCGGCGACGCGTGGTCGAACCGGCCCGGAGCGAGGCGGACGCCGGTCGCCAAGAAGACCTCCTTCGCGAGCCGCTCAACTGCTTCCGCCGGTTTGTTCGCGGCTCTGCGCTGACGGTTACCTCAGCGAGGCACGAATGGTGTCCGCTGCTATCGCGGTGGCGGTGTCGAGTACGACGCGGTGTTCCGTCGGGAGACCTCGGCCCAGAGCACACAGGTCCACCAGTTCGCGCAGTGCGCTCGTTTCAGGACCCGTCACCGGTAGGTGCGCTAGCGCATCCCACGCTGCGTAGCCGTCTGCCGCGGCCAAGACCCGTCGTCTGATGAGGGCTTGCAGGTGCTGTGCCGCGACTGCAGTTACTGGGTGGGCGCGGAGTTGGGCGTGTGCTGCGAGGGCGAGCCGGGTCGCGAACACGGTGCGTCCTGGTTCGTGCTCGCGGCTTCCCAGGTGGACCAGGTGCTGGACCGTCGGCTCGGAGAGGTGGCCGACCGTGGCTTGCCGGCAGGTGGCCGCGAGGAGGGCGGTGACGTCGTTCTCCCACGGCTCCCCGGCCTGGGTTGCTGCCACCAGGGCCGTCGCAGCTTGCTGATCTTGCAGCATGAGGTGCGCCGCTACGGCGACCTGGCGGCCGTCGAGCATCCGGTTGCCGATCCCTCGGTGCGCGCGGACGTGCTCCAGCGCTTCCTGCCATCGTCCTTGGGTGGTGAGGGTCCGGGTGCCGTCGGCGAGGGTCACCCGCCAGAGCCAGGCCAGCACCTCTTGGCGGCCGAGATCGTCGACAACGAGTCGTGAGGAAATCGTGACGCCGTGAATCGTGGCTTCGGTCCGTGTGCGGATCGCCTCGGCGAGGTGGGCGAGGTTCGACCGCGCTTCGTCGGGTGCTCCGGCGCGGGTGTGGAGGCGGCCGAGGTTGATGATCGGTTCAAGGGCTCGGATGGCGGTCGGTCCGTCGAGTGGCCCTGACGCCAGGAAGATGTGTGCCTGGTCGCGGCAGAGTCGCTGGGCGTACTCGGCGGCACCGGTGTCCGATGCCAGGAGAGCTGCCTGGTTGAGGACGGCCGACGCTGTGCCCTGGTCCCTGGTTGCTTCTGCCTGCTCGGCGAGCCCGGTCAGGTTTCGGATCCGGGCGGGGAGAGGAAGGCAGGCCGGCCGGTGGCGTGCGAGCAGCGGAAAGTGCTGGACAACCTGTCGCATTCTTCTTCCAGTTCCGGGAGGGGTGGGGCCGGCCTCCATCGGCGGCCGACCCCGGATAAGGGCAGGTCAGCTCCAGTAGGCGACCATGCGGTTCAGGGGGGTGTCCCAGACGAAGCGGCCGGGCCCGGCGGCGGGGTCTGCGTCGAGAGGGTGTAGTTCGAAGGCGATGGCCTTGTCGCGGTAGGTCGTGTTCCAAGTGCGCATGGCGCCGGCGACCTGGTCCGCCAGTTCGATGGCGTTGGGTCCGTGGCCGATGACGCCGAAGTCCCAGAGCTTGCCGCCGCTGGGCGTGGTGTGGTCGGAGAGCCGGCGGGCGAGGTAGGTGACGGTGCCGTCGCTGTCGAACGTGGCGGTGGAGGAGGGGTACGGGTCCGCGGTCAGCAGGCCGTTGTCGATGGCTTCCCTGGTGCGGGGCATCTGGTTCAGGCCGTTGGGGAGGGTGAGCGTCAGGTAGAGCTCCATGTACTCCGGGCTCTCTCCCGCCTGGACACGGACGTCGGTCCACACCTCGTGGCGGGGGCGGGCGAGCACGTCGGCGAAGGCGGCGGGGGCGACGATGGTGTGCTCGTTGTTAGTCTGGAGCCGGACCGAGCCGTCGACGGCCAGGGGGATCACGGTATGCGGGTCGTCGGCTGCACCGTTGCGCAACGGGACGAAGGTGTTCATGGCGCTGCTGACGCTGGCGAAGTGGCCGTCTGGGGTGCGCTCCCAGACGATGGAGCGCGACACGCTGCCGCGCAGGCGCTGAGGTGCGAGGAGCCGTCCGTTCGGGGCGAGTTGGTCGAGCCAGGCGGTGGGGACGGCGTGCGCGCCGACGGTGGCGATGATTCGGTCGTAGGGGGCGCCCTCGGCCCAGCCGAGGGCGCCGTCGCCGAGTACAACCTCGACGTTCGTGAAGCCGGCGTCGGCGAGGTGGGCGCGGGCGCCGTCCACGATGTCCTGGTCGACGTCGATGGTGACGATGTGCCCCTCGGGGCCGACGAGGGTCGCCAGGAGACCGGCGTTGTATCCGGTCGCGGCGCCGAGTTCGAGGATGCGCTCGCCGGGGCGGGCCTGGAGCTGCTCCAGCATGGTGGCGACGACGCCGGGCTGGCTGGCGCAGCTGATCATCACACCGCTGTCGTCGTTCTTGATGTTGACGACGTCGTTGGCGTAGGAGGCGGCGAGGGTCGCCTGGGGCACGAAGCTGTGCCGCGGGACGGCGCGCATGGCCTGTTCGACGGTCGGTGAGACGACGTGGCCGGAGGCGGCCAGGGCGTCCACGAGCGCGTTGCGCAGGTCGCCTGCCGGCTCGTCGCGGGTTGCGGTGGTGTCGATGGTTTCCATGATCATGTCTCTCGTGAGTGCGGAAAGGGCAGCCTGGTCGGTGAGCGGGAGCCGGGCCCGGTTGGCGTGGAAGATCCACTGGTGGGCCAGCACGGCTCGAAGTCCACGGGTCAGCAGTCCTATTCGGGCCAGGCCGCCGAGGGACCGGCCGGTCTCCTCGAAGGCCGCGATCCAGTCCTGGTGGCCGCGAAGCGGGCCGCCTGCGTCGGCGATACGGCCGGGGTCGGCGGCGAGGAGCGTGTCGGCGGCACGCCGAAGCGCGGTGGCGCGCTCGCCGGTGAGAGCCGGTGCAGCAGGACGGAGCTGGGCGATGCGGGCGCAGACGTCGGCGAGTTCGTAGCGGTCGAGGCCGGCTCCGCGGGTGAGCGCGGCCAGCGCGAGGAGCGAGGTCTCGCGGGGGCCGAGCCGTTCGGCGCCGGAGGCGGGGTAGGCGAGGAGGTGGTGGCTGTCGATGGCGAAGAGGGTATGGGCCAGGTCCATCGCCTCCGGTCCTCCGAAGGCGACCGCCTCTGCTTCGTAGACTCCGTTGGCCCAGGTGACGATGCGACCGGAGTGTTCGAGGTGGTCCAGCAAGCCGTGCAGGTCCCTGAGTCGGCCCGGCCGGTGGCGGATCGGCCACGGCTGCTTGTTCATGAACCACCAGTGCCCGTAGTGCTCCGGCCTAGTGAGGTACGGGGCGAGGTCGCGGTGGATGACGTCGAGAGCGCGGTCTCGGCTCTCGAAGGTCACGGTGGTCTGGTGCCAGGCGGTCATGGTGGGTCGTTCCTCGGTGGTCAGGTGAGCAGCAGGCAGGTGTCCCAGTCGGGGGCGTCGAGCCGGCTCAGGGCTATGCCGGCGAGACCGTCGAGGAGCCCGGCTCCGGCCCCGGGGGTCCGGATCGTGGCGCGGGCGTAGGCTGCGGGGTCGTCCGATGCCGTCGGCCCGGCGTGTTCGATGAGCCTGGTGGCGATGTGGCGAAGGCTCTCGGCACTTTGCGGGCGGGCGTCGGCGGCGATCCGGCGGGCGCAGTGGGCCAGGCCGGCGAAGCCGTGGCACAGGGATGGCTCGCGCACTGCGGCCAGCTGCTCGGCGCAGGTGAAGGCGTGGCGGGCGGTGCGCTCGGCGTCATCACCTCGGCCAGGGTCTCCGAGGGCGAGGGCGGCGAGTTGGCAGGCTCTCGCGAGGCCGGCCTCGCCGTAGCACCAGGAAGGGCGCAGGACGGGTGGATTGTCGATTCCTTCGCGCAGTTCGCGGCGGGTGACCAGGTACGGCCACGGTGCGGACGGTCCGGGGCGCCATCGGTCGAGCCAGGCCAGGATCGTCTCGATCGCGTCGCTGGTTCCGGGTCGGGTGACCCCCCGGCGGGCGGCGAGGGACAGGAGCGCGAGGGGGCCCGCGATTCCGTGTGCGACACCGCTGTTGGCGTGTCCTCCGGGCATCGTGAGGGCGTATCGGCCGTTGGTGCCCGTTGGCACCCACCAGCCCGGGAGGTGTTCGCCGTCGACCGTTAACGGCTCCGTGAGCCGGACGAGGTAGTCGAGCACGGCGGCGGTGTCCGCGCCGTCCGGGTCTCGGCGCAGCAGGTACGCACCGTAGCCGGTGAGTCCGTGGATGGCGTCGAACTCCTCCAGGGTGGCCATACGGCCCTGCGAGATCCGGCGGTTCGCCGCGTCGAGTCGGACTCGCAGGTCTGCACGGATGCCGGTCTCGAGGACGTCGAGCGGTCGGCGCAGCCCCTCGCGGTGATGAGGGGCCGCCATGGCGAGAACATGGGCAAGGGCCGTCGCCCCGTAGAAAGGATGGCTGCCCTGCTGCCCTAGGGTCAGCGGTGCTGCTGAGATGTAGGACAGCCAGCGGTGGGCGACGTCCCAGTCGGCTTGTCCGTTGGCGGCGCGGGCAACGTGCAGGAGCGCGATGCCGGGCGCGCCGTGCGCGAGGCTCTGCCGCCACCAGGCTGCGGCGGTGACAGCCTCGGCCACCACGTCAGGCTCCTCGAGTTGGTGCGCGAAGGCGTCCGCGATCGTGTCGTCGGTGGTGGTCATGCGGCACCGTTCCGTGCACTCCAGGCGTGCGCGGCGGCCCGCGTCAGGTGCAAGCACACGTCCTCTTCGGCGAAGTCCACCGCGAATGCGCGGACGAAGTGGACGTGCAGAAGAGATTGCAGAACGTCGTCGGGGTCGACCCCGACGGTGTCGCTGGTCGGGAAACGCGAACGGTAGCGGTCCAGTGCCCGATCGCGCCCGGCCCAGGCTGCTCGGATGGCTGTGCCGGCGTCGGTTGCGCGGAGGTTGACCCAGTCGTCGGTGGGGTCTGCCAGGCGCACGGCGTCCGCGAAAGCGCTCCGGTCGACTGCCGTCGCCGCTGTCGGCGGCCGGTGCGGGATGTTGGTCAGGAGCCAGGTCATGGCCGAGCGGGTGCTTCCCAGGAAACCGGCCGCGATGGCGATGTTGTGCGCGACGACCAGGGAACGTCGGTTCGGCCTGTGCGGCTGGCGAAGTTGGGTGAGCACGGCGTCGGAGTCTGTGCGGAAGACGTCCTCGGCGGCCTCCCAGGCTGCTCCGCTTCCCCAGCGGCCGTGCTCGGGGTAGGAGGCCGACAGTCGGATCTCACGGACGAGTCCGGCCGTCTGCAAGTCCGCTGCCCAGGCGCTGATCTTTCCTGCGATGACGCCGTATTCACCCGGCCCTCCCGTCTGCAGACCGAATCGCAGGCGAAGGTGCTGGTCCGGGTCGCGGTAGCGGACGTACCACCAGGGCGCGTCGGTGGTACGCAGGAGGGCGGGGAGGTGTTCGGCCAGGATCTCGTCCTGGCGACGGAGGTCACCGTAGATGCTCGCCAGCACGACGCGGGAGTGGGCGGGGGTGTCGCCGTGCCCGCGGGGCAGAATGCGCTCGGGCCGCGGTTCGGGCAGCCGAGGCCAGGCAGGTCGGCCCTGCTCGGCCAGCTTCACGGGCAGCACGACCTCGTGGGGTCGGCTGTCGATCCAGTCACGCGGCCATCCGTCTTCCACGAGCACTGCCCGACCATGCCGGGCGAGGCGCCGGCGAAGGAGTTCGCGATGGCCGGGTAGGTCCAGGTCGAGGGGGAGGTGCTTGTCTCCTTCGCGCAGGCGGACCCGGCCAGGCACCCGCAGCTCCTGGCAAAGGTGCAGGAGGGCTTCGTCCCAAGTGGTCGGGCAACTGCCGACCGGCGGTAGGTCCGAAGCTGCGAGTTGCCACCGGGCGGCGCTCAGGACCACGTTGCCGCGCCTGAGTCGGGGCAGAAAGGGCATGTCGGTGCACGCGGCTCCCCAGTCGAGCTGCGTGACAACGGTGTTCTGCGCGCGACTGATCTCCAGGAGGAGGCGCGCCAGCGGTGGGGTGTGGAGGTGAAGGTTCAGAGCCGTGAAGCCGACGATGTCCAGGCGCTTGCCGAGTCGCGGCGCAGCCAGGTACATACGGCGGCCGTCACAGCCGACTGCGATGTCCGCCAACGTGAGCACGGGATCCCCGCGCCGCCGGTGCTCGCCGATGCTGACCTGCAGCGGCAGGATACCGGGAGCGCGATTGACGTGTGCGGTTTCCGGGCGCAGCGGTGGCACGCTGAGTTGGACGGCGATCGAGCCGTCGTCAGCGGTCGGCAACGTCGCCAGGGCGCGCGAGAGCGCGTCCCCGCCGGCGTCATCGAGCACGGGAAGGAAGCGTCCGCCCAGGACTCCCGCGCCTCTGCCGACGCTCACCACCTCCAGGGTGAATCTGCCGCGGCCGATCGCGTCCACGCTCGTGGCATGCAGCCGGAAGCCCAGGTCGAGATGTGGCGGGAGGCGCCTGGGATAGTCGGTGGCGCTCAGCTCGGCCAGAAGGTCGTCGTCCAGGACAACTTCGGTCCTATCCTTGAGGGCCGCCTGCTGAGCGAGGGCGACCAGCCTGCGGTCCCGCGCCGACACAGCGGGCCGCCGCGCCTCAGGGGCTCCCGGGTATCCGTCAGGCCAGCCGATGCCGCTGTCCGCCACGACGTCGAGAACGGGTACCAGAGAACCGATCCCGAACCGTTCGTAGAAGCGCTGGTGCCACGCCTTCATAGCCGGAGTCCCATAGGGCTCCGGGCTGAGGGCACCCAGGAGGTCGGCGGCCTCGCCCGCTGCGCTCCAGACGGGCAGGGGCAGGCGCACATCGGCGTCGAGGCGCGTGTCGACGGCGAGCGGCGGAGCATCGATCTCCGCTACCTCGCGCATGAGCCGCACCGCGTGTTCTCTCGCGGTGCGGGTCCGGTGCACCGGTCCGCTGGCCGCGGCCAGAGCGGAATCGATGGCGCGCAACTGGTTGGTCAGCTCGGTCGCCTCCGTACCGGCCTGACCGGCGAGAACGTCGATGATGCGCCCGAGTGCGAAGGGCTCGGTGCTCGGCGCGTGCAGCGCGCTCAGTAGCACTCCTCTCCCGATGAGGTCGCGCAAAAGCCCCTCGATCTGCGCTCGGCTGCTGGTCGGGAACTCCGCGGCGAGCTTGCCATGGAGGTCGGACAACGGGATCGGCTCTAGGGCGTGCCCGAGGACGACCCGCACCGGGGCGGTGCAGCGCACGCTGACCTCGGCCGCGGACCCCTGCTCAGGCTGGTACGGGAGGATCAGGCGGCTGCCCCGCGTGAAGGCTGTGCTGTTGACGGTGACCGGCAGCCCGCGCACCAGGGGTCCCTGCTCGATCCCGTGGATCAACGCGTCGAGCCAGGCGGCCGACGGCCGGGCGAGCACGACGTGCTGCGTTCCGAATCGGGCAATCGGCGGCCCGCAGGACACTGTGTTCACTCCGGCGAACAGCCCGAAGGGCGTCGGTCGGGACTCGGCGCGCAGCAGGTAGTTACGGACCGAGGACGCCGCGCGAGTCAGCGCACGCCGCGAGGTAAGCGGACCGTCGCCGGTGATGAGTTTCCCCACCTCTGCCGCGAGATGCGAGCTGGCCAGGCTGAGCGCCTCGCGGGTGTCCGGGCAGTCCCACACCGACCGCAGGAAGTCCCGAAGCTGCCTCTCATCCATGCCCTCAACCGGGCCGACTGCCGGGACCAGCCATGTCGCAGCCCGCAACAGGCCAGCACTGGGGCCGGCCTCGGCTCTGTAGTTGTGCTGCACGGACGTCCTCCTTCATCGCCGATCGATCGACGGGGTGCCCCCGCCGCGCCGACGCGGCGGGGACACCCTCAGGGCTGCGGGTCAGTGCACGCCAGTGGTGCAGGCGCCACAGGTCGAGCCGCAGTTGTCACCGGTGATGTTCACCAGGCTGCCGCCATCGGCGACCTCGACGGTCCGAACGTCGAGGTCGAAGTCGTCGCCGAAAACTGCCGGAGCTGCGGGGGCGGTGTTGGGGTTGGTCACGGATCTCTCCTCAATCTCAGTCGTTGATGGCGGGGGGGTGATCCGACCGATGTCGGCTCACCTGCGTCGAACACCCAGAGCGGTCCGGGGGCCGCGGCGGGCTACGCCCCTTACTCAATTTGGACTCCTTCGGTGTCACCGGCCGGGAAGGCAGAGGCTGTACCCCTGTGCGCGAAAGCGGATCCCGCACGGGTCCCGCGCCTGGGTGGACGCCGACTCAGAGTGACGGCTCACTGCATCACCCACGGGTCGTGGATGTCGTACGTGTGAGATCCGGGGTGGTCCGCGAATTCGGAGCACGGCTCCAGGCCCGCGCTGGCGGCGCGGCAGTCAGGAAGGACAACGACCGTCCCCGCGAGCTGGCCGCAGCTCCACCGTGCCCATACAGACCCGGTGTCGGGGCCGTCGAGATGCTTGACGAACGCGTGATGGTCGCCGGTGATGTGCTCTTCCAGCGAGCAGCGCAAGGACTGCTGGACGTCGGCAATCTCCGTCCCCGGACCGAACGACAGGGCGGCCGAGACGAGGTGAGGAGGAAGGAGTGCGCGCTGCCCGCAGATACGGAGCCGACTGGCAAGTGCGCGTGAAAGCGTCGTTTCTGTCATGGGAGGAAACAGTTCCTTAGCGGTAGTGGTCCGGCCGGAGAGGCTGTCTGTGAGGACAGGGCGCGGGCTCACGCGCGGGCGAAGCCGCGGCAGCGTTCGATGTCGGTGACTTCGGTGTTCATGGCTTCGATCTCGTGGTGCGCGGCGGTGCTGTAGTGGCTGACGACGTCCGGGCCGAGGAGATCGGCGGCGGGTTTGCTCGACGCGAAGAGATGGAGTGCCGCGTCGAGGGTGGCCGGCAGTACGGGGGCGGTGGTGTTGTCGCCGACCGGTGCCGGCGGAGTGAGGTGGCGCCCGGTACCGTCGCGGATCGCGGCGATCACGGCGGTGAGGGCCAGGTAGGGGTTGGCGTCCGCGCCGGGCACGCGGATCTCCAAGTGGCGGTTGCGGCCGTGGCCGGCGACGCGGATGGCGCAGGTGCGGTTGTCCCAGCCCCAGCTCATATGCGTGGGGGCGAAGGTGTTCGGCCGGAGGCGTTTGTAGGAGTTCGGTGTCGACAGGAGCAAGGGCATCAGGTGGGGCAGGACCTCGACCAGGCCGGCGATGGCCTGGTGCCCGGCGGGCAGAAGGCCGCCATCGTCGGAGGCGAGGACGGGCTTGTGGTCCTCCCACAGGGACAGGTGAACGTGCAGCCCGTTGCCGATCCCGGTCTGCGGGGCGGCCATGAAGACCGGAGTGACGTCGGTCGCTTCGCCGAGCTGGTGGGCGGCGTGCTTGAGGATGCAGTGGTTGTCAGCGGCCTCGATCGGATCGCCGTAGCGGAAGGTGACCTCGACCTGCCCGGGCGCGGCTTCGGTCTTGGTCGACTCCAACGGCAGCCCGGAACCGGTAAGCGCTTCTTCGAGCGAGTGAAGGAAGTCGCGCATCGGCCTTGGGTGGGTGAGGTGATAGTCGAGGTTGCGCTCGGAGACCGGCTGTAGCTGGTCCAGGGCCGCAGACCCGGTACCGCGGTAGACGGTGAACTCCGTCTCCACGCCGACCTTCGCAGTCAAACCGAGCTCCTGCTGGAGGAGACCGAGCTGGCGGCGCAGCATCGTGCGCGGCGCGATCGACAGGTTCGCCCCGGTCGCGTCACAGGCGTCGGCAAGGACGAGGACTCCCCCACCGGGCCAGGCGAGGCGACGCATCGTGGCCAGATCGGGCACGACGTGCATGTCGCCGTACCCGGTGGCCCAGGAAGCGTGGGCGTACCCGTCCAGAGGCTGCATGTCGATGTCGGTGGCCAGCAGGTACGCACAGAACTCGGCACCGGTCTCCGCAACGTGCTCGGCGAAGTAGCCAGCGGGCATGCGCTTGCCCTGCAGGCGGCCCTGCATGTCGGGCAGCGCCACCAGCACCATTTCCTCCGGGGCCCGAGAACGCCGGGCACGAAGATCAAGGCCAAGGAGACCCGCGTCGTTCAGGGTGCTGGTCATACCAACTCCTCGGCGTCCAGGCTCTGGTGAGCCGGAGCTGCTGTGGGTGCGTGGTAGCCGTGGCGTCCGCGGGTCAGCCACCACACGGTGGCCAGGATCAGCGCGATGGCCAGGGCGACGGGGGCGTAGTTGAAGGTCTCGACGGAGACCAGCCCATGGGTGGGCCGGGTTTGTGGCAGACAGAACAAGACGGTCACGAAGGTGACCCAGGTGACGGCCGTCCAGCCGATCGGTGTGCTCCACCGACCCAGGTGCCAAGGTCCCTGCTGGAAGTTCCGGCGGTATCTGAGCCGGAGGTAAATGGGGATGGCGTAGGCCGGGGTGATGCCGATGACGTTGATCGCGGTCACTGCCCCGTAGGCGACCGTGCTGTACAAGGCGGGCAGCGCCAGAACCGCAGCAACCGCAACGGACAGCCATACCGCGTTCGTCGGTGTGCCGGTGCGCTCCGAGACCCGTCGCCACCGCGGTGAACCAGGCAAAGCGCCGTTGCGGGAGAACGCGAAGACCATCCGGGAGCAGGCAGCCACCTCGGCGTTTCCGCAGAACAGCTGGGCTGCGATCACTACGAGCAGCAGGGCCTTGGCCCCGGCCGAACCGAGAGCGTCGAGGAAGATCTGCGCCGGCGGCACTCCGGTGCTGCCGGCCAGGGTGCCGGCGTAGTCCTGGATGGCGTACGTCAGGCCGAGGAGCAGAACGAACCCGGCCAGCCAGGACCAGAAGATGGCGCGGACGATGCCGCGCGGTGCGCTGGTCTGCGCGTGGGTGGTTTCCTCGCTCAGGTGCGCGGAGGCGTCGTATCCGCTGAAGGTGTACTGCGCCAGCAGCAGGCCGAGGAGGACGACGTACCAGTGGTTCGACCAGCCTGTGCCGTTCACGAAGTGGGTGAACACCACGTGCGTGGACTGGTGATGGTCAGGCACCACGGCCAGGGCACCGACGATGAGCGCGACACCACCCAGGTGCCACCACACCGACACAGAGTTCAGCACGCTCACCAGCCGCACCCCGAACAGATTGAGGGTGGCGTGTAACAGGAGAATCGCGAGGTAGATCAGCATGGTTCTGCCGGGAGTGGGTTGGGAGCCCCATTGCAGGTTCGCGAACGCGCCGGTGAACAGGGCGGCTCCGTAGTCGATGCCGGCTATGCCACCGAGCAGGCCCAGCAGGTTCAGCCACCCGGTGAACCAGCCCCATCGCGGGCCGCCGAGTCGACTGGTCATGTCGAACAGGGCGCCTGACGTCGGGTAGGCCGAGGTGACTTCCGCCAGGCCGGCGCCCACGAGCATCACCATCGCACCGACGATCGCCCAGCCCCACAACATCACCACCGGGCCGCCGGTGATCATCCCGAACCCGAACAGGGTCATGCACCCGGAGAGGATCGAGATCACCGAGAAGCTGATCGCGAAGTTCCCGAAGGGACTCATCCGCCGGGTCAGCACGGGCTTGATGCCCATACGGCGAAGAGTGCTGTCGTCGTCGAGATCCGTGCCGTAGTCGACACGGTCGGTGCGGGGCATGGCAAAGCCTCCGGAGAAGGGGGACGGGGAAGACGGACAGATCGATGTCGGGAGGAAGAAGGCACGGGTATTGCGGTCACGCCGAACGTCAGGGGCCTGGGCCGGCTCGCTGACTGCCTTCGGCGACCGACAGACACTGGCGGCGCGCCCTGCTGAACTCCGCCACAGCGAGATCGGCGTCGTCCGGACGTGCCGACATGTACGTCCAAGGGCGGGCCGTCATATGCGGCCCGATCATCTCGAAGACGGGGGCAGCCTCTGCGTAGCGGCGCCCTGCCCAGGCCGCGTGTGCCAGATGGTTCAGGTCCAGGGGGGAGACGCCGGCCGGATCACATTGCCGGAACCATTGCAACGCGCGGTCGATGTCGAAGCCGACGGCCTCGGTGCTCCAGTGAATGTGACCCTGCACGTCGTACGCCCGGTTGCCGCGCCTGTGCCGGTAGTGCTCCGCATAAGCGAACAGCGGCAGCACCAGCAGTGGAGAACCGGACCCGGCGGGGACTTGACCGCGGAGCCAATGCGCGTAGTTCACCCCTGCCCCAGGTCCCCCGACGTGGGACGCCGCTAGGACCTGAAGCACGCGGTGGTGGGCTTCCCGGTTGAACGGGTCCCGGCGCCATACCTGTTCCAGCAGGCCCCATGGCCCGGGCGGCAGCATCGGATCAGGCGGTGGCATGCGGTGGGCACCGATCGTCACCGCGACATCGATGGTCGCCTGTCCGAGAAGACAGACCCACGGCACGGGATCTTGAGGGAAGCTCTGCGCAGCGCTGAGAGCGGCTTGGCGAGCCTGGAGCACCACGCCCGCGACCTCGTGGCCGGCCCGGTGGGCACGCAACACCGTCTCTGTCCCTACCCGGGCCTGCATCATGAGCGCGTCCACGCTCCGCGGTTCTTCCCTCAGCCACTCGCGAACCGCACGCGACCGCACCGCGGCCGAGGCGAGGATCTGCGACCGCTGCGTGCGTAAGGCCCAGTCGGCGCCCGTCCGGGCCAGCAGATCCCCCATCGGACGCCACCGCCCCATCCGCACTTCGTCGACCACCACACGCAGCTCGTCGTCGAGACCGGCAGGATGCAGAGCCGGCCGGTACTCACCCGCAAACGCGCCGGTCATACCGCACCCCCCACTCCCACAGCGCGAAGGCGGTTCGACGCAACCAGCGCGTACAGGAGGGACCCTTTGTCACCGCGGGGCATTTCCCAATAGGTAACTACGGTCGACGCAAATCCAGTTAGGGTCATCGGACGCCCCGAGGCCCGGACGGGCGCCATTCACTGGGCACATGCGCCAAGAACGAACCGCGTTGGTTGAGCCAGTCGAGTACGGTCTCGTAGACGTCGTCGTCAGTGATGGACAACGACGACCGGTCGAGCGTGAGGATGCCGTTGGCGAACCCTCGTGTGACCGCGGAACTCGCCTTAGCCCAGCCGGGCATCCCCTCAGGAGCCTCCGCGTCGGGGTCATCGGAAAAGGCGCCCGCGATTTGCCAGCCCTGGCTGAGCGCGTAAGCCCTCGCGTGTTCCAGCCTGTCCGAGATTGCAGACTCGGACGAGGCCATCGTGTAGAGGACGACCTTGACGGGCCCTCGCCGGCGAGCGAGCACGCCGGCCAGCTGCTCCCGTTGACGCGCCCCCAGCTGGACGCTGCGGACGGCACGACTCCGTGAGGGTGGCTCGTCCCACAGCCACCCCCACTCATCCGGGGCGTACGGGCTGATAAGAGCCGGTGCTGCGCGGTCGCTCACGATGCTCCTCTCCACAGGCCCACGATGGTTGCGATGCCGAACCGCAACGCCGCAACGGAGCAGCGGGGCGGAGCAACAAAGCTCGCAGCGTCGCGGCAGGCTTGCCATGTCACAGCGGGTATGACCTGTTGTAGCCCGGAGGGATTGGGGTATCACCTGGGTGTCATCTGTGGATCAATGCCGCCCTGAACCACTACACCTGAGCCGCACTGGGCAATAGTCAATCGGGTGTCTCGCTACCCGGGCGGCACTGTGGAATGGGCAGACGGAGGGGTCAGGTAGATGTCCGAGCCAACGCTGCTCAAGAAGTTGGTCCGGGAGCGTGGCTGGACCTACGACCAGTTCCGGCGGGCGTACGAGATGGCGGCCAGAGACCTCGCTGCGACGTCGGGCGAGGCCATCTCGACGGCTTCGGTGGAGGAGCAGACTTTCCGAAGGTGGACCTCAGGTCGCGTGAGTGGGCTTCCCAATCGGCCTGCTCCTCAGGTTCTGGAGCACATGTTCGGGTGCCAGGCGCGCCTGCTTTTACGCCCGCCGTCCGGCGAGCACGTCGCCGTTGGCAGTCGATTTGTTCCTGCGCTCGATGAAAGTGATCTCGCAATGACCGCACGAGACGCTGCGGCGCACGCTGGTGACGCCGCCTCTCTCAGCCTCCCCGACATGACTCTGGACCAACTCGATGACGACGTCATCGCCCTCGCGCGCACCTATGGCAGTACGTCGCCGGTCGAGGTGTACCGCAGGGCGAAGGAGCTGCTCGGCCTGAGTCAGGCCCTGTTGGAGAGGACTCAGGTACCGCGGCAACGTACCCGCGCCTACCTTGCGGCAGGACAGGCCTCCGCCTTGCTGTCCTCGATCTGCTTCGACCTGGGTTCTCTCCCCACTGCGGTCCAACTGTCACGCACCGCGGCTCTCTATGGGCAGGTCATCGAGCACGGCCCGCTCCAGGCCTATGCCCACGGGGCCCTGGCGTTCCTCGCGTACTGGGGTGGGCGACCCGCCGAAGCGGTGCGGCTCGTTCAGACCGCTCAGCGATTCGGGGGGCTCGGAGACTCCGCCATAATCCGTCTGGCGGTGATCGAGGGACGGGCCTATGGCCACCTCGGCAGGCAAGTGGAAGCTGAGCGCGCAGTACGCCGTGCTCTCGAACAGAATGCGGGTACCCGCGACGAACTCCACGACGACGTCGGCGGCGAGTTCGGGTTCCCCGCCGACAGGGTGGCCATGAGCAATGCCACCACCTACCTTCTGCTCCGTGACGCGGACGGAGCTGATGAAGCCGCCAGCAGCGCCCTGCGCCTTCTGAGCGCCAAGCCGGCCGACCAGCGCCCACTCATGACCTCGACACAGGCATCTGTCGACCTCGCGCGTGCACGGCTGCTCCGCCAGGACCTCGACGGAGCACACGAGGCTCTTGAGCCCGTCTTCGACGTCCCTTCGGAATGGCGTGGGACAGGCGCGTTGGAGCGTCTCGCCGCGGCTCGTGCCGAGTTGAGCCGACGAGGCTTCCAGGGCTCGAATGCTGCAAGCACTCTGGGCGAGCGCATCGAGGACTTCATCGCGTCGGCAACTGCACAGAAGCTCAGTGGGGCTGCGCCACTGGCGATCGAAGGCTGAATCACCCGCTCAACTGCGCCAGGATCTTCGCCTCCTTCTCGGGTGCGATGCCGTGCTCGGCCCACCGAGGATGCTCCACCGGGAGGCCGCCGCGCCGCATCCAATCCCACGTGTCGGCTACCGTCTCAGCGAGCGGCCGGCACCTGAAACCGGCTGCGTAGGCGTTCGTCGAGTCGATACGCCAGACGCCGGCATGCGTACGCCACAGGGGAAGTTCCGTCCACTGCCGCACCCCCTGCTGGACCAGAAGATCATCGGGCGCCCACACCAAGTGACCGAAACTCCCCGTAGCTTCGAGGCATGAGCTGAGGAAACCACCCATGGTCTCCCGCCCCATGGGCGCCGTCACGTTGTAGGCCCCGCCGCCTTCTGCCATCGCCTGGTCAAGTGCGAACGCGGCCACGTCACGCACGTCAACGGGCTGGATGGACTTGCCCGGGTCGCCCGGCGCAAGGATCGGCCCGCCGCTCTCAGCGCGGCGCAACCACCAGGGCAGCCTGCCCACGTACTCACCTGGGCCAAGGATGACGCCCGGCCGGAGGATCGCGACGCGCCCCGCCCCGAAGGCCGCCAGGGAGGCCCGCTCGGCGCCGGCCTTCTGCCGGCCGTAGTACCAGTCGGGCCCGTCCCAGCCTTCCGGTAGCCGCCCGTAGTCGATATCCGCATCCGGGGGGCCGTCCAGCACCTCGGAGGACTCGGTAAGCGGCTCGTCCGGCCAACCCCGGTAAGCGTTCACCGTCGACACGTAGACGTATCGCCCGGCCACCGGCGCGAGACGCTCGGCACCCGCCAGTACGTCTCGCGGCGCGAGTTCCGAGGCGGACGTGTCGATCACAGCGTCCCACGGACCATTCTCGCCGAGCCGCGCAAGGTCAGCTGCGACCGTGCGATCCCCGTGAATCTCCCGCACCCCCGCTGGCGCGGTCCCCGACCTCCCCCGGTTGAAGGCGGAAACCTCCCACCCCCGGCCCAGCGCCTCCTCCGCGACCGCCCTGCCCAAGAACCAAGTCCCGCCCAGAACAAGAATCTTCATGCGTGCGATCATGCCGCCGCCGACACGATCGCGCTATGGGCGACCTTCGGCTACGCACTGAGGCCCGATCGGGTCCGCTGCTGACACCACTCCGCCTCACCGAGGTCACCCTGTCCTGAGGGACAGGTCCTGGTCGCACTCCTCGGATACCTCGATCGTGTGCCCGACGTGCGTCGTCTGCCGACGATAGGCAGGCTGGAGACATGGAACCGCGCGTCGTGGTCGAGCCCCAGGGCCGGGATGGCGGTCGCCGGGTCCGTGTGGGTGCCCAGATCCTCGGCATCGCATACGGATCACGCGACCTGCTGGAGTTCCTGCGGCGAGCGGGCCTTGAAGACATCGACCAGCTCGACCTTGCAAGTACGGATCTGATCGATTGGCAGGGCGGCGGCCCTGCTGTCTGGGACTGAGGATGGTCTCGCAAGCCAGACGCGCGGAGCTGAGAGGACGCCGGGGCTACTACGAAGGCGGTTAGCTTCGGGGCGATCGGCGGCGCCGAGTTCTCCCCGCGCAGGCGGGTGGTCCGGCGACCGCCTCTTCCTTCGTGTTGCTTGGCGAGCAGTATCTCGCCGTCATCCCCGAGGTCGACGAGGGATGGCGTGTGCGCCTTCGGGACCACCACGACGTGGACCGGGTGGGCAGGGTTGGTGTGCTCGAACGCCAGAACGTCTTCGGTTTCCGCTACCACGGTGATCGGCGTGAGACGAGGGATGGCCTGGTGGCAGTAGAAGTCCGACAAAGGCGGGGCCGTATCAGCATCGGTCACACGCGGCAGCCTCCGGCATCGGACAGTGATCGTGCCGCTCTCCCACCCCGCGGGACTCGGCAGCGGCAGACCCGCACGTCAAGCACAGAGGCCGTGCCGCTCTCCCTCATCCCCAACTCGATTGGCCTCCAGCGGCTGACGCTCCAGCCCGAGCAGCCTGAGGAGGTCGGCCGTCACGACCCGGTAGGCGTTCCCCAGGCGGAGCACCCGCACCGGGTAGCGCCCCTGCCTGGCAAGTGCGTAACCGGTCGACCGCCCGATCATGAGAGCCCGGTTGGCGGTGTCGAGGTCGATGGCCGCCGGAAGGCCGAGAAGCTCTTCGCCTGTCAATCCTTGCGCCTCACGGGACGACGTAAGTGTCTTCATGATGGCCTCCTGGCGCTTGCTGGTGCCCTGTGTACGGAGAATGTGTATCACAGAGTTGCGGATGCACTTTCAGCTCTCTTAGAGTGCATACATGACAACGGAGCAATGGCCAGCCGTGTTCACCGCACGTGTGGTCCAGGCGATGCGCGAGGCACGGCAGGCCGCCGGCCTCACCATGGGCGACCTCGCCCAGGGCTGCGCCGACCGCGGGTACCCCGATATCAAAGAGCAGACCATCAAGAACCTGGAGGCCGGACGCCGGGCCAGCATCTCCATCGCCGACCTCGTCGTCCTGGCCGACGTCCTCGGCATCCCGCCGGTCGCCCTCCTCTTCCCCCTCGGCACCGACGCCACCGTCGAGGTCCTGCCGGGCCGGGAGGTCTCCACCTGGGACTCCCTCGCCTGGTTCACCGGCGAAACCCCCACCACCCAGCCAGCCCCCCAGGGCACCGCCCGCGACCTGCTCGACCTCTTCCGCAGCCACGGCGACCTCGTCGCCGCCGCCACCGCCTCCAACGCCCTGGCCCGGGAGCGGCGGCGTGAGGCCAGCACCACCCTGGACCGCAACCGCAGAGCTGTCCTCCTGGACCGCGCGGCCGGTTACGAGGAGCACGCCTTCGAGGACAGCGCGGACCTGCGCGCCTTCCGCACCCGGATGCGCGAGCGGGACCTCGTACCCCCCGCCCTCCCTACCGACCTCGCGTTCGTCGACCAGCCCGAAGCCCAAACCCACCCGGAGGACGGCGACCAGTGAACGGAACCACCACCCGGCGGTGCTCCTGCCGCGACCCCAAGACGGGGAAGAACTACGGCAAGGCATGCCCGAAGTTCTCCAACAAACGGCACGGCACCTACGCCGTGCGCCACGAACTGACCGCCCGCCAGGACGGCACCCGCCGCGAATACCGCCGCTCCGGCTTCACCACCGCCACCAAGGCCACCGAGGAACTCGACAAGGTCCGGGCACTGCTGTCCATACCCGACAAGGACGACCCCGCCGGGCAGCTGCTCATCAGCGACCTGCTGGAGTCCTGCGCCCGCAGCAAGGAACCACTGCCCGACTACGACGAGACCCGGCGCCGCTTCGCCACCGGCCAGACCCTCAACGCGAAGACCACCGTTGCCGAATGGCTCGACCTCTGGCTCGCAGGCCGCAAGCGCCTGCGACCGACCGGACTCAAGCGCTACGAACTGGACGTGCGCGTCCACCTCAAACCGCACCTGGGCGGCCTGCGGCTGGACAAACTCCGCGTGCACCAGCTGGACACGATGTTCGACGCCATCAACGAGGCCAACATCGAGATCGGCGAGCAGAACACCCAGCGCCGGGCCGCCATCACGCAGCTCCACGCGACCTCACGCAAGGGTGCTGACGGCCGCGCACAACGCGCCGCGCTCCAAGAGGCGATCGACGCCATGCCGCCCTTCCGCCGGATCACCGGGGCCAGCACCCAGCAGCACATCAAGGCCACCCTGCGCGCCGCGCTGAACGTGGCCATCGCCCAGCAGGCCATGCCCAACTTTAACCCCGCCGAGCACGTCGAGGTGGAGCCCGGTGCCAAGCCGAAGGCGCTGGTGTGGACCGACGAGCGCCTCGCCCACTGGCAGGCCACCGGCGAGAAGCCCTCCCCGGTCATGGTGTGGACCCCGGGGCAGACCGGGCGCTTCCTCGACTTCATCGCCGATGACCGCCTCTACGGCCTGTGGCACCTCATCGCGTTCCGGGGCCTGCGGCGCGGTGAAGCCTGCGGGCTGCGGTGGATGGACCTCAACTGGGCCGACTCCTCCCTCACCGTGGCCACCCAACTCGTCCAGGACGGCTGGGAGATCATCGAAGGCGCCCCCAAGACAAACTCCGGAGTGCGCACCATCGCACTCGACACCGAGTCCATCACCTACCTGCGCGACCACAAGGAGCGGCAGGCCCGCGAGCGCGCCCAGTGGGGAACCGCCTGGAAGCTGACCGGGCGCATCTTCACCCAGGAGGACGGCTCCTGGCTCCACCCCGGCAAGGTCTCCGACCTCTTCGAGCGCCTGATCGCCGCCGCCGGACTGCCCCCAGTCCGCCTCCACGACCTGCGCCACGGCGCCGCCACCCTCATGCTCGCCGCCGGAATCGACATCAAGGTCGTCTCCGACACCCTCGGCCACTCCGACACCCGCATCACCCGCGACATCTACCAGGCCGTCCTCGACGACCTCGCCCGCGCCGCCGCCGAAGCCGTCATCAAGCTGGTGCCCCGGGCCCGCACGAGCCGAATCGCTGGCCACGGGCAGAAAGCCTCGCCCAGGCTTCCGGGGATGGCACGACTCAAGCCTCCCGCCTCCGGAAACAGCGATGACCAGACCGTCTGACGCTCAGCGCCAAGAGGTCCCCAGGCGTGTGGCCGAGCTATGCAGTAGCTCGGTCACACGCCAAGGCGGGAGTGTCAGTGCTCGTTGGTAGGTTCCGCCCGTGACCGACTTATCCGTGCCCGTCTCGAACTACTTGAAGCTGTTCATGGCAGCCTTCGGGCCTGCGGACCATGAAGGGCATCACTGGTACCAGGGCCCCTGCGACGTTCCGGATGACCTCGACTGGCATTCCCTCAATCGACGCTGCCCGGTACCCGCCCCCAGACCCGGATACGAGAATGTGTTGCACCCGGACGTCGTTGAACGGCTTCGAGAGATCCTCCGCAAAGGCGTCCGTCCGGACAACGACGACGGCTACGACCACCTCAGCTTCGGACATATGCTCACGGAGGGGCTAGACCAATCCCTCACCACCAAAGTCGCTCCCCCGGCCGGCCGCCTGTACGTACTCGAAGCACAGGGCCCCTATCAATACGCCATGTACGGCCAGACAGGAAATGTCGTGCCACGCATCAACACTCACCGACGTGATGCCGCCAGGCACGGCTTCGGCCTGCTGAACCTATGGGTCTCGCCAGTGCTTTCGAACGCCCGCAAAGCCGAGTGGGTGGCCTTGAACTTGGGACGCACTCTTCACGGCCGCCAGCACGACGGAGAACGCTTCTATGAGCTGCCGTACGGGAAGGCTCTCACCATCGCACGAGTCGCAGCAGAGGCATGGGCGCCCGACGGGCCCCAGGATGGCGGGTCTACCAGGAGATGACAGGGCACCACAATATAACCCAAAGCGGACTTAAGGATCTTACCGAACACCGGGCCCTGAGCGCTCGGCACCTGCCCTAGGGTTTTCGCAGCGGTTGAAGTCCCATGGCTGGACCTCCAACTCATCGGCGCAAGGACCGCGGCCACATGGCCGCACTTCGGCGGGTAGCCGAACACCCCGATGAGGAGGAAGCGATGCCCAGAGGTCGACACCGCAGCGGAAGGGGAGGAATCCGGTTACAAGCCGCTTTGCCGTTCGTCAGCGCGTTAGTCGCCCGCGTCATAGCTGACGCGGTCAGCTCGCACTTCCGAAACCGCTGAGGCAAGTAGCCGGATTCCCCACGCAACCACAGACGACCGTTCCACCCGGTCGTTGGCGCGTTGTGGGAGACGCGTCACGCGTGGGGTGCCGCGCAAGCCAGTGTGGCCCCCACGTGCTGCATCAGCCATCCTGCCGCTCCGCGCCGGTGCCATGAATACACAGACACATAGAGTTAAGCAACACAGCCGACAGCACTATACTGCCGCCTCAGCCTCCCGGCATCGACATCTACTAATCTACCTTCAGCGGTCGGGCTTGCGATCTTCCCGGGCAACGCATCCAGCGTTCCATTGGTGTCCGCCTCGGTACGTACTATCAGCCAGCGCTCCAACGGCGAGCCAGAGCGGCGTCGGCTCGCAGAGTCGCGGGCATCCTCGCGTCCGCTTCGGCCTGGTCGTGGTCCTCGTCACAAGGGCAGATGCTCCAGCCGTCACGTTCAACGCGCGTGGCTACCGTCTCGGTGATACCAGCGAGTTCGGTCAGCACGCCGACCGGCAGCTCGGCATCATCATCACCAGCAGCGGTGGAGGACAATGCTGCTCCGATCTCGGTGGCCAGGTCCAGCGCCTGATCTGCGACGCGCCCGTTGCCGTTCAGCCGAGCGTACTTGCCCGCTTGCGCGGCTGCCATCACCAAGCGGCCCGCCACCCGTACCGGCACCACGGCTCTACGGGCGTCAACTCGGACGGGCCGCACAGAATGTACACCCTCCGCGCCCTCACGGTCGGGGTCCGAGGCAACGATGATGGCGTCGGCGACGGTCTCAGGCACAACCATATGGATGGCCTCTTCCGGGTCCAGGTTCATGCGCTCGGCGACCGAGCGGACCATCAGCGCGACCACATCGCGCACTGCCACCGGCTCGACCTCGACGCCGCGTGTCAGGAGCACCGCGCTCGTCTGGGCGACGACCGCCTTGAATTCAACGCTCTGCTGGATCTCCGGCACCTCTTCAGCCTACGGACTGAATCTTGTCGGGACACGACAACCCCGACAGACGCTGCACCACGCCTGTGCGCCGGGCCGCCGGGCAGCCGATCGACCCGCTGAACGCTCCGGAGCACCGGCCGCCGTCATGGGGTCACCACAGGAACGGGACCAGGAAAGAGCCTCGGCCCGCGCACCCCGTGCGCTCCCCGGGAACAGCCCGATGTCCTTCATCTGTCCCGATGCGCTCCCCTCGCGCTCCCCCGACACTCTGGCGGCATCTCCAGCTAGGCCGAGGGAGCTGCGAGGTGCACGGTAAATGGAAAAACCCCAGGTCACGGCGAGTGAGTCCTGGGGCCTTCCGGGAGCCGCCTTCGGGATTCGAACCCGAGACCTACGCATTACGAGTGCGTTGCTCTGGCCAACTGAG
The DNA here is from genome assembly GCF_900142575.1 of Actinacidiphila paucisporea. Taxonomy (GTDB): domain Bacteria; phylum Actinomycetota; class Actinomycetes; order Streptomycetales; family Streptomycetaceae; genus Actinacidiphila; species Actinacidiphila paucisporea. The sequence goes on from NZ_FRBI01000003.1 coordinate 33,676, forward strand.
CTAAGGCGGCGTGCTGCGGGCCAGCCAAGGGTGGCAGGCGCAGCGGGGGCAAGTCTACAGGGTTGTGGGGGGTGGTTCCGACCGGGTGGGGATCTTGGAAGGGTGCAGGTCAGGTGCACTTCTTGTGGGGTGGGGGGACCTTGCCGGACAGGAGGTAGGCGTTGACGGCGGTGTCGATGCAGGTGGAGCCGCGGCCGTAGGCGGTGTGGCCGTCGCCGTCGTAGGTGAGGAGGTGGCCGGAGGAGAGCTGGGCGGCGAGGGACTGGGCCCAGGCATACGGGGTGGCCGGGTCGCGGGTAGTGCCGACCACCAGGATCGGGGCGGCGCCCTTGGCCTGGATGCGTTCGGGGTGGCCGGTGGCTGGCAGCGGCCAGTAGCCGCAGATCAGGGAGGACCAGGCCAGGGCGGTGCCGAAGTGGGGGGAGGCGGCGCGGAAGGAGGCGAGCGCCTTGGTGACGTCGGCCGGGGAACGGAAGGCCGGGGGGAGGTCGAGGCAGTTCACGGCGGCGTTGGCGTACATCAGATTGCTGTACTTACCGGTGTCGTCACGCTCGTAATAGCTGTCCGACAGCTGCAGGAGCGGGGCGCCGTCACCCTTGTTCGCGCTGATCAGGGCGCCGCGTAGGGCGGGCCAGGCCTCCTGGTCGTACATCGCGGCGATCACGCCGGTGGTGCCGAGGGCCTCGGTGAGGGGGCGTGGGGTGCCGGTGGGGAGCGGGTGCTTGTCGAGGCCGGCGAAGAGGGCGTCGAGGCGGGTGCCCGCGTCAGTGGCGGAGGTGTGGCCGAGCGGGCACTCGGAGCGTTTGACGCAGTCGCGGGCGAAGGCGCCGAAGGCGGTCTCGAAGCCGCCGGCCTGGATGCGGCTGCTTTGCAGGGCGTCCACGGAGGGGTCCATGGCGCCGTCGAGGACAAGGCGGCCGACGCGCTGCGGGAAGAGGCCGGCGTAGGTGGCGCCGAGGAAGGTGCCGTAGGACTTGCCGACGTAGTTGAGCTTGGGGTCGCCGAGCAGCTGGCGCAGGACGTCCATGTCGCGGGCGGAGTCGACGGTCGAGACGTGGCCGATGAGGCCGGCGGACATCTTCTTGCAGCCGGCGGCGAAGGTACGGTCGGCGGCGGCGAGTTTGTCGGCCTCTGCGGTGTTGTCGGGGGTGGAGTCGACGGCGGTGTACGCGTCCATCTGCTTGTCGCTGAGGCACTTCACGGGCTCGCTGCGGGCGACGCCGCGCGGGTCGACGGCGGCCATGTCGTAGCGGGCGGTGACGGCGGCGGGGTAGCCGGTGGCCGCGTACTGCAGGTAGTCGATGGCCGAGCCGCCCGGGCCGCCGGGGTTGACGAGCAGCGAGCCGAGGCGTTTCCCGGGGCCCGCCGCCTTCTTGCGGGCGACGGCGAGCTTGAGGTCGTGGGCGGCGACGGGGTGGGCGTAGTCGAGCGGGACCTTCATCGTCGCGCACTCGAAGTCCGGGACGCCGCAGGAGTGCCAGCCGAGCTTCTGCTTGTAGTACGGCGCCAGGTTCGCGGGGGTGGCGGCCGGGAGCGGCGCGAGCGTGGCCTTGGTGGTCGGCGACGCCGTGTCGGACGGGGCCGGCGCCGCGGTCGCGGCCGGGGCGGGCGAGCCAGGCGCCGAGGCCGCCGGGGCGGAGGCGGCGGCCTGGTGGCCGGAGCCGCCGGAGCAGGCGGACAGCAGCAGCCCGGTCACCGCGATCACGGTGGCCGGGAAGCGGAGCAGGCGCGTGGGGTGCTTGAGGTGCATCGGCGGCTCAGGTCCTCCCGTCGGATGAGTGCGAGCGTAACTGGCGGCGGGCGGGGACAACTGGGATCGGTGTCCCCTAATGAGTGATTACGAGCTTTGCGGCGGTTTGCGGGATTGCGGGACGGTGTGGGGTGGGTAGGCAATCCACGGGGCCGCGGTGGGGGTGCGGGTGGCGGGAAGCGAGGGCGGCAGGGGCGGCGAGGGCCGCAAGGGAGACAAGGGAGACAAGGGGGGAGCGAAGGATGGGGGGAATCCGGGTGGCACGGGCGATACCGGCGGCACCAGCGGTACGGGCAGTACCGGGGCTACGGGCAGGACGGGCGGTGCCGGCGCTGCGGGCGATACGGGGGCCGGCGGCGGGGTGACGGTCTTGGCGGGGCCGTCGAGCTTCTCCGTCATGTAGCCGGCGATCTGGGCGAAGAGTTCGCGGTGGGCGGCGATGCCGTCGATGACCCGCACCTCGTCGCCGTGTGGGTGCAGGGCGGCACGCAACCGCAGGGTGGCGGCGCGGGCGGCGGTGTCGCCGGTGGCGACGGCCAGCAGCAAGGAGGGGCGTGGCAGTGATGAGGGGGCAAGAGGTGGATACAGACCGGAGATCCCGGCGGCGGCGCCGTAGCGGCCCGTGGTGGCGAGTGCTTCGCGTACGGCGCAGGGGGCGCCGGCGCCGACCCCGATGACGCCGGTGGCGGTACGGGCGGCCAGCACGCGGTAGCGGCGCGCGACTTCGGCGAGGGCGGTGGCGGGGCCGTGGGCGGAGCCGGGCGCGCAGTGGGCGGGCAGCACGAGGACGAAGGAGTCGGCGGTCCGGCGCTTGGTGGCGAGGGCGAAGCCGCCGTAGAGGTCGGTTTCCGCGTCGGCGGGCAGGTGGGCCACGACGACCGGGAAGCCGATCCCGGCCGCCTTCCGCGAGGCGTACTGCGGCGGCAGCCACACCCGGGTGCCGTCCTGGAGCTGATCGAGGGTGCCGCCCGCCGGATGCCCGAGAGTGCGCACCTCGGGCGGCGGCGGGGCGGGCTCCGGTGTACGGGCCGGTGGCGGTGGTACGAGGACGGGCGCGAGCGCGGCCGCCCCGGCGTCGACCTCTTCCCGGCCGCCACCACCGAGGAGCGGTAGGGCCAGCGCTGCGGCCAGCAGCGCCGCGGTCCCGGCGGCGCCCGCGCGGACGGCGGTACCGCTACGGTCCACGGGCAGCTCGTACGCCTTCCCGGCCCGCTCGGCCCACCAGTGCCGCAGCGCGCGATGCCCGAGCAGTACGGCCGCGGCACCGGCCAGCACCATCGTTACGGTCCGCACGACGTCAGCCACGGCAACCCCTTCGGGACGGCTGCGGCCCCGCGAGGACGGCAAGCAGGCAGGACCACTGCCTGCACCTTGCAACGGAGACGGCCCCAGCCCCGGCTGCCGTCGCGTGCACCGGGCCGCGATCACCCGAACGCCGCATCGCGTCCCGGCGGGGACGCGCGAGTCGGGCCGCCCGGGGCGCCGGACCTCGGGGGGCGCGGGCGGTGGGTCAGCCCGCGCGGAGGGCGAGGGTCATGGCCTCGACGGCGAGGAGGGGGGCGACGTTGCGGTCGAGGGCGTCGCGGCAGGCGAGCACGGCCTCGATGCGGCGCAGGCTGTGCTCGGGGCGGGAGGTGGCGGCGATCTGCCGGATGCCGTCGTCGACCTCGGTATTGGCGATCCGCTCGCCCGTACCGAACTGGACGGTGAGCACATCGCGATAGAAGGAGGCGAGGTCGGTGAGAGCGAGGTCGAGGGAGTCGCGCTGGGTGCGGGTGGAGCGGCGCTTCTGGCGGTCGGCGAGTTCCTTCATGGCACCCGCGGTGCCACGCGGCATCCGGCTGCCCGCGCCCGCCGCGGCGCCGAGGGCGGCCCGCATCTCCTCGGTCTCCTTGGCGTCGACGCCCTCGGCGACCGCCTTGGCGTCCTCGGCCGCCGCGTCGACGAGTTCCTGCGCCGCACGCAGGCAGCCGCCGATGTCGCCGACCCGCAGCGGCAACCGCAGCACCGCCGCCCGGCGCTCCCGCGCCGACTCGTCGGTGGCCAGCCGCCTGGCCCGCCCGATGTGGCCCTGGGTGGCGCGCGCGACGTCCGCCGCGAGCCGCGGGTCGATACCGTCGCGCCGGGTCAGCACGTCCGCGACGGCCTCGACGGACGGTGTGCGCAGGCTGAGCAGCCGGCAGCGCGAGCGGATCGTCGGCAGGGCGTCCTCCACCGAGGGGGCGCAGAGCAGCCAGACCGTGCGGGGCGCCGGCTCCTCCACGGCCTTGAGCAGCACGTTCCCGGCGCCCTCGGTCAGCCGGTCGGCGTCCTCGATGACGATCACCTGCCAACGGCCGACCGCCGGGGACAGCGACGCCCGCCGCACCAGGTCCCGGGTGTCCTTGACGCCGATGGACAGCAGGTCGGTGCGGACGAATTCGACGTCGGCGTGCGTACCGACCAGCGTCGTATGGCAGCCGTCGCAGAAGCCGCACCCGGGGGCGGCACCGAGCGCCCGGTCGGGGCTGACGCACTGCAGTGCGGCGGCGAAGGCACGGGCGGCGGTGGAACGGCCGGACCCGGGGGGGCCGGTGAAGAGCCAGGCGTGGGTCATACGCGACCCGGCGCCACCGGACGTCACGAGAGCGTCGGCGTCCGCCGCGGCAGCGGACAGTTCGGCCACCACATGGGCCTGGCCGACCACGTCGTCCCATACGGTCACCGCGTACTCCCTTCGCCACAGGCCTCCATTCTGCGCCATGCCGCTGACACCCATGCCACCACCGGACGGGTGCCCACCCGCGCGTGCCCGTGCACATGGCAGTTCCGCGAGCAGGCCACCCGCGACGCCTCCCTCGCCACCGGCGGCCCGCCGCCCTGCCCCCACCCCCACAGACCGTTGCCACCAACGCACCGCAGGAGGGGGGACGACCCGGCGGCGGCCCCCGCCCTGCCCCCACCCAACCCCCACAGACCGTTGGCCGCCGACGCACCGCAGGAGGGGACGATCCGGGGGTGTCCCCGCAGGACTGCGCACGATGGCCGCTGGAAGGTTCGGAAAGTGCCGAGGTGCGCGGTCCGAGGAGATACTCCCCGGAGTGGCCCCGACCCGCCCACGCACCGCAGGCGCCCCCACCCACGGCGGCGAGCGGCTGCCCCCACCGCAGCCCGCACACCGCAACCGCGCGCCAGGCGCCCCCGCCCAAGCCGCACCCCACCGCGGCCCAGCCCGCCGCAGGCGGACCGTACTCAGAGGCTCAGAGGGAGAGCCGCTGCACCCCACTCGCAACCGCCCGCCGCCCAGGCGACTCCGTGCCGGTCCAGCACGAACCCCGCCGCGCCAGCAGCCGCCGCAGCCACAGCTCCACGGCGACCAGCTCCCCCAGGCCGTCCAGCGGAGCCGCGGGCGTGGAGGCCGCCGCTCGCAGGGCGTCGCGTACGGCCCGCGCGTCGACCAGGCCCGCGTCGGCCAGCAGCGGGGCCTCGAACAGCTCGATCAGCGGGTCGATCGCCGAGCGGACGCCGGCCCTGGCGGCCGCCGCCGTGGCCGAGGTGTGGGAGGCGGCGCCCCAGCCGGCAGGCAGGTCGCGGACGCCGGCGCTGGCGAGCACGTCGCGCAGGATGTCGGCGCGCGCGCCGGGCCGGACGCGCAGGGCGCCGGGCAGGGCGCGGGCGGCGCGGACGACGGCGTTGTCGAGGTAGGGCGCGTGCAGCCGCTGGCTGGGGACGGCGGCGGCCTGCTCCAGGACGCGGAAGTCGGCGGCGTGCCGGGCGAGCGCGGCTCGGGCCCGCCGCTCGCCGGGGCGTTCGATCGGCCAGGGCCGCCTGGCCGCGTCCTGCAGCCGGACCGACACCTCGGCCAGCGCCTCGCCGGTGAGCCATCGGGCGGCCGGCCCGGGCCGCACCCAGGCCATCGCGGCGAGCGACGCCCCGATGGGACCGTCGGACCCCCCGAGGGAGACGCCGAAGGACCCGTCGGAGGCGTACCGCAGCAGCCGGGCCGCCGCGTCCTCCACACCCTGTTGATAAGGGGTGCGGGCCAGCCGCCGCGCGGCCCGGTAGACGGTGATCGGCACGGTGAAGGGCACCAGCACCGCCGGCCCCGCGGCAGCGGACCCGCCGGCCCGGGTCAGCGCGGCGACGGGCCGTACGAGGTGCCGCCGGCGCCGGTCCATGAGCAGGTCGGCGAGCCGAGCGGGGTGCGCGTCGAGCACCTGCCGGGCGCCGAAGCCGATGAGGTGGTCGGCGCCGCCCGCGGCGAGCCGGCGGCGGTGGCGTTCGGCGACGATCAGCGAGGGGCCGGGCTCGTCGGTGAGCGGTACGGCGGGGCCGCCGTTGAGGTCGGCGTAGGGCAGGGCTTCCGCGCCGCCGGGTACGACGACGTGCCGCAGCCGCGGGTCGGCGGCCAGTTCGCCGGCCCTGGCCAGCTCGCCGTCCCGCAGCGGCCGTCCGCCTTCGGTGAGGTCGTTGAAGGTGACGGCGAGCAGGCGTTCGCCGGCCAGCGAGCCGGGCGCGCCCGGGAGGGTGCCGGGCATGCCGGGGAGTCCGGCGGCGAGCAGCGCCAGCGTGGCGGAGGCGCTGCCGCCCGACAGGTCGGCGCCGATTCCGGGGGCGGGGATCAGCCCGCTGCCGAAGGGGTCCTCCTCGTGGCCCAGGCCGCCCGCGTCGGGCACGAACCGGGGCTGCGCCAGCCGCGCCCGTACCGACTCGACGAGCGCGTCGCGTATCGCCGCGATGGCCGCGTCGGCGTCCGCGGCGGTGGCCGGCTGATGGCCGAGGGCGAGCGAGGCGGTGGGCTCGTAGCCGGTGATCTCGGGGGCGCCGTCGCGCAGGGTCAGCGCGTGGCCGGGTGGGACGCGGCGTACTCCGAGGTACGGCGTGCCGTCGCCGAGCGCCTCGGGGGCGTCGGGGCAGGCGAGCATGGCGGCCAGGTGGGTGACGTCGAGCCCGGCCTCGATGAGGTCGGCGAGCGGCAGCGCGGCGGTGGCGTAGGCCGTACCACGGGAGAAGCGGGTGTGGAAGACGGGTCTGGCGCCGGCGAGGTCGCCCAGCACGGTGATGCGGCGGCCCAGTTGCAGGACGGCGGTGTAACTGCCGGGCCAGGCGGTCACATGGCGCAGCGCACCGCCGCGGGCGGCGAGCAGGCCGAGCCGCAGGTCGGCGTCGCTGGCGCCGCAGCGCCCGAGGATCGCGAGCCGCGCGATGCCCTGCGAGCCGCCGCCCGTACCGCCGTTGGCGCGCGAGCCGTAACCGCCGCCGTACGCGCTGCCGTTGCCGCCGGAGGTGCGGGCAGTGCCGGACGTGGGGGATGCGTACGAGGACGAGCCGTACGTCCCTCCCGGGTGCGCGGAGTCCGCGTCCACGACCCGCACCTCGTCAGGGCGCCAGTCGCCCACCGCCCACAGCGGATCGAGGTCTCCCCACAGGAGTTGGGCGCCGACCGGCAGCAGGGTGCGCCCGCTGTCGCCGTGAACGGGACCCGCGGTGGCACTGCTCCACCCCACCAACCACCGCATCGTCGCCTCCACAGGCTGTGGACAGCCGATGCGCAGGCTCCGACCCACCGCTTGCTCGCGCGCGCCTCGCCCCGCCATGCCGCCACGTCTGACGTCCGAAAGACCATGCTGCCACGTGGACACCCGCAAGGAGGCGCATGAGTGCTCCCGGGTGCGCCGGTTCGTGCGCCGGATGCCCGGCCGCCGCCGAGGAACAGCACGGCGACCGACGCGGATCGAGGCCGATCGACGCGGATCCGCAACGGACCAACAACAGAAAGATGTCAGCCGGGGCCCGCCGGAGGTACGCAATCGGGGCGTTGCGGACAGCCGCGGGGGGCGGGAGTCGCCGCCCGGCCGAAACGTCGGGTTCGCGCCAAAGTTTTGGCGCGGGGGCGGCGCACGCCGGGCACATGCCGGAGGTGATATGCCGGGTAACAGGGGCAGTTGGCGGCGATCGTTTCCCGCCGCGGAATCTTCGTCCGCGGCGTCGCTGATCACCGTTCGGCACGCCGCCGCCGCACCGCAGCCGCGACGTGGAGCGACGACGGAAGCCGAGCACGACTACGGCGCGTGCACGGCGAGGCGTGCCCTCCTCGCCCCCGGCGGTCGCGTCCGGCCGCCGGAACGCGGCCCGCGGGCGCCCGGAAACGGATGGGCGGCCCGCGCACGACACACGGCCCGGGGGGCGACTCAACGCCCCCCGGGCCGGTCCGCCACCCGCGGGGATTGTGGCAGCGGAACTCGCTGGCCCGCCGCACCCCGCCATAGCCGCCTGGCGGAAGCGCGGGCCGACCCACGGCTCACCATGCAACCGCCCGCACCCGCTTCGGCACAGAGCGCACAGGCGGGCGCACGGCCACATATACCGGGAGCACACGCCGCTCACCGCCGACGGCGGTCCGCCGGCCCCCCTCCTGGCGTCGCCGGCCGTCGATCATCGGATCGCCGGGGGATGTTCGGGCGGGGCACTTTCCGCGCTACGGGCGCGTTCGGGTAAGGGGCTGGATTCGCGCCATCCGACACGAGACCCTTAACGGTCGGGAGGCGGCGAACTACGCTGGGTGTATCCGGTTCGCACCCGTACGTGCGGCTCGGATATCCGGCACAGGCACCGCGCTCGCCGCCAACGGGCCCCCGCGGTGGCTGAATCGGACTCCAGGGGAGGGCGGCCCCCGCAGCCCCGACGACAGACCAGGCCCGCCGGCCTGCCCCAGCGGCATCACGAGGTGAACCGCAGTGAACAGAGAACACCGCGGGCCGAACGAGAAACTCGGCACCCTTCTCGGTCTGGCCGGCATCAGCAACGCCGGACTCGCCCGCCGGGTCAACGACCTTGGCGCACAACGCGGTCTGACGCTGCGATATGACAAGACGTCGGTCGCCCGCTGGGTCGCCAAGGGCATGGTGCCGCAGGGCGCCGCGCCCCATCTGATCGCCGCCGCGATCGGCAGCAAGCTCGGCCGTCCCGTACCGCTGCACGAGATAGGGCTCGCCGACGCCGATCCGGCACCGGAGGTCGGTCTCGCCTTCCCGCGCGACGTCGGCGAGGCGGTGAAATCGGCCACCGATCTGTGGCGGCTGGACCTCGCCGGGCGGCGCGGGCCGGGCGGCTCCGGAATCTGGCAGAGTTTGGCCGGATCTTTCGCAGTGAGCGCTTACGTGACACCCGCGTCCCGCTGGCTGATCACCCCGGCCGACGCGACGGTCGCGCGCGACGCGCCCGCGCCCGGCATGGCGCACGTCGGGCACACCGATGTCTCCAAGCTCCGCGAGGCCGCCGAGGACGCCCGGCGCTGGGACTCCAAGTACGGCGGTGGCGACTGGCGTTCCGGCATGGTGCCGGAGTGCCTGCGGGTCGAGGCGGCGCCGCTGCTGCTCGGCTCGTACAGCGACGACGTCGGCCGCGCGCTCTTCGGCGCCACCGCCGAACTGACCCGGCTGGCCGGGTGGATGGCCTTCGACACCGGTCAGCAGGAGGCCGCCCAGCGGTATTACATCCAGGCGCTGCGGCTCGCCCGGGCCGCCGCGGACGTGCCGCTCGGCGGATACGTGCTCGCGTCGATGTCGCTGCAGGCGACGTACCGCAACTTCGCCGACGAGGGCGTCGACCTCGCGCAGGCCGCCCTGGAGCGCAACCGCGGCCTCGCGACGGCCCGCACGATGAGTTTCTTCCACCTCGTCGAGGCGCGCGCCCACGCCAAAGCCGGCGAGGCGGCGGCCTGCGGGGCCTCGCTCGCCGCGGCGGAAGCGCTGCTCGAACGGGCCAGGGAGGGCGACGCCGACCCGAGCTGGCTCGGCTTCTACTCCTACGACCGGCTCGCCGCCGACGCCGCCGAGTGCTACCGCGACCTGCGCATCCCCCGCCAGGTCCAACGTTTCACCGAACACGCGCTCGCCAAGCCGACGGAGGAGTTCGTGCGGTCGCACGGGTTGCGGCTCGTCGTCTCCGCCGTCGCCGAACTGGAGTCCGGCAATCTCGACGCGGCCTGCGCGGCGGGCGTCAAGGCAGTCGAGGTCGCCGGCCGGATCTCCTCCGCCCGCACCACCGAGTACGTCCGCGACCTCCTCCACCGCCTGGAGCCCTACTCCCACGAGCCGCGCGTGCTCGAACTCCGCGAACGCGCGCGGCCGTTATTGGCCGCACCCGCGTAAGTCCTCCCCCCGGCCGCGGGGGGCGCGGTTCCTCTACGGCACGGGGGTGCCGGTCCGTGGGCCGGTCCCAGACTTTCGTCTGGGGGTACCCCCGCCCCCGGACGGCGCCGGCTCGCGCAGACGGCAACCTTCAGGGGCGGCGCGGGGAACTGCGCGCGCAACCCACCACCGAACGGTGGTCCGGACACGACAGAGACAGCCCCTTGCGGCCGGTGGCGACGTGCGGCCCCTCGACGGCTGGTCGCGCCGTTCCCCGCGCCCCTGAGGG
>NZ_FRBI01000003.1:43925-429213 GCF_900142575.1 Actinacidiphila paucisporea
GCTGGTCGCGCCGTTCCCCGCGCCCCTGAGGGGCCACCCCGCGGCGCGGACGGCGCCCCACCACCGGGCGGTGGGCCGGACGCGGCAGAAGCAGCCCCGTGCGGCCGGTGGCGACGTGCAGCCCGTGAACGGCCGGGCACGCCGTTCCCCGCGCCCCCAGGGGGCGCCCTGCGGCGCGACGTGGCGGCCCGGTTGGGCGGCGGTGGGGAAGTAAGTTGATCGCCGGGGCCCGGCACGGGAGGTGGTGGCGCCATGGTTGCGAGGAGCATGCCGCAGGCGAGGCCGTATGACGTCGCCGTCGTCGGCGCGGGAATCGTCGGGCTGTCGACCGCGTACGCGCTGACGCGTGCGGCGCCGGCGTTGCGGGTGGCGGTGGTGGAGAAGGAGGCGGGGCCCGGGCGGCATCAGACCGGGCGGAACAGCGGGGTGATCCACAGCGGGATCTACTACCGGCCGGGTTCGCTCAAAGCGCTCTACGCGCTGACCGGTTGCGCCGAGACGCCGGAATTCTGCGCCGCGCACGGCATCCCGTACGAGGTCACCGGCAAGCTCATCGTCGCCACCGAGCAGGCGGAACTGCCGCGTCTGCACGGGCTGGTACAGCGCGGGCGCGAGCACGGCATCGCGGTGCGGGAGTTGGGGCCGGCGCAGATCGCGGAGTACGAGCCCGAGGTCGCCGGGCTGGCGGCGATCCACGTCGGCTCGACGGGTATCTGCGACTTCCGGGCGGTGGCGGCCGCGCTGGCGGGCCTCGCGGCGGACGCGGGCTGCACGGTCCGGTACGGCCTGCGGGTCGCAGGGATCGGGCGTACCGCAGACGGCGCGGTCACCGTGACCGTGAAGGACGGCGGCGCCGAGGAGACGATCCGCGCCAAGGTGCTGGTCAATTGCGCGGGCCTGTACAGCGACCGGGTCGCCCGCCTCGCCGGTGACGACCCGGGGATGCGGATCGTGCCCTTCAGGGGCGAGTTCTACGAGCTGGCGCCGGCCCGCAGGGGCCTGGTCCGCGGGCTGGTCTACCCGGTTCCCGACCCGGACTTCCCCTTTCTCGGCGTCCACCTCACGCGGGACGTCCACGGCGGCGTCCACCTCGGTCCGAACGCGGTGCCCGCGCTGGCCAGGGAGGGGTACGGCCGCTGGACGGTGCGGCCCCGCGACCTGGCGGGCACCGCGGCGTACCCCGGCACCTGGCGGATCGCGCGGCGGCACTGGCGGCAGGAGGCGGGCGAGGTGCTGCGCTCGCTGTCGAAGCGGGCCTTCACGGCGAACGCGCGCCGCCTGCTGCCGGCCCTGCGGTCGGCCGATCTGCGCCCGGCTCCCGCGGGCGTACGGGCGCAGGCCGTCCTGCCCGACGGGACCCTCGTGGACGACTTCCGCTTCGCCGGCTCGCCCCCGTTCGTGCATGTGCTGAACGCCCCCTCCCCCGCGGCGACCGCCGCGCTGCCGATCGGCCGGGAGGTCGCCCGCCGGGCGCTCGCAGCGCTGTGACCTGCGGCGGACCCATGGCGCACGGACGGCGGCCCGGCAACGCACTCGCGGCGGCCCCGCGGCGCGGTCCCGTAGAATCGGACCCACTGTGTCCACGTCACCCCTTTCCCCCGCCACCCCCGACGCTCCCGCCCCCGCCGTGCCCGCCGCCCGCTTCCCCGCCGGGCCGGCCGCCGACCCGGCGGGTTCGCGCGGCGAGCACCGCATCCGCTCCTTCCACGCCCGGCGCGGCCGGATCACGCAGGCGCAGGCCGCCGCGATCGACCGGCACTGGGACATGTGGGGCGTGGAGCTGGACGGCAGCCCGCTCGATCTGGCCGCGCTCTACGGCTCGGCCGCCATGCCGGTGGTGCTGGAGATCGGTTTCGGGATGGGTGACGCGACCGCGCAGATGGCCGCGGCCGAGCCGGCCACCGGGATCCTCGCCGTCGACGTGCACACTCCCGGCCAGGGCAATCTGCTGGCGCTGGCCGACCGCGCGGGCCTGACCAACGTACGGGTGGCCAACGGCGACGCCGTCGTCCTGCTGCGCGACATGCTGGCGCCCGCGTCGCTGTCCGGGCTGCGGGTGTACTTCCCGGACCCGTGGCCCAAGGCCAAGCACCACAAGCGCCGGCTGATACAGCCGTCCTTCCTGGCCCTGGTCACTCCGCTGCTGCGGCCCGGCGCGGTCGTGCACTGCGCGACGGACTGGGAGCCGTACGCCGAGCAGATGCTCGACGTGCTGAGCGCGGCGACGGGTCTGGCCAACGCCCACCCGGCGACGGGTTTCGCGCCGCGGCCGGACTTCCGGCCGATGACGAAGTTCGAGCGGCAGGGTCTCGCCAAGGGTCACGTGGTGCGCGACCTGCTGTTCACCCGGCTCTGACCGGTGCCGTCCGCGCCGGCGGCGCACGCCCCCGGCGCGGACGCGGGCACACGTATCCGCCGCCGCCGTACCCTCGCGGATCAGGGCGGTCGCCCCGTACTGTCGACTGGTGGCAACGTACTCGTACCCGTCCCAGCCCGACTCCGGTTCGCCGTCCGACGGCCCGCGGTCCGATGAGCGGATGTACGTACCGGTGCCCCCCGCCTCCTGGCACTACGCTCCTCGGCGGCCGTTCTGGGAGAGCCGGGCGGTGCGCACCGGTGCGCTGTTCACCGCGCTCGCGGTGTGCGGTGTCGTCATCCTCGCGGTGGTGCGCCAGCACATAGGCACCGAGCCCTTCCTGGTCGGCCTGGCGCTTGCGGTGCTGCCGGTGCCGCTGCTGCTGTGGGCCTTCCTGTGGCTGGACCGGGTCGCGCCCAGCCCCTGGCAAAATGTCGTGTTCGCCTTCTCCTGGGGGGCGTGCGCCGCGACCCTCGTCGCGCTGTTCGCCAACGAGTACGGCGCCAAACTGCTGGCCACGACCCTGTCGGCGACGCCGACGCAGTCCGACCGGTGGGGTGCGGTCTTCGTGGCGCCACTGGTCGAGGAGACCGCGAAGGGCACCGCGATCCTGCTGCTCTTCCTCTTCCGGCGCCGCCACTTCGAGTCGCTGCTCGACGGCATCGTGCTCAGCGGCCTGGTCGCCACCGGCTTCGCCTTCACCGAGAACATCCTCTACCTCGGGTCGGCCTTCGGCGAGGACAAGGCCGTGGGCGCGGGCGTGCTGGACTCCACCACTGCGGCTACCTTCTTCGTACGGGTGCTGATGACACCCTTCGCGCACCCGCTCTTCACGGCCATGACCGGCCTCGGCTTCGCCGTCGCCGCCGCCAGCCGCCCGGGGCGCCCGTGGCGCTGGCTCGCGCCGATCGGCGGCTGGCTGCTCGCGATGGTCCTGCACGCCTCGTGGAACGGCTCGTCGCAGCTGTCCCCGGTCGGCTTCCTCACCGTCTATGTGGCCGTGATGATCCCGGTCTTCGGCCTGGTCGTCTGGCTCGCCTTCTGGGCCCGCGCCGGCGAACTGCGCACCATCCGCACCCACCTGGCCGTCTACGCCACCGCCGGCTGGCTCCACCCGCGCGAGCCCGTCGCCCTGGGCTCCATGCGGATCCGCGCCGACGCCCGCGACACGGCCCGCCGCCACCACGGCGACGCGGGTGCCCGCGCGGTACGCGACTACGCCGCCTACGCCACCCATCTGGCCTTCCTGCGCGCCGCCGCCACCCGCGGCCTGCCACCGCCCGACTTCGCGGCCCGCGAGTCCGAACTGCTCCACCACCTCTGGCACGACCGGCCCCTGGCCCAGCCCGCCCTCCTCCAGTCCGCCCCCCTTCCCTGGCCCCCGCCCTTCCCGGCGCCCCGCCCCCCGTCCCCGTCCCCGTACTGGCCGCAGCACCACCCGTACGCCCCGAGGGCCGGATACGCCCCGCCGGGCCCCAAGCACCTCTAGCGGGCTCCCCCGCCCCGAAACACGCATATGCCAGCGGCCGTTACGGCTTGTCGGAGCGGTGCGGGCGACCTGCGCGATGTCCTCGATCGGACGGTTTGGGGTGGTTGATTTCCTCGACGGATTCGGCCTGGAAAACGCGTGACCTCCCTGTAACACTCTGTATTTGACGGGTATCTGACGGGCCGACAGCACGCGCACGGGCTCGTTCGCGCCCGGCGGCGGGCGATCGGTCGGGCGGTGGACGCCGAGGCGAGCGAGGAGGGCCGGGCATGCAGCCGGATGCGAGGGCCGGGAAGGTGCCGGGCGCGGGGTGGTTCTGCCGGGTGCCCGGCGCGGTGTTCGAGGCGGAGCCGGGGGCGGCGGCCCGGTTGGTGGTGGAGCAGTACCCGCTGCCGCAGGAGCACGAGCAGGTGCTGCGCGAACTGACCGACGGGGTACGGGAGTCGGCCGACGCGCTGCGGCAGGGCGGGGAGTGGACGGGCGCGGCCGGGCTGGAGGCGGCGCTGGCGCTGGACGCGGGGATGGCGCGGCGCGGGGTACGCGTACGGGCCGTCTATCCGCGGGCGCTGCTCTTCGTGCCGCTGCACGCCGCGCACCTGCGGCGGGTGTCGGACGCCGGGGTGAGCGTGCGGGTGCTCGACCATGTGCCGCACGACCTGCTGGTCTTCGACCGGCAGACCGCCTGCCTGACCGCCGGACCGGCCACCGGCGGGGCGCCGCTGGTACGGGTCAAGGGGACGCTGCTGGCGGCGTCGTTCGCGGCGATCTACGAGTCCTACTGGCAGCGGGCCACCCCGCTGTCGCGTACGTCGGCGGGGCCGCACCACACCCAGCTGGGCCCGCGGGAGAAGGCGGTGATCCGGTTGATGACCAACGGCTACAGCGACGACAGGATCGCCAGGAAGCTGGGCATCACCGCACCGGACGTGCAGTCGGTGGTGACCGCGCTGATGGAACGCCTGGGCGCCGGCAGTCGTTTCGAGGCCGGGTACAAACTCGCCCGCGAGGTCGACCCGCGGGACCTGTGAGCGTGCGGCCCGTACGCGCACGGCGGGTGCGGGCCGGGAGGGAGCCATGAGCGGCATGCGCGACCGCGAGGCGCTGCAGACCCTGCTCGCCCGTGCCCGGGCGCGCGTCGACCCGGGGGAGTTCGGGCTCGCGCCGCGCGGCGACCCGCGGGGCCGCAAGGTCGCCGGGCTGACGCACGAGCACATGACGCGGCTGCTCGGCTGGCCCGAGCACAAGTACGGCTACGTCGAGCGCGGTCGCCTGGCGGCGATCGAGACCGAGCTGCTCGAACCCATCGCCCGCATCCTGCACCTGTCGGACCACGAGTGGGAGGCGCTGGTCCTCTACGCGACCGGCGTGCCGCCCGCGTACCGCCTCGACCCGCAGCTGGGGCAGGCGGTGCCGAGCCCGTGGGAGCGGGTGCTGCGCGGCTCCCGTGAGATGGCGTACGTGAACGACGCCGCCTGGGACATGGTCGCCTACAACGCGGCCTTCGCCGGGATCTTCCGGCGGCGCGAGGTGCCGCGCAACCTGATGCGCTGGATGCTGCTCGACCCGGAGGCCCGGGTGACCCTCGGGGACTGGGAGCAGAGCTGGCTGACGCTGCTGGTCCCGCAGTTGCGGGCCGCGGTGGTCGCCAACCCGCACAACAGGACGCTGGCGCAGCTCCAGGCGGACGCCGGGCTCGACCCGGTGGTCGCGCGGTATCTGCACACCCCGACGGCCGAGTACATCGGGCCGCGGGCGGAGAACGCGCTGCCGCTGCTGCACACCGAACGGGGTCCGGGCTGGGCGACCTTGTGCACGGCGGGGCCCTTCGGGGTGCCGGGCGGGCGGCTGATGTTCGTGCTGTTCGACCAGGGCGAGCAGCCGCAGCACGGGCCCGCGCTGGCCGCGCCCGCGACCGGGCCGGTGGACCCGGCGTGGCCCGAACTGGCCTGCGCGCACACGCACACCGCGAAGTGCCCGGTCGGCCAGCACAATGAGGCACCATGAACAACCCACTGCCGCACGCGCTGCGGGCGCTGACACCGAATGTCCACGCATGGCTCCCGGACGGCCACGCGACCTGGGGCCTGGCCAACTGCGTCGTGGTGACCGGGCGCAAGGCCGGGTCGGGCGCCGCGCTCCTGGTCGACACGCCGTACACCGCGGACATGACCCGACGGCTCCAGGACCTGATCGGCGGCATCGGTGCCGCGGAAGGCGCCGCCCCCGAGGTCCGCACGGTCGTCAACACCCACGGCAACGGCGACCACTCGTACGGCAACGGCCTCTTCCCCGGTGCCGAGATCATCGCCACCGACGCCAACGGCAAGCACCTGTGCGCCGAGCCCGCGCCCGCCGAACTGGCCGCCCTGATCGCCCTGAGCGACCCGGAATCGGCCCTCGGGGCGTACATGCGGCGGCACTTCGGGCGCTACGGGGACTTCGGCGGGGTGAGCGTGGTCCACCCGACCCGCACCTTCAGCGGTGAGGTGGACCTGGACGTCGACGGGGTGGCGGTGCGGCTGATCGAGGTGGGGCCCGCGCACACCGCGGGCGACCTGATCGTCCACCTGCCGGAGGAGGGCGTCGTCTGCGCCGGCGACGTCGTCTTCAACGAGGACCACCCGGTGCACTGGGCCGGTCCGTTGGAGTCGGTGCACCGCGCGTGCCTGCGCATCCTGGAGTGCGACCCGCGGGTGGTGGTGCCGGGGCACGGTCCGGTCATGACGCCCGCGGAGGTCGGCCGCTACGCCGACTACCTGCTCGGCCTGCGCGCCGCCGTCCACCGCGGGCACGCGGCGGGCCGCCCGCTGCCGGTGCTGGCCGCCGAGCTGATCGCCGACGACCCCTACCCGCGCTGGGGGTTGGCCGAGCGGATGGCGATCCTCGCCGCGGTCGAATACCGCGCGCTGGACGGCGAGACCGAACCCCCGGACCTGGTTGGCCTGGTGGGCTTCGCGGCCGGCTTCGCCCACCGGCGGGAGGCCGCCGCAGCGGACGGCAGCGGCAGCGGGGGCTGAGCGGCGGCCCGACATGCCGACGGCCCCGGCGTCGGGGGGGGTGTACGCCGGGGCCGCCGGCTGTTCTCGGGGCGGCGGGCCGTGGGCCCTGCGGGTTACTGCCGGTGGTGCGGCGGAAGGTCGGGTGCCTCAGACCGCGACGCCATGACCGTACAGCCAGGGCACCGGGTCGACGGGCGCGCCCCCGCCGGGGCGTACTTCGAGGTGCAGATGCGGCTCGGGCACATTGCCGGTCGCGCCGACGCGGCCGATCGTGTCGCCGGTGACGACCTGGCCGGACGTGGCGACCATCGTCGACAGGTGGCAGTACCACAACTCGGTGCCGTCATCGAGGCGGAGGACGACCCGGTAGCCGTACGAGCCCGCCCAGCCGGCCGAGGTGACCGTACCGCTGTGCACCGCGTGGACGGGGGTGCCGGTGGGGGCGGCGAAGTCCTGGCCGGTGTGGGTCGCCCACATGTTGCCGGTCTCGCCGAAGGCCGTGGTGAGGGTGTAGGACGCCAGCGGCTTGACGTAGGAGGCGGCGAGCCGGGCCAGCCGCTCGGCCTCGGCCTTCGCTTCCGCCTCGGCGGCCGCCTTGGCCTTGGCGTCGGCTTCCGCCTTGGCGGCGGCGGCCTGCTCGCGCACCTTGCGGGCCGCGGACTCCTTCGCCGCCTGCTCGGCGGCGGCCTTCTCGGCCGCCTCGCGCTCGGCCCGGGCCGCGGCGTCGCGCTGCCGGATGACCTGGTCGATGATGCGGGTGCGGAGCGCCTCGCCGGGGTCGGCGGGGGCCTCCTCCGCGGCGTCAGCGGGCGCGGCGGCGTCCTCAGCCGGGGCGGCCGTGTAGGCGACGGCCGAGGGGTCGTAGGACGGTGTGCCGACGGCGACCTCGGGCTGGGCGGCCGGGACGGCGGGCGCCGGGAGGGCGTCGGGGAAGCCGGGTGCGTCCGGCAGGGATATCGGGGGCGCGGCGGCGGGGGCGTCGGCCGCGGCGGCCACTCCGCCGGTGCCGACCGCGGCCATCGCCGCGATGCCGAGCACGGCGGTGCCGACCGCGGCGCCGCGGGCCGGCAGGCCACTGCGCTGGCGGGGCAGGCGCGGCTGGCTGCGCGGTCCTGCGGCCTCGGGACCGGGGCCGGGGTCATACCCGTCGTACGGGGAGGGGGAGGCGGCGGGGTCGGCGGACGGCAGGTGCTCGTCCCGCTCCCCGAAGGGCCACTCCCCGGTCGGTGCTGCTACCGGGGAAGGAGCGTAGGCAGGCTGGTTGGACGCCACGGGGGCGCACTCCTTTCCTTCCTTCTCGCCTACCGGGTTAGCTGACGGGTTCGGAGCAGGAAGGTCTCCTACGGGCCTGACGGCTGCCCGATTCACCCCATTGGACCCCTCCCGCGGTAGCGGAAGGGCGGGTCCCCGGTTCCCGCGGACGGGATTCGGCAAGCGCACGGTGCCGCCTTGTCGGCGGCGGTGACGACCGCGCTGCGTTATCGAACGTTAATAGAGCCGGAGAGGTTTTCCAAGCCGAACGGGAGATTTGGGGGTGGGAACCAATCGGACAGGGCGTAGATGAAGGGGATTAACCGGACAGCGGATGTGGCCGGGCGGTGATGTGAGTGTGTATCAGTTGTTATCGGGGAGGGCGGCGTGGCTACCGACGGTGAGGCGGCGACGCCGGGGCGCAGCGGGGCACGGTCGGGCGCGAAAAGGGGCGCGGTTGCCGGGATGTGCGGACCGCCGGGAGGGCGCGGGCGCGACCCCGGTGCGGTGCGGGCGGAGATATCCGCGAGGCCGGCACAGTGGCACCAGTGGTCTGGACCTGTGCCAATTCGCGAACCGCTTGGCATGCCGTGGGCGCGGGCCGCACGATGGGCGGGACCGACGTTCTTGTCATGCACCCGCCCGCACCATGACGCCTCAGGGAGCCTTCGATGGAACGCCCCATCTCCGCCGCGCCCAGCCGCCGTTCGCTGCTGCGCGGCAGCCTCGGCCTCGGTGCCGCCGCCACCGCGGGCCTGGCCGCCGACCTCTGGCCCGCCGGTGCCGCCCGCGCCGCCGCCGGACCCGCCGCCCCGCACGCGGCCGCGGTCGACTACCCGTCAGCCACCTGGGCGCCGGCCAGCACCGCGAATTACACCGCGTCCAGCCGCCCGTCCAGCTACCCGATCCAGCTGGTGGTCATCCACGTCACGCAGGAGACCTTCGCCGACACCATCGCGCTCTTCAAGGACCCGGCCCACGCCGCCACGGCGCACTACGTCGTCCGGTCCGCCGACGGCGCCATCGACCAGTGCGTCCGGGAGCACGACATCGCCTGGCACGCGGGCAACTGGGACTACAACACCCGCAGCATCGGCATCGAGCACGAGGGGTGGGTGGACCAGCCGTCCTACTTCACCACCGCGCTCTACCACGCCTCCGCGGCGCTGACCGCGGAGATCTGCGACAAGTACGGCATCCCGAAGGACCGCAACCACATCATCGGCCACTCCCAGGTGCCCGGCACCGACCACACCGACCCGGGGCCCAACTGGGACTGGGTGCGCTACATCCGGCTGGTCAACGGGGTGTGAGGTCCGCCGGCCCCTGGCCGTCTTCAGCGGGCCCGTCCAGGGGGAACATGACGCTGAGCCGGGGCAGCCGCCGGGCCGACTCCTCCTCGTCGCTGGCGGTCCAGCGGCGCCCCGACGGGCCGCGGTCGCCGACCGGCACCAGCGAGGGGGCGCCGGTGTGCCCCGGGGCGCCGGCGGCGTCGCGGCGGGTGGTGCGTACGGCCGCGTAGAAGGCGTCGCCGAAGTCGTCCGACGGGCCGGTCGCCAGCTCGTACGCCTCAAGGCCGAGCGTGTCGAGGGTCGGCCAGCCCGGCCGGTCCTCGGCCGGCCAGGCCGCCCTGGGGCGGCCGGCCAGCCGCAGCACCTCGGGCGCGTAGGCGAGGACGTCGGGGTCGTTCACCACCGCCTCGAAAACGGCCCGGCCAAGGCCCATCATCCAGTGCTGGAAGGGGCGGAAAGCCTCGTCGGAACACCAGCCGCCGAAGATCCGGTCGGCAGCCCCCCACAGATTCCAGGTGAAGGCCTCGTCCGTCATCTGGTCGAGCCGGGCCTGAAAGCACACGATCTCGTCGGCGGGCCACCGGGCGAGCGCGTGGCGCAGCCAGGCATCACGCTTGTCACCACCGAATCCGTGCCGCCGGGAGTCCTCAAGGAGGGTCCAGAACGCGTCGGTGTCCATAGTCGCCGACTATGCCAGAGGCGCGCCGGGCCGCTCCAATTGCGGGGGCGAAAAGCCCGGTTGACGGACGGCGGCCGGGATCGTCGGGGAGCCGGCGGAGCCGCGCCGGTCCCGGGACCGCACGGCCGGACTGCCCGGCGCAGCGATGCCGTGACACACCTGGCGCCCCACCTGTCACGCCTCACCCCGTGAGCCACGCCCTCCCCGCTCACCCCAGACCCGCGGCCTCCGCCCCGGCCCGACCTCTCATTGGCACCGCCAAACATCGGAAAGAAGCGCATACTTGAGCCAATGCGCGCGGGTCGCGCGCCCCGGCTGGGCATTCCCGTTCGCGAGCATTCACGGTCGTAAAGACGCCGCCGGATCACCACCATTCCGCGCTTTCCCGAAAGCATGCGGAGAATTGCTTTCAACCCCCCTTTCCTTTCGCCCGTTCGAGTGACCCGCGGCTCCTTTCCCGCCTAGCTTGTTCCGCGGCGCGGGGCCCCGGGACGGCGCCCGCGCGCACCGAGACGAAGGTGGGGACATCCATGCTCCGACTCTTGCCCTCCCGCTCCGCACAAGACCCCCCGACCCGCAGACCGCGCCGGTTAGCCGCGCGGGCGGCGGTCGCCATATCGGCGGCGCTGCTCGCGACGGCGGCCGGCTCGCTCTCGCCGGTCATGGCCCAGGGCGCGCAAGGCCCGGGCAGCCAGTCCCCCGCCACCCACCCTCCGGGCGGCGGCTCCGGCCCGCTGGTCAAGACCGTGCAGAACGTCACCACTCCCGGCACGACGCAGGCCCAGCACTCCGACACCCTCAACTGGGCCGTGACCTACCACAACACCTCGACCACCGGTGCGCCGGCCGCCACCACCATCACCGATCCGATCAGCAACGCCGGGGCCGGGCAGACCTACGTCCCCGGTTCGCTGCACGTACCGCCCGGCTGGACTCCCGAGTGGTCCACCGACGGCAGCACCTTCACCGGCACCGACCAGGGCGCCGCGACCACCGTCGTGCGGGGCACCGACCCGGCGGCGATCGGCGCAGGCACCAACGTGAGCGGCGACCTGCTGCCGCCGGTGCAGGCCGCGCCCCGCAGCACCGGCGGCGACGGCTTCGCACCCATCCTCTTCCGGGCGCCGTCCGGTGACGTCGAGGCGTGGAACATCTACCACCACAGCGGCCCCACCGTCCGACTGGTCGTCTGCAACGACCTGTCCTCCGGCCAGCCCTGCCCCGGCGGACCCTGGCCGCGCCCGCTCAACACCACGCCAGGACAGCTCGGTTCGGGCGCCACCAGCGACGTCTACACCACGCTGACCCCGCAGTACGTCAGGGACCCGGGGCGGCCCGGCGTCGTCTACTACCCGGCGGTCGCCGCCGGTTCGGTCGGCGCCGGCTGCCTGGACCTCGGCGCCCGCGCCAACTGCGGCTTCTTCCCGCTCGCCGCCGCGTCCGGCTCCCCGAGCAGCGCCAACGGGCTCGCCGGACTCGTCGCCCAGGGCGGCAGGCTCTACGGCGTCGCCAGCACCGGCCAGGTGCTGTGCCTGGACATCGCCTCCCGAACCCCCTGCGCCGGACAGCCCTTCGCCGCGATCGTGCCGGCCAACCACGACCTGCCCGGCAGCACCTACGCCCTCTACCAGGGCTCCCTGGCGGTCGCCGACGGCCGGATCTACGCCTCCTCGGCCCCCATGGCCGGCGGATCGACCGCCCCCGGCCGCCCGGCACTCGGCTGCTTCGACCCGGCCACCGGCGCGACCTGCGCGGGCTGGACGACGCCCCACCCGGCAGGACCCGACGCCAACGCGTACACATACAACGCCTTCGTCGCCTACGACACCGCGGGACACCCGACCGGTGTCTGCACGGCGGACTCCACCGGCGGCTCGCCGTCGACCAGTTGCTACGCGCTCGACGGCGGCCCGCTGGCCGCGCCCCCGACCGGCCTGGACGCGCTGCCCGGCGGAGCGCTGGTCTTCAACCCCGAGGTCGTCAACGCAGGCGGCGACAACCGCAGTTACTTCCCCGTATGGGGCGGGCCGCTGCCCGGCGACACCGTCTGCTACAGCTGGACGCACGCCCAGCCGTGCGCCGGCTTCCCGGCCGTCGCCGGGCACCCCGCGGTCAACTCCGGTGCCACGCGTGACTACGGGTACGCCTACGACGCCACGACCCGGTGCCTGATCGGCCTCGGCGACGCGGGCATCCTCTTCTCGATGGACCCGGCCACCGGCGGCTCGCCCTGCCTGCACACCGGCGTGTCCGTCACCCTCACGCCCGCCGACTTCTACTGCGACGGCGGCACGGGGCACACCGCCGCCTACACCGAGGCCCGGTTGACCGGCCTCGACCTCGCCCACACCGACCCGGCCGCCACCACCGTCTCGGTCACCGACCCCGACGGCACCGTCATCGCGACCCCGGCGCTCTCGCCGTCCGGCACCGTCGACCTGTCCGGCATCTCGGCCGCCGGCCATCCCTCCATCACCGTCACCGTGCAGTTCAGCCTCACCGACACCAGCGACTTCGGCAACGGCCACAACCCCTCGCTGACGGTGTCCTTCCAGGGCGACGACCCGCAACTGTGCCTGCGCACCGTCGTCACCGCTGACTGCGCCACCAGCCAGGTCGCCGACACCGCCACCGGCAGCGACGCCACCGGCGCCCTGACCTCCAACACCGTCACCGTCCCGGTGCAGCCGGGCGCGGCGTGCCAGCCGCACGTCTCCGTCAACAAGGAGATCTGCGCCGGCTCCTCGCACGCCTGCGGCCCCGGCGGCGCGGGCCCGTGGGTCAAGTCCAGCCCCGTCGGCCTGCTCCAGGTCCTCGGCACGGCCTACTGGCGCATCACCGTCACCAACGCCGGCCCGGTCGACGCCACCGACGTCACCGTCAACGACCCGACCACACCGTCCTGCTCGCACGCGGCCGGCACCTTCACGCTGGCCTCGGGCACCAGCCGCCAGGTCTACTGCAGCTCGTTCCTGCTGGCGCTCCCGCTGAAGAACACGGCGACCGCGAGCTTCGTCGCCCTCAACTCCCCCTACGGCACCCACCCCACGACCACCGACCCGTCATCGGCCGTGGCCTGCTCCCTGCTGTGCATCCTGCTGCCGGCCGAGCACCACTGATCCCTGTGGCCCGCCCCGTGCCGAGGTCCGCCTCGGCACGGGGTGATCACTCGGCGGGCGGCACGTCGTACGCCTCCCGGGTCCGCTCCCGCAGCCGCGGCACGATCTGGGCGAGCAGGATGTCCTCGAAGTGCGGGGTCCGCTGGTGCTCGGCGAAGGCCGCACGCGAGGTGTACCGCTCCAGGACCACGACGGCACGCTCGTCGTCCAACTGCCGGTAGACCCGGAAGGACACGTTGCCCGGCTCCTGGCGAGAGGCCTCGGCAAGCGGCGGATAGAGCGCGAGCACCTCGTCCAGATCCTGGTCCGGGTCGATGTGGTGATGCGCGATGACCTGGTAATGCGTCATGTCGAACTCCGTCGGTTCCGTCCGGACTCAGCTGCGATGCCGTGGGCGGCCACGCTAACATCACGCGACCCTCTGGATACGGAACGCGATCACGCGCGCCGGGCGGGCGGGCCCGCCGGCTTCCGCGCCGGCGAAGCGCCTCGGGGCCGGTACGCGGGGCACCCCGCCCGCGCGCGTCCCGCCGGTGCGGGACCCGTCCGCACGACGCGCCACGGCGGCTGCCGGGCCTGCGCGCCCCGGCTTGCGCGCTGTCGTACGCGCGGCGAGCGGCACGACCCCGGGACCCCTCCGCCGGCCGGCCGGACCGGAACGAGTGAGGACCGCGCCCCGGGGGCCCGCATTCCGGCGGTCGGCAGTACCCTCGTGATCCTCACGGCACCACCTCTCCGGCCCCTGGGCGCACGCGTCTTCGACGCTCGGCCCTCTCGTGGAGGAAAGGGCAACGGCCGCCGTGAGCCCCGGCTGATCCGCTCGGCTGCCGGTGGAACCCGAGTACGGAACCGGGCATCGCGGGGCCGCGAACAGCGGCTCCGCCACAAGGGGCAGCACGAGGGACGGGATCAGGTGGACCAGGACCACGACGGCACGGGCATACCCGGCGAGAACGAGAACCAGCCTCCGGCGGCGCAACCGCCCGGAGCGAAGCCGGCGGCCGGGGCGGGCGGTGCCGGGCCCGCCCGGCGGCGCCCCGCCGCGGCGCCTTCCCCGGCCGCCCAGCCCGGCAGGGCCCCGGCCCCGCGGAAGGCCGCCGCGAAGCAGCCCCTCCCACCCGCTGCCCCGCCCCAGCCCACCGGCGCCCCCCAGCAGCCGGCGACCCGCCCGGCCCCGGCGGCGAAGCCCCGAAAGGCGCCCACGACGAAGGCGGCGAGCGCGCCCAAGCGCACGAACGCCGAGCCTGCGGCGCGCAAGACCTCGGCCACGGGCCGCGCTTCCGGTACGGCCGCGGGCCGCGCTTCCGGTGCGGCCGCGCGCAAGAGCCCCGGCACGACTCCCGCGGAAGCGGCCGCGGCCACCGGCCCGAGTACGGCCACTGACCCCGCCACGGCCACCGGGCCGATCGCAGACGCCGCACCTTCCACGCCCACCGGCCCGACCACGGACGCCGCACCGGCCACGCCCACCGGCCCGATTGCGGACGCCGCACCCACCACGGGCGCAACACCCGCTGGCGGTACGGCCACGGGTACGAGCGCGAGCGCAACTCCCGACGCGGCGACCCGAGCAGCCGCGCACGCCACTCCCACGGCGGCCGCAACTCCGGCCACGGACGCGGGACCCACCACGGCCACCACCCCGCCCACGGACGCGGCGCCCAGCACCACCCCCGCGGGTGAGAGCGGGGCCGCGACCCCCGACGCGGCCGACGCAACAACCGCTGCCACCAGCTCGGGTGCGGGCAAGCGCACCCGGGCGCGTACGAGCACCGCCGCAGGCGCAGCCGCACGGGCGGGCAAGGCCGGCCAGGCCGCCCCGCGGAAGAAGGCCGCGCCGGCCAGGCGGGCGGCTCCCGCCAAGAAGGCGGCACCGGCGAAGGCCGCGGGACCCGCGAAGGCGGCCCCGGTGACAACCGCGAAGACCCCGGCGGCCCCCGCCGGGCCTCCCGCGGGCGGGCCCTGGCGGGTGCCCGGGTACGTGCAGGAGGGGGAGGCCGGGGTCGACGCGGCAGGGAACGCCGTGGTGCGGGCGCGGCACGAGGGCAATGGGACCGCGGTCGCTATCACGTACGTCTCGGCCGCGGTGGCCGACGAGCAGGGGTTCGGGGAGGCCTTCAAGCGGGCGGCCGACGTGCTCGGCCCGCTCGAATCACCCTACGTGGCACGGCTTTACGCCTATGTCGAGGACGGCCAGAACGCCGCGATCGTGCGGGAAGCCGTCGACGGTGTCGCCCTGGACGCGCTGCTCACCGAGGGCGGCATACCGGCGGGTCCCGAGGCGTCGCTGGTCGTGCTGAAGGACTCGCTGCTCGGGCTGGCGGCCGCTCAGGGGGCCGGGCTCGATCGTAAGGGCTATCAGCGCTCGAACGTGCTGGTCACCGCCCGCGGTGAGGTCAAGCTCGCCGACCTCGGGGTGGCCGAGCCGGTGGCGGAGGCCACCGACGTCCAGGCGGCCACGGCGACCTTCGCCGCGTGCGCGGTGTCGCAGGCGGACGTACAGCCCCTGCTCGACCGGGGGTTGGCCGCGGCCGAACCGCCGCTGTCCGCCGCCGACTTCGCGGCCGAGGTCGAGGCGTTCGCCGTCGCGGCCCACGGTGAGGATTGGGCGGCGCGGGGTCGCCACGAACTCGGTTGCCTCGTCGCTGCGTTGCTGACGCCGCCGCCGGCTCCGCCCGTCGTCGCCGTGCCGATGGAACAACCGCCGAGTGAACAACCTCCGGTCGGGAAGCAGCGGTTCGGGCGGCGGGCCAAGATCCTCGCCATCGCCTTGGCCGCGGTGATCGTCGCGGGCGCGGTCACGGTCGCCGCCGTCGCCACCGGCAACAGCGACGACGCCGCCGCCACCGCGGCGACAGCCTCGCCGACGGCCACCGTGCCGTCCGCAACGGCTGCGGCGCCCGCCCCCGCTCCCACCACGACCGCGCCTTCCGCGACGAGCACGCCGGCCGCGACGGCGACTCCCCCGCCCAGCCCGTCCGCATCGCACGCGCCCGCCAAGGCCAGGCCGAAGCCCACCGCCACCCCGGCCCGGTCCGCCTCCCCCACGCCCACGAAAGCCCCGCCGGCGGCCGGCCCGCACGTGTCCAGGATCGTCACCACGCTCACCTGCTCGCCCCGCGGCCGCACGGCGACGGCGGTCGTACGGGTGGAGTACGACGGGACGGCGGCGGGCACGCTCCGGCTCACGTGGTGGCGCAGTGCCACGGGCAGCCCCCGGGGTGCGACGACCATGGCCCCGCAGACGGCCGAATTCCCCAAGGGATCGACCAGTTATGTCTACACGGCCAATTTCGCCTACCACGACAATCCGGACCGGCCCTACATCGGCGTGACCGTCTCCACCGACCCGGCGGCCGCGACCGGTACCGCCGTCGACACCACCCGCTGCCGCTGAAGGCGGCGACAGCCGGTATTCAGGCCTCGCGCGCCCGCCGAGGTCGGGGACATGTCCGAGTAACGGTCGCCGGCCACCTGGCCGGTGATCGGCTGGGGCGGGGCCAGTTCGTCGGCGCTGAGCGTGATACGGGTGGCGGCGGCGTTGTCCTCGCTCGCGGGGCCGCGCTGGGTCGCGAGGCCGGTGGTCGTCGGCGGGGTCATGTCGGTCTCCCTCGGTACGCGTACGGGTGCGGCTGCACGGTGGACCGTTGCGGGGCGCGGAAATCATCGGTCCCCGGCGGGCGGATGCGGCGCGCGGACACGGCAGGCGGACACGGCAGGCCGACACGGCGGGAGACGAATGTGCGCGCGGGTCGGATGTTCTGTCCCTGAGCGGTAACGCTCAGCCTCAGGAGCCCCTGCCGGGGGCAGGATCGCCTACGGCACCAAGGCTTCACTCGTCAGCACAGCCAGCACTCCCGGCGCACAGGAAAGAGGCACACCATGGGCACCAGGACCATCGGCCGCACCGTACCGGCGCTGCTGCTCGTCACCGCGGGCCTGGCACTGGCGGCGTGCGGGCCCTCCGACAGCTCGGGCGCCGCGCCTGTCGCGTCCACGTCCTCCAGCCCCACCGCGGCGGCCACCGCCACCTCCGAGCCCCCGTCCGCGACGGACACCCCCGCGCCCGGCGCCACCACCACGACCCCGCCGACCGAGCATCCCGCAACCACGGGCGGCACGGGGGGCGGATCCGCGGGCGGGATACAACCGGCGTGCGCCACGGCCAAGTTGAAGACCACCGTCGAGAGTGAGGGAGGCGCCGCGGGCAGCGCCCTCTACACCCTGGTCTTCCAGAACACCGGCAGCGCCCCCTGCACCCTGCGCGGCTACCCGGGCGTCTCCTTCGTGAAGGCCCACAACGCCCAGCTCGGCAAGGCGGCCGCCAGGACCCCCGCGGCCACCCCCGTCGTCACGCTGATCCCCAACGCCCACGCGTACGTCGACCTGCGGACCGTCAACGGCCAGGGCGGGTACGACGCGAGCCAGTGCGGCCTCGCCACCGTCCCCACCCTCCGCATCTACCCGCCGAACCAGACCGAGTCCACGAACATCGCCTGGAACAAGCAGGAGTGCGTCGCCTCCGGGATCCAGAACCTCCAGGTGGGCCCGGTGCACACCAACCGCTGACCAGGCCGTCGCCGGCCGCGCCGCCCCACCCCGTCCCACCCCGTCCCACCTCGCACCGCCCAGCCGCACCCCCGTACACCCGTGCGATCCGGAATGAGATGATCCGGCGCATGGAAAGCCGGACGACCGACCTCGCCACCGCACCCGCGCCGGAACCGGGGCCCGGACCCGGTGCGGACTGGGCGCTGCACCCCGCCACGACGGCGGACGTCGAGCCGATCGCGGAGCTGCGCGCCCTCGTGATGCGCCCGGACCTGGAACGCCTCGGGCGCTACGACGAGCACCGCGTGCGGCAGCGCCTTCGGGACGCCTTCTCCCCGCGGCACACCTCGATCATCACGGTCGGCGGCGATTTCGCCGGCTGCGTCGCCCTCCGTCCGGCCGAAGTCGCCGGCGAGGGAGCCGCCGAAGTCGCCGGTGAGGGTGTGGCCGGGCAGTGGCTGGAGCACTTCTACCTCGACCCGCGCCACCAGGGCCGCGGCCTCGGCTCGGCCGTGCTGCGTACGCTGCTGGACCGCGCCGACGAGCAGCACGTCACCGTGCACCTGAACGTCCTGCAAGGCAGCGCCGCCCGCCGCCTCTACGAGCGGCACGGCTTCGTCGTCACGGCCGAGGACCCGATCGACGTCTACATGACCCGCCTTCCGCGCTGAGGACCCGCACCGGCGACCCGCAGGAACGACCCCGCCCCCGGAAGGTGCGCCGGGGGCGGGGAGGTCGAGCGGATCGGCGGAGGTCAGCAGGAGAGGTTGCCGCCCGCGGGTACGCCCAGGAGGGACGTGAAGCGCTGATAGGCGTTGACGCGGTCCTGCACCTCGGCGGGGTTGCCGCCGTTGCACTCGATGCTGCCGTTGATGCTGCGGATGGTCTCACCGAAACCGGCGCCGTTGACCATGGCGTTGTGCGGGGTCATCGTGCCCGGTCCCGACTGGGTGTTCCAGTACCACAGCCCGGTCTTCCAGGCGATGGCCGAGTCGGTCTGCACGAGGTTCGGGTTGTGCAGCAGGTCGATGCCCAACGAGTCGCCGGCCGCCTTGTAGTTGAAGTTCCAGCTGAGCTGGATGGGCCCGCGGCCGTAGTACGCCGACTGGCCGGCGGGGCAGCCGTAGGGCTGGCTCGCGTCGCAGTAGTGCGGGTAGTTGGCGGTGTTCTGCTCCACGATGTAGACGAGACCGCCGGTTTCGTGGCTGACGTTGGCGAGGAAGGCCGCGGCCTCCTGCTTCTTGACCGTGTCGCTGCCGGTGGTGGCGAAGCCCGGGTACGCGCTGAGCGCCGCGGTCAGGCCGGCGTAGGTGTAGAAGGAGTTCCGGCTCGGGAACATCTGGTTGAACTGCGTCTCGCTGACCACGAATCCGCCGGCGGGCGGCTGGGTGGTGCCACCGGTCGTACCGCCGGTGGTGCCGCCCGAGCCGGAGCAGGTGTAAGGGCTCCAGTACCAGGTGCTGATCGTCGGGTCGTAGCCCGGGTTGTCGTGCGTGGCGATGTAGTCGAGGCCGTTGCTGTACTGCACGATGTTGCCGGTGACGTACGAGCGGCCCGCGACCCACGCCGGGTAGCTGCACCCGCCGCCCGAGCCGCCGGTCGTACCGCCGGTGCCGCCCGAACCACCGCTGCACGTACCCTGGTCGGCCCAGACGTCGGCGGCACCGGGCGTCTCGCCCTGCGTCCACCACTTCGCCGACCAGTTGTGGGTGTTGTAGGAGGCGGTCATGCCGCCGGTGTAGACCGAGGACGAATTCCACGCGGCGGCGCAGGTCGCCGCCGAGGCGGGTGACGCCAGGGGTACGAGGACCACCAGGCCGACGACGGCCGCGAGTGCGGCCAGGAACGCGATGAGACGCTGTCTCGACAACGTGACCACTCCTTATGGGGGTTGAGTGGGGTCGAGGGCAACACTCCCACGGATTGGTCTGGACCTGTCAATAGTCTGGACCAACGCCGGCCCGTCGGCGGCGGCGCCGCGCGGTGGCCGGAGCGCCGGGCGGGGAGGTGCGTCGGGGGCGGGTGTCGGGGAGGGTGAGGGTGAACAGGGACGCGGCGAAGGCCATGGCGGCGAGGACCAGGTAGACGGTGCGGTAGGCGGCGGGCGGGGCGGTCGCACTGGACTCCGAGGTGTTGGCGATCAGCAGGGTCGCGACCAGCGCCGGGGCCATGGCCATGGAGAACTGGCTGGTCACACTGTTGAGCGTGGACGCCTGCCCCATGTCCGCCTTCTCGATGGTGCTGAACGAGACGACGGTGAGGGGCATGAAGACCGCACCCATGCCCAGGCCCAGCAGGAACATGTAGAGCCGGAAGGCCCACGCCCCCGTGCCCGCGTCCACCGTGGTCATCACCGCCAGCACGACGGCGACGCAGAAGATCCCGGAGGCGATGATCAGGCGCGGGCCCACCCTGTCGTACAGCCTGGCCACCACCTGCACGGTGAGCAGGACGCCGATCGCCTCGGTGAAGGTGCTGCTGCCGGACCGCAGCGCACTGCCGCCCTGCGCCTCCTGGATGAACAGCGGCGCCGCGTACATGGCCCCCATGAACGGCACCACGCCGATCAGGCCGACCACCTTCGTGTCGCGGAAGAGCGCGTCCTTGAACAGGCGCAGCCGCAGTATCGGTGCGGGGGTGCGGAGTTCGAAGACGACGGTCGCCGTCACCAGTACGGCGCCGGCGGCCAGGCTGCCGGCGATCGGCGGCGAGGACCAGCCCTGCCTGGCGCCCTCGCACACGCCGTACATGAGCAGCGATATCGCCCCGCCGGACATCAGCAGGCCGGGCACGTCGAGCCGACCGGGCGCCCCGTGCCGGGAGTTGTCGAGGAAGACCAGGCCGAAGAGGAGGGCGGCGGCACCGAAGGGCAGGTTGACGTAGAAGACCCAGCGCCAGGACAGGCCGTCGATCAGGACACCGCCGAGCATGGGCGCGACCGCCGGCGCGATCTGCTGCGGGATGGTCATGATCCGGGAGGCCCGCACCCGCTCCGCGGGCGTGAAGGTGCGGAAGAGCATGGCGGCGGCGACCGGGGTCAGCAGCCCGCCGGCCAGGCCCTGCAAGCCGCGGTAGACGACGAGTTGGCCGAGGCTGTCGGCCGATCCGCAGAGCACGGAGGAGGCGGTGAACAGGCCCATCGCGGCGAGCAGCACCGGCTTGCCGCCGAAACGGTCGCCGAGCCAGCCCGAGAGCGGGATGCTGATACCCACGCACACCGGATAGACGACGACCACGCTGTCGCTCCCG
The DNA here is from genome assembly GCF_900142575.1 of Actinacidiphila paucisporea. Taxonomy (GTDB): domain Bacteria; phylum Actinomycetota; class Actinomycetes; order Streptomycetales; family Streptomycetaceae; genus Actinacidiphila; species Actinacidiphila paucisporea. The sequence goes on from NZ_FRBI01000003.1 coordinate 64,911, forward strand.
GCCGCCGACACGCCGAACTGGTGGGCAATGGACGGCAGCGCCACGGTGGTGATGGCACCGTCCATCACCACGAGGAAGAACGTGGCGACGAACATGACGGGTACGACCAGGCGCTGGTCCAAGCGGCGGCCGGACATGGTCCTCCTCCCCCCGGGGCGGGCGCCCGGGGCGGTCTGCGGCGGGTAGTGCGTGCGTCGCCCTCAACGGCGTGCGTCCCCGGCACCCACGGGGTGAGAGGATATGCTGAGTCTACTCACTATGAGTCAGCGCATGAAGATGGACGGGCGTCGTGCGCCGCAGGTCGAGCGGGGAATTCGACGTTACGGGTGGACGCACGGGTGGACGCACGAGTCGACACGGTGGTCGACGCACGCGTCGGGCACAGCAGTCAGGCGCAGAAGTCAGGCGCAGAAGTCAGGCGCGACAGTCGAATGCAGAGGGAGTGTGGCGGGACCCAGTGGTGCAGACCCGGAGCAGCGACGTACTGGTCGACGACCTCTTCAGGACGACGGTGCGCCTGCGTACTTACGTCGACGCCCGGCTGCGCGGCCACGGCCTGTCCGTATCGCGCCTGCGACTGCTGAGGGCACTCGCCACCGCGCAGGGCGAACCGCTGCGCATGCGGGACCTCGGCGAGGTGCTGAACGTCGCCCCCCGCACGGTCACCTCCCTCGTGGACGCCCTGGAGCGCGAAGGCCTGGTCGCGCGCGTACGCCACCCCACGGACCGCCGCGCGTACCTCCTCGCCCTGACCGACCTCGGCCGTACCACCCACACCAAGGCCGAGGAGATCGACCGCACCGCGCTGGCCACCGCGACCCGCAGCCTGAACGCCTCGCAGCGCGCGCAGTTGCTCGAACTGCTGGCGGTGCTGCGGGAGTCGGTGCCGGACGCCCTGCCGGGCCCGCCGGAGGGCTGAGGAGGCGGTCCGGCGGGACGGACCGGCGGGCGGGACCGGCCTTTGTTCGCCCGTGCCCGTGCCCGGCGTGGGCTAGGCTCGCAGCACGCCATCGGGGTGCCCGGTGCGCAGGCAACGGATACTTCTTTCTGCAAAAAAGAGGGACCCGGGTTCGAATCCCGGCGGGTCCGGCTCCGGCCGGCCTGTGGTGCAGCGGCCCAGCACACTGCCTCCGTCGCCGACTTGGATCTCGGGCACTCCGCGGCCGCCGTCGCCGATCCGCCGCGCGGCGCCGCGTAACCCCGCTCCCTACGCGGCAGGCAGCGGCTGGACGGTCAGGTGGTAGTCCTGCCGGATCCGTACGGGCCGCGGTCGGGGCCTGTCCGCTTCGCGGCGGTCGTGCCAGGATTTCGCCAGTGGCAGCTACCGCCGGAGGGGGCTTCATGACAGCGCCGTTACTCAGTCCCACCGCAGGCAGCCCGCCGGGGGCACGCCCGGGGCGCGGCCGTGCGAGAGGTCGCGCGGGCAGCGCGGGAACCCCTGGTCACCAGGTCGGTCCAGCGTGAGTTGGGGTGAGCCGACCGGGCCGATCGACATCACGCCGTCCGATCTCGACGCGGCGGCCACGACGTTCGCCGGCGGGCAGACCCGGCTGGACGGCATCGCCGACACCTTGGGCTCGGCACTGCGCGCCGCCGCGGGGATGGCCGGCGACGACAAGTACGGCAAGCAGTTCGCCAAGAGCTACGACCCTGCGGCCAGGGCGCTGTTCACGGTGCTGTCGGCGTCCGTGAGGGCGGTCGGCCAGTCCGCCACCGGGCTGGTGCGTACCGCGAACAACTACCTCACGGCCGACCACCACTCCAACCCCAAGGCGGGTAAGAGCACGCTGAAGCTCTTCGGCTGGCCCGCGGTGGTGGACGACGTGATGTATCCCGACCCGCCATCGGCGATCGGCGGCGGCAGCAACCACTGGCCCCCGCCGATCGACAAATACTGGGCGAACGGCCACCAGGACCGGCTTCGTTCCGCGGCAGCCGCCTTCCGTACGGCGGCCGGAGACATCAACGGCCTCGGCGTCAGCCTGCACTTACAGGTGCAGGCCATCACCGACGTCAACACCAGTGGCGCCGTCACAGCGATGGCCGCCTTCTGGGCCCGGATCTGGCACGAAGGCGACCCCGGCGGCCTCGCCCCGCTCTCCACCGCACACCTCGCCTGCACGCAACTGGCGTCGGTGTGCGAGAAGTTCGCCGCATCCATCGACAAGGCGCACAGCGAGTTCGAGCACAAGGTGACCGAGGCGGGCCTGGCCATCGGGATCACCACCGCACTGGGCGTCCTCGGTACGGTCGTCACCCTCGGCGGGTCCGACGCCGGGGCGGCCGCCCTGGACGCCGGCGAGGCCGCCGTGCTGTTCGCGTCCGTCGACGGCATCCTCGACACCGCCATGGCCGACCTCGCGGCCGAGGACATAGGCGAGTTGGAGACCGTCCTCGCCTCCGCCGCCGAAGGCGTCCCCGAGGTCGAGGCGGTGGACGCCGAGACCACCGAGGTCACCCAGGCACTCGACCGCGAGATGGCCGAGGCGGAAGCCAGAGGCGGCGGGAAACCCCCGCCGGAGGAGCCCGGAGAGGAGCCTCCCGGCAGGGGCGCCCAGAGGCGCGGCAAGGAATACGAGGACCATCTGCACGAGAAGCTCGACGGCGAGGGTAATTTCAAGGAGGGCGGGCGAGAGTTCGACGGAACCCTGCGGGAAGGCGATCGCGAATCCTGGTACGAGGCGAAGTCCGGGAGGTACTGGGAGCTGGCCGAACGGGATCCCAAAGTCCTGGCGAAATTCAAGTCGAGCCTGGGAGACGCGCGGCGGATCGCGCAGGCGAACGGAAAGAACTTTCTCCTCATATCCGAGAACGACATCCCGCAGAGTATCATCGAGTGGCTCACCAAGAAGGGCTTCTCTTGGCGCATCATCCCCATGGAATAGGAGTGACCGTTGTCCAGAAGCGCTGACATCGACCTCACCTTCGGCTGCTCGGTCAGCGTCGCCGACGTCCTGAAAAACCTTGCGGGCAGGGGCTGGACGCCGGTCGAGCCGCTGGGGATCTCCTACATGATCGAGGAGGACGACGACCTGGACTGGGCGCAGGAAGAACCGGCCAAGCAATCGGAAGTCCTCGCCAGTCTGGACGCATTCGCGGTACGTTCCCTGCATGTCGGCATTTCGGTGTACCGGCCGGACGCGGAAACGGGTGGGCTGCTGCTTTTCTACCCGGGGCGGCAGGAAGCGTCTTTCACACCGTCGATCAACCGTCGTACGCTTTCGTCGGCGCCGGAGATGACCGACATCGCGTGGTATATCGAAGAGCTGGTGCACCCGCTGCTCGCCGGGGACTTGCTGGGTTACCAGGCGCGGGACATGGCCGACTGACTCGGCGGGGGGCCGTATCGGCGACGTCAGTCGCGGGTCGACCTGCGCGTCGCACTCCGGGAGGAAGGCCGTCGTCGGAACAGCGCGGCCCACAGGAACGCCACGCCGAACAGCGCCGACTCGGGCGGTTGCTCGCGCATGCGGCGCAGTTCGACCTCCGCCAGGTCGGAGAAGATCCAGCGTAGCGATTCGGGTGTGTAGGCGAGGCCGCCCTGCAGGCTGCGTGCGCGGTAGAGGTCCGCGTCGGGAAGTTCCGACCCCATTCCCTTCTCGCCGGCGGCGAAGCAGGTGAGCGCGAGGTGGCCGCCGGGGACCAGGACGCGGTCGAGGAAGGCCAGGTAACTGACGCGGCGGTGCGGCGGCAGGTGGTGGAAGCACCCCGAGTCGACGACCAGGTCGTACGGGCCGTTCAACTCGCCGGCGGGGAGGGCGAAGGCGTCACCGCACACGAAGCGGACGTCCACTCCGGCCTCACGAGCCCGGTCCTCGGCCCAGGTGACGGCCACCGGGGAGAGGTCGACGGCGTCCACCTCGAAGCCGTTCGAGGCGAGGTACAGGGCGTTGCGGCCCGGTCCGCATCCCAGGTCCAGGACCCGGCAGGGGCTGATCAGGCCCTGCTCGACGTAGGCGGCCAGGTTCTCGTCCGGCTTCGCGGGGAAGAAGGGCACCGGCCTGGAGCGGTCGCCGTACAAGCGGTCCCAGAAGTCCCTGCCGTCGCCGGTCGCCGGCCGACCGGCCTCGGATCCGGTCGTGAACAGCGCGTCCAGCAGCGCGAACACATCGTCGACAGTGCGTACGTTCCGGTCCATCCGGCCCCCTCTCAACCCGGAGCGATCGTAGGAACGAGGAGCGTGAAAGGCCAGGTCGGAGGGTGTGGCGCGACGGCTGGAACGGGCTGCTGCGGGCGCCGTAGGACACCGGCGGGAACCTTCTCCGGCCCTCGGCCCCTCCTCCGCCCAAGCACCCGTGCGGGGTCAGGAAGGGGCCGTCCCGGCACGCGCGCGGCACACTATTTCACTGGGTTCTCCGGGCGACCGAAGAGCCGCGCGTATGCGGTCGGTCACCGATGCGCCTCGTAGACATGGTGCTTCCCGGCGGGCAGGCGCTGGATGGCCAGCAGGGCGACGTCATCGGCCGGCTCTTTTCCCGCGTGGCTGATCAGGTCGCTCTGGATCTGCCGCAGCAGGGCGTCCGGGCTGGACCCGGAGAAGGAGCCGAGGCGTTCGGCGAGGGGGTAGAACTCCCCGCTCGGCGACCGGGCCTCGATGACGCCGTCGGTGTAGAGGAGCAGGATGTCGCCCGGTGCGAAGGGGATGGAGTCGGTCTGCTGGGCCGCGGCGGGCAGCCCGCCCAGGCCCAGCGGAGGTGAGGCGTGCTCGAAGTCGAGAGTGGTGACGTGGTTGTGGTGGATCAACAGGGGTGGCGGATGCCCGCAGTTGATCACCTCCGCGAACGGGTCCTGATCGGGGATCTCCAGCATGAGCGCGGTGACGAAGTGCTCGCCGAGATCGGTCTCGACATCGGCGACCTCCTCGATGTCGCGGCTGACACTCTCCTCGAGTGCATCGACGAGATCGGGCAGTGTGCGGCACCGGTGCGCGCCTTCCCTGAAGGCACCGAGAACGACCGACACCTCGCCTATCGCGGCGACTCCCTTGCCCCGTACGTCTCCCATGATCACTCGGGTGGACGGATCCGAACCCCGGGCGGTGGCGAAGAGGTCCCCGCCGATCCGGGCCTCGTCCTCGGCAGCCAGATACAGCCATCCCAACCGCAGAGGACCGATGCGATTCGGTGGGGGCCGCAGAATGCACCGCTGGGCCGCGTCGGCCACTGACCGCAATCGGGTCAACTGCCAGTTTCGGTGCTCCCGCACATAGCTGGTGGCGACCATCGCGGTGCACAGGGCCACCAGGGCAGCGAGTTGCGCTATGTGGTTGGTCATACTCTCGCCGTTGAATCCGTCGACGAGTTCCTGGGCACCGACCGCCACGAGCCCGACCAGTGCGGTCGTCCGCGGCCCCGCGAAAGCGGCGGTCAGCGCGGGGGCCAGCGCCACGAGCGGACCGAGGTGGATGGCCGCCGACGACATCATGTCCGCCAGGCTGATCAGCGCGATGATCGCAAGTGGCAGCGCCACTGTCATCCGGCCCCGTGGCTTTGTGACGAGGTGGTCCCACTCGGCGCGCCAGCCTTCCACTTCTTCGATTCTACGCAGGGTTCACAGCCGCGGCAGATTGAAGCGGGCCGGTTCCGGTCGGGGCCCAGCTTCCTTCCGGCGCCCGGCGCGCGCGGCGTCCCGGTCAGCGGGTCCAGCGCCGGCGTCCCGGTCAGCGGGGCCGGCGCGCTGGCGGGACGTTGTCAGCGGGTCCGGCGCTGGTGGGGTGCTCCCGCCGGAAACGCGCGGGCGACCGCGGCCATGCGGTTGGAGACGTGCAGCCGGCGGTAGGCGTTCTCCAGGTGCTTGCGCACCGTTCCTTCGGACAGGCCCAGCCGGCGGGCGATCTGGATGTTGGTGTGCCCCGCGGCGAGCAGGTGCAGCAGTTGCCACTGCCGGGGTGTGAGCCGGGGTGCGGGGTGCCGACGCTGTTCGGCGTCCAGGTACGCCTCGTGCAGGTGCGGCCGCAGCAACGTGAGCAGCGCGCGGTCACGCTCGGAGAAGTCGGGACCCGGCCCGCGGAACAGGAATATCCGCAGGGTCCGGCCGGGGCCGGCGGTTCCCGGCGTTCCTGCGGGCATGCAGAGCATGAGCTCGTGCTCGATCCCCAGCGGCCGGTAGTAGTCGGTGTACATCCCGGTGCTGTGCCATTGCCTGGCCGAGTAGAAGTCCGTGATCGTCACGACACTGCGCAGGTCGGCGGTGCGGTCGGGGTAACTGCACGGCTGGCAGTCCCAGTAGTGGCACCAGTGCGTCACGTCGGCGTCGGGGAAGGGTTCTTCGGCCGCCTCGCCACCGCCACCGGTGCCTGTCTGCGCCAGCCACCACGCCTGCCGGTGACTGTCGAAGCCTGCGACGGTCAGTTCGTCGCAGCGGATCTGGCCCACCAGATCGCCGAGTAGGGAGGGTGGCAGCCCCACTTCCGGCACATCGGTGCGTTTCTCCTGGACGATCCCCGCCAAGGTGCGCAGATCCACATCGCTGACCGATAACAAGCTCGGCATCGGGCCCCCCATCCCCGCACCCAGCGTATGCGGTCGCCGAGGCCTCGGGCATACGCAAACCCTCGTATGGCGGCCCTTCTGCCGACCCACTCATGATGCACGTGACCGACTGTCACGCGGCATACGGGGACCGGTACGCGCGCACGGCGGGACCGGAGCCCACGGGTGCCGGCAGCACGTTTCTCATGGAGGGGGTACGTACGATGTCAGGTAGATTGATCGCCCGACTGTCCGGTACGGCGACCGCGCTGGCCACCGCCGTCGTCCTGGTGGCCGCGACCGGGGCGACACCCGCCCAGGCCGTCTCGATCGGGGATTTCACCGGCTACGCGGGTTATGTGAAGCAGGCGTACGACGCCTACCAGAAGTTCTTCGGAGGGGCGCTCACCCTGGACCAGGCGACGACGCAGATCGAGAACGCGATCACCGCCGCCAAGTCCGAGATCCTCAACGAGATCGACGCGGTCCAGGCGGCCGACGTGCAAGCGTGCGCCCGCAGCGCGGTGATAGAGGTCGCCGACATCCGCGTGCTCTCCCCGGACAACCGGCAGGCGTTCGCCGCCGCGACAACGAGCTGCGTCACGCTCGCCCAGGCGGACGTCAACGCCTTCTCCGACCTGCACGCGGTCGACAGCGTCGGGTTCGCCCTCAACACCGTCGGCCCCATCGCCCTGTTCGCCCGCACTTACGCGGGCGAGAGCACCGTGTTACTCAAGTCCACGCTGGTCTCAGCCGAGCAGTCCACCATCAACCGGCTGACACCGCACTGCTTCGGCACTCCCCTGTGGGGCGACACCGAGCCGGGTGCCGCGTCCGTCGAAGTCCAACTGCAATGCACGGCGTTCAACGGCACCTCCGGCTTCGACTCGGTCTTCATCAAACTCAAGCGCGGCCAGCCGCTGCCCCCACTGAACTACTCGTACGCCATCGAGCAGGCGATGACGGCGACGAGCTACCCGGTGGCCGAAGCGGCACTGCCCCTCCTGGCGGGCTGACCGGCCCACTCCCAATCGGCGAACAGGGGCGCCGCGCCCACCCGCTTGGGGGCGCGGCGCCCCTCGTCGCCTTCCCCCGTTCCCGTTATCGACACAGGGCGCCGCACTGGCCGGTGTGATCGCTCAGCAGATCGCGCCGTGCGCGCCCGCCGGTCCCGGCAGCGTCGCCCCGCATCCGGTGTCCACGCGTACGCAAGGAGCACCCACCGTTCACCCTCCCTACGCCTGGCCAGGCAAAACGCCGCCCTCAAGTGCGGAACGACAACATCGACTCAGATTGCGAGCTCAGTGCCTGCTTCCGCAGGTTGGCCAGCTTGGCGGCCTGTTGACGTGAGGCATCCGGCAGGGCAGCCTCCGCGCGTTTCTGGGCGGCGCGTACGGCCGCTACGAGGGCGCTCTGCCGTTGGCAGGTGGCGTCCCGCCCGGCGAGCTGGAGTTCGCGGCGACTCAGGTTCTGAAGGGCGAGTCTGTCACTTCCGGCCTTGGAGGCAGCCCCCTGGATCGCACCGCGCGCCTCTTGGACGGTCGTGAACGACTCACCCCTGCCGCGCATGCAATCGGCCCAGGTCTGCTGCGCCGTACGGAACCCCGGGTCTGAGGTGACCCCGGCAATCACCCGAACGACCAGGCCCGAGACAGTAAGCTCTGTCTGCTCCCAGGAACTGCCGTAGAACGCGCGCCGGCCGAGGTAGACACAACCGTCCGTATTGATGCGCATCTCGGGGCTGTCTGGCGCGCGGAGAATGCGCTCGTGCTTGCCGCTGCCGGTCAGGGCGTTCTGCCATGCGGTGCGGCGGCCCTCATCCATCTGGGCGAGGAACTTCGCGTTGGGGTCGGGTGGCGGCCCCGCCAGGAGCGCTGCGGTCAGGCCGTAGCCGTCCTGAGCGGCCTGCGCTTGAGTCAGTAGCCCGTAGGGGTTCTCCTCCGCCAGGCGTCCCGGGGGAACCGTGAGGTAGGGAAAGCCCCGCTGCCGCATACAGGTGGCGACGGCCCGTTCCTCCGACTCGTGGAGGAGCCGGGCCTGTTGTAGGGGGACCGCGTCGATGCCATCGAAAGGCGCGGGAAGTACATCGCTACCCCGGTGGGTGGGTGCCTGGCCGCACCCACCCACCGCCAGCAGACACAGAGCGATCATGACCGCTGGTACGGAACGCATGTCATCAGCACCAGTAGTTGGAGGCGACGTTCTTGTAGAAGGCGGTGCCGGTGAGGTCGCCGATGCCGTAGCCGCGCGGGATGGTCACGGAGCTGCCGGTCCGGCCGAGGCCGCTGTAGATTCGCACCGAGCACTGTGTCCCGGAGTTGGACACCGACACTGCGTTGTTGAACTTGTTGTATTGGAGCAGGTTGTCGTTGTTGCCGTACACCGTTCCCGGGTCGCCCGCGTAGTTCGCGGACAGGTAGGCGCAGAGCGCGCCCGAGGGGCATGTGCTGGCGGACGCGGTCGCGGCCGACGTCATGGCCAGCCCCATGCTGACCGCCGCGACAGCGGCTCCGCTCGCCATCAACTTTTTGAGCACGTTTCTTCCTCCTGTTTGGCGTTCTCCGGATCCGGTCTGCCGATCGACCCGGGCGTGCCGAACCCGGTCGCGTTGCGGCCCGCGAAGGCCGGCGCCACAGCGGGCTGCGTGCATCAATCAACCAGCCAGCGCCAGGGGAGGACCAGCAATTCGAAGGTGCTCGAATCGGCCGGGAGGAGGTTTCACTCACCAAGGAGCTGGGTCGCACGATGGGTCTGCCGATACATCACGGAGCGCGCGTCCCGGATCTTGGTGACCAACCCCGAGCGGTGAAGGACAGCCAAGTGGTACGACACGGTGCTGGGGCTGAGCCCATGGCAGTGAGCCAGTTCACTCGTGCTCCGGGGAACGGACAGGTCCGCCAGGAGCGCGGCGCGAGTCGGACCAACGAGGTCGCACGCCGGCGACGGCCGTGCGTCCCGGGATGTGCCCACCGGACGCATCCGATACCACACGGCCGCCCGCACATCGCCGGGGCCGTGCGTGATGTCGACACCTCCGCGCTGGCCGAACACCCGCGGCAACAGGACCAGATCACCGACTTCGCGGACCCGCACGTCCGCCCGCGCAGCAACCCGAAGCCGCCCGGCTGCGTAATCCACGTCACGAGTCAGTCCGGTCAGCGTCGCCGCCATGCCGATCTGGGTGATGCGCTGCGAGCGATAGGCGATGTCCGCCTCGCTGAGTGCGCGTAACCCGGGCCAGCGGTCTGCCAGGGAGATCCGCCACACCTGCGCCAGTTCCGCGGCCGCAGCCTCGGCAAAGGCTTGTTCACCGCCGTCCAGCGCCCGCAGTAACGGCTGCGGCACCTCTCGGCCCGACTCCCGGGTCTGATCCAGCACCAGTCCCATCTCCTCCCGCACCTGCTCGGGTGAGGCCGTCGCGATGGCGTGCAGGCACTCATCGAACGACCGCTCATACGTGGGGGGGTGGGGAGCCGTGAAATCGGGGATGTAGTCGGCTGGTCCGCAGAACAGCGCGCGAACAACGTTGAGGCGACGGGATGTCAACGCATAACGCAGGGGCTGAATCCACTCACGCGTTCCGGCAGGCGCGCAAGCGCGCAGCATCATGAGCGAGTCGACGAGGATGTGGCTCTGGGAGATCGCGAAGCGTAAACTCCCCATCCCACGGGCGTCCAATTCCAGCTCGATCACAGGAGATCCTCTCGTGATTGGGGATGACCGCCCGACAGCCTCCCACCTGACGCTGCGGCTCGTACGATCAGAATCAGCGCATTTGCTCCGGATCCAGGTGGAGACCGCGTCTGCTGCTGTACGGGCAGTGGGAGGGGGAACTGGAGCACACCCTGCGGCACGATCTCGCGTTCGTATGGGGAGCCCGCCGCTCCACCCGAAGCGGCACTGGCCGAATTGCAAGGGATCACCGCACCGGCGGACGTCGAGATCAAGCAGGCCGTCGACCGCTGGGCGCAGTACACACCGCCGGGCACGTTGCAGCAATTCGACGGTGACGCGCTGCCGCACACGGGCTTCGCCCCGGACAACGTCCTGATCGCAGGAGGTCGGGCACGGCTCATCGACTGGGCATGGCCGACACGCGGCGCCGCCTGGATCGACCCGGGCGCCCTCGCGCTGCGCCTCATGGAGGCCGGCCACCCGGTCGGGGCCGCGATCGAATTCGCCGACCGCTTCCCGTCGTGGTGCGACGCGGCGCCCGAAGCACTCGCGGCGTTCGGTACGGCGACGGCGTCCCTGTGGAGGGAGATCGCCGAGCAGGACGAAGCGCTGTGGAAGCGGGCGTTGGCAAAGCAGGCGACGGCCCTGGCACGCGCCCTCGACACGAGCCCTTAGCCGCGGACGACGCTGGCGGATTCAGATCCCGCGCAGAGTACCGCGTATCCGCCACCCCTAGCCGCCGGTCGCGCTCCCGCTCACGCAAGGCCCCGGCACGTCCGCGCCCCGGCCGTCCGAAGACAACCGGGGCACCGAAACCGCAGGTCAGCCCCCTCCGCAGAGGGGGAACCCCGTAGGCCGTGTGGGACTCGAACCCACAATCAATGGATTAAAAGTCCTGGCCAGGGCATGCCGGACAGTAGTGGACGGTGGGCCGCCATCCGAAAGCCGCAGGTCGGACGGCAGCGGGTTGCCACCTGGTCCGTCGGGAGGTGCCGCGTGCCAGCACATCCGCTCACGCATCGCTCACGCATTCGATGGACGGCTTCCGGTCGGTTGCGCAGCCGGCCCTTGCCGAGAGCCACTCAGCCGGGTTGGCGAACAGCACGGAAGAGGTTGGTCGCCATGGGCTTCTGCTGCTCGGTGCCCGCTTCCCGGATCGTGACGGTAGTGAGATCACCGAACCCAGCCTCGGTGAGCACCTTTTCCCACACGGGAATGTCGAGGACCCAGCGGAGCATCGTGGTCCGGGCGCCGTCCGCGCGTCGGACCGGGATGCTCGCCGGCCGGAGGTCCGTCTCCGGCGGCTGACCGCTGCTGTAGTGGGCAAGGGTGGCGATGACGAGTGTTCCGCCCGGCCGCAGCGCGGTGGCGATGGCGGGCAGCAACGTGCGGGGGTCGGTGAAATCGGCGGCCCCGAAGAGCGAGTACGCCACGTCGACGCTGTCCGGTGCGGCTGCAAGATGGTCGGCGGCGTCGGCGTGGACGAACTCGAGCCGGGCCACATGCCCGAACATCTCCCGGCCGCGGTCGATCTGGCCGGCGGAGGCGTCGATGGCGATGACGCGTGCGGCGTTGAGTGCCTCGGCGATGTGGGCGGCCTGGCGGCCGTTCCCGGTGCCGGCGTCGACGACGGTGCGGCCGGCCAGCTCCCCGAGGATTTCAGCGCCTGGGCCGGTGCGCTGGTACCAGTCCCAGAACAGGCGGCCGTCCACGCCGCGCTTCACGTCGTCGCAGACCAGGCTCTGGCCGTAGCGGTGCCAAAGATCGGTGCCGGGTGAGGTGGAGGAAGTCACCCGCCACATCCTGGCGGGGTGGGGGCGGGCACGTGGCCGACTGCGGGGAATCCACCCGGATGACGCACGCGGGGCCCCCACCTCTGGTACGAAGCGGGGGCCAGACGGGAAGGCGTCGGTCAGTGGCCGTCTTCTCCAGGGCGGCAGGGGGTGCACTTGGAGCTGTCGGCGTCCCAGAGCGGCTGGTCGACGAGAAAGCCGTGGCGGGCGAGTTGCTGGGCGGTGCGCGCCACGGAGCCGTCGACTTTCATCGCGACGTCGGGTACGTGGTGCAGGAAGTCGCCGCCGTTGTACTTCTGGCAGAACTCCGCGTAGGCGACGGTGTCGAGGATCATCATGTGGACGCCGATGTCCACGATGCTCCCGGGGCCCAGACCCAGCCCCTGCCCCCGGCATTCCATGGCCGTGATCAGGTAGGCGATGCCCTGCCCGAGGACGCGCTGCGCCATGACGCTGTCGAACGGGTAGTCCCTCATGAGGAGGCCGGTCAGCTTCTCCCACTGGTCGGGCGTGACGAAGTCACGCGGGTCGCGGGTCGGGGCGAGCGGGCTTGCGCTGGTAAGGGGTTCCAGGACGGTAGTCACCATGTGCTCCCTTCGCGGGCGGCCCCCGTCGTGGGGGCGCTGGCTCCAGGAGACCAACGGCCGGACGTGAACAGTGATCAGCCATCGGACCGTGCAAGCGGTTTGCAGGTTCTGCACACGTCATCGACGGGGCGTGCGGCTACGGCTACGGCTACGGTCAGTAGACCGGCCCTTCGGCCTCGTGGAGACGCTATGCGAAACGTCGATCCGCTGTGGAGCAGCTCCCAGGCCCGCGAGTACGTCACGAAGCACCAGCCCGGAGGGTTGGTCCGCATAGGGCGCCGCCGCCTCGGGTGGCGGCAGGACGAGCTGGGGCGCCGGATCGGCTGCTCCGCATCGACCGTATCGCGGCTGGAGAACGGTCCTGCCGGGGATCTGCGGCTTCTCCAGCGAGCCGCGCGCGAGGTCGGTGTACCTGGCGGCGCCCTCGGTGCGGCACTGGGGTTAACCGGGTTCGGGACCACTACAGTTGCGGCCAGTCGCGACGAGGAGGATCCCATGCGCCGCCGATCCGTGCTCGCAGCCGCCGGTCTGGTCGCCCCGACCCAACTGCTCGCGCTCGTTGATGACGCGCTGGCCGCCGTGCCTGCACCCACCGCCGAGCCGATCGCATTGCAGGCCCGCGTGGCCGGCGCTCGGGCTCTGTTCGATGCCGGCCGGTACACGTCCCTCCTGGAGGGGCTCCCGGATCTGCTCGGCGCTGCTCACCAAGCTGCGCGGACTCGCTCAGACCTTGGTTAGGGGCGCCTGTCGGCTTGCTACGGGCTCACCGCACAGGCCCTGATCAAGATCGAGAGATACGACAGTGCGCGGATCGCCGCCGACCGGGCCACGGTCTACGCGGACCTGTCAGGCTCCGCGCTAGCCGCGGCAGCGGCCACCCGCGAGATGGCCATCGTCCTACGACACCAAGGGCAGCCCCAGGCCGCCCAGAAACTGGTCACCAACGCCGCACTGGCCGTGGGTGCCACCGGCCTGACGACGGACGCCCAGAGGTCCGCCTACGCCCAGATGCTGTGCACCACGGCGTACACCGCGGCGCAGTCAGGTGACCGCGCGGAAGCCCTGACAATGATCCGGGAAGCGGCGGACGCCGCCCGCAACCTGCCGGATGCGGCACCCAGGGAGCGCCTGTTCCCGGTGACGCCGGCTGCAGTCGACGCCTACGCGGTGAGCGTGCACTGGGCACTTGGGGACTCCGGGACGGCGCTGGACATCGGCAGCAGGTTGCTTCCGCAGCAGTTCGCCACCGCGGAACGGCGAGGCCGGTTCCACACCGACATGGCGCGCGCCTGGTGGCAGTGGGGTCGGCCTGAGCAGACCGCAGCCGCACTCCTGGCCGCTGCCCGGGCCGCCCCGGCCGAGGTGCGCGACCGACCCGCGATCCGCCGCATCGTCACCGAGCTCCAGAAAAGGCACCCCCTCGCGCCAGGTGTACGTGCACTGGCCACGGTCTAAGCGCCTCCGGGGGCGGTTTCGTGGCCCCCAAGGGCGGCCCACCTGGTGAACTCGGCAGCTCCTCACCTTCAGGTCGGTCGCATTCCAAAATCGAGCGGCGCAGCAACGGCCTGTGCCTGAGCACCGCCGGCTACCTGACCGCGATCGGCTTCGCCATCGACGAGGAGCTGTGGGCGATCGACGGCGCGGAGTGTTCCCGTGCGACAACAAGGTCCCCGACAGCCACTGGCCGGAGCGGCCGTGCCCCGGACGTCCGAGGACGACCGGGGCACCGAAACCGCAGGTCAGCGACCTCCGAAGAGGCCCAGCCTGGTAGGCCGTGTGGGACTCGAACCCACAACCAATGGATTAAAAGTCCTGGCCAGGGCGTGCCAGGCGGTGGCGGACGGCGGGCCGCCGTCCGATAGCCGCAGGTCAGACGGACCGAGGTTGCAGCCCTGTCCGCACCGCACCGCCCGGTGCCAGCGCATCCGCTCACGCATCGCTCACGCATACGGCGCGAGAACTCCGTCCTACAGACCGCTGATTCAAGCAGAGCCCCGGCGGCTCTCTAACCTCCGGCGTGCATGTGGTGCAACAGGAGAAGCGCGGCCACCGCGTTGGCGGACCTGATCTCGCCGCGCTCGATGAGGGACGGGACGGAGGCAAGCGGGACCCACTCCCGGCGATCGGATTCGAAGTCGTCCTCGGGGTGGCCGACGTATTCGGCGTTGGTGGACCAGTAGACGTGGTGGCGGCCGTCGGCAAGGCCGTTGGAGGGCTCGACGGTCAGCAGGTGCTGGAGCGGGCCAGGGCGCCAGCCGGTCTCCTCAAGCATTTCGCGAGCGGCTGCCGCTTCGATGTCCTCGCCGTGCTCGACGACCCCGGCGGCCAGTTCCCAGCCCCACGAGTCGGTGATGAAGCGGTGCCGCCACAGCAACAGGGCCTCGCCGGCCTCGTTGATGGTGGTAGCGAGGGCGACCGGGCGCTGACGGATGACGTAGTGGTCGAGGTGGCGGCCGTCCGGTAACTCGACGTCCGCGAGGTTCAGGGTGAGCCAGGGGTTCTCGTAGACGGTCTTCTCGCCGTGGTTCTTCCAGACCGACACGTGCCCTCTCCGTACCTGATCGTCTGCTTCGGTGCCTGGGACGCTATCGCACCGGACACGTGCTGTGCCCGTCACAGCGGCAGCGCGAGGGAGGCGTCGATCTGCTCCACCGCATCGCGGCCTGCCGCGGAACCATGGTCGGCGAGCAGACCACGGAGTTTGGTGAAGCGGTCCCGTAGCCGCTGCGCCTCCTGCCCTTTGGCCAGTTCCAGTGCGGCCAGGCTGTGTGCGGCGGCCTGTTCGGGATTGCCGCGGCCGAGGTCCGCGGTGGCAAGTGTCGCCAGGCGGTGTACGGAGCCGCGAGCGTGCGCGCGGGCTCGTACCGCTTCGGTGGCGTACGTCTGGGCCGGGACCCAATCGCCCAGGCTGATGAGCGCTTCCGCCAACTGCGCTTCGACCAGACCAGGCTGTACGTAGCCCAGCTCGGCTGGCTCGTCAGCGGGCCGGATGCGCGCGGCGGCGGATTCGGCGAGAAGCATGCAGCGGTGGGCCGCAGCCTGGTCACCCATGCGGGAGAACGCCTTGGCCTGCATGGCGTACAGGTCGGTGGCCAGCGCTGGGGAGATGTGAGCGCCAGCGGTACGGATACCGGCTTCGGCGAAGGCCACCGCCTGCCGGAAGTCCCGCACGAAAACGGCCTGGTTGACCAGTAGCGCTATGACGTAGCCACCAAAGGCGCGGTCACCGGACGCCTTGGCAAGGCGTAATGCCTGGTGGAAGTAGCGCTGAGCGAGCCCCTGGGCGTCGGAGTCGTACGCGCAGATTCCGGCAACTGCCGCCAAGCCGCCCACCGCGCGGTGGAGTTCACGGCCAGTGGCATGCGTGTAGGCACCCCGAACGAGCGGGGACGTGTGCTCGGCGAGGAACCTTACGATTCGGCCTCGCGTGGCGACGCCGCCCGTCTGGCGGTACATCGCCTCGTAGTGCGTACGGGCGACGCGAAGCACTTCCACGTCGGCACGGCCCACATGGAGGCTGCCCGCACGTGAGACGTCGAGATCTTCCGGTGGATTCTCCCACTCCCAGACCGGGCCGATCGCGGCCATTCCGGCGAGAAGCGGGGCGCGCGCAAGACCCTCGCGCTGCTGGCCGTCTCCTCGCCACAGCGCGGTGGAGCGCTCAATGAATCCGGCCAACGGCGAGGCGTGCCCACCGGTCCCAGGAAGGCCCATGCCGATGTCATCGAGGCTCACCGATCGGCCCAGGCGCTCAGAGAGAACATCGCAGATCAGGTCGGGCGCGATGCCGCGTGGACGTTGCCCGCGCAACCAGCGAATTACCGAGGAATGGTCATAGCGCATCTGTCTGCCCCGAAACTTGCCAGCGGCGTTCACGCGCGCGGCTAAGCCGATCCGGGACATGCCGGCTTCGTCAAGCAGAGCGTCGAGCAGGGTGTTCGGCTCCATGTAGTCCTCACATCACTCAGTGCAGCCGAGCGTAACCACTTCGCATTCACACAGTGTGTGTTCGCCAACCCCGGGTCCAGACCCCGCACACACTCCCGCCGGGCGGACGGTCGGCGGAGTCTCTTCTTATCGCTGAGCCACCGGCGTGCTTCGTCTCCTCCCCGAAGGGTCTCCACGACATGTCACACACCATCGCGCCGGGTAAGGCGGCGCTCTCCGCTCCCCCCGCCCAGCCGAGCCTGAGCGACCCACGCCGCGCCTTCAACCACGGATTCCGCGTCGAAGCCGAATCCGAGGCTGTGCCCGAAGCCCGGCGCAAGATCGTCGCCTTGGTGCGGGACTGGGACGTGCCGCTGCCGCACGACACCTTCAGCGACCTGGAGCTGCTGTCCACCGAGCTGATCACGAATGCCGTCCAGCACACCGATTCCCCCTGCGTGGTGGCCGTGCGCTGGACCGGCGTGCGGGTCCGCGTCGAGGTCACCGACGTGAGTCCTGCCCGCCCGCACCGACGCCACAGCTCACCGGAGGCGGAGGGCGGACGCGGCCTGCTCCTGGTCGAGTCCCTGGCCACCACATGGGGAAGCGCCCCCGATCCCGCAGGGAAAGTCGTCTGGTTCGAACTCGGGCCGTCCGACCGGACGCCACCTCCCTTGAGCACGCCGGGGAAGTGGACGATCAACACCGACAGCGGATCGGCGACCTCCGGCTACCTTCCCGCCTGGGCAGAGGACGACCCGACCGAGGCCAATGTCCCCCTGGACCAGCTGCCGGAACGGCTGGCCGGCATCAACCACCGGAACTTCTTCGAAGGCCCGATGCTGCCCATCACCGCCCCTGACGTATGGGAAGGGGCCGAGGACGACACGGTCTTCGAAGGCAGCATCGACTGCAACCCCTACGACCCCGACCCCGGCCACCGTGTGCCGGTCGTCAACCTCCAAGTCTGCGTAGGGCGCTGGATCACCGGCCTGGACCCGCACAGCCTCGCCGAGGTCGCGGCGAAGCTCCACGCCCACGCCGACTTTCTCGACGAAAAGGTACGCCCCGCGCTCATCGCCGCCCGCGAGGACTGGGCCGCCCACCATCCGTCTGCCCAGCAACGCTCGCCAGCCTCAGGCCCGGGAGGCCGCACATAACCGGCACGCTCGCCGCCCCGGCCCCTCCCCCACTGACGCGGCTGTGCGAGCGCCCCTAGCAAGCCCAGGCGCCGGTGGAAGTCGCCGATCGTCCGGACTGCACGACGCCACGCCTTCAGGGCGCCGTACGGGTCTCCAGCAGCTGGCTGGCGGACCAGAAGCCCCACTCACCCTCAGAATAGGAGGACAGCACCATGACCACAGCCGTCCAGATCGACACCGGTATCGGGTTACGCACTCGGGACCCGAGGGCACTCCTCAACGCCGTCCAGCCCAACATCGCGCACCTGACCGTCAACATCCTCGACAGCGGCATGACCCTCTGGGACCGGGAGATCGCCCTCCTGCTGCGCGACCACACCATGGTCCGCGACATGGCCGAACGGATCCTCGGCAACGCCGTCATGTATACCCTCGCCTGCATCGAGCACCCCGAGGTCCACCTCGGAGTCGGCAAACTCGTCGACATCGGCGTCCACCAACTCATCCTCGACACGCCCGTCTGGTTCGCCCTGTGCGACGTGTACAACAGCGGCCGGTACAAGCACCACGCCCCGTTCATCGAGCGCCGCAGCGACGGACTGTGCCTGCGCACCGCCGACTTCCTCACCTCGATCGGCTTCGAGATCGACATCGAACTGTGGGCGATCGACGGAACGGACTGCTCGCCGTGCGACAACAAGGTTCCCGACAGCCACTGAACGACACTGTGCCCTGCCCCTTCCGATGCTCGCGGGCATCATGGGGCGGGGCACAGCCCCTTCCCGCAAGCAGAGGACACAGATGCCTGCGCAACACGACATCACCGCCGAGACCGAACTCTGGGATGCCTACGCCGGCAGCGCCTTCAAAGAGGACGCCGAACCGGCATTCCACTGGACGCAGTACGCCGGCCACGGCCCAGGCCCCGAAGTCCTCGGCGACCCGGATAGTGTGCTGGAGATCGGCTGCGGCACCGGGCGCGCGCTCGCCCACTTGGCGCAGCGCGGCGTGAAAGCCACAGGCGTGGACCTGTCTCCCGTCATGGTCGCGAGGACGACCGAGCGGTGGGGGACGACCGGTGCCCAGTTCCACTGCGCCGAGGTACTGGACTACCTCGGCTCCACCGCCGAGGCCTACGACGCGGTGTATTCCATTTTCGGAGCCGCCTGGTTCACCGACCCGTCAAAGCTCTTTCCGCTCGTCCGGAAGCGCCTCAACCCCGGCGGCGTCTTCGTCTTCTCACAGCCCCCGGCCATCCCCGGGGCGTATGGTCCGCAGGGCATGTACAAGGGCGGCTTTGCCGGGAAGGCCATGTTCACCTACCGCTACAGCTACCGCCCGCCCGTATGGGAACGTCTGCTGGCTCGGGCCGGTTTCACCGCTGCCCAAGCCTGCGTCCTCGACGCCCCCGAGCCTGACCACATTGGCACGCTCCTGGTCCGCGCCTACGCGTGACGCCGAGCCCAGCCGACGTCGCCTCGGTCGAACAGGCGCAAGCGCCGCCGATGGGCACCTCGGCAGGAACCTGTGGCCGCGGGCGGTCCCGGCGAGAACCAGGTACCCGTGGAGAGCTTCGGCATCGTAGTGAACGCCTGACCCGCGGCCGCAGTCCACGACGCCGAACGGGCGCGGCTGAGGTCGGAGCGGGCGAAGCTCGCCGAGCTGTGTCCCTTCCGCAAGCTGACCGGCCCGTCCGCCCAGCAGGCGATACGCCGCACCCTGCGTGCCGCGGTCAACTCCGCGATCGCACAGCAGCTCATCACCTTCAACCCGTGCCTCCCACGTCGAACTCGCCTCGGGCCGCAGGCCGAAGCCCCTCACGCATCGCTCACGCACGAGCCCGGACATGGCTGTGCCCCGCCCGCCCGAAGGCGACCGGGGCACCATACCCGCAGGTCAGCGGCCTCCGGGGAGGCGCAGCCTGGTAGGCCGTGTGGGACTCGAACCCACAACCAATGGATTAAAAGTCCTGGCCAGGGCGTGCCAGGCGGTGGTGGACGGTGGGTCGCCATCCGAAACCCGTAGGTCAGACGGACTGCGGTTACCGTTCCGTCCGCTGCGCATCGCCCCCGTGCCAGCACATCCGCTCACGCATCGCTCACGCACACCCGACCGTGCCGCGCCGATCACAACTCGACCAGTCCGCTACCGGAGAGCCGCTAAGGTGCGCGGGATGAACAATGCTTCTCCTCTCCCCCGCCCCTTCCGGTTGATCGTCACCGGAGGAGGGACTGGTGGCCATACCTATCCCGCCCTGACAGCGATTCGGACGCTGTCGACCCGGCTCGCAGCCGGCGGCGGAGCGCTAGACGTCCTGTGGATCGGCACCGACAGCGGCTTGGAGGCGCGGATCGCCCCGGCCGAGGGCATCGCGTTCACCACCGTCGCCACAGGCAAGATCCGCCGTTCCAGCAACCCGCTGAAGATGGTGTCCCCGGCGAACGTACTCGACATGGCACGAGTCCCGCTCGGCGTCGCTCAGGCCAGGAAAGTCGTCGCGAATTTTCGGCCGGACGTCGTTCTCGCCACCGGCGGGTACGTCGCCGTCCCCGCCGGCCTGGCCGCGCGTATGTGCCGCCGCCCGCTGGTATTGCACGAGCAGACGGTGCGCCTGGGGCTCGCCAACCGCAAGCTCGCCGGCTCGGCAACGCGTATCGCTCTCTCGTCGGACTCGTCGCTACCACTCCTGCCAGACGCCGTGCGCGGAATCGCGGTGGTCACAGGGAATCCGGTCCGTCCCGAGGTGCTGGCCGGTCACGCGGACAAAGCGGTCGAAGCCCTGGGTTTGGACAGCTTCGATCGGCGTCTTCCGACCGTGTACGTCACCGGTGGCGCCCAGGGCTCGCAGCAGATCAACAACGTTGTCCGGGATGCTCTGCCGTGGCTTTTGGAACGCGCGAACGTGATCCATCAGTGCGGGCCGGCCAACGTCGAGGCCATGCAGCAGAACGCGGCACTCCTGCGCCCGGGGTTCGCTGACCGGTACTACCTCACGGGGTTCGTCGGCCCCGAGCTCCCTGACGTCCTTGCGCTGGCCGACGTGGTGATCTCCCGGAGCGGCGCCGGCACCCTCGCCGAGCTGACCGCCCTGGGCAAGCCCGCGATCTTCATCCCCCTGGCTTCCTCGGCCGGGAACGAGCAGGCACACAACGCTCGACACCTGGAAGAGTCCGGGGCAGCCGTCGCCCTGCTCGGTGAGATCACCACGGACACCTTCCGCCACGCGGCACGGCCACTCCTGACCGACCCCGCGCAGCGGGCCGCGATGGCGGAGCGGGCCAAAGCGCACGGCCGCCCGGACGCGGCGGACCGACTGGTGGACGTGATCCTCTCCGCTGCGTCCGGCTGACTACCGTCGGCCCTACGGCTGACGGGGCGCGGTGCTGCCCGTAGACAGAGCCCGAGTCCAGTCGCTCCGGTCCACCAGGCATCGAGCTGGGACGTCCCTGACGCGACCGACAATCCTTGCCGGTGAACCGCCGGGCCAATCGGAAATCCCCTTCCAATAGTGCCCCGCAATTCCTGCTGCCACTTCTGTACCGCCCCCAGGACAGCGGTGTCCGCCAACACCGTGAGCGACACCGGCAGCTTCCGCGATGATGAGCGGGCGGGTCGCCTCGCCACGTCCACTCTGATCTGGCGACCGGCTACCGAAGACACTGCAATCGATGGCCGCAGCGGCCATGGGGGAGTGAGGATGGAAGTTCTGACGGAGACGGGTATATCGCTGTTATCGAGTGCTCTCTTCGTGCTGCTCGCGTGGACACTCTCGAAGACAGCACGCCACTTCGCTCGCGGTGTCGCGGCCCATCTGCTTCACCTCGACTCCGAGGAGGTGTTCGCCAACGGCGGGGAGGCAGGGCCGGACATCAAGCGCGAACTCAGCCGCGCGCAGACGGTGTTCATCTTCACAAGCCGCGGAGCCGAACTCCAACGTGAAACGTTCGCCGAGATGATCACCCGGAGCCACACCCGGCGCTGCCGCTGCCGCATCATGCTCCCGCAGCTCGCCGTACCTACAGGCGAAGCCGACTGGATCGCTGACCGTGAGGCCGAACTGCACGTCTTCGACTCTGCCTTCGGTACGGACCTCCTCCGCCGACAGGTAGCGGCGACCTACGATTACCTGACCCCCCTCCTGGTGCCCGGCCACCTCGAAGTGCGTGGCTACAACATCCCTCACCTGGGACGTGTTGTCGCAACAGAGCGGGTCCTCTACCTGACGCCCTACTCAGCAGACCGGCACGGCAGCAGTTCGCCTGTTATCAAATACCGCCGGGGTCAGACATACGAGGTTCTCATGCGCCTGATGGACAAACTGTGGACCGCGGCCGGGTCTCCTTGACGCTCCCAGCACCTTCCGCGGTGCTCGCCGCGGACCTCTGAGTACGCGAAATCCGTTCCTACAGGCCGGGCGGTTGACGTTCGCAGTCCTCACAGACATTTCGGGTACGCCTGCTTACACCTGCGCCCCCGCCGCGAGCCGCCCCCGCACCACGGACTCCGCCAGCCGAACAGCCTGCTCCCACGTCTCTCAACAGCGGAGTCGGCCTACGGTTCGTCCCGCGAAGGGCCGACCAGTACGGCCCCGGGGAGATCAGAAACCTTGGCGTGACGGTATGCCTTGGTCAGCGCGGCGGGTTGAAGGTTCAACACCTCTACGACAGCCCAATGCCGACACTCGGCAAAAATCCGCTCGTCCTCGTCCAAGCCCTCGCCCCTGAGCAGCGCGCCTAGCCGATCAAAATCCACGTCCCCGGTGCCAAAAGGTGCGATCACCTCGGGATCAGCGCCACCAGGGCCGCTCGGCGGAGACGCATCTTCCGAATCGTGAAGTACGCCGCCCAACTCCACCTTCATCTCACCGTCGTCGTCCTCAAAGGGAGTTCCCAGGTAGGCCATTTCCGACTGGTACTCGTGAACGCACTCCCCGCCTCTGTAGACGTACAAGCTCAGCAGGTCGGAGTCGTACAGGCTGTGGACGAGCACGCTGAACCCGCAGGTGCCGCTGAGGTAGCGCCCCAGGTCGTCGACCTCCGAGACTTTGTGCGCGCCCTCACGCGGCAGTATCGCGGTGCGATCCACACCGACAGGGGCAACGATCGCCGTCGCTTCGGCCTGGACCAGAGCAGTGCGCACCTGCTCGATTCCGGCCGTGACGAGTACGCCCTCGTAACTGGTTCCCATGAATGACCCCCAAGTCACCTCACCCCGGTGCCACACACCATAGGGCGCCCCTGTGACAACGGGCCGGCAGCAGGCGACGCCTCTACCGGAGGTCGCGGGGCCTCTCCGTCAGCCGCGCGCCCGCTCACGCACGCCCCCCGGCACGGCTGTGCCCCGGCCGTCTTCCGACGACCGGGGCACCGAACCGCAGGTCAGCGGCCCCCAAAGAGGCCGGACCCCGTAGGCCGTGTGGGACTCGAACCCACAACCAATGGATTAAAAGTCCACTGCTCTGCCAATTGAGCTAACGGCCCGCACCGACAGCATAACCGGGTCTCCGGAGGGGCTTGGCAGGGTGAGGGGGTGTCGGGGCCTGGTGGGCCCGGGGGCGCGGGGGGTCGGAGGGGGTGCGGGAGGGTTGTGGTGGTCTGGCCCGCGCCGCGGATCGGGGCAGTCGGGGGTCGGCCGGCGGCCCCGCCGTCGCCGGTCAGGTCGTTGACCGCGGCCGGGGAGTGGGAGGCCTGGTAGCCGGAACGGGCCCGCGCCCTGCGAGAGATCGCAGGGCGCGGGCCCGTTCAGCGGGTGGTACGGCGGTCAGCCGTTGCGCTTCCAGCGCGGCTTGCGGTCGCTGTACGACGACGGGGCGTTGCTGTCGCGGGTGTACGTCGGACGGCTGTCGCGGTCGTCGCGGTTGCCGTAGGACGGGCGCGAGTCGCTGCGGTTGCCGTACGAGGACGACGGGCGGCGGTCGTCGCGGTCGCGGTTGCCGTACGACGGACGCGAAGAATCGGTCCGGTTGCCGTAGGACGGGCGCGAGTCGCTGCGGTTGCCGTACGACGGACGCGAGTCGGACCGGTCGCCGTAGGACGGGCGCGAGTCGGACCGGTCACCGTACGACGGACGGGAGTCCGTCCGGTCGCCGTACGACGGACGCGAGTCGCTGCGGTTGCCGTAGGAGGACGACGGACGACGGTCGTCGCGGTCGCGGTTGCTGTACGACGGACGCGAGTCGGACCGGTTGCCGTACGACGGGCGGCTGTCGCTGCGGTTGCCGTAGGACGGACGGGAGTCCGTCCGGTCGCCGTACGACGGACGCGAGTCGCTGCGGTTGCCGTACGAGGACGAGGAGCGGCGGTCGTCGCGGTCGCGGTTGTTGTACGACGGGCGGCGGTCGAAGTTGCCGCGGTCGTCGCGCCGCTGGGAGGACTGCTGGGGCTGGCGCTCCTCGCGCGGCTCCGGCACGGTCACCACCGCGGCGGCGGCCGCGGCGGCCTCCGCGGCCTTGGCCGCGATCGCCTCGTCCGGGTCCTCGCCGCGCTCGCGCGCCGAGCGGGCGGTGAGGCGGTCGGCCTCCTCGCGCAGTTCGGTGGCGCGGCGCTGGACGCGCTCCAGCTGGCGGGTGAGGTCGGCGACCTCGCGCTCGGCCTGGGCGGCGGCGTTCTGCACGGCGTCGGCCTGGACGTCGGTGAGGGAGCGGGCGCCGGTGATCTTGGCCACGTCCTCGTCGAAGACGCCGGCACCGCCGATGATGTGGCGCGAGGCGTCGACGCCCGCGTCCTCCATCAGCCGGAAGATCTGCTTGCGCTGGTGCGGCAGGGCCAGCGAGACGACCGTGCCGGACTTGCCCGCGCGGGCCGTACGGCCGGAGCGGTGCAGGTAGTCCTTGTGGTCGCCCGCCGGGTCGACGTTGAGGACCAGGTCGATGCCGTCGACGTGGATGCCGCGGGCGGCGACGTCGGTGGCGACCAGGACGTTGACCTGGCCGGCCTTGAAGTCCTCCAGGGTGCGCGTGCGGGCGCCCTGCGTCATGCCGCCGTGAAGCGCGTCGGCGCGCACGCCGGACTCGATCAGCTGCTCGGCGACCCGGTCGGCGCCCATCTGGGTGCGGACGAAGATGATCGTGCGGCCCTTGCGGGCGGCGATGGCGGCGGTGACCGGCGCCTTGTCCTTGGGCTTCACCACGAGCACGTGGTGGGTCATGGTGGTGACCGCGCCCTGGGCGGCGTCGACCTCGTGCGTGACCGGGCTGACCAGGTAGCGCTTGACGAGGCTGTCGATCTCGTTCTCCAGCGTGGCGGAGAACAGCAGGCGCTGGCCGCCGGCCGGCACCAGGTCGAGGATCTCGGTGACCTCGGGCAGGAAGCCCATGTCCGACATCTGGTCGGCCTCGTCCAGGACCGCGATCTGCACCTGGTCCAGGACGGCCGCGCCCCGGTTGATCAGGTCGCGCAGCCGTCCGGGGGTGGCGACGAGGACGTCGACACCGCGCTCCAGGGCGTAGATCTGGTTCTGCATGGACGTGCCACCGCAGACGACCTTCATCTTCAGGCCGAGGACGTCGCCGTACGGCTGGAGCGCGTCGGCGACCTGCATGGCCAGCTCGCGGGTCGGGGTGAGGATGACGCCGCGCGGGCGGCGCTTGTCGGTGTGGCCGCCGGACAGCTGGGTCAGCAGCGGCAGGCCGAACGCCAGGGTCTTGCCGGAGCCGGTACGGCCGCGGCCCAGGATGTCCCGCCCGGCCAGGGCGTCCGGGATGGTGGCGGCCTGGATCGGGAAGGGGGTGACCACGCCGTTCTGGTTGAGCTTGCGGACGATCGCCTCGGCGAGGCCGAGGTCGCTGAAGGTGACGGTGGGCTCGGCGGGCTCGGCGTCGATCTCGGGGATCTCGGCGATCTCGGGGACGGTCTCGGTGAGCTCCGTGAGCCCGGGAAGCTCGGTGATCTCTGTGGTGGCGGCGTCGGCGGCGTTCTCGGGCATGGCGGAACGGTCGGCACTGTCAATTGACATGCGGAAGCAAAACCTCTCGGAGACTTACGGCACGCGCCAGCTCCGTAGGTTGCTTACAACCGCCTCGATGCGGTCAGCCACAGGAGAAAAGGAACGCGCCACGCGGCGCACAACGGATCAGGCGCCGGGCAATGGGATCAGGGGATCAAACGATCTACCAGCATACGCATCAGTCGCCGCTTTAGCCAATCCCCTCCCCACAGGCGCTCTGACCTGCACATACGTCGCCAAGCCAGCTTCGCCGACTACGCCGACTACGCCGGTCCGGCGGTCGTCCCGGGATCCGTGCCGGTGTCGGTCGTGGACGGGGACGGGTCGTCCGGCGGCGCGGTGGTCGGGTCCGCGGTCGGCGGTGCGCTGCTGGTCTGCTCGGCGGTCGGCGGGGTGCCCGCGGTGGGCTGCGGTACGGACGGGTGGCCCGCCGGGGGCGGCATGGCGCGGCCGCCCGGACCCCGAGCGCTACTTCCCGGGCCAGGGGGCCCGGCGGTCCCCGGCGAGGGCGAGCCGCCGGGGGCCGCGGGAGACGGTGACATCCCGTCCTTGCCGACACCGGACCGCCCCGGGCCACCGGACCCCGCGTGGTCCTGGCCGGACACGGCGACGCTCCCGCTGGAACCGGCGGGCGCGGGTCCGGTACGGCCGGGTTCGCTGCCCGCGCTGACGCACGACGCGACACCGGCCGCGACCAGGACGACGAGCACGGCGGACCGCAGCCCTCGCGACCTGGCGGCGGCCGTCGTACGGGCGGCGGCTACGGCTACGGGCGCCGCTTCAGGTGCGGGGACGGCTGCGGCTGCGGGCGCGGGCGCTGAGGGCATCTGGCGCGGACCTCGGGGGTTCGTGACGGGAGCGCGCGCACGCTACGGGCGTACGCCGCCGGGCGGTGTCTCCCCGTGTCCAACGCCCCGCCTCCTGGCAGGACACGCCAGGACATACGCTCGCGCCCGTACGGCCGCAGCGCCCGGCGGACGCGAACCTCACCCCGCCCCGGCCGCCTCAGCCGTACCCGAGGTCGTGCAGCCGCTCGTCGTCGATGCCGAAGTGGTGGGCGATCTCGTGCACGACGGTGATCTCCGTCTCGGCCACGACGTCCTCGCGGCTCTCGCACATCCGCAGCGTCGGCCCGCGGTAGACGGTGATCCGGTCCGGCAGCGCCCCGGCGTACCACTCACCGCGCTCGGTGAGCGGCGTGCCCTCGTACAGCCCCAGCAGATCGGGGTCGCCCGCGGGCGGCTCGTCCTCGACGAAGACGGCCACATTGTCCATCAGGCGGGTCAATTCGGACGGGATGCGGTCGAGGGCTTCCCCGACCAGCTCCTCGAACTCCTCGCGGCTCATCTCCAGCACACCCCCATTGTCGCGGCCCGCACCCCGGCGGACCCCCCGCGCGCCGGACCCGCCGGTACGAACCGGCTCGGGCAAACCCGTTTGGCCAAACGCGTTTGGCCAAGCCCCCGCGCATCCTCTATGCTCCTCACGTCCCCGAACTGCGTCGCAAGGCGCTGACGGCTGGCCGGTTAGCCCTCATCGTCTAGTGGCCCAGGACGCCGCCCTTTCAAGGCGGTAGCACGGGTTCGAATCCCGTTGGGGGCACCACTTCTCTGTCTTTCTGTGCGCGTCGAGTCATCCGCGCCTTCCCACAACGAACCGGGCGTGAGCCCTGGTGGGCCATTCCCCCGCCGCTGCCTGCTGGCTTGGTGGTCCTACGCATGGCAAGCGAGTGCGGGGAGCCGCCGCCACGGCGGTGACGCCGGAGGAGAGCGCGCCGGTCGCGCGGTCCGGTCATCCGGCATGGGGCATCCGGTCCCCCTCGCCCGGACGGCTGGCGGCAGGGTGGGGCCGCCGACAGGCCTGTGCAAGGTTTCTGCAAGGGCGTGGCAAGGCATCCGTCCGACCCGTCGGGCACCTCATCAGTGGGTGCCAGGTTGGTTGCCCAGAGCGAAGATACCTGGGGGATGTCGTGTCAGCCTTACGAACGATCGGGCGGATGCCGGACGCGGGGACGCGTCAGTATCTGACGGTTGTGGGGTGCAAGAGGGTTCTGGTGGTGGCGCACACCATCACCTACGTGCGGCGGCTGCTGGACGTACTGCCGCTGCTCGATGGGGACTTCCGGGTGCAGGTGGTCTTCACGGCGCCACCGCACGTGTTCGGGGACGAGGTGCCCGCGCTGCTGGCGCGGCTGGGGTGCGCCGTGGTGCCGTGGGACGAGGCCGTACGGATGGAGTTCGACCTCGCGCTGGCGGCGGGGCGGCTCGGCGTGGAGGAGTTGCGGGCGCCGCTGATCACGATGCCGCACGGGGCGGCGTATCTGAAGCGGGTGGTCGGCACACGGGATCCCGGGGTGGCCGGGATGCGCAGGGTGGACCTGATGCCCGGCGGGCGGCTGCCCGCGGCCGTCGTGCTGCCGCACCGGGCCGAGCTGCGCGAACTGCGGCGCAACTGCCCCGAGGCGGTGCCCCGCGCCGAGGTGGTCGGCGACCCCGTGCACGACCGGATCACGGCGAGCCTGCCGCTGCGCCCGGCCTTCCGGCGGGCGCTCGGCCTCTCGGACGGGCGGAAGCTGGTGGTGGCCGCCTCGACGTGGGGGCCGTGGTCGTCCTTCAGCCGCTTCGACGCGCTGCTGCCGCGGCTGATGGGCGAACTGCCGCGCGATACGCACCGGGTGGCCGTGCTCATGCACCCGAACATCTGGTCCGGCCACGGCGCGTGGCAGATCAGGTCGTGGATGGCGCGGTGCCGGCAGGCGGGAATCGCGCTGGTGCCGCCCGAAGTCGACTGGCGGAGCGTGCTGATCGCCGCCGACGTGGTCATCGGCGACCATGGATCCGTCACGCTGTACGGCACGTTGACGGAAGCGGCGCTGCTGCTGGCCGGACCGCCGGCGCAGGAGGTCAACCCGGCCTCTCCGGCCGCCGCGCTCGCCCTCGCCGTGCCGGCGCTGTCGCCGGGACATCCGCTGCTCGAACAGCTGGAGTACGCGGCCGCCGAACGGCGTGACGGCGAGCGGGACTCCGGGCGCGCGGCCGTCGCCACCAGGATCACCTCGGAACCGGGCCTCTTCGCGCGGAAGATGCGCGCGCTGATGTACCGCGTGATGGGGCTGGGCGGTCCGGCCCACCCGCCGGTGACCAGGCTGCTGCCGGAACCACCCGGGTGGGACCGGCTGGTGTGGGGCACGGAGAGGGAGTCGGCGTGACGGGCTTCGTCACCGTCACGCTGCGCACGGCCCTTCGCGTCGGCCTGCCGGGCGGCGTGGACGTCACGCTGCGGTGGGGCAGGGACGCCCTCGCGCTGACAGCCGCCCACGGGGCCGCGGCCCCCGCTGCAGCCGACGTCCTCGACGAGCACTTCGCCGTGGACGCCGATACGTGCGCGGACCGGGGGTTGGCCGCCTGCGCGGACATCGTGACGGCGTGCCTTCCGCGGCCGGAGGGTGAGGCGTGGCGCCGGCTGGCGCGCTTGCTCGCCGAGCATCCGGGCGCCGCCCTCGGGGCCGTGGCCCTGTCGGGCGGCGGCTGGGCGGTCGCCCGCGCCGGCTGCCGGGCCGCTTTCACCGTCGGAGCGACCGCCGGGCTCACCCCCGGGCCCGCCCCCGGGCCCGCCCCCGGGCTCACCGCCGGCCGGGGTACGGGCCGGAGCGGGACCGTACACCACCCGCTCGTCCCGTCCTGCCTGCACGCCTACCTGGTGGCGGTCGGTCCACCGGCCCGCCTCGCGAGCGCGGATCCGGCCGCCACGGGACGTCCGGCACCGGGCCGTGCTGCTCGCCCTCGCCCGGCCCGCAGCCCGAGTCCGGGCCCAGCCCCTAGTCCAGGTCCAAGTCCGGGCCCCGGCCCGGGCCCGGCTCCGTCCCAAGCGCAGGCGCAGGCGCAGGCTCCCGCCCTGGCTCGGAAACCGGCCCGGGCGCAGGCGCCGCCCATGGCTCCGCCCCAGGCCCCGGCGGCAGCCCCGGCTCCGCCCCAGGCCCCGGCGGCAGCCCCGGCTCCGGTCCAGGCCCCGGCGGCAGCCCCGGCTCCCGTCCAGGCCCCGGCGGCAGCCCCGGCTCCCGTCCAGGCCCCGGGAGCAGCCCCGGCTCCGGTCCAGGCCCCGGCGGCAGCCGCACCTCCTCCACCCGACCGCGTACGCGCCGAGCATCCGCCGGGCTGGTGATCTCGTAGCAGGCCAGCGCCCGCGTCAGCAGGTCCACCGCGCCGTGGTGGTCGCCGTTCTCGTGGGCGCTGTCGCCGAGCATCTCCAGTGCTCGGCCCTGCCAGTGGGTCGCTCCGGAGGCGGTGAAGACGGCGAGCGCCTCCGCCATCAGGGCCGCCCCGCCCTCGTGGTCGCCGCCCAGCGCGCGGGCCCGGCCGAGGAAGGCGAGGGCGCGGGAGGCGTCGTGCGGGTCGTTCACCGCCACGAGCGCCTCCCGCGCCTGGGCGAAGTGGGCCGCGGCCTGAGCGGGCCGGCCGTCGGTCAGGGCCAGTTCGCCGAGTACCGTACGGGCCAGCGCCGCGCCGCGCGGGTAACCGCACGCCTCCCACACGGTGATGGCCTGCCGCAGGTACGGCACGGCGGCGTCCGGCCGGCCCGCCTCCCGGTGGCAGCGGCCGATGCCGAGCAGGGCCTGGCCTTCGTCCCGGCTGTCGCCGGCAGTGCGGGCGGCGCGCAGCGACTCCTCGTAGCGGGCCGCGGCCGCGTCGAAGCGGCGGGCGGCGTTGAGGCCGATGGCGCCGGAGTTGAGCATCTGCCGCTCCGCGCGCGGGTTTCCGTCGCTGCGTGCGGCGGCGAGCCCGATGTCGTAGGCCTCGACCCACAGGTCGTAGTGGCGCAGCCGGAGGAACAGCGGCCACATGGCGTCGGCGAGTTGCCAGGCGAGGGCGTGCCAGCCGCGGTCGGCGGCCTGCCTCGTGGCCGCCATCAGGTCGAGGCGGTGGGCGTCCAGCCACTGGACGGCGCCCGGCTCGTCGGCGAACGGCACCGGCAGGTCGGGCGGATGTACGTAGTTGCGCGGCAGCACCAACTGGCTGGGAGTCAACAGCTGTTCGGCGGCGGTGGTGGTGTGCAGGAGCCAGTCGCAGAGGCGTCGCAGGGTCACCTGGGGGTCGTCGTCTGCGGCGCCCAGGCCTTGGGCGTGCACGCGGACCAGGTCGTGGAAGCGGTACGTGTCGGGGCCGGCGACCTCCACCAGGTTGGCCTCCACGAGTGCGTCGAGCCGCTGGGCGGCCCAGCGCGGGGTCCTCGCGCAGGCCGCCGCGGCGGTCAGGGTGTCGAAGGCGGTCAGCAGCGGGAGTTGGCCCAGCCGCCGGTAGAGGAGTGCCGCCTCGGCGTCGAGTACGGCGTAGGACGCGTCCAGGGCCTTGCCCACCGTGACCTCTCCTTCGACGTCGAGTGCCGCGAGTCCGTCCGCGTCGGGCGCCAGCGCCTCGGCGAGCGACGCGACGGGCTGCTGGGGGCGGGACGCCAGCCGCGCGGATGCCAGGCAGACGGCAAGGGGCAAGCCCGCGCACAGGTCCACGACGCGCTGGACGTCGGCGAGTTCGCCGGCCACGCGGTCGGCGCCGATTCCGAGGGCGAGCAGTTCGACTCCGTCGGCGGCGTCGAAGCCCTGGAGGCGGTGGAAGTCGGCGCCGTCCAGGCCGAGTCCGGTCAGCCGTCGGCGGCTGGTCACCACGGCGACGCTGCCGGGACCGGCGGGCAGCAGGGGGCGTATCTGCGCGGCGGTGAAGGCGTTGTCGAGGAGGACCGCCACCTTCATGCCCGCCGACTGCGACCGCCACTCGGCCGTCTGCTCCGCGAGGTCGGCGGGCACGCAGGACGCGCCGAGCGAACGCAGGAAGCGCCCCAGGACCTCGCCGGGCGCCGCCGGCCCCTGCGCGGTGTGGCCGCGCAGGTCGGCGTAGAGCTGGCCGCCGGGGAAGTCGGCGGTGCGGCCGCTGAGCCAGCGGGAGACCAGGGCGGTCTTGCCGATGCCGGCCGGCCCGTTGACCACGATCAGCGGTATGACGGCCGCCGCCGAGCCGCCGTGCCCCGCCGGCAGGCGCGCCAGTAACCGGTCCAGGGCCGCGAGGTCACCGGTGCGGTTGGTGAAATGGCCGGGAACGGGCGGCAGTTGTCGTGGCACGGGTCTCGGCGGGGCGTAGAGGTGGACGCCGCCGTGCACGTCCCTGGCCTGGATGGTGAGCCCGGTCAGCTGCGCGTCTCCCGAGATGCTGTTGTGGTGCACGCCGTGCGGTGAACCGTCCATTTACGCCCCCTTGTGCGGCATGCGCACCCTCGAACTCATGCCGCGCGCATATGCTAAAGGTCATTTCGTCTGCGCGAATCGCACGTTCACGCCCTGAAGGCCGTAATCCGGCCAGGCCGTTCTCCCTCCCTGGCAGCTGAGCGCATGCCCATGTCATGCTCATCATCAGGGACGCGGCCAGCGGAGAGGGGAACGCTGGTGGAAATCCGGTTATTGGGGTCGGTGTCGTTACAGGTGGGCGGCGAGCGCCTGGAGCTCGGCTCGCTGAAGGAGCGGGCCGTCCTGGCCGCTCTCGCGCTGGACGTCGGACGTCCCGTCGCTCTGCACACTCTGGTGAGCCGGCTGTGGGACAGCGATCCGCCGCCGCACGCGCGCGAGAACGCCCACACCTACATCTCCCGCCTGAAGGGCCGATTACGCCGGGCCGGCACCACCCCGCACGCCCCGCGGATCGTCGGCCGCACCCACACCTACACCCTCGAAGCCGACCCGGAAACCGTCGACTGGCACCGCTACCAGCGGCTGGTGAACGCCGCCGCCACCACCGCCGAGGACCACCGCGCAGCCGAGGTCTTCCGCCAGGCGGAGGAGTTGTGGGAGGGCGAAGCCCTCAGCGGACTGCCGGGCCTGTGGGCCGAGACCGTGCGCGCGGCACTCGCCGAGCGCCGTCTCGCGGCCGCGGTCTCGCGCACCGCGGTCGACCTGCGCCTCGGCCGGTACCGCGAACTCGTCGCCGAGCTGGTCGCGTTGACAACCCTGCACCCCGACGACGAAACCCTGCTCGGCCACCTCACGCTCGCCTACTACGGCTGCGGGCGCTACGCCGACGCGCTGCGGGTCTACGAGAGGGCACGGCGGGTGCTGATGCAGGAGTACGGCGGCCACCCGGGGCCGGCGCTGGAACGTATCCACGTCGGCGTGCTCAACCACGTCCCGGTGGCCGACCTGGTAAGGGCGGCGGCCGCCCCGTCCGCCCCCGTGACGTCGGGCACGCCGGTGAGGGCCGTCGCGCTCCCGCGCCCGGAAGGCGCCGGGGACCACGCCCCGCGGAATCTGCCCAGCCAGCCGCCGCTCATCGGCCGCTACGACGAACTGCGCGCCCTCACCGACTCCTTCGCCACCGCGGCCGACGGCCCGGTCGTCGCCCTGGAGTCCGTCAGCGGAATGGGCGGCATCGGCAAGACGGCCGTGGCCGTCCACACGGCCGCCCGGCTCGCCGACCGCTACCCGGACTCGCAGCTCTACCTGGACCTGCGCGCCCACTCCGCGCTCCAGGACCCGCTGACTCCCGCCGAGGCGCTCACCGCCCTGCTGCGGGCACTCGGCACCCCGTCCGCCAACATCCCGGTCGACGTGGACGAATTGGCCGGATTATGGCGCTCCATGCTGGCCCGGCGCCGGGCCGTCATCGTCCTGGACGATGTCGTGGACGCGGCCCAGGTCCGCCCGCTGCTACCGCAGGACACCGCGTCGCTGGTGATACTGACCAGCCGCCGCCACATCACCGGGCTGCCCGCGGCCCGTTGCGTGCGGCTGGACGTGCTGCCGCGCCCGGACGCGATCGCGCTCTTCCGCCGATTCGCCGGCGAGGACCGCACCCGGGACCTCGCGGCGGTGGGCCGCGTCGTCGACCTGCTGGGCGGGCTGCCGCTCGCACTTGAGCTGATCGCCAGCCGGTTCCAGGCTCGTGGCGTCTGGACGCTCGCCACCCTCCAGGACCGCCTGGCCCGCCCGGGGCGCCTCAACGAGATCCACGACACCGCGGACCGGGACCTCACCCGTATCTTCGATCTCAGCTATCGCACGCTCACCAAAGCGCAGCGCCAGGCATTCCGCCGGCTCAGCCTCCACCCGGGACCGGACGTCACCGTTCCGGTCGCCGCCGCAATCCTGAACACCTCCCCGGACGCGGCGGAACGCGTCGTGGAAGGGCTGCTGGCGTACGCCCTCCTGCGCGAGACCGTTCCCGACCGGTGCACCTACCATGATCTTCTGCACGAGTACGCCCACCATCTCGTCACCACGGAGGATGACGAACACCTTCGCGGGCAGATCGCCCTCCGCTTGATCACTTTTTACGTCGAGGCCGTCGACCGGGCCGACCGCCTCGCCTATCCGCGCAGGTTGCGCGGGGCCGTTGGTGCGGCCAACTACCCTGTGCGCATTCCGACCTGGGCCGACGCCGAAGCCGCCGCGACCTGGCTGACGAGCGAGCGAGAGAACATCCTGTCCGTCGAGCGCTTCGCCGTGGCCCAGGGCCACCCCGACCTCGCCGCCCGGCTCGCCTTCGGCGTCGCCGGCTTCCTCAACGCCGAGTGCTACTGGCAGCACACCGTCGACGTGCTGCAACGGGCCGTCGCCCACTGGTCGGAGCACGGCGAGCCACCGGACCTGTGCCGGGCGCTGCTCGGCCTGTCGGACGCGCTCGCCAACACGGGCCAGTACGAAGGCGCGGCCGACGCCGGCCGGCGCGCGCAGGACATCGCCCGCGCGACGGGCGACACGGCCGCCGAGGCGGAGGCGCTCCGTACGGTCGGCGCGCTCCAGTGGCACCGCGGCGAGCACCTGCTCGCCCTTGACCATTTCCAGCGGGCTTTCACCTTGAAAGCGGAGACGGGAGATGTCTTCTTCCTTTCCCGGCTGCACAACAACATCGGCGTGGCGCGGCTCCATCTCGGCGAGAACGACCTCGCGCTCGAGCATTTCCAGAAAGCGCGCGCCGGATTCGTGGAAACCGCCGACGAAAGGTGGGCCGCGAGCGCTCTGGTGAACATCGGCGAGTGGTCGTGGCGGACCGGAGATCTCGACGCGGCTCGCGACGCCTTCGAAGAGGCCATCGCACGCCTGGGAAATTCCGGGCACCGGCACGAACAGGCCATCGCGCAGGGCAGCCTCGCCGACGTACTCACCGAAATGGGGGACAGCGAAAGGTCTCTCGAATTGTGCCGAGCCGCGCTCCTGGTCTTCCGTTCGCTGGCCGACAGGAAGAGCCAGGCGGACACCCTCATCAGCATGGGCGTGGCGCACGCGAAGCACGGCGAGCCGGCGGAGGCCGTCGCCTGCCTCACCGAAGCACTCCAGGTCGCACGCGACATCGGGGCGGCACACCAGGTCGCGGAGGCCCTGCGGGGCCTCGGCCGGATCGAGTTCGACGCGGGCCGGCTCGACGCCGCGGCGGAGCACCTCTCCGCCGCCGTGGCGACGGCCACGAGAATACGCGACCTGGACGAAGTCGTGGAGGCGCAGATTCTCCTGGCGGAAGTCCACCTCGCGTCCGGCGCCCCGCGCACGGCTCATACGTTGCTGCGGCGCGCATTCGAGGCGGCCCAGGCCCAAGAGCACCGGGAGAGCGCGGCCATCCGGCGCCGCCTGGCGGAAATCGAGGACGGCCTGACGGACTGACCCGGGCCCGTCCGTGAGGCGCCGGACGGCACGCGGCACGCGGAAGTGCGCGACATTCTATCGCCACACGTGCCGCAGGAGGGATCTTGTTGCGCAGGGATTTCAGCCAACGCTAGCCTATGGCGCCTCTATACCATTACGAAGCCCGCAAGGACGAAATGAACAAAGTGCCCCAGACCATGGCTATTTCCGCCATGGTCTGCCTCACATGGGCGGCCACCGCTCAGGCGGCGTCAGCCATGACGGTCGACTCCGCGCCTCCCACGGCGGCTACTCTCCCGCATATGCCAGAGGCAAGTCAAATGCCCTGGTCGGGGATACCGGTCGCCAAATCGCCCACTGGGGCGGCCACATGGGGCTCCTCCACGGGCGACCTGGCGGACATGTCGCCGGGAGCGGTTTCGCCCGCCCGGTGCATCATCATGGGGGCGCCGGCCTGACCGACCTTCGGGGGCCGCCCGCAGCCGGTAGCCCAGCTCACCCCTTCATCTCGCCCGCCGGGCCCTCGCAGAGACGGCCCGGCAGGCCTTGGGCATTTTTGGTGGAGCGGCTGGGGATGAGCCAGCCCGCCGTCTCCAAGCATCTGCGGACGCTGCGGGACGCGGGACTGGTGACCGTCACCGTCGACGCGCAGCGGCGGCGGTACCGGATACGGGCGGAGCCGCTGGCGGAGTTGGACGCCTGGCTGGCCCCGTATCGGAGGCTCTGGAACGAGAGCCTGGACCGGCGCGCTTCACCCTGGGGAGGGCCGCCGGCCGGGCACTGAGCCCCCGGCACCCGGCAGGCCGCGTGTCGCGCGGGCCGGCGACGGCGGTGACCGGCCATCGGGACGGTGACCACCTACGGCCCTCGGCATGGCAGACTCGGGGCCGACGTACTACAGAACTGTAGACGGTGCTCCGGCAGCGGTGCCGGGACGGGACGGGGGCGCGGGTGAGTGCCTGGGTGCTGTTCGCGACGGTGTTCGTGGCGTGTGCGGTGGAGGCCGTCGAGGCGCTGACCATCGTGCTGGCCGCCGGGACCAGCCGGCACTGGGGGTCGGCCTTGCAGGGCACGGGCGCGGCGCTCGTCGCGCTGGCGGCCACCGTCGGGGCGCTGGGGCCGGCCATCGGGCTGATCCCGCTGGGCGGGCTGAGGTTGGTGGTCGGCGGCCTGCTGCTGGTCTTCGGGTTGCAGTGGCTGCGCAAGGCGGTGCTGCGCGCGTCGGGGCACAAGGCGCTGCACGACGAGGAGGTCCGCTACGCCAAGCAGGTCGCCGCGGCGGAGGCTGCCGAGGCGGGCGGGCGCGGGGCCGTACGTGACTGGTACGCCTTCACGCTGTCCTTCAAAGGGGTCTTCCTCGAAGGACTCGAAGTCGCCTTCATCGTCGTCACGTTCGGCACCAACCAGCACGACGTGCCGGTCGCGGTGCTGGGCGCGGTCGCCGCGGTGGCGGTCGTCGCGGGCGTTGGCGTCGCGGTGCGGGCACCGCTCGCCAAGGTGCCGGAGAACACGATGAAGTTCGCCGTCGGCACGATGCTCACCGCCTTCGGCCTGTTCTGGTCGACCGAGGGCACGGGCGCGGACTGGCCGGGCGCGGACGCGGCCCTGCTGGTCATCGTCCCCGCCGTCGCGATACTGGCGGCGGGCTGCGCCGCGCTGCTGCGGCGCCACGGCGCGACGGGAGCGGCGGCATGAAGCGGCGGCTGCGCGCCTTCTGCGCCTTCTGGTACGACTTCGTGGTCGGCGACGACTGGCGCATCGCGCTCGGCGTCGTCCTCGCACTGGGCGCCACCGCGGGGTTGGTGGCGGCGGGCGTCAACGCGTGGTGGCTGCCGCCGGTGGTGGTCGTCGCGCTGCTCGCCCTGTCGCTGCGGGGCGCGACCCGGCGCTGAGCCGCCGCCTGTCGCGCCCGACCTCCTCGACCGCCTCTCGACCGCCTCTCGGCGGCCGTTGGGGCGGGCGGTAGGGTCGGGGGCAGCTGGGGAGCTGACGTGGACAGGTGTGACGCATGGCGCCGGACGCAGTTTCCCCCTTCTGGTACGACCGCCCCGCCCTGCGCTGGGCCGACGGTATCCCCCTCGGCAACGGGCGCCTGGGCGCCATGGTGTGGGGCGCCCCGCACGAGCAGCGGTTCTCGCTCAACGAGGACACCTTCTGGTCGGGCCCGCCGACCGCCGAGGTCCCCACCGTGCCGCCGGGCCTGCTCGCCGACGTGCGCGCCGACCTCCGCGCGGGAAGGCATGTCGCCGCCGGAGAGCGGCTGAAGGCGGCGCAGGGGCGGAGCGCGGAAGCCCCGCAGCCGGTGGGCGACCTGGTCCTGCGGACCGGCGGCGGGACGGACGTCGAGCCCCTGCGGCGCGAGCTGGATCTGCGCGCGGGCGTGGCCCGCCAGGTCACCCGCCACCTCACGCAGGAGGCGTTCGCGGACACCGCGACCGGCCTCCTGCTGATCCACCTGCGCACCGACGACCCCGCCGGCTTCGACGCCGAGTTGTCCTGGCACACCCCCCAGCGGCGCAGCCGCGTACGCCCCTCGGGCGACGACGGCCTCGCGCTGCTGCTGACCGCGCCCTCGCACGTCGGCGACGACGCCGACCGGCGGCCGGTGATCGAGCACGGCGACCCGGCGACTCCCGCGGCCGCCCTGGTCCGCGTGCGCAGAGCGGACGGCGAAGTCGCCGTGGACGGCGACCGGTTGCGGCTGACCGGGGTGCGTACGTGCACCGTGCTCGTCGACGTACGCACCGGCTTCACCGGCGGTGACCGCGAGGCATGCCTGCGGCGGGCCGCCGGCGCGATCCAGGCGGCCTGGCACCGCGACTGGCCCGCGCTGCTCGGCGCGCACACCGCCGAGCACGCCGGGCACATGGACCGCGTACGGCTGCGGCTGCACGACGTGCCGGAGCCGGCCGCCGCGCCCGTCGACGTACGGCTGCGCGCCTCGGCGTCGGGTGACGGGCCGCGCGACGAGCACCTCGCCCCGCTGCTCTTCGACTTCGGCCGCTACCTGCTGCTCGCCTGCTCGCGCCCCGGCACCCAGGCCGCCCACCTCCAGGGCCTGTGGAACGACTCCGTGACCCCGCCCTGGCACTGCGACTACACCGTCAACATCAACACGCAGATGAACTACTGGCCCGCGGAGAGCACCGCACTGCCCGAATGCCACCTGCCGCTCATCGACCTCGTCACCGAACTCGCCGACGCCGGCACCGGTGTCGCCCGGACCCTCTACGGCGCCGGCGGCTGGACCTGCCACCACAACACCGACCTGTGGCGGGCGACGTGGCCCGTCGGGGACGGCAACGACGACCCCG
This sequence comes from Actinacidiphila paucisporea, assembly GCF_900142575.1. Classification (GTDB taxonomy): domain Bacteria; phylum Actinomycetota; class Actinomycetes; order Streptomycetales; family Streptomycetaceae; genus Actinacidiphila; species Actinacidiphila paucisporea. The sequence goes on from NZ_FRBI01000003.1 coordinate 103,379, forward strand.
TGTGGTCGCACTGGCCGCTCGCCGGCGCCTGGCTCTCCCTGCACCTGGCCGAGCACTGGCGGTACGGCCTCGACACCCGCTTCCTGCGCGAACGCGCATGGCCCGTCGCCGCGGGCGCCGCCCGCTTCCTGCTCGGCGTGCTCACCGAGGACGCCGAGGGCTACCTCGTGACGGGCCCCGCCACGTCACCCGAGAACCGTTTCGCGACGGCGGACGGGCCGGCGTCCGTGGACCTGTCCACGGCCATGGACCTCACGCTGGCACGTGAACTCCTCGGCTTCCTGGTGGAGTCCGCGACGGCGGCAGGTCCCGCGGCCGATCCCGCGCTGCTCGCCGACATCGCCGCCGCACTGCCGCGACTGCGGCCGCTCGCCGTCGGCAGCCGCGGCGAACTCCTCGAATGGCACATCGAGCGGCCCGAGACCGAGCCCCACCACCGCCATCTCTCGCACCTGGTCGGCCTCTTCCCCGGCGCCGCCCTCACCGACCCGGCCCTGCGGGCGGCGGCCCGCCGCAGCCTTGAGCTGCGCGGCGACGAGGGCACGGGCTGGTCCACGGCGTGGAAGATCGCCCTGTGGGCCCGCCTCGGCGACGGGGCCGCGGCCCACCGCATGCTCGGCGTGATGCTCCGCCCGGTCGAGACCGACGCGGACGGCGGCGGCGTCTACCCGTCCCTGCTCTGCGCGCACCCGCCCTTCCAGATCGACGGCAACTTCGGGGCGACGGCGGCCCTCGCGGAACTCCTCGTCCAGTCCCACACCGACGTCCTCGACCTCCTCCCCGCCCTCCCCCCGTCGTGGCCCTCCGGCGAGGCCACCGGCCTGCGAGCCCGCGGCGCCGTCACCGTCGACCGCCTCACCTGGTCCCACGGCGCCCTCCACTCCGCGGTGTTGCGCGCCGCCCACCCCACCACCCTCACCGTCCGCTGGCCGTCCGCCACCCGCCACCTCGCCCTCCCGGCCGGCGTCCCGTACTGCCTCGTCCCCTGAACCGAGCCCGGACGGGCCCCACCGGACGCGCGAACCACCGCCCGCCCGACTCACCACCGGGAGGGGGGTTCGGACAGACCGAACCCCCCTCCCGGTCGGCGACCGACGCCCAGCCCGTCCACGAGTGCCGGCGCCCCGGGGCGGTTACCCCTCGAAGCGGAAGCTTCGTACGCGCTGCTCGCCGTGGAGCACGAGGCGGACCTCGTGGACGCCCGCCGGGGCGGCGAGTTCGGTGGCGACCGTGGTCCAGGCGTCGTTGGTGGTGGAGGGGATGGGCAGCGTGCACAGGAGGGTCGGGCCCGCCCACAGCGTCAGGTGGGAGGGGGCCGCGGAGGTGCGGGAGACCTCCGCGGTGAACGACCGCGCGCCCGTGAGGGAGAGGGCGCGGTAGCGCAGGGTCGCCGAGTCGGCGCAGGGGGCGACGGCGTCGCCGTCGACCAGTTCGATGTCGGCGTAGTCGTCGAAGTCGACCGCCCGGACCACGGCGCCGAGGCCGCGCGGCGCGGGCGCGGGCCCGTCGACCGTCAGGGCCGCCGACAGCGGGAGGTCCGCCGCGGAACGTCCCGCCAGGACCTCGTACGCACCGGACTCGACGGCGAAGCCGCCCGACGCCACCGACCAGTGCGCCAGCGCGTCGGCCACCGCCAGCGGGAAGCTGACGGAGGTGGACGCGCCCGCCGCGAGGCGCACCTTGCGGTAGCCGGCCAGCCGCAGGAGCGGCGCCTCGTAAGCGGCCGCGGCGACCGCCCGTACGTAGAGCTGGACCGTCTCGACGCCGCTGCGCGGACCGCGGTTGGTGATGGTGACGGTCGCCGTCACCGTGCCGTCCTGCGGGGTCGGGGAGTCGGACAGCGCGAGGTCGGTGAGGGTGAAGTCGGTGTAGGACAGGCCGTGTCCGAAGGCGTAGAGCGGGGCGGCGCGGTGGTACTGGTAGGTCCAGCCGGCCTTGATGATGTCGTAGTCGAGCCGCGCGGGCAGCTCGTCGTCGCCGCGGTACCAGGTCTGGGGGAGCCGGCCCGCGGGGTCGGCCTCGCCGAGGATCACCGAGGCCAGGGCGCGGCCGGTCTCCTGGCCGCCGTGGGAGGTCCACAGCACGGCGGGGACGTGGGCGTCGGCCCAGTCGACGGCGTAGGGGTAACTGCTCATGACGACGAGCACCGTCTCGGGCCGCGCGGCGGCGACTTCCCGCACCAGCGTTTCGTGCGCGGGCGCGAGGGCGATGCCGGCCCGGTCCTGCGTCTCGCGCCCGTTGATGTGCGGGTCGTTGCCGACGACCAGCACGACGGCGTCGGCCCCGGCGGCCGCGGTGACGGCCTCGGCGACGCCGTCGCGTACGACCGTACGCGTGAAGTGCTCGGCGTCCTCGACCCGTTGTGCGGTGACGGTCACCTCGCCACTGGTCGGGTCGACCACGGCGTAGCGACCCGTGCAGACGCACCGCAGCGCCTCCGTGCCGTCGCCGACCGGCTCCAGCCCGAAGGTCTCGTGGACGTCCCAGCCGGCGGGCTGTACGCGGTCGGCGGCGAGCGACTGGTCGGCATCGACGAGGCCGGCGTAGCGGCCGGTGCGCGCGTTGCGCAGGGTGAGGACGCCGAGGTCCCAGTCGAAGAGGTCGAACTGGGCCGCCTCGTCGTCGAGTCGGGTGTCGGCCACCACGAGGCGCGCGTCGGCGCCGGCCGCGGTGAGCAGCCCGCCGGTGGAGGCGGCGCGCAGCACGACGCGGTCGACGCCCTCGACCACGACGGTCTCCCCGCCGCGGGCGTCGACGGCCGCGCGCAGGCCGTCCGCGGCGGTGACCCGGTAGGGCATCGTGCCGCTGTACCAGTCCTCGAAGAGGCTGTCGGCGAGCGGCCCGACGACCGCGACCCGCCGCCCCTCGACGGCGAGCGGCAGCAACGCGCCGCCGTCCGCGGCCCCGGCCGCAGGCGCGGCCGCCGCGTTCTTGAGCAGCACGATCGACTCCGTCGCCGCCCGCAGCGCCAGCGCCCGGTGTTCGGGCGAGTCGACCACCTCCCACGGGGTGTCGCCGAACGGCCCGCGGCCCGGGTCGAATTCGCCGAGCCGGAAGCGGATCGACAGCTGCCGCCGGACGGCCCGGTCGATGTCGGCCTCGGTGAGCAGGCCGCGGGCGACGGCCTCGCTGATCCGGCCGAAGGTCGTCCGGGTGTCCTCGCCGTGGTCGGTGAAGGAGTCGATGCCGGCCTTGAGGGCGGCGGCGTGCGAGGTGGCGTGGTCGTCGAAGTAGTGCTCCAGGTCGACCAGGTTGGACGGCGCCTCGGCGTCGCTGACGACGAAGAGCTCGTGGCCGGTGGGGAGCGCCCAGCGCCGCAGTTCTGTCTCCAGCAGCGGACTGACGTGGCAGGGGCGGCCGTTGACCAGGTTGTACGCGGCCATCACGCCGGTCGCCGACCCGGTGGCGACGGCCTGCCGGAAGGCGGCGAGATCGTATTCGTGCAGCACGCGCGGGCGTACGCTGGACGACGTCGTGTAGCGCTCGTCCTCGTTGTTGTAGGCGAGGAAGTGCTTGAGGATCGGGGCGGTGCGCAGCCGCTCGGGGTCGTCGCCGGACATGCCGCGGCAGAAGGCGTCGCCGAGGCTCGCGGACAGCAGGGCGTCCTCTGAATAGCCCTCCTCGTTGCGGCCCCAGCGCGGGTCGCGCAGCAGGTTGACCACCGGGGCCCAGGCCTGGAGGCTGTGCCGCCCGGTGCCGTGGGCGGGCTTCCTGTGCTGGTGGAAGGCCCGCAGTTCGGTCGAGGTGGCGGTGCCGACGGCCCGCAGCAGCTCGTCGTCCCACGTCGCGCCGAGGCCGACGGCCTGCGGGAAGGTGGTGGCGGGGCCGAGCCAGCCGACGCCGTGCAGCGCCTCGGTGCCGGTGCGGAAGGGCTCCACGCCGAGCCGCGGGATCGCGGGACCGTACTGGTGCAGCATCGCGATCCGCTCGTCGGGCGTGAGCCGGGACAGCAGGTCCTCGACGCGCTCGGCCAGCGGGCGGGCCGGGTCGCGGAAAGGCAGCTGGTCCACGGGCGGCTCGGCGGGCAGCTCGGCGGGCACGGAGACGGTACTCACAGCGGGGAACCCCTTGCAGAGTGCGGCGTTGGGCCGGTGCCGGGCACCGGAGAGCGGGACGTGCGGAGCCGGGTACGCGGCGGTACGCGGCCGGTGCGGAACACGGACGTTGCGGTACGCGGCCGGTGCGGGCCGCGAATCCCGTACCCGCACCGCCAGGTGAAACGCTTCGACGCTGACATGTGCATCGCGGCCGTGTCAACCATGTCACCGCGACTGATCGTTACACCGCCCGAAAACGATTACGTGCCCCAACTCCCCTCCCTGACCAGCTCGTATGGCTCGACCAGCGCAACTGCCCCGTCCACGAACTGGTCCTGCGCGACCCCTTGTCGAACGGATAGGCCGTGGCTAGTCTCGCCGCTACGTCGAAGCGCTTCGATTGATGCGGACGGCATCCCGTCGCTGCGACGCCAGGACTTCTCCCACCTGCACGACGCTCGTCACGGAACCTCTCAGGCGAAGGGCCGCCCCATCATGAGCATCGAGTTGAACCGCAGATCCTTGGTGAACGGCGCGGTCGCCGTCGCCGGCGCCGCCGCCATGTCACCGCTGCTGTCCGCGTGCGGCGGTGGCGGCGGCAACAGCGCGACCCGGCGCAAGGGCGGTACGAACAGCAAGAAGGGCGCGGCCGCCGCACTGCCGACGTACGTCGCGAGCACCGCCGTGCAGGCGGACATCCCCTCGACCACCGGTTCCGGCAGCGCGGTCACCGACCCCGGCATCCTGAAGTACCCGGCCAGCCCGGTGAAGTCGGTCGCCGAAGTGCCGGGCGCGGGAGGCCACTACACCGCGCTGACCCCGCTGTGGGGCACCATCCCGGCGGCGGGCAACTCGTTCTACCAGGCCATGAACAAGGCCCTGGGCGCCACGTTGACCATGAAGCCGGCCAACGGCGTCACCTACGCCAACACGATCCCGACGCTGACCGCGGCCCGCAAGCTGCCCGACTGGGTGCAGCTGCCCGGCTGGTGGAACGCGCAGTTCAAGGTCGGCGAGCTGTGCGGCACCCAGCTCGCCGACCTCACCCCCTACCTGGCCGGCGACAAGGTCAAGCAGTACCCGAACCTGGCCGCCCTGCCCACCGGCGCCTGGACGGCCGGCATGTGGCAGGACAAGCTCTACGGCATACCGAGCTTCGCCAGCGGATTCGGCCTGCCGGGCCAGTATTTCTACCGCGGTGACGTCTTCCGCTCGAAGGGCATCAACGCCGACGACGTCAAGTCCTGCGACGACCTGCTGAACCTGGGCAAGGAGCTGACCGACGCCAAGGGCGGCGTGTGGGCCTTCGACGACCTGTGGCCGTACATCTTCCAGATGTTCGACTTCTCGTACAAGTTCACCGTCACCAACGGCAAGCTGGTGCACAAGTACGAGCAGCCCGAGTTCATCGAGGCGCTCAACTGGTGCCACAAGGTCGCCAAGTCCGGTTACGTCCACCCCGACGCGCTGGCGGGCAACAACAACGACGCCAAGACCCGCTTCTACGCGGGCAAGGTACTGATCACCGCCGACGGCACCGGCGCCTGGAACGAGGCGGACGCGCTGGCCGGCATCGCGGCGAACAAGAGCTACCGCCGGGAGTCCTTCAAGCCCTTCTCCGCCGACGGCACGAAGCCGCCGCGGCTCTTCCTCAACCCCTCCGCGGGCGAGTTCAGCTACCTCAACGCCAACCTCAAGCCGGCCCAGATCCAGGAGTGCCTGCGGATCGCCAACTACCTGGCGGCGCCCTTCGGCAGCGCGGAATACACCCTGGTCAACTTCGGCGTGGAGGGCACCGACTACACCATGGGCGCCCACGGCCCGACGCCCACCAAGTCGGGCATGGCAGACGTCCAGGCGCAGACCTTCCCCTTCCTCGCCACCCCGGGCAACGTCATCTCCAACCCCGACTACCCGGACGTGACCAAGGACCACTGCACCTGGAACTCGCTCGCGGCGACGTACGCGTACAAGCCGGTGTTCTGGAACATGAACATCACCGTGCCGCAGCGGTACGCCACCGCCGACGCCGCGCAGGCCGTCGAGGACACCATCAAGGACGTCTACCACGGCATCAAGCCAGTCTCGGCCTTCCAGGACGCGCTCAGCACCTGGAAGGGCAGCGGCGGCGGCGACGCCCTCGTCCAGTGGTACCAGACCACCGTCATGGACAAGCTCGGCACCGGCCAGTAGGTCAGGCCGGACGCATCACCGAGGAGGAACGATGGTGTCGACCGTCGCCGAACAGGGCGAGGACGAGCAGGACAGCAGCGACCGCCCGGCCGGCGACGGGGGTGCCGGCCGTACGACCGCGAGCAGCGCGGGCACCGCCCCACAGGTCGACCGGCTCAACTGGCGGGTCCGGCTGCGCCGCGACAAGTCGCTGATCCTGATGACGCTGCCCGCCGTGGGCCTGCTGCTGGTCTTCAACTACCTGCCGATGGTCGGCACCATCACCGCCTTCCAGTACTACGACCCGCTGGACGGCATCCGCAACAGCCAGTGGGCGGGCCTGGCCAACTTCCGCCAGCTGTTCGGCGACCCGCTGTTCTGGCACGCGATGGAGAACACCCTCTACATCAGCGCCGTCCAGCTGGTGCTGTTCTTCCCGATACCCATCCTGCTGGCGCTGCTGCTCAACTCGGTGCTCAACTCCCGCATCAGGTCGGTGGTCCAGGCGATCACCTTCCTGCCGCACTTCTACTCCTGGGTGCTGGTCGTCACCCTCTTCCAGCAGATGATCGGCGGCGCGGGCCTGCTCAACCAGTTCCTGCGCCAGCACAACGCCGGCACCTGGGACTTCATGACCAACCCGCACACCTTCTCGCTGCTGGTCACCTCGCAGGTGGTGTGGAAGGACGCCGGCTGGGGGATCATCGTCTTCCTCGCCGCGCTGTCCGCGATCGACCAGAACCTCTACGAGGCGGCCGCGTCCGACGGCGCCGGTCGCTGGCGGCGGCTGTGGCACATCACGCTGCCCGGCATGCGCAGCGTCATCGTGCTGATGCTGGTGCTGCGGCTGGGCAACGCGCTGTCCGTCGGCTTCGAGCAGCTGCTGATCCAGCGCTTCGCGGTCGGCCACGACGCCGCCGACGTCCTGGACACCTTCTCCTTCTACTACGGCATCGGCACCCAGAACTACAGCTACGGCGCCGCCGCGGGCATCTTCAAGAGCGTGATCTCGCTGCTGCTCATCTGGGGTGCCAACAAGCTGGCCCACCGCTTCGGCGAGGACGGACTGTACCGGAAATGACCACCCTCACCGCACCTCCCGTCCGCGGGCGCAGCCGTCCGCGCAACCCCCACCGGCCCGTCTGGGAAGAGCCGCCCACCGCGGCCGGCCAGACCGCCAAGGGCCTCACGCTCGGCACCGTGGTGCTGCTGATCATCGTCCCCGTCTACTGCGTGGTGCTGACCAGCGTCTCCACGCCGGGCGCGATCAACCGGGCCGGCGGCCTGGTCCTGGTCCCCGACGGCATCACCTTCGACCCGTACACGACGATGCTCAGCGGCGGACCGGTGCGCCGCGCGCTGGTGGTCACGCTCGCCATCACCGTGGTCGGCACGGCCATCTCCATGGTCGTCTCGGTGCTGTGCGCCTACGGCCTGTCGCGCTCCCGGTCGCTCGGCCACCGCTTCCTGCTGATGCTGCTGGTCCTCACGATGTTCGTCAGCGGCGGCCTGATCCCGACCTTCCTGGTGGTCAGCGAGCTGGGCGGCTACGGCAAGTACTGGTCGCTGATCCTGCCGAGCGCGGTGAGCGTCTTCAACATCCTGGTGCTGCGCAGCTTCTATTCGAGCACCGCCGCCGAACTCATCGACGCGGCACGGATGGACGGCGCGAGCGAGTGGCGCATCCTGTGGTCGGTGGTGCTGCCGACCTCGCGCGCGGTCACCGCGGTCATCACCCTCTTCTACGCGGTCGGCTACTGGAACACCTTCTTCAACGTGATGCTCTACATGCCGGCCGACAGCCAGAAATGGCCGCTCCAGTACGTGCTGTACGAATACGTCAACCTGGGTATGAACATGCCGGGCCAGGTGAATTCGGGCTTCGGCGTGTCAGGCCACTCGCAGACGGCGCCGCTGTCGCTCCAGATGGCGGTCGTGGTGCTCACCCTGCTGCCGATCATGCTCGTCTTCCCCTTCATGCAGAAGCACTTCGCGAAGGGCATGCTTACCGGGGCGATCAAGGGCTGAACCCCCACAAGGCAGGGCCGGTCCCGCACGCCCATCCCCCGCTGCGTGACGGGACCGGCCCCACAGAACCGAACCAGCAGCACGAACGAAGGGTTCACCAGCATGGTGACACTGGCTGAGGTGGCCAAGCACGCGGGCGTCTCCGCGAGCACCGTGAGCTACGTCCTCAGCGGCAAGCGCTCGATCTCGACCCCGACGAGGGAGCGGGTCGAGAAGGCGATCAGCGAACTCGGCTACCACCCAAACGCCGGCGCCCGGGCGCTGGCCGGGAAGCGGTCGCACATCATCGCGCTGGTCGTCCCGCTCAGGACGGACGTCTACGTGCCGATCATGATGGAGATCGCCATCTCCGTGACCGTCGCGGCCCGCAGCCACGGTTACGACGTGCTGCTCATCACCAACGACGAGGGCCCCGAGGGCCTGCGCCGGGTCGCGGCGAGCGGCCTGGCCGACGGGGTGATCCTGATGGACGTCGAGCTCGACGACGCCCGCATCCCGGTGCTGCGCGAGACCGGTACGCACGCGGCGCTGATCGGCCTGCCCGCCGACTCCCGCGGACTGGCCTGCGTGGACCACGACTTCGCCGGGGCGGGCGCGCTGTGCGCCGAGCACCTCGCCGACCTCGGCCACCAGGACATCGCCTTCATCGGCTACGCACCCGGCGTCTACCAGCGGCACGCCGGCTATGCCGAACGGACGCTGAGCGGCTTCCGCGAGCGGGCCGCCCAGCGCGGGCTGCGGGTGCTGCACCGGCCCTGCGAGGGCAGTTACGAGAGCACTGCCGGCGCGCTGTCCCGCATCCTCGCCGACCGCCCGGACACCACCGGCTTCGTGGTGCAGAACGAGGGCGCGATCGGCCCGCTGCTGAGCCTGCTGCGCACCAGCGGCCGGGTCGTGCCCGAGGACGCCTCGGTCGTGGCGCTGTGCCCCGACCCGCTGGCCGAGCAGTATTCGCCGCGGCTCACCGCCGTGACCGGCCCGGCGCACGAACTCGGGCGGCAGGCGGTGGAGTTGGTGATGAACCGGCTCGACGACCGGCCCACCGCCGAGGTCAGCCTGCTCACCCCGGTCCTCACCCCGCGCGAGAGCAGCGGCCCGGCGCCGGTCCGCTGACCCGGCCCGCCCACCGATCCCCCTTCGCATCGATCCCCTTCGCACCGAACCCCTTCGCACCGCACCTCACCGAGCCGCACCGGGAGCCTCCGCATGCCCACCTTCTTCCGCGATCTCGGCCACGCCCTGGAGTGGCGGGCCAAGGGCGAGACCCTGCGCGTCGAGGCGTGGGGTCCCGACGCCGTGCGGGTCCGCGCCATCAGCGGCGGCGACCTGCTCGACGGCCTGCCCGGCGCGCTGCTGCCGGACGCCCCGCCGCTCGACAGCGGGCCGCTGATCACCATCGGCGACCACACCGCGACCCTCGTCAACGGCGCCCTCACCGTGCGCGTGGACGCCGGCACCGAGGGCCGGCTCACCCCCGACCTGCCCGCCGCCGCGGGCCGGTTGACGTACCTGCGGACCGCGGACGGCAGCGAGCTGCTGGCCGAGGAGCCGCACCACTTCTGGTGGCCGGGACCGCGCCTGCACACCGCGACCGGCAACGGCTACCACCGCCTCGAACAGCGCTTCCGCGCCTACGACGACGAGCGCTTCTTCGGCCTGGGCCAGCACACCCACGGCATGCTGGACCAGAAGGGCGCCGTCATCGACCTGGTGCAGCGCAACGCCGAGGTCACCATCCCCTTCCTGGTCTCCAGCCGCGGCTACGGCCTGCTGTGGAATTCGCCCGCCATCGGCCGTGTGGAGCTGGCCGCGACCGGCACCCGGTGGGTCGCCGACAGCGCCCGGCAGATCGACTACTGGGTCACCGCAGGCCGGCCCGCCGACGTCCTGCGGCGCTACGCCGACGCCACCGGCCACTCCCCCGTCCTGCCCGAGTGGGCGGCCGGCTTCTGGCAGTGCAAGCTGCGCTACCGCACCCAGGACGAACTCCTGGAAGTGGCCCGCGAATACCGCAGGCGCGGCCTGCCGCTCGACGTCATCGTCTGCGACTTCTTCCACTGGACGCACCTGGGCGACTGGCGCTTCGACCCCGCGGAATGGCCCGACCCGCAGGCGATGGTCGACGAACTCACCTCGATGGGCGTGCGGTTGATGGTCTCGGTGTGGCCGTCGGTCAGCCCGGCCAGCGAGAACTACCACCCGATGGGCGACGGCGGCCTGCTGATCGGCACCGAGTACGGCCCGCTGGCGCACGCCGACTGGCCGGACAAGGGCCTCGGTGCGTACTCGGCGCAGGTCGCCTTCTACGACGCCACCAGCCCCGAGGCGCGCGCGTACGTCTGGGACCGGCTGCGGGACAACTACCTGGCGCACGGCGTGAAGGTCTTCTGGCTCGACGCGTGCGAGCCGGAGCTGAAGCCCGGCCACCCGGCCAACCTGCGCTACCACGCCGGTCCCGGCCTCGAGGTCGGCAACCTCTACCCGCGGGAGAACGCCCGGATGGTCTGGGACGGGCTGCGCGCGGCCGGCGAGACCGAGATCGTCTCGCTCAACCGGTCCTCCTGGGCGGGCGCCCAGCGCTACGGTGCCGCGCTGTGGTCCGGCGACATCGCCACAACCTTCGCGTCGCTGCGCACCCAGATAGCGGCGGGCCTGAACGTGATGATGTCCGGCATCCCCTGGTGGACCACCGACATCGGCGGCTTCCACGGCGGCGACCCCGACGACCCCGCCTACCGCGAGTTGCTGGTGCGCTGGTTCCAATACGGCGCCTTCTGCCCGCTCTTCCGGCTCCACGGCTTCCGCGGCCCCGAGCAGGTGCTGGAGCCGTCGATGACGGGCCTGGCCAACGAGGTGTGGTCGTACGGCGAGGAGGCCTACGAGATCCTGCGCGGCTTCCTGCTGCTGCGCGAGCGGCTGCGCCCGTACCTGATGGAGCAGATGCGGACCGCCGCCGGGACCGGACTGCCGCCGATGCGGCCGCTGTTCGTGGACTTCCCCGAGGACGACGGAAGTTGGACGGCCGCCGACTCCTTTCTGTGCGGACCGGACCTGCTGGTCGCCCCCGTCGTCGTGGCCGGCGCCCGGGAGCGCGAGGTCCACCTGCCGGCGGGCGCGCGCTGGACCGACGCGTGGACCGGCGAGGCGTACGACGGCGGCACTACGGTCCTGGTGGCGGCGCCCCTCGACCGTATTCCGCTGTTCCTGCGGGACGGCGCGGCGCTGCCCGTCACGGTGGAGGCGTCGTGACCGGGCAGCCCGACGAGCGGCAGCCCACCGGGCGGCTTACCCAACGGCTCGGCGACCGCCTCGCCTTCGGCGGCGACTACAACCCCGAGCAGTGGGACGAGGCCGTCTGGAAGGAGGACGACCTGTTGATGCGCTGGGCGCACGTCAACCTCGCCACGGTCGGCGTCTTCTCCTGGGCGCTGCTCGAACCCGAGGAGGGCCGCTACGACTTCGGCTGGCTCGACGCGCACCTGGACCGGCTGCACGCCGCCGGTGTCGCCGTCGACCTGGCGACGCCCACCGCGTCACCGCCCCCGTGGTTCACCTTCGCCCACCCCGACGCGATGCCGGTCACCGCCGAGGGCGTACGCCTCACGCACGGCAGCCGGGACACGTACTGCCTGGCCGCGCCCGCCTACCGGCAGGCGGCGCTGCGGATCGCCACCGCGCTGGCCGAGCGCTACGGCCGCCACCCGGCGGTCGCGATGTGGCACGTCCACAACGAATACGCCACCGTCTGCTGGTGCGACCACGCGGCGGCGGCCTTCCGGACGTGGCTCCGCGCCCGCCACGGCACCCTCGACGCGCTCAACGAGGCCTGGGGCACGGCTTTCTGGAGCCAGCGCTACCTCTCCTGGGAGGAGATCCTGCCGCCGCGCGCCACCCAGTGGCACCGCAACCCCGGGCTCGCCCTGGACTACCGGCGGTTCTGGTCCGACGAGGCGCTGGCCGCCTACCGCGAGCAGCGCGACGCGATCCGCGCCCGCACCACCGCGGACCGGCCGATCACCACCAACCTGATGCTGCCCGGCTACCAGGTGCTCGACCTGTGGTCCTTCGGCCGCGAGGTCGACGTCGTCGGCATCGACCACTATCCGTGCGCGCCGGGCCGGGACGCCGCCGCCGACACCGCTTTCGGCGCCGACCGGGCCCGCTCCTTCGGCGGCGGCAAGCCCTGGCTGCTGATCGAGCAGGGCGCCAACACCGTCTACACCGGCGACCGCACGCTGCCCAAGGAACCGGGCGACATCCTGCGCCACTCGCTGGCGCACATCGCCCACGGCTCGGACGGCGCGCTGTTCTTCCAGTGGCGCCAGTCGAAGGCCGGCGCCGAGCTGTGGCACTCGGCGATGGTCCCGCACGCCGGACCCGACTCGCGGATCTTCCGCGAAGTGGCGGACACCGGGGCGGCGTTGGACCGGCTCTGGGAGGTCGCCGGCTCCCTCGTCCGGGCGCGGGCAGCCGTGCTGCACGACTCCGACTGCTGGTGGGCGCTGGACGGCCAGGGCCTGCCGTCGGCATCCCTCGACTACCACGGCGAACTGCGCCGCGCGCACCGGGCGTTGTGGGACGCCGGCGTCACCACCGACTTCGCCCACCCCGCCGGCCCCGACCTGTCCCGCTACCGGCTGCTCGTCGCCCCCGCCCTGCCCCTGCTGTCCGACGCCGCCGCCGAGTCGCTGCGCGCCTGGGTCCACGCCGGCGGCACCCTGCTGGTCCAGCACTTCGCGGGCGTCGTCGACGAGCGCCACCACGCCCGGCTCGGCGGCTACCCCGCGGAGCCGTTGCGCGAAGCCCTCGGCGTACGGGTCGAGGAATTCCGGCCGCTCGCCGCCGGTGCGGTCCTGCGCCTGTCCGACGGCTCGACGTCCACGGCGTGGAGCGAGTCGCTGCGGCTGACCGCCCCGGCCGAGGCGGTCGCGTCCTACACCGGGGGCATGCTCGCCGACCGGCCCGCCGTGACCCGCCACCCCTACGGCAGCGGCACCGCCTGGTACGCCTCCACCCGGCTGGACGCGGCCGCGTACGACGCCCTGGTCGCCCGTCTGCTGGCCGAAGCCGGCATCCGCCCCGAGATCCCGCTGCCCCCGGGCGTCGAGGCGATCCGCCGCCACTCCCCGTCCGGCGGCCCGAGCTGGCTCTTCCTCCTCAACCACACCGCCGCCCCGGCCACCGTCCAGGCCGACGGCCACGACCTCCTGACCGCCCGCCCCGTGCCCGCCGCGGGCCTCACCCTCCCGCCGGGCGGCGCGGCGGTCCTCCGCCAGGGCTGAGCCCAGGGCTGAGTCCAGGGCTGAGTCAGCGCCGCGCCGGGCAGGCCGCGGGGAGTGTCTGCTGCGGGAGGTAGCGCGCGGTCTCCTGCCGCGTCGGGTCGCGGTCGACCGCCTTGCACACGGCCGTGATCGCCGCGGCCGGGCCGGGCAGCGCCACGGTCCAGCCGAGGACGGTGCCGTCGGAGGAGACGGTCGCCAGCCGCGTGCCGTCGGGGCTGAGCGCCACGGAGGCCACCACGCCCGAGCCGGTGTTCAGCGTCGTACGGACCTGTCCGGTGGCGACGTCCCACAGGCGGACGGTCCCGTTGGCGTCACCGACCGCCAGCGTGCGGCCGTCGGCGCTGAAGGCGACGGCTGTCGCCTGCGATGTACTCGCGGTCAGGACCGCGGACCGGCGGCCGGAGCGTACGTCCCACAGCGAGGTGGTTCCGTCGTCACCGCCCGCGGCCACGAGCCGCCCGTCGGGGCTGAAGGCCACCGACGCGGGGGCGGCTTCCTGCGGAAGCCGGCTCTCCTTCGCCTTGGCGGGCAGGGCGAAGCTCCGCACGGTGCGACCGGTGGCCGTGTCCACCAACAGGACCCTCGCGTCGTCGCGTTCCGCCAGGGTCCGGCCGTCCGGGCTGAGCACGTAGCCGGTGAACGCGACATCGCCTGCGGCCTTCCACTTCGCGGGGTGGGAATCGCGGGCGGCCGCGTCCCACACCCGCACCGAACGGGAGATATCGCCGGCCGGCCGGTTCTGCTCGACGACGGAGGTGACCACGGTGCGCCCGTCCGCGCTGATCGCCGTCGCGTCCGCTGTGCTGTCGATGACGCGGCTGCTGCGGGTGGCGGCGTCCCAGAGCGTCGCGCCGTGCTCCCCCATCCCCACGATGCTGCGGCCGTCCGCGTCGGCCCCCACCCGGTGCACCGGGGCCCTGCCGCCCGGCTTGCCGAGGGTCGCCGCCCGCCGCCACGAATCGGTCGCCCACAGGCCCACGGTGCCGTCGGCCTGCCCGGTGGCCAGTAGGCGGCCCCTCTGGGCGAAGACCGCGCCGGCCGCCCGGCCCCTCCGGGGGCCCGCGCCCTCCAGGACGGTGGCGGCCATGCCCTCGGTGGTGAAGAGCCGGACCGTGCCGTCCGCGGCCCCGGCCGCCAGCGTGCCGTCGTCGTCGCTGAAGGCCAGCGCGCTGATCGCACCGCTGTAGTCGTTGAAGGCCGTCTGGCTGCGGCCGGTGGCGGCGTCCAGCAGCTGCACGGTCCCGTCGCCCGAGCCGGTGGCCACGAGCCTGCCGTCCGGGCTCATCGCGACGATCCTCGCGACGGCACCCGCGGCGTCCGCGGTCCTGGTGGCGGCGACGAGGGCCGTCGGGGGCCCGCCGCCGGCCCAGCGCCAGATCCAGACGCCGCCGTCGGTGGTGCCGATGGCCACGGTGCGGCCGTCACCGCTGAAGGCCAGCGATCCCCAGGGCAGCGTCGTCGTCGCGAGCCGCCGCCCCGTGACGGTGTCGAACAGGCCGATGCCGCGGGTGCCCGAGGCGGCAACGATGTGCCCGTCCGGGCTCACGGCGTCCAGGTTGCGCCAGCCGGGGACGGCCGTACGGGAGCGGCCGGTGCCGGTGTCCCAGGACTCGATGCCGTCCCGCTCGTCGGGAGCATAGGAGATCATCGTGCGCCCGTCGGCGTCCAGCCGGGTGCCGTCGCCGAACGACCTGCTGTCCTGCGTGAAGCCCGGGACAGCCGTACGCGCACGGCCGCTCGCGAGATCCGTCGTGACGACCCGCGCGTTGGCGTAACTGCTGACGAGGGTGCGGTCGTCGCGGCTGAAGGCCATCGCGACCGTCGTCGGCGTTCCCATGCCCGCGGGCAGGTCGCGGTCGGTGAGGACGTCCCTGGTCCGGCCGGTGGCGAGGTCGGCGCTGAAGGCCGTGCCCCCTTCCCCGCTCCAGGCCAGGGAGCGGCCGTCATGGCTGAAGGCAAGGCTCTGGACCGCCCCGGCGTCCCCGCTGAGCCGCTGCCGCAGCGGCGCGTCGGCGGCACGGTAGAGGCCGGCGGTCGCCTCGGCGGTCGGGCTGACGCGGTAGGCCTGCACCGCGAGCAGCATGCCAAGTTCGGTGTCCGTACTCATCACCGACGCGGACTGGGCGGCGAGTTGGCGCGACAGGGTCACCCGCTGCGTGGCGACCGCCTCCCGCCGCGCGGCGTCACTGACCCGGCTCTGCCGCCACGCGACCATCCCGGCGGTGACCGCCAGCACGAGCAGCACCGACAGGGTCACGGTGAGCGCCCGCAGGCTCCGGCTGGCCCGGGCGGCGAGCCGGATCTCCTGCTCGCGCGCCGCGACACTGGCGTCGAGGAAGGCCGCTTCCAGCGCGGTGAGCCCGTCCCGCCCGTCCGGCCCGTCCCGTCCTTCAGGCCCGAAGGCGTCCTGAGCGGCGGCGAGCCGGCTCCCCCGGTAGAGGGCCCCGGGATCCCGTTCGAGCGCCCGCCACGCCCGGGCGGCCTCGGTGAGCCGCCGATGCACCCGCAACCGCTCCCGATCCTCCTCGACCCACGCCCGGTAACGCGGCCAGGCGGAGATCACGGCTTCGTGCGCGAGGTCGACGGTGTCCCCGTCCGCGGTCAACAGCCGCGCTTGCACGAGCAACTCCAACACGACGGCGGTCTCGCTCGACCCGGGCCCGCCGGGGTCACCGCCGGACGCGGGCGCGGGTGCGGCCCCCGCGCCCGAGGCCGGTTCGAGTTCGGCGCGGTCGGTGGGGCGGCGGGTGTCCTGGGCGCCGTCGCCCGGGGTGACCAGGCGGAGGAAGATGCGGCGGGCGGTGGCGGCCTGGGAGGGGGAGAGGCGGCCGTAGAGGCTTTCCGCGGTGGCGGCGATCGCCCCGTGGATGCCGCCGGCGGCCTCGTACATCGTCTCGGTCAGCGCCCGGCCGCGGCGACGGCGCCAGGTCTCCAGGAGCGCGTGGGAGACCAGCGGCAGGCTGCCCGGCTCCTTCTCGGCCTCGCGGACGATCCGCGCCGTCAGCGACCGCTCCACGATCAGCCCGGCGGCCGCGGCCGGCTTCACGATGGCCTCGCGCAGCGCCGCGGGGCCCATCGGTGCGACCAGCAGCACCGCGTCCCGCAAGGCCTCGACCAGTGCCGGGTGTTCGGCGCAGCGGCCGAAGAAGTCGGCCCGCACCGCGATCACCACCCGCAGCCGCCCGCCGGGCCGGGCCGCGGCGAGCAGCAGGTCGAGGAACGCGGCGCGTTCCTCCGCGTCGGCGGTGAGGGTGAACACCTCCTCGAACTGGTCGACGATGACGACCGCGTCGCCGTCCTCCTCCCGCTCGGGCGCCGGCAGCGCGGCCAGGGCGCCGGCCGGCGCCGCCGGGCGAGGGCCCGGCGTGAGGATGCGAATGGCGGAAGGACGCGCCCCGGCGCCGTCTCCGGACCGCAGCGCGGGTATCAACCCGGCGCGCAGCAGCGAGGACTTGCCGCTGCCCGAAGCACCCACCACCGCGACGAGCCGTTCCTCGCCCAGCTTTTCCACCAGCCGGGCGACCAATTCGTCGCGCCCGAAGAAGAGTTCCCTGTCCTGCGCCTCGAACCGCCGCAGGCCGCGGTAAGGCGCGGCGGAGTCCGCCTCGCGGTCCGGCGGCCACGCTCCCATCGCCTCCCCGCTCGCGACGTCGCGCCAGCGCCGCTCCCACCGCTCGACCTGCTCGGCGTCCCCGCCACAGGCCTGTACATACGCCCGCAGTGTCGGCAGCGACGGCAGCCGTATGCCGCCCGCCGCCTGCGACAGCGTGCTCGCGCCCGCACCGGTGAGCCGGGCCATCTCCCGATAGGTGGGACTGCCCGCCTCCACCCGCAACTTCCGCAACTCGTATGCCAGTTGCTGGACCGGCCCGGTCTCGGGGTCCAGCAGACCCTCCGGACGCCCCGCCATGTGCTCCCCCGCCCTGTCAACCCGCCCCCCGACGGCCACCGACCCGCACGCTACGGCCGGCGGTTGCGTGCAGCAAGTGCGCCCCCTTCCAGGCGGATCGCGTAGATCCGCCTGGCGCAGGGGGCGGTCATTCAATTCCGGCGCTGCTGGACTGGCGAGGTCGGCACATCAAGGGGGAGTTGGGTCATGCCCGTCGCCAGGGGAGTCAAAGTCGGCGTTGTCGGCGGGGTGTTCACCGCGATGGTGGCCGTCGCCGCTGTCGGCGCGTACAACATCTACACGGCCCTCGACAGTGAGGAGGGCGGCAGCACGCCCGGCGCGGGCACCCGGGCGGCCGCAGCCGGGCGCGGCGACCAGGACGCCGCCAAGCCCCTGACCCGCAAGGAGATCAGCGCCGCCGCGTCCGATTTCCTGGCCGCGTGGTCGTCGGGCGACACCGCGGCGGCCGGCGCGCTGACCGACTCGCCTTCCACCGCGTCCACCGCGCTGACGAGTTACGCCACCGGCGCGCACATCGACTCGGTGCGGATCACACCGGGCGCCGCGACGGCGGGCGGCGAGCACTTCACGATCGCCGCGCACATCACCTACCAGGCGCTGACGTCCACCTGGACGTACGGCTCCTCGCTCACCGTCACCCGCAACACCGCGGGGGACCCGGCGGTCGCCTGGTCGCCGTCCGTGCTCCACCCGGGGCTCGCCGACGGCGACACCCTCCTGACCAGCACCGCGGACGCGCCCGACCTGGAGGTCACCGACCGCCGGAACACCGTGCTGACCGGGGCCGCCTACCCGTCGCTCACCCGCATCATCGCCGACCTGGGAGAGCGCTACGGCAAGCAGCTCAGCGGCGGCACACCCTCGGTCGGGACGTGGATCCGCAAGGCCGACGGGTCGACCGGGCAGCCGCTGCACGTCCTGCGCAAAGGCAGCGGCGTGCGGCTGAGGACGACGCTGGACGCCACGCTCCAGACGGCGGCGGAGAAGGCCGTGGCCGGGAAGAGCGGCGCGGGCGTCACCGCGCTCGACACCCGCAGCGGCGCGATCCTCGCCATCGCCTACAGCCCGGCGGACGGCGAGGACACGGCGCTGATGGAGGCCTCCGCGCCCGGCTCGACCTTCAAGATCGTCACCGCGGCCGCGCTGCTGAACTCCGGCATGACGCCCGCCTCCCCCGCGCGCTGCCTAAGCCAGGACAACATCGCCAACGGCCGGGTGTACCACAACGACACGCCCACCCTGCACAAGGCCGACGCCACCCTCGAATGGGACTTCGCGCAGTCCTGCAACACCGGCTTCATCCACCACGCCGACGCACTCGGCCCCCACGGACTGCGCGACACCGCGGCGAAGTTCGGCCTCACCCAGGAGTGGAACGTCGGCACGCCGACCGCCGAGGGCCAGCCGAGCATGCCGGACACCAGCGTTCCCGACGAGCTGACGTCGGAGATGATCGGCCAGGGGGAGTTGCGGATGAGCCCGCTCGTCATGGCCTCCGTCGCCGCGACCGCCACGAGCGGCGACTTCCACCAGCCGCTGATCGTGGACAAGAGCCTGGTCCACGAGCCGATCGCCAAGGCGTCCGGCCTCTCCGGCCGGACCTCCGCCGCCCTGCGCCAGATGATGCGCAGCGCCGTCACGACCGGCACGGCGAGCGCGGTGATGCGCGGCTTCGGCCCGGACTCGGGCGCGAAGACCGGCTCCGCCGAGGTGTCGGGCCAGGACACCACCAACGGCTGGTTCACCGCCTACGCCGGCCACGTCGCGGCGGCAGCCGTCGTCCACGACGCGGGCCACGGCAACACGTCGGCGGGGCCGATCGTGGCGGCGGTGCTGCGCGCGGGCTGAGGCGGGGGGCATACGGCCCGGGTACGGGTCCGGGGCGGCGCGGGGGCCCCGCCTCCCCCCGGCCCTGGAACGGCCGGTCCCTGAGCGTTGATCGCCCGGCGGGCGGGACGTAGGTTCCGGGGCATGACGAACGTACGGATCGGCGTGATGTACGACCGCGACTGGGCTCCCGAGGGTCTGCCGGGGTTCGCGCGGGAGGTCGAGGCGCTCGGGGCCGACGACCTGTGGGTGGTCGAGGACCTCGGGTGGAACGGCGGGATCTCGGCGGCCGCCGTGGCGCTGGGAGCGACGCAGCGGCTGCGGGTGGGGATCGGGATCACGCCCGCGCCCCTGCGCAGCCCGGCCCTGCTCGCGATGGAACTGGCCACGCTGGCCCGGGTGTTCCCCGGTCGGCTGGTCGCCGGGATCGGCCACGGGGTGCCCGAGTGGATGGCCTCGGTCGGCGTCGCGGCCCGCTCGCCGCTCGCACTGCTGGAGGAGACCGTCACGTCGGTCCGCGCGCTGTTGCGCGGCGAGAAGGTCGAGGTCGACGGTCGCGAAGTGCACCTGGACGGCGTCCGGTTGGTTCACCCGGCCACCGAACCGCCGCCCGTGGTCGCGGGCGTGGTGCGCCCCCGCTCGCTGGAGCTGTCCGGCCGGGTCGCCGACGGCACCCTGCTCGCCGAGGGCAACGGCCCCGACGACCTGCACAGGGCCCTGGCCCTGATCCGCAAGGGCGCCCCCGCCCCCGGCCACACCCTGACCGTCTACGCCTACGCCTGCGTGAGCGACGACCCCGCCCACGTCGCGGCGACCCTCGGCCCCCTGACCGAGGACCAGGGCGCCTGGCTCGGCCGCGCCCCGGAGGACGTCTTCACCGTCTCCGGCCCGCCCACGACGGCCGCCGCCCGCATCCGCGAGCTGGCCGCGTCGGGTGCGGACACGGTGGTCCTGCGCTTCTTCGGCCCCGAGCCGGCGACGCAGCTCGGAACCGTCCTGGAGGCGCTGCGCGCCGGCTGACGGCGCCGGTGGCGGCCGCGCCACGCCGATGAGCGACCGTACGCGGCCGGCGCCACACGGGTGATCGTGGGGGAGGGGAAGCCGAAGCGGTCGGCGTCGACCGGGATCGTTCGTGGGCTGCGTCACGGTGATCTCGCAGCTGCCGTCGAAGCAGCTGCCCGTACCGGCGGGCGGCGCCGGGCCGGCCGTACAGGTCGTGGGCGTCGGGGCGCCGCTCGGAGCAGGGCGGCGGCGGCCGTCATACCGCTACGCGGCCTGCGGGTACGCGTAGCGCGGGTCCTGCTCCGGGGGCGGCACCGGGCCGCGCCCCCTCCGGTCACCGGTGCGACGGCAGGCGCCGGGAGGGGGTCCCGGGGTCTGATACGCTGATCCAGCGACAACGGCCTGTCAGGCAGTGCTCAACCGGTCACGGAGGGCAAGTCACCGGGAGCGTCGCAAAAACCAGTGCGAGAGCATGGCGCAGTATGTGTCAGACTTGTCCCGCACAAAGCAGTACACGCAGTACAGCAAGGTCCTGTGGAGCAGTTTGGAGTGCTCGCCACCCTGTCAAGGTGGAGGCCGCGGGTTCAAATCCCGTCAGGACCGCTGCGGCTGGGTAGCTCAGTTGGTACGAGCGACCGCCTGAAAAGCGGTAGGTCGCCGGTTCGACCCCGGCCCCAGCCACCGCACGGCGTAGGCCCCGTCCTCGGACGGGGCCTACGCCGTTTTCAGCGCCCCCCAGGGTGCCGGTGCCGCCAGACGACGAAGACGGTGGTCGCCACCGCCGCCCACGCGGCCAGCACCGCGAAGGGGAAGACGTGCTGGTGGCCGCCGAAGTAGACGGCGGTGTGCTGGGCGTTCACCGAGGCGCCCGGCGGCAGCCAGCGGCCGATCCACCCGAGCAGCGACGGCAGCAGCGGCCACGACACGGCGCCGCCCGACGACGGATTGCCGAGCAGCACCATCAGGCCCCACGTCGGCAGCATCGCCCACCGGCCGACCAGCGTGTTGAACATCGTGAAGACCATGCCGGAGGTGAACATCGTGAACGCCAGGATCAGCCAGGACTCCGCGAACGGCAGGTCGACCGCCCCCAGTCCCCAGTCGACCACCGCGGCGATCGCGAACCCGCCGAGCATCGAGTAGGCGACGATGAAGGCGATCCGCTCGGCGGGGTTGAGGGGGCGGGCGTGCACGCTGAGCTGGATGGCCCCGACGAAGCCGAGGATCACCGCGGCCAGCGAGATGTAGAAGATCGCCAGGCCGCGCGGGTCGCCCTTCTGCAGCGGATTGATGTCGCTGACCGTGACGGGTTCGCCGATCGCCCCGCCCACCGCGGGTGCGGTCTCCGCCAGCAGCTGCGCGACGCTCGCGCCGGACGCCGACGACACGTACAGGTGCGGGGCGCCGGTCGCGGCGCCCACCATGGCGGGGGCCGGCTCCCGCAGGATCGCGAAGACCTTCTGCGCCTCGACCGCGTTCTTCGCCGCGGCGAAGCTGTCGTAGTGGTGCAGCTGGAGCGAGGCGCCGAGCGCCTGCTCCATCCCGGCGACGAATTCCTCCCGCTTGACCTCGGAGGTCGGCACGCCGGTGACGGCCGTCGGGATGTGCCGCGGGGTGGGATTCGCCATGGCGTACGTGTACGACCCGGCGAACAGTCCCGCGGCCGCCGCGACGATGACCACCAGGACGCACGCCGGCAGGAACGGCGAGGCCCGGAACGCCGCCCACCACGCCCGCACCTCCATACCCCGACGCTAGGCCCCCACCCCCCTACCCCGCCCCCCCTGCACCTCCTTCAGGGGGGCGCCCCTTCGCAAGACGGCGCCCTACAGGGGACGCGGCGACCTGCGCCCCCTCGCCAGACGGCGCCCTACAGGGGACGCGGCGACCTGCGCCCCCTCGCCAGACGGCGCCCTACAGGGGGCGCGGGGAACTGCGCGCGCAACCGGCCACCGGCCGCGGGTCCGGCACCGACCGAACCACCCCACCGGGCCGGTGACGCCCCGCACCCCCGAAAGCGCCGGCGGCGGCAGCCGCGCACCCCCGGGCCCCGGGCAGGGGCCGCCCCCGGGAAATGGGGTCGCCGCGCGCGGGCGCCAGGTGCGAGCATGGGTCGCGTATGTCTACTTACGCGACCACCGCTGAACTGGCCCAACGCCTCCCCGCTCTCACCCTGCGCGACGAGCAGCGCCTCGGGCGGCGGCTCGACGGTGCCCGGCGCATCAGGAAGCCGGAGGCACGCGCGACGGTGCTCGCGGAGATCGACGCCGAGATCGGCAAGGGCGAGCAGCGCATGGCGGCCCGCAGAGCCGCCGTGCCGCGGATCACCTATCCGGAGGCGCTGCCGGTCAGCCAGAAGAAGGACGACATCCTGGCGGCCATCCGCGACCACCAGGTCGTGATCGTCGCGGGTGAGACCGGCTCGGGCAAGACGACCCAGATCCCGAAGATCTGCCTGGAGCTGGGGCGCGGGGTGCGCGGCCTGATCGGGCACACGCAGCCGCGCCGCATCGCGGCCCGTACGGTCGCCGAGCGCGTCGCGGAGGAGCTGCGGACGCCGCTGGGCGAGGCGGTCGGCTGGAAGGTGCGGTTCACCGACCAGGTCGGGGACTCGACACTGGTCAAGCTGATGACCGACGGCATCATGCTCGCGGAGATCCAGACGGACCGCGAGCTGCGCGCGTACGACACGATCATCATCGACGAGGCGCACGAGCGCAGCCTGAACATCGACTTCATCCTGGGCTATCTGGCCCAGCTGCTGCCGCGCCGCCCCGACCTGAAGGTGATCATCACCTCGGCGACGATCGACCCGCAGCGCTTCTCACGGCACTTCGGCGACGCGCCGATCGTGGAGGTCAGCGGGCGTACGTATCCGGTCGAGGTGCGCTACCGGCCGCTGCTGGAGGAGGGCGGCGAGGCCGAATCCGACCTCTCCGGCGACCGGGACCAGATCACCGCGATCTGCGACGCCGTGGACGAGCTGCAGGCGGCGGGTCCCGGCGACATCCTGGTGTTCCTGTCCGGCGAGCGGGAGATCCGCGACACCGCGGACGCGCTGGTGAAGAAGAACCTCCGGCACACCGAAGTGCTGCCGCTGTACGCCCGGTTGTCGTCGGCCGAGCAGCACCGGGTCTTCCAGCAGCACGCGGGGCGCCGGATCGTGCTGGCCACCAACGTGGCGGAGACCTCGCTGACCGTTCCGGGCATCCGGTACGTCATCGACCCGGGCACCGCCCGCATCTCCCGCTACAGCCACCGGACGAAGGTGCAGCGGCTGCCGATCGAGCCGGTCAGCCAGGCCAGTGCGAACCAGCGCAAGGGGCGCTGCGGGCGTACGTCGGACGGCATCTGCATCCGGCTCTACGACGAGGACGACTTCCTGTCCCGGCCGGAGTTCACCGACGCGGAGATCCTGCGGACGAACCTGGCGTCGGTCATCCTGCAGATGACGGCGGCCGGGCTCGGCGACATCGCGCGCTTCCCCTTCATCGACCCGCCGGACAGCCGCAACATCAAGGACGGTGTCCAACTCCTCGAAGAGCTGGGCGCGCTGGACCCGAAGGAGAAGGACGCGCGCAAGCGGCTGACGCAGACCGGCCGCAAGCTCGCGCAGCTCCCGGTCGACCCGCGGCTGGCCCGCATGGTGCTGGAGGCGGAGCGCAACGGCTGTGTGCGCGAGGTGATGGTCATCGCGGCGGCGCTGTCCATCCAGGACCCGCGCGAGCGGCCCTCGGACAAGCAGCAGCAGGCCGACCAGCAGCATGCCCGCTTCCGGGACGAGAGCAGCGACTTCCTGGCCTTCCTGCACCTGTGGACGTATGTCAGGGGCCGCCAGAAGGAGTTGTCGTCCTCGGCCTTCCGCCGGATGTGCCGGGCCGAGTTCCTGAACTACCTGCGCATCCGCGAGTGGCAGGACATCTACAGCCAGTTGCGGTCGGTCGCGAAGTCGCTGGGGATCACCGTCGACGAGCCGGCGTCCCAGGACGACGCGGCCGATCCGGTACGGGTCCACCAGTCGCTGCTGGCGGGCCTGCTGTCCCACCTCGGCCTCAAGGACACCGACAAGAACGAGTACCTGGGTGCCCGCAGCGCCAAATTCGCGATCTTCCCGGGCTCGGCACTGTTCAAGAAGCCGCCGCGCTGGATCATGTCGGCCGAGCTGGTGGAGACCTCCCGGCTGTGGGCGCGGGTCAACGCGAAGATCGAGCCGGAGTGGGTCGAGCCGCTGGCCCAGCACCTGGTCAAGCGCACCTACAGCGAGCCGCACTGGGAGAAGGACCAGGCCGCGGTGATGGCGTACGAGAAGGTGACCCTCTACGGTGTCCCGCTGGTCGCCCAGCGCAAGGTCACCTACGGGCGGATCGACCCCGAGGTCTCCCGCGAGCTGTTCATCCGCAACGCCCTGGTCGAGGGCGACTGGCGCACCCACCACCAGTTCTTCCACGACAACCGCAAACTGCTCGGCGAGGTCGAGGAGTTGGAGCACCGCGCCAGGCGGCGGGACATCCTGGTCGACGACGAGACGCTGTACGACTTCTACGACCGCAAGCTGCCGGAAGAGATCGTCTCCGGGGCGCACTTCGACTCCTGGTGGAAGCAGAAGCGGCGCGAGGAACCGGAGATGCTCAACTTCGAGCACTCCATGCTGATCAACGAGGGCGCGGAGGCGGTCACCAAGGCCGACTACCCCGACTCCTGGCGGCAGGGCGCGCTGAAATTCCGCGTCACGTACCAGTTCGAGCCGGGCGCCGACGCGGACGGCGTGACCGTGCACATCCCGCTCCAGGTGCTCAACCAGGCGGTGCCCGACGGCTTCGACTGGCAGATCCCGGGCCTGCGCGAGCAGGTCGTCACCGAGCTGATCCGCTCGCTGCCGAAGCCGATCCGGCGGCACTACGTGCCCGCGCCGAACTACGCCAGGGCCTTCCTGGACCGGGCCGTGGCCGGCCCCGACCCCCTGCCGCTCGTACTGGCACGGGAGTTGCAGCGGATGGTCGGGGTCCCCGTCACCGCGGAGGACTTCGACCTGGCCAGGGTGCCCGACCACCTGAAGGTCACCTTCCGGGTGACCGACGAGCGGCGGCGGACCGTCGCCGAGGACAAGGACCTCGACGCGCTGAAGCTGCGGCTCAAGCCGAAGACGCGGGAGGCCATCACGAAGGCCTTCGAGCGCGTCTCGGACCCCGCGCTGGCCGGCGTGGAGCAGCGCACCGGCCTGAAGGACTGGACGATCGGTGCGCTGCCGCGGACGTTCGAGACCCCTCCCCGCAGGCTTCGCCGCGGGGATACCCCATGGGCCGGGCAGCCGGTCAAGGCCTATCCGGCGCTGGTCGACGAGGGCGCGTCGGTGGCGGTGCGGCTCTTCGACACCGAGGCCGAGCAGGCCGAGGCGATGTGGCGCGGCACCCGCCGGCTGATCCTGCTGAACGTGCCGGTGAACCCGGCCAAATTCGTCGCCGACCAGATGTCCAACCAGCAGAAGCTGGCCCTGTCGCGCAACCCGCACGGCAGCGTGCAGGCGCTGTTCGAGGACTGCGCCACCGCCGCGGCCGACCGGCTGATCGCCGAGCACGGCGGCCCCGCGTGGGACGAGGAGGCCTACCGCAAGCTCTACGACGCGGTGCGGGCCGACCTGGTCGAGCTGACCGGCCGCAGCGTCCAGCGGGTCCAGCAGGTGCTTGCCGCCTGGCACTCCTGCGAGCGGCGACTGAAGGACACGACGTCGCTGGTGCTGGTGGCGAACCTGCAGGACGTCAAGGAGCAGCTGGCCGCCCTCGTCCACCCCGGTTTCGTGACGGAGGCGGGCCTCAAGCGCCTGCCGGACCTGATGCGCTACCTGGTCGCCGCCGACCGCCGCCTCCAGCAGATGCCGACGGCGGCGCAGCGGGACACCACGCGCATGGAGAAGGTCCGCGAGATCCAGGCCGAGTACGCGCAGCTGCTGGCCTCCCGGCCGGCCGGCCGGCCCGTCCCCGCCGCGGTGCGCGAGATCCGCTGGATGATCGAGGAGCTGCGGGTCAGCTACTTCGCCCACGCGCTGGGCACGGCCTACCCGGTCTCGGACAAGCGGATCTTCAAGGCCCTGGACGAGGCCTGGGGCTGACCCCCTCCCCCGCCCCCCGCCCCGCCTCGCGATCGAGTTCGACCGCACCCCCTGACCTGCTGTACAGTCTGTCTCGCAGCAAGGTCCTGTGGAGCAGTTTGGAGTGCTCGCCACCCTGTCAAGGTGGAGGCCGCGGGTTCAAATCCCGTCAGGACCGCAGGTCTTCCCCACCGCCCGGCCCGTCGTCCCCCGGACACGGGCCGTTCGCACACCCAGGCCACGCCCGCGGCGCCAGCCGCAAACAGGCACAGCAAATCCCGTCAGGACCGCACGTCTTCCCCACCGCCCGGCCCGTCGTCCCCCGGACACGGGCCGTTCGCACACCCAGGCCGTCGTCCCTCCCGGACACGGCCGTCGGCGTACCCAGGCCCGCGCAGGCCGCGTCCGGCCCGCACGCCCCCCGCCCGGCCCCGTCGTCCCCCGGACGACGGGGCCGTTCGCACGCCCGTCGCCGCGCACGGCCCCCCTCAGACCCTTCCTGACGCGGGAGTTCACTACCGCACCGCCCGCAAGATCCACAAGTCCCCTGCGTGTGACGGGAGTCACGCAAAGTCGATTCGGAATCGCGGAACCCGACGCCCTCCGGAGGGCTGTCGATTTAATATGTGCAATGGCACCCCGTCCGGGACATGCACCCAAGGCACGAAAAAGGACCGCATCGGACCCGGCGGAGTCCGATGCGATCCTGTGACGCTGCGGTGGTGCTGTGGTGTTACGGGCGGATCCGGCGGGATCCGGGTCGTACAGGTGGTACGGGGGTGGTACAGGTCGTACGAGGTGGTGCGGGGTACTGCGGGTGAAACCGGTGGATCCGTGGTGCGAGGGGCCTCGGGCTGTCCCTGATGGGGGCAGGTGAGCCGTGCGGCCGGGCGCCGATAAGGGGGGACGGCGCCCAAACGGGCTGTCAGGCCTCGCTGCGCTGCTGCGGAATACCCGCGAGCAGCGCACGGACCTCCGCTTCGCGGTAGCGGCGGTGCCCGCCCAGCGTGCGGATGGACGTGAGCTTGCCTGCCTTGGCCCAGCGCGTGACCGTCTTGGGGTCGACGCGGAACATGGTCGCGACCTCGGCAGGGGTTAGCAACGGCTCGGCATCAGGGGTGCGAGCGGTCATGAGCGGCCTCCTTGAGAGAACCGAACCAACGCGGTTCTTTCCTCTAAATTCTGCACCTTGACCCACGTTGCCCGAAATGGCAGGCGCGGGCCGAGTCGGTAATAGGACGAACGGCTTGTCCTCGGCACTACAACTACACCATCCGTCCAGCCGCGTCGGCCAAACCGATGGATTTGCCCTCTCAGGTGTTCAAGCTCGACGGAAGCCGATGGACCGTGGCATAACGGACAGTCACCCGAGCGTGACGATCAGTCACAGTACGATCATCTGCAACATCCCCACCTTCGACACGTGTCCGAGGCGGACCCGTTGTCCCATTTTGGCATGACACATGGTGATGCAGGCAAGACTCCGGGTACGTGCTCTCCGTCACCCTTGGGCCAAAGGTCTGGAAAGGCCGCCCGCCGGTGGCCAGGGCTCAGCTGGAGAACTGGCGTTCCCGTACCGCCCGCCACCGGTCGGTCAGGCGTTCGTACGCCACCCCCGCCGCGCCCGAGTCGCCGGCTCGCAGCGCCGCGAGTCCCTCGGCGACGTCGGCAGCCGAGCGGTCGTCGGCCAGCAGGTCCGGGCCCATCACATGGACCAGGCCGCCGTAGTCCAGCTCCACCAGCGAGCGCGGGTGGAATTCCTCCAGCCAGCGGCCGACGTCGACCAGCCCGTCGACCAGCGGGCCGCCGTCGTCCAGCGAGTCCTTGAGCACCCGCAGGCCGCGCGCCACCCGGCGCCTGGCCTGCACCATGGGCGTGCGGTAGCGCAGCAGCGGCTCCTTGGACTCGCCGGCACCCGCCGGCTCGTACTCCCGCTCGTCGTCGCCCACCAGGACGAACCAGCGCACCGGCACGTGCCAGGTGGCGGTGCGGATCCAGGGCCGCGCGTCGGGATTGCGCTCGCGCCAGGCGTCGTGGTCGGCGGCGGCCTGCCGGCGGACGACCGGCGGCAGCATCGCGTCCAGCACCGGCTCGGGCAGCAGCTCGCCGGCCTGCTCCAGGGCCAGCCAGCCGCGCAGCCGGGTGCGCCAGGGGCAGACGTGGGTGACGCCGCCGACGACGGCGACGAAGGCGTCGGCGCTCTCGTGCACCGGGACGGCGATCGGCGGCACCGGGACCAGGCCGGCCAGCGACTGCCGCAGCTCGTCCTGTGCGGTCCGCCCGGGGCCCTCGGCCGCGTAGCGGTACCAGTGGCTGCGTTCGGGCTCGGGAAAGGCCGCCAGCGGCTCGTAGACCCGCAAATACGCCGCGTAGGGGACCACTACCGGTGAACCGCCCACACCCGCTCCCTCGCGCCACCGTGCCGTCGTCCTGATCGTCCCACGAGGCGCCCCCGCCCGGACGTGATCCCGGCCACCCGCGCTGACCCCCGCGCGGGCGCACAGGGCCTACGCTGTCGCCATCAACCCCTCCGCCACCCGCACGGGGGGCGCGACAATCCAGAAAGCACTGGGACCACTGGACTATGGGAGTCACCACCGTGACTGACGTACGACAGACCGAAAGCGTCGTCGCCAAGCTGTTCCGATCGGAGCAGGGCGGACACGAGCAGGTCGTTCTCTGCCAGGACCGCGACTCGGGCCTGAAGGCCGTGATCGCGCTCCACTCCACCGCCCTGGGCCCCGCCCTGGGCGGTACCCGCTTCTTCCCGTACGCCTCGGACGACGAGGCCGTCGAGGACGCGCTCAACCTCGCCCGCGGCATGTCGTACAAGAACGCGCTGGCCGGTCTCGACCACGGCGGCGGCAAGGCCGTGATCATCGGCGACCCCGACACCGACAAGTCCGAGCGGCTGCTGCTCGCCTACGGCCGCTTCGTGGCCTCGCTCGGCGGCCGCTACGTGACCGCGTGCGACGTCGGCACCTACGTGGCCGACATGGACGTCGTCGCCCGCGAGAACCGCTGGACCACCGGCCGCTCGCCGGAGAACGGCGGCGCGGGCGACTCCTCGGTGCTCACCGCCTTCGGTGTCTTCCAGGGCATGCGCGCCGCCGCCCGCGTCCAGTGGGGCGAGCCGTCGCTGCGCGGCCGCCGGGTCGGCGTCGCCGGCGTCGGCAAGGTCGGCAAGCACCTGGTGCAGCACCTGCTCGACGACGGGGCCGAGGTCGTCGTCACGGACGTGCGGACCGACGCGGTGGACGCGATCCTCGCGCGCCACCCGCAGGTCGGCGCGGTCAGCGACGCGGACGTGCTGGTGCGCACCCCGTTGGACGTCTACGCCCCGTGCGCGCTCGGCCACGCCCTGGACGACGCGACGGTGGCGGCGCTGACCGCGACCGTGGTGTGCGGCGCGGCCAACAACCAGCTCGCCCACCCCGGCGTCGAGAAGGACCTCGCCGACCGCGGCATCCTCTACGCGCCCGACTACGTCGTGAACGCCGGCGGGGTGATCCAGGTCGCGGACGAACTGCACGGTTTCGATTTCGACCGCGCCAAGGCCAAGGCGACGAAGATCTACGACACGACACTGGCCATTTTCGATCGCGCGAAGGCCGACGGCGTGCCGCCCGCGGTCGCCGCCGACCGGCTCGCCGAACTCCGGATGGCGGAGCGCACCCCGGCGGCGGAATGGCTGCGTCCTTGAGTGACGCACGTGACCGAACGCACGGCCCGATAGCAAGTTCGCGCTAGAAGAAGGTAAAATCGGGCCTGACCAGGCAGGACAGGGTCGTGAAGCACCCCTGATCCGACGCGCGTCGTGCGGGCGACGTACCGTGCGGCGTCGGAAGCAGGTACCGTTGGGGCCCTACGGACCGGTCTCTCTCCGGAGAGACCGCTCCGCATCATGAACGCGTGTCAAGACTCGGGGCCGTTGAGCCCCGCCGTTAAGGGGGTCGAGCCATGGGGCGCGGCCGGGCCAAGGCCAAGCAGACGAAGGTCGCCCGCCAGCTGAAGTACAACAGCGGCGGTACGGATCTCTCACGTCTGGCCGACGAGCTGGGCGCATCGCCGTCGAGGCCGGTTAATCCGGAGCCTGTCGAGGACGATGACGACGAGTTGGACGACGACGACCCGTACGCTCAGTACGCGGATCTGTACAACGACGACGGCGAGGACGAGGACGAGCAGTCGTCCGACTCACCGTCCTCGTCGCAGCGTCGTCGCGCTTGACGCAGCGAGGACACCACACACGCTGACCCGGCCGGGGGCGACCAGCCCCGGACCGGGTTTCGTCGTGCTCCGGAGCGGGCGGTCCGGCGTACGGTTCCGGCCGGCAGGCCGTCCGTACGCCCGGGGAACCGCGCACCCACCGGGTCAGCCGGCGTAGTCACCGACCAGCTCCACGGCGGCCGCGCCGCTTTCGCGTGCCGTGACCTCGCCCGCGACCCACGCGCCCACGCCCCGGTCGGCCAGCGTGGCCAGCGCCACCTCGACGGACTCCTGCGGCACCACGGCGATCATGCCGACGCCCATGTTCAGCGTCTTCTCCAGCTCGGCCCGCTCCACCTGCCCGGCCGCGCCGACCAGGCCGAAGATCGGGGCCGGCGTCCAGGTCGCACGGTCGACGGTGGCGCGCAGGCCGTCCGGGACGACCCGGGCCAGGTTGTTGGCCAGGCCGCCGCCGGTGATGTGCGAGAAGGCGTGCACCTCGGCGGTACGGGTCAGGGCCAGGCAGTCCAGCGAGTAGATCCTGGTGGGCTCCAGCAGCTCCTCGCCGAGCGTCCTGCCCAGCTCGGGAACCTCCCGCTCCAGCCCCCAGCCGGCCCGGTCGAAGAGCACATGGCGGACCAGGCTGTACCCGTTCGAGTGAAGTCCGGAGGACTCGATGGCGATCACCGCGTCACCCGTACGGATGCGCTCGGCGCCCAGCAGCCGGTCGGCCTCGACCACGCCGGTGCCCGCGCCCGCGACGTCGAAGTCGTCGGGACCCAGCAGCCCGGGGTGCTCGGCGGTCTCGCCGCCGACCAGGGCGCAGCCGGCCAGCACGCAGCCCTCGGCGATGCCCTTGACGATGGCGGCGACCCGCTCGGGGTGGACCTTGCCGACGCAGATGTAGTCGGTCATGAACAGCGGCTCGGCCCCGCACACGACCAGGTCGTCCACGACCATGCCGACCAGGTCGTGGCCGATGGTGTCGTAGACGCCCATCCGGCGGGCGATGTCGACCTTGGTGCCGACGCCGTCGGTCGCGGAGGCCAGCAGCGGCCGCTCGTAGCGCTTGAGCGCCGAGGCGTCGAAGAGGCCCGCGAAGCCGCCGATCCCGCCGACGACCTCGGGGCGGGTGGCCTTGCGCACCCACTCCTTCATCAGGGTCACGGCACGGTCGCCGGCCTCGATGTCGACGCCCGCTGCGGCGTAGCTGGCACCGGTCGTTCCGGTTGTCTCAGGCATTGCTGGCACTTTCGTGTCGGGCGTGTCGGGATGCGGGGCGGCGGGGGGTCACGGCCTGCGCAGGGCGTCGGCGGCGTCCGGGCCGCCCGCCAGCTCGACTTCGAGCAGCTGCTTGCCCAGCAGCTCGGGGTCGGGCAGGTCCATGGGGTACTCGCCGTCGAAGCAGGCGCGGCACAGGTTGGGCTTGGCGATCGTGGTCGCCTCGACCATGGCGTCGAGCGAGATGTACGCGAGCGAGTCGGCGCCCAGCGAGGTGCCGATCTCCTCGACGGTCATGCCGTTGGCGATCAGCTCGGCGCGGGTGGCGAAGTCGATGCCGAAGAAGCAGGGCCACTTCACCGGCGGTGAGGAGATCCGTACGTGGACCTCGGCGGCGCCCGCCTCGCGCAGCATCCGCACCAGGGCGCGCTGGGTGTTGCCGCGGACGATCGAGTCGTCGACGACGACCAGCCGCTTGCCGCGGATGACTTCCTTGAGCGGGTTGAGCTTGAGCCTGATGCCGAGCTGCCTGATGGTCTGCGACGGCTGGATGAAGGTCCGGCCCACGTAGCTGTTCTTGACCAGTCCGGAGCCGTACGGGATACCGCTGGCCTCGGCGTAACCCACCGCGGCCGGGGTGCCGGACTCCGGGGTCGGTATGACCAGGTCGGCTTCGACCGGCGCCTCCTTGGCGAGGCGGCGGCCCATCTCCACCCGGGAGAGGTAGACGTTGCGGCCCGCGATGTCGGTGTCGGGGCGCGCCAGGTAGACGTATTCGAACACGCAGCCCTTGGGGCGGGCCTCGGCGAAGCGGGAGGACCGCAGCCCCTGCTCGTCGATCGCGATCAGCTCGCCGGGCTCGATCTCCCGGACGAAGCTGGCGCCGCAGATGTCGAGGGCGGCGCTCTCGGAGGCGACGACCCAGCCGCGCTCCAGCCGGCCGAGCACCAGCGGGCGGATGCCCTGCGGGTCGCGGGCCGCGTAGAGGGTGTGCTCGTCCATGTAGACGAGGCTGAAGGCGCCCTTGATCTTCGGCAGAACCTGGGGCGCGGCCTGCTCGACCGACAGCGGGGTGCCGTCGGGACCGGTCTGCCCGGCGAGCAGTGCGGTGATCAGGTCGGTGTCGTTGGTCGCGGCGACCCGGGTGGTACGGCCCGGGGTCTGCGGCATGTCGGCGACCATCCCGGCCAGCTCGGCCGTGTTGACCAGGTTGCCGTTGTGCCCGAGGGCGATGGAGCCGTGGGCGGTCGCGCGGAAGGTCGGCTGCGCGTTCTCCCACACCGAGGCGCCGGTGGTCGAGTAGCGGGCGTGGCCGACGGCGATATGGCCGGTCAGCGAGCCGAGTGAGGTCTCGTCGAAGACCTGGGACACCAGTCCCATGTCCTTGAAGACCAGAATCTGGGAGCCGTTGCTCACTGCGATGCCCGCGGACTCCTGTCCGCGGTGCTGCAGGGCGTACAGCCCGAAATAGGTGAGCTTGGCGACCTCTTCGCCGGGGGCCCAGACACCGAAGACGCCACACGCGTCCTGGGGGCCTTTCTCACCGGGGAGCAGGTCGTGGCTGAGTCGTCCGTCACCACGAGGCACAACACCGAGTCTAGGGCAGGTTCGCCCGTCGTCCGAACGAGGGACGTGCCCCGGACGTGCCCGATCACTGTTTCTATGCGCGTAGCGCCTTGGGGGACACGGGGGTGTGACGTGCCCCCCAAGGTACGGGCGGGCCGGCCGGTAAGGGGATGTGCGTGCACCCGGCCGACGGTCTGCGCCCGCATCTTAGGTCGACCGCGCCGCGCGCCGCGCGGCAGCGGCGGCGGATGGCCGGAAACCGCCGCTGCGGAGAGCCGCCGGAGGGCACCGGGGGTCACGCGGGGCCGCCGGGGCACGGAAACGCCCGCCGGTACGGGGGTTCCGGCGGGCGCGTATCCCGGACGGAACAGCACGCCGAAATGCGACATTCCGGCTGAGCCCGTCGTCATAATCCTAGAAAAGCCGACAGGCGCGGCATATACCGACGGGGATTTCCGGCGCAAATACGCCATACCCATTACCGGGCATATTCGGGCACAATGGCCGCGAAGTGAGTGACGATCACGTCGCCGTATGCCCCCGGTGTCAGCGCATGACCGGCAGGTACGGACCCAGGTCCGCGCGTTCCCCGCTGGCCGCGACGGCGGCGGTCTCCAGCGCCTCGGCCCAGCCCGTACGCCCGGTGGCGAGCCGGATCCAGGTCAGCGGGTCGGTCTCCACCACGTTCGGCGGGGTGCCGCGGGTGTGCCGCGGGCCCTCGACGCACTGCACCGCCGCGTAGGGCGGCACCCGCACCTCCACCGCGTTGCCCGGCGCCTTCGCGGCGAGCGCGTCCGCCAGCACCCGCACCACCGCGGCCACCGCCTGCCGGTCCAGCGCCACCTCGCGGCCCGTCGCGCGGGCCAGGTCGTCGCTGTGCACGACCAGTTCCACCAGCCGCGTCACCGTGAAGTCCAGCGCCCGCATCCCGCCGAAGGGCTCCGCGAGCAGCCTGCCGGGCCGCAGCGCCTCCTTCCGCAGCGCGCCGAGCCCGTCCACCGCCGCCTCGATCGCGGCCACCGGGTCGTCCATCGCCTGCTCGGCCGCCCGCGTCGAGGCGTCCAGCCGGTCGGCGATCGGCCCGGTCTCCTGCGTCCACGCGTCCAGCCCGGTCAGCTTCCCGCCGGGCACCGGCTCGGGCTCGCCCAGCAGCACCCCGAGCACGTCCACCTGCCGCACGATGTGCGCGACCAGCAGCCGCACGTCCCATCCGGGCAGCCCGGCCGCCCCGCCGTACGCCTCCGCGGGCAGCCCCCGTACGGCGTCCCGCACATGCCCCGCCTGCGCGACCAGCGCGTCCCAGGTCCGGTCGGGGTCGTACGTCCGCGCGCGGCGGCGGCTGGCAGGAGGCATACGGCCAGGGTAGGGCCCCGGCCCCGGGGCGGGCGGACCGGCCGGGGGTCAGCCGAGAGCGGCCGGCAGGCCGAACAGCGGGAAGAGGGCGGGGTCCTGGAAGGAGGTCAGGCGGGCGATGCGGGGGCCGTCGAAGGCCGGGACCTGGAGGGAGTGCGCGCGGTGGACGCCGTCGGGACCGCGGCGGTAGGTGGCAAGCGCCGGCCCAGCGTTCGCCGCGGTACGGACGATCCGCAGGGCCGACGGGTCCGCGGGCGCCCGGGACGCGGCGAAGGCGGCGACCGCGGCGCCGCCGGCGAACCAGGTGGGGACGGGCGGCATCTCGTAGACCGCGTCGTCGGTGAGCAGCCGGGTCAGCGCGGCGATGTCGGCGTTCTGGAAGGCGGTCGCGTAGCGGTCCAGCAGGGCGAGGCGGTCCGGGTCGGTCGGCTCAACGAGGTCGTCCTCCGCGGGCGCGGCCTGCCGCAACTGCGTACGGGCCCGCTGGAGCAGGCTGTTGAGCGCGGCGAGGGACACCCCCAGCAGGTCCGCGGCCTGCGGACCCGGCCAGTCCAGCACGTCCCGCAGGATCAGCGCGGCCCGCTGCCGTGGCGGCAGGTACTGCAGGGCCGCGATCAGCGCCAGCCGCATCCCGGCCCTGGACGCCACGATCGCGCCCGGGTCGTCGGCGTCGCCGGGCGCGTCGGGGAAGGGTTCGAGCCAGGGCACCTCGGGGGCCGCCGCGAGCACGGGTGCGTCCGGGTCGTCCGCCGGGGCGCCGAGCCCGGACGGCATTGGGCGGCGGCTGCGGCTCTCCAGCGCCCGCAGGCAGACGTTGGTCGCGATCCGGTACAGCCAGGTGCGCAGCGACGACCGCCCCTCGAAGCCGCCGTAGGCCCGCCAGGCGCGCAGCAGCGTGTCCTGCACCAGGTCCTCGGCGTCGTGCGCGGAGCCGAGCATCCGGTAGCAGTACGCCTGCAGCTCGCCGCGGTACGGGCCGGTGAGCCGACCGAACTCCGCTTCGTCAGTGACCGATCCATCGGTATCCAAGGCCGCTCCCTGCCGGCTTGCGGGCACATCGCGTGCCCTCCCCCAGTGAAGACCCCGGCGGCACCGCGACCTCATCGGTCACCCTCCCGGCCGCCCCACCGATGACATCGGCCGGCCGGCCGTATCGGTACCGGGTGACGGCACGACCCGACACCGCAGGGAAGGAAACGACACATGGCCAGTCCGGAGCTCACCGCCCGGCCCGCAGGCCCCGCCGCCGCGACACAGGAGCAGCGGCCGTGGCTGATGCTGGCCGTACTGCTGCTCGGGCAGTTCATGGGCCTGCTCGACGTCACGATCGTCAACGTGGCGACACCCGCCATCGGCGCCGGCCTGCACTCCTCGGGGGCGGCTCTGCAGATGGTGGTCGGCGGCTACACCGTCGCGTACGCGATGCTGCTGATCACCGGCGCCCGGCTCGGGGACCTCTACGGGCGGCGCAGGATGTACCTGGTCGGCGCCTGCGTCTTCACGCTCACCTCGCTGCTGTGCGGGCTCGCCCCCGACACCGCCGTGCTGGTCGGCGCCCGGCTGGTGCAGGGCGCGGGCGCGGCGGTGATGGTGCCGCAGATCATGAGCGTCATCCAGATGCGCTTCACCGGCCCGGCGCGCGCGAAGGCACTGTCCGCGTACGGCGCGGTGCTGTCCGTCGGGGCGGTCGCGGGCCTGGTGCTCGGCGGCTTCTTGGTCGGCGCGGACCTGCTGGGCACCGCCTGGCGGCCGGTCTTCCTGGTCAACGTGCCGCTCGGCGCCCTGCTGGTGGCACTGGTCCCGCGGCTGGTCCCCGCCGACGAGCCGCGCGGCACCCGGCGGCTGGACTTCGCCGGGCTGGCCCTCGCCGTCCCCGCGGTGATCCTGGTGGTGCTGCCGCTGGTGCTGGGCCACGAGACCGGCTGGCCCGCCTGGACCTACGCCTGCATGGCGGCGGGCGCCGTCCTCGCGACCGTCTTCGTCCTGGTCGAGCGGCGCGTCGCGGACCGCGGCGGCGACCCGCTGCTGGACCTCGCGGTGCTGCGCGCGCCCGGCCTGGCCGCCGGCATCGCCACCCTGGGGTGCATGCAGGTCGCCTACGGGGGCTTCCTGTTCACCCTCGCACTGCACCTGCAACTCGGCCTCGGCGACAGCGCGCTGCGCGCCGGCCTCGCCTTCTTCCCGCTCGCGGCGGTCTTCGGCGTCGTCGGCTTCTTCTGGCGCAAGCTGCCGAGCCGCGTCCACCACCTGCTGCCCGCCGCCGGCCTCGCGCTGTGCGCGCTCGGCTACCTGGGCATCGCGGCGGGCCTGCACGACGGCTCGCAGGACAGCCCGCTGCTCTGGGCGGCGATGGTGCTCGCCGGCGTCGGCATGGGTCTGTCGCTGAGCCCGCTGCTGGCGCTGGCGCTGGTCGGGGTGCGACCCGAGCAGGCCCCGGACGCCGGCGGCCTGCTGACCACGACGATGCAGCTCGGCCAGGTCGTCGGCGTCGCCGCCTTCGGCACGGTCTTCCTGTCGCTCGCCGGCTCGCACCCGTCGGGCCACGCCATCGCCACCACGTCGGAGTGGAT
Organism: Actinacidiphila paucisporea; assembly: GCF_900142575.1. Lineage (GTDB taxonomy): Bacteria > Actinomycetota > Actinomycetes > Streptomycetales > Streptomycetaceae > Actinacidiphila > Actinacidiphila paucisporea. The sequence goes on from NZ_FRBI01000003.1 coordinate 140,641, forward strand.
GGCGGCGCTGTCGGTGGTCGGAGTCGCGGGCGGCGCCTCGCTGGCCCGTACCGTCCGCGGCGCCCGGTGACCCCACCTGTCCCGCTGTTCCCCTGCCTGCGAACTCCCGCGGATCGGCCGCGGTTGTCCCCGAGAAAGAAGGCACCATGTCGAACGTCGCGATCGTCCGGTACCAGACACGCCCGGGAGCCGCCGCGGAGAACCAGCGGCTGGTCGAGGCGGTGATGGCGGAGCTGAACGAACAGGACCCGGGCGGCCTGCGCTACGCCGCGTTCCGGCTGGACGACGGGGTGACCTTCCTGCACGTCGCGGTCACCGGCGACGCGGACAGCCCGCTCGACGGGTCGGCGGCCTTCGCGGCCTTCCAGCAGGGCTTCGCCGACCGCCTGGTCCCCGGCACCCGCTCGCGGGACACGGCGACGGCGGTCGGCTCGTACGGCTTCCTGCCGGGGGCGCCGCGGCCCTGACCGGTCCACGGCCTGCGCGACGGCCGCGCCCGGCTGCTCGGCTCAGCCCTGGCGCGGCCGTTCGAAGGTCAGCAGCAGGCCCTCGACGGCGCCGGGGCCTATCCGGCCCTTCACGTCGGCCGCGGTGACGGCCTTCAGGGCCCAGCCCTCGGACGCGTGCTTGTTGAGGGTCTTCTCCAGCTTGTCGCCGTCGAGCGCGTCGCCGATCAGCGACTCGCGGAAGGAGACGACCTTGTACTCGTACATGTGCTGTCCTCGCTCGGGTCCGTTGTGCCTCTACGATCTTCCGCCCTGCGCATCCGCGGGCCCTGCGTGGACGGTCCGCGGACGGTCGTGCGTCCGGACAGCCAACCACGGGCGCCCGTACGCCGTCAGGCCGCCCCCGCGGCCGGGGCCGGTCCCGCGGGCCGCCCGAGCGGGATGTCGCGCATCCGGCGCAGCGGCGAGAAGAACAGCCACAGGCCCGCGCAGCAGCCGCCGGACACCGCGATCCACAAGGTGGTGCGGACGCCGAGCGCGGACGCGAGCGCCCCGCCGGTGAGGCCGCCGAGCGGCAGGGTGCCCCAGGTGGTCCAGCGGGCCGCGGCGCTCACCCGGCCGAGCAGGTCGGGCGGGCAGGTCGCCTGCCGGTAGCTGACCAGCGAGATGCCGGTGACGGTCGAGGCGAAGGTCCAGGAGATCCAGCCCGCCCCGAACAGCAGCGCCGACCAGCCGCGCCCTGCCAGCGGGATCAGCAGCCCGGGCAGCGACAGCACGGTCATCGCGACCCAGCTGATCCGCGCCGAACCCACCCGCCGGGCCAGCGGCTTGGCCGCCATCCCGCCCGCGACCCCGCCGACCGCGCCCAGCGCGAGCAGCAGCCCGACCAGCCCGGGACGCAGGTGCAGCGTGCGGACGAGGAAGACCGGGCCGAGGGTCTCCACCATGACCACGAAGAAGTTGGCGGTGCCGTTGAAGGCCACCCCGTTGCGCAGGATCGGGTCCCTGACCACGTGGGCCAGGCCCGCGCCGATCTGCGCCCGCAGGCCGGTCCTGGGGCCGGCTTTTGCCCTGCGCGGCTCCCGGGTGCGTATCGCGGCGAGCGAGACGGCGGAGAGGGCGAAGGACAGCGCGTCCGCGGTCATCGCGGCCGCGGCCCCGACCAGCGTCACCAGCACCGCCCCCGCCCCCGGGCCGGCGACCTGCGCGGCCGACTGCGAGGCGGCGAGCCTTCCGTTGCCGTCCATCAGCTGCTCGCGGTCCAGCAGGGTCGGCAGATAGGCCTGGTAGGCGACGGAGAAGAAGACGGACAGCACGCCGGACGCGAGCGCGACACCGTACAGCTGCCCCAGGCTCAGCACCCCCGCCGCGTGCGCGACCGGCACCGAGCCGACGACGCCGAGCAGCCCGAGATTGCACCCGATCATCAGCCGCCGCTTCGCGACCCGGTCCACCACGGCCCCCGCGGGCAGCGCCACCAGCAGATACGCGCTCGTCGCCGCCGCCGACAGCAGCCCCACCTGGAAGGCACTGGCCTTCAGCACCACGACGGCCACCAGCGGCAGCGCCAGCACGGAGATCTGCGACCCGACCTCGCTGACGGTCTGGCCGCCCCACAGCAGCAGGAAGTCCCTCTGACGGCGGAGCGGTTCTGCTGCGTTGACGGCCACCGTCCCGATGCTCGCACCGGCCGTGCGGAGCCGTCCACGTCTGTTTCCCGCGCGCGCAACCATCCGCGGCGACCGGCCGTCTCGGCTGGCGAGGAACTGCGCCTGCCGACCACCGGCAACCGCAACGGCACGCTCGACGCGGCCTGGACCGGCCGCCCGGTCACCGTCCCCTTCCCGGCCGGCCGGCCGTACGAATTCCGCATCGTGTCCGGCACCGGCCGCGGGAGCGAACTGGCCCTCCCGGTGACGGCCGCCTGCCTCGCCTGGACCGGCCTCGTCGTCCGCCTCGCCGTCACCGGCATCGGCTGGGCCCCCATCGGTAGCGGCGCCCTGGTCGCCACCCTGATGACCTGGGGTGCCGTCGCCCAGTGCGCCGCGAGGCGAGCCGCCGCAAGGCCCTGCTGTCGACCGCGCAGGAGGCCCGCGCCCGGGTGGTGGCCTCCCTCCGGTCCACCCGCCACGGGTGATGCTGGTGGGCGTCGCGCTGCTGGGGTGAGCACGGCCACGTCGCACGGTCGCGGCGGGCGGCTGCCGGACGGGAGGGCGCCCCGGGGGGGCGCCGCGTCCGGCGGCCGGTACCTGCCGGCGGACGCGGCGCACCCGGGGAGCGACGGCGTCACACCGTGCCGTTCTCCCACCACCAGGCGCGGCCCAGGTCCGCCCGGCTGTCGACGTGCTGGTGGTCCGTGTTGTAGGTCTCCAGGCCGGAGAAGCCGCAGGTCTCGGCCTTCTGGTAGACGGTCTTGTTGGCGACGCCGGGGACGTCGAGGTCGGCGGCGGTGCCGTAGAGGTGCATGCTGTCGCTCGCGCCGCCGATGTCGGCGTTGTGCGCGATGCTGCGGAAGCCGGAGTTGACGGTGATGGGCACGTTGCCCAGCTTCTTGCGGAGGGCTTCGAGCTTGTACATCGCGCGGCGGGCGTTCTCCTTGGCGGCGGCCGCGCTGACCTTGCCGCCGTCGAAGGTACCGCTCACGCGGTCGGTGAACTCGCTGAAGTTGAAGTGGGAGGTCGAACCGTCGGACTGCTGGAGGGCGTTGAGCTGCGCCTGCGTGGCGGGGCCGACGACGCCGTCGGACGACAGGCCGTACGCGGACTGGAAGAGGCGGACCGCGGCGGCGGTGCCGGCGCCGAAGTCCCCGTCGAGGGCCACCCGCGTGTGGCCGGGGCTGCTGGTGGGCCAGCCGGCGACGCGGATCTGGAGTTCGGTGACGTCGGCGCCGGTCATCCCCTGCGAGAGGGTGCGCGACCAGGAGTAGGCGTAGGCCGAGCCGGAGAGCAGTACCGGTCCGAGGGCCACGCCGGCGCCTGCGGCCAGCGATCCGCGCAGCAGGGTACGGCGGTTGAACGGGGATGAGGACGTCATCGTTGTCCCTTTCGGTTACCGGATGGTCTCCGGCCTGGTCCGTGCCTGCCGCGGTCGCGGCGGACCCAGCATGCCGTCGGGGCGGGAGGTACTCAAGAGGCGCGGGAGGCCGTCACTGACCGGCGTCCGCCGCACCTGGCCGCCCGGTGAACTCCGCAAGGCCGCGGGCGAACAACAGCCCCGGCCGCCCGGAGAATTGCCGCTCCCCGACGAGGCGGAAGCCCGTACGCGCCAGCACCGCCTGCGACGCCGCGTTGTCGAGCGTGGTCCCCGCCCACAGCTCGGTCAGCCCGTAGCTGTTGGCGGCGATCCCGCACAACTCCCGTACGGCCCAGGTGGCCAGGCCCGCCCCGGCCGCCCGCTCGGCGATCCGGTACCCGAGTTCGGCCGACCCCTCCGCCGCGTCCATGAGGTTGATCCGCCCCAGCACCTCGCCTCCGGCGCCGACCACGACGTGGAAGTAGCAGACCCCGGCCTCCTGTTCGGCCAGCAGCGCCCGCATCCGCTCGTCGAACCGGGCGAAGAAGTCGTCCCCGCGGTCGGGGACGGACACGGCGAAGTAGCCCCGGTTCTCCCGTTCGAAGGCGAGCAGGGCGGCGGCGTGGTCGGGCCTGAGCAGCTGGATTTCGGGCATGCCCGCGAATATAGGAAAGGCCTCGCGGCGCGCGCGAGCCGTTTGACGCGCGCCTCAGCCCTTGTCGGCGGTCGCCCAGGTGAGGAGTTGGGCGGTGTCCAGCTCGATGTCGACGGGTGCGGGGAGGATGACGGTCTTCCCGAAGGGGACGGTGACCTTCTTCTCGTAGACGCCGTTGCCCGGCTCGCTGTGGACGGTGATCTCACGGGTGTCGCGGTCGATGAGCAGGAACACGGGGATGCCGGCCTCGGCGTAGGCACGCGGCTTGTCGATACGGTCGCGCTGCGTCGTGTCGCGGTCGAAGGACGTGACCTCCAGGGTCATGAGCACACCGTCGGGCTCGGCCCACTCGCCGGCACCGACAAAATGCCCGATCGGCGCGAGGGTCCCGTCCGGAATCGCTCGCCCATGACGATACGTCTCCACCTTGAGCCCCAGCCCTACGTGGACGATCCATTGCGGCTTCCGCTGCATGCACTGCTGGACCAGCCACATTGTCATTGCCGTGTGAAGCCCGTCCGGCACAGCCTTGACCCCCAGTTTTCCGCCGATGAGCTCCAGCCGGAGCCCTTCGCTCTCTCGTGCCGCGACGGACGCCAGGCGCTCGAACTCCGCCGGCTCCAGCGCGTGAACATGGGACTGCGGCCGGTCGTCCACAGCGGTCACCCGTACCTCCCTGTGTCCGGTTCTTCACGCTCGGTTCGTCATCCTATCGGATCATGGAACCGACCGTGACCGGATGATCACACTCGACGTTGTGATGCGCTTCTGCGCGTGGAATTCGAGCGTAGCCGCCGCGCGGCCCCGGTCGCGGCGCCGCGCTCGGCGCGGCTATGCGCCGACCGTGCCGTCGACGGCCTCGCGGAGGAGGTCGGCGTGGCCGTTGTGGCGGCCGTACTCGAGGATGACGTGGACCATGATCGTCCGCAGGGAGACGTCCTCCTGGGCGCGGGAGTTGTGGACGACCACGTCGAGGTCCGGGGCCGCGGCCTCGATACGGCGGGCGTGGGTGATCTCGGACTGCCAGGCCTGGAAGGCCTCCGCGCGGGTGGACCCGGTGGCGTCGTAGGCGACCTGGAAGTCCATCGCGTCGGACCAGACGAGCGGGATGTCCTCGCCGCCGACGATCCGGCGGAACCAGGCGCGTTCGACCTCGGCCATGTGCCGTACGAGACCGAGCAGGCTGAGCGTCGACGGCTGCACGGACCGCCGCCGCAACTCCTCGTCCGTCAGGCCCTCGCACTTCATGGCGAGCGTCGCCCGGTGGTGGTCGAGGAAGCCGCGCAGCGTCTCGCGCTCGCCGGCGATGGAGGGGGGCCAGGGGCGTTCTGTGGTCATCGGCCCATTGTGGCCGACGCCCCCGTGCCGTCCGGTCCCGGCGAAGCGGCGCCGAAAACCGGCGGGTGCGGCCGGCGGCCGTCCCTGGGCTCGGCCGGATGCGACGACGCTGCTGCTCCTCGCGGGGGCGTCGCTGCCGCCGGAGCCGGCCTGGCCGGCCTCGCCGGTCCGGTCGATGCGGGACATGTCCGACCGGAAGGCGTACGCCTGAGGGCTGTCCGCCTCCCCGGTCCTTCGAACCCCGTACGAAAAGCGGCCTGCCCGGTTAGCCTGTTCCCAGGGGGGATCACCATGACGTCCAGGTATCACCGCGGCGCGGCGCTGCTGCTCGCCGCCGTACCACTGCTCGCACTCACCGCGTGCTCCGGCGCGTCGCACGCGTCGCCCGCGCCGCCACCGGCCACGAAGCACACGGCCCAGCGCGGTACCGCGCCCGCCGAGCCCGACCTGCACGAGGCGGCCCGGCCCGCGCTGGCCCTGGTCGGCGAGTGGATACCCGAGGACTTCACCGACGCCCCGACGTCTTCCGGCTACTTCTGGGCCTCTGCGCCCGCCACAGGTGTCGACGACAGGGCACCGGGACGGCATCTCCTGCAGATCGCGTGCTCGGGCAACGGCGGGATCGTCGTCCAGATGACCGCCCACGCTCCGTACAAGAAGGTCACTTGCGGCGACAAGGCCACCGGGTTCCCCTACACCGGGGCGATCAGCGCCTACGTGGGCGGCGCGGCGGCGAACCGCGGGATCGTCGCCTGGCGCATCCTCAACGCCACATAGGCCCCTGCGTCGTGGCGGCAGCGCCGGGTGGGCCGCCCGGCGCTCACTGCCTGCCGAGGATCATCCACTTCGCCGGCTCGGCGACCGGCTCGAAGCCCACCTTCGCGTAGACCGCGTGCGCGTCGGCCGTGGCCAGCATGACGCGGCGCAGCTCGTACGGCGCGAGGTGATCGCGTACGGCGGCGACCAGACCCGTCCCGATCCCCTTCCCGCGGGCGGCGGGAGCGACGTAGACGTCGCAGAGCCACGCGAAGGTGGCGCGGTCGGTGACGACCCGCGCATAGGCGAGCTGCGCGCCGGAGACGCTGTCATAGACCCCGAAGTTGAGCGATCCCGCGAGGGAGGCGTCGACCTTGTCGCGCGTCACCCCGCGGGCCCAGTAGGAGTCCAGTGAAAGCCACTGGTGGATCAGCGCGGCGTCGAGTCGCGCGGGGTCGGTGGATACCTCGTAGCCGTCCGGCAGTTCTTGGCTCATCCCCGCACCCAACCAGTCCCGGCGAGGGTCCGGCCAGCCGTTTTCCCCCGCGGGAAGGCTCTTACGACCCCGCGGCGGCCAACTGCCTGAAGGCGGAAGGGACCCCGGGCGGGGAGAGGCAGACGAAGAGATGGTGGCCCGGGGTCGGGAGGGCCAGGGCGGTGTAGCGGAGGGTGTCCGCGGCCACCTGCGGGTGGCGCACCCGCAGTTCGCCCTCGCCCGGGGAACCGGCCCGGTGCATCGCCCACACGGCGGCGAATTCCGGGCTCGACGCGGAGAGCCTGGCCACCAGTCCGGTGAGGTCCGGGTCGCCCGGACGGTCCGCGTGCTGCGTGCGGAGCGCCGCGACCAGTTGGGCGCCGATCGAGGCCGTCGGCTCGCGGTTGCCGGCGGCGCCGTAAGGGCAGCAGAAGACCTGCCAGAGCAGGTTGCGCTCGTGCGGCGGGCGTTCGGCCAGGCCCGCCATCAGCGCGCTGCCCAGCGGATTCCAGGCCAGCAGGTCGAAGCGGGGTCCCAGCACGAACGCCGGGGTGTCCGGCAGCGCGTCGAGCAGCGCACGGGCCGCCGCGGTGGCGGGCCGGGGCGGGGCGGGGGCTTCCCTGCGGCGCGGGGCGGCGATCTCGTGCAGGTACGCGCGTTCGGCGCCGGTGAGCAGCAGGGCCCGCGCGAGGGCATCCAGCACCGCGGGGGTCGGGACGCGGGGGCGCCCCTGCTCCAGCCGCGTGTAGTAGTCGGACGAGATGCCCGCGAGGGCGGCCACCTCCTCCCGCCGCAGCCCCGGCGTCCTGCGCTGCCCGGCCGCCGCCAGCCCCACGTCGGCAGGGGTGAGGCGGGCACGGCGGGCCCGCAGGAAAGCTCCCATCACCGAGTCGGCCATATGCCAACGGTAGCCGCCGCGCAAGGGGCGTCCCTGGGCCGGGCCGGCCGATGGTGCCGGCCGCGCGCGGCAGGGAGGGTGAGGGTATGGGAATTCTTGAGGGCAAGGTCACGGTCGTCACCGGCGCCGGCCGGGGTATCGGGGCGGCCGCGGCCCGGTTGTTCGCGGCGGAGGGCGCACGCCTGGTGCTGGCGTCCCGGACCGGCAGCGAGGTGGCGGCGCTGGCCGCCGAACTGCGCGCGGCGGGCGCCGAGGCGGTGGCCGTGACGGCGGACATCACGACCGCGGAGGGCGCGGAGCGCCCCGTGGCGGCGGCGATCGAGGCGTACGGCAGGCTGGACGCGGCCTTCGACAACGCGGGCGCCGGGCCGGTGCCCGCCCCGCTGGCCGACCGCGACGAGGACACCTGGGACGAGGTGCACGCGCTGAACCTGCGGGGCACCTGGCTGTGCCTGCGCGCCCAGTTGCGCGCGATGGTCGCGGGCGGGCAGGGCGGCGCGATCGTGGTGAACACCGGCGTCGGCGCGCTGGTCGGCGGGTTCGGCGACGGCACGCAGCAGGCCGCGAAGCACGGGGCGATCGGTCTGGTGAAGGCGGCCACCGCCGACTACGCGGCGCACGGCATCCGCGTCAACGCCATCGCGCCCGGCGTGGCCCGCACGTCCGCCACCGAGGCCTACTTCGCTCCGGGCCCCGGCTTCGCCGACGCGGTCGGCCGGGCGACCCCGCTGGGCCGGGTGGCGGAGGCGGCCGAATTCGCCGAGGCGGCAGCGTGGTTGCTCAGCGACCGCGCCTCGTACGTGACCGGCGTGACCCTCCCCGTCGACGGCGGCCTGACCGCCGTCCGCAGCTTCGGCTGACCGGTGGCCTGCCGCGCCGCCGCACTCCCCGGCCCATCGCCACTTCGTCGTAGTGTTCGTGCCCGGCGAGGAGTTGGGGGAAGCGCGCATGGGGACACAGCCCGACGGTGAGCGGCTCGCGGGGGGAATGGCCAACGCCGGCGCGGTCTTCCGGCGGGGCGCGGTGGTGGACCGCCCGGCGTCGCGCAACGCGGCGGGCGTGCACGCGTATCTGGCCGGGCTGCGCGAGCGGGGGTTCGACGGGGCGCCGGTCGGGGTCGGCTTGGACGGCGGGCGGGAGCAACTGACGTACGTCGAGGGGGACGTGGCACTGCCGCCCTTCCCGGGATGGGTGGTGGCGGACGGCGCGCTGCGCTCGGTGGGCCGGCTGCTGCGGCGGTTGCACGACGCGGCGGCGGGCGTCGGCTTCGACCCTGCCGCCGACTGGGACCGGGTGCTGGCCGACCCGGCGGGCGGGCCGGTGCTGTGCCACAACGACGTGTGCCCGAAGAACGTCGTCTTCCGCGACGGGCAGGCCGTCGCGCTGATCGACTTCGACCTGGCCGCGCCCGGCCGTCCGCTGTGGGACGTGGCGATGACGGCCCGCTACTGGGTGCCGACGCTCGATCCCGAGTCGGCCGCCGTCCACTATCCGGCCGGCCTGGACCAGCTGCGGCGGCTGCGGCTGCTGGCCGACGCCTACGGGCTGACGCCGGCCGAGCGGCGCGAACTGCCCGCGGTGATCGAGCAGGCCACCGCGGCGGGACGGGCCTTCGTCGAACGCCGGTTCGCGGACGGCGACCCGGCGTATACCGAGGCGGTGGCCCGGCACGGCGGCTGGACGCGCTGGGACCGCATGCAGGCCTGGCTGGTCACGCACCGGGATGCCTACGCGGCGGCGCTGCGCGACTGAGCACGAAACGCGGCGGCGCCCATGGCAGGGCGCCGCCGCGTACCGCAGGACGTCAGGCCAGCAGCGCCGGGATCGTGGCCTCGTGCACCGCGCCCAGCTCGGCCAGCGGGATCGCGAACTCGCCCTGGACCTCCACCGCGTCACCGTCGATCACGCCGATCCGGGTGACCGGCAGACCGCGCGCACCGCACATGTCGGTGAAGCGCAGCTCCTCGGAGCGCGGGACGGCGACGACGGCGCGGCCCGCGGACTCGGAGAAGAGGAAGGTGAAGGCGTCGAGGCCGTCGGGGACGACCAGCCGGGCACCGTGGCCGCCGCGCAGGCAGGACTCGGTCACCGCCTGGATCAGGCCGCCGTCGGACAGGTCGTGCGCGGCGTCGATCATGCCGTCGCGCGAGCCGGAGATGAGGATCTCCGCGAGCAGCTTCTCGCGCTCCAGGTCCACCGCCGGCGGCAGCCCGCCGAGGTGGTCGTGGACGACCTGCGACCAGGCGGAGCCGCCGAATTCCTCGCGGGTCTCACCGAGCAGCAGGATGAGCTGGCCCTGCTCGGCGAAGGCCATCGGCGTACGACGGTTGACGTCGTCGATCACGCCGAGCACGGCGACCACCGGGGTCGGGTGGATGGCCGCGTCGCCGGTCTGGTTGTAGAGCGAGACGTTGCCGCCGGTCACAGGCGTACCGAGCGCGAGGCAGCCGTCGGCGAGGCCGCGGGTGGCCTCGGCGAACTGCCACATCACCGCCGGGTCCTCGGGCGACCCGAAGTTCAGGCAGTCCGAGACGGCCAGCGGCTTGGCGCCGGTCGCGGCGACGTTGCGGTACGCCTCGGCCAGCGCGAGCTGCGCGCCCGCGTAGGGGTCGAGCTTGGTGTAGCGCCCGTTGCCGTCGGTGGCGATGGCGACGCCCAGGTCGGTGTCGGCGTCGATGCGGACGACGCCGGAGTCCTCGGGCTGCGCCAGCACCGTGTTGCCCTGCACGAAGCGGTCGTACTGGTCGGTGACCCACGCCTTGGACGCCTGGTTGGGCGAACCGACCAGCGCGAGCACCTGCTCGCGCAGCTCCTCGCCGGTCACCGGCCGCGCCAGCTTGCCGGCGTCGTCGGCCTGGAGCGCGTCCTGCCAGTCGGGACGGGCGTAGGGGCGGTGGTAGGTGGGGCCCTCGTGGGCGACGGACCGCGGCGGCACGTCCACGATCTGCTCGCCGTGCCAGTAGATCTCCAGCCGGGTGCCCTCGGTGACCTCACCGATGACGGTGGCGATGACGTCCCACTTCTCGCAGATCTCCAGGAAGCGCTCGACCTTGTCGGGCTCGACGATCGCGCACATCCGCTCCTGCGACTCGCTCATGAGGATCTCCTCGGGCGAGAGCGTCGCGTCGCGCAGCGGCACGGTGTCCAGCTCGACGCGCATGCCGCCGGAGCCGGCCGAGGCCAGCTCGGAGGTGGCGCAGGACAGGCCCGCGCCGCCGAGGTCCTGGATGCCCGCGACGAGCTGCTCGCGGAAGATCTCCAGGGTGCACTCGATGAGCAGCTTCTCCTGGAAGGGGTCGCCGACCTGGACGGCGGGCCGCCGCGAGGGGCCGGTCGAGTCGAAGGTCTCGCTGGCCAGCACCGAGACGCCGCCGATGCCGTCGCCGCCGGTCCTGGCGCCGTAGAGGATCACCTTGTTGCCGGCGCCCGACGCCTTGGCGAGGTGGATGTCCTCGTGCTTCATCACGCCCACGCACAGCGCGTTGACCAGCGGGTTGCCCTGGTAGCAGGGGTCGAAGACGACCTCGCCGCCGATGTTGGGCAGGCCCAGGCAGTTTCCGTAGCCGCCGACGCCGGCGACGACGCCGGGCAGCACGCGCTTGGTGTCGGGGTGGTCGGCGGCGCCGAAGCGCAGCGGGTCCATGACCGCGACCGGCCGGGCGCCCATCGCCAGGATGTCGCGCACGATGCCGCCGACACCGGTGGCCGCGCCCTGGTAGGGCTCGATGTACGAGGGGTGGTTGTGCGACTCGATCTTGAAGGTGACCGCGTAGCCCTGCCCGACGTCCACCACACCGGCGTTCTCACCGATGCCGACCAGCAGCGCGTCGGTCTGCGGTGCCTTGTCGCCGAACTGCTTGAGGTGCACCTTGCTCGACTTGTACGAGCAGTGCTCGGACCACATGACCGAGTACATCGCCAGCTCGGCGCCGGTGGGGCGGCGGCCCAGGATCTCCCTGATCCGCGCGTACTCGTCCTCCTTGAGGCCGAGTTCCTTCCAGGGCTGCGCCGAGTCGGGGGTCTCGGCGGAGTGCTTGACCGTGTCCAGGCTCATGCGTTGACCAACTTCTTGATGACCGAGGTGAAGAACGCCAGGCCGTCGGTGCGCCCGGTGCCGACCAGCGGCTCCACGGCGTGCTCGGGGTGCGGCATCAGGCCGACGACGTTGCCCGCCGCGTTGGTGATGCCGGCGATGTCGCGCAGCGACCCGTTGGGGTTCACGTCGCTGTAGCGGAAGGCGACGCGGCCCTCGGCCTCCAGCTCGTCCAGGGTGCGCTCGTCGGCGGTGTAGCGGCCGTCGATGTTCTTCAGCGGGATGGAGATCTCCTGGCCGGGGACGTAATCCGAGGTCCAGGCGGTGTCCGCGGTCTCGACCCGGAGCTTCTGGTCGCGGCAGACGAAGTGGAGCCCGGTGTTCCTGAGCATCGCGCCCGGCAGCAGATGCGCTTCGCACAGCACCTGGAATCCGTTGCAGATGCCGAGCACCGGCATTCCCGCGTGCGCCTGTTCGATAACCGTGCCCATCACCGGCGAGAAGCGGGAGATCGCACCGGCCCGCAGATAGTCGCCGTAGGAGAAGCCGCCCGGCAGAACGACCGCGTCGACCTGCTTGAGATCGTTGTCACGGTGCCACAGCGGTACGGCTTCGGCGCCCGCGATGCTGATCGCCCGCTGCGTGTCGCGGTCGTCCAGCGTGCCGGGAAATGTGACGACGCCAATGCGGGCAGTCACGACTCGACCTTTACGTCGAAGTCTTCGATCACGGTGTTGGCGAGAAAGGTTTCCGCCATCTCCCGAATGCGGGCGAGGGCGGCGTCGTCGACCGGCCCCTCGACCTCGAGTTCAAAGCGCTTTCCCTGGCGGACGTCGGAGATCCCGGCGAACCCGAGGCGCGGCAGCGCTCGCTGTACCGCCTGGCCCTGGGGGTCGAGGATCTCCGGCTTGAGCATGACGTCGACTACGACGCGTGCCACTGGCACTCCCGGTGGTGTGGTGCGTGAGGTGCCCCCAGCCTACCCGGTGTGAAATTCTACGCGAGTAGATATGGTGTTCAGGTCCGATCAGCGTCCGATCATGCATCACGTTTATGTATCGGCTGTCGAAATACCTGGGGAAACCCGGCGGAAAATCATAGGGTCCCGATGGCGTACAGGCTTGGGATGACGTACGGCCGGGAATTATCAGTAACATCTGCCATCCCATTCCGTGACACCTCGGTGACACCGCACAAGCACCGCCCTGAATGCACATTTGTCGACACCTGCGCGTCGGCGTGCCCGCGACACCACAGCCGGGCCGGCCCGTACCGCACCGGGCCGCACCGGCCCGGCGGCACGGCCCGGTCACCGGCCCCGGCGACACCGGCCGGTCGTCGCGCGGGCAGACCGACGGCGCACGAAAGGACCGAACCCCATGGCGCAACGCGTACTGGTCACCCTCGCCGATGATCTCGACGGCGGCGAGGCCGCGGAAACGATCGCATTCGGCGTCGACGGGCAGTGGTACGAGATCGACCTCTCGTCGGAGAACGCGGACAAACTGCGTCTCGAGCTGGCGCCCTACGTCGAAGCCGGCCGTCGCCGCACCCTTTCGGGCCGCGCCTACAAGCGCACCCCGATCGCACCCACCCCGGCGACCGTGCGGGCCTGGGCGCAGTCCAACGGATTCGAGGTGCCCGCTCGCGGCCGTATTCCGAAGAAGGTCTACGAGGCGTTCAACAAGGCGGGTTGAGTACGGGGCAGTTGAGATGTGCGGCCGGCCCTCCGCCGGGCCGGCCGCGCCCCGCCGCACCCGGCGCGCACGGCGCGACACGGCGGGCGGGAGTCGACTGGACAGCCACCCCCATCCGTCCGCTAGTGTGTGGAGCACGCCGAGGGCAGGACCGAAAGGCCAGGTCAGCGGATGTCATGCGGGTGTAGCTCAGTAGTAGAGCGCCCCCCTTCCAGGGGGGAGGCGCAGTGTGCAATTCCTGTCGCCCGCTCCGATCGCCTACGCGAAAGCGCCTTGTGCGCATCGGGTAGAGTGGTCTGCACGACCTGCGGACGTGGCTCAGTTGGTAGAGCATCACCTTGCCAAGGTGAGGGTCGCGAGTTCGAATCTCGTCGTCCGCTCCAGTCAGATGAAGGCCCCGGTTCACCCGAACCGGGGCCTTCGTCGTACGGTCGCCCGACCGGCGGATCTGCCCGGCGGCGGCCCCGCTCGGGATACCCGTTTCCTGGCCGCTGAGCCGATCGGGTACAGTATGTGCACGACCTGCGGACGTGGCTCAGTTGGTAGAGCATCACCTTGCCAAGGTGAGGGTCGCGAGTTCGAATCTCGTCGTCCGCTCCAGTCAGGCGAAGGCCCCGGTTCACCCGAACCGGGGCCTTCGTGCTCCCGCCGCCGGCGCTACGACCAGGGGGTGCCGGTCAGCCGCTCGTACGCCTCGACGTAGCGCGCCCGGGACTGCTCGACGATCTCGGCGGGAAGCTCGGGCGGCGGCGTGTCGCCCGAGCGGTCCCAGCCGGAGGCCTCCGAGGTGAGCCAGTCGCGGATGAACTGCTTGTCGAACGACGGCTGCGGGTGCCCCGGCTCCCACTCGTCGGCCGGCCAGTAGCGGGACGAGTCGGGCGTCAGCACCTCGTCGGCGATGACCAGCGCGCCCTGCTCGTCGTGCCCGAACTCGAATTTCGTGTCCGCCAGGATCAGCCCGCGGTCCCTGGCGATGTCCCGCCCCCTGCCGTAGACCGCCAGCGTCGTCTGCCGCAGCAGGGCCGCGGTCTCGGCGCCGACCTGGCGGGCCACCTCCTCGTACGGCACGTTCTCGTCGTGCTCGCCGACGTCGGCCTTCGTCGCAGGGGTGAAGATCGGCGCCGGCAGCTCCGAGCCGTCGACCAGGCCTTCCGGCAGCGCGAGGCCGCAGACGGTGCGGTGCTCGTTGTATTCGAGCAGGCCTGAGCCGGTCAGATAGCCGCGGGCCACGCACTCCACCGGCACCATCCGCAGCGGCTTGCACACCATCGTCCGGCCCGCCCAGTCCGCGGGGGCGCCCTCGGGCACCTCGGTCGACAGGACATGGTTCGGCACCAGGTCGGCGAACTGCTCGAACCACCACAGCGACAGCTGGGTGAGCACCCGGCCCTTGTCGGGGATGTCGGTGGGCAGCACCCAGTCGTACGCCGAGGTGCGGTCGCTGGCCACCATCACCAGGTCGCCGGCGGCGTTGCGGTACAGCTCGCGCACCTTCCCGGTATGCAGATGCTCCAGTCCGGGCACCTGCACCGGCTCCGGCTTGTCGACGAATCCGGGCATCGGTCGTCCTCCCCAATCGGTGGTTCAGCCCCTGATTCTCGCGCACCGGGGAGGCTGCGGCGCGCGCGGGGCACGGCGGGTCCCGGCCGGATTCCGGGGCGTCCTGGCCGGTGGCGGCCTGGTCCGGGCCGTCGTGGGCCGTCGCAGCCTTTTCCGGCCCGCCCCGTCCCGTCCCGGCCCGTCCTGGCGGGTGCCGGTCAGCCGTGCTTGCAGATACGGTCCAGCAGATTGGCCGTCGCGCGCTGGATGCGCGCGTCCACATGGCCGGGCCGGTCCAGCGCGGGCGACCACGCGAAGGTGCCGGACGCGAAGACGTAAGCGCCGCTGGGCGAGCGGTACAGCGAGGTCTCCTGGTGGCAGCGGCGGCCGTCCGCCGCCTCGTACGGCGAGTGCGCGAGCAGGATGCGCTCGGTGGACTCGGGCAGTGCGGTGCGCGGGAAGTAACGGTCCGCCTCCCCCGCCACCAGGCCCTCCACCCTGTCGCCCTCGGCCGCGCCCGTCGCCTCCCACAGCCAGTGCCCGGCATTGCGCACCACCAGCGGCGACGGCTGGGGGACCCGGCCCGCGTACTGCACGCCGAGCACCAGCTGCTCCGGCTCGCCGAGGTCGCGCCACAGGCTGCCGCGGCCCCGCGTGTCGCCGCGCGGCTTGCGGCAGCTCAGCAGCCGGTCGGGGTCGCCGGCCGGCGAGGACGCCAGCTCGACCTGCCAGTACATGGTGTTGGCCGACAGGAAGACCAGCGACGTGCCCATGTCGCGGGCGCCCTCGGCGGCCCTGCGCATCGGCGCCGACCAGTATTCGTCGTGCCCGGGGAAGACCAGGCCGCGGTAGAGCGACGGATCGACCCGGCCTGCGTGCAGGTCGCGGGCGTCGGCGTACGCCAGGTCGTAGCCGTAGCGCTCGGCGAACCGCACGAAGTCGTAGGCGTGCCCGATGTGCAGCGGCAGCCCCGCACCGGCGTAGGGCCGGTCGAAGGACACCGTCCCGGCCGCCTCCTCCTCGCCGAGCAGCCGGCCCGCCTCGTCCCACGCGTGATAGAGGCTGGCGCCGGTCCTGCCGTCCTCGGGATACAGGTTGTACGCCTGCCAGGTCACGTCGGGCAGCAGCAGGAGCAGGTCGGCGCGGGCCGCCGGGTCCCGCACGGTGAACGGCACATGGCTGCGGTAGCCGTCGACGGTGGTCAGCACGGCGACGTAGGCGCCGGTGCGCCAGTGCGGCGGGATCTGCAACCGCCAGGACTGCCACCAGTGATGGCAGGAAATCGTCCTTCCCGCCGCCAGCGGCGCCGGCTGCGCGATCCCCGACAGCCGCGGACTCGCACTGACCTGCGACGCGCCGTCACCGCCGTAGTGCCCGATGCGGTAGACGTCGACGGTGAACTCCTGCGGCGGGTCCACGGTGATCCGGAAGTCGATCGGCTCCCCCGGCGACACCGCCCCCGCCGACGCGAACCCCTTGATCTGCCGCCGCACGTCGTCCGCCGTCCGCGGCCCCGGCAGATGCGACCGCCGCGGCGTCTCCCCGCTGCTGGCGGCCAGGTCCACGTACCAGGGCACGACCTGCCCGTCGTCCCCCAGATACTCCGGCTCCCCGCGCAGCCACGGCAACGGCCCCTGCCCGAACGGATCCGACACCCCGTGCGCGAGCGCCCCGGACTCCCACCGCCTGATCTGATCCGCCGCCATCACCCATCCCCTCCATCCCACCGCCCCACCCGCCGCGCACGGCGGGGCAATAGTGCGGTACGAAGCAAGCACATCACAGATTGCGGCCCCACCGTCACGGTTCGTGGTGAAAATATGCACCGATTCGCTGCGCGGCCCCCGCCCTTTCCAGCCACCCCACTCCCCCCGGCCGCCGGGTGACGCGATCAGCCCCAGACCGACCCGGCCCCCGGGGGCACCCCCGGCAACGCTCCGGAGGAGAACCCGCAGCCAGGGAACGCCCCCAAGGGGCACCCCCTGAGGGGGCGTGGGGGCACCCCCCACGGCCCGCTCCTGGGGGCGAGAACGGAGCGCCGAGCCACGGCGCAGCGGCACCGTGGAATCCGCGGCAGCACCCGGCACGGAGTTGGCACCGTGAAATCCGCAAAGCCCCCCGCAGGGGGACCGGTTCAGGCCAGGCGGACCGTGGCCTCGGGGCGGACGCCGATCGCCGACAGCCACGCCCGCAAGGGCGCCGCGTCCCCGTTCTCGACGAGTCGGAGGACGGGCCAGCAGAGGTCACTTCGGCGGGCGCCGTCCACGACGAGGGCGGGGCCGTCGAGCCAGTCGAGCCCGGCCCCGGCGCCGGCCGTGTCGACGGCCGCACAGCAGACCATCGCGGTGACGTGGTCGGCGAGCAGCTCGCGTCCCGTCCGGGGCGGAAGGAGTTGATACACCGGCGTCGGGATGTCCGCGGCCGACCCGCCGCCAGGGGCGGGCTCGACCCAGGCTCCCGGGCCGGAGGGCGGCGCCTCGTCCTGCGCGACCAGCGTCCCGATCCGCGCCGCCAACTCCTCGCTTCCGCCGGCCGCGAGCCGGTCGATCACCCGGGCCAGCGTGGCCCGCCCCGGTTCGTCCCGCAGCGCCGGGACCCCGCCTCGGTCGACCGCCGTGCGGCGGACCGTGCGCCCGCCGAGCACCAGCCCGCGCCCCCGCGAGCCCAGCGCCGGCGCGGCCTCGGCGTCGGGCAGGTCGGACAGGTCGGGCAGCGACGGCCCACCGTCGTCCGCCACCGCGGCGGCCCGGGCGCGGGCCCCAGGCCGCACCTCGTCCAGCACCCGTATCAGCCGGGCGGCCTCGGCCCGCCAGATCCGGTCCACGACTTCCTCGGGATAGCGCGCCCAACTGACCGGCGCCCAGTCGGGACCCGTCCTGCGCGGGCCGCCGTGGAAGAGGCGGGCCGCGAGCAGCGACACGGCCTCGTCGACGACACCCGGCTCTTCGAGCAGGTCACAGGCCGGCCGCTCGCCGAGCCTGGTCTCGAAGCCGTCGGCGAGCCGGTCGCGGCGCGACAGCTCGGTCAGTGCGGCGACCACGCCGGCGTCCAGCCGGGACGGCCAGCGGCCCATCCGCCAGGCGGGCAGCGCGACGCGGGTCAGCAGCCGGTCCCACCCCGCGTAGGCGAGGCCGACCTGCTCCTGGGCGACGATCCGCAGTCCGTAGTCGACGGCCTGCGCCCGCTCGGACGCGGACGCGGCCACGCCCCGCTCCATCTCGGCGACATGCGCGCTGCATCCGCGCAGCAGCAGCCGAGCGGCCCACCCGAGGGTGCCGTACGCCGGCCGCAGCAGCACCGAGTGCTGCTGCCTGCCGTGGGTGGCCACGCCGACCGCGGCGTCCAGCCCGCGGACGAAACGCCGGGCCGCGTATATCTCCGGGTCGGCGGCGGCGCCCGTGCCGGCGACCACCGGGGCCAGCAGGGCGCGCAGCTCGGCGACCCGCATCCACCACAGGAAGGGCGAGCCGATCACCAGCACGGGCGCGGGCCTGCGCTCCGTGTCACCGGGGGCGGGCCTGCGGTCCTCCAGCCAGCTGTCGCAGTCGGGCGTCAGCTCTATCCCGGACGGGGGTGGGACCTGCAACTTCTCGGCCAGCTCCTGCACCATCCGATGCAGGTCGGGGGCCGCGCGCTCCGAGACCGGCACCGCGGGGCTGACCGCCGGCCGCGCCCGTGCGATCACCGCGGCGACCGCGGCCGCGACGGCGAGCACCACGAGCGCGACGCCCGTCAGCCCCCACCGCACGCCGTCCCACGCGCCGCCGCCGATCCGCCCGGTCGTCCCGGCCACCTGCAGCACGACCGCAAACGCCGCCGGCACCAGCACCACCCCGAGCGCGGCACCGCGAATCCGCAGCACCGCCAGCGCGCGGGTCCGCGCCACTGCCTCGCCTGCTTCTCCAGCCATCGGGCGGCTCACCCCCCTGCGCTGTGGCGACCGCCCCGATGACGGCCTCCCCCCACTGTCGCACCGCCCACCGACATCGCAATGGCCGTACGGCTGTTTGCCGCAATGTCCCGCAGTGCGCCTGCGCGGCACCCTAGTTCGCCCCCTGCGAACCAGTCATCCATACGGCCGAGCCATCACTCCTTGGAGTGGCTTCCCCCTGAACTTCCCCACGGCGTGGGCGGGAGCCCTCCCCAAGCCCTCCCCACAGGAGGGCGCCCCCCGGCGAAGGGTCCGGGCACGAATTCCCGCCACCGACGGGCACACGCGGAAGAAGACGCCAAGCGCCGCACATCGCCCCAGCGCAGGTTCCGGGCACGAAGAGATGCCCGGAACCAACAAGCACACCCGCGAAAAAGCGCTACGCGCCGGCCACCGCCGCAGCGATGTCGCCGCGGTGGTGGCTGCCGTCGAGCCCGACGCAGTCGACCGCCCGGTAGGCCCGCTCGCGGGCGACCGCGAGGTCCGCCCCGGTGGCGGTCACGGAAAGGACGCGGCCGCCCGCGCTGACGACCCGCCCGTCGTCCGAAAGCCGCGTACCGGCGTGCAGGACGTACGCGTGGTCGCCCTGCTCGGCGATGACGTCGAGCCCGGTGACGGGGTCGCCGGTCCGCGGCGTGTCGGGGTAGTTGTAGGAGGCGATGACCACCGTGACCGCGGCGCCCTCGCTCCACCGCAGCGCGGGATAGCCGGCGAGCTGCCCGGTGGCGGCGGCCCGCAGCAGGCCCGCGAGCGGCGTCCTGAGCCGGGC
Source organism: Actinacidiphila paucisporea (assembly GCF_900142575.1). Taxonomy (GTDB): domain Bacteria; phylum Actinomycetota; class Actinomycetes; order Streptomycetales; family Streptomycetaceae; genus Actinacidiphila; species Actinacidiphila paucisporea. Next base: position 160,190 of record NZ_FRBI01000003.1, read on the forward strand.
CAGGACGACCTGCGTCTCGGGGTCGCCGAAGCGCGCGTTGAATTCGATGACCCGCACCCCGCGCGAGGTGATCGCGAGCCCGGCGTAGAGCAGGCCCGCGAAGGGCGTTCCGCGGCGCCGCAGTTCGTCGACGGTCGGCTGGAGCACGGTCCGCTCGACCTCGTCGACGAGCTTCGGGTCGGCCCACGGCAGCGGCGAGTACGCGCCCATGCCGCCGGTGTTGGGCCCCTCGTCGCCGTCGAGCGCGCGCTTGAAGTCCTGCGCGGGCTGCAGCGGTACGACGGTCTGGCCGTCGGTGACGGCGAAGAGGGACACCTCGGGGCCGTCGAGATACTCCTCGATGACGACCCTGCCGGGCGCGGCGACGCAGGCGAGCGCGTGCGCCCGCGCGGCGCCGATGTCGCCGGTGACGACGACGCCCTTGCCCGCCGCGAGCCCGTCGTCCTTGACGACGTAGGGCGCGCCGAAGGCGTCCAGGGCCCGCTCGATCTCCTCGGCATTGGTGCAGACGTAGGAGCGGGCGGTCGGTACGCCGGCCGCGGCCATGACGTCCTTGGCGAAGGCCTTGGAGCCTTCGAGCGCGGCCGCTTCCTTGCTGGGCCCGAAGCAGTCGATGCCGCGCGCGCGTACGGCGTCGGCGACTCCGGCGACCAGCGGCGCCTCGGGGCCGACGATGACGAAGTCCGCCCCGAGGGAGGCGGCGAGGCCGGCGACCGCGGCGCCGTCGAGGGCGTCGACCGGGTGCAGCTCGGCCACCTCGGCGATGCCGGCGTTGCCGGGAGCGCAATGCAGTGACGTCACGTCGGGGTCGAGGGACAGGGAACGGCACAGGGCGTGCTCGCGGGCGCCGCCGCCGATGACAAGGACCTTCACGCGCACCAGGGTAGTGGCCCGTACGACCACCGGCCGCCCTCACTCTTTCGGGTGACCGTATTCCGCGGTCTCTACCTGATCACGCAGCCCGTACGGGCGGATGTCCCGCCTTGCCCACCCCACGCTCAGCCGTTCGGCGCTAAGAAGAGACCTTCGTCACGGCCGGGAAAGGCCGGGGGGCGCCGGAAGCCATCGAGGGAGCGTGCAGTGAGCCAGCCGGACATGTTTCCCGAGGAAGCCCCTCGGGAGGAACCTGAGCGGCGGGCGCTGCACCACCAGCACGAGGACCTGCGGGCGCTGCCCTTCCCGCTGGGCGACTGGGGCGAACCCGCGGAGCGGCTGGAGGAGCTGTACCGCTGGGCGGAGGCCGGCGCGCTGCGTACGGCGGACTGGTATCTGCGTGACCGGGTGTGGAAGCGCCGCGGGGCACGGGGGCTGCGCTGCTGTGCGGCGGTGTTCGCCGCGGCGGGCGCGGCGCTGCCGCTGGTCGAGCTGACCGGCACGGGCGGTTCCACGGCGGCGTGGGGCTACCTGGCGCTGCTGCTGGCGACGGTGTGCGTGGCAATGGACCGCGTCATGGGCCTCACCGCGGGCTGGATGCGGGACGTCGGTACGGCGCAGGGCGTGGAGCGCCGCCTTGAGCAATTGCGTTTCGACTGGGCGTCGGAAAGCGTCCGGGAGGTCCTCGGCCCGACGGAGGGGACCGCCGCGGAGGCCGCGGAGCGCTGCCTGGCGATCCTGCGCCGCTTCTGCGATGACGTCGCCGACCTGGTGCGGATGGAAACCGCGGACTGGATGCTGGATTTCGGGTCCCGCACGGCCGCGGGCACCCCGCTGCGCACCCAGTCCCCTCCGTGGTCCCCGACCCGCCCCGACGCTCTTGGCTCGCCGCGCCTCCCCCACCCCGGCACCCGCCCGAACATGCCCCGCCAGCGCCCGCCGGAGAATCCGCGGCAAGGGGGGTGAGGGGCCGGCGGGCCGGCCGGGTCTGAGGAGGGAGCCCGGCCGGCCCCGCTGTCAGCTGAAGACGATCATCGACCCCTGGCCCAGCGACCGGGTCGCGGCCGCGTGCAGGCCAAGCCAGACGTGGTGTTCGCGGGCGAAGGGGCCCTCCAGGCCGGTGGGCGGGTGGAGTGCGGGCTCTTCGAGGGTGGTGTGGCGGTCGGGCGGCGCCGGCGGCAGGGGCGGGTTGGCGGGGTCGATGCCGATCACCGGGGCGACGAATTCCAGCTCGCGCAGCAGTCCGTGGCTGGAGCCGAGCGGTCCGCCGCCTTCGAGCAGTTCGTCGTTGACGACGGGTTCGGGGAAGTCCAGCGGCACATATGCGCCGGCGTGGTCGTAGTGCCACACCAGGTGCGAGCGCTGCGCGGTGGTCTCGAACATCTCCAGCAGTTGCTCGTAGTCGCCGCCGAGCGCGTCGACCGGCGAGACCTCCAGGCCCTGGAGGCTCAGCAGATAGGCGCGGCGCAGGAAGTGCAGGGCGTCGTAGTCGAAGCAGGCGACGGGTCCGACGTCGCCCGACAGGCCGGGCATGTACGCGTGGATCGGTACGGGCGGCTGCCCGGCGTCGCCCAGGGCCTTGTCATAGCGGGCGAGTTCCTCGGAGAAGGGGTTTTCCGGGCTGTGGCAGAGCACGTCCACCAGCGGCACCAGCCACAGGTCGCAGGCCACGAACACTCCATCCGGTCGGGGGCGTCCAGGGTAGATCGGGTGCGCCGGTCCCGTCAGGAGCGTGCGGGAGCCAGCTTTTCGATCAAAGCGCGGGTATGTACGTCGGCTTCGATGGTGAGGGCGTACGCGGCCGCCGTGTCGCGGGCGGCGACCGCGTCGACGAGGGCGACGTGGCCGGCCCAGCAGACGCCCGCGGGGTCGCGCAGGGCGCGCAGGTGCGGCACCGCGTAGAGCCAGGTCTGGGTGCGGATACGGTCGAGGAACTCGCAGATGTGCGGGTTGCCGCCGATGGCGGTCAGCTCGCGCCAGAAGCGCAGGTCGCAGCCGACCAGGACGTCGAGGCTGCCGGCGTGCGCGGCGCCTGCGGCGGCCTCGGCGCGGCGGCGTACGGAGGCCACGGCGTCGGCGGGCAGGTCGCCCATGCCGCGCTCGCCCATCAGCCGGAAGGCCGCCTCGACGATGAAGAGCCGCGCCTCGCTGAGCGCGCGGAAGTCGGCCGCGGTCAGCTGCCGCACCTGGAAGCCGCGGTGCTGTTCGACGTCGAGCAGGCCCTGGGCGGCCAGGTCGACCAGGGCCTCGCGGACCGGGGTGGCCGAGACGCCGTACAGCTCGGCGATCTCCTTGACGGTGAAGTGCCGCCCGGCCTGGAGCCTGCCGGTCAGGACCTCGTCGCGCAGGGCGTCGGCGATCTGCTGGCGCAGGCTGCTGCGCCGCACCGGCATGGCAGGACCGCCCGCCTCCGGCATGCCGTCTCCCTGTCGTGTCGCGTCCGCGGGTGGCTTCCCGCCGCGCACCCGCCGCACACGATACGGCCCGGGATCGGCCCGCGGCGGGCGCTCGCGACCGTGGTGGTCGTAGGGCCGGGCCGGCTCTCCCCGGCGCGGACGGCACGCGGACGGCACGCGGAGGGCACGCGGAGGGCACGCGGACGGTGCGTAACGGTGCTGTCCGGCCCGGGAACCACGGGGTAGCCAGCGGGTAACCACCGGCGGGTATGCGCATATTCTTCGCTCTGGGGTTCGGGAGCCGGGTACAGCGGCGGGGGGAGACAGGCATGGAGCAGCTCAGAACGGACGATCCGCAGCGGATCGGCGCCTACCGGCTGCTCGGCAGGCTGGGCACCGGCGGAATGGGCCGGGTCTTCCTGGCCCGCTCGGACCGCGGCCGCACGGTCGCGGTGAAGCTGGTACGCGCCGAGCTAGCCGCGCAGGAGGAATTCCGCACCCGTTTCCGCCGCGAGGTGCGGGCGGCCCGGCGGGTCGGCGGCGCCTGGACGGCGCCGGTGCTAGACGCCGACACCGAGGCGGAGATCCCGTGGGTGGCCACCGGCTATGTCGCCGGCCCCTCCCTCCAGCAGGTCGTCAAGGACTACGGGCCGCTGCCCGAGCGCTCGGTGACGGTGTTGGCCGCCGGGCTCGCGCACGCGCTGGCGGACATCCACGCCGCGGGTCTGGTGCACCGGGATCTCAAACCGTCGAATGTGATGATCACGATCGACGGGCCCCGGGTGATCGACTTCGGTATCGCCCGCGCCCTGGAGACCGTCGCGGACGGTTCTGCGACGCTCACCCACACGGGGGCGATGGTCGGCTCGCCGGCTTTCATGTCGCCCGAGCAGGTGCGCGGCGACCGGGTGACCCCGGCCTGCGACGTCTTCTGCCTCGGCTCGATCCTCGCCTACGCCGCCACCGGACTGGCGCCCTTCGGCGCGGCCGGCAGCGGCGTGCACGCCCAGATGTTCCGCATAGTGCAGGAGCCGCCGGACTTGGACGCGGTCCCCGAGGGTTTGCGCGACCTGGTGGCGGCCTGCCTGGTCAAGGACCCTGAGCTGCGCCCCTCGCTGACCGAGGTGCTGGGCCTCATCAAGGACTCGGCGGACGAGCCGCCGCAGGACACCCCCGCGGGCCGCGTCGAGCCGTGGCTGCCCGGAGCGATCGTCGCCCAGCTGGGGCGGCACGCGGTGCAGCTGCTCGAACTGGAGGCGGAGGCCGAGGTCGAGGCCGAGACGGAGGTCAGGACCGACGTCGCCGTCGGCTCCGCGGCCAGGGCCGGCGGCGGGCCGGGCGCCGTCGCGCAGGCGGGGCTGCCGGGCGCGGCCGGGCCGACCGTGGTGTCGGAGTCGGGTCCGGGCGCAGGGACGGGCGCCGCCGGTCCATCCGCCGCCCCAGGACCCGCCGGGCCGCCGGAGGCGCCCGCTCGCCGGCGTGGCAGGCGCGGCGTGCTCGTCGCCGTGATGACCCTGCTCGCGGTGGTCGCCGGCGCCGCCACCGCCTATGTCCTCGTCCACGAGACCGCCGGCGGCGGCCAGGCCAACGAGACGCCGCCCGCCCGCACGCCCTCCGCCACCGGCACGACCCCTTCGCCGTCCACCACGCCGTCGCCGTCTGCCACGTCGGCCGAACCGACCCCGTCGGCCACCACGGCGGCCCCCACGCCGTCGAAGACCGCCACGCCGTCCGAGTCCGCGAGCACGACCCCGCCCGCGCCGGTGGTGGCCGTGGCCCCGCCGAACGGTGTGGTGGGCGTCTGGGAGTCGATGACCGACATACCGCCGGGGATCCACGACGTCCGCACCCTGACCGTGCACGAGAACGGCTCGGTGGAACTGCGCGGCTCCCGCACCGACGGCACGGCTCAGATCTACTCCTGCTCGTGGTCGATGTCGGTCACGAAGACCGGGCCGCCGGCCGAGCTGAGCCCGTCGGTGGTGGTCAGCGGCAAGCCCGCCGCCTCGTGCCAGCCTGGCACCACGACGACCACGCTGACCCTGCTCGACGACCTGCACCTGCGACGCGACGGGGTCGCAGGCGAGAAGACGCCGCTGACGTACGAGAAGGTCGGCTGAGTGCGGCGCCGCCCATTGCCACGGCATACGCAGTGCGTGGCAATGGGCGGCGCCGGATCAGTGGCGAAGGGTCAGACGAACGAGTTGATCTCGATCGTCTCGGTACGGCCGGGGCCGACCCCGATCGCGGAGATCGGCGCTCCCGACATCTCCTCCAGCGCCTTGACGTAGTCCTGCGCGTTCTTCGGCAGGTCGGCGAAGGTCTGCGCCTTGGTGATGTCCTCCGACCAGCCGGGCAGGTACTCGTAGATCGGCTTGGCGTGGTGGAAGTCGCTCTGGCTGTACGGCAGCTCCTCCACCCGGCGGCCGTCGACCTCGTAGGCGACGCACACCGGGATCCGCTCCCAGCCGGTGAGGATGTCCAGCTTGGTGAGGAAGAAGTCGGTCAGGCCGTTGACGCGGGTCGCGTAGCGGGCGATGACCGCGTCGAACCAGCCGCAGCGCCGGTTGCGCCCGGTGGTGACGCCGAACTCGTGGCCGACGGTGCGCAGTCGCTCGCCGTCCTCGTCGAACAGCTCGGTGGGGAACGGTCCGGAGCCCACACGCGTTGTGTACGCCTTGAGGATGCCGATCACCCGGGTGATCTTCGTAGGACCGATTCCGCTGCCGGTGCAGGCCCCGCCGGAGGTCGGGTTGGACGAGGTGACGAAGGGGTAGGTGCCGTGGTCGACGTCGAGGAGCGTGCCCTGCCCGCCCTCCATGAGCACGACCTTGCCGTCGTCCAGCGCCTGGTTGAGCACCAGCGCCGTGTCGGTGACGTAGCCACGGAGCCGCTCGGCATAGCCGAGGTATTCCTCGACCACCTGGTCGGTGCTGATCGCCCGCCGGTTGAAGATCTTCACCAGGACCTGGTTCTTGTCCTGGAGCGCCGCGTCGACCTTCTGGTGGAGGATCGATTCGTCGAAGAGGTCCTGGACCCTGATGCCGACCCGGTTGATCTTGTCCGCGTACGCCGGTCCGATCCCGCGTCCCGTGGTGCCGATCTTGCGGTTGCCCAGGAAGCGCTCCGTCACCTTGTCGATGGTCTGGTGATACGGCGTGATCAGATGGGCGTTGCCGCTGATCAGCAGTTTGGACGTGTCCACGCCGCGCTCGTCGAGTCCGCTCAGCTCGGAGAGCAGGACCGCCGGGTCGACCACGACACCGTTGCCGATCACCGGAGTGCATCCAGGTGACAGGATGCCGGAGGGGAGGAGATGCAGTGCGTATTTCTGGTCGCCGACGACCACCGTGTGGCCGGCGTTGTTGCCGCCCTGGTAACGGACCACATAGTCGACGGAGCCGCCGAGCAGGTCGGTGGCCTTCCCCTTGCCCTCGTCACCCCACTGAGCACCGAGCAGCACAAGTGCGGGCACAGGCGTACACCCCTTCCGGGCGGGGCATGTCCAACGTGCAGAGAGCCGTCGAACCTGCCCCGGAATAGACGAAGCCCCTGACGCGAAGGCGCAAGGGGCTCTTGCACCGAGATTTTACCTGAGGAAGGACCAAGGTGTCGGCTCACCCTCCCGGGCATCCTCCGCCGGACTCCGTCCGGAGGTGGCCCCTGCTGCTGGTCATCGATCCGGCAGCGCGTGCGACCGACGGCGAGTCCGTGCGAATCGCGAAGGATGTCCTTTGTGCGGGGGCCCCTTCTGTGAAGATCGTCTTCCCCGAGTCCGCCGAGGAGGCCGAGCGCGCCCTGGCCCACCGCGGCCGCCGCCACCCGGTGGTGCTCGGCGACGACCAGGCCCTGCTGCGTACGGTCCGCTCCCTGCACCGCGACCGGACCCTGCACGACGCACCGGTCTCGCTGGTGCCGATCGGGCCGCGCTCCAGGCTGGCCCGCGCGCTCGGCGTGCCCGGCGACGTCCCGGCGGCGGCCCGCGCGGTGCTCGACGGCGTGCAGCGCGAACTGGACCTGCTGGTGGACGAGAGCGGCGGCATCGTGCTCGGCGCGCTGAGCATCCCGTGCGGCAGCCCCGTCTCGCAGACCGCGGCGCACTGGTGGACACCGGTGGAGAAGACCGCCCGCTCCCTGGTCCGCACCCTGACCGCGCCGATCCCGGCCGGCGGCCACCAGCCGCCCCGGCAGCGGCTGCGGGTGGAGGCGGACGGCGTGCTTCTGGTCGACCTCGACCAGCCGGTGCAGGAGATCTCGGTCCGCCCGGCCCCCGCCGGCTTCGCCGAGGTCTACGTCCGGCGTACCGAAGGCGCCTCCCACGTACGGGCCAGGGCGCGCACGGTCACCGTCTCCGGGCGGGACTTCCGCTACCGCGCCGACTGGGCCATCACCGGACCGGTCCGGACAAGGACGTGGACGGTCGAGCCGGCGGCCTGGCGGCTGACGGTGCCGCGGCGCCCGGAGCCTCACCAGCCCACCAGCAGCTCCTCCACCCCGCGGATGACGTAGTTCGGCCGCCAGCGCGGCTCCGACAGCAGCTTCATCCCGGGGGCGTGCCGCAGGAAGGTGCCGAAGGAGGCGCTCAGTTCGAGGCGGGCCAGCGGGGCGCCCAGGCAGTAGTGGATGCCCGCGCCGAAGCTGACGTGCCGGTTGTCGAAGGCCGGGCGGGTGACGTCGAAGCGGTCGGGCTCGGCGAAGCGGGCCGGGTCGCGGTTGGCCGAGCCGAAGAGCAGGGCGACCTCGGAGCCGCGCGGGATCACCGTGCCGCCGACCTCGATGTCGTCCAGGACCCAGCGTTCGAAGAGCTGCAAGGGCGTGTCGTAGCGCAGCATCTCCTCCACCCCGTCCCGCAGCCGGTCCGGCACGTCCTGGAGGACGCGCAGCTGGTCGGGATGCCGGAAGAGGGCCAGCCAGCCCAGGGTGGTGGTGTTGACGGTGGCCTCGTGGCCGGCGTTCAGCAGCAGCACGCAGGTCGACACCATCTCCTGCTCGCTCAGCACGTCGCCGTCGTCCTGGACCGCGATCAGCGCGCTGATCAGGTCCTCCCCGGGATCGGTGCGCCGGGCGGCGATCAGCTCCCGCAGATAGCCGGAGAATTCCTCGCTGGCCGCCACGGCGGCGCGGGCGGCGCCCTCCCCCGGGTTCAGCTCGTACATCCCGGTCATGGCCGCCGACCAGGGCCGCAGCTGGTCCCGGTCGCCGGCCGGTATGCCCAGCATCTCGGCGATGACCGCCACCGGCAGCGGCTCGGCCACCCGGGCGTGCAGGTCGCCGCCGCCGTCCGCGTGGAGGGAGGTGATCAGTTCGGCGGCCAACCGCTCGACGGTCGGCGCCAGTTCCTCCACCGTGCGCGGGGTGAAGGCCTTGGCGACCAGCCGGCGGATACGGGAGTGCGCCGGGGTCTCCAGGTCGAGCAGGCCGTTGTTGTTCAGGACGGTGAAGGGTTCGAGGTCGGCGGGCGGCGGGGTGCGGCCGAATTCCTCGTGGGTGAAGCGGTGCAGATAGGTGCGGCCCAGGCGGCGGTCCCGCAGCAGCGCGTTCACGTCGTCGTAGTGCGGGATCAGCCACTGCCGGGTCGGCTCGTAGTAGTGCGCGCGGCCGGCCGCCCGCAGGTCCTCGTACGCCGGGTAGGGGTCGGCGGCGAAAGCGCGGGAGTGCGGGGTGAAGACAGCGGAAGGAAGGGTCATGGCAGCTCGATGAGTCCGTGTTCGCGCAGGTAGTCGAGTTGGGCGCGGACGGACAGCTCCGCTGCGGGCCACAGTGCCCGGTCGACGTCCGCGTAGACGCGGGCGACCACCTCGGCCGGGGTGCGCAGCCCGGACTCGACGGCGGTCTCGACCTGGGCGAGCCGGTGGGCACGGTGGGCGAGATAGAACTCGACGGCGCCCCTGGCGTCGCCGAGCACCGGGCCGTGGCCCGGCAGGACGGTGTCCACACCGCCGTCGACGGTGAGCGCCTGGAGCCGCCGCAGCGAGTCCAGGTAGTCGCCGAGCCGGCCGTCGGGGTGCGCGACCACGGTGGTGCCGCGGCCCAGCACCGTGTCGCCGGTCAGCACCGCCGCGTCGGCGGGCAGCAGGAAGGACAGCGAGTCGGCGGTGTGGCCCGGGGTGGCCACGACCTGCAGTTCGAGGCCGCCGGTAGTCACCGTGTCGCCCGCGGCCAGCCCCTCGTCGCCCAGCCGCAGCGCCGGGTCGAGGGCGCGGACCGGGGTGCGGGTCAGCTCGGCGAAACGGGCCGCGCCCTCCGCGTGGTCCGGATGGCCGTGCGTGAGCAGGGTCAGGGCGACCCGCTTGCCCGCCTGCTCGGCGGCGTCCACGACCCGCGACAGATGGCCCTCGTCGAGCGGTCCCGGGTCGATGACGACCGCCAGCGGCGAGTCGGGTTCCGCGACGATCCAGGTGTTCGTGCCGTCCAGGGTCATCGGGGAGGCGTTCGGCGCGAGCACGCACAGCGCGCGGGCGGTCGCCCACCCGCCGACGCCGGCCCGCGGCCGCCCGGGAGCGGTCCCCGCGCTCATCGCGCCCCACCCCCGGGTGCGTCGCGGGTGAATTCGTCATGCCCCGGCCAGGTCAGGACGACGGCGCCCGCGGCGTCCACGGTGGCCGTCGCGATGACCGGTGTGAGATCGCGCCCCGCCGCGGCGGCCAGTGCCGCGGCGGCGGAGTCGTACGGAAGCAGGTCGCGCAGCATGGTGATGGTCGGCGGCAGCATCACCAGGTCGCCGCGGCCGTAGCCGGCGACGGCGTCGGCCGGCCGCAGCCACGCCGTGCGGTCCGCCTCGCCCGACACGTCCCGGGTGAGCTGGCCCGCGGGCAGCGCGGCGAGGAAGAACCACGTGTCGTAGCGGCGCTCCTCGAACTCCGGGGTGATCCAGCGGGCGTACGGCCGCAGCAGGTCGGTGCGCAGCACCAGTCCGCGGCGGTCCAGGAAGTCCGCGAAGGCCAGGTCGTGCCCGACCAGGGCCGCGCGGTCGGCCTCCCAGTCCTCGCCGGTCGTGTCGGCCACGACGGTGCCGGCGTCCGGCCCGGCCAGCAGCACCCCGGACTCCTCGAAGGTCTCCCGCACCGCCGCGCACACCACCGCCTGGGCGGCGGCCCGCCCGACACCCAGCAGCGCCGCCCACTCGTCCAGCGCCGGCCCGGCCCACCGCACCGGCCGCTCGTCCCGCGGGTCGACCCCGCCGCCGGGAAAGGCGTACGCACCGGCGGCGAAGGCCATCGACGCGCGGCGCCGCAGCATATGCACCGCCGGGCCACCGGTTTCCCCGGTGTCCCGCAGCAGCAGCACGGTGGCCGCACGCCGCGGCACCACGGGCGTCAGCTCCCCGCGGGCCAGCGCCCGTACCCGCTCCGTCCAGCCCCCGGGCACGGCGGCCCCGCTCAACTTCCCCATGGGCGCGAGCCTACGTGCCCCGAAGCCCAGCTTCGAGCCCCGCACCTCTTCCCGGGGCTCGAAGCCCCGACCCCCTACCGGCGCCCGGGCCGCCACCGCCCCAGCCCGGCTCCTCGGTCCACCCGGACCACCGGGGGTGGGTCGCCACCGACCCAAAGGGGCTAACCGGTCCGATCCGGACCACCGGCCGGTGACCGGCTGAGCGCGCAGTTCCCCGCGCCCCCGGGTGCGCCCTCTGCGGACAGACGCGCCCCTCAGAGGCGGCGCCACCACCCACCGCCGTATGGCGACGGGTGCGCGTGGGCGTACCCCAGGCACAGCGCTGCGGGAGAACGGAGCGACCAGCGCACCACTGGTGACAGCATGGCGACGAACCGCCACCACCCCAGGGGCGCGGGGAACTGCGCGACCAGCCACCGACCGCGCGCGGGTCGCCACCGACCCAAAGGGGCTAACCGGTCCGATCCGGACCACCCGCCGGTGACCGGCTGAGCGCGCAGTTGCCCGCGCCCCCGGGGGCACCCCACGGGTCGCCACCGACCCACAGGGGCTAACCGGTACGCCCCGGACCACCGGCCGTGGACCGGCTACCGCGGCGCCGGCCGCAGGGCGGACGCAGGCCCCGCGTATCCCAGGCCCCCGGGGGGCACCCTCACGGCTGGGGGACCGCCCCGGAGGGGAGGAGTTCGACCTGGATCTCGACCTCGACGGGGGCGTCGAGCGGCAGCACCGCGACGCCCACGGCGCTGCGCGCGTGCACGCCCTTGTCCCCGAGGACCTCCCCGAGGAGTTCACTGGCGCCGTTGACGACGCCGGGCTGACCCGTGAAGGAGGGGTCGGAGGCGACGAAGCCCACGACCTTGACGACGCGCGCGATCCGGTCGAGGTCGCCGGCGACCGACTTGACCGCGGCCAGCGCGTTGAGCGCGCAGACCCGCGCCAGCGCCTTGGCTTCTTCCGGCGTAACCGACGCGCCGACCTTGCCGGTGGCGGCGAGCTTGCCGTCGACCATCGGGAGCTGGCCCGAGGTGTAGACGTGCAGGCCGGTCCGCACGGCCGGCTGGTAGGCCGCCAGCGGCGGGACGACGTCGGGCAGCGTCAGGCCCAGCTCGGCGAGCCGGGTGGCGACCGCCCCGCTCACGCCTGCTTCTCCCGCTTCAGGTAGGCCACCAACTGCTCGGGGTTGTTGGGTCCCGGTACGACCTGGACCAGCTCCCAGCCGTCCTCGCCCCAGGTGTCGAGGATCTGCTTCGTCGCGTGCACGAGCAGCGGCACGGTCGCGTATTCCCACTTCTTCGCCATGCCGCGACTTTATCGCCTCGCCGGGACCCAGGGCGTGGCCCGCCCCTTCAGTGGTTAGGCTCGCCAGGTGAGCGCTCAACAGTCATCCGCCGTCAGGCTCCATATCGTGACCGGCAAGGGCGGCACGGGTAAGACCACGGTCGCCGCCGCGCTGGCGCTCGCCCTCGCGGCAGAGGGCCGGCGCGTACTGCTGGTCGAGGTCGAGGAGCGGCAGGGCATCGCCCAGCTGTTCGAGACCGAGGCACTGCCGTACGAGGAGCGCAGGATCGCTTCCGCATCGGGCGGCGGCGAGGTCCATGCGCTCGCCATCGACGCCGAGCTGGCGATGCTGGACTACCTGGACCTGTTCTACAAGCTGGGCCGTGCCGGCCGCGCCCTCAAGAAGCTCGGCGCCATCGACTTCGCCACCACCGTCGCGCCCGGCATCCGCGACGTGCTGCTCACCGGCAAGGTGTGCGAGGCCGTCCGCCGCAAGGACAAGGCGGGCTGGCCGGTCTACGACGCGGTCGTGCTCGACGCCCCGCCCACCGGCCGCATCACCCGCTTCCTCAACGTCAACGACGAGGTCGCCGGCCTGGCCAAGATGGGCCCGATACACAAGCAGGCGCAGTCGGTGATGCGGGTGCTCAAGTCCTCGCAGACGGCCATCCACCTGGTCACGCTGCTGGAGGAGATGCCGGTCCAGGAGACGATGGACGGCGTCGCCGAGCTGCGGGCCGCCGGCCTGCCGGTGGGCGCGGTGATCGTCAACATGGTGCGCCCGGTGCTGCTGGGCGACGGTGACCTGGCCAAGGCCGCCGCCGACCGCAGCGCGGTGGCCGTCGGCAAGCGGCGTACCGCGGTGGCCAAGGCGCTGTCGCAGGCCGGTCTCGGCGGCGCCCGGCGCGGCGGCGTCGCGGAGCGGCTGGTCGACCCGCTGCTCGCGCAGGCCCACGAGCACGCCCAGCGGGTGGTCCTGGAGCGCGAGCAGCGCGCCGAGATCGCCGCGCTGGGCCTGCCGGTGCGCGAGCTGGACCTGCTCAGCGACGGTGTCGACCTCGGCGGCCTCTACCGGCTGGCCGACAGCCTGCGCAAACAGGCCGTACCCGGGATCACCTACCCGGCCGCCCTCGTGCCGGACGCGCAGGCCGACGACGCGTTGGACGACGACGTAGAGGTAGACGAAGACGTGGACGTGGCGGCCGACGACATCCTGGACGACGACGTAGACGTGGACATGCACGTGCCGGACGAGGACGTAGCGGACAGCGCAGCCGACGACGAGGACGCGTGAGATGAGCCTGGAGAGCCCCCTACTGGAGATCGACCCGCTGCTCGACGACCGGAAGACCCGGATCGTCGTCTGCTGCGGCTCCGGCGGCGTCGGCAAGACCACGACGGCCGCGGCCCTCGGTGTGCGGGCCGCGGAGCGCGGGCGTACGGCGGTGGTGCTGACCATCGATCCGGCCCGCAGGCTCGCCCAGTCCATGGGCCTGACCGAGTTGGACAACACCCCGCGCGAAGTGGCTGGAATCGATCGGTCGGCGGGCGGCTCGCTGCACGCGATGATGCTGGACATGAAACGGACGTTCGACGAGGTCGTCGTCCAGCACTCCGACCCCGAACGGGCCAGGGGGATCCTGGAAAACCCTTTCTACCAATCGCTGTCGGCCGGTTTCGCCGGTACTCAGGAGTACATGGCGATGGAGAAGCTGGGCCAGCTGCGCGCCCAGGACGCCTGGGACCTGATCATCGTGGACACCCCGCCGAGCCGTAGCGCGCTGGACTTCCTCGACGCGCCCAAGCGCCTCGGGTCCTTCCTCGACGGCCGTTTCATCAAGCTGCTGATGGCTCCGGCGAAGGTCGGCGGCCGCGCCGGGGTGAAGTTCCTGAACATCGGGATGTCGATGATGACCGGCACCCTGAGCAAGGTGATGGGCGCCGGACTGCTGCGTGACGTGCAGACCTTCGTGGCGGCGATGGACACGATGTTCGGCGGCTTCCGCACCCGCGCCGACGCCACCTACCGGCTGCTCCAGGCCCCGGGCACCGCCTTCCTGGTGGTCGCGGCACCGGAGCGGGACGCGCTGCGCGAGGCGGCGTATTTCGTGGAGCGGCTGGCCGACGAGGACATGCCGCTGGCCGGGCTCGTGCTGAACCGGGTGCACGGCAGCGGGGCGGCCCAGCTGACCGCGGAGCGCGCGCTCGCGGCGGCCGAGGCGCTGGAGGACTACGCGGCCGAGAACGCGGCGGAGGACGGCACGGAGGGCGCCGCTGTGGACGCGGCACCGGACCCGGACGGCGGCCCCGCAGAAAATCTTGCCGGCGGCGGCATTGTGGATCACGGTGCCGGGAATGCTGACTCCCGGCAGCACCGGCCGGACAGCACTGACGAAGACGACGGCACTGGCACCGGTGACACGGAGCGACTCGCCGCCGGACTGCTGCGCCTCCATGCGGAACGCATGCAGGTGGTCGCGCGTGAACGACGCACCCGCGACCGCTTCGTGTCCGTGCATCCGGAGGTGCCCATGGTGGATGTCACCGCCCTGCCGGGCGACGTGCACGACCTGGAGGGCTTGCGGGCGATCGGTCAGGAACTCGCGGAGGGTCAGCCCGCGGCGGCGTAGTCGTCCTCGTCACCGAGCGGCAGCAGACCGGTGCTGCGCTCGTACTCGGTGCGGGCGGTCTCCAGCAGCCTGCGCCAGGAGGTCACCATCGGGCGGCGGCGCAGCAGTGCCCGGCGCTCCCGCTCGGTCATGCCCCCCCACACCCCGAACTCGACCCGGTTGTCGAGCGCGTCGGCCAGGCATTCGGTGCGTACCGGACATCCGGTGCACACCGCCTTCGCCCGGTTCTGCGCCGCACCCTGGACGAACAGTTCGTCCGGATCCGTCGTCCTGCACGCGGCCTGCGTGCTCCAGTCGGTTACCCAGCTGCTCATGCTGGCGCCGTCCTCTCCCGAATCGAGGCTCCCCCACGGCGGCAACCGGCATATTCACCGGTGCCAGTTGGGACGTTACGGAAGGTAGGCGCGACGCAACAGCCCTTTCAGGCCCAATCTTGCATGGCCCGAATGGACTATGCGTGCCCAGCAGATCACCCAACGGAGTGACTGCTGGTCATATCGGAACTATGGGGCGATTCGGTCTGATATCACCCGCCGAAAGGACCAAGTCCTCCGGCATATACCGAAATTCGGGCACTTCTCATCACTCACAAGAGTGACGACGGGGGACAGTGATGCGCCGACGTTCGCATCCTGTCTGTTACAGACTAGGCGAACACCTGGGCGTACGTCCGGGGAATCGCCACGTAGGCTGCCCTCATGGCTCACAAGCGTTCGGGCGGGGGGCTCACGACGGCCCAGCAGGCCGCCAAGTTCCTCGGCGTCAGTGTTCTGGCCGGCGCGGTCCTGGCGGGAATAGCCCTGCCGGCCGCCGGTGCGCTCGGCCTGTCCGCGAAGGGCACGGCGGCCGGCTTCGCCGACCTGCCGGGAGAGCTGAAGGCCCCGCCCCTCAGCCAGGCGTCCAAGATCCTGGACTCCAAGGGCGGCCTGATCGCCACCGTCTACTCGCGCGACCGCACGGTCGTCCCGATCAGCGCCATGAGCCCGAACATGCTCCAGGCCATCGTCGACATCGAGGACTCGCGCTACTACGAACACGGCGCCCTCGACGTCAAGGGCATCCTGCGCGCGCTGAGCAACAACGCCTCCGCCGGCGGCACCCAGGGCGCCTCGACGCTGACCCAGCAGTACGTGAAGAACGTCTTCATCGAGGAGGCGGGCGACGACCCCACCAAGGTCGCGCAGGCCACCCAGCAGACCATCGGCCGCAAGATCAAGGAGATGAAGTACGCGATCCAGGTCGAGAAGGAGCTCGGCAAGAAGAAGATCCTGGAGAACTACCTCAACATCACCTTCTTCGGCGAGCAGGCCTACGGCATCGAGGCCGCCGCCCAGCGCTACTTCAGCACCTCCGCGAAGAAGCTCACCCTGACCCAGGCCGCACTGCTGGCCGGCATGGTCCAGTCGCCGAGCCGCTACGACCCGATCAGCAACGAGCAGACGGCTCTCAACCGGCGCAACACGGTGCTGGCGCGGATGGCCCAGCTCAAGGACATCACCCCGGCCCAGTCCGCCGCCGCGCAGAAGGCCCCGCTCGGCCTGAAGGTCAGCTCCCCGAAGAACGGCTGCATCACCGCCGTCAACGGCGCCGGCTTCTTCTGTGACTACGTGCGCGAGACGTTCCTGCAGAACGCCACGTTCGGCAAGACCAAGACCGACCGGCAGAAGACGTGGGACATCGGCGGTCTGACGATCAGGACCACCCTCGACCCGAAGGCGCAGACCGCGCTGCTCAAGGGCCTGGGCAAGCACGTCTACAAGAGCGACAACTTCGTCGCCGCCGACACCATGGTCCAGCCGGGCACCGGCAAGATCGTCGCCATGGGCCAGAGCAAGCCCTACGGCTTCGGCAAGAACCAGACGCAGATCAACCTGTCGGTCGACAAGACCATGGGCAACAGCATCGGCTTCCAGAACGGCTCGACCTTCAAGCCGATCACGGCGGCCGCGGCTCTCGAATCGGGCTTCAAGGCGGACCAGGCCTACCCGTCGCCGTACAAGATGGACACCTACCCCGATGTCAAGAACTGCGCCGGCCAGACGCTGCACTACAAGAACGTCGGCACGCAGAACGAGATGCCGTCGGAAGTCGGCCCCTATGCCATGCCCGACGCCCTGAAACACTCGATCAACACGTACTTCGTGGCGCTTGAGGCCGACGTCGGCCTCTGCCCGATAGTGAACATGGCCTCCAAGCTCGGCTTCAACCGCGCCGACGGCAATCCCCTCATCCAGAGCGCCTCGCTCACCCTGGGCGTCAACGAGGTCTCGCCGCTCACCGTCGCGGCGGCCTACGCGGCCTTCGCCAACCGCGGCGTCTACTGCACGCCGGTCGCCATCGAGTCGGCCACAGGACCGAACGGCAAGCAGATGACCGTGCCGAAGAGCCTGTGCAGCCGGGCCATGTCGACGAACACCGCCGACACGCTCAACAGCATGCTCAAGGGCGTCGTCGACGACGGCACCGGCACCGCGGCCAACCTGCAGGGCCGCGACACGGCGGGCAAGACGGGTACGACCGACGACCGCAAGGACGCCTGGTTCGCCGGCTACACCCCGCAGCTGGCCTCCGCGGTCTGGCTGGGCGACCCCTTCGGCAAGGGGCGCAAGGGCACGCGCCTGTCCATGGACAGCAAGGACATCAGCACGATCAACGGCGGCCTGCCGATCAAGATCGGCCCGAAGACCTACGACAAGGTCGAGGGAGCCACCGGCCCCGCGCCGATCTGGAAGGACGCGATGTCCGGCGCCCTCAAGGGCACCGAGCCAGAGTCCTTCATCACGGTGCCGCTGCCCGACTCGCCCCCGAAGAGCGACCCGAACAACCCGAACAACCCGACCCCGCCCGCGAACGACGGCAAGGGCAACGGCGGCACCGGCGGCCCGCCCAACCCCTTCCCGAGCTTCACGATCCCGCCCGGGATCACGGGAGGCGGCAACGGCCGCTCCGGCGGAGGCAACGGCGGCAACGGCGGCCCGTGACCCGCACGGTCCGACGGTGAGCCGGTAAGGGGCGCCCCTCCCTGAGGGGCGCCCCTTACGCGTGCGGGTGTGCGTCAGCCGGCGAGCTGCCGCTTGACCTCGGCGGCGACCCGGCCGCCCTCCGCCCGCTTGGCGACCTTCGGATTGACCAGCTTCATGACGGCGCCCATACCCTTGGGCCCGGTCGCGCCCGACTCGCCGATCGCCTCCCGCACGATCGCGGCGATCTCCTCGTCGGTGAGCTGCTGCGGCAGGTACCCGGCGAGGACCTCGCCCTCGGCCCGCTCACGCTCCGCGGACTCGGCGCGGCCGCCCTGCTCGAACGCCTCGGCCGCCTCGCGCCGCTTCTTCGCCTCCCGGGTGATCACGGTCAGCACCTCGTCGTCGGAGAGCTGCCGGGCCGTGGTGCCTGCGACCTCCTCCTTGGTGATGGCGGTCAGCGTGAGCCGGAGCGTGGCGGAGCGCAGTTCGTCACGGCCCTTGATCGCCGTGGTCAGGTCGTCCTTGAGTCGCTGCTTGAGCGTCGTGGTCATGCCCCGATTTTCGCACCACGGCGAGGCGCACGCCCCGTATTAAGCCCGCGCATCAAACCGTGGCCCACGGTGGGCCCCGGCGCCCGTACCGGCCGCGTCCCGGACTCTGACACGATGGGCGTATGCGCGCGCGATACGGACTTCCTCTCGGTGTGACGGCGGCAGGCGCGGCCTGCGTGGCATACGCGGCCGGTTTTGAGGCGAGGTCCTACCGGCTGCGCCGGGTGGACGTCCCGGTGCTGCCCCCCGGGATGCGGCCGATCCGCATCCTCCAGCTGTCCGACATCCACATGGTGTCCGGCCAGCACAAGAAGCGCCGCTGGCTCCAGTCGCTGGCGGGCCTGCGCCCCGACCTGGTGGTCAACACCGGCGACAACCTGTCCGACCCCACCGCGGTCCCCGAGGTCCTGGACGCCCTGGGCCCGCTGCTGAGCTTCCCCGGCACGTACGTCTTCGGGTCGAACGACTACTACGGCCCCAAATTCCGCAACCCCGGCCGCTACCTGGTCGAGAAGGCCCGCGGCCAGCACGGCCTGAACGGCAAGAGCGGCGGCGCCCACGGCGTCATCCGCAACCCCTGGGGCGACCTGCGCGACGCGTTCGACGCGGCCGGCTGGGTCGGCCTGAGCAACACCCGCGGCCGCATCAAGCTCGACCACGGCCCGGTCCTGGGCCTGACCGGCCTGGACGACCCGCACATCAAGCGCGACCGCTACGCGGCGGTGGCCGGCGGCCCCGACCCGGACACCGATTTCACCATCGCCCTGGTCCACGCCCCCTACCTGCGCGTCCTCGACGCCTTCACGGCCGACCGCTACCCCCTGATCCTGGCCGGCCACACCCACGGCGGCCAGCTCTGCATCCCCTTCTACGGCGCCCTGGTCACCAACTGCGACCTCGACACCGACCGCGTCAAGGGCCTCTCCACCCACACCGCCACCGGCTCGACCGCCTACCTCCACGTCTCCGCCGGCTGCGGCACCAACCGCTACACCCCCCTCCGCTTCGCGTGCCCCCCCGAAGCCACCCTCCTGACCCTGACCCCCGCCTCCTCCTGACCCCCGCCTCCTCCTGACCCCCGCCGAATCCGGATTTCGCCTCCGGCCCCGGGTCCGCTAAAGTAAACCCCGTTGCACCGGGGTGTGGCGCAGCTTGGTAGCGCGCTTCGTTCGGGACGAAGAGGCCGTGGGTTCAAATCCCGCCACCCCGACTCCAAAGCAGCAGGTCAGGGCCCTGATCCTTCCGAGGATCAGGGCCCTGATGCGTTCCCGGAGGCCCCTTGGGAGCCATTTGGGAGCCAACCTCGAAATCCGGCTTCCAGCCGTGGAGCCGCGGGTGTGGCGCCTTGGTCAGCCCTTGGGTGCCAGAGACACGAGTGTGGCGAGGAGGGAGGGGAGCAGCAGCAAAATGGAGCGACGGACGTAGCGGTTCTTGACGTGCGCAATCCTGCTGGTCTCTTCGAGAGCTCGGAGGAGCCTCGATTCCGGTGCTCTACTGGTGTCCTCGATAGCCGCTGGCAGGCGGGCCTGGTGCTGTGCCCGCACCACGTCCTCGAAGTAGGTGAGCAGGCGTATGCCCTGGTGCAGCGGGGTATCTCGGCGCGGAATGAGGACCAGAAGGAGCGCCCCGAGGGCTGCCGCGGTGCTGAACACGGCGCTCCACCAGAACAACTGCGCCCACGGTGAGGTGGCCGGCCGGCGGACGATGAGCAGGCTGAGCAGTGAGCCGTCGGTGGCGATCAGGATCGCGGCCTTCCCGTCGGCCCGGCCGATCTCCAGGTGGTTGTGGGCGATCAGCTCGCGCAGCAGGGCCGTGGTGCCGGGAGGC
This sequence comes from Actinacidiphila paucisporea, assembly GCF_900142575.1. Taxonomy (GTDB): domain Bacteria; phylum Actinomycetota; class Actinomycetes; order Streptomycetales; family Streptomycetaceae; genus Actinacidiphila; species Actinacidiphila paucisporea. The sequence goes on from NZ_FRBI01000003.1 coordinate 180,103, forward strand.
GATGGGGACCTTCTGGCTCGGAGCCGGTTGGGGCGACCTACCGCATCAGCCTCCGGGCGCGGGCTCACCAGGGTCCCCCAGGCGCACCCTCGGTGCCCGCGTCACTCACTTCGCGCACCCGATTCAGCGTTTCCTCGCCCTGTGGCACGCCCGCGTCGCTCAGGACCTCGGCGAGTTTGACACCGAGGAAAGCACGGTCGGCGCCGGTAAGGCTCTGCAGCACGGAGGCCAGGGACTGCTCCCAACTGTCCGGCTGAGACAGCGCGCTCCGATGCGTAATGGTCCACTCAAGGACATCCTTTGCCTGCTCGGGGTGGTAAAGCAGCCAGAGCGCAGCCAAGCCGTGCGGACCGCCCGCGACCACGTCCCGGTAGAACCGATAGGCCTCGTGATGCTCCGCGCCCCATACCGCCGGAAGGACGGGCCCGGCTGGAGGACTCGTATCGCCAGGTGACCGGGGGAGCAGCCGGTACGCGATCCCGTATCCCTGCAGCTCATAGGCGACGCGGTAGGGATCGGGCGGGCCGACCTCGAAGGGAGGGCGAGATGCCTCGGGGTGCCTTGGTCCCAGTCCCCGAGAAGCGGCATCAGCGGCGACGCGCCCGGCGACTTCTTCTTCGGTCAGCGCTTGCCGGGCGACGATCACGGGGTCGATCACCCACCAGATCACGGTGTGCGGAGACGTCGCGCCCGATGGCGCCCGGCCATCCCTGTCGCGCCCGCGGTTCGGCGCCTGCACCTGGCACTCGTATTCGGTGAGCGAGACCCAGCGGGCGTCGGTCGGGGTCGTCTGCCAGGCGTGGAGTAGCGACGGCCTTGGGTAGGTACGGGATGCGCGCCGATTCGGGTACTCCACTCGGTCCGCGTCGTCCGGGTGGAGAAAGACCAGGGCCCGGCCGCCGAGAGCGCTCCGGCCCCTGCGAAAGGTCAGCAGGCACCACAGGGGCGAAGAAGTCAGCGGCTCGACCAGCGGCTTGTTCACGGGCGTGTCCCTTCGGAGATGGCGGCGGCGGTGCGGGCGCGATAGCGGGAGAGCAGGAAGGTGACAACCCCACGACGGCCGTTCGATGCGTCGGAGAGGGCGGCCAGCAGCTCGGCCAAGCAGACGCGCTGCCGGCTGTCGGGGGACGAACCGACCACGGTCAGCGCCTCCGCCATGGCCGGATGGGAGGCGGGATTCTCCAGTGCGGCAGTGACCAGCGGTAGGAGGCCTTCTTCCTGAGCGGCAATCAGTTCCGCCAGGTGAAGTCTCAGAGCGGTCGGGCGGAACGGTCCGGCAGAAGCGGTGGGGCTGAGCGCTGTGATGGCGTGGACCGCGTACACGCGGCGGAGCGAGCCGACGGGTTCGGTGAGCCACTCAGTCAGGCGACCGAGTACCGCCGGGCGATTCGACTCCTCCGTGAGCAGGACGTTCAGTGCGAAAGTGACGGCACTGCGGAGTCTCGGCTTCAGTTCCTCGTCGCTTCCCTGCAGAATCGCGTGGAGCAGATCCAGAGCAGCGTTCGGACGGCTGAGCCCGAAGCTGCCCGCGCAGGTCTCTGCCACGGTGCAGCGCATGTTGACGTCGCGGAGGCGGCTCCAATCCCTGAGCTGTGCGCGCACTGCGCCGGACAGGTCCGGATTCTGCGCCACCTCTCCCAGCGCGTAGGCCGCCAGCCTGCGCCGCCAGCGGTCATCCGAAGAAGCGAATTCGTACAGCGGCTGGAGCCATTTCGGGCCGGTGGCGTGGCAGAGAACGACCCCGATGGCCCGGCCCGCCGCGAGATCGATTCCCAGCTGGTAAGGCATGTCTCGGAGAGCCGACCAGATGCCCTCGGACATCCCGTCGTAGTCCCACCACAGACGGCGCAGCAGGAACTCCGCCTGGTGCCTGCCTTGGAAGACGACCGGCTGTGACCAATAGCGGGTGCTGTTGGTCCGGACCACGCGCCGCGACAGCAGTTTCGCCCGTATCTCGGTCAAGCGGTCCTCGAAACTGCAGCCCAGGAGGTCCCACTGCGGTGAGGTGTCGGGCACCGGTGGCGGCACCGCCCCTCGCTGAACGGCCCGCTCGGTGATGTGATCACGGAGTCCGTTGGCGTACTGCCTGATGACCGTGCGGTCCTGGTGCTCCAACAGTGCGACAGCCGCCACGAACGCCAGTCCCTCGGCGCTGGCGCGTAGCCTGGTCAGCGTTTCCTGCACGGCCTTGTCTCCTCCGGTTCGGAGGTTCTCGACCGCGTCTGCCACTGATCGTTCGCCGATCGCCACCTCGCGCAGCTCTTCCGCGACGTCCACTCCCGCCACCGGCAACTGCACGGGTCCGACGTAGTCGGCGAAACGGGGCTCATCGAGGTGCGTCAGGGCCATGGAGAGCATGTGTCCTGGCAGTCTCCCCTCCTGCGCCATCGACAACAGATGCCCCTTCGCCACGTCGTATGCCGTCGGCGGGACGTGAGGCACCTGCCACGTCGCCGTGTCACCCGGCAGTGCCTGCCCGTTGCCCACGACGACGACCAAGGCGCCGCCGGTTTGTCCCAGCAGTTCTGTCAGAGCGAGCAACGCGGTCTCGCTGAGGGCAGCTGCGGCATCGGACGACAGCCCTTGCAGGAGGTAGCCGCGGGGGGCGGACGGCGACCATCTCGTCAGGTCCAGGCCCGGATCGAGGCCGATGAGGCCGCCTGCGCCGAACCGCTCACGGAGCAGCGCGAAGGCTGCCGTGCCCGTACCGGTTCCTCCACCTCCCCGCAGCAGCAGCACACGGCGGCCCAGCACCCGACGACAGGCGGCATGCGAGGGCGGCTCGACGAAGCCGCGTAGCCGCTTCTCCACTTCCTCAGCTGGGTAGGGACCCTCGCGGAATCGCGGATCGACAACCTCGTTGTCTGCCTCATCCGGCAACATGTGGAAGTGGACGTCCCTGGCCGTCCCCATGAATCCGGCCCCACCGCCGGAAACCCGTTGGCGATTCCCTTCGTATGTGGCGCCTCGCGCGGAGCGTCCCGCTTCGCCGGAATCATCCGCGCGCCCTGGTTCCCGGGCCGAGCCCTCGTCGGAGCGATCCGCGGTGTCGCTCGGTTCTTCGGCCGCGGTGTTCACCGGCCATCCTCGTGCGTGCCGCCGACGTGCTTGGAGCCGGAGACGTTGTCGCCGCTGCCCCAGTGCTGATTAGCGGCGCGATTTGCGGTGGTGGATCGGCCGGTGTAGGAGAAATCCCCTCGGACGTCACCCATGACGGCGGCGCCCTCCCCGACCTGCTGGGAGTTGCCCTGGTAGCGGGCTCCGGACGGCGCTGCGGCAGTGGGCGGCTCCAGCTCCCCGCCAGGCACCGGCTCCTTCTCCGGCAGCCCGGCACTCAGCAGGTTCCCCGACGGCGACGGCACGTACAGCCAAGCCCGTTGGGCGAAGCTCTTTCCTTCGACGGTCGCGGGTACTTCGGTGCAGTAGTCCGGAAGCAGCCGCGTGTAGCCGCCGACGACAGCATCCTGGTAGGCCCGGTCGGAAATGATCGCGACCAGGTGGGTGGTCCGCTCGCTTGCGGCGCTGAGCATCGCTTTGACCGGGCGCGAGTCAAGCAGCCGATGGGTGTCATTGCGGGCAGTGCCGTTGCCATCGCCGACGGCGCCCGAGTCGGGCAGCGGGCCAACGTGAACGCTGGCCCGAAGCCGAATGCGCGGCCCGACCGACGTCATGTTGTACCGGCCGAGTTCCTCGTCCAGGACTGCGAGGAACGGCCAGAGGACAAAGGGGAGGTGTGCTGGGTCGAAGCCGAAGACGATGCCGTCCCCGGTACTTGCCGGAAACCTCTTGGCGTCCCTCAGCACGGCGAGGCCGGCCTTCTCCAACGCATGGTCGACAAGCTGGGGGATCAGCTCGCTGACCGCGCCGTGCTGGACAGCCGGCAAGCCGGTGAAGTCCTTGGCGTCAACTGCCAGCAGAGCGCGATAAGGAGGCAGCGGCTGGCTCTCCGCGCCGGGAACGGGAACGCTTGTAGACATGGATCTTCTCCTTGGAGGGGCAACGGGCTGGGATCGGTACGGCCGTACGGCCACCGATTTCCAGCATTCGCTTCCTCCGAGGTCCGCTGTGCACACCGCTGGGCGCCCGGCACGTAACGGCAGTCACATAGCCGCGTGCGTCACTCACTCCGGCGCGTAGCGCTCAGCCCCCCTTGGCCCAGAGCAGAAGTGTTTCCAGATCCTTGATCATGATCTCTCTGCGGGCGGTCTCCACCGCCCCCGACACCCGTAACTGCCTCAGCCCGCTGCTCACCGCGTTGCGAGTCACCCCGATCGATTGGGCCAGCTCCTCCTGCGTCAGACCAGTCAGACGCAACGGGGCCGTTGCCATAGACAGGGGTACCGCGGCGGAGTGCGTCCCGCCGTTGGGATCGGCCAGGTCGACAAGTCTCACGAGGGTGCGCGCAAGGCGTACGACCAACGGCAGAGTGAGTAACTCCGACCTCAAAAGGTCCGATTCACGCAGCCTGGCCATCGCCTGTCGCATCAGGTCCATCACCAGACGCCGCTGTTCGACGAAAGCCCTGAATCTGGCGGCCTCAAGGATGACCGCGGAACACGGGCTGAGTGCGATCACATCGGCAATGCGTGTGCCACCGTCGAAGACCGCCACCTCGCCGAGCAGATCTCCCGGCCCGCGGAAGGCGAGCAGGGTCGCGGTTCCGTCCCGATCTCGGCTTACGACCTTCGCGAGACCCCCAGTGAGGGCGAGCAGATGAGTCCCCGTATCCCCCTGGCGCAGCATCACGCTGCCCGCGCGGAAACGTCGTTCCGAGCCCTGGGCCAGGATCTCGGACCATAAGTCTGCGGAGAGCACGGCTCGCCTTCCTCGCGGAGATCCTCACGGTTGGAAACTGCTAGTCACCGATGGTTGTACTCTCCGCGCGTGCGTCGCGTAAGACGGCCGGTACACAGGCTGAAGTTTCCCCTACCGTGGGGCCCTGGCTGGAACGCGCCCTCGGCACCCGCGACCTCTCCTCTGCTCCGCTGGCGGCCTGCCCGAACGGGTCCACAGCGCGTCGGCCTTCCCCGCGACCGCCTGACCCGCAAGCTCCCTCCGGCGCCGGAGCCGGTCACCGCTCTGCCTCGCCGGTACGAGTACACCGTCTGTGCGCGCCCGGCCCCGCACGAGGGCATCCGCCGCACCTGCGCGGGCCCGGACGTCACCTCGCAGGACACCCTGACCGAGCGCACCCGTACCGCCACACGCTGACGAGCCCAGGCCCGCGCCGCCCCCAACGGCCACCACCCCAGCCCATTGGCCGGCGCAAGAGCGTGACCTCGCCTTTCGCGGCTGGCGCCAACCTGCGCCTGTCCCCCGAGCGTGCCCGCAAGCTGGGCTCGCGTGCTATCCCGAGCAGAGCCACAGCACCGCTCCGGCGGCAAACCTGTGATCGATTCCAGACCGTCTCGGATCGATGGAAGCCCGCCGTCAGTCGTCTGCCGCGACGATCAACGCCAAGGACGCCCGCTCGCGGTCGATCACGACGTATTCATGGAACTCGGTGTGCACCCCGCCCCAATCGTGAAACGCGGTCCTGCCCAGATCCGGCAGGACGAAGCACCTGGTGGCCGCCGCGAGCACCGCGTACACTTCCGCGGCCATCACCGCTTCGAGGGCTTCGGGAAGCGCACCATGCTGGTCGGCCCAGCGACGGATCGTGCCTACGACGTCGGCGCTGCCCACCTCCTGGTAGGCGTCTGCGGTGATGTGACGCAGCCCGTACGGCCCATGGCGCTGCCCGGACGCGTCAGTGCCGCCCCCCGCGTAGTCATCGCGGAACTGCTCGTCGGCGACCAGCAGCGCCAGCAGCTCATCGTCCTTGTCTCCCGAGGTGATCCGGAAGGACTTCACGTCGGCCCATCGATGACCGTGTCCCGTGAACTTGTAGTTCCGGAAGTTCACGAAGCTCTGGGCATCGAAGACGAGCTGAGTCACCGGACCACGCTAACCTGCCGGACGGACACTTCAACATCGTCCGCGACGGAAGCGCGACTGCGACGAGGACCGAGTTGCTCGCGGTGCGAGCGCCGACCCCACCATCTCGACGGCCACCGCCATCACATAGGTGCCGACTCTCCCCACAACCGTCGACGTCTCAGCGCGGGCCCTGACGGTCAGCGCCATCAATCCAGTCTTCGCTGAATCGATGGCGGTCCAGGCCCACGGCCAAGAACTCGTCCCCGTCCGCGCGCCGCACGGCGCCCAACCGTCGAAGCGCCTGTGAAATCGGGCTGCCGGCGGAGGGGAAGGGCTGACCCGGCGGCGTGTGCAGCGGCCCCATCAGCCCACACTGCGGCTCGCTGCTCACCATCACCGCCGAAAAACTCCGCTTCCACGTAGGCGACCGGCCCCGCGGTCGACCACTCCGCGAGCGTCAACTCGAAGCCTCCCGGCAGTCGCCAAAACCCCAAAGCCCCGACGGAGCCGCCGTCCGTGACGGCGTCGAACAGCTGGTCCGTTATCACCATCAGCGACAGGCCCTGGCCAAGAGACGCCACCCCGGCGCCGGGAAGGTCCCGTACGGCAGCACGCAGCAGCCCCTCCTCCGCGATCACCGCCTGCAACTCGTAACCCATCCCCGGCCCTCCCGCAGTGGTCGAAGGCCTCATCCTGCCTCAGCAGGCGAAACCCGCCCTGCCCGGCTACTCGCCCGCATCCCACTTGACGACGGTTGCCTCCTGGGAATGCGGTCGCCGCGGCAGCCGTGACGTACCAGTGAACACGAAATCAGACGGCTTCCGCGGGGACGCCGGCCGCCAACCTGGCTGTCATGCTTCGCCCATGGCCGAACTCGACGGACGTCCCGTCACCGTGGACGAACTACAGGCTCTCGCCCTGACCAACTACGGTTCGTTCACGAGCCTGCGGGTGGACGACGGACGCGTTCGGGGCCTGGCACTGCACTTGGAGCGGCTCACCAGGGACAGCCGAATCCTATTCGGGGTCGACCTGGACCAGGAGCACATTCGGAGCCTCGTTCGCCGCGTCGCGCCGAGGGTCGGGGCAGCGACCATTCGGGTCACTGTCTTCGACCCCGAGACCGATCTCGGCCATCCCAGCCGTGCCGACAATCCGCGCATCCTTGTGACCCAACGATCGGCTGGGGTCTTGCCACTGCCGCCATTGTCAGTCCAGTCGACGGTCTACCGACGCGAAGTACCCCACGTGAAGAGCGTGGGACTCTTCGCCTCCCTCCACCACCGAAGGACCGCCCAGCTCTACGGCTTCGACGATGCCCTCTTCGTGGACGAGGACGGCGTCATCAGCGAAGGCGTCACATGGAACATCGGCTTCTACGACGGCAACCGCATCATCTGGCCGACCGCCGCATCACTCCCAGGCATCACCATGCTGCTCCTACAGGACGCCTACCAGCACATCGACATTCCCGTCACCCTGTCCGGCCTGAGCACGATGCAAGCGGCCTTCGCCACCAACGCCGCCATCGGCGTCCGAGCCATCGCCCGCATCGACAACACCGAACTCGCCGGCGACCACCCGATTCTGGACATCCTCCGCACGGAGTACCTGGATATCCCCGGCGAGCAGATCTGATCGGCGCGCAGGCATGGGCCTCGGGCCAGCGTGGGCTACGAAGGCAGCCGGAGATGACGAACGGCACCCGGCCATACGAGCCGTCGTCCAGTACCACGGACGGCAACCGAGCGGCGGTAGACCCATGGCCCTGGTCGAAGGCGGCGTCCGTCTCGGCGGCCTGGAGGACGAACGCCGGTCTGGCTTCAGGCCTTCGTCGTAGACGTCATCCCATCAGCCCGTACGCCGCTCGACTCGTAGCTGCTGAGCGTGTCCGGCGATGAAGGGCGACCGGCCAGGCGGACCCCTTTCTGGGCTGAGTGTCGAGGTTGCGGCGGCCCGGCTGCAGCAGGTCCGTCGGCCGGCCTGATCCCTCCAACCGGCGACCCGCAGGGTATCTCGTTGCTGACACGCAGTAGTCCCCGTATTCTCGGCCGTAACGCGTAGACGGAGACGAGTAACCACGGGCCCACGCGAGCCGAGAGAGCTGCCGGTAGCTGAGAAGGCAGCCTCGCGACCTGGGGCGAAGACACTCCCGAGCGCGGGGAGGAACGGCCGAAGGCCCCATGCCCCGCCGGTTTGCCCCCGTCACCGGGCAGGAACGAGGCCGTCACGCTGCGCGTGGCGGCGAAGGTGCGGTGGCACCGCGAGTTGCCCTTCTCGCCCGCACCCAGAAGGGATCACCACGACGCCCCATGGAGGGCCGCGATGATCCACACGACGAACCGCGTCCTGGCGGCCGAGCTGCCCGCGCACGTAGGCGAAACCGTCGACGTCTCCGGCTGGCTGCACCGCCGCCGCGAACTGAAATCCGTCACCTTCCTGGTCCTGCGGGACCGCTCCGGGCTGACCCAGGTCGTCCTGACCACGCCCGGTGGTGACGTCCCCGAAGAGACCGTGCTGCGGGTACGCGGCACGGTCACCGCCAACGCGCAGGCGCCCGGCGGGGTCGAGCTGACCTCGCCGCAGATCGAGCCGCTGTCCTCGCTCGCCCAGGCCCCGCCGTTCGACCTGTACCGCCCCGCGGTGTCTGCAGGACTGCCCACCATCCTCGACCACGCACCCGTAGCCCTGCGCCATCCGCACCTCAAGGCGCCGTTCCAGCTCTCCGCCGCCTCGGTGGCGGGATTCCGGGCCGCACTGGACGCACTGTCCTTCACCGAGATCCACACGCCGAAGGTCGTCTCCTCGGCAACGGAGTCCGGTGCGAGCGTCTTCGCTCTGGACTGGTTCGGCCGCCCCGCTTATCTCGCGCAGTCCCCGCAGTTCTTCAAGCAAGCCATGGTCGGGGTTTTCGAGCGGGTCTACGAGACCGGCCCGGTCTTCCGCGCCGAGCCGCACGACACCGCCCGCCACCTGGCCCAATACACCAGCCTCGACGCCGAGCTGGGGTTCATCACCGACCACCGCGATGTGATGGCCGTGGTGCGGGAAGCCGTTGCCGGCATGGTCGAGGGCATCGAGGAGCGGTCCGCCGAGGCCGTGGAGCGGCTGGAGTTGACGCTGCCTGAGGTGCCCGCGGAGATCCCGCAGATCCACTTCGCCGACGCGATGAAGATGCTCGGCGTGGACGAGCCCGACCTCGCACCGGCACACGAACGTTTCCTCAGCGAATGGGCGCTGCGCGAACACGGCAGCGAACTGCTGTTCGTGACCGGCTACCCGATGGCCAAGCGCCCCTTCTACACCCATCCGGACCCGGAGCGGCCCGCGTACTCCAACAGCTTCGACTTGCTCTTCCGCGGCCTGGAACTGGTCACCGGCGGGCAGCGGCTGCACCGGTACGAGGACTATGTGGCCGCATTGGCCGCGCGCGGTGAGTCCGCGGAGCCGTACGAGAGCTACCTGTCCGCCTTCGCGCACGGGATGCCCCCGCACGGCGGCTTCGCCCTCGGCCTGGAGCGCTGGACGGCCCGCCTGACCGGCGCCGACAACATCCGCCGCACCACCTTGTTCCCGCGTGACCTGCACCGCTTGACGCCCTGACCCTGACCCTGACCGGGCGCTGGTGGCTCGGGGTGTTCTGCGCAGCCCGAAGCCACCGGGCCGGGCAGGGCCGGAAGCAGATCGCCAGGCGTATCGGCGTACGGCAGCGGAGCGCAGGCAGTCGACGACGTCCGCGGTCGTGGCGTCGGACGTCGTAGTACGGATACGGCTTGACGTGCAGCGCATGCAGTGAGGAATCGATTCGGACCTGCGCGATCTCCGTCTGCTCGGCGAGCGACCGCTGACCCTCACACTCCGAAACGAGGAGAACGCTCGCTCGCCCGGAAAGGGTACTCACCGCCGCGCGTCCACAGCTGGGCCGAGCAGTTCCAGCGCTTCCTCCCAGCGGAACCGATCAGCGCCCCCGCCCGCCTTCGGCGGATGCGGCTCGTAGGAACTGACCATGACGCCCATCCCCCGCAGCCGGTCCAGGCTCTCCTGGTAAGCGGGGTGGGCGGCCGTGGCCGAGTTCACATACGGCAGCACAGCCGTCGGAATGCCAAGTCCGTACGCCTCGCAGAGAATGCCCAACGCCAGCGTGTCGGAGACCCCGGCAGCCCACTTGTTGATCGTGTTGAACGTCGCCGGCGCAACGGCGATCGCATCCGCAGGCGGAAGCGGACGCGGGTCCCCGGGCGAGCGCCACGCAGACCTGATCGGGTAGCCCGTCTGTGCCTCGACGGCCGCGCCATCGATGAAATGAAGCCCCTGCGGGGTGGCAACTACGCCAACGCCCCACCCACGGTCCTGCGCCATGGTGATCAGTTTGCCCACGTCCCCCGCGACGCCTGCCGCGCACACCACGGCGTACAGGAACGGTTTCGGTCGCTCGTCCAGCTCGTTCATAGGCGACTCCCTGGTCGACGGCAGAGCACGGGGCGCGCCCCATGCACCGTAACGGCGAAGGGACGCACCTCCGTTCACCGCACCCCCGCAGCGGCCCGCAGCCTCTCGTCACCTCTCGCCGAGCAGGGTCAGAACGTTCTCAGCGCACCCCCAGGACAGCGTGACGCCCGCGCCGCCGTGGCCGTAGTTGTGCACCACCAACGTCCCATCCGCCAGACGATCAGCTTCGACTCGCACCTTGCCCCGGGTGGGCCTGGCTCCGACACGGCCGCCGAGAACCCGCGCCTCGGCCAACCGCGGCTCCACCTGAGCGCACCTACGCAGGATGGCCGACGCTGCCTCCTCGTCCGGTCCCAAGCCGCCCTCACCGTCGATCGCCGTGCCGCCGAGTACGACGGTGTCGCCGTGCGGATAGATGCACAGGAGGTCCGGCGACGTGCCGGTGTCCTCGGAGAAGAACTCGGTCAAGCCGGGGTTCGAGACGACGACGTGCTGTCCGCGGATCGGACGCAGGTCAGGGTCCGGTACGAGAGCGCGGGAGCCGAGGCCCGTGCAGTTGATGATCGCCGAGGACGGACCGGCTTCGGCGAGGGAGCCGAGGGTTCGCTGCTCAACGGTTCCTCCGGCCCTGCGGAGGCGCTGCTGGAGGTAGGCAAGGTAGACCGGCATATCGATGAGGGGCACCGTGAACCGGTAGCCGGCGGTGAATCCACTGGGGAGTTCGGCTGCCTGGCACGGACGGAAGCCAGGCAGCGTTGTAGCCCAGTCCGGCGCGGTTTCGGCTGTGCGGGAGGCTTCGATGCCACTGGTGAACCGCACCCCTGTGGCCGGGTTCTCGCTCAATGTCCCGAAGATTTCCAGCGACCTTTGGCTCCAGTGATCGACCTGGTCCTTCGGCTCTACCAGGTACGGTCCCCACATCGCCCCTGCAGCAAGTGATGTGGTCCCGGGAAGCCGATCGCAGACCACCTGAATTCGCCGGCCGCTCTCGGCAAGCAGCACCGCCGTGGTCAGTCCGGCCACACCGGCTCCAACGACGACAGCGCGCCTCTCTGAGGTCACGGGACGACCCTGACGGCTCGTGACAAAGGGGGGTTCCAGCGCTTCTCGTTCGGATGCCGCACGTTACGCAGACCCCACACCCCGCAGGGCGTAGTACGCCCCCAGGGCGGCCTCGCTTCCGGAGCCGGTAGCGGCCATGATGCGCTGGTAGCGGGAGGAGCGCAGGTCACCGGCGGTGAGGATGCGCGGGTGCTGGCGGTCCGGCGGGCAGTAGCCGGTGCTGTCGGGCACCAGGGCGCCTTGCGGTGGTCTGGGGGCGCTCCCCAGGTTGAGGTAGGCGGCGTCAGCAGTCCCCGCATCGCGGCGGCCGTCTCGGCCGAGCCACTCAGCGGTGAACGCCGAAGCACCACCTACCTGCACCGACAGGCGGGTGACCGGGAGCAGGGTGACGCGGGCGTCCTCGCGTACTTCGTCGACCTTGTAGTCGTCCCCCGGTGGATACGCGACCAGGACCGTCGTGTCGAGAGCCGGGTGGGCACGGAGGAACGTGCCGAGGGGACGATCTGCGCCCAGCACGAGGAGGGAACCGGCAGCCGTCTCGGGGGCTTCCGCGCCCCAGAGGGTGGGCAGGTCGGAGTCGCTTGCCACCGTCAGCCAGGCGGCGGCCGAGACGGGGACCGGGCCCACGCCGGTGGCCACGACCGCGTAAGAGGCGCTGACGGTGCGGCCGGTGTCCGTCGTGACGGACACGTGGTCGTCGTTGGCACGTACCTCGGTCACCCGCGCCCCGAGGTCCACCTCGCACCGCTCGGCGCGAGCGACGTCCGCCGCAATAGCTGCGGCGAGTTCCGGCCCGCCGGTGTGGCCGCCTACGACGTTGTTGATGGCGGCGATGTGTCGGAGCTTGGCGCACAGGGCATCCGGCTCGATCAGGACCGACCGCATGCCGACGCTCGCGGCCATCACCGCTGCCGCGCAGCCGGCTGGGCCTCCACCGATGATGACCAGGTCCGCGATCGCTGTCATGGGGCTATTCCAGCACCGGGACTTCGAGCCTTGGGGCGAGTTGGGCCAAGAGGTTCTCGGTGGTGATCAGTTGGCGTGGGCCGATGAGCCGGCGGGCGACCGTGAGGCCGGCGTCGTGGACCGCGGGCCCCGCGTCGCTGGCGGAGGCATCGGTGAGGACCCAAGGCGCGTAGCCCCGCTCGAAGGCGTCTGCCGCGGACTTCAGAACGCAGCTCTCGGTCGCGATGCCACAGAAGACGAGATCGGTCCAGCCCGCGTCGGCGAGCAGGGTGATGGCCTCGTCGGTGAACAGGGAGTAGCCGACCTTGTCGAGTACGGCATAGGCGGACGCAGCCTGATCCGCCAGCTCCGGAACAATGTCCGTCTCCGGTGAGTCCTGCAACCGGCTCCAGCGGAAGAACCGCTCGAACGAGCTACCGGGGTAGTTGCGGTAGCGGGTGAAGACGACAGGCCGGCTGGCGGCGGACCACCGTTCAGCGACGCCGGAGATGACAGGAACGACGTGTCGGCTGTGGTGGTTGGTGAAGCCGTTCTGCACGTCGACAACGATCAGGACTGCGCGGTCGATGTCCACTGCGGTGTCCGTGACGTCCATGGCCTTGTTCTCCCGTCGTCAGCCCATATTGTCCCGGAGAGCGTCCTGCGCGGCACGCAGTCGCTCCGCGAGTCCGCTCGTCTTCATGATGGCCTCTCTCATGAGGACATGCTGCGCGGTCTCCTGCGCTCTGGCGGTGGTGAGACGGGACGACGCCGCCCGCAGGAATCGCCAGCCGAAGTCCTCGTGGGTCGAGGGGTCCTGGCCGTCCTCCACGAGCTGTTGGACCTGACGGGAAAAGCACCACAGTGCCTGGACCGTGAGTTCGCAGGAGATGAGTTCGTCGATCGTGAGGCTGCGCTCAATTGCGTGAGCGGCGTAGGCGACGCCGGACCAGCCCGCGTAGCCCGTGGACACGCCCCGTATGCCGAAGGAGACGAGGTCGGGGTGGTCGAATCCCGAAGCCAGCAGGGATTCTTCGACGGACGGGTGAAGCGCCGCGGGTCCGCCGGGCGTACCGCGGTCGACCAGTACCGAAGGTGTGGACAGCAGACGCAACGCTGTGTCGAACTCCGGTCCGGCGCTCCACGGGCCCGAGGTCACCCAGTACAGCGAGAGGACGTACTCGGGATCGGGTTGTTCACCGGGGCCGACGTGCAGCAATTCCCGCATCAGAGATCCGGCCCACGGCAGGTCGGAGGCGTACGAGCGGTACCGCCATAGAGCCAGCTCGGTCAGCGACTGCGGTATCTGTTGCTGAACGAGGTGGAAGACGACCACGCCGCAGGCGAAGGCGTGGAGAGTGCAGACGGTGCCCTCATCCGGGTGGTCGGCGCGTGCCCACGACGACTCGAGCCAGCTGTCTTTCGAGCCTGTGTTCATTCCGGCCCGAAGGTGCTGCGCCTGCTCCGTACCAACGAAGACGGGTACGAGCTTGTGGGAATTGACCCGTATCTCCGCCGTATTAGGCGCGGCGACCGTCGGCTGGCCCTGCGCCCCGGCGAAGCGCGCCCTGATCTCGCCCGAGGACCGCGCCAGAGCGGTGTCGAGAACAGCTTGCGAGTCGGGACGCGGGGTGTAGTTCTCCCCTCCCGCCTCCCACTTGGAGATGACGCGATCACTGACGCCCAAGTGCGCGGCGAAGTCCCGGATGCTCATCCGCATGGCCGCACGAAGCAGCCGGGCCTCCCGTCCGGTCCACGTCTGCACCGTGACCATGACCGTTCAGTCCCCTCCCGCACCGCGAAATACCCAGCGTAACGAGTCGTGTTCGGCAGCGGTACGGCGTTTGTGCGGCATCCGTACGTCACTTCCGGTCACCGGTGTGCAGCATGCTGTACCCGCGGTCGGCACCGGCCGGTCCCGAAAGACCCATCTCCGTCGAGGAGTTCTCCGCATGCCCGAGATCGTCAAGCGCAACGCCCGTGCTGTTCTGCTCGACGGAGACGAGCTGGTGCTCATCAAGCGCACCAAGCCCGGACGGGATCCGTACTGGGTGACCGTCGGCGGCGGTGTCGAGGTGGAAGACGACAGCATCGAATCGGCACTGCATCGCGAAATCTTCGAGGAGCTCGGCGGCACCCTGGAAAAGGCCGAGTTGGTCCACCTGATCACGGACCGCCTGGAAGACGGCATCGGCGTCCAGCACATCTTCGCTGCCCGCCTGGCCGGGATGGACCTGTCCGTGCGAACGGGCACCGAGTTCGCCAAGCCCGAGCGCGGCGCCTACGACGTTGTCCGCGTACCCTTCACCGCCGAATCGGTCAGCGAACTCGACCTCATGCCGCCCGAGCTGGCCGAGTTCGTCGCGGCCAACATCGAGGCGATCGTCTCCGTCCTCGACACCCCGGTCCGGAAGGCGTGACGTGGCGGGCGTGCCTGAGTTCGTCAGCGTCAACGGGCCCGACAATGCCGGCAAGACGACCCAGTTGCAACGGCTCGCGGAACGCTGGGACACCTTCCAGATGCTCGGCGCCGTCCACGAGCACGACCCCGAGCCTTGGGAGCGTGTCGCCGCGGACGACTACGCGAGCTGGTGGTTCGAGAAGTCGACGACCGTGGAGCTGACCACCATGCTGGTCAGCAGCCACCTCAAGCGCGCCGCGGCGCGCAGGGCGCCGCGCACGGGGCTGCTCGACCGGGGCCTGTCGATGCTCACTGCCGTGGCAGCGGCGACCAGCGTCGTCAAGGACGGCCTCTCCGCGGACGAGGCACTCCGGACCATCCGGCACATCACCGCACCGTTCCCCACGCACCGGGAAGCCTCAGTCCTGCTCCTGCCCTCGCTCGACCCGGACCGCAGTTACGCGATCACCAGCACCCGCGAGAACCGCCCGTGGACGGGGATCTACCCGGCCTATCAGCGGCACTTGCACGCGATCCTGCGCCACCAGGCGGAGGAGGGGATTTACGACCTGGTCGTCGACTGCGAGAACCACGACGTCGCCGAAGTCCACCGGCAGATCGTCACAGGCCTCGACCTTCTCCTGCCCTCCCACCCGCGCCGAGAGGATGACGACCACAGATGACCGCCCTCATCGGGGGTCCGCCCCCGTTACTCCTCCCATCCGGCTTCGCCCGCGCCGCCGCCGGCCTGCCCGAGAAGGAGCTGCGCCGCCTCGACGACGCACTCGCCCGTCTCCACGCGGTCAACGCCCGCCTGTGGCAGACCGAGGACCGTGTCCGTGCGGTCGGTCTGTCCGCCGACCGTGTAGCGGACTTCAAGCGCGAGATCGACCAGTTTAACGCCGAACGCAATGTCCTCGCCGAGCGCGCCGACGAGGTTCTGAGCGTGCTTGCCGGCGCCGCGCCGACCGAGGCACCCCTGCACACGGAGACCCTCGCCTCCGTTCTCGACCGCCTGTCCGTACTGACCCTGCGCATCTGGCACAGCGAGCACGCCGCGGACCGGGACGACCTGGCCAAACGCCGGGTGCCGGCCCTGCACCGGCAGCGCGAGGACCTGCACGCTGCGCTCGACGCCCTCACCGCCGACGTGATCGCCGGCGTCCGACGCCTCCCGGCCCCCGCGCGCTACAAGTTGTACGGCGCGGACGAGGCGGTGGCGTCGGAGATTACGCCAAGTCGCCGTCTCGCCCGGGTCGTCGCCTTCGGCGGGCTCAGCGAATGCGGCAAGAGCACCAGCGCGGAATTCGTCCGCCGGGCCTGCGGGGCGCAGCGCTTCAAGATCGGCTACCTGCTGCGCCAGTCCGCCGCACGCCACGGCTTGGCCGACCCGTACGCCCTCTCGCCCCGCCGCCAGGCGGAACTGCTCCTGGACGAGTTGAATCGCTTCGCCGACGCTCACGTCGACACCCGGCTCATCACCATCGAATCCGTCCACGACGAGGCGTCGATCGGCGAGCTGAAGAAACTCATGGGTGACCGGCTCCAGATCGTCTACCTGGACGCGTCCTTCGCCGTGCGGGTGAGCCGGTCCGGAATGGCTGCACATGCCGTCGCCGCCAAGGACGAGATCAAGATGAGCCGCGGAGCCCACCAGGTCGCGGCCCTCGCGGACCACCTCGTCGACAATTCCTGCAGCATCGTCGAACTCCGCGCCCGGCTGCGCAAGATCGTCGCACCGCCAATACCGGCGAGGCCGCGCAACACCACGCCGTACGGCCTCGGCCTGCCGGGTCCTGCCGCAGCCGCCACCTCCGACCTCGTCGACAGGCTGCGCTCGCACGCACCCGCCGTTCGCCTGGTCGCCCTCACCGGCAGCCCCGGAGAGGGCACCTGGATAGCCGGCTGGTCCGATCTCGACCTCCTGGTCGTCTCCGACCACACCGCAGCCGCACCCGTCGCGGAGGCGCTGCGTGCCTACCGGCGGGACCTGGGCGGCACGGCCTCCGTCGGACTGACCCTCGCGACGCCGCACGAACTGCTCTCTCGCCGATTCACCCCGCGGCTCGCCTTCGCCCTGCACCAGCTCCAGGCCGACCGACCGGTGCTGTATGCGGACCCGCACCTGGAATTGCCGCACATCACATCCGGCGACCTCGCGCTCGCCGCAGTGTACGAGCTGCCCCAGGTGATGCTCACCCTGCGCAGGTTGCGCGCCGACGCCGCCCCGGACCTCCTGCGGCAGCTCTACAAGCACCTGGTGCTCGCCAGCCGGCTTCTCCTGCGCGAGCACGGCGTGTGGGAGACCGGGCCGGATAAGATCCTGGCCGCCGCCACAAGGCTGCCCGGCCTGCCCGACTCGTCCCTTCCGACACTGGCCGAGACCGCCGCCGCCTGGCGCGAGGGCACGCGCGACCAGGCACTGGCCCAGGTCCTTCCGGCGGTCGACGCCCTCCTTGACTGGTACGCGGCCCAGCTCGCCGCCTGACCACCACCTCTCGCCACCGACTTCAACCTCTCAACGGGAGCTTCGCCATGCCCGAAACCGTTGTCGTTCCGCCGTTCTCGGCCCGCGTCGTCGAACGCCTCGGCGTCGGCCCCGCGAGTCGCCGCGAGCGTGTCATCCACTCGCTCGACGGCCTGGAGGACCCAGTCCACCCCGACACGCTCACCGCCGCCGGGGCTCGGCTCTGGAATCACCTCCTGACCGAAATCCCGTCGGCACTGGGTGGCGTGGACTTCCTGCTCGGTCTCGACGCAGGCGGCATCCTCCCCACCGTCTCCCTCTCCTCGGCCGCCGCCCTCCCCTACAAGATCGCCTGGAAGCTGCACCTGCCCCTTGCAGGGGCCGTCCGCTTCAGCGAGCCGCACGCGGTGCGCACCGACGTCTTCGCGTACGGAATCGCACCCGGCCAGCGCATCGTCCTGGTGGACGACGAGGTCACCACGGGCCGGACCCTCGCGGACCTGACGCGCCGCCTGCGCGAGGCCGGAGCCCAGCCGCTCGCTGCCGCCTGCCTGGTGGAGGACGTCACCCAGGGCGCCCGAGAACTGCTCGCCCGCCTGGACATGCCCCTGGTGGCGTTGACGAGTCTGGAGCCCACACGGTGACCGCGCCCGCGACGACCGGCGTGCGCTTCTGCCCGGGAGGCGAGGCATTCGACGAGGGCGTAGTACATGCGACCCCCCTGGGCTACGACCGGCAGCTTCTGGCTGTGGGAAGGCCCCTCCCATTGCCCCCTTCGGCCGAACTCGTCGACCGCCTCGCCGAGTGCGGCGAGGTCCTGGTGTCCTTCGAGGGCAAGCTCGGTGACTCGCTTCTGGCGCTGTCCGCCGTGCGCGCCATGCGGGACTGGTTCGCGGCACGGTCGCAGGCGTCCCCGCCGTTCCACGTGGAGGGGCCGTACGCACCGTTGATCACCCGTAGCGGCTTGGTCACAGGCCCGCCCGCTACGCCGCCGCGGGGCCGGTACGCCGTCATCGGAGACCCCGAATCCGTCGCGCGCCACCAGGCCGAGGCGTACGCGAGTGTCGTCTGCGACCCTGCCGCGCCACCGTGCTGGGCCGCTGACGGGCATGCTCTTCCCGACATGCCGGCCCGCTACTACCTCGCCATCGAACGCCGTCTCGGAGTACGCCTGCCGGCCGATCCGCCTTTCGCTCCGGTTCTGTCCGCGACACCCAGCCGACTCGCACAGCAACTCCAAGCAGCGGGCTGGTTCAACGGCGTCACCCTGGCCGCCATCACCGCGACGAGTTGGCCGGAGCGCAAGGATTACACCGCGCAGCGGTTCACCGACGTCGCCGTCCGGCTCGCCGACGTCAGCCGGACTCAGGTGCGCCTTCTGCTGATCGAAGGCAGCGCAGACGGATGCGTGCGCATAGCCGCGGCGCAAGCCGGCCGCGGGGTGAGCGCGCTGCACCTCGACGGTGTTCCCGCCGACGAGCTCGCCGACGTGTTTCCGCACTGCGACCTCGTCATGGGCAACGACACCGGGCTTACCCACCTCGCCGCTCTCGCCCGTACCGCGGACGGCGGCGGTCCGGCCGTCATCGGCCTCTACGCCCGCCACGCCCACAGCAAATGGCGAACGGGCCTGCCCCACCATCATGCGGTAGCCACGCCGTTCTCCGAGCGGATGCACCAGGGCGACCTGTGCCCGGTGCGAGATCGCATAGCACCGGCCACGGATGTCGGCCTGGACGCCATCACTCCGGCAGCGCTGGCCCGGGTCTGCGCGGACCTCCTGGCCGGAGCCGACCGGTGACCGCGGACCGCCGTTGGGGGGTAGGCCCCCTGCGTCGCGCCACTCGCAACCTCCTCCTGCCGGTCGACTGGCGCGGCCGTCCGCTGCTGGTGAAGTACACGCGCAATCGCGACGAGGCCCGCCAGGAGATACGCGGTCACGCCCGCCTGCGCGAGCACTACCGCGTGCCCGCCCTCCATGCCCACGTGCGCGTGCCGGGCGGTTACCTGCTGGCCTACGAGCGGTTGCCCGGCGGTACCGACCGCGGGCTGCTGCTCGACCTGCTCAACACGCAGGAACCCGGTCCGGAACTCCTGCGGTACGTGGAGGACCTCACCACCGCATACCGCGAAGTCATCCTGGAGACGGCTCAGGAAGTGCCGCCCGCGCGCGTCGTCCGCAAGCTGTACTGGGACCGCGCCGCGCCCGGCGGACGCCTCGACACTTACTACGCCGATGCCGACTTCCCTGTCGCCGACGGCATCATCGACCTGCCGGTCAGCCGCCTGGCCGAGTACGTCATCGCGGTCAACGGCCGCCCCCTCGCATTCGGCTGGGCGGCTGCGTTGCGGCGGCTTCGCACCCACTTCCAGCGCGACGAACCGGTCTGGGCCGCGCTCACCCAAGGCGACCCCACCGACGTCAACCTCGCGCATCCGCTGGCATGGTTCGACTACGACACCGCCGGCCTCAACAGTGTCCTCGGCGAGTTCGCCAACTTCCTCTGGTACGTCACCGCCCTCGGCGGCTGGCTCGTTCCTACGTACAACTCGGCTGCCTTCGCCGACCACCCGGCGACGTTCCCTAGCGTCGACGCCAACCGTCCCCTCCTGGATGGTGCGCGGGTCAACCACGTCTCGCGCACTATCCACATCGACTACACGTCCGTCCTCGCCGCGCCCAGGCGAGCCGCTGCGACGGCGTACTGGCACCGCCTCGTACAGCCCGTCGCCGACAAGCTCTGGCCGAACGCCGGTCTCGGCGAACTCCTGCGCCCGTACCTGGCCATGCGCATCCTCGCCGTCTACAACCTGGCCGACCTCGCGCCTACGGACCGACTGCTCGTCCTGGCCCGCCTCACAGAAGCCATGAGCCGGACCTTCGACCCCCTCACCTTCTTCTCCATCGAGGAGGCACAATGCCCCGCTCCCTGAAAGGCCACACCGCGCTCGTCACCGGAGCCACCGGCGGCCTCGGCGCGGCCATAGCCCGCCGCCTGGCCGCCGAGGGTGCCGCCGTTGTCCTCGCCCACCTCGACTGCTGGGACGCCGCCGGCGCCCTCGCTGAGGAGATCACCGCCGACGGCGGTACCGCCCGACCGGTGGAGGCCGACCTGCGCGACCTCGATGCGGTCCGCGACCTCTGCCAGCAGGCCCACTCCCGGCTCGGTCCTGTCGACATCCTCGTCAGCAACGCCGGTGCCTACCCCCGCACCAGTTGGGCCGGAACCACTCCCAATGTCTGGGACGACATGCTGGCCACCAACCTCACCAGCCACTATCTGCTGGCCCACGAGCTGACCGCCGGCATGGCCGCCTTCGGCTGGGGCCGCATCATCACCATCGGGTCTGTCCTCGCCACCGCCGGCCGCCACGAGCCCCGACGTTCCTCCGCCACGCAGAGGTGGGCGAGACGCACGTGCTGGTTGCGCTTGGGCAAGCCAAAGAGCGTGTACCCGACGACCTCGGACCCCTCCAGCGCCACCAGCAGCCCACCGTCGTCGGCGTACTTGCGGTAGGCGGGCGGCGTGAGCAGGCCCAGCTGCTTCTTGTAGCGGTTGCCAAGCGCAATGGCTGCAGCGAGTAGTTCCGGCTGCTCCCCTGTCACTGGCAGCACGTTGATCGCCATGCACCCCTCCGAACTCGGCATAGTCCGACAGATCCCACCCTGGGCGCATACTGCCGAACCCGAGCGACACCCGGCCAGCACTTGATCACATCTGACCTATTTAGATCGGATGACGGCCAGCTCGCGTAAGTGCAGTAGCTCCACGTGCTCATTGCTCCCGGCGCCACAGATGGGAGCTCGTTGGCCGCTACGCGCCGCCAACGGCCAGGCGTGTGATCGAGCAGGTCAGGACCCAGGGCTCTGGGAGAAAATTGGGAGACGATCATGGAAAAACCGCCTCCCCACACCCGCTCAGACCAACCCTCACCAACCCCCTGACCTGCGGTTTCCCGAATCCCGCAGGTCACGCCAGGGGCCTCAACTGCCTTCGGGACGAAGAGGCCGTGGGTTCAAATTCCGCCACTCCTACGGTATAGCAGCAGGTCAGGGCCCTGAGCCCTCCCTGGGGGCCTTTTGGGAGCCACACCCGAAATCCGGCTCCCCGGCGGGAGCGGCCCGAGTCGGCGGAAGGTCCGAGACGGCCCTCCCGACGGCGCTACGGTCGCCGCCACGGATTGCCGACCGGGGGGAAGCTACACATGCAAGACAGATCAGCGGAACAGCGTTCAGGGGTCGTCACGACGTCCGGACCTCTCATCGCCGGCGAAGTATCGCTGCCCGAGGTCATGGCCCCAGCTCCAGCGGCATCGGACCGTCAGCCCGCACCGCCATCGAGTTCAAGTACCGCACGGTGAGGTGGACCGGGGCAACCGGACCGGCCCCGGAGCAGTACGCGCTGAAGTCGCACTCGGCCCCAGACCTGGCCCGCCTGGGCTTCGTCTCCGACATCGCCCGCTTGGAGCGCTTCGGCAACCCCAACCAGAACGGCTTGGCCCTGCTCATCACCAACGAATCCGGCCTGTGGACGCCGCCGAAGCAGGGCAACATCCGGGATCGCGAATTCCGCAATCACGAGGGCCGCCCCCTCACGGGCCAACTCCTCTGGGGTGGCGGTGATTACCCGGGCCACACGCGAACCCTGCACGGCTCCTTCTCCCTCAACTGGCATCCGTACTCACTGCAGGACGGTCCCGGGGCGAGTTCCGCTACCTCGCCGTCTTCACCGCCCCGACGCCGACAAATGGAACGATGCAGCCGTAGTGCCTGAAGGGCGTCCCGCATGTCCGCGAGTAGCCCATCGTCGTCGGTGGCCCGCACTCGCAGCGCGCGAAATGGCGGACAAGTTCTGGGACCCGTCGGTGCTCGCTCACTCGCCCGGGCATGACCCCACGGCACCGGCGATCTTCGCTGGAACCACCGGTGTGGAAGGCTGCGAGGAACCAGATCCGCGACAGAGGGGCGACCACCGGCATGGCCCTGATTCACCACACCACCCTCACGCCGAGCAAGGTGGAGCTGCTCGCCGGCTGGCTGCCCACCCGCCCCTGGTACCGGGGCGGACCGGAAACGCCCGTGCTGGAGAAGTCGGGTGGCTTCCGGCTGGACGACCCGGAGGGCGAGGTCGGCATCGAGTTCATGGTGGCCACCGACACGAGCGGCCCCGAGCGGACGGCCTATCTCGTACCGCTCACTTACCGCGCGGCGCCGTTGGAGGGCGCCGAACCCGCCCTCATCGGAACGGCGCAGCACGGCGTGCTGGGCACACGATGGGTATACGACGGCTGCCACGACCCAGTGCTCGTCACCGAACTGCTGGCGCTCATCGAGGGCACCGCACCAGCGATGGCGCAGAGCATCACCGACACCCGCGACCACGAAGTGACCCGCTCCCACACCGGCACCCCGCTCGGCCCGGACGGCTTCACGCCCCACCCCACCGACGACCACGACGGGACCCGAATCCCCACGCCCGGCGGCACGATCCTGCACGTCCACCGCGTCCTCGACCCCGTCGGCGAGCGTCCGCCGCTGCCGCGCCAGGGTGCCCTCGGCCATGTCGCGACCGGCTGGCAGGGACCGGGCGGCACCCGCCCACGGGCCGTCCTGATGACGTTGCTCGACACCTGATCCGGGTCGCGGCTCAGCGGTTCGACGACAAGCGACCGCCCCGGGTATCACCCGAGGCGGGCCGTCCGCCAGCCCGGACAGGAAATCCGGGGTGTCGATGGTGCGGGCCACCGATGAGTTCGGGACGCCCACCGCGTCTACACGGGCATGGACATCAAAAACCTCGCACACCTCTACGAACTGGCGCCCCTCGACTGGTCGTCGGTCACCGACCGGCTCGACGCCGGCTGCGACCAGGCACCCGGATCGGGCGGCCCCGACAGGCACACGACGTGGCTCACGACCATCAATCCCGACGGCAGCCCGCACGTCACCGCGATCGGGTCCCTCTGGATCGACGGCAGCTTCTGGTTCGAGACCGGCCGGACCACCAGCAAGGGCCGCAACCTGGCCCGCGACCCGCGATGCACCGTCGCGATCGCCACCCACGAGTTCGACCTCGTGGTCGAGGGCACCGCCGAACCCGTCACCGACCGCGGCACCGTCGCCCGGCTCGCCGCAGTCCGGGCCGAGGGAGGCTGGCCCTGCGAAGTCGACACCACTGGCACAGCCCTCACAGCGCCGTTCAGTGCGCCGTCTGCCGGAAAACCGCCGTGGTCCGTCTACCGCATCACCGCCCGATCGGCGTACGCCACCGCCACGGTCGAGCCGGGCGGCGCCACCCGCTGGACCTTCTGAGCCCAGCCCCCGTCGATCAGCCATCGAGCACGACCTACCGTCGGCCGTCGAGCAGGAAGTCCTGAACAAGCTGCGGCAAGGGTGGTTCGACCAGATCGTCCCCCCCCCGACCGGGCCGTCCACTTCTTCGTCGGGAACATCGCGGCCGACCAGTAGAGCCCGGACCCGGGAGGTGACTCCCGCCTCGGCCCGGACCCCCTGGCCGCAACGCCTCAGTTGGCGCCCTCGCCGTACGCCGCAGCGATCTCCTGCGACGACGCCCAGCGGCTGTAGGTCGGCGACTGGGGCCAGCCGTCCGGGGAGTCCTGCCACTCCTCCTGGCGGCCGTAAGGCAGGACGTCGACCAGGGGGAACAGGTAGCTCAGTTGCTCGGTGCCGCGGCCGTCGGTGTGCCAGGTGCGGTAGACCGTATCGCCGTCACGCAGGAACACGTTGACCGCGAAGCCGCCGTTCGGCGGGGCGCCGACATCGCCGCCGAACGTGCTGTTCGCCGTCGAGTACCACGTCATCTTGTTGCCCACCTTGCGCTTGTAGGCGAGGGCCTCGTCGATCGGGCCCTGAGTGACGATCACGAACCGGGCGTCGAACTTTTCCAGGCCCGCAAGCCGGGTGAACTGGGAGGTGAAGCCCGTGCAGCCCCCGCACTGCCACTCGGCGCCCTCGTGCCACATGTGGCTGTAGACGATCAGCTGCGGATGCTCGCCGAAGATCTCCGCGAGCCGGACAGGGCCGTCTTCGCCCTCCAGCACGTAGTCGGGCATCTCCACCATGGGCAGCCGGCGGCGCTGCGCTGCGATGGCGTCGAGCTCGCGGGTGGCGGCCTTCTCCCGCACCCGCAGAGCCGCCAGCTCCTTCTGCCAGGTGGGGACGTCGACGACGGGGGGCAGGGCGTTGGCGTTACTACTGGTGGACACGATGATGCCTCCGGGTGGTCGAGTGCCTTTGCGGAAGTACCGACTCCCCGCCCGGCCGGAACTCATCGGTCATCCGCCGGAGCGGCTCGCGCACCAGGCGGTTCCCGTAGTCGCGGGGTCCCCCACACGGCGGACCAAGATCGAGCCCCGGTCCAGTCACGGCGGCGGACCGGCCGCGGGTTCTGATTCCGGCGTCCCAGTTCGGGGGCAGCAGGTCAGGGGCGTTCCCGGGCGGCCTTGCAACAAGACCGGCAGCGGATCGCGGCTGATCCCTCTCGTACTGCTCTTTTCGGAGCCCTGCGGTGAGCCCTGAACGCCCTGCCCCGTAACCCACGGTTGCTTCCCGCGGACCTCGCCAGAGTCGGCTCGGGCGGCATGCGCAGCCGCCCCACCCGCGCGGGGGAATCATCGCCGCGAACGCCTCGGTAAGGGAGCCGTCAGCGCGTCGACGGCGTAGAACCGATGCGGCGGGCGGTGCGCGCTGACGCCGTGAAATCAGGCACGCTGGAGGTGCCGTGAAAAGGGCCGCGAGCGGCCTCGGTTGAGGGCCGGCCGCATTGCGGCTGCGGCCCGCGACTCCGGGGCCGACCACCTCCGGATAGACGCTCACCAGCCCGCCCACACCCTCGCCAAACCACCTCTGACCTGCCATTTTCCGGGAATTCGCCTACGCTGGCGAGGTCTGCTGGACACAGTCGGAGGGGGCTTCACGAGCGATGGCGGCGCCAAGAGCTACAACGCCAGTGGCATCACCGTGCTGAACGGGTGGGAGGCCATTCGTAAGCGGCCGGGGATATACCTCGGCTCGACCAGCGAACGCGGCCTGCACCAGGCGGTGTTCGAAGTCGTCGGCCGGTCGGTGAACGAGGTTCTGGCCGGCCGTGCCACCTCCGTCGACGTCACTCTCATGTCCGACGGCGGCGTAAGCGTCGTCGATGACGATCCCGATGTTCCCGTCGAAGCGGCCGGGGACACCGACGATCCCGGCCTCGAAGCCCTGCTGACCCGCGTGCCCGATCGGTGGGAACTCGTCGGCCGCGACACCGCGGCCATGGGCTTTGCGGTCCTCGGCCTCTGCGTCACCAACGCCCTGTCGAGCCGTCTGACGGCCGAGGTGCGGCGCGAGGGCACCCGCTGGGTCCAGCAGTAGGCACGCGGCGTGCCCGTCGCCCCGCCCAGTGCCGTGGGACCGGCGGTGGACGGCGGGAGCGCCATCAGCTTCTGGCCCGGCCCCGACATCTTCGAGACCGTCGAGTGCTCGTTCGGCGTGCTGGCGGCACGCTTCAGAGAGCTGGCTATCCTCAACCAGGGCCTGGCGATCTCACTGACCGACGCGCGCCACCCGGGCGAGCCCCGATCGGTACGGTTCCAATCCCCCGGCGGGGCCCGGGACTTCGTCGCCTTCCTCGATGCGCCGGCGGGCAGCCCCGTCCATCCGGACGTCATCGGCTTCGCGTGGGAGGACCAGCGGATGGAGGGCGTGGCGGAGGTCGCCCTGCGGTGGTGCGCCTCCGGCGAGGAGCGGATCCGCGGCTTCGCCAACAGCCGCCCCACTCCCTACGGCGGCACACACATGGAGGGCTTCCGCGAAGGCGCGGCGGCCGCTGTCAACGCCTACTCACGGCGGCATCGACTGCTGCCGGCCGCCGGTCCTGATCTCAGCGCTGACCGAATCGGTGAGGGCCTGACGGCGGTCGTGTCCGTGAAGCTGGACTTCCCCATCTTCGAAGGCGCCCCCCCCCGCGGCGCGCTGGGCAGCGCCCCCGTACGCGACTGCGTAGCGGAGGGCGTCCGGGAACACCTCGGCACCTGGCTGGCGGCTCACCCGGAACAGGCCTCGGCGATCATCGCCCGGATCGCCCCGGGCACCCGCGGGCGTTGAGCCGCCGGAGGCCACTCGCCGGACCCGGCGAACGGAGCCGGCGTCACACCCTCGGGGATGTCGCGGTCAGGCGGACTGCCACAGCTCGATCCGATTGCCCTCCGGATCTGTGACCCAGCCGAATCGGCCGACACCCTCCATGTCCCCGGGGTCTCCCCGGCCACGTCCGCACCCTGACCTGGCCTTCGTCCATACCCACCCCCCCGCCAGCCCTCCTGTCCGTGACGGCCGCCACTCGCGTGTCCCCGCTGCTCGAAGAGGTCGACACCCGCAGCCGGCGTCCAGGAACCTCAGGTCAGGGCCGTCTTGCGCGCTCGTCAAATGTCCGCAAAGCCGCAGGGTGTTCATGCTGGATCAGCCGGATTTGGCCCGGCCGGGCGCGGGACCGGAATGGTCAGCTCCAGCTGCCGGTGCCTAGCCTGTCCCGCGCACGCCCTGTGCACTCTTTGTGGGGGGAACCGCATGCAACACAGTCCGAAGCGCCGTGCCATGGCGCTGACCGCAGTCGTCGGCGCGGCCGTGGGCCTCGCGCTCGCCGGGGTCGCCGCCGTCCCGGCGCAGGCAGACGACCAGCCCGTCATCGCCCTCCAGCAGATCGCACCGGTCGCGGTCTCCCCGGCCACCCTGGCGGGGGTGTCGAAGACCGCGACGCCCTACCTCTCGTTCACGACCACGGCGAAGAGCCTGAGCACCAGCGCCACGCTGACGATCGACGTGACGCAGCTCTCCGAGATCGCGGACGTGACGTTCTCGGGCAACTGCACGGTGGTCCAGCACGTCGCCAGCTGCGGGGAGTCGTTCTACTACGACGACCTGACCGGTGTCGGCACGATCGGCGCCGACACCCAGATGACCGTGAAGGCGAAGGCCGGCGCGCCGGTCGGGTCGTCCGGCAGCTATACGATCAGCGGCACCGCGGACAACGCGGCGATCGTCGGCGGCCAGGGCACGGTGGAGATCGGCGGACCGGCCTACGACCAGGCCCAGCCGACGAACCTGACCGGCCTGGCGGTCGGGTCGACCGTCAACGAGCCGGTGCGCTTCACCAACATCGGCGACCGCGCCGCGGACGGCACGCAGGTGCTGCTGTGGGCGTCACCCGGCATCGGGTTCGCCAAGCACTTCGCCAACTGCGAGTACAGCGCCGATGGCGGCCCCATGGTCGCGGAGATGGCGCTGTGCACCATCCCCGGACAGGTGCTGCCGGGGGAGAAGGCCGCGCTCGCGCCGGCAGTCCGGCTGAACGTCGAGTCGACCGCGTACTACACCTACCTGGACTCGATGATCGCGCCGGCCGGTGACCCGGGCATCCAGCAGTCGGCCGCGGGGCACCAGTGGACGCAGGGCGCCGGCGGCCAGCTGACGCTGAAGGTCATCACTCCCGGAACCGCCGACGACGCGCCGTCCGGCGTCGTGTCGCTGTCCGAGCGCGGCACGCACGGCGACTACCGCATCACCAGCCTGCAGGCCGCCAACACGGCCGATTTCTCGGTGACCGGCGCGAGCGCCACCGCGGCCGAGGGCGACACCGTGACGCTGGACCTCGCCATGACCAACAACGGTCCCGCGACCATCTTCTACCGCAGCGGCGACGTCGTCGGCATCGTCGACGTCCAGCTGCCGCCGGGCACATCGCCCGTCGGCTCCTCCGCCAACTGCCGTCAGCAGGGCGGTGGATACCACTGCTCGAGTCAGAGCATCGTCTCGAAGGCCGGCACCGTCACGGACTTCTCCCTCACCGTGCGCGTCGACCAGGTGATCCCCGGCGCCCAGGGTTCCGTCGCCATGGACTGGAGCCCGGCGGGGCAGCCGGCGTTCGACACGAACACGTCGAACGACACGGCCGCGCTCACCGTCAACTGACCCCGTACCCGTACCTGGAGGGCCGGTTCCCGCCACGGGAAACGGCCCTCCGGCCTTGAGCACCACTGGCTCCCACGATGGTGGTCACCCCCTTCTCCCGGACCGGACCGGAACAGACCGGACCGGACCAGACCGGATCGGAACAGACCGGACCGGACTGCGCGGAGCAAGTCAACTCCCCCATGACCGCCTCAGCGCCTGGGCCGGCCGCCGGAGTGGACAGCCGACCTCCCGCGAAGCCCATCGGGATTGACCAGTCCGGCGTCGGCCGTCACTGGGAAAACGGCACACGGCTCCACACGTCACTGGCGGCCGACCAGCTGTGCCGAGCACGGGTCACCTGCGTACTGCCCGTAGCTCACGCCAGCCTCCCAGCACAGCCAGCAGTGCTGTCCCAGCGGAGAGGCCCTGTACCCAGGCGTCGTCCGTGATGCCAAAGGTGATGCAGGCACAGACCGCGATGAGGGCGGTCATCACGAGGCTCAGGATGTTCAGATCACGCATCTTGACGTACTTCCTCGCGGCAGATCCACGGTCGGTCGTGATCACGCTATCCGAGCCATGGCCGTTACCCAATATTCCCAGCAGATGCTTGCCGGTGGGATCGGCCTGCTCGCGCTCCTCGACTGCATGAGCTTCGTCGCCTCTGCTGCCCTGGTCGCGGCGATCCCGGCCTCGCCGCGCACCGAGCGGACGCCCGCGGCGCGCACGGACCTCAGTGCCCGCATCACGCGGCTGCGCACCGACTGGAGGGACGGGATACGGCTGTGCCTGCGCCGGCGCGTGCTGCGCACCATTGCCGTCTTCCTGCTCATCACCAGTGTCGGCGAGGGCGTCATGAGCACGCTCTTCGCTCCCTTCGTCCGGTCGGTGCTGCACGCGAGCGCCGGCACCTACGGACTGATCAGCGCCGCCCAGGCGATCGGCGGCATCGGCGGCGGGCTTCTCGCCGCGTCGATCGGCAACCGGCTACGCGCCACCCGAACGATGGGCCGAGCCGCGGTGGCGTTCGGCCTGATCGACCTCGCGGTGTTCCTCTATCCCGGGGGGTATGCGGCCACCTGGCCCGCCATGGTGCTGATGATCGTGGTGGGCGTTCCCGGCGCGCTGACGGTCACCTCCATGACGACCTTGCTGCAGCGCCAAACCGCCGACAGCCAACGCGGCCGCGTTTTCGGGGCGCTCAGCGCCGTTGAGGGGATCGCGGTCGTCGCGGGCACGAGCGCGGCGGGCTTCCTCGGCCGGACACTCGGCATCGTCCCGATACTTGTGGCGCAAGGCGTCGGCTACGTCCTCGCGGGGACGCTCGTGGTGATGCTCCTGCGCCACGCCCCTCCACCGCGGCCCGCCCCGGAGATTCGCGCGCACAGGGCGGCGGCACGGTGAGCCGGCTCCCGCGCTCCGGCCGATACGGTGAGCCGGGGGCCGGCGTGGCGTACGGAGAAGGAGACGTCGTGGGTGGTGATGTGGCGCGGAACGAACTCGTCGGGCAGGCCGGGCTGGGTGTCTCGTGGATCCACGGGTCGCCGTCGGCCAAGCACAACACGGACCCCGATATCCAGGTCCACGCCTACGACGAGCACACCTTCATCCTGCGGCAGAACATGGCGATCAACTTCGAGGCGCCCTTCCTCTTCCTGCTGTTCGGACACACCGAGGCGGTGCTCATCGATACCGGTGCCACCGCGTCCCCGGAGTTCTTTCCGGTACGACGCGTGGTCGACGGGCTCGTCGCGGAGTGGCTCGCCCAACACCCTCGGGACGGATACCGCCTTCTGGTGCTGCACACCCACGCGCACGGGGACCACATCGCGGGCGACGGACAGTTCGCCGACCGGCCCGACACCACGGTCGTCGGCGCCGATCTGGCCACCGCATGGGCGTACTTCGGCTTCCACCACGACCCCGACGCCGTGGCGCGGGTCGACCTGGGTGGCCGGGTGCTGGAATGCCTGGCCACTCCCGGCCACCACGAGGCCGCCGTCACCTTCTACGACCCGTGGACGGGATTCCTCCTCACCGGCGACACGGTCTACCCGGGGCGCCTCTACGTCCAGGACCGGCCCGCCTTCACGCGTACGATCGACCGCCTGATCGACTTCTGCGACCGGCGGACCGTGACCCACGTACTCGGCTGCCATATCGAGATGACGCGCAGCCCCGGTGTGGACTACCCCATCCGCACGGTCCACCAGCCGGACGAACCCCCGCTGGAGATGAGCACCGACCACCTGCGGGAGATCGCCGCCGCGCTCAGGGAGGTCGGCGACGAGCCGGGCCGTTACGCTTTCCCGCTCTTCGTCCTCTGCCTCGACGCCTGAGCCCGGTACGCGACCCCGCTGCCGCAGCCCTCAGGCCGCCCGTCCGGGACACTTCGACCGTGCGACGGTCGGCCTCCTCCGTCAACTCGCCTCCCGGCGCACCCGCTGGGAGATCCGCGACGACCTCCACGAAGCCTTCCTCACCCCCGGCTGCGCCATCATCTGCCGGCGCCGCCTGAGGACCTCTGCCTGCTAGGAGTCCGCAGGCGGTTCCTGCAGGCGGGCAGCCTGGTTCTGCAGGGCTGCCACCATTGCCTGTGTCTGAGCGGAAGGGTGCGGCCGGGTCACGGTGACGGTCGCGCGGCGGGGCCAGTAGGTGTCGGTGACGGCCACGGCCCGTACGCCCGTCGGCAGGGCCGGTAGGGCCAGGTCGGGGATGACCGTGATGCCCAGTCCGGCCGCGACCAGGCTGAGGCGTGTCGACCAGCTGCGCGCGGTGTGGGCGATGTGGGGGTCCGACAGTGTCGGCCAGGCTCCGAACTGCGGCTCACCCGCCGCGCCGTCCCCGGCGATCCAGTGTTCCTGGGCCAGGTCCGGTACGGTGACGCCGGCGTGGCCCGCGAACCGGTGCGTGTCCGGGACGACCACCAGAAGATCGCCTTGGAGCACGGTGGTCTGCCGGAGGTCGCTCAGGTCGTAGTCGGGCAGGCCGTGGCCGACCCCGATGACGGCCATGTCCAGCCGGCCCATCCGCAGCCGCCGGAGCAGGGCGGGCGTAGCGGCCTCCTCCAGGAGCACGGCGAGACCTGGATGGCCGGAGGTCACCTGCGCCATCGCTCGCGGGACCAATGCCATGGCGGCGGTGGGGTAGGCGCCGATCGTGAGACGCCCCGCGAGCCGGTCGCGCAAGCCGGCGAGCTCCAGCTCGGTCGCCGCCACGCCGGCGAGAACCTCCGTCGCGCGGCGGACGAGCACCTGGCCTGCCGGTGTGAGCGCGACGCCGCGTCGTGTGCGGTCGAAGATCGGCGCTCCGGCTGCCGCCTCCATGGCAGCGACCTGGCGGGAGACGCCCGACTGTGTGTAGCCGAGCATCTCGGCGGCCCGGGTGAACGATCCCGCGGTGGCGACCTGGTGAACGACGCGGAAGCCAGTGAGGGTGAACTCTGCCATGACCCGAACCTAACATGCGGTTCCGTCATGCGAGTGGTGCCGAATCATCGTTTGACCGCATGGCTGGGGGCGGGCAGGCTGGTGGCATGACCCAGCAATTCACTCGTGACGAACTCGTGGCACGCCTGGTCCGGGCCGGCGAACTGGAGGTGTCGGGCGAGGATCCGGACGAGGCGGCGACGTACTTCGACACCGAGGAGTTCCGCTTCCACGGGCCGGACGGCTTCGAGTCCGACTTCGCCGGGCTCAACGACTACTTCGCGTCGGTGCGCGAGGCATTCGACGACCGGTCGATACGGCGCGGCATCGTGGTGGCCGAAGGTGACCACGTGGCCTGCCAGACGTGGATCGAAGGCACATTCGCCCGTGAGTTCACCCAGTCACCGGTCGGCCCGCTGCCGCCCAACGGCAGACGCGTCGTGTTCGACCTGATCAACATCTTCCGCTTCGACGACCGGGGACGCCTTGTCGAGGAGTGGGTGCGCGTCGACAATCGCGGAGTCTTGCGCCAGCTGGACGCGTAAGGAAGGTATTAGCCGGACGGCCACCGAGGGGGGTGAGACCGTCGGCGACGTCGCACAGCATAAGTAAGAACGCCGCCCCGCAGTTCGGAACAGCGGAACAGCAGCAGCGACTAATGTCAGGAGCATGTGGCAAGGGGGGAACCGCTGTGATCAGTGAGCCGGAGATGTCGGATGACCCGGGCGGCGACCTACCCGGCGATCTGCTGAGCAACTCCGACGGACCTGGTACCGGGCCCACCGTGGTCCGCGAACCCCGGCCGTGGCTGTGGGCGGTCGGCGGAATCGCAGTGGCTTCGGCGGTGTGGGCGGCGGTCATGCACGGGACCGGCGGCACGACGCCGGACCTGCACGGCTACCACCTGAGCGGCAACCCGTGCAGCGGCGACGTTCTCAAGCCTCTCAAGGATGCCGTGGGCAGGCGGGACTTCGTCACGTCCGGCGCAACCGTGAGCAGGGGACCTGCGCTGGACAAGCTGTCGTGCGTCCTGACCACCGCGTCGTCGGCCGGCGACGGATGGGCAACCACCTACGACATCAGCGTCAGCGTGGAACTCCACAAGAAGACCGACCCCCGCGCCGAGTTCGAGAACACCCGCCACGCCCGGGTCTCCAACCTCCCCGGCTACGACGCGGGCAGCGACCCCGCGATCGCCATCGCCGAGAGCGGTTTCACCTCCGCCGCCGACGTGCACCCCGTGACCGGCGTCGGAGACGAGGGATACCTGCTGACACCCTCCGCCCCCGGCCAGACGCTTGAAGTCCTCCACGGCGGCGCCGTACTCACCCTCCAGGTCACCGGTTACACCCAGTGGAACGGCACCAACGAGTCCCCGACGGACTCCGGCGACCCGCCGGAGGAGCCCGACCTCACCCATCTCCGCCCAGCCATGACCACGGCCATGCGCCACTTGATGACGTCCCTGGCCTCCTGACGCGGCTGTCGCCCCGTGCGTCACCTGCGAAGAGCAGTGCAGCTGCGCCGGTGTCCCGCCCGGACCGGCTCCGGAACCATTCGCCCCGCCGCCGCCCCGACGGTCTCCCCGTCACACCCGCCCTCCTCCTCCAACGCAGCCAGGCTGAGCCTACTCAACTAGAGAAACCCGCCCGGTCAGAGCACTGGACGCACGCTCCACCAGCGGTCGGCCGCAACGCCCTTGCGGATTCCTGGTCGCGCGGCCGGCCTGTCACTGCGCATCGGTATGCTCCCCGTTCGCGGGCGCCCTGGTCCGCTGGGCCGATGGGAGCGGAATGACGCCGAAGACACCTGGCTCTCGGGCTGCGGCCGAGGTGAGAGCCTGCCGCAACAACGTGGCCGTCGGCCGGCTTTCGCACGCTGCCCACCATCTCGGCCAGGCACTCTCCCATGATCCGACCTTCGCGTCCGCCTATGCCGCGCTCAGTGACCTCGCCGAGGCCGCCGGGTCGTCCGATGCGGCGCGCGACCTGTTCAAGGGCGACGGCACCACGGTCTTCTCCGGGAACGCGGCGGCGATCATCGTGTTGATCGCCGGAGAGGGCCGGGCAGCCGACGCCGTCGAACTGCTCGGGTCCCTGGTGGCCGCTCAACCCGAGAGGCCGTGGGCCGCCGCGCCCTGGTTCAGCCCGGAACTCGCCGCCTCTCTGCCGCTGATATCCATCGGCAAAGCTGTAACGGCTGTCTGGCAAGCCATCGACAACCCGGCGCCGCCCGAGACGATGATGCCGCTGGCACCATGGCTGGCGCTGGCCCGAATAGCCGCGGAGCGCCGGGACGCCGACGCCGACCTCCTGTGCGCCCTCTCCGCGTTGGCCAGACGGCTCGGGGCGTACCCGGAGGCGATCGCGTGGTGCGAATTGGCCGAGAAGACCGAACGTGCCACGGGCAGTACGACGCAGCTCACCCTGATCATGCTCGGCTACGCCCACCGCGACGGCGGACAGCCTGAGCAGGCGATCGACGCCTGGACGCGCGCCACCGCGCTGCGGCCCACGAACGCCGATCTCCTGCTCGACCTCGTGGACATCACGTACGACCAGGGCGACTTCGACCAGTCGCTGAGCTGGGCCGAGCGCGCGGCGGCAGCCGACCGTTCGGGGGTCAAGGCCCGGGCGGCACTCCTCGCGGCCCGATACCGAGCGAGCAGGCAGGCCCACGAGGGCGGCGACGTAGCCCAGCTGACCGCGCTCATCGAACTCGCACTGGCACATCCGGACGAGTCCTACCTCGCCATGTGCGTATCGCGTGCCTGCCACGACGCGACCTGGCTCCAGACCGTCCCCCCGCCGACCGAAGCCGTCACCCTGACCTTCGGTCACCTGACCGAGATCGAGGAGTCAGGGCAGGGGAAGGTCACCGGTGTCAGGTCACACGCGACGTCCCTCGAAGCACCGACCCCGACGTCCCTCCTTCACACGCGCTTCCCCCGGTCCACGCTCGCGGTGCCGGAACCGTCCGACCCCGACCCGCGCATCCCCGTCCGTACGGAATTCGGTCCGCCGCTGTGGACCTACCGCGGCACCGAGGCCACCGCGACCGTGCCACCGCCCTCACCGGAGGCCGTCGACCTCGTCCACCACGTCGCATCCGGCGTCTGGGCCGACCCCCTGACCGCCTTCGACCGGGCCTCGGCTTTCACGACCCTGGACTCGGCCGATCTCCTGGGGCTGCTCGCCCATATGCCACCGCCACGCGAACCGTCATGGGTGAACCTCCAGCGCGAACACCCGCTGTACTGGGAGCGGTTCGCCCAGGCGTGGGTGTGCCTCGGCATCCTCCACCACCATGTGGAAGAGCCGTGGCCCCGGTCCACCCGGCGCACCCTGCTGCTGCGCCTGCTGTTCGGACCCGAGGACTGGACCGTCGACGCCGCCGCGTTCGCCCTGTGCGTCGAGGCCTGGCGCAATCCCGGCCGGCGCGCCGAAATCGCGGACGCCGTCTCGCGACGCTACCTCCACGCCGCCCAAGCAGTCGGCCGGCGGCCGACCGCGCTGCACGACCCCCTCGCGCACGTCGTATTGATCTGCCCAGGCATCGATCCCAAGACAGTGCGCCTGGCTCGAAAGACCCTCGCCGCCCGGCAAGGCTCGGCGGTCGTGGACGATACGGAGCAGCCCCGTACGTCGATGCTCCGCAAATGGGCCCGTCGCAAGGAAAGATAGAGGGGCAGCCGCAGGAAGTGCCGTTGATGCCGCAGCAATTCGCTCGGGATACTCACCCGGTGACCGACGACGACCGTCGCCGAGGTGCAGCGCGTGATGGAGAGGTGGGCCCGGACCGGCGAGGCGGCGGGAGGTCGCTACTTCTGGTGCTCGGACGGGCTGATCGTTCGCGAAGCCGGCATCGCCAACATGACCGCGGCGATCAGCGGCGCACTCGACGAAGGCGACTTCGAGCAGATTCTCCAGCCGGTGGACGACGGCGAGTGATCGCCCCACGACTGCCGTGTGGGTGCCCAGGCCATCCGCCGCGTCGGCGCCGAGCTACTGGTCTTCCGCCCCCGGCCGGTAGTTCGGATTCGGCTGGAACGCGCCGGAGATCTTCCCGCGTGCGTTGACCTGCCACGCTCCGATGATGGCCTCAGACGGTACGTCCCCGTTCGGATCGTCGACCATGTCCCCGTCGATCTCGTAGACCCAGCCCCCGGGATTGGCCTTGGCTTCGTCGACCAACTCAGGCGGGACGTCGCGTTACCCGGCCCGCTTCCTGCTGAACATCCCCATGCCCTACCCCTCCCTAAGCGTCTGCCCGGCCGCATCGGTGCCGCCCCCGGCGTACTCATCGCGGAACTGCTCGTCGGCGACCAGCAGCGCCAGCAGTTCATCCAGGCGTGTGCCGACGCCTGGGGGGCGCAGGACGCCATTCCGAAGCCGGGGGCGAACATCCTGTGGACATCTTCTCAGCGACCGAAGGGAACATCGCACTGTACGAGGACGACGCGGCACAGCGGGTCACCGAGGCCGCGTTCGAACTCCAGGACCTCGTCGGGCAGTGCGTCGCATTGGACGTGTAACCGGCATGACCGGGCCGGCGTGCCGGATCGCTCGTCCTGCGCGGACTTCGGACGCATGGCCGTCCTGACGACAACGGACTCCTTGGCAACCTGTGTCCCGCACCAGCCGACGGCCGTTGCCAAGACCGTGCCTCCCCCGGCGACCACGTGACCCGTGTGTCGTAGCCCTGTGGTGGGGTGAAGTCGAAGGGTGGACGACGAGGGGTGGGGACGATGGGTGAGCATGGGGCTTGGCGGCCTTTTCTGAAGCAGTGGAGTGAGGAGTGGGTCGCTGCGCACGATCCGGATCAGGACGGGCCGCTCGCGGAGGAGGTCGTACGGGACGCCTGGCTCGGGTTCGCGCCGGCGAGCGAGGCCGAGGTCGCTGCGGCCGAGGCTCGGCTCGGGCGCCGACTGCCGCCTTCACTGCGGGAGTTCCTGCTCGTCACCAACGGGTGGCGGGATGCGGGGAACTTCATCTACCGACTGGCGGGAACCACGGAACTGGAGTGGCTGCGGGACACCGACGACCGCAACTGGATCGAAGTCTGGGAAGACCTCACGGAAGACAACATCGAGGAAGACGATGACGGCGAGGAAGCCTTTGGCGTCCAGGAGGCGAAGGTCCTCGCGCGTTCCCTGCGTCTTTCTCTCGAGGGTGACGCCGCGGTCATGTTGCTCGACCCGGACGACGTGGACGAGGACGGCGAGTGGGCAGGGTACTGGCTCGCCTCCTGGTCCGGCGAGGGGCCGGAGCGGTACGGATCGTTCCACGACCTCATGCGCCGGCAGTGGGTGTCCTTCCACGCCTTGCGCAAGCCACCGGGTGCCACTCGGGACCACTGGGACGCGGAAGTCGAGCGGGCCCGAGGTGAGGCGCTGGCCGGGGCGGTGAGCGAACCGCTCGCCACGTTCGCCCAGGCGTACGAGTACGGACGCGAGCGCGCCGATGTCCTGAGCGCGCAGATGAAAGCGATGCTCGGCGACTGGCCCCGGATCATCGCGAGCCTGCTGTGGTACAGCCCGACGAAGGACGACCTCCTTCTCAGCCCGCTGTTCGCCACGGAGCTCCTCCCGCTGCTGGTTCGGCACGACCGGCTCGCCCACCCTCACGACCTGCGGCCCCTACCGCGGCTCAAGGAGTACGCGCCCGAACCGGTACGAACGCTCATCGCCGACTACGAGGCCCGGACGGAAGAACCAGGCTTCCGGCTCACCTTCGGCGGCGGCCCCGACTTCGACGCGGCCGTGCACGCCGTCATCGACCCTCTCGCCTTGCACCCGGCCGTTCCAGATCCCCGACCAACCGACAAAGCCTGGCCCGAACTCCGGGCGGCGCTGCGCCTGTGGCGCCCGGAGTGCGAGGACCACGTCGCCCCGGTATCCCTGCTCGCCGACCCTGTCCTGGCCCAACTGATCACCCAGGCCCGCGGGCACGAGATCCTGGCCACGCCCCGGGGTACGGGCCCCGGCGTCATGTAGGGCTGATTCGGGGTGCCCCGGTCGGAAGAGAGTCCGGGGCGGAGGTCACGGTAGCCAGCGGCCGGCCTGCTGGCGGGTGACGCGTTCGGCGTCCACGTGCCACAGGCGGTTCTTGCCGTCCCACCGGGCACCGATGGTTCGCTTCGCCTCGTCCTTCTCCGCGAAGGGGACGTTCAGGTAGAGGCGTCCTGCGACGACCGCACCCGGGCGGACACCCTCGGCACTCGATTCCGCAGACGGGGCGGCAGGGGTGGCGGCGTGGGGTTTCCAGGCGGTCCGATCCTTGCGGGCGCGGCCGACGACGCGGCCGACACGTGCACAGGATGTCGGGTCGGTGAGCCGCATCATCAGGTCCGTCGGGCCGATGTTCGCCAGGAGGTTGAGTGAGCCGTGCCAGAGGACGGTGTCGTCGAGGATGAGGACCTTCTCGTGCATGCGCTCGCGGAAGTCCACCTCGCAGCCGGCCGACCGTAGTTCGTCGATCTGTTGCTGGTGGCGGATCACGGCGGCGGTGTCGCGCTGTTCCTCAGCTGGGCGGGTATGGACGACGACGCGTATTCCCGCGGCGGTGCGTGCGGCGAGCTGCGCCGACCACTTGGCCACGGGCTTCGGGTCCAGGAAGGCGCAGTAGATCTCGATACTGGTGCCGGCGTGCGCGATGTCCCACTCGACGGCCCGGTACACCTCGTCTGCTGGGAAGAACGCCGGGCGGGCGAGTTCTTCCTCGGACAACCCGCCGAGCTGCGCGGCGCCGCGGGTCGGTACGAGCTGGTCGGCGGACATCAGCTGGGCGTGTGCCCCGAGGTGGTCGAGCATGCGCATGGCTTCGCTGTGGGGAGGCAGGTGCCGCCTCAGGTGGTCGGCGTCGGCGACGACGACAAGGTGGTCCTGGGCCCGGCTCAGTGCGACGTTGAGCAGGCGGCAGGTCTGCGAGTCGAGGCCCGTGCCCTGGTAGAAGTAGCCCGGATGTCTCCCGGCGCCCGCGACGGTGTCCATGACGACAACCGGGCGCTGGCTGCCTTGAAAACGATGAATGGTGTCGACCAGGCCTTCGTACTCCTGGCCGAAGCGGTACTTCAGACTCCCCTGGAGCGCACGGACCTGGGCACGGTAGGGGGCGATCACCCCGAGGCGGTCGGTGGCGCGCTCGCCTCGTACGATCTCGTCCGAGTCCCATTTACGGCCCGGGAGTACCCCCTCGTACTGCAGGCCGCGCACGATCTCGTGGACGACGGCCTCGTTGACGGTGTTGGTCTTGTGGTCGGAGCCGGGGATGCGCTGCTCGGAGGTGTCGACGAGGATCACGGGCGCGTCGATCAGGCCGTTGAACGGGATGCTGCTGCGATCCTGGCGGCCGGTGGCGAGTCGGGCGTCCGGGTAGGCGACCGTGTTGACGAGATCGCAGATCGGGGCCCGCATGCGGTACTGGGTGTCGAGGGCTACGAGACGGGAGTCCGGACGCACCCGGCCGCCGGGGTCCACCAGACCAGCCGCATGGAAGGGATCCCGGGCAGCCCAGTG
This sequence comes from Actinacidiphila paucisporea, assembly GCF_900142575.1. Taxonomy (GTDB): domain Bacteria; phylum Actinomycetota; class Actinomycetes; order Streptomycetales; family Streptomycetaceae; genus Actinacidiphila; species Actinacidiphila paucisporea. The sequence continues at coordinate 219,244 of NZ_FRBI01000003.1, forward strand.
CCGCGAGTGCCCGCGCTCCGCCTCCGTCGACTCGGGGTCGCTGTCGCCTTTGATCACCGCAGGCAGTTGGCGGAAGTCCCCAGCGACGACCACGCGCTTGCCCGCGAGTCCGGCGGCCAGCCAGGCGGCGGGCAGACTTACCATCCCGGCCTCGTCCATGACGACGACATCGACCTGGTCGAGAAGCTTGCGGGCCTGGATGGCCTTGGCAACGGTCGCACCCATGACACGGCATTTGGCCCGCACGGTGTCCTGCATCGTCCTGCGCTGCTTGTCGAGTCCGTCGATCCGCTCTTGGAGCTGCTCGGCCTGCTGGGCGAGCACAGGCCGGGGCGACGCCCCTGCGAGCCGCGCGCGGGCGGTGGCTGCCCGATCCTGCAGGTCCTCGATGGCGACGGCGGTCCGGCGAGCACGAAGCGTGCTGTCGGCGGCAAGCCGCCGTGCTGCCGCTGCGGCGGTGTCGGCGCGGGTGATGTCGTCCTGGAGCTCAGCCAGTTGGGCCTCCCTGCGCTTGGCGAAAATGCCTTTGGGCACGCCCATCTGGAGGATTTTCGAGCGGAGCCGGGACGCCTCCGCCTCTGCTCCCAGTTGCTCCGCCTCGGCAGCCTTCGCAGCCTGTGCGTCTACGGCACGTGTGGCACGGGCTCCGGTGAGCTTTTCCTCGATCGACGCAGCCTCGTCATGGAGGGCGATGACGGCGCGTGTTCCGGACAGAGCGTGTGCGGCCTCGGTCAGCGCGGCATCCAGCCGGGCCGACATACGGGCCGTGATCCGAGCCGTGTCGACCTGCTCGCCATAGCGCTCGTTCAGCGAGGGAAGTTCGATGGCGCCCGCACGCTGCACCAGACCGTCGGTGAAACCGGGTTCGGCGCGCATGAGATCGCAGACGCGTTCCAGCGCCTGGTCGACGGCCACCTTCGTCGGGGCAACGAACAGGACTTTGAGGCCCTGTCTTACGCTGCCCTCGATGATGTGGCCGACCACATCGGTCTTGCCCGTACCCGGCGGTCCCCAGAGGAACAGGACCTGACTCCCCAGGGCCTGTTCCACGGCCTGGCGCTGGCGTGCGTTGAGGTTGAGCCCGGACCAGCCGGCGACCCACCGAGCGGGGTCGGGAACCCGGGCGTTGCGGGGACTGCCCTGCCCGAGTATCCAGCCGGCGCTCTCCAGCCGCACGGTGCTGTTCGGCGTACCGACCGTTTCAAGACTCCGAGCCATGGCGGCCCAGCTCTCGGCGTCGTCCCTGCGCAGTTGGGCGCTGGTCACCGAGAGCCCCCATTCGGGTCCGGTGACCACGACCCGGATCTTGCCGTCGGGCATGCGGGACACCTCGGCCGGCGTCCACGGGCCGCGGGCTTGTGAGGGGCGGATCAGGACCTTGGCGCCGTCCAGCACCGGATTCCACTTGCGGCAGGTGAAGACGTACTCGGTTCGTCCTCCCCCGGTGGTGACCCGGCGCCCCGAGCCGAGCGAGACCTTCTCCGCGTCCATGCCGTCGCTCCGCCGCTCGGCGGCGATCTCCGACCGAACCGCCGCGAGCAGTTGGGGCACCGGAAACGGCTGCTCGACCTGCGCCATACGCGTGCTCCCCCAAGATGTCCGCGACGAGTCGCACGACTCTACGTGCCGCCCGGGACCGGGCACCGCAATCCGGCCACGCCCGCGCCATGCCTCGTCGCCGGTCAGCCCCGGCACGCGCATCGCTTATCACGCCCGGGGGCCGGTGCGTTGGCCGGTCGGGCGGGTTGGCATAATGCGAGCCGCTTCGACGGGGACACTGGTCCCTCGGAGGCTTCGCGGGTTTGGGCCCGCAGCGAGTGGGGGTCCGAGCCGGGCGTCCCTCGTCGATTTCCCTGGGGAGGGACACCCGTGATTTCCAAGCGCGCCGTCACCGCTGCCGCCGTGGCCGGAACCGCTGCCGTATTTCTGGCCTCTGGCAGCGCCTACGCCTGCAGCATCGGCGACTTCACCGCGAAGGCGTCCTGCGACACCAGCACGGGCACGGCCAAGGCCGCCATCACCGTCACGGACACGGACCCCTCCGGCACGCCCGCGGACATCACCGTGCGGATCAGGATGGCGAGCGGGTTCGACGGCGAGACCGTCGGCACCGGGCACATCGACCACTTCACCACGGGGCAGGCGACCACCACGATCCTCGTGCCGTGGATGCAGGGCTACCAGTGGAACGTCTCGGTCACGGCGGGCAGCCTCGCCGACGAGCGGCTGACGGAACTGCCGATCTCCCCGGACACCGCGTGCGTGCCCGACGCCTCCCCGTCGGGCGGCACTCCGACAGCGACCAGCCCGGCCCCCGCGGCGTCGCCGACCTCCCCGGCCGCCGTCGCGCCGGTGTCCTCGACGTCCGCGGCCCCTTCGGCGTCCGCGTCCTCGAACGGTGCGGGGACCCAACTCGCCTCCACCGGCGGCGGGAGCAACACCGGTCTCATCGCCGGGTCGGCCGCCGCGGTGGTCGCCGCCGGCGGAGCCGTGCTGTTCGCGGTGCGCCGCCGCACGGCAGCCGGACGGCACTGACGGCGAGCCCGCGCAGGGCCGACGTCACCCCGCCGGCCTGCCTGCTCAAGAAGTGGCGACCGGGCCCACGTACGTGCCGGGGTGGGTGGCGCCGTCCTGGCGCAGGACGCTGCCGCCCGGCCAGGTGAGGGTGACCGGGGTGGTCTCGTCGGGCGGGGTGACGACGAGGCTCTTCGCCTTGAACTCCACTCCGGAGCCAGCCTCCCAGGGGAGGTAGGTCACCGTGAAGCTCGCGCGGGCGCCGGGCTTGAGGGTTACGGCGGAGCTGGACGCGGAGGAGCGGACGAGGGACCAGGTGTCCGCGGCCTTGAGGTCCACGCCCGGGAAGCCCTTGACCGTGCAGGTCCTTCCGCTGGTGTTCGTCATCACGACCTGAAGGTGCTGCTGGTCGTCCGAACTGCTGTAGCCCTGGCTCCCGTTGCCGAAGGAGAACCTCAACCCGGCTGTGTGGCAGCGGCCGGTGACGGCGGCTGCGGGTTTGCCGTTGCCGCCCGCGGACGACGCCTTCGCGCCGGCCGCGCCGGGCTTCGCGTCGACCGCGTCCGTCGGGTCCGTCGGGTCCGACGTGCCCGGTGCGTCCGTGGCGGTCGCGGCCCCGGGGGCGCTCGCGCTCGGCGTCGTGGAGGCCGGCGGCTTCGCCGACGTGGATGATCCCGCGTCGCAGGCAGCGAGGCCGACAGACGCAACGAGGGCGGCTGCGGCGACAGCGGCAGTGCACAGGGCACGAGACACGGTTTCTCCCGGTGATCGAACGTGGTGGCGACGTGGTGATCAGTATCGAGGGGAGCGTGCAACAGCCGTGTCACTGCGGCATCCGGGCTGAACGACAGTTCCGGAGCGCGTTGTTACACACCGATCCGGTTTCCGCGGAACCGCGGCACGGACGCCGCCGACGCGCCTGCCCCCGGGCTCACCCCAGCCCCCCAGCGGCCAGGGCCGGCCGACAGACGGGCGTCCGCACCGTCCGTCGAGCCGCCCGTCGAGCCGAAAAGCGCTGCGCGCCCGAGGCTCCCGTACGCGAGGGCGCTGCCGGTTCCTGGACGACCTGGTGGCACGGGCTGACCCGCCGGCAGCGTGAGACCGAGGTCAGGACGGACGCGGACGCGGACTGGCGGCTGCTGGACTGGCTCAACCTCTTCGACCCCGGCGGGGCGGCCGACAGCCGCAGCTGGCGCTGGTGGGACGGCGGGACCAGCGGCCGTGGCACCGGCTGGGTCTCCGGTACGGCACCGACGGGCACCCCTACGGAGGCCGCCCCGCCCTGCGCCGGCTGATCGAAGCCGCGGGCGGCTACGACGTCGACCTTCCCTGAGCGGCTGATCCCGGCGTCGCCCGCGCCCACGCCTGCCGCGCCCTGCGCGGAATGCGACGGTACGAGCACGGACCGTCGCCACCCGCACGAGGCCGCGGCAGTGGCGTACCTCACGAAAACGCGACAAATGGAACCCCTGTCTCCGCTTGTCCGTATGAACCCACGACGACGATCGGGAGAGGCGGGCAGGGTCCGGCATGGGCGAGGCATGGGGCGGTGACCGGCGCCCGGGTGAGACAGGGCGGACGGAGAGCGGGCCGTCACTGGAGAAGCACGCGCCGTCACCGGAGAAGCGCATGCCGTCGCCGGAGCAGGCGGGCCCTGACGAGCGCGAGGGCAGGCTGGGACTGAGCGTGCCGCAGGTGGCCGGGAGCGCGGTCGCCGCGGTGGTGGCCGCCAAGCTCGCGTCCAATCTCGGGGTCTACGGGACCATCGTCGGCGCGGGTGTCGTCAGCGTTCTGGGAACGTGCGGCGGGTCGATACTCCAGCACGTCTTCCGGCGCACCGGTCGGCACGTGCAGGTGGTCGCCGTCCAGGCCCGGCCGACCATCCGCCGGGTCCGGCCACGCACGGACGCCCCGGACCGTACGCGGCCGCTCCCGGCGACCGGCCACGAAGCCACCCACCACCCGGCGGACAGGAATCCCGCGACGGGCACCACCCCCGGCCCCGGCCCCCTTCCCGACGGCTACGGTGCGCCCACCTCCTACCGGGCAGGCCGGCGCAGGAACTGGAAGCGGCCCGTCGTCGGCCTCGTGATCGCCTTCGGGCTGACCATGGGCGGGATCACCGGCTACGAGGCCGTCGCCGGCGAGAACATCAGCGGCCACGGGCACGGTACGACCATCGGCAACGCCGTCACCGGGCACAGCTCGCCGCACTCGGGCGGAACCAAGCCCACACCCACGCCCGACCCCTCCGACACGTCCGGCACATCGGGTACGACCGGCACATCGGGTACGACCGGCGAGGGCGGCACCACCACCCCGCAGCGCCACAACGGCGGCAAGTGGCCCAGCCCGCACACCACCCCCTCGACCCCGCAGCCCAGCACCCCGCAGACGCCGGCGAACCCCGCCGGCCCGACGTCCGCCCCGCCGACCCCCGCCCCGAGCCAGAGCCCGACCCCCAACCCGGGTCAGAGCGACGGCAGCGTGACACCGTAGGCACCCCGCGCGCCGGGGCACCCGCGAGGCGCACAGGAAACGCATAGGGATATCCCTACCGCTGCCCGCCGGGCCTTACCGGCGGGCAGCGGGCGTGCTCAGCTTCCTTTACGGCAGTGGCACTTGCCGGCTCATCCCCCCACCTCCGAGAGGACCGATGAGTAGATGAGGAAACGACTTCTCTCCCTGATGGCCGGCGCGGGCGCGGCCGGGCTCGCCCTCGCGGTGAGCCTGGGCGTGGCCGGGACGGCGGGCGCCACCGGCGCCGGAGCCCCGGCCCGGGCCGCGGCTTGCGCGCCCGCGCAGGTGGTCGGCAACGGCGGCTTCGAGAGCGGGACTTCGCCGTGGACGGCGTCGAGCGGGGTGATCACGAGCGGCGGCGGGCAGAGCGCGCACAGCGGGAGCGCGTTCGCATGGCTGAACGGCTACGGGTCCAGCCATACGGACACGCTCAGCCAGTCGGTGGCGATACCGGCGGGGTGCAGCGCCGCGTCGCTGACCGTGTGGGTGCATGTCGACACCGCCGAGACGACGACCACGACGGCGTACGACAAGCTCACCGTGAAGCTCGGCAGCGGCACGCTGGCGACGTACTCGAACCTCAACGCGGGGACGGGGTACGTGCAGCGGACGTTCGACGTGTCGGCGTACCTCGGGCAGAACGTGAGCCTCGCCTTCAGCGGCACCGAGGACTCCGGGCTGCAGACCAGCTTCGTGCTCGACGACGTGTCGCTGACCACCTCGGGGGACGGCACCCCGCCGCCCACCACACCGCCGCCGACCACACCGCCGCCCACGACTCCGCCGCCCGCGGACTCCACCCGGACACCGGCCGCGCCCGGTTACACCGTCAGCCTCTCCAGCGACGCGACCGGCGTCACCTGGACCGGGCACGAGAGCGTGACCTTCACCAACGCCTCGCCGTCGCCGCTGGGTGACGTCTATCTGCGGCTGTGGGACAACTACCACGGCTCGTGCCCGACGACGCCGATCACCGTCACCAATGTGTCGGGCGGCACCGCGGGTGCGCTGTCGGTCGGTTGCACGGCGCTGGACATCACGCTGCCCGCGCCACTGGCCCAAGGCCAGTCGGGCACGGTCGGGTTCGACCTGAGGATCGTGGTGCCCAGCGGGGCCGACCGGTTCGGGCGGGACGGGGCGTTCAGCTTCATCGGCAACGCGCTGCCGCTGCTGGCGATCAGGGACGGGGCCGGGTGGCACCTGGACCCGTACACCAACAACGGCGAGTCGTTCTACTCGCTGGCCGCGGACTTCCGGGTCACCCTCGACCACCCGACGGGCCTCCAAGTGCCCGCCACCGGTACGTCGGTGGACACACCGGGGGCCTCCGGCCGTACGGTCACCACGGCCACCGCCACCAAGGTGCGGGACTTCGCCTGGGCCGCGGGCGCCTTCAGCAAGGTGTCGGGTACGTCGCCGGCCGGTGTGAAGGTCAACGTCTACGCGGTCAGCGGGATCAGCTCGGCGAACGCCCAGTCGATGCTCACCACGTCGATCTCGGCGGTCGACGCGCACGCCGGGCGGTTCGGGGCCTACCCGTACGCGGAGGTGGACGCCGTGCTGGACAACAACTTCTGGTTCGGCGGGATGGAATACCCGGGCTTCGTCCTGGACCTGGTGGACAGCACCGCGCTCACCCACGAGCTGGGGCACCAGTGGTGGTACGGCATCGTCGGCGACGACGAGTACAACAACCCGTGGCTGGACGAGTCCTTCGCGGACTACTCCACGGACCTCGCGCTCGGCAAGACGGGGACGAACTGCTGGAGCAGCGTCTCGTGGGCGTCGTCGAGCGAGAAGATCACCAACTCGATGGCGTACTGGGACGCGCACTCGTCGCGCTACTCCACGGTGGTGTACGGGTACGGGAAGTGCGCGCTGCACGATCTGCGGCGGCTCATCGGTGACAGCGCGATGACGTCGCTGCTGCGGAGTTACGCGCAGGCGCACTGGTACGGGGTGTCCACGACCGCCGAGTTCAAGGCGGCGGCGCAGGCGGCGACGTCGACCGACCTGACGTCGTTCTGGAGCACGCACCGCATCGACGGGTAGCCGTCGGAGGGCGTGGCGGCGGGCGTTCCCCTCGCGGGGAGGCGCCCGCCGCTCGCGTGCGGGAGCGAGGCGGCATTGACCGCGGGGGCGCCACTTCCGACACTGAGATCACCCTCTCAGGTTGGCAGGTGCATGGTCAGTAGCCGGATCGAATCGGGCAGTGCGGACGCGCGGCTCACCGGCCGGAGCGCGCTGCTCACGACCGCCAGGGCCGCGCTCGACGCGGGCGACAGCGTCCTGATCACGGGCGAGCCGGGAATCGGCCGCTCCACGGTGCTGGCCGCCCTGGCGGCGGAACGCGCCGGAAACCTGGTACTGCGGTGCGCGCCGGCGGAGTCCGAACGGCACCTGCCCTTCCTCGGCATGATCGACCTGCTGTCCGAGGTGGGCCCACCGGCGTTCGAGGCGCTGTCGTCCCGTGAACGGACCCTGCTGCGGGCCGCCTTGCACCGCACCGGGGAGGAGGCGCCGCGCGGGCGGTCGTACGGGAGCGCGTACGACGACGTCCTCACGCTGCGGGTGGCCGTGCTCAAGACGCTGGCCGCGCTGTGCGAGCGCTCCCCCGTGCTGCTCGTGCTGGACGACGCACAGTGGCTGGACCGGCCCAGCGCGGAGGCGCTGGCCTTCGTGGCCCGGCGCGCGCGGCGCCTGCCGCTGACCGCGATCGCGGCCGTACGCACCCCCTACGGCCCGGCGTGGGCCTGGAGCGGGAAGGCCCAGGCGCTGTGCCCGGCGCCCGTACTGGCGCTGCCCGTACCGCCGATGACCGCATGCGAGGTCGCGGCGCTGCTCGCCGGGCAGGAGGGGCCTACTCCCTCGGGCGCCCAACTGGCGCGGCTGCACGAGGCGTCGGGGGGAAACCCGCATGCCGCGCTGGAGTTGGCCCGCGCGCTGGCTGAGGAGGGCCGCGCCACCGGGCGTGACCCGGCCGGTCCGCTGCCGATCCCGCCGTCTCTGCGCCGCCTGTTGCTGCGCCGGCTCACCCCGCTGACCTCGCGGGCCCGCCGCACGCTGCTCGCCGCGAGCGCGGCCGCCCGCCCCACCGTGGCGCTGCTGTGCCGGGCCGGCTTCGGCACCGCGTCGGCCGACGTACGCGACGCGGTCCGGCTGGGCGTCGTCGAGCCGTCGCCGACCGGGACCGTACGCTTCACGCAGCCGCTGATGCCGCGGGTCCTCTACGAGGACGCCGACCCGGCCGTACGCCGCCGGGTGCATGCCGCGCTCGCCGGGGCGGCCGACGACCCGGCCGAACGCGCGCACCACCTCGCGTCGTTGACGCCCGGCGGGCAGGCGGAGACCGTCCTGCCACCCACCCCGCTCGACGCCCTGACCGGCACCGAGCACCGGGTCGCCCTGCTCGTCGCCCAGGGCGCCAGCAACCGCGAGATCGCCACCCACCTCACCATCAGCGTCAAGACCGTCGAGGCCGCCCTCACCCGCGCCTACCGCAAACTCGCCGTCCGCTCCCGCGTCTCCCTGGCCCGCGCGGTCATGGCGCGGGGCGAGACGGGGTGAGCGGCGGGCTCGGCACCGCGGCGGCCGGCGGTCCCGCCGGCTCTCTTACGGTCTCCGGCGCGCGGCCGGGTCGAGGCCCGCCCCTCCCCCGGCCGACGGACCGGCCGACGGACCGGCCGTCGGACCGGCCGTCGGACCGGCCGTCGGACCGGCCGTCGGACCGGCCGTCGAACCGGCCGACGTACCCGGGGAAGGGGACGGGCCCAGGCTCACAGCGTGTGTTCCAGGCGGGACGACACCAGCTTCACGAAGCGGGCCGGGTCGGGGACTTCGCCGCCCTCGGCCAGGAGGGCCAGGCCGTGCAGGAGTTCGGCCGTCTCGGGGAGGGTGGGGGCGTCGGGCGTCGCGGTGTGGGCCTGCTGGAGGGCGGTGACCAGCGGGTGGGCCGGGTTGAGTTCGAGGATGCGCTTGGCGTGCGGGATCTCCTGGCCCATGGCGCGGTAGAGGTTCTCCAGGGCCGGGGTCACGTCGTGGGTGTCGGTCACGACGCAGGCCGGGGAGACGGTGAGGCGGGAGGAGAGGCGGACCTCCTTGACCTGGTCGGCCAGTTGGGCGGCCATCCAGGTCAGCAGGGGGGCGTACTGCTCCTGCTGCTGCTCGCGTTCGGTGTCGGCCTGCTGCTTCTCCTCCTCCGTGCCGAGGTCGACCTCGCCCTTGGCCACGGACCGGAATTCCTTGCCGTCGAACTGCGGGGCGGTGTCGACCCACACCTCGTCGACGGGGTCGGTGAGCAGCAGGACCTCGATGCCGCGGGCCTGGAAGGCTTCCATGTGGGGGGAGTTCTCGATGGTCTGGCGCGACTCGCCGGTCAGGTAGTAGATGTGCTCCTGGCCGTCCTTCATCCGCTCCACGTACTGCGCCAGCGTCGTCGGCTGGTCCTTGTCGTGGGTCGTGGCGAAGGAGGACACACCGAGGATGGCGTCGCGGTTCTCCGGGTCGCCGAGCAGCCCCTCCTTCAGGACACGGCCGAACTCCCGCCAGAAGGTGGCGTACCGCTCGGGGTGCGCGGACATCATGTCCTTGACCGTGGAGAGCACCTTCTTGGCCAGGCGGCGGTGCATGAGCTGGATCTGGCGGTCCTGCTGGAGGATCTCCCGGGAGACGTTCAGCGACAGGTCCTGCGCGTCCACGACGCCCTTGACGAAGCGCAGGTACTGCGGCATCAGTGCTTCGCAGTCGTCCATGATGAACACGCGCTTCACGTAGAGCTGCACGCCGCGCTTGTAGCCCTGGAGGAAGAGGTCCTGCGGGGCGTGGGCCGGGATGAAGAGCAGCGCCTGGTATTCGAAGGTGCCTTCCGCCTGGAGGCGGATGGTCTCCAGCGGGTCGGTCCAGTCGTGGCTGATGTGCTTGTACAGCTCGTGGTATTCCTCGTCGGTCACCTCGTCGCGCGAGCGGGCCCACAGGGCCTTCATCGAGTTGAGGGTCTCCGGCTCGGCCTCGGTGCCGGGGTCCGGCTCCGCATCCGCCTCGGCGTCCGGCTGTTCGGCCGGGCGGGCGGCCATCCTGATGGGCCAGGTGATGAAGTCCGAGTAGCGCTTGACGATCTCCCGGAGCTTCCACGGCGACGTGTAGTCGTACAGCTGGTCCTCGGTGTCGGCCGGCTTGAGCCGCAGCACGATCGATGTGCCCTGCGGTGCGTCGTCCACCGTCTCCACCGTGTACGTGCCCTCGCCGCTGGACGTCCAGCGGGTGCCCTGGCTCTCGCCCGCGCGCCGGGTCAGCAGCGTCACCTCGTCGGCGACCATGAAGCTGGAGTAGAAGCCGACGCCGAACTGGCCGATCAGGCCCTGCGTCGCCGCCGAGGAGTCGCCGGCCTCCTTCAGCTCCCGCAGGAAGGACGCCGTGCCCGAGTTGGCGATCGTGCCGATCAGCTCGACCACCTCGGCACGCGACATGCCGATCCCGTTGTCCCGCACGGTCAGCGTACGGGCCTGCGGGTCGGTCTCCAGGGCGATGTGGAGGTCGGAGACGTCCGCGCCGAGGGAGTCGTCGCGGAGCGCTTCGAGCCGCAGCTTGTCGAGGGCGTCTGAGGCGTTGGAGACGAGTTCGCGCAGGAACACGTCCTTGTTGGAGTAGATCGAGTGGATCATCATCTGCAGAAGCTGGCGCGCTTCCACCTGGAACTCGAACGTCTCGGTCGACATGGTCCGTTGGCCCTTCTGGTCCTTCTGTGTCCTTCTCAGGTCACCAGGGGTGACCGTTACTGACCGCAGCACTGTAGATCAGACGGCGCTCAGCGGCGGGGCCTTCGCAGGGTGACCAGGTCGGCCAGCTCGCGGTCGGTCAGATCGCCGAACGCCGCCTCCCCCGCTCCGAGTACGGCGTCGGCCAGCTCGCGCTTGCGGCGGAGCATGTCGGCGACCCGGTCCTCGACCGTCCCCTCGGCGATGAGCCGGTGCACCTGCACCGGCCGGGTCTGGCCGATGCGGTACGCCCGGTCGGTCGCCTGGTCCTCGACGGCCGGGTTCCACCAGCGGTCGTAGTGGATGACGTGGCCGGCGCGGGTCAGGTTCAGACCCGTGCCCGCGGCCTTGAGGGACAGCAGGAACACCCGGTGCCCGCCCGCCTGGAAGGCGTCGACCAGCTGCTCGCGGCGGCCGACCGGTGTACCGCCGTGCAGGAAGGCCGTGGTGACGCCGCGGCCGGTCAAGTGCCGCTCCAGCAGGCGGCCCATGGCCACGTACTGGGTGAAGACCAGGGCCGAGCCGTCCTCGGCGACGACGGTGTCCAGGAGGTCGTCGAGCAGCTGCAACTTCCCCGAGCGGCCCGGCAGTTTGGCGCGGCCCGCGGGCTCCTTCAGGAAGTGCGCCGGGTGGTTGCAGACCTGCTTGAGCCCCGTGAGCAGCTTCATCACCAGGCCGCGCCGCGCCATGCCGTCGGTGCCCTCGATCTCGGCCATCACCTCGCGGACCAGGGACTCGTAGAGCGACACCTGCTCCCTGGTGAGGGACACGGGCCGGTCGGTCTCGGTCTTGGGCGGCAGCTCCGGCGCGACGCCCGGGTCGGACTTGCGGCGGCGCAGCAGGAAAGGACTTACGAGGGCTGTCAGTTCGCTCGCCGCGCGCTGGTCCCTGTCGCCTTCGACGGCTCGGGCGTAGCGGTCGCGGAAGGCGGGGAGCGTGCCGAGCAGGCCGGGGGTGGTCCAGTCGAGCAGGGCCCACAGCTCGGTGAGGTTGTTCTCGACCGGGGTTCCGGTCAGCGCGACGCGGCCCCTGGAGGGAATCGTGCGCAGGGCCCGCGCGGTGCGGGAGTGCGGGTTCTTGGCGTGCTGGGCCTCGTCGGCGACCAGCAGGCCCCAGGAGCCCGCGGCCGCCAGCAGGTCGGCGTCGCGGCGCATCGTCCCGTAGGTGGTCAGGACGAAACCGGCGCTCTCCGGGGCCGCCGGATCGGGCAGGACGCGGCCCGGGCCGTGGTAGCGGTGGACCGGTGCGGTGGGCGCGAAGCGGCGGACCTCGCGCTCCCAGTTGCCCAGCAGCGAGGCCGGGCAGACCACCAGCGTGGGGCCCGCGGTGGCCGCCTGCTCCTGGCGGCGCAGGTGCAGCGAGATGAGGGTGACGGTCTTGCCCAGGCCCATGTCGTCGGCCAGGCAGCCGCCGAGTCCCAGCGAGGTCATGCGGTGCAGCCAGTCCAGGCCGCGGAGTTGGTAGTCCCGCAGCGTCCCGGCCAGGGCCTCCGGCGGTCCGGGGGAAGCGGGTGCGGTAGGCGGGCCGGGCTCGCGCTCGGGCTCCGCGATACGGGCCCGCAGGTCCGCCAGTACGCCCCCGGCCGTCACCTCCACCCGCTCGCCGTCCACCTCGACGGTGCCGGTCAGCGCCGCGCCCAGGGCGTCGATCGCGGTCAGCGGCGGCCTGCGGCGACGCAGCCGGCGCACCAACCCGGCCTCCACGACCACCCACTGGTCGCGCAGCCGCACGATCGGCCGATGCGTGCCCACGAGCTTCTCCAGCTCGGCCGCGGTGAGTTCCCGCTCGCCGAGCGCGACCCGCCAGCGGAAGTCCAGCACCCCGCCGGACGACAGGAGCGTCTCCGCGGACGACCGCGGGCTCTCGCGTGCCGGCTCCAGGACGCCGGTGGCGGTCAGGCCGCGTACCAGCGACTTCGGCCAGTGCACGGCGATTCCGGCCGCGGACAGCCGCGTTGCCGCCGGGCCGAGCAGGGCCGCCGCCTCCTCGCCGGCCAGCTCGAGACCGCTCGGGGCCGGTGCGGCCAGCAGCCGCTCGGCCGGCGGCCATACGCGGGCGGCCCGGCGCAGCGCCCGCGCCACGTCCGACCGGGCGCGAGGGCCGAACAGTTCGGGCGCCGCGGCCGTACCGGCCCACAGGTCGGCGGCGTCGGTGAGGGCCGCCGGGTCGGCCAGGCTGCGCAGTTGGACGACGACACGGAAGGCGGCGGCTTCGCCGTCCTGCGCGGACGGGTCCAACTCCACGCGCAGGGACACCTCCAGCCCGGGGGCTTCGTCCCCGGCCGGGTCGTCGGCCACGGGCCGCGCCACCGCGATGACCGCCGGGCCGGTCGGCCGGTGCCTGGCGGCAGGCGTACGGGTGAGCGCGTCGGCCACGGCGTCCAGGAACGCCCGCAGCAGCGGCTCCGCCGCCGGGAGCGCGACCGGAGCCGGCTCCCTGCCGGGCCCCGCCCCCGCGAGCGCGGCGATCCGCTCGCGATCGGCGACGTCCAGCGGACCGGCCTCCCAGGCGTCCGCCCCCGCCGGGGTCACCCCCGACCACCCGCCGGGACCCGGCGCCGCGATCGCCGCGATCCGCTCGCGATCGGCGACGTCCAGCGGACCGGCCAGCCACCCGCCCGCCCCCGGCGGCATCGTCGCCGCGAGCGCGGCGATCCGCTCGCGATCGGCGACGTCCAGCGGACCGGCCTCCCAGGCGTCCGCCCCCGCCGGGGTCACCACGGGCAGGACCCGGCCGCGGGCGAGCAGGCTCAGGGCCAGGGTGGCCGCCGCGCCCCAGAAGGTCGTGGCGGCCGATGCCCGGCCGGTGGCGCCGAGGGCGCGGCAGCGGGTGAGCAGCTGCACGGCGTGCTCCACCGGCAGGACGACGGCGCTCACCCGGCGTGCGGAGGCCCCGTCCGGGCCGGCCACCGTGAGCTGCGCCGGCTCGATCCCCAGGTCGGGCGGGTCGCCGTCCGGCGTCCAGAAGGCCACGTGTCCCTCGCGGGGCGGGTCGGCGGGGAGGAACACCGCCTCACCGGCTGCCAGCGCGGGCAGCGCGGCGAGCAGCCGTCCCCGGTCCACGGCGACCGGCTGCGGCACCGCGCCCGGGACGCGGCCGGCGGGGGTGCCCGCCACCGGCCATGAGCGCCCTGCCACGCCACCGCACCTACTCCCGCATCCGTCCCGCCCGGGCCAGGCTAACCGCCGCCACCGACACCCCCGCGCTGCCGCGTCCCCCCGGAAGGCCGTTCCCCCCTGCGCACACGGGCCGCGCGCATGCCGGAGCAGTCCGAGGCGGCAGCCCCGAAGACCGCCAGCCGTCCGCGCGGCGAGGCTCCGGCGGCGTCGCGTCGGGGGAGGCCGGATCGGCGCCGGGCCATTGCGCACCTGGCGGTACGAGCTGATCCGGTACCGCGAGGCCTGCGCGCGTACGCCCGGTTCGGGCGGTTCGTCTATGCGGGCAGGCGCACGCAGCGTAGCTGTGCCCGTTTCCGCCGCGGGCGGCTTCCGGGCGGCTCTAGCGTGCCGGACATGAAGATCGTTCGCACAGTTGTCGCAGTCGCCACCGGAATCGCCGCGATCACGCTCGCCGCGTGCGGCCCGGCGGGGGTATCGGACGCGGGTGGGGCGCCGACCACGAGCACCGTGACGGCCACGACGCCGCCGGCCTCGGCGTCCGCCTCGATATCCCCGTCGGCCTCGCCGACCCCGCCGCCCCCGTCGCCGAGCCCCACCGCGGCCAGGAGGACGAGCGCCCCGCACACGACGAAGCCGAAGGCGCCCGTGCGGCACACCACCGCGCGACCGGTCCACCGGACCACCCCGCCGGCCCGCAAGGCCGCCGTGTGCAGCATCCGTTCCAACGCGGGCAACTGCTACACCGCCGGGCAGTTCTGCAGGAAGGCGGACCTCGGCGCCACCACCACCGACGCCAAGGGCCGATCCATCACCTGCGTCATGGAGTCCGGGCGGCCGCACTGGCACTACTGAGCCGGACAGGCGCTGCCCGAAGGCTGGGCGGCGGCGCGGGCCCGCGCCCCTGACCCGTCTGGCCACGGCGCCGGGCGCGGGGGTGGAGATCTGGCCATGCCAAGCTTCGAGGTCACGCCGAGAGGGACGGTCAGGAACGACCGGACGGCGCCGGAACGGTCAGCCGCATGAGGGCGGACCACTTCCAGCCGTGACGGGTCCCCCGGCAGCGGCTCAGGCGGGGTCCCCGCGGAGCTGGGGGTCGGTGATGCCGCCGGGGCACTCGCGGCGGCGATCCCAGTGCGTCAGCTCGGAACCGGCGCGGTAGGCGCTGTCCAGGAAGCGGAGGGTGGTCGACCACGGGTCGGTGGCCGCGCGCGCGTCGTCGTACATCAGCAGCGCGATGTGGCTGCCGCGGGCCTCCGACCACCGGGCCGCCTCCGGGTGGAGGGGGCGGTCGGGCAGGCCGGGCGGCTCGGGGGCGGTGTAGGAGTAGAAGGCGGGCGCGGGCACGGTGTCGTCGCCGAACCAGAAGCCCGCGCTGATCACCTCGCGCGAGTAGGCCTCACGGGTGACCGGGTCGGCCTCGGCGGGCGGGGTGATCTCGCGCTCGGAGAAGCGGGTCACGGCGATGTCGAAGGTGTGCCAGAAGTGGTGGACCGGGCTGGTCTTGCCGGAGAAGCCGGCCGCGTACTGCTCCAGCAGCAGGTTCACCTGGCTCAGGATCTGCCAGTAGCGGCTGACCGCGGCCTGGTCGTAGCTGCGGTGCTCGCGGTCCTCGGCGAAGGCCCGGCGCGCGTCCGGCAGGTCGTAGGGATACGGGTGCTGCGGCGCCGCGTCGATGTCGAGGGCGACCAGCGCGGTCAGGGTGTCCCGGTAGAAGTCCGCGACCGAGCGCTCGGCCAGCGGGAAGGACGCCTCCCGGCCGGAGAGCGTCCGCACCACGAGGCGGTGCGCGACGAAGTCGAAGTCGATGCAGAAGGCGTCGCCGCCGTGGATCGGGCCCATCGGGCGGGTGGTGATCCCGCGCCCGGTCAGGTGGAACGGCACGTTCCACCAGTGGTTGCGGCGCGGGCTGCCCTCCAGCCGGATCTTGCCGACGATCTGCAGGAAGCGGTGCAGCGTCTCCTTCGTGTCCCGCCACGACTCCAGCGGCAGGGGCGGAAAGACGTCCACATCGCGCTCCAGGGTCGGTGACCTGTCCGTACGGGTGCCCGCCGATCCATCCTGTCCGCCCCGCGGCACGCGCGCCAGCGCGGGGGCGCCGTACGGGGGACGGAAGGGGACGGACCCGCGCGGCGGTGGCGAAGGCCCCGGCGGGGGCGTCCGCGCGGGCCCGGCGGCGTAAATAGGCCGACACGGCACGCACCTCGCGGGCTATTGTCCAGGCACGACGTCTTGCACCTCCCGGTGCGCAGGCCGCGGTTACTTCTTCTGGCGAATCGCCCTCGGGCGAGCGGGGATCGAACCCCGCGATCCGCAGCCGCTTTGATCTCGGGAGGCTCAGCCGCAGGTTCGCCCCCCGGGTGCGGGGGGCGCTGCGGGCTGCGTTCTCCCTCCGTGTCGTCGTGGCTTCCTGATCCCGTGAGGGGGAGATACGTATGTCCCGATTCAATACCCGCCGCCTGCGCGCGGCGGCGGCCGCGTCGCCCGTGCGGAGCACCGGGGAGCGGGTGGCGACCGCGGAGGGGGCGTCGGGATACCGGCGGGATGCCAGGTCGGAGCTGTTCCTGCTGGCGGTCGCCGACTTCGTCGGGACGGACACCTTCTACGAGAAGGGGTCCGACCGCGACGAGCGGTTCCGCGAGCTGGTGCGGGAGTCGGCGGTCGAGGACGCCGAGTGGACGGCGGGGCTGCTGGGTTGGCTGCGCGGCGAGGGCAACATGCGGACGGCCGCGATCGTGGGGGCCGCCGAGTTCGTCCGTGCGCGGCTGGCGGCCGGCGCCGCCGGGGACGGGGTGAGCAACCGGGAGGTCGTCGCGTCGGTGCTGCGGCGGGCCGACGAGCCGGGGGAGCTGCTGGCGTATTGGATGTCGCGCTACGGGCGGCAGGTGCCCAAGCCGGTGAAGCGCGGTGTCGCCGACGCGATCGGCGGGCTGTACACGGAGAAGGCGCTGCTCAAGTACGACTCCGCCGCCGCCGGCTTCCGCTTCGGCGACGTCCTGGAGCTGGTGCACCCGGCGCCGCGGGCGCCCTGGCAGGGGGAGTTGTTCCGGCACGCGATCGACCGGCGGCACGGGCGGGGGGAGTCGATCCCCGAACCGCTGGGCGTCCTGCGGGCGCGGGCCGAGCTGCTGGCCGAACCGGTGGAGCGGCGGCGCGCGTCGGTGCGGGACGCGGCGGCCGGGGAGCGGCTCGCGGCGGCCGGGATGACGTGGGAGGCGCTGGCGGGGTGGTTGCAGGGCCCGATGGACGCGGCCGCCTGGGAGGCGGTCATCCCGTCCATGGGGATCTTCGCCCTGGTCCGCAACCTGCGCAATTTCGACAGGGCCGGTCTCCGCGACGACGTCGCCGAGCAGGTGGCGCGGCGGATCAGCGACCCGCGGGAGGTGGCGGATTCGCGGATGCTGCCCTTCCGGTTCTGGGCCGCGTACAAGCACACCGACTCGCTGCGCTGGGCGCAGGCGCTGGAGCGGGCGGTGAATCTGTCGCTGGCCAACGTGCCGGCCCTGGAGGGCCGTTCGCTGATCCTGGTGGACAGGTCGCTGTCGATGTTCCCCGGCCACTCCTTCTCGACGCCGAACAGCTCGGACATCCCGCTGGCCGAGCAGGCCGCGCTCTTCGGCGCGGCGCTCGCGGTGCGGGCGCAGGCGCCCACGCTGGTCGAGTTCGGGATACGCAACAAGGTCGTCCGCGTGCCGAAGGGCGCCAGCGTGCTGCGGCTGGTGAAGGCCTTCGGGCGGCAGGACGGCACCGACATCCCGTCGGCGGTCAAGGCGCACTTCGCCGGGCACGACCGGGTGGTGGTGATCACCGACGAGCAGACCAGGGCGGGTTGGCTCCCGTCGAACGCCGCCGCCCACGGCGGCATGCCGCCGACCGAGATCGACACGCTCGTGCCGCCCGACGTCCCCGTCTACATGTGGAACATGGCCGGTTACGTCGCCGGCGCGACCCCCTCGGGCCACGGCCGCCGGCACACCTTCGGCGGTCTGACCGACCACGCCTTCCGGATGATCCCGCTGCTGGAGGCGGGCCGCCGCGCCGACTGGCCCTGGCGGTAGGGAGCTTCCGGCCTGCTGCCACACTGTGGTCATGGGGTGGCGAGGGTCGGCCGAGGGTGTGTACGTGGGCGCGGTCGCCGTGCTCGCGCTGCTCGGGTCGGTGCGCGCGGACGGGCACTACTACCTGGCCGCGATCGTGCTGGCGCTGCCGTGCGGCATCGCCGCGGTGGTGGCGATCTACGGCGGCTACGCGCTGCTGTCCGGCGTCGGCGGGCTGTTCGCGTCCCGTACGGTCGCCGACGGCAGCGACGCCGGGTGGCTGACGGCCGGCAGCGGGACGCTGAACGTCCTGGTGCTGACCGCCGCGGCGGTCGGCAACGTGGTGCTGCTCAGGCGGCGCAGGACCCCGGCACGCTAGGGCGTGTCCGCGAAGTCCCGTCTGACCGGCGGGATCTGGCCCACGTACGCCCGCCGCGTCGGAGCGGCGGGCGTACCGCGGGCAGCCGGGGAGGTCAGGTGCCGAAGACCTGGAACTCCCAGAGCGAGTAGCCGTACTGCGTGGTGCGGGCGGTGCCGTTCACCCGGACGTAGCGGCCGGTGCCGGTGACCGGGACGGTCTGGACGCCGCCGGTGCCGGTCGTGGTGCTGTAGACGGTGGTCCAGTTGGCGCCGTCGGCCGAGGTCTGGATCTGGAAGGACTTGGCCGCGGCCGTCTCCCAGTTGAGGACGACCTGGCTGATGGTGTGGCTGGCGCCGAGGTCGACCTGGAGCCACTGCGGGTCGGAGAAGGTGCTCGACCAGCGGGTGCCGGTGTTGCCGTCCACCGCCATGGGGGCGGTGAAGCTGCCGTTCTCCGAGGACGAGGCGGTGGCCGTCTTCCCCTGCGAGAGCAGGGTCGGCGTGCCGCCGGTGCCGCCCGTGCCGCCGCCCGTGGTGCCGCCGGACGACGGGCTGCCGAAGAGGGCGATCTCGTACAGCGAGTCGCCGTACTGCGAGGATCTCGCGGTGGCGTAGACCCTGACGTAGCGGGCGGTCGTCGACAGGTTGGTGTCCTGGATGTCGGCCGGGCTGTTGTTGTTGGTGTAGACGGTGGTCCAGTTGGTCCCGTCGGTGGACGTCTGCAACTGGTAGGCGGACGCTGCCGCCGCCTCCCAGGTCAGGGTCGCGTGGTTGAGGTTGTAGTTCTGGCCGAGGTCGACCTGGAGCCACTGCGGGTCGGAGAAGCCGCTCGACCAGCGGGTGGTGATGTCGCCGTCGGTGGCGTTGGAGGCCGGGAAGGTCGCGCTCTCGTTGGACGAGGACGTGGTCGGCTTGCCCTTGGCGATGTTGGTGCCGTGGTCGGGCGTCTTGTTGTAGACGGCCACGTAGTCGATGTTCATCTGGCCGCCGGAGACGGTGGCCGCGTTGGGACCGCCGCCGAAGGCCGCGGGGAAGCCGCCGCCGATCGCCAGGTCGAAGATGATGTAGAAGCTGTGGTCGACCGCGTTGGCCCAGGCCGCCGCGTCCACCTGGTTGGAGTTGAGCGTGAAGTAGTTGGCGCCGTCCAGGTACCAGCGGATCTGCTCGGGCGAGGTCGAGCGGTCGACCTCCACCGCATAGGTGTGGTAACCGGTCTGGCAGCCGGAGCAGGCGCGCTCGCCGCTGCCGACGCCGCTGGTCTCGTTGCAGGGGCCGCCGGAGCCGACACCGCAGTGCAGGGTGCCGAAGACGGAGCTGCGGCCGTTGATGTCCTCCAGGATGTCGACCTCGCCGGACCCGGGCCACGGCACGCCGACCCGCAGGGGCGAGCCGAGCATCCAGAACGCCGGCCAGTAGCCGGCGCCGTTGGCGGTGGTCACGTTGGGCTGCTGGATCGACGCCTGCATGCGGACGACGCCGCCCGGCTGCGCGCCGAAGCCGTCGGCCTGCGTCTCCACACGGCCCGACGTCCAGTTGGCGGCCGGGTCGGTGCCGGTGTGCAGGGCCTTGAGCACCAGGTGGCCGCTGCCGTCCTGGTAGACGTTGGCCGTGCTGTTGGTCATCGTCTCGATCTCGCCGGTGCCGAAGGTCCAGCCGGCGCCGGCGTCGTAACGCCAGGAGCCGGTGTCCAGACCGGTGTTGGCGGCACCGTTGAAGTCATCGCTCCAGGTGGTGGTGAAGCCGGCCGGTGCGGCGGGGACGGCTGCCGGCTGTACGGCGGCGGGCTGGGCGGCCTGCTGTACGGCGGCGGCCGGCTGGGCCGCGGCCCGGGAGGACGCCGAGCCGTTCGCCGACGCCTGGCCGGAGCCGGCCAGTGTGACGGCCGCCACAGCCGTGGCGGCCAGCAGCCCGATCGCGAACCGCTTGAGCGGCGCACGGCGGCGCAATCGCTTGCCTCTGATCGACATGCGGTCGTACTCCTTCTCCTGTGGGGGGTCGGTACCGCAACTGGCCTTGCCGCGACACCGGTTGGGGGGAGGTGAGAGCGCTCTCAGGAGAGTCTTCCCCCGCCCTCCGCGGTGTCAAGAGAACCGGCAACGTTTACGGAACAAACCCGCTTCCCGAAACGTCCACGAGGTAGGAATCCGCCCGGGACGGCACCCCCGCCGGACCGGGCGGGCACCCGCCGCCACGACCCCGCCGCACCCGCCGCCGGCCCCGGGCCGCACCGCCACCGCCGACCTCCCGCACCCGCCACCGCGAACCCGCCGCACCCCCCGCCGACCCCCGGCGGGCCTCCGACCAGGACCGTAAAGGCGGCCAAAACGGCACCCCGGCTGAAACGCGCCGGGGAATATGGCGTATCAGTCATGCAACAGCCGCAACCGCGGACCCGGGATGCGGTCTCCTAGAGTGCGACCTTTGCGGAAATGGGGAGACACGAGTGATGACGGAGCAGACGGCGGCCGACACCGCCGCCAGGGTGGAGGGGGCCGCCCCCGGCGGCCGGGGGACCTGGAGCGTGCGGGGCCGGCGGGGCAGGCGGGGGCTGATGGCGCTCGCGCTGGGCGCCGTACTGCTCGGCGCCGCGGCCTGCGGGGGGAACGCGGACGCGAACGCCGGCTCGCAGCAGGACGGGAAGGCCGGGTCGTCGAAGGGCGCCGCCACGCCCGACGGCTCGCAGGCAACCGTCACGGTGCTGCCCGGTGACGGTGCCACCGGTGTGGACACCACGGGCGCGCTCCAGGTCTCGGCAGCCAAGGGCAAGCTGACCAAGGTCGCCGTGACCGCGAAGGACGGCACCGCGGTCGACGGCGCGATATCCGCCGACGGCCTCAGCTGGACGCCGAAGGGCAACCTGCGGACCGGCACGCAGTACAGCGTCGCCGCGACCGCCACGGACAGCGCGGGCAAGGCCGCCAGCCGGCAGTCGACCTTCACCACCCTGAAGCCGGCGGCCTCCGCCGCCAACTACGGCATCTTCAACGTCGAGCAGGGCGCGACGTACGGCGTGGGCATGGAGGTCTCGATCCGCTTCGGCAAGGCGGTCACCCACCAGGCCGACGTCCGCCACGCGATCTCCGTCACCACCACTCCCAGCGTCCCGGTCGAGGGCCACTGGTTCGGCTCCCAGCGCATCGACTTCCGCCCCGAGCAGTACTGGGCACCCGGCACCAAGGTCACGCTGCACCTCAAGCTCGACGGCGTGAAGACGTCCAAGACCTCCTATGGGGCGCAGTACAAGGACGTGTCGTTCACCATCGGCCGCTCGCAGACGTCCGTCGCCGACAACACGTCGAAGACGCTGAAGATCTACCGCGACGGCAAGCTCTTCAAGACCTTCCCTGCCACGCTCGGTGACGCCGAGCACACCACCTACAACGGCAAGATGGTGATCGAGAGCAAGGAGCCGGTGGTGGACATGGACTCCCAGTCCGTGGGGCTCGGCAACGCCTACCACATCAAGGACGTCCCGCACGGCATGCGGCTGTCGGACTCCGGCACCTACACGCACGGCAACTACTGGCGCCCGTTGTCCACCTTCGGCCACGTGAACGCCAGCCACGGCTGCGTCGGCCTGCACGACGTCAAGGGCGGCGGCGACCCGAGCACCCCGGCCGCCTGGTTCTACAACCACTCGCTGATCGGCGACGTGGTCCAGGTCGTCAACTCCCCGGACAAGGTGATCTCGCCGGACAACGGCATCAACGGGTGGAACATGGCGTGGTCGCAGTGGGTCGAGCACTGATCCGCCCCCGGTGACGCACGACGCCTGAGACCCCGGCGCACAGGACGCAGCACCCAGGAGCCCGGCAGGCCCCGACCGCTCGCACCGCGGTCGGGGCCTGCCGCCTGTCCGGCTACGGACGCGGGCCGTACACGTACGCCTGCTCCTTGCGGCGGCCCGGCAGTGCCAGGAAGCCGAGTCCCACGACGAGCAGGATGCCGCCGGCCACCAGCAGGACCAGGCTGAAGGCGGCCGGGAAGTCGCCGGTGCCTCCCGTGCCGTCCGTGCCGCCGTGCAGGCGGCCGAAGAAGAGGACGCCGGACAGCGCCACGCCGAAGGTGATGCCGAGCTGCTGCACGGTGTTGAGCATGCCCGAGGCCGCGCCCGCGTCGCCGCTGCCGACCTGGCCGAGCAGCAGGTCGAGGGTGGGCGCGATGACCATGCCGAAGCCCGCCCCCGCCACCACCTGCACGGCGGCGATCTGCCAGGTGGCGAGGCCGGTGCCGTAGTGCCACACCAGCCAGCCGAAGGCGAGGAAGCCGGCCGCGTTGACGAGCGCGCCGAGCACCAGGACCGTACGGCCCAGGCGCGGCACCAGCTTGGCGGGCGCATTGCCGGCGCCTGTCCCGACGCCGACGGCGAAGGTGGCGGCGGCCAGGCCCGCGTGCAGCGGCGTCCAGCCGAGGCCCTGCTGCAGGAACAGCGTCCAGGTGAAGAAGAAGCCGCCCGAGACGGTCCAGAACAGCCACCACATGCCCATGCCGACGGAGAAGGCGCGGGAGCGGAAGACGGCGAAGTCGACCAGCGCCGAGCCGACGCGGGCGAACCGGCGCCGCTCGTAGCCGACGAAGACGGCGAGCAGCACCGCGGCCCCGGCCATCATCGCCAGCGTCCACGCGGGCCAGCCGAGCGAGCGCCCCTCGGTCAGCGGGTAGACCAGCAGCGTGACCGCGGTGAGCGCGAGCAGCATGCCGGGCACGTCGAGTTCCGGCACGCGGGGGGCACGCGATTCGCGGATGACGATCCCGCCGGCGATCAGGGCCGCGACGCCGACGGGGACGTTGACCAGGAAGATCGGCCGCCAGTGCAGGCCGAACAGGTCCCACTGCACGATCACGCCCCCCAGCGCCAGCCCGAGGACGGCCGAGGAGCCGGTCACCGCGCCGAAGACGCCGACGGCCTTCGCGCGTTCCGCCGGTGGGAAGGTCACCCGGAGGATGGCGAGGATCTGGGTCACCATCAGCCCCGCGAAGGCGCCCTGGGCGAGCCGGGCGGCGATGAGCATGCCGGGGCCGGTCGACAGCCCGCAGCACAGCGAGGTGAGCGTGAACCCCGCCATGCCGACGGTGAAGACGCGTTTGCGCCCGTATATGTCGCCCAGCTGGCCGCTGAGGATCAGCAGGGCGGCGAAGGACAGGACGTAGGCCGCGACGATCCACTCGATCTGCACGTAGCGGGCGTGCAGGTCCTGCTGGACGCTCGGCGCGGTGACGTTGACGACGGTGGAGTCGACCAGGTCCATGAAGCCGGCCACCAGGACGACGGCGAAGGCGAGCCGGCGGCGCGGGTCGGGGGGCGGCGCGGTGTCGCTGCCGGATGACGGGGAGGTCGCGGTGGGAGGGATGCCTGGTGACGGGGAGGTCGCGGTCGACGGGACGGTGTCAGGGGTGCCCTGAGTGCCATGAGTCACCCGGCCAGTATGCACATGAGGTGACTATCACTCAAGGTGATATTCATGGCGGCTATGCTGGTCATGTGAAGACGCAGCCGCTCATCGGGCACCCCGCGTGCCTGCTCACCCAGCTCGACGTCCACGTCCAGCAGCAGGTCACCGCCCTGCTGGCACCGCTGGGCATCCACCCGCGCCACTTCGGCATGCTCAGCCTGCTCAGCGGGCAGGACGGCCTCACCCAGCACCAGCTGTGCGGACCGCTGAACATCCACCGCAACGTGATGGTCGACCTGGTCGACGAGCTGGAGGAGCGCGGCCTGGTCGAGCGCCGGCGGCACCCCACCGACCGCCGCGCGCACGCGCTGCACCTGCTGCCGGCCGGCCGGCAGCTGCACGCCGAGGCCGACGTGCTGCTCGACCGCTTCGAGGCCAGACTGCTCGGCGGTCTCGACGTGGACGAGGCGGCGGCCTTCGTGAGCCTGCTGCAGCGCGTCTGCGCGGACGCCGGGCTGAGCGACACCGTCCATCCGGGTGTGACGGGGACCGGCGTGGCGCCGGGCGCGGGGCTCGCGCGGGCGTGAAATGCTGCCGCAGGCCCGGTAGGATTCCTTGTGCGGCCGGGCCAAGCCCGGCGCATCCCCCAAGAGGTGTACGTGCCCCCTGAACCCCCGCCGCGGGCCGCCGACCGGCTGAACGACGACGACTACCCGGCGTACACGATGGGCCGCGCCGCAGAGATGATCGGCGCCACCCCCAGTTTCCTGCGGGCCATCGGTGAGGCCCGGCTGATCACCCCGCTGCGATCCGAGGGCGGCCACCGCCGCTACTCGCGCTACCAGCTGCGCATCGCCGCCAGGGCGCGCGAGCTGGTCGACTCCGGTACGCCGATCGAGGCCGCGTGCCGGATCGTGATCCTGGAGGACCAGCT
The DNA here is from genome assembly GCF_900142575.1 of Actinacidiphila paucisporea. Classification (GTDB taxonomy): domain Bacteria; phylum Actinomycetota; class Actinomycetes; order Streptomycetales; family Streptomycetaceae; genus Actinacidiphila; species Actinacidiphila paucisporea. The sequence continues at coordinate 243,871 of NZ_FRBI01000003.1, forward strand.
GGAGGAGGCCAGGCGGCTCAACGAGGAGATGCGCGGCCGGCAGCCGGCCGGCGAGCGCCGCCCCGACAGCGGCGCCTGAGTATTTCTGTGCCCGCCACGGCAGAAATTGTCGGAACCCCCGCGGAGGGTTTATGGCACGGCGGGCTCAGCGAAATGACATCCCGCGCCTGCCCGGTTGCGCCGTGCTACGGTGGAAGCAGTTGCAGTCGTGGTTCCCAAAGGCTTGATTCCGGTGCAGTTCTCCGGACGGGGTAATCATCTCGGCGACACCGGGTTTGCGCAGTGCGGGCCCGGCGGTATTGCCCCAAGGAGAATTAAGAAATATGGCTACTGGCACCGTGAAGTGGTTCAACGCGGAAAAGGGCTTCGGCTTCATCGAGCAGGACGGCGGCGGCGCCGACGTCTTCGCCCACTACTCCAACATCGCTGCCTCCGGCTTTCGTGAGCTGCAGGAAGGCCAGAAGGTGACCTTCGACGTCACCCAGGGCCAGAAGGGCCCGCAGGCCGAGAACATCGTTCCCGCCTGACGTACCCCGCATCAGCACATCCGGGTCCGCACCTTCGGGTGCGGACCCGGGTTCGTGTTTCCGGCCCGTTCCTGCAATTCCCCGGCGCCGCGGCCCGCACTCGTACAGGCATTCGTACGCGTACGGACTCGGACCGCCGCACCCCGGGAATTCCTCGATACGCGCCGCATCGAGGAAAGGCTTGCATGAATCGTCAGGCTCGTGACACCGATCGATATTCCAGGACCTCGCGCGGAGCGCGCGGAGCAGGCGGTACGCGCGGCTCCGGCGGCGCGGGCTCCGGCTCGGGTGGCGCCCGCGGCGGCGGCTACGGCCGCACCGGCGGCGGTAGCCCGCAGCGCTCCGGCTCCCGTCCCGGCGGCGGCGCCACCCGGCAGGGCGAATTCGCCATGCCGGTCACCCTCACCCCGGCGCTGCCCGCGGTCGCGGCCTTCGCCGAGCTGCGGATACCCCTCCCGGTACTGAAGGTCCTCACCGCCCAGGGCGTGACGGAGCCCTTCCCGATCCAGGCGGCCACCCTGCCCAACACCCTCGCCGGGCGCGACGTGCTCGGCCGGGGACGCACCGGTTCCGGCAAGACGCTGGCCTTTGGGCTCGCGCTGCTGGTCCGCACCGCCGAGGTCGGCCGCAAGGCCGAGCCGCGCCGCCCGCTCGGCCTGGTCCTGGTCCCGACCAGGGAACTGGCCCAGCAGGTCACCGACGCCCTCACCCCGTACGCGCGCACGCTGCAGCTGCGGCTCACCACCGTGGTCGGCGGCATGTCCATCGGCCGGCAGACGACGGCGCTGCGGCGCGGCGCCGACATCGTGATCGCCACGCCCGGCCGGCTCGCCGACCTGATCGAACGCGGCGACTGCCGGCTGGACGAGGTCGGCATCACCGTGCTCGACGAGGCCGACCAGATGGCCGACATGGGCTTCATGCCGCAGGTCACCAAGCTGCTGGACCAGGTACGCCCGCAGGGGCAGCGGATGCTGTTCTCGGCGACCCTGGACCGCAATGTCGACCTGCTGGTCAAGCGCTACCTGCACGACCCGGTCGTGCACTCCGTCGACCCGGCGGCCGGCGCGGTCACCACGATGGCGCACCACGTGCTGCACGTGCACGACGCCGACAAGTACGCCACCACCACGGAGATCGCCGCCCGCGACGGGCGGGTGCTGCTCTTCCTGGACACCAAGCACGCGGTGGACCGGCTCACCACGCACCTGCTCAACAGCGGGGTGCGGGCCGCGGCCCTGCACGGCGGCAAGTCCCAGCCGCAGCGCACCCGCACGCTGGCCCGCTTCAAGACCGGCGACGTCACCGCGCTGGTGGCCACGAACGTCGCGGCCCGCGGCATCCACATCGACGACCTCGACCTGGTCGTCAACATCGATCCGCCCAGCGACCACAAGGACTACCTGCACCGGGGCGGCCGTACGGCCCGCGCGGGCGAGTCCGGCAGCGTGGTCACCCTGGTGCTGCCGCACCAGCGCCGTGAGATGGCCCGGCTGATGGCCGCCGCAGGCATCACCCCGGAGGTCACGCAGGTCCGTTCGGGCGAGGCGGCGCTGACGCGCATCACCGGCGCGCAGGCCCCGTCCGGCGTCCCGGTCCCCGCGACCCCGGCACCCGCGTCGGCCACGTCCGCCCGGCCGGCCCGCTCCTCCCGCCCCGGGCGCCGTCCCGCACGCCGTAGGTCCTGAACGTCCCCCTCTCTCGAACTCTGCGGAGGCACCATGCGCTGCGTCATCGCCCGCTTCTCTTTCGACCTCATCAAGGACGAGGTCGAGAAGTCCATGAGCGGGGTCAAGCCGGAGCCCGTCACCGAGGCGTCCGTGACGATCGGCCGCAAGCAGTACCCGATCAAGCAGGTCGGCGCGATCATCACCGGCCAGGACCGCCGTGACTTCACCACCACCGAGGTCGTCCGCGCCCTGACCCGTCTCGGCTTCACCTGTCACCCGGCCCCGACGACGACCCCGACACTCTGACGGCTGCCCGTCACCCGCCCCCGCCGGCCGCCCGCCGGTGGGGGCTTGTCGCGTTCGCGGCCCCGCAAGGTCACCGGTCGCGGGGGATCAGCTCGCGCAGGTCGGCGAAGACGCGGTCGTGTGCCGCGGCGGCCACCGCGGAGGTCAGATCCATGTTCTGGATGAAGCCGTGCGGCAGGCCGGCTTCGCGGCGGTGGCGTACGGGGACGCCGGCGGCGGCGAGGCGCCGGGCGTAGGCGTCGCCCTCGTCGCGCAGGGCGTCGTGCTCGGCGGTGACGACCACGGCGGGCGGCAGGCCGGTGAGGTCGGGGGCGTGCAGGGGGCTCGCGGCGGCGCGGGCGGCCGGGTCGGGGACGTAGGACGCGGCGAAGAAGGCGAGCTCGTCGGCGTCGAGGCCGTATCCGGTGCCCTTCTCGGTGATCGACGGCCGGGTGAGGGTCAGATCGGTGTTGGGGCAGATCAGCGCCTGGAGGGCGGGCAGCGGGCCGCCGGTGTCCCGCAGGGCGAGGCAGGCGGCGGCCGCGAGGAAGCCGCCCGCGCTGTCCCCGGCGACCGCGGCGGGCCGCGCCTGGCGCAGTACGGCGACGGCGTCGTCCAGCGCGGCGGGGTGCGGGTGCTCGGGCGCGAGCCGGTAGTCGACGGCCAGCACGTCGACGTCGCAGGCGCGGGCGATACGGCGGCAGGTGCGGTCGTGGGTGTCCAGGTCGCAGAAGACGAAGCCGCCGCCGTGCAGGAAGACCAGCAGCGGCAGCCCGTCGCCGCCCGGCCGGTAGCGGCGCACCGGCACCCCGCCGGGCCCGGTGAGGTCCTCGACGGCGGCCATCTCCGGCCCCTTGGGGCGGTCACGGCGGCGCTCGCGGGCGCCGTCGCGCAACTGGGTGAGGAAGTCGGGCGGCAGCATGCGGATCAGCATCCCAGACCCGCCGGCGGACACGTCGGGGCGCGGGCCGCAGACCCGCCGGCGTCACCCGCACCAGGCGGGCTGCGGGCACGTCAGCGCGCGGCCCGCGGCCTCGCTGGGGACCATGTCAGCGCGCGGCCCGCAGAACCCGACAGGCACGTCAGCGCGCGGCTCGCAGCCCCCCGGCGGGCACGTCAGCGCGCGGGCCGCAGGCCCGACAGCGTCACCCGCACCAGGCGGTGCACCGCCGCCTTCGACGGCAGGCCGCGGGCGCCGGCCGTGGCGGCCAGGCAGAAGCGGGCCAGCTCGGCGGCGGGGACGTCGGTGCGCAGGTCACCGGTCGCGGCGGCCGCCGCGATCAGGGCGGTGAGGAAGTCGGTGAGGTGCTGCTCGGCCCGCGGGACGTGGCCGCCGCGGTGCGTCACGGCCGCGAGTGCGTGCACCGGGTGCTCGTACTGGATCAGGGCGTACGCGTCGAGGACCGCGGCGAGGCGGCCCGCCGGGTCGCCGGGGGTGGCCGGGGCGGCGGTGAGCTTCGCGAGGTGCGCGCCGACCTGGCGCTCGTGCCAGGCGGCCAGGATGGACTCGACGTCGGGGAAGTACTTGTAGAGCGTGGCCCTGCCGATGCCGGTGCGCTCGGCGATCTGCGACATCGTCACGCCGGTGAGCCCGCGCTCGGCGACCAGCGCTGCCGTGGTGTCCATCGTGGCGTCCCTGACCGCGGTGCGGTGCGCCTCGATCGTCTCGTTCCACAGTTTCGGCACATCCGCAGTGTAGGTGCTGCACGACGACCGTTCTATGACGTAATGAGTCAACGGCGACAAAGCGTCTCGATAACCGAGGGAGCCTCCGCACGCGGCGGACCGCCCCGCGAGTCGCCCGCGGCGTCGGCCTCCTCGCCTTCTTCGTCGTTCTCCGCCCCCACCGGTGCCGTCGGTGCCGGGTCGCCCGGCAACACCCTGTCCGACCTGGGCTTTCACCGGTGACGGGCCGCCAGAGTGCGGAGTGTCGCGGCCAGGACGGCGCAAGCCGAATCCCAAGGGATGGTAAACATCGCACACCCGGTCGCAACATCCCCCCGCCACAGCTGATACAAAGCTCTGCTGGCAGTTTCAGGATGTGGGGGAGCCGGCCGCTCCCTCACACGGTGATACCGCCTGGGGGGTCTCGAACATCCGGCGCCGACGCCCGCTTGGGGGAGCGGAATGGCAGCCAGGGGGGGAACCGACCGCTTCTTCGCCGCCGTCCGTCGTGACGGTACGGCGTGCCACCCAGGTATCGCCTTGCCCGCTCGGCCTGTTGACGTGTATTCGAAGGAGACTGTGCATGGGCATATCTGCCCGCGAAGAGGCATCCCTGATGCCGCGGGGGGCCGTCACGCCATCCCGCCGCAGAACCGCGTTGTTCGGCGGCGTGGTCGCCGCCACGGCGGTCGCCATGATCGCCGCGACCGCCCCGGCCGCCATGGCCGACACCGCTCCCGCAGCGCCGCTGCAGCGCCTCGGTGCGACGCCGACGCTGCCGCACGGCGCCGTGCGGACCGGCACTCCGGCGGACAGCACCGCGCTCGATCTGAGCGTCGTGCTGGCACCCCGGGACCCCGCGGCCCTGACGAAGTTCGTCACGGACGTGTCGACCCCCGGCTCGCCGCTGTACCACCACTACCTCAAGACCGGTGAGTTCGGCCCCACCTTCGGGCCGGCCGCCGCCACCGTGCAGAAGGTGCGCGGCGCGCTCCAGGCCCAGGGTCTCCACCCGGGTGCCCTGGCGGCCGACGGCATGACCGTCCCGCTGCACACCACGGTCGGCGCCGCGGCCAAGGCGTTCCGCACCGGCTTCACGAGCTACCGGACGGCCGACGGCCGCACCGCGGTGTCCAACACCGCCGCGCCCGCCGTCGAGGGCGATGTCGCCTCCTCGATCACCGCGGTGACCGGCCTGAGCACGCTCTCCGTGGTGAAGCCGCACTACACGGCCGCCACCAAGCGGGTCGTCGCGCCGAAGTCCACCGCCGGCGGCACGGCCCAGCCGCACATGGCCGGCAAGACGCCGGCGCTGTGCAGCAGCATCAGCAGCCTGCTGTCGCAGTACGGCCTCGCCGACACCCGCGACTACTGGAGCGCGGGCAAGCTGGCGAGCACGTACGGCATGGCCAACGAGCCGAACGTCGGTACCGGCGTGACCGTCGGCATCTTCGAGCTGGAGAACTACAGCACGAAGGACATCGCGGCCTACCAGTCCTGCTACGGCACCAAGGTGCCGGTCAGCGCGGTCAAGGTGGACGGCGGCCCGAAGTACGCGGCCGACGCCGACCTCGGGTACGGCGTCGAGTCGGCGCTGGACATCGAGGACGTCATCGGCCTGGTGCCGCAGGCGTCCGTCGTGGTCTACCAGGGTGTGGACGCCGAGAACGCCACCTGGCAGAACGTGCTGAACGTCTACAACAAGATGGTCACCGACAACCGCGCCCAGGTCATCTCGACCAGCTGGGGCGGCTGCGAGCCGGACACCCCGGCGTCCTTCATGGACGCCGAGAACGCGATCTTCCAGCGTGCGGCGGCCCAGGGCCAGACCGTCACCGCCGCGAGCGGTGACAACGGCTCCGCCGACTGCTGGTACGACGTGGACGGCGACGGCGTCAACGACGACCCGCACGGCACCTCCGTGGCCACCGACGACCCGGCGAGCCAGCCGTACGTCCTCGGCGTCGGCGGTACGAGCATGACCGGCTCCGAGTCGGCCGCGGCCGTCTGGAACAGCCTCGACGGCGCCACCGGCGGCGGTGTCTCGCAGCACTTCGCGCTCGACGCCACGACCGGCTACCAGGCCGGGGTGAACGGCCCCGGTTACGCCGACGGCTGCGCCGCGGGCGCCACCGGCAAGTGCCGCCAGGTCCCTGACGTGTCGGCCCTGGCCGACCCGCTCACCGGCTACCTGCTCGCCAACGGGCAGGACGACACCGGCGGTCAGTACTGGACCATCATCGGCGGCACCAGCGGTGCCTCCCCGACCTGGGCGGCGCTCATCGCCCAGGCCGACCTCGACCTGTCCTGCCAGGCCGACGGCCCGGTGGGCTTCGTCAACCCGGCCCTCTACAAGCTGCCGGCGACCGCCTTCCGCGACATCACCAGCGGCAGCAACTACCTGTCGTACACCGGAGTCCCGTCCGGCGACTACTCGGCCGCCGCGGGCTACGACCTGACCACCGGTCGGGGCACCCCGCACGCCCGCAGCATCATCCCGACGCTGTGCAAGTCCGTCGCCCAGCAGCCGGCCGGCACCTTCACCTCGGTGAACCCGGCGCGCATCCTGGACACCCGCTACGCGATCGGCCGCACCGGCACCACGCCGGTCGCCGCCAACTCCGCTGTGTCGCTGCAGATCGCCGGCAGCGTCGGCGGGACCGTCCCGGCGTCCGGCGTCACCGCGGTCGTGCTGAACGTGACCGCCACGGCGCCGACCGCGACCGGTCACCTGACCGCGTACCCGGGCGGCACCACCCGTCCCACCTCCTCCAACCTCAACTGGTTGAAGGGGCAGACGATCCCGAACCTGGTCATCGTGCCGGTGGGCGCGGACGGCAAGGTCAACCTGTACAACGCGAGCAGCGGCACGGTGCACTTCGTGGCCGACGTCTTCGGCTACTACTCCACCGCGACCGGCGGCGCCACGTACAACCCGGTCGGCCCGGCCCGCGTGCTGGACACCCGGTCCAAGATCGGCGTCGGCACCACGAAGCCGGTCGCGGCCAACTCGGCGGTCGAGCTGACCGTCGCGGGCGCCGGCGGCGTCCCGGCCACCGGTGCCACGGCTGTCGTGCTGAACGTCACCGCGACCGCGCCGACCGCCACCGGTCACCTGATCGCGTACCCGAGCGGTACCACCCGCCCCTCCTCGTCGAACATCAACTGGCTGAAGGGGCAGACCACTCCGAACCTCGTGGTCCTTCCGCTGGGCGCCAACGGCAAGGTCGACCTGTACAACGCCAGCAACGGCACGGTGCACTTCGTGGCCGACGTCTTCGGCTACTACTCCACCGCGACCGGCGGCACGTCCTTCCACGCCGCCGGCCCGAGCCGGGTGCTCGACACCCGCTACGGGGTGGGCGCCCCGAAGGTCGGTCCGCTGACCTCGACCGGCTCCCTCTCGCTGAACCTGGCCGACGGCAACGTCCTCGCCAACGCCAAGGCCGTGGTGCTGAACGTCACCGTCGCCGACAGCACCAGCGGCGGTGTCCTCACCGTGTGGCCCGACGGGAAGACCCTCCCGACGTCGTCCAACCTCAACTGGACGAAGGGGCAGATCGTGGCGAACCTCGTGACCGTCCCGGTCGTCAACGGGAAGATCGACTTCCACGTCAACGCGGGTTCCGTCGACGTGATCGCGGACCTCTTCGGCTACTACACCAGCTGACGGGCCCGGATCACCCGATCCACCGAAGGGCCCCGCCCCCGCTCGAAAGAGCGGGGGCGGGGCCCTTTCCCACGTCGGCGGGCCGGCAGGACGTGCCCGCGGCGGTGCGGGGGAATCGCGGGGCGGCAAGCCTAGGATCCGTGGCAACAGCGCCTACCGAGGAGACGCACGATGACTGGCGAGCTGCAGGGCAGGACCGCCGTGGTGACCGGGGCGAGCAAGGGGATCGGGCTGGCCGTCGTGACGGCGCTGGCCGGGGCGGGGGCGCGGGTCGTCGCGGGGTCCAGGGGGACCTCGGCGGAGCTGGACGCGCTGGTGGCGGGCGGCGGCGTCGAGTGGGTGCGGGCGGATCTGGCGGAGCCGGCGGCCGCCGGGCGGCTGGTGGACGCGGCCGGCGGGCGTATCGACGTGCTGGTCAACAACGTGGGCGCGGCCCCGGTCCGCACCGGCGGTTTCCTGTCGGTCACCGACGCGGACTGGCAGCGCACGGTCGACCTGAACCTGCTGGCCGCGGTGCGGGTCACCCGGGCGGCGCTGCCGCTGATGCTGGAGGCCGGGCGCGGCTCGGTGGTGACCGTCGCGTCGGTCAACGCCACGCTGCCCGACCCGCTGGTGATCGACTACAGCGCGGGCAAGGCGGCGCTGGTCGCCTTCTCCAAGGCCCTGTCGAAGGAGGTCGCGGCGAAGGGCGTACGGGTGAACACGGTCAGCCCCGGGCCGGTGGAGACCGACCTGTGGCTCGGCGGCGGGGGCGTCGCCGACACCGTGTCGGCCTCGACGGGCGGCACGGCCAGGAGCGTGGTCGAGGAGACGGCGGCCGGCCTGCCCACCGGCCGCTTCACCCGCCCGGCGGAGGTCGCCGACGTGGTGCTCTTCCTGGCCGGCGACCGGGCGGGCAACATCACCGGCAGCGACTTCACGATCGACGGCGGTCTCGTCCCGACGTGGTGACCGCGCCCGGCGGCGGCCGGGGTCCGCGGCGCGGTGGCGCGGACGGCACGGTGCCGCCGGGTGCCCATGCACCCGGCGGCACCGGCGTTCACCGGTTCGGCGTCAGGTGTTCCACACCTGCACCTCGGAGAGCTGGGCCGCCGGCCAGCCGTCGTTGGAGGTGACCGTCACCCGGACGTAGCGCTGGGTGGACGCGGTGAAGGTGATCGTGACGGTGTTGTTCGCGCCCGGGGTGAAGGCGTAGGACGCGGACGACTTGAGGGTGGTGAAGGTGCTGCCGTCGGTGCTGCCGGTGACCGACAGCACCTCGTTGCGCGCACCCCAGCCGGCCGGCAGCTGCAGGACGACCCTGCTGGCGCTCTGCGCGGAGCCGAGGTCGACCTGCGCCCACTGCGGGAAGGCGTTGTTGGCGCTCTCCCAGTAGCTGGCCTGGTTGCCGTCGGTCAGGTTGGACGACGGGTAGACGTCGGTGTGGCTGGACTCGCTGGTGGGCCTGCCCGCCGCGAGGTTGGTGCTGACCGTGCCGCTGCCGGTGCCGGTCAGCGCGACGGTGGTGGGGTTGTTGGACGCGTTGCTGGTGATCGTCAGCGTGCCGGTGCGGGTGCCGGACGCGGTCGGGGCGAACTTCACCGCGACCGTGCAACTGGCGTTCACGGCCAGCGAGCTGCCGCAGGTGTTGGTCTGCGAGAAGTCGCCGGAGGTGCTGACCCCGCTGATCGCGGCGGCCGCCGTCCCGGTGTTGGTCACCGTCACGTTCTGGGCGCCGCTGGTGGTGCCGGGCGCCTGGGCGGCGAAGGTGAGCGAGGACGGGGTGACCGCGAGGGTCGCCGACGACGGGTTGGTGCCGCCGCCGGCCGGGAAGACCTGGAGGGCGGACAGCTGGGCCGCCTGCCAGCCGGAGTTGGCCGTGACGTTGATCCGCACGTAGCGGGCGGTGGCCGCGGTGAAGGTGACGGTCACCGTGTTGTTGTTGGCGTTCGGGTCGAAGGTCTGCGGGGCGGACGGCGACAGGGTGCTGAAGGAGTTGCCGTCGGTGGAGCCCTGCACGGACAGCGTCTGCGTGCGAGTCGCCCACGCGGTGGACGGCGGCAGCTTCAACGTGACCTTGCCGACGCTGTAGTTCTGGCCGAGGTCGACCTGGACCCACTGCGGGAAGGCGCCGTTGGCGCTCTCCCAGTACGTGGACGCGTCCGCGTCGGTGACGTTGCCCGGCGCGAAGGTGCCGTTGGTGGAGCTGGCGGTGGCCGGGTGGCCGGCCGCGACGTCGGTGCTGCTGTCGATGCCGGCGCCGCTCAGCGCGACCGCGGTCGGGCTGTTGTTGGCGTTGCTGGTCAGCGTCAGCGTGCCGTTGCGCGTGCCGCCGGCCGTCGGCTTGAAGGTGACGGTCACCGCGCAGGACGCGCCGACCGCGAGCGAGGAGCAGTTGTTGGTCTGCGTGAAGTCACCGGTCGCCGTCACACCGGAGACGGTGGCGGCGGTGGTGCCGGAGTTGGTGACGGTCACCGTCTGCGGGGCGGCCGTCGAGCCGACGACGGTGCCGCCGAAGGACAGGTTCGCCGGGTTGGCGTTGAGCACCGGTCCCGGCGCGGTGCCGGTGCCGGTCAGGGTGACGGTGGAGGTGTTGCCGCCCGCGGTGACGGTGAGGGTGCCGGTACGCTCCCCGGCCGCGGTCGGCTTGAAGGTGACGGCGACGGTGCAGGAGCCGTTGGCCGGCACCGAGCTGCCGCAGGTGTTGGTCTGGGCGAAGTCGCCGGAGGCGGACAGCGCGGAGACCGCGGCGGCCGAGCCGGTCGGGTTGGAGACGGTCACGTTCTGCGCGGGGCTGGTCGAACCGGTCGCCACCGAGCCGAAGTTGAGCGCACCCGGGGTGGCCGTGACGCCGCTGGCCGGGTAGGGCGGGAAGACCGGGGCCGGGAAGCCGCCGCACACCGGCGTGCCGGTGACGCCGGAGTTGCCGCCGCCGTCGGTGACGACGAAGTTGCCGCCCTCGCAGCTGTAGACCGGCGAGGAGGCGCCGATGCCGGTCGCCGTGACGTTGGTCAGCTTCGCGGCGCCGCCGGTCTGCTCCTGCAGCGCGAAGGTGCCGGCGCCGGCGATGGTCACGTTGCTGAGGTTGACCCCGCTGATGGTGCCCTCGACCCACTGCACGGCCTCGTAGGGGCTCTGCTCGATCAGCGCGTTGCTGACGTTGATCGGGCCGGTGATCGAGCCCTGGCTGCCGTCGAACCACAGCGCGCCGACACCGAACTGCCAGTTCGGGTCGAGGCCGCCGGCCCGGATGATGGTGTTGTTGGTGATGTTCGTCGTGCCGACCGGCGTGGAGGTGAAGCGCTGGCCGACGTGGATGCCGCCGCCCTGCGCGAGGCCGGTGTCCATCACCAGGTTGCCGCTGACGGTGTTGTCGTGACCGCCGTAGATCGCGATGCCGTTGGCGAGGATCTGCGTCTCGACGGTGTTGTTGGAGATCGTGTCGTTGGCGTCGGCGCCCAGCGAGGAGTCCGCCCAGGTCGCGATGCCGTCGTCACCGGTGTTGCGGATCTCGCTGTTGGTGACCGTCGAGTTGGTCACGCCGCCGTGGAAGTTGATGCCGTCGGCGGTGGTGTCGCGGATGCGCATCCCGGTGAAGGTCAGCTTGTCCATCGGCCCGTCCATCCAGGCGCCGACCTTGAGGTGGTCGATCCACACGCTGGAGACCGTGGAATTGCTGAGCGCGCCGCCGATGCCGTTGACCTGTGCGCTGTCGTTGCGCTCCTGCACGTCGCCGAAGATCGCGAAGTTCTGCAGGTGCACGTTGCTGCTCGGGTTCGGCTGGTAGTTGCCGTAGAAGCCGGGGGCCGCGCCCTTGACCGTCGAGTACCACATGCCGGCGCCCGCCACCGTCACGTTGTTGACGATGATGTGGCCGGGGATGTTGTACGTGCCCGGCGGTATCCACACGGTGCCGCCGGAACCGGCCGCGGCGATGGCCGCGTTGAAGGCCGCGGTGGCGTCCGCGCCGCCGGTCGCGTCGGCGCCCTTGCTGGTGACCGACACCGATCCCGACGGCTGCGGGAGGGCCGCGCCGACCTGCTCGAAGTCGGCGAAGTCGAGGGTGGTGGCGGCGCTGGCGCCGCTGGTCTGCAGGGTGAAGGTGGTGCCGGCCGGATACGTCTGCGGCAGCAGCCGGTGGGCCTCGTCGTAGAAGTGGTGCGGGTTGCTGCCCGGCTGGTTGGTGAACGGGTAGCTGCCGTAGTACCAGCTGTAGGCGTCGGTCAGGGTGAAGTCGGGCTGCGCGACGCCGTTGATGGAGAACGACAGCGGAGCGGTGTAGACCGAGCCGCCCGAGCCGTCGGGGATGCTGTAGCGGAAGTCGATCGAGTTGGTCGCCACCGGGGTGGTGAAGGTGACGTACTTTCCGCTGCCCGACAGGGTCACCGCCTTGCGGTACGACGCCTCGTCCGCGAGCTGGCCCGCAGCCCAACTCGGGCCGATCTGGCTGCCGTTGGTGGCGGAACTCTCGGCCTGCACCTCGACGTAGGGCAGGCTCGCTCCGCTGCCGCCGCCGGCGGCCGCGTAGGCGGGGGAGGCGGCGCTCAGGGCGAGCACACCGCCGGTGGTCAGGAGTGCGGTGCTGCCGACGACGGCGACTGCTCGTCTGAGGCGGCCTCGGGCGTGGTGGGGGATATGGAACATCAGGTGCTCCTTTAGACACAGAATGCCGGTTCTGTACCGGTGGGGGTGGAGCGTCAACGCAAGGGGCACCGTAATGTCGCGGACACGGGTCCGCAATATCCACGCTCATCATTGCGAGAAAGTAACTTTCTTGCGCAAGATTCTGCGCTCCTCGGCGGCGACGTGACGAGCGCCGCAATTCATCCACTACCGGTCAACGCCGGTTTTTCTGCTGCCCTTTCATCACATTCCGCATCGCGTCGACCAGCGCCGGCTCGAAACGTCCGACGTCGGAGGCGACGTGGTCGGGGCCGCCGTGCAGCGCGCCGAGCGTGTCGTCGGAGACGTAGTCGGTGCTGTAACCGGTGAGCGTGAGGGTGAACACGGCGCCGCCGTGCAGGACTTTCAGCTCCTCGCTCTGCCTGCTCAGCGTCTGCGCGACCGCCTCGTCGCCGAGTCCGGTGACCGCTCGCACGGACTTCACCGGCGTCAGGTCGGAGCCGTCGACCTGGGCCTGGTCCTCGAACTCCGCCCGCGGATCGGTCCGTTTGTGCAGGTCGATGGTCACGAAGACCTCGAAGCGGTCCGTGCCGCCCCCGCCGCCCGGCACGGCCGCCGACAGGGTGCAGCGGATCTGGTCGATCGCCGGGCCGAGCCGGGCCGCGGCCGGTGACACCGAAGCGGTGTCCGTCGCGTGCAGCGCCGAGGTCAGCGGCGACAGCGTGCTGCCCGCGCACGGGCTGTCACCGAGAACGTATCCGTGCAGGTCGGGCCGCCCGTCGTGCTGCACCGCCCACGCCCGCAGCCCGCCCGCCCACACCGCGGACGCCACCAGCACCCCGCCGATCCCCCACACCCATGGCCGCCGCACCCGCGCCCCGCCCCACCGCGGCGGCCGGTCGGCGTCGCTGATCACCTCGGCCCCGCCGTCGTCGGGACCCCCGGTCAGTTCCGGCTCCGATATCACGGCTCTCCTCGCGTCCGGCCCTGCGCCCGGTCCTGCGTCCGGCCCATCTCCGGTCCTACCCGCCTCCCGCCTTCCGGCTACATCCGGTCCGGCATGGCGTCGCCGTAGTGGGCGGCCAGGACGGTGAGCAGCCGGACGAGTTCGCCGCGCTCGGCCGGGCTGAGCGGGGCCAGCAACTCGCCCTGGATGCCGTCGATCAGGCCGTCGAGCTGGTCGAGCCTGCGGCGCCCCTGCTCGGTGATGGTGATGACGTTGCGCCGCTTGTCGTCCCGGTCGGGGGTGCGCCGGACGTGGCCGCCGTCGGCGAGTTCGTTGAGCACCGCGACCATGTCGCTGCGGTAGACCCCGGCCCGCCGGCTCAACTCCGCCTGGCTGGCGGGCCCGTACTCCTGGAGGGCGGCGAGCACCGCGTAGTGCCACCGGCGGGCGCCGACCGCCGCGAGACCGCCGGTGACCAGGCGGTCGCCCTGCTGGGCGGCCTGTGCGAGCAGCCGGCTCGGGAGGGTGCGCAGCCGGTCGGGGGTGGGGCGGGGGGAGTCGGTCATGGCGGAATTCTAGTGCGGTTGCGTTAGTGGCACTAACGATGTACTTTTTCGTTAGTGCGATGAACGTTAGCTCCACTAACACTCTACGGAGGCCTCCGTGCCCACCATCGACGTCCTCGACTCGACCCTCCACTACGAGGAGACGCCCGGCGCCGGCACGCCGGTCGTCCTGCTGCACGGCAACCCCGGCTCGTCCTACGTGTGGCGCGAGATCACCCCTGGCCTCGGCGCCGGCCGCACCTTGGCCCCCGACCTGATCGGCATGGGCCGCTCGGGCAAGCCCGACATCCCGTACTCCTTCGCCGACCACGCCCGCTACCTCGACGCCTGGTTCGACGCGCTCGACCTGGACCGGGTCGTCCTCGTCGGCCACGACTGGGGCGGCGCCCTGGCCTTCGACTGGGCCTCGCGGCACCCCGAGCGGGTCGCGGGCATCGCCTTCTTCGAGACCATCATCAAGCCGCTGACCAGTGATGACATCTCCCCGCAGGCCCTCGAACGCACCCGCATGCTGCGCACCCCGGGCCGCGGCGAGGAGATGATCAGCGGCGACAACCCGCTGGTCCGCGCCGCCTACACCGGTGGCGTCCGCACCCCGCTCCCGGCCGCGGAACTCGCCGTCTACCTGGCCCCCTACCCCACCGTCGAGAGCCGCCGCCCGCTGCTCGCCTGGGCCCGCCAGATGCCCGTCGACGGCGAACCCGCCGAGCTGATCCCGCGCATCGAGGCCTACGACAGGTGGCTGGCCGCCTCCCCCCAGGTCCCCAAGCTGCTGCTCACCTTCACCGGCTCCCCCACCCTGTCGATCACTCCTCCCGTCGCGGCCTGGTGCGCCGACAACATCGCCGCACTGACCACCGTCCCCTGCGGCCCGGCCGGCCACCACGCCGCCGAGGACAGCCCCGCCGAGATCGCGAAGGCGATCGCGGAGTGGGTGGACGCGCACGGGCTGCGCTGAGCCCGGCGCGCCCGGCAGGGGGCCCGCGGCAGGGACCGGCCGCGGGCCCGCCGCCAGGATCTGCCCGGCCCGGGACCGTCCGGGGCGGGCAGGTCCACGGCCGTGACCGCGGCCGGAGTCCCCTCGCTGCTACGCCAGGGCGAACTTCTGGGCGCCGGAGCCGTTGCAGTCCCAGATCTGCAGCCGGGTGCCGTTCGCCGTGGCGCCCGACGGCGAGTCGACGCAGCGGCCCGTGGTCGGGTTGGACAGCGAGCCGTCGGCGTCGACCACCCAGTTCTGGTATCCCCCGCCGTTGCAGGTGGCCAGCTGGAGCTGCGTGCCGGCCGCGTTGACGCCTCCGGCGATGTCCAGGCACTTGCCCAGCGTGCGCAGGGTCTGGCCGCTCCAGGTCCACTTCTGGTCGAGCGAGGTCGCCTGCTGGCAGTCCCACAGCTGGATCGCGGTGCCGTCGCCGCCGGTGTCGTCGCCCGCCACGTCCACGCACTTGCCGCCGGGACCGTAGATCGGGGTGCCGATGGCGAAGTTCTGCGCGCCGGAGCTGTTGCAGTCCCAGATCTGCAGCCGGGTGCCGTTCGCGGTGGCGCCGGACGGCGAGTCGACGCACCGGCCGCTGGCCGGATTGCGCAGCGAGCCGTCGGGCTGCCGCACCCAGGACTGGTAGCCACCGCTGTTGCACGTGGCGAGCTGCAGCTTCGTACCCCCGGCGCTGTTGCCGCCGGCGATGTCCAGGCACTTGCCGAGGGTCTGCAGGGTCTGGCCGCTCCAGGTCCAGTGCTGGTCCCTGGCCGCCTGCTGGCAGTCCCACAGCTGGACCGCGGCGCCGTCGCCACCGGTGTCGTCACCGGCCACGTCCACGCACTTGCCGCCGGGACCGGTGATCGTCTGGCCGGTCACGGACCCGCCGCCGCCCCCGGAGCCCGGCCCCTTGTTGTAGACGGCGACCGAGTCGACGACCAGCTTGCCGCCGGAGACCGTGGCCGCGTTCGGGCCGCCGCCGAAGGCGTCAGGGAAGCCGCCGCCGATCGCCAGGTCGTAGATGATGAAGAACGGGTGGTCGATCGCGTTGGCCCAGGTCGTCGCGTCCACCTGGCCCGCGTTGACGGTGAAGAAGTTGTTGCCGTCGAGGTAGAACCGGATCTGCTCCGGCGACACCGAGCGGTCGATCTCCGCCGCGTAGTCGTGGAAGCCCGTCTGGCAGCCGGAACAGGCGCGCTCACCCGAACCGATGCCGGTCGACTCGTTGCACGGGCCGCCCGGGCTCACACCGCAGTGGATGGTGCTGAAGTCGGAGCTGCGGCCGTTGATGTCCTCCATGATGTCGATCTCGCCGGACGTCGGCCAGGTCACACCGGCGCGCAGCGGCGCGCCGAGCATCCAGAAGGCCGGCCAGTAGCCGGCGCCGTTGGCGGTGCTGACGTTGGGCTGCTGGAGGACGGACTCGATGCGTACGACTCCGCCCGCCGGAGCGCCGAAGGTCGCCGCCTGGGTCTCCACGCGCCCGGAGGTCCATCCGGCGCGCGGGTCGGAACCGGAGTGCTGGGCCTGGAGCACCAAGTGCCCCTGGCCGTCGTAGTACACGTTCGACGTGCTGCTGGTCATGGTCTCGATCTCACCGGTGCCGAAGGTGCTGCCCGGCCCGGTGTCGTACTTCCACAGCCCCTGGTCGATGCCGGTGCCGGACGCACCGTTGAAGTCGTCGCTCCAGGTGAGCGTGAAACCCGACGGCGTGGGCGGCACCGCCGCCTCGGCGTTCGGCGTCGTGACGCCGCCGGCCGCCACCGCGACCGCGACCGCGGGAAGGAGGACGAGCGCTCTCCTCCACCCGCCGCGCGGTGCTGCTGCACGATTCAAGCGCTTCCAGCGCATAGGTCTGACCTCCGGAGAAAATGCACGATTGCGGGGCTTCGCTACGCCGCCTCCGGTGGGGTGCCACCGGAGGCATGGTGCCGACGTACGTCAACCCGCCGGGCGGGCCGGACACCGGGGAGATGTCATGTACACAGCTTGTCGATCAGTCCGGTGTTCGACAAGACGCCGGGCGTGTTCACCTGCGGCGCGGCCTACGATGCCGCGTATGGGGAGTGCGCTCGCGGGAATCGTGGAGGCGGCCGCCGGTGGGGTTTTCCCGGCTGCCGACGGAGGGACGACGGTTGTCGCCCAGGACGGGGTGCGGGACGCCGGGGTGCTGGCCTTCACCGCGCATGCGGTGGTCTTCACGGACGAGGACCCGGAGTGGGTGCGCCGGGAGTTGGCCGCCGTCGGATGTGACCCGCTGGCCGCCGCCATGAATCCGCGGTTTTTGACCGCCTTGCTGGAGCGCTCGGGGCGGCGGACCGACACGATCGACCTGCTGAGCGTGGCCTCGCCGCTGAGCGGCCCGCCGCCCGTCGCGCTGCGCGAGATCGAGGACGGCGGGCATCCGCGGGTCGTGCGCGCCCTCGGGCGCCGCGACGACGTGCGGGTGTGGGCCGCCGACGGCGGGGTGCTCGTCCTCGGGCGGGGGGTCGCCGGGCGGTGGGAGGCGGCCGTCGAGGTCGAGGAGGAGGCGCGGCAGCGCGGCCTCGGGCGGGCGCTGGCCACCGCCGCCCGGCACCTGGTGCCCGAGCCGGTCTGGGCGCAGGTGGCCGCGGGCAACGCCCGCAGCGTCAGGGCCTTCCAGGCCGCGGGTTTCCGGCCGGTCGGGGCGGAGTCGCTGCACGTGCCGGGTTAGGGCCTGTCGGACGCCACCCGACAGGCCCCGCGCCGGAACGGCTCAGCGCTTCACTCGCACCGGCCGCACACGTATCCGCGCCGCAGCGCGGGCCGGCGCCTCGCCGGGACCGGCGCAGGCGCCCATCGGCCCCGGCGCGCCCGGTGCGGCGGCGGACCGTACGGCGACTGCCAGGCCGGCCGCCCGGCGCGACCCGGGCCGCCCGCGTCGTGGAGCCTCTCGAACGCCCGGCCGGGCGCCAGGACTTCGGGCCGTACGCGGCGCACGTTCATCGTGAGGGTGTCCCCGCAGCCGGCGCACAGCGCGAGGAGCTCGCGGTGCGCGTCGACGGGGACATGGCCGTCCACCCCGAGGCGCCCCAAGGCGCACCCGTAGCAGGGGAGTTGAAGGATCGGCAGGCAGGTGGGCATGGCCACCCGGGTTTCGGACACAGGCAGACACCGGTTCCAGTGAGAGGACCGCAGCGGAAAGGAGCGCGGCGCACCTGGGCGACGCGCGACGGATCAGCGCTCGGGGGATCTCACACGGTGTACAACGGCGTGTCCTTCACGGAGTGGCTGCGGGACTGAGTGGTTGCGGGACTGAGCGGCCGCGGGACTGAGTGGCCGCGGGCGCAAGCACGGTAGCGGCGCGGGCGACCGCGGCTCCACTGTTTTTCCCGTTCCGCCGGGGGGCGTTACCTTGTCGGCGCACCCGGGCCCGTGAGCCGTGACCGGCGTCACACGGGTTTTTCCCGGGACATGTAGACCGGCGGCGGGGGCTGGGGCGTATGCGGGGTGAGGCGAGGAAAGGACCGGGGGGCGCGGGTGACCGCTGAGGAGTTCGAGGAGTTCTACGCGCACGCGGTCGGCCGGCTCACCGGGCAGCTGTACGTGATGCTCGGGGACCTGCACGAGGCGCAGGACGTCGTGCAGGAGGCGTTCGTCCGCGGGTGGAGCCGGCGGCGGCAGCTCAGCGGGGACGGGAATCCCGAGGCGTGGATACGTACGGTCGCGTGGCGGCTCGCGGTGAGCCGCTGGCGCGGTCGACGGCGTACGGACGAGGCCTGGCGGCGGCACGGCGGCCCCGCCGCGTTCGAAGGGCCGGGGCCCGCTTCCGTCGCCCTGGTCTCGGCGCTGCGCGAACTGCCGCCGCACCAGCGCAGGACGGTCGCGCTGCACTACGTGTGCGACCTGTCCGTCGAGCAGATCGCGACCGAGACCGGCGTGTCCGGCAGCACCGTCAAGACCCATCTGGTGCGGGGGCGGGCCGCGCTCGCCCGTCTGCTGCCCGAGTTGCAGGGTGAGGAGCGATCCGATGCCGACGCCTGAGTCCCGCGATCCGCTGCGGGCGGCCTTCAGGGACGCCGCCGCGGCCGGGCAGCGCGCCGCCGCGCCCGCACCGCTCGCCGTGGTCACCGCGCGCGGCGACCGGCGGCGGCGCGTGCGCCTCGCGCTGACCGCGGCCGCCGTGTGCGTGGCCGTCGGGGGCGGCGCCGCCGCCCTGACCGCCGTCCTGCTCCCGGCCGGCGGGCAACCCGTACTGCCGTCCCACTCGGCCACCAGCGCGACCGCCGGCGCGTCGAGCCCGCCGTCCGCCGTCCGCACGACCCCGCCCACCGCCGGCCGCGGCATCCCGACCTCACCACCCGCCGGCGCCGGGCACGGCCTGCCGACCACGCTCGGCGGGCACCCGACGACGACCCTTCCACCGGACGGCGGTACGACCTCGCCGCCGTAAGCCGCAACCGTATCCGTAGCGTTTCCGCTGGCCGTATCCGCTGGTCGCAGCCGCAGCCGCGGTACCAAGCCGAATACGCCGCCCCGCCGCACCCCGCTCCCCCGCCGCGGGGCGACGCGGCACGCCCGCACCCAGGAGAGCCGCACCATGCACGACACCCAGGCACCGCCGGTCATCGAAGCCGCGCCGGCCCCGGCCGCCGGCCCCGGGCGGCGGTGGCGCCTGCCCGTGCCGACGGCCATGGACCGCAGCGTTCTCGCGATGTACGCCGCGACCCGCGCCGGTGTGTGGCTGACCGCGTACTGCGCGGGCTGGCTGTTCAGCGGCGACGGCGGCGGGCGGGCCACGCCCTCGCTGCTGGGGCGGTGGCAGCAGTGGGACTGGGCCTTCTACGTGCGGATCGCCCAGCACGGCTACTTCAGCGGCCCGCCGGGCCCAAGCGGCGCGCCGACCGACGACAACCGCGAGGCTTTCTTCCCCGGCTTCCCGCTGCTGCTGCGGGCGGTGCACGCGGTGCTGATACCCGACTGGACGGCAGCGGGCCTGGTGATCTCCTTCGTGGCGGGCGCCGTCGCCGTGCTGGCACTGGCGCGCATCGCCCGCCTGGAGGTCCGCACCGGAGGATGGTCCGGGGCATTCGGCCGGAAGCGCGCCGCAAGAGTGACCGGTTCCCTGCGCGGGGCCGCCATCCGGACCGGTGCCGGGGACGGTGACGCCGCCGGCCGGCACGCCGTCTTCTACCTGCTGCTCTCCCCGTGCGCGGTCTTCCTCGCCGCCGGCTACACCGAGGCCGTCTTCCTCGCCCTGGCACTCCCCTGCTGGCTGGCGGCGCGGCAGGGGCGGTGGGCGGCGGCCGGGTGGCTGGGGTGCGGGGCCTGCGCGGTGCGGGTGAGCGGGGTCTTCCTGGGCGTCGCGCTCGCCGTGCTGTTCGTCACCGCGGGCGCGGGGCGCAGGAGGTGGCGGCAGGCCGGGTGGCTGGTGCTGCCGGCCGTGCCGGCGGCCGCGTACACCTGGTTCCTGCACGCGCACACCGGCGACTGGATGGCCTGGAAGCACGCGCAGGAACGCGGCTGGTACCGGCGGTTCCACTCGCCGTGGCAGGCGTGGAGCCACACCTGGCACGGCGCCTTCTCGCACACCCAGACCACGCCGTACGCGCTGCTCTTCCAGTTCGAGCTCGCCGGGATGGTGGTGGGCCTGGCCCTCTTCGGCCTGCTGGTGTGGCGGCGGCGGTGGGCCGAGGCGGTCTACCTCGGGCTGACGCTGTGGGCGCTGGGGACGTCGTACTGGTACATGTCCGTACCGCGGGCCTCGCTGCTGTGGTGGCCGCTGTGGACGGTGGCGGCGGGCTGGACGCTGCGGCGGCCCTGGCTGCGTACGGCGTACGTGGCGGTGGCCGGGCCGCTCATGACGGTGCTGACCGTGGCCTTCACCTCGGGGCGGTGGGCGGGCTGAACCGGATGGCGTGACGCAGGTCACGATCGGCGGCCGAAATAACCGGGGACCCGGTCCCCGTTACATGCATGTGAATGAAAAACCGGGGACCTGTTCCCCGGTTACCGTGCCGGCCGCCGAGAGGAGTGACCACTGTGACCACCGTCGCCGACGCAGTCGACACAGCGGAGACGATCGCACCGGCCGCGGCCGCGGTCCGTACGCACCGGACCCGCGCGGACGCCCTGCGCAACCGGGAGCGGATCGTCGCGGCGGCCCGCGGCATCTTCGTCGAGTACGGCCCCGACGCCCCGCTGGACGAGATCGCCCGCCGCGCGGGCATCGGCAATGCCACGCTCTACCGGCACTTCCCCGACCGCGACGCCCTCGTGCACGCCGTCCTGCTGTCCGTCGTGACCCGCACCGCGGACCGCGCCGAGACGGAGGCCGCGCTGGCCGCCGCGGGCGGCGACCCCTGTGCCGCGCTCGGCCGCTTCGCCCACGCCGCCGTGGACGACAACGTCGGCGCCCTGTGCGGACTGCTCGTCAACGGTGACGACAGCCACTCCGCCGAGATCGCCGTGCAGGCCGCACGGCTGGAGACCGCGCTCGACGAGCTGATGGACCGGGCCAGGAGGGACGGCCGGCTGCGGCTGGACGTGACCCTCAACGACCTGATGGTCGCCATCTCCCGGCTCACCCGCCCGCTGCCCGGCGTCGACTGCACCGGCAGCGACCTGCACCGCCACCTCCAGCTCTTCCTCGACGGCCTGAAGACGCCGTACCCGGACCCGACGCCGTGACCTATCACCCTTGAGCCGCAAGCCATCCCATAAGCCTCGCAACACCCGCCAAGCCTCGCACCCTTGTGCTCCGCGTACCGAAGTGGATACCTCCATGTCTCACACCACCGGAACAGCGCTTCCCGATCCCCGGCGCTGGAAAGCGCTGGTCTTCATCTCGCTGGCCCAGCTGATGGTCGTGCTCGACGCGACCATCGTGAACATCGCGCTGCCGAGCGCCCAGCACGACCTCGGCATTTCCGACGCCAACAAGCAGTGGGTCATCACGGCCTACGCCCTCGCGTTCGGCGGGCTGCTGCTCTTCGGCGGCCGCATCGCCGACCTGTGGGGCCGCAAGCGCGCCTTCGTCACCGGCCTGACCGGCTTCGCGCTCGCCTCCGCCATCGGCGGCGCCGCCACCAACGAGGCGATGCTGCTCAGCTCGCGCGCCGCACAGGGCGTGTTCGGCGCCCTGCTGGCGCCCGCCGCGCTGTCACTGCTCGCGACGACCTTCACCGACGCGAAGGAGCGCGCCAAGGCCTTCGGCATCTTCGGCGCCATCGCCGGCGGTGGCGGCGCGGTCGGTCTGCTGCTCGGCGGCGTGCTGACCGAGTTCCTCGACTGGCGCTGGACCTTCTTCGTCAACATCCCCTTCGCGGTGATCGCCGCCCTGGGCGCCTACTTCGTGATCCGCGAGCCGGAGGGCGGCCGCAACCGCTCCCCGCTGGACGTCCCCGGCGTGCTGCTCTCCACGCTCGGCCTGGTCTCGCTGGTCTACGGCTTCACCCGCGCCGAGACCGCCGGCTGGTCGTCGGTGTCCACGATCGGGCTGCTGGTCGGCGCGGTCGTCCTGCTGGCGGCCTTCGCGGCCGTCGAGTCCCGGGTACGGCACCCGCTGCTGCCCATGCGGGTGGTCGCCGACCGCAACCGCGGCGGTGTCTACGCCTCGCTGGGCCTGGCCATCATCGGGATGTTCGGCGTCTTCCTCTTCATGACCTACTACCTGCAGGTCGTCCAGGGCTACTCGGCGATCAAGACCGGCTTCGCCTTCCTGCCCATGGTGACCGCCTTCGTCATCGGCTCCACCCAGATCGGCGCCCGGCTGGTCAACCGGCTGCCGGCCCGCGTCCTCATGGCCCCCGGCTTCGCGCTGGCGGCGGTCGCGATGCTGCTGCTGACCCGCCTGTCGGTCGGCGCGTCCTACCCGGGCGTGGTCCTGCCGGGCCTGGTGCTGCTGGGCCTGGGCATGGGTACCGCCTTCATGCCGGCCATGTCGCTGGCCACCTCCGGCGTGCAGCCCCGTGACGCGGGCGTCGCCTCGGCGATGGTCAACACCTCCCAGCAGGTCGGCGGCGCCATCGGTACGGCCCTGCTGAACACGATCGCCGCGTCCGCGACCGCCACCTACCTCGCCGCCCACCACGCGGCGACCCCGGCGGCCGCGAAGCTCACCCAGGCGCAGGGCCTGGTCCACGGCTACGCGCACGCGGTCTGGTGGGCCTTCGGCATCGAGGTCCTCGCCTCGCTGATCGCCCTGATCTTCATCACCGCCGGCAAGCCCGGCACGGTCCGGGTCGCCTCCAGCACGGACGGCCCTTCGGGCACGAAGTCCGAGGCCGAGCAGGAGTCGGTGCCGGTCGTCATGCACTGACCGCCACCACGACGGCCGGCGCCGTGGCGTAGGCGCGCACCCTGCGCGTAGTCGCCTCCGCCAGGCCGACACAGCCGAAAGGCCCCGCTGCCCCTCCGGGCGGCGGGGCCTTTCGCCGGCTAGATGCCCGAAAAGTCACCGCTCCGGATGCCGGCCACAAAGGCAGTCCATGCCTCACTCGTGAAGGTCAGCGCCGGGCCGGCCGGGTCCTTGGAATCGCGCACGGCGACCGAGCCGTCCACGACGACAAGATTCGTGGCGACCTCGGCGCACTGGCCGCCGTTCTGGCTGTAGGAGGACTTGAACCAGCGGGGAGATTCGGTCGTCACGGGATACCCTTTCGCAACTGGTCGATCATGGCCACGGAGTCCGATTGAGACGGCGCTTCGGCCTGTAGCTGATGGTAGGCCGCCAACATGGGAAGCACGAACGTACTTTCGCGCTCCAGGTGACCCCGTAGAGCGGACTCCGCGTACGCCATCAGCGACCGGTTCGGCAGGGTAAGAACCGTGATCGGATAGGTCAGCGGCCGCCGAGTGCCCATGTCGAACGGTGCCACTTGCAGCACGCTGTTCGACATCCCCGCGAACTCCGCCAGGCGACGGAGTTGGGTGTCCATGACGTCGGGTCCGCCGACCGGCCGCCGGACACAGCTCTCGTCGAGCGCGGCAAAAATGAGGGGAGGGGGCTTTCTGACGAGCGCGGCTTGCCGGTCGGCGACGAGAGTCACACGTTCGCGGGCCTGCTCGGGCGTGATCAAGCCACGATTGACGTCGCTGTCGGCCAGTGCTGCGGCGTACTCGGGAGTCTGGAGCAGCCCGGGTATGACCCCGACCTCGTAGAGCCGGATCTCCACGGCGCGGCCCTCGTAAT
Organism: Actinacidiphila paucisporea; assembly: GCF_900142575.1. GTDB lineage: Bacteria > Actinomycetota > Actinomycetes > Streptomycetales > Streptomycetaceae > Actinacidiphila > Actinacidiphila paucisporea. Next base: position 267,929 of record NZ_FRBI01000003.1, read on the forward strand.
CCACGTACTCGGGGAAGCCTTCCAGCAGGCTGCCGCTGCGCATCTCGCGCCATTCCCGCTCGAACGAGTCCACCGTGCCGACCAAGCCAAAGGCGACGTCGATACTCCGCGTGAAGCGCAGAGTTGGCACTCTGCGAGCAGTTTCGATGGCCGAAATGTGCTTGCTGGAATACTCCATGCGGTCTGCCAGGTCATCCTGCGTCCACCCGCGGGCCTCCCGTGACCCGCGTATGCGTGCTCCGAAGGCCGCTTCTGGACTGCTCTCGGGATGCAACTCCTTGCGGTTGACCACCTCGACACCAACTCTCCCGCCGGTTCTCCCACGTTGAGGGGTTACCGACTGTAGGCCACTGTGGCGTCACTGGGTAGTGGCAGCACTACGGAGGGAGACGAGCCGTGAACGGCGAGAGTAGCGGTGCGGCCCGCGGCGACGCGGTAGTACGCCGGTGGTCGCAGAACCCGGCGTCGGTGCCCGGCGCCCGGCGGCATCTGCGGGAGACCCTGGACCTCTGGGAGTTGGCGGACCTGGCCGACGACTCGGCGCTCGTTCTCTCGGAACTGCTGTCCAACGCCGTGGAGCACTCGCGCAACCCCGACGGCATGGTGCAGACGCAACTCCTCCGCCTCACCGGCGGGTGCGGGGTCCGCATCGAGGTGCACGACGCGGACACCGCGAGGTGGCCGGTCCTGCGCCCCGAGGGAGGAGACAGCGCGATTCGGGGCCGTGGCCTGCAGCTCGTGAACGCCTGCACCCGTCGCCGATGGGGAGTCGACGCCACGGACGGCGGCAAGGCCGTATGGGGAGAGGTGGCGCAGTGAATCCGGTCGGGACGGACCAGTGCGAGGCGGCCACGTATCTGCCGCCGCACCTGCGGAGCGAGCTGCTCCGGACCCATCCCACGGTCGACCGCCTGCTGGTCGTGGAAGACCTGGTCTGCGTCCTCGGGGCACACAGCGTCGGCGAGCACTACGCGGTGCTCTACGACCACTTCCCGGCTCCGGTCATGGGCGCGCTCTGGACCCGGTGGGACACCGGCGAATCCCCGGACTCCTTCTGGATCCGGCCCGACTGCACCAGCTTCTCCCCACGCAGGGCGGCATGCGGGCACTTCCTCGCGCACCCGGGACCGCACTCCTGGGAGGCGGAGGAGAGAGACGGGCAGCGGTCCGCGGCGGAGGGCGGCCGCGCCGGGTGACGACCCGGCGCGGGCGGTGTCAGTGGGCGTTGGTAGAAATCCTCCTATCGAGCCGTCCGCCCGGAGCGAGCCGGCCACGCCGCCGCCAACGCCGTCCGCGTCAGGAGACCCACGACATGTCCGCCGTAGAGCACTTGAAGGAACTGCACGGCCTCCCCGTCTTCGACTTCCCCGCGGCGGGCGAGGAGGCCCCCGGGCTGCCCGAGCCCGGCGAGGTGGCGTGGCGGCTGTCCGTCGACCCGTACGGGGACGGGGCCGACGAGTCCTACGAGCAGCTGTGGCAGCGCTTCCTGGCAGCCGTCGACCCGGCCGGGATACGGGCGCTGGTCATCGGTCGGTGGAGCGAGGACCACAGCGACGACTCCGGTGCGGTCGTCCGGCTGCTGATCGAGGCCAGTGGGCAACTGACGGGCCTGGTCGCGGTCTTCGTGGGCGACATGGTGATGGAGGAGTCGGAGATCTCCTGGATCACCCAGAGCGATGTGACACCGCTGCTCACCGCCTATCCGCGGCTCCAGGAACTGGGGGTGAGGGGCGGTTCGCACCTGGTGCTCGACGCCGTGCGGCACGAGCACCTGCGGACGCTGGCCGTCGAGGCGGGCGGGCTGCCCGCGAGCGTGGTGCGCGCGGTCGGTGCGAGCGACCTGCCGGCGCTGGAGTACCTGGAACTGTGGCTCGGCGTCGACGAATACGGCGGCGACGCCACCGAGGAGGACCTCGCCCCGCTGCTGACCGGCGAGCGGCTGCCCGCGCTGCGGCACCTGGGCCTGCGCAACAGCGAGATCCAGGACGAGATAGCCGCCGCGCTCGCCGACGCCCCGGTCGTCGCCCGGCTGAAGTCGCTTGACCTGTCACTCGGGGTGCTGGGCGACGAGGGCGCGGAGGCGCTGCTCGAAGGGCAGTCGCTGAGCCACCTGGAATGGCTCGACCTGCACCACAACTTCCTCAGCGAGGAGGTGGCCGAGCGGATTCGGCAGCGGCTGGAGACGGCCGGCGTCGAGGTCGACCTCGACGAGCGGGGCGAGGAAGAAGAAGACGAGGACGGCGACGTCTACCGCTACACCGCGGTGGGGGAGTGACCGGCGGCGCCCGCGTGCGGTTCGCGGTGGTCGGCAACCCCGGCCACCGCCGGGTGACGCTCTTCGCCGACGCCGTACGGGCCGCGGGCCTGCCCGCGCCCCGGGTGCTGGGCTGGCGCGACGTGCTGCACGGCTCGTACGGCTTCCGCGCCGGCGAGGTCGTGCGGATCGACTCGCCCGGCGAGGACGCGGAGGTCGACCGGCTGCTGCGGGGGGCCGGTGACCCGACCCGGGTGGAGGGCGGCGCCCGGTGGTACGGGCGGTTCACCTCCGTGGTCGGCGAGTTGGCGGCCGCCGCGGTGGACGCGGGGGCGCGGCTGCTGCACGGCCCCGGGGACATCGCGGTGATGTTCGACAAGCGGCGCTGCCACGCCGGGCTCGCGGCGGCCGGCGTGCCGGTGCCGTGGGCCGCCGGTACGCCTCTTTCCCCGGTGGCCGGCTGGGACGACCTGCGGGCGCGGCTGGCGGCGGCAGGGGTGTCGCGGGTGTTCGTCAAACCCGCGCACGGATCGTCGGCTTCGGGTGTGGTCGCGCTGGCTCTCGGCGGGCCGGGGCGGGTGAAGGCCGTGACGTCGGTGGAAGTCGCGCCGGATGGGGCGCTGTTCAATTCGCTGCGGGTCCGCGAATACCGCTCGGAGCGGGAAGTGGCCGCGCTGGTCGACGCCTTGGCGCCGGACCACCTGCACGTCGAGCGCTGGCTGCCCAAGGCCGCACTCGACGGCCGGGTGTGCGACCTGCGGCTGGTGGTGGTCGGCGGCCGGGTCACCCACGCGGTGGTCCGCACCAGCCGCCACCCGATGACCAACCTCCACCTCGGCGGCGCCCGCGGCGACCTCGCCCGGCTGCGGGCCGCGATCACCGCGGCGGGCGGCCGGTGGTCCGACGCGGTGGCGGCGGCCCGGGGCGCCGCGGCCTGCTTCCCCGGCACCCTGTGCGTCGGCGTCGACGTCCTGCCCTCCCTCAACCTGCGCCGCTTCACCGTCGCCGAGGTCAACGCCTTCGGCGACCTCCTCCCCCGCCTGCCGGGCCTGCAAGGCACCCCGGCGGCGGGCCGGGACACCTACACGGCCCAGGTCGCCGCGGTGCTGCGGGCTGAGGGCGCGCATGCCGCCGCGTGAGGCGCCGGGGACACCCGACAGTGCGCCCATGCCGCCGCGTGAGGCGCCGGACGCACCCGACATGAACGCAGTCGTCGGCAGCCACGACCTGCTGCTCGTCACCCTCGACACCCTCCGCTACGACGTGGCCGCCGAGCTGGCCGCAGCCGGGCGGCTGCCGAACCTCGCCGCGCATCTGCCCGGCGGTCGCTGGGAGGAGCGGCACGCGCCCGGGAGTTTCACTTACGCGTCGCATCAGGCGATCTTCGCCGGATTCCTGCCGACGCCCGCGGCACCCGGACCGCATCCGCGGCTGTTCGCCGGGAGGTTCGGGGGGAGCGAGACGACGGCGGGCGGTACGTGGGTCTTCGACGCGCCCGACCTGGTGGCGGGGCTCGCCGCGGTCGGCTACCGCACCGTCTGCGTCGGCGGCGTCGGCTTCTTCAACCGGCAGGGAGCGCTCGGTTCGGTGCTGCCCGGACTCTTCCAGGAGAGCCACTGGGAGCCGGAGTTCGGGGTGGCGTCACCGACGTCCTTCGCCTCGCAGGTGGACCGCGCCGAGCAGGCGGTGGCGGCGACCCCGTATCGCCAGCCGCTGTTCCTGTTCGTGAACGTGTCCGCACTGCACCAGCCCAACTGGTTCCATCTGCCAGGCGCGACGCGGGAGTCGGGCGACACCCGGGACAGCCACGCCGCCGCGCTGGAATACGTCGACCGGCACATCGGGCGGCTCTTCGCGGCGGCGAGCAGCCGTCGCCGCTGCTTCGCCGTCGTGTGCTCCGACCACGGCACCGCATACGGCGAGGACGGCCACACCGGCCACCGGATCGGCCACCCCACCGTGTGGACCGTGCCCTACGCCCACTTCTTCCTGGAGGCACCGGCCGGATGACCGTCCTGGACACCGCGACCGCGCCGCGGCCGTATCAGAGCTACGTCTACGCCTATCCGCACAAGACCGCCTACGGCGCGCTGCGGCCGCGCCCGGCGCTGCGCGACCTGTGGGCGGCCGAGCCCAGGGACTCGCTCGCGCTGTATCTGCACATCCCCTTCTGCGAGGTCCGCTGCGGCTTCTGCAACCTCTTCACCCGGATCGGCGCCCCCGAGGGCCTGGCCGGCCGCTATCTCGACGCGCTGGAGCGGCAGGCGGTCGCCGTCCGCGACGCGCTCGGCGACGAACCGGCACCGCGCTTCACCACCGCGGCCTTCGGCGGCGGGACGCCGACCTTCCTCGAACCGGCCGAGCTGGAGCGGCTGTTCGGCATCGCGGAGCGCCGTATGGGCGCGGACCTGCGGGCCGTGCCGCTGTCGGTGGAGGCGTCACCGGCGACCGCGACCGCCGACCGGCTCGCGGTGCTCGCCGCCCACGGCACGACCCGGCTCAGCCTGGGCGTGCAGACCTTCGACCCCGCCGAGGCCAGGGCGGCGGTCCGCCCGGGGCAGCAACGCACCCACGTGGAGACGGCGTTGGGCCGTATCCGGGACGCCGGCTTCCCGGTGCTCAACATCGACCTGATCTACGGCATCGACGGCCAGACCGAGCGGTCCTGGCGCGCGTCCCTGGCGGCGGCGCTGGCCTGGCGGCCGGAGGAGCTGTATCTCTACCCGCTCTACGTGCGCCCGCTGACGGGCCTGCACCGCCTCGATCCGGCGGGCACGGAGGCCGGTTGGGACGAGCAGCGGCTGCGGCTGTACCGGGCGGGCCGCGACCTGCTGCTCGAAGCGGGCTACGAGCAGGTGTCGATGCGGATGTTCCGCGCGAAGGACAGCCACCCGGGCGGACCCGCCGATCACGCGTGCCAGACCGACGGCATGATCGGCCTGGGCTGCGGGGCCCGCTCGTACACCGCGGGCCTGCACTACAGCTTCGACTACGCCGTCGGCCCCGGCGAGGTCCGGGCGATCATCGACGACTACGTCTCGCGCCCCGCCGCGGACTTCGCCCACGCCGACTTCGGCCGGGCCGTCGACGGTACGGAATCCCGCCGCCGCCATCTGCTGCAGTCGCTGCTCCAGGCGCGGGGCATGCCGGTGGCCGACTACGTGGAACGCTTCGGCTGCCGTCCGGAGGCGGACTTCGGCCCCGAACTGGCCGCCTTCGCCGCCCGCGGCTGGCTGGACGAGGGGCCGGAGCTGCTGCGGCTGTCGCCGGAGGGCCTCGCCCATTCCGACGCGGTGGGGCCCGAGTTGTTCTCCCCTGCCGTGCGGGCCGCGATGGCCGCCTATGACGCGAAGTGAGGGGGCGGCCGTGGATCTGACCGTCCTCTACCGTGGCCCGCTGGCCTCCTGCGACTTCGACTGCCCCTACTGCCCGTTCGCCAAGCGCCGCGACAGCCGGGAGCAACTGATCGCCGATCGCGTCGCGTTGGACCGCTTCGCGGGCTGGGCCCGGGCGCAGGAGGAGGACCGGCTGTCGATCCTGTTCACCCCGTGGGGCGAGGCGCTGGTCAGGTCCTGGTACCGCAGGACGCTCGCCGAGCTGAGCCGGCTGCCGCATATCCGCCGGGTGGCGATCCAGACCAACCTCAGTGCCCGCACCGGCTGGCTGGACGACGCCGACCTGGACACCCTCGCACTGTGGTGCACCTACCACCCGGACCAGGTGCCGTACGAGCGGTTCCGCGACGCCTGCCGGGACCTGGCGGCCCGCGGGGTGCGGCACAGCGTCGGCGTGGTCGGCCTGCCCGAACACCTCGAAGCGGCCCGCCGGTTGCGCGCGGAGCTGCCCGGCCACGTCTACCTGTGGGTCAACGCGGCCGAGGGGCACACCTACACCGACGCCGAGGCGGACCGGTGGAGCGCGCTCGACCCGCTCTTCCCCTACAGCCGCCACCCGCACCGCAGCGCGGGACTGCCCTGCCGCACCGGCGAGTCGGTGATCTCGGTCGACGGCGAGGGGACGGTGCGGCGCTGTCACTTCGTCCGCACGGAGCTGGGCAACCTCTACGACGGCAGCTACCGGGCCGCCCTGCGCCCGCGGACCTGCCCGCTCGCGGTGTGCGACTGCCACATCGGCTACGTCCACCTGGAGACGCTGCCGCTCTACGACACCTTCGCCGGCGGCGTCCTGGAACGCGTGCCCGCCGCCACCGGGTGACCCGGCCGGGTCGTCCCCGCACGGGGGGCGGGTCAGTCGGTGGACGTGGCCGCCGGCGCCGCGGCGGTGGGCCGCTTGCGTTCGAGGACGACGATCGGGCAGTTCAGCGCCGCGGCGATCTTGATGAGGTTGGCCGGGGTGGCGCTGCGCCAGCCGGACTCGATCTCCCCCATCAACTGCTCGGAAATGCCGACCTGGTCGGCGAGGGCGCGCTTGGTCAGGCCCGCTTTCTGCCGCGCCCAGGTGACCGCCTCGGGCTCCTGATGGAGCCTGCTGGGGCGGGTACGGGTGCGTGGTGCCATGAGGAGAACGTAGCGCGTAGTAGCGCGTGACACAAGTAGTCCGCGCGAGCTACGCGCAACGTTTCGCGTACTACAGGGCATATGCGCAGGTGACAGCGGGGCCCGTGGTTCCACTTTGCCGGAAGCGGTGGACGCAGAGTGCGTAGTTGTGCGAAGCTCGGCGCATGACAGAGCGCCTGGACGCGCCGCCTGAGGGCGTACTGATCAAGCGCGCCGCGGTCGCCGCGCGGCTCTCCCAGCGGGAGGCCGCCCGGCGCGCGGACATCAGCGAGACGCGATGGCGCCAGCTGGTGTCGGGCTACCAGGTGGTCAGCCGCGCGAAGGTCCCGGTCCGCAGCCCCGACGACACGCTGGCGCGGATGGCGCGGGCGGTCGGGGTCACGGCCGAGCAGCTGGAGGAGGCCGGGCGCGCGGGCGCGGCCGCCGCCCTGCGGGAGGCCGAGGCCGAAGAAGAGGCCGCGCCCGCCGGGCGGAGCCCCGACGCCGGGCCCGGCGAGCCGGGCAACCGGGTGGACGAGCGCTGGCACCTGGTGCAGGCCGTCCTGCGGCAGGCCCGTGCCGGGCTGACCGCGTCCGAGTACGAGACGCTCGCCGGCCGCATCACCGCTTACGTCAGCGGACCCGCGGCCCCCGCTGACGAGCCCGGCGACGCGGCTCCGTAGCGCGCCCGTCCAGCATGCGGACGGGCAACTTCGCGCGCCCGCGGCACGGAGACACCGCGCCCGTGACCGCCGCCACCCCCGTCCAGCGCCGCACGACGCGAAGGCGCGGCCTCCCGCCCGGCCGCAGCCGGCCGGTGGCCGTGGCGGGCGGGAGGCGGGACGTCGGACCGCGCGTGTCCTACGCGGCCGGGCGCACGCCCGCAAAGACCGTCGTCGGCGCCAGCAGGAAGGCGTCGGACCGGTGCGCGATGCCCTGGGGGGACGACGGGTCGAGGAGGGTGTCCAGGGTGCGCCGGTCCTCCGCGGGAAGCGACTCGCTCATCGACTCGCGCAGCCGGGTCAGGAAGTCGCGCAGATAGCCGCGGGCCGGGGCAGGCAGCGGGGCCGGGATGTCCAGCAGGGTGGTGAAGGCCGTGACGCCGGTCAGGCCGGCCCGGGTGAGCATGGCGGGCCAGTCGTCGGACGCGGCCACGTAGCCGGGCAGTTCGGTGCGCATGAGCGCGAACCACTCCTCCTGGAGGGCGTCGAGGCGGGGCTGCAGGCCCGGCTTGCCGAGGCCGATGTCGCGGGGCAGGAAGCGGGTCGGCAGGACGGCCTCGGCCACCGCGAGCACCCCGCCGGGGCGGAGCACGCCCGCGAGGGTGTCGAGCGCGCCCTGCTGGTCGCCGAGGTGGTGGACGGCCATGCTGCTCCACACCAGGTCGGCGGTTCCGGGGCCCTCGTCCAGGCCTTCGGACAGGTCGGCGTGCCGGACGCCGACCCTGCCGTCGAGGCCGAGGCGCCGCGCGCGGGCCAGGGTGCGGTCGAGCAGGGCCGGGGTGCCGTCGACGGCGACCGCCTCGGCGCCGGCGAACTCCTCGGCCAGGACGCAGGCCATCACGCCGGGTCCGCTGCCGACATCGAGGACGCGGCGTACCTCGTGCCCGGGGGCGAGCAGCTCCCGCAGCCGGGCGGCGGTCGCCCGCAACACCGGGACGCGCAGGTCACCGGCATTCTCCAGGGTGTCGGCCATCGCCTCCCAGTCGATGTCGGTGTGCTGGTGGCCGCGGCTGCCGTGGGCATGGCCGGGGCCGTGGTGGCGGGTCGTTGCGTCAGCGCTCATGCCGGGCAGCGTGGACCGGCCCGTGCGCGGACGGCAACTTCTGTTGCCGTTTCCGGGACGGCACTGTGGAATGCCCGTATGGACGACATCCCGGCGCCCCACCAGGCCGTGCTCGACGAGGTGGGCCCCCGGCTCAGGCGGCTGCGCGGCCGGCGCAAGCTCACGCTGGCCGCCCTGTCCGAGACCACCGGCATCTCCAAGAGCACCCTGTCCCGCCTGGAGTCCGGACAGCGCCGCCCCAGCCTGGAGCTGCTGCTGCCGCTCGCCGCGGCCTACCGCGTACCGCTGGACGACCTGGTCGGGGCGCCGGAGGTGGGCGACCCCCGGGTACGGCTGGCGCCGCGCAGCCTGCCGGGCGGCGGCACCGTCGTCCCGCTGTCCCGCGGTCCTGGCCCCCTGCAGGCGTACAAGATGATCGTCCCGGACCGCGGCAGCGAGCCCGACCTGCGCACGCACGAGGGCTACGAGTGGCTGTACGTGCTGCACGGCCGGCTGCGGCTGGTGCTCGCCGACCACGATCTGACCCTGGAGGCGGGGGAGGCGGCCGAGTTCGACACCCGGCTGCCGCACTGGTTCGGCGGCGCCGACGGCCGACCGGCCGAGATCCTCAGCCTCTTCGGCCGGCAGGGCGAGCGCATGCACGTACGTGCCCGGCCGCACGCGTGACCGCGTGACCCGGACGGCGCTCCCCGTGTGGCCGCGGGGCGGGCCCCGGCGTGTAGTGGGGGTGCGGCCCCGACGAGGCGTGCCGCGCCACCCCCCGTAGAGCCGAAGAGCCGAGGAGTCGCCGTGAGGCCCCATGTCCGAGTCATCGCCGCCGTCGCGAGCACGGTGTTCGCCGCTGTCGCGGCGACCGCCTGCTCAGGGAGCAGCAGCCCCAGCTCGTCCGCCGGCGGCACGGCGTCCCCGCCGGCCTCGGCCGCATTGGAGGAGGCGGCGCAGACCGCCACCCCGACGGTCACCACCAAGTCGGTGTCGCTGGGCAAGATCCTCGTCAACGACAAGAACCTCACCCTCTACCTCTTCCAGGCCGACAAGACCTCGACGTCCACCTGCACGGGCGCCTGCGCCGCCGCGTGGCCGCCGCTGGAGGTGACGGGGAAGCCGACCGCCGGCGGCGGCGTGCAGACCAAGCTGCTGTCCACGTCCAAGCGCTCCGACGGCAAGATGCAGGTGACGTACAAGGGCCACCCGCTCTACCGCTTCGCCGGCGACAGCAAGCCGGGCAACGTCAACGGGCAGGGGCTGAACAACTTCGGCGCCAAGTGGTACGTCGTGGGCACCGACGGCAAGGCGATCACCGGCTCGGGCTCGCAGAGCACCGGCGGGAACGGCGGCTACTGACCCGCCCGCCGCCCCCGCTGCGGGACGGCTGCGGACGGGACGGCCCCGAACGCACCGCGGCCCCGCGGTTCGCCGTGAACCGCGGGGCCGCGTACGTGGCTCCGACCGGGGTCAGACCAGGTCGAAGCGGTCCAGCTCCATGACCTTCGTCCACGCGGCGACGAAGTCGCGTACGAACTTCTCCTTCGCGTCGTCGCTCGCGTAGACCTCCGCGAGGGCGCGCAGCTCGGAGTTGGAGCCGAAGACCAGGTCCGCGCGGGTGCCGGTCCACTTGATCGGGCCGCCGGCGGCGTCGCGGGCCTGGTAGACGCCGCTGTCCTGCGAGGCCGGCTGCCAGGTCGTGCCCAGGTCGAGCAGGTTGACGAAGAAGTCGTTCGTCAGCGTCCCCGGCGTGGCGGTCAGGACGCCGTGCGGCGACTGGCCGTAGTTCGCGCCGAGCACCCGCAGGCCGCCGACCAGGACGGTCATCTCGGGCGCGCTCAGCGTCAGCAGGTTGGCGCGGTCGAGCAGCAGGTACTCGGCCGGCAGCCGGTTGCCCTTGCCGATGTAGTTGCGGAAGCCGTCCGAGGTCGGCTCCAGCGCCGCGAAGGACTCCACGTCGGTCTGCTCCTGCGTCGCGTCGGTGCGGCCCGGCGTGAAGGGCACCTCGACCGCGAAGCCGGCCTTCCTGGCGGCCTGCTCGACGCCCGCCCCGCCGGCCAGCACGATCAGGTCGGCGAGCGAGACCTGCTTGCCGCCGGTCTGCGCGGCGTCGAAGGCGTCCTTGACGCCCTGCAGGGCGCGCAGCACCGCGGGCAGCTCCTCGGGGCCGTTGACCTCCCAGCCGCTCTGCGGCTCCAGGCGGATACGGGCACCGTTGGCGCCGCCGCGCTTGTCGCTGCCGCGGAAGGTGGAGGCCGACGCCCAGGCGACGGAGACCAGCTGCGGCACCGTGAGGCCGGACGCGAGGATCTGCTCCTTGAGCGCGGCGGCGTCGGCGGCGTCGATCAGCGGGTGCGTCACGGCGGGCAGCGGGTCCTGCCACACCAGCGTCTCGGACGGGACCTCGGGGCCGAGGTAGCGCACGATCGGGCCCATGTCGCGGTGGGTCAGCTTGAACCAGGCGCGGGCGAAGGCGTCGGCGAATTCCGCCGGGTTCTGGTGGAAGCGGCGCGAGATCTGCTCGTAGGCGGGGTCGATACGCAGCGCCAGGTCGGTGGTCAGCATCGTCGGCGCGTGGGTCTTGGCAGGGTCGTGCGCGTCCGGCACGGTGCCGGCGCCGCCGCCGTCCTTCGGCTTCCACTGGTTGGCGCCGGCGGGGCTCTGGGTCAGCTCCCACTCGTAGCCGAAGAGGATGTCGAAGAAGCTGTTGTCCCAGGTGGTGGGCGTGTCCGTCCAGGCGCCTTCGAGGCCGCTGGTGATGGTGTCGCCGCCCTTGCCGGTGCCGAAGGAGTTGCGCCAGCCGAGGCCCTGCTCCTCCAGCGGGGCGGCCTCGGGGTCGTCGCCGACGCTGTCGGCCGGGCCGGCGCCGTGGGTCTTGCCGAAGGTGTGGCCGCCGGCGATCAGCGCGACGGTCTCCTCGTCGTTCATCGCCATCCGGCGGAAGGTCTCGCGGATGTCGCGGGCCGAGGCCAGCGGGTCCGGGTTGCCGTTGGGGCCCTCGGGGTTGACGTAGATCAGGCCCATCTGGACCGCGCCGAGCGGGCTCTCCAGCTCGCGGTCGCCGGTGTAGCGCTCGTCGCCGAGCCAGGTGGTCTCGGGGCCCCAGTAGACGTCCTCCTCGGGCTCCCAGACGTCCTCGCGGCCGCCGGCGTAGCCGAAGGTCTCGAAGCCCATGCCCTCCAGCGCCACGTTGCCGGCCAGCACCAGCAGGTCGGCCCACGACAGCGACTGGCCGTACTTCTTCTTGACCGGCCACAGCAGGCGGCGGGCCTTGTCGAGGTTGGCGTTGTCGGGCCAGCTGTTGAGCGGCGCGAAGCGCTGCTGCCCGGCGCCGGCGCCACCGCGGCCGTCGCTGATCCGGTACGTGCCCGCGCTGTGCCAGGCCATCCGGATGATGAACGGGCCGTAGTTGCCGTAGTCGGCCGGCCACCAGTCCTGCGAGGTGGTCAGCACCTCGGCGATGTCCCGCTTGACCGCGGGCAGGTCGAGGCTCTTGAAGGCGGCGGCGTAGTCGAAGTCCTCGCCGAGCGGGTTGGACACGGCGGGGTTCTTCGCAAGGATCTTGAGATTGAGGCGATCCGGCCACCACCCGCGGTTGCCGCCGCCCTGCGTCGGGTGCGGGGCGCGCGCCCCGTGCGCGACCGGGCAGCCCCCCGCGCCCTGCGTCTCCGTCTCCGTCTTCGGGTCAGTGACGATTGCGTCGTGGTTCTCAGTCATGGGAATCCTTCCGGTCCTGGCGGATCAGCTGCGGTCGCCGTACCGGAGTCGTCTTGTCCCTTGGCTACCGCCAGAACAGATCCTACGATGGACACAGTCCAAGTCAAGAAGCGGCCCAAGAGCACACACCGTCGAAAAACGGATCTCCGCTGCTAAAGTCCTGGTAACCCGCGAGAACGAACAGGCGACAGGTGAGCCGATATGAGTGACCTGCTGGACAGACTGCGAGGGCGCGGCTGGCGGATGACCTCCCAGCGGCGTGTCGTCGCGCAGGTGCTCGACGGTGACCATGTCCACCTCACGGCCGACGAGGTGCACGCGCGGGCGGCCGCGCTGCTGCCGGAGATCTCCCGGGCGACGGTCTACAACACGCTGGGCGAGCTGGTCTCGCTCGGCGAGGTCATAGAAGTGGCCACCGACGGCCGCGCCCGGCGCTACGACCCGAACGCCCACCACCCCCACCACCACCTGGTCTGCTCCGAGTGCGGCACCGTCCGCGACGTCCACCCGGACCGGGACCCGCTGACCGACCTGCCCGCACGGGAGCGCTTCGGCTTCACCGTGGCGGCGGCCGAGGTCACCTACCGGGGGCTGTGCCCGGACTGCGCGAAAGCCTGAGCGGCCGGCGTCCCCCGGAGGGCCGAGCGGGCGGGCCACCTCGCCGATGCCCGCCGACCGGTAATCGTACTGGCGTACGAAGGGTGAATCCAACCCGTTCCCCACGTGCCCGCCGCCCCGGCGCGGGACGCTGCCTGGCAGGGCGCCGATCGGCCCCCGGGAGCGGAACGGAGGGGGGACGGTGTCGGCAGCCTCGTTACGTACCCGGCCGTGCCATGTCGCGTGTGTGATGGACGGCAACGGCCGCTGGGCACAGCGGCGTTCGCTGCCCCGCACCTCGGGACACCGGGCGGCCGAGACGACGGTGATCGACGTCATCGAGGCCGCGCGCACGGCCGGCGTGAAGTGGCTGAGCCTCTACGCCTTCTCCACCGAGAACTGGCAACGCCCCACCACCGAGGTCGACTTCCTCATGCACCTGGTGCGCCGGGTGGTACGCAAGCACGCACCGCTGCTGCACGCACGCGGCATCCGCTGCCGCTTCCTCGGCGTCACCGACCCCCGCATCCCCGCCGCGCTCGCCCGCGACTTCGCCGACCTGACGACGCTGACCGACGCCAACCGCGGCATGACGCTGACCGTGGCCTTCGACCACGGCGGACGCCAGGACATCGTCGAGGCGGCCCGCTCCCTGATCCGCAGCGGAGTGCCCGCCGACGCCGTCGACGAGCGGCACTTCGCCTCGCACCTGCCCTTCCCCGACACCCCCGACGTGGACCTCGTCATCAGGACCTCGGGCGAGCAGCGCATCTCCAACTTCATGCTCTGGCAGGTGGCCTACGCCGAGTGGATGTTCCCGCCGGTGCTCTGGCCGGACTTCCGCGCACCGCACTTCCTGGAGTGCCTGCGCACGTACCAGCAACGCGATCGCCGCTTCGGCGGCGTGCCGCCGCACGTGAACGGAGACCCCCGCCCGTGACGGACCCGACGACCGCCGGCCCGGAATCCCTTTTCGGCCCCGACTCGCAGTTCCACCGCTTCTTCGACGACCCGCGCTGGGCGCTCGCGATGGTGCGCGCCACCGTCCTGGAGGCCGCGCACCCGCAGATCGGCGCGGCCCTGATCGACAGCTCGACCTTCGTGACGCACCCGTGGCGGCGGCTGCGCAACACCCTGGTCAGCCTCCAGCGGATGTTCGGCGCCGACGAGGCCACCCGGCAGCGGGAGGCCGCCCGGCTCAACCGGCTGCACGCGCGGCTCAGCGGCACCGACGAGCAGGACCGGCCGTACGACGCGATGGACCCGCAGGTGCGGGCCTGGGTGGTCGCGACGCTCTTCGAGAGTTCCGTCACCATGTGCCGGCTGAGCGGCCAGCCGCTGGACCGGGCCACGATGGAGCGGCTCTACGCCGAATTCCGCGCCTTCCTGGCCGCCATGGGGGATCGGGCGGGACATCTGCCGCCCACGCTCCCGGAGTTCTGGTCGTATTACGACCGGATGGTGGCCGAGGAGTTGGAGGGCACCGAGGCGCTGCGCATCATCCTCTACCGGCTGTTCGACCACCTCCCCGCGCCGCCGCTGCTCGGCGGCCTGCCCACCGTCTGGGCGGCCGGGCGCGCGCTCGCCGGGCCCGCCATCGGCACGATCACCGTGGCGTCGCTGCCCGAGCCCTTCCGGCGGCGGGCCGGCCTGCCCGAGATCCCGGGCGCCCAGACGCTGATGCACAGCGCCTACCTGGCCGCCGGGCTCGCCCGCTTCCTGCCCGACGGCTGGCTCAGGACCGACCAGCTCGCCGGCCTGCTGACGCTGTCCCCCGACAGCGACGACCCCCGGCTCGCCACGATCACCGCGCTGCGGGCACGGATGAAGCGGGCCGGCGCGCTCGTCCGGCTGGTCGCGCCCTTCCCCGTGCAGCGCTCCCCGGAGGGCGCGGGGGGCGAACCGCGGCGCAGCGCCGAGGAGTTCTTCAGCGAGGTGCTCGACCAGACCGGCGACGGTTACCTGTCCTGGCCCGACCTGGCCGGGATGGCGCGGGAGTTGTGCACCCGGCTCGACCTGGACGAGCCGGCCGAGACCCGGCTCTACACCGCGTTCGCCGACTGGTGGCGCGAGTTGCAGACCGCGCTGGACACGGACGGCGACGGCCGGGTCAGCAAGGACGAGTACGCAGTCGCCGTCCCGTCCCTGGCGGGCCCCGCCCTGATCAGGGTCGCCGAGGTGCTCTTCGACGCCACCGACGCGGACGGCGACCAGTCCATCGACGCGGGCGAATACCGGGCCCTCTTCCGCACCGGCTTCCACCGTACGGTCGCCGGCGCGGAAGGCCGCTATTCCCGCAGCGCTTTCGTCCAGGACTTCCTGGCCTTCATGGCGGGCCGACGCTACTCGACGGCGTACGACCCGCTGCTGACCGGCGCGTAGGGCCGGGAGCCGCCCGGCTCCAGGTCCGGGTGGCTCAAACCGGTCGTCGGGGCGGCTCGGTTGTCCCTACAGGGGGTTCGGTTGCCTGCCCCCGGCGGCTCAGTTGCCGAAGGTCTCGCAGTGCCCGCCGACATCGGTGTCGTGGCCGCCGCCGGCCAGCGCGGTGTCCGTGCCGGCACCGCAGTCGACGGTGTCGTTGCCGCTGCCGGCCGTGACGGTGTCGTCGCCGCCGCCGAGGGCGACCGTGTTGTTGCCGCCGCCCGCGGTGACGGTGTCGGCGCCGTCTCCGGTGGTGATGCGGTCGTTGCCGCTGCCGGTCGCCACGTCGTTCGAACCGCCGCCCGCGGCCACGGTGTTGTTGCCGCCGCCCGCGTCGATCCAGTCGTCACCGTCGGCCGTGGTGACCGTGTCGTTGCCGCTGCCGGTGACCACGCAGTCGCTGCCGCCCTTGCCGTCGACCGTGTCGTTGCCGCCGCGGCCGAGGATCAGGTCGTTGCCCGGGGTGCCCGCGACGCGGTCGTTGCCGGTCGTGGCGACGATGACGTTCTCGACCGCCGTGCATGCACCCGCCGGAAGGCCGGCCGCGCTGACGGTGACGTCGCCCGCCTGCCGGATGCCGCCGAGGCCGGTGACCTTGCCGCCCGCGCCGGACTCCGTGTAGGTGACCGAACCGCCGCGGCCCACCGTCAGCGCGACGGGCGTGCCGTTCACGCTCACCGTGACGACCGCCGGCTCGCCGTCGGCGGTCCGCAGCGTGCTGGTGGCACCCGAGCCGGTCAGCTCGTACGAGCCCTGCCCGAGGGCGACCGTCGCGCCGCTGCCGGCCGGCCTGATCCGCGCGGGCGCGGTACCGGGGCCGGTGCTGACCAGCACACCGGCCGGGTTGTGGGCGTCGGAGATCGTGAGCGTACGGCCGCCGCGGTCGATGATCGCGCCCGAGGTCGTGCCGCCGGTGAGCACGTCGGAGTAGGTGCCGTTGGACGGGTCGGCCGCCTGCGGGGTGCCCGGCGGGTAGGTCGCGTCCACGGCGTCCTCGATGCCGTCGCCGTCCGCGTCGGCTTCGCGGACGGTGCAGTTGACGGTGCCGGCGCGCAGGGCGTGGCCGTCGTCGTCGCTGTCGTCGGACCAGAAGACCGGCTTCTGCCCGGCCACGCACTGCGACTGCGGTGCGATCGCGAAGCCCTCGTTGTTGAGGTCGGGCATCGAGGCGGGCCGCTCGTAGCGGCCGGAGACGGCGAATTTCCCGTCCGCGCCGATGTCGAGGGTCGCGGTGCGGCCGTGGCAGGTGTTGTCGCACTCCGCCCACAGGTGGCCGGTCTCCGGGTCGAACTCCAGGTCCATCACCGCGCTGAAGCCGGTGGCGACGGTGGCGACCCGGGTGTAACCGGTCCCGCTCTGGTCCAGCGCGTACGCGTAGACGCCGCCGGTCGCTTCGAGGCCGACGAAGAACAGGCCGTCGCCGTGGTCCGGGTAGGCGGCCGGGTCGTAGGCCGCGCCGGTGTGCTCGTCGAGGAAGCGGTGCGAGGTCAGGAACGCGTCCGGGACCCAGGAGATCGCCTCAAGGCCGCTGTTGGGACTCACCGCCGGGAGGTCGGCGGTCAGGTTCCACTCGCCCGTGGCCGTCAGGTCCGCGGTCCGCGCGCTCGGGTCGAAGCGCAGCACCTCGGGCCGGCTGACGCCGCTCGCGTCGTTGTCGCGCTCGGTCGACACGAACACGCCGCCGGCCGGGCCCGCCTGGGTCAGGGCGACGCCCTCGGAGTCCGGGTCGCCGGAGCCGTCCGGATACCGCAGCGCCTTACCCGCGCTCCACCCGCCGGCGGTGTCCGGCGCCCACTTCGCGCCGTCCCACTCCAACCGCCACAGAGTGCCGGGCCCGTTCTGCACCCCCCAGAGCACGCCGGGCGCCGCACCGCCCGAACCCTCGTACGCCAGACCGCTCATGTTCGTACCGAAGACGTCCTCACCGTCGACGGTCCCGGTGCCCGCGCCCCCCGGCCACACCGCCGCGGGCTGCCCCGGCCCCTGACCCCCGTCCGAACCGCACGCGTTCGCCGCGCCCTTGGTCGAGGCGGCCGTCGTCACGAAGTCCCCCGTACCGTCCGGGCACCGCCCGTACGTCGTGGCCGCGTGCGCCGTCCAGCTGTACGAGTCCACCAGCGTGGTCCCGTCCGGCAGATACAGCCGCGCGGAGTCCGCGCTCCCGAGCCCGAAGACCGGATCGACGTCCAGCGCCACGAACCCCCCGCCGGCCAGCGTGGTCCCGGCCGCGATCGGGAAGACGTGCGAGTCGTCGTTGTCCTTGACGACCCACCCCGACAGATCCACCGCGGAGCCCCCGGTGTTGACCAACTCGACCCAGTCCCCCGGCGTCCCCCCGCTGGACTCCACCTCATTGATCCGCACCGCGCCCACCCCCGTGGCCCCCGCCCCACCCGCGACGGCAGGCACCGCGACGGCGACCCCGACGAGCGGCACGACAGCCAACACCGCGGCTACCAGCGCGATACGCGCCGGCCGATACTTGTGCACTCTTGTCTGTCCTCTTCGCAGGCCGCCGCAGCGGGCAAGGGGAACGCATCACCTCCCGAAGAGTCCGATACCACGGCAAAGTTGCCCCCAACACCGGGTGAACACTCGCCGTACCGCTGCTCAGGAGGGCAAGGCCGGGCGGGGGTTGCCGCGGAAGGCGCACCGGTGTTAGCGCCCGGTCAGGACCAGCTCCCGTATGCGTCAGTCACGTTGGCGGCGGCGGGCCGGCGTACGCCGTCACGGGTCCACTGCCGCAGCTGCTCGGTGCGTTCCAGCCAGTCCATGGCCGGCGATCGTAGTCGCGTGCGGGGTTCCGGGGGGTCGGCGGGATGTCCAGGAGTGCAGCTTTTCGGGGTTGCGGACCGCCCAGATGCGGGTGATGCGGGGGCCGGCGGTCTGGAAGGCGTAGACCGTGACCGTGAGGCCGTCGCGTTGCGCGACCAGGCCCGGCTGGCCGTTGACCGTCGTCTCGGCGAGGGTCAGGTCGGGGGCCGCGCGGGCGATGTCGATGTGGGCCCTGGCTATCCGGGGGCCGCCCTCGACCGGGTGGAGGACGGCGGCCACCAGGCCGCCGCTGTCGGCGATCATCGTGGCGTCCGGGTCGAGGAGGCCGACCAGGGCGTCGATGTCCCTGGCCTGCCAGGCCTGCATGAAGTCCCGCACGATGCCGGCCTGCCGGGCCGCGGGGTTCGCGGACGCCCGCGCCGAGCGGATCCGGCGCCGCGCCGAGGACGCCAACTGGCGGCAGGCGCCGGGAGTTCGGCCGGTGATCCCGGCGATCTCGGCGAAGGGGTAGCGGAAGACGTCGTGCAGGATGAAGGCCACCCGCTCGGCCGGCGTCATCGACTCCAGGACGACGAGGAAGGCCATGTTGACCGACTCGTCCAGCGTGACCCGGTCGGCCGGGTCAGCCGTCGCGTCCTCCGGCCGGCCGGTCGCCCACTGCGTGTGCTCCGGCAGCGGCTCGGGAATCCACTCGCCCACGTAGCGCTCCCGCCGGGCCCGCGCGGAACCGAGCAGGTCCAGGCAGACGCGGCTGGCGACCCGCGTCAGCCACGCCCCCGGCGACTCGACGGCGTCCTGCTGCTGCCGGGACATCGCGTACCAGCGGGTGTACGTCTCCTGCACGGCGTCCTCGGCCTCAGCCAGCGAGCCCAGCAGCCGGTAGGCCAGACCGAGCAGGTGGCGCCGCTCGCTCATGATCGCGTCCAGGTCGGGGCCGGCGTCCGATCGGTCGTACCCCGGACCGGGTCGGGTGCTCATGACGGTGGCGACTCCCTCGGTCTCGGCCGGCTGCCCACGCCCGTACGACAACTCGCCCCGCCGGAATGTGACACGCGTGGTGCCTGACATTCCGCGGCGCTGCGTCGTCGGAGTGGGTGAGAGGAACCCGCCGTCCAGCGAACAGGAAGCCCGGCAGCACACGATGACCAGCGCGCTCAGCTCCCTGACCGCCCCCGGCGGACCCGGCCGTACGGACCGCGCCCGGACGCGCGGCCGGCCCATGACGCCCTCCCCGGCGCCGCGTGCGCCACGCACGGCCCATCCCATGACGACCAGTCCAGGAGACAGATCATGACCTCGCAGATTCCGGCCACCCTCTTCGCCGACCCCGTGTCCGAGGAGCGCCTGGAGCGGACCGCTGCCGCACTGAAGTCGCACGGCTTCGTCGTCGAGATCCTCGACGACGGCGCCGCCGCCCGCGCCCGCGTGCAGGAGCTGGTCCCCGAGGGCTCCAGCGTCTACACCTCGGCCAGTGAGACCACCCGCCTGTCCGGCATCGAGCAGGACATCAACACCAGCGGCCGCTACGAGGCGCTCAAGCCGGTCGTCGTGGCCATGGACCGCGTCACCCAGAGCCACGACATCCGCAAGCTGCTCGCCGCGCCCGACGTCGTCATCGGCAGCGTCGCCGCGGTCACCGAGACCGGCTCCATGCTGGTCGCCTCCGCGAGCGGCAGCCAGCTGCCCCCGTACTCCGGCGGCGCCGGCCTCGCCATCTGGGTCGTCGGCGCCCAGAAGGTCGTCCCCGACCTGGAGACGGCGATGCGGCGCCTCGAAGAGCACACCTTCCCGCTGGAGAACACCCGCGCCCAGGGCGTCTACGGCAAGCCCAGCGCCATGAACCGCCTCCTCATCCTCAACGCCGAGCCCGTCCCCGGACGCGGCATCGTCCTCCTCCTCCGCGAGGCCATCGGCTTCTGAACCACCCCTGCTCGCAGGGCTTTTCAGGACCCGGGCGCCGGCCACTCACCGCCGCGCGCCCGGCCGCCCTGCGGCTGGCGGTACGCGTACGGGCGCCGCGGCTGAGCGGCGGCGCGGGCGGGTGCAGCGGTGGCGCGGGCGGGTGCGGCGGTGGCGCGGGCGGGTGCGGCGGTGGCGCGGGCGGGTGCGGCGGCTGAGCGGCGGCGCGGGCGGGTGCGGCGGCCCCGAAAACGGGGTGCGCCCCCTCGTCCGGGCGCGGGAGCATGCGGGGCGGGCGGTGTGCCGTCGGGGCCGCCCGCCTTTCCCCGTCATCAGGAGCTGATCCGTCCGTGCAGGCTGCCGTGACCGTGCGACCGGCCCAGGTGTCCGAGCTGCTGCTCGGGCTTGCCACTGTCCGGCCGGTCTTCCTCTGGGGGGCGCCCGGGATCGGGAAGTCGTCCCTGGTCAGGGAGTTCGCCGAGGCGCTCGGCCTGGAGTGCGTGAGCCTGCTGGGCACGCAGCTGGCCCCTGAGGACCTCATCGGGGTGCCGCAGATACGGGACGGGCGGTCGGTGTTCTGCCCGCCGGAGGCCATCGCGCGCGACGAGCCGTACTGCCTGTTCCTGGACGAGCTGAACGCGGCGACGCCCGACGTGCAGAAGGCCTTCTACTCGCTGATCCTGGACCGGCGGATCGGGAACTACGAGCTGCCCGCGGGCAGCGTCGTCATCGGCGCGGGCAACCGCGCCACCGACAGCGCGCTCGCCCGGCCGCTGGCCTCCGCGCTGGTCAACCGCCTCACCCATGTGCACCTTGAGGCGTCGGCCGACGACTGGCTGAGCTGGGCGGCGCGTTCCGACATCCACCCGTGGGTGGCCGACTACCTCACCGACCGGCCGCACCACCTGTGGTCGAAGCCGCCGAAGACGGAGGAGCCCTTCTCCACCCCGCGCTCCTGGCACATGCTGTCCGACGCCCTCCGGTCCTTCGGGCCGGCGCTGGACGAGCAGTCGCTCAAGGTGCTGGCGTACGGCACGCTCACGCCGACGCACGCCTCCGCCTTCTGCGGGTATGTCCGCGTCGTGCGGAGCGAGTTCGGCATCGAGGCGGTCCTCAAGGGCGACGCCCGCTGGCCGAACCGGGTGCAGGACCGCGACCTGCTCTACTACCTGGCGGAGTCCTTCCGCGGGCGACTGATCAGGGAGCTGCCGGCGAGCAAGGAGCACGCCTCGCCGTCGGTGCGGCAGACCGCCTACCGCGCGCAGGCCCTGCTGGTGCAGCTCGCCGAGATCTCGGTCGAGGTCGCCCAGACGGTGATCGCGGACGACGAGGACGGCAAGGCGGTGCTGCCGGCCTGGTTCCTGATCGAGGCCGCCAGGGACATGCCCCGGCTGGTGGAGGCCCGCCGGTGAGCAGCCGGCGCCGCGGCAGGGCCGGGAACCGGCAGCCCCCGCCGCCCGACCCGCGCCTGGCGCGCAACTACCAGCTCGGCCTGGCCATGGTGCGGGCCGACCCCGCGCTGGGGGCGCTCGACGCGGTCTTCTGCCGTTCGGCGTGCCGTGCCGCCCCCGCCGGGGGGTGGGCGCTGGCGGAGTCCGACGGCTGCGTGCACGCGAATCCCGAGCGGCTGGCCGAACCCCGCGAGTGGGCATGGGTGTTGGCGCACTGCGTGCTGCACCTGGGCTTCGGCCACCTGCCGGCGGTCCGCGGCGACCGTACGCAGCCCGACCGCTACGACCTGGCGGCGCGCTGCGTGGTGGTGAACCGCTTCCAGCAGTCGCACCCGCTGGGTACCGCGCCGTTCGAGCTGCCGGAGTCCTTCCCCGGCGGCGACGAGGAGCAGATCGCCGAGCGCTTCCGGCGCGACGGCATCCCCGCCCTGTACGCCCGCTGCGGTGCGGCCGGACCGGAGCCGGACCAGCGGCTGGAGCCCTGGCCGTACGAACGCGACCCCGAGGACTGGCGGGAGGCCTTCGCGCGCGCCCTGACCCGTACGGTCTCGGAGTCGATGGCCGCCGCGGGTGCCTCCACCGACCGGCCGAAGGGCCCGTGGGACCGGGCACTTGACTGGTTCGTGTCGTCCTACCCGCTGCTCGGCGGCATCGCCGCCGGCATGACGGTGGTCGCCGACGCGGACCTGGCCCGCGCCCACCACATCTCGGTGGCCGCGGTGAACGCGGCCGCCGGTGAGATCTACGTCAACCCGCTGCGCGTGCACGCCGAGGACGAGTGGCGGTTCATCCTGGCCCACGAGATGCTGCACGCCGCCCTCCACCACGCCGACCGCCGCGGCGCCCGGGACCCGTATCTCTTCAACGTGGCCTGCGACTTCGTCATCAACGCCTGGCTGCTGGAGATGGGCGTCGGCGCGATGCCCGAAGGCCTGCTGCACGACCCGGAGCTCACCGGCCTGTCCGCCGAGGAGGTCTACGAGCGCATCACCACCGACCTGCGCCGCATGCGCCGGCTGGCGACCCTGCGCGGCAAGGGCCGCGGCGACATCCTGGGCGAGCCGCTGCCGCACCCGTCCGCGCCCGCGGACTACGTCGACCTGGACGGCTTCTACCGCCGCGGCCTGCTCCAGGGCTTCGACCTGCACGACCGCACCCGCGGCACCCTGCCGGCCGGCCTGGTCGAGGAGATCGCGGCCCTGGCCCACCCGCCGCTGCCCTGGGACGTACGGCTGGCCCGCTGGTTCGACGAGTACGTCCCGCGCCCGCAGCCCGTGCGCAGCTTCGCCCGGCCCGCCCGCCGCCAGGCCTCGACGCCCGGCATCCCGCGCGCGGGGCACTACTTCCCGCCCGAGGAGCTGGAGCGCTGCACCTTCGGCGTCGTCCTGGACACCTCGTTCTCGATGGACCGCCGCCTGCTCGGCAAGGCGCTGGGCGCCATCGCCTCCTACGCCGAGTCGCGCGACGTCCCCGCGGCCCGGGTGGTCTTCTGCGACGCGGCGCCCTTCGACGCCGGCTACCTGCCGGCGACCGAGATCGCCTCCCGGGTGCGGGTACGCGGCCGCGGCGGCACCGTCCTGCAGCCGGGCGTCGAACTCCTGCTGGCCGCCGACGACTTCCCCCCGGGCGCTCCGGTGCTGGTGATCACCGACGGCGCGTGCGACGTGCTGCGGATACGGCGCGAGCACGCCTTCCTGCTGCCGCGCGGCGCCCGGCTGCCCTTCAGCCCGAGGGGACCGGTCTTCGAGATGCGCTGAGAGCCGGAGCGGATCAGGAGCCGGCGCAGATCAGCGGTAGTCCTCCGGCGTGCCGTCCTTGCCGCCGTAGTGGACGTCCTCGAAGTACGCCCACGCGTCGGGCCGGCTGCCGTCCACGTCCCGCACACCGTAGGCGCGGGCCAACTCCGCGCTGGAGGTGGACTTCCGGTTCCAGCGGGCGGCCCGGTCCGGGTCGGCGGCGAGGGCGGCGACCGCGCGGGCGAGGTAATGGGGCGACTCGGCGATGGCGAAGTGCGGCTCCTGCGCGACGGCGTCGCGCCAGGTGGCCTCGGTCACGCCGAAGTGGGCGAGCATCTGCTCCGAGCGCAGGTAGCCGGGCGTGACGGCGACCGCCGCGCCGCCGTATTCGGCCAGCTCCTCGCCCAGGCCGAAGGCGATGCGGATCGGGGCGTTCTTGGCGAGGTCGTAGTAGAGGTTCTCGCGGTAGCGGCGGTTGGTGGCCGCCGTGCCGTCGGTGACCTCCACGAGCAGCGGACCGTCGGAGCGGATGAGCAGCGGGAGGGCGAGCGCGGCGGTGATCACGTGGGACCGCACGCCGAGTTCGAGGATGCGCAGGCCGTCGGCGAGCGGCGTCTCCCAGCTCTTCTTGCCGAACACCGATCCGGCGACGAGGTGTTCGCCGCCCCAGAGGTCGTTCACGAGGATGTCGAGCCGCCCCTGCTGGCGGTCGATCCGCGCGACGAGGTCGCGTACCCGGTCCTCGTCGAGGTGGTCGGTGGGTACGGCGATCCCGGTGCCGCCGGCCGCGGTGACCAGCTCCGCGGTCTCCTCGATGGTCTCGGTGCTCCGGCCGACCTCGCTGACCCGTTCACGGGTGGTGCGGCCGGTGACGTAGACGGTGGCGCCGCCGCGCCCCAACTCGACGGCGAGCGCCCGCCCCGCACCCCGGGTGGCACCGGCGACGAGCGCGATCCTTCCGGCCAGTGCGCTGTCCTCATGCGTTTCCATACCGGCCATGATGCCCGCCAGAATGTCCGCACGGGACCCGCCGGGTCCGGCACCAGGGGGAAGGTCCGCGCGGCCCCCGCCACCGCCGCCCGCACGCCCGCGACCGCCACCACCGCCGCCCAGCCGCCCAGCCGCCCAGCCGCCCGTGCCGGTACCCGCCTTCACCGCCGCAGCGGCCGTCACGGTGCGGACGTTGACGTCGCTCACTTTCAAGGCCGGTGCCACTCCGGGGACTTACGACATGCCCGTCGCCACCTTGGCCAAGGACGCCACCGCGGCCCAGCGGCGGCCGCCGCTCACTCCGGCGGCGTGCCAGGACGTGTGGGACATCGTCTACGGCAGGGCCTCCCCGGCCGGCGTCAGCCAGCTGATCAACTGGAAGGCGGACATCTATCCGGGAGCCGCCACCCTCGCCGCCTACCCGCACGGCGCCGCCGCCGGCCTCTTCCGCGTGCTGGCCGCCGACCTGTCCCTGTGCCGTACCGTCTCCGGCCTCGACTACGGCGGCAACCACTACACCAGCCGCATCGTCCGGGAAGCCGCCCCGGCGGCGGGCGACCAGGCGGTGCGGTTCCAGGAGGCGGCCGCCCTGCCCGAGGGGGACGTCAAGTACACCGAACGGGTCGTCGTCCGGGTCGGCGACGTCATCGCCGCCTTCGACATGGTGGACGTCGGCAGGCTGACCCCCTTCCCGCCCGCCCTCCTCACCCAGCAGGTCCAGCGCCTGGCCGCGGCCCAGCACTGAGGCCCGCCCCCACGGCCCGGCCGGCTGGCTCGTACCCGCCGCGATCTTCGCCGCCGGCGGCTCGGCCATGGTCCCCGCGGTGCGGTGGGCCGGCCGGTGGACCGGCGTACGCCAGGCGGCGCGCATCCGGCGACCGTCGAACGGGTGACTTCAGCGGCTCCGCTTGGCGGAAGACCGGCGCCGGCGGTCCACCATCGTGATTGCATACCGTTTCCGCCGAAATGAGGAGAAGCCGACCCATGCGACAAGGTCCGCTCGCCGGCCGCTATCCCGTGGTGGCGACGATGGTCGTCTTCGCCCTGGTGCCCTTCCTGGCCCTCTCCGCCGCCCTCGGGCCGATCACCCCGCTCATCGCCCGCGATCTGCACATGAGCCCGCAGGCGATCGACGTGACGACGGGCATGGCCAACGCCGGCTACGCGGTGGGCACGGTCCTCGCCGTGCAGTTCGCGCAGCGGCTGCCGCAGCGCCGGATGCTGCTCGTCTACGGCGCCCTGCTGGTGATCGGCTCGGTGCTCACCGCGGCGGCGACCACCGCCGCGGTCTTCATCGTCGGGCACGTCCTGCAAGGCCTGTGCACCAGCCTGCTGCTGATCGCGGCCGTGCCGCCGCTGATCATCGGATATCCGGCGCCCCGGCTGCGCGAGACCGCCGTCGTCCTCAACGTCTGCATCTTCGGCGCGGTCGCGCTCGGCCCGGTGGTCGGCGGCATCCAGGCGAACGCCCACGGATGGCGGCCGCTGTTCTGGATCATCGCCGGCATCGCCGTAGCCGCGCTCGTCCTTTCCCTGCTGACCTACCAGGAGACGCCGCCGGCCAATCCCGACGCCCCCGTCGACTACATCGCCCTCGGACTGGCCACCGTGGGATGCGTCGCCGCCTTCTTCGGCGCCTCGGAACTGCTCACCCACCGCTTCCTCGACGCCAGGGCGTGCGGGCCGCTGCTCGGCGGGCTGCTGCTGATCATCATCCTGTTCGTCCACGAGTACACCGCCAAGCGCCCGCTGCTGTGCGTGCGCAGCCTGGTCAGTACGCTCCCGGTCGCCGGCATCGTCGCCGCCATCTGCGCGGCCGCCGCGTCGGTCTCGGCGATCTCGCTGACCCTGACCTCGCTCGCGGGCCGCTACTCGCCCCTGCACCTGGGCCTGCTCTACCTCCCCGAATTCGGCGGCGCGGTGATCACCGCGCTCGTCTTCGGCGCCGTCTTCCGCACCCGCCTGCTGCACTACTTCGTCCTCGTCGGCCTGGCCTTCCTCAGCGTCGGCATCGCGGTCATGAACGCCGCCTCCCCGCCCACCTCCGCGCTCGTCGCCGTGGGCTCGGGCCTGGTCGGCATCGGCGTCGGCTCGTCCGTCGTCCCCGCGCTCTTCATCGCCGGCTTCTCGCTGCGCTCGAACAACGTCCAGCGCGTCTTCGCCATCATCGAGCTGCTCCGGGCGGTGGCGGCCTTCATGATCGCCCCGATCCTGCTGTACGTCGCCGCCACCGTCGGCGGCGATCCCGACTCCGGCACCCGGACGGCCCTGTGGATCTGCTTCGCCCTCGCGGTGGCCGGCGGGGTCCTCGGCGCCGCCCTCTACGCCCTCGGCGGAGTGCGGCCACCGAAGCCGTCGGTGCAGGACTGGATGAGCGGGGAGCGCCCCGGCTGGTACTCCCCGCCCCTCTTCGCCCGCCTGACCCGGCGCGGTGACCAGGACGACTCCTGCCTGTGACCGCGGCCGCCGGTCCCCCGTCCGCGGGGCGTCACCCGCGGTGCAGCGCCGCGAAGACCGCGTAGGCGGTCTCGTCGAAGAGCACGAACCGCACGTCGGTCACGGCCGTGTCCGCGCGGCGCACGGTCTCCAGTGCGATACGGGCTCCGTCGTCGAGCGGCCACCCGTAGACCCCGGTGGACACCGCGGGGAAAGCCACCGACGAGGCCCCCAACTCGTCGGCGACCCGCAGCGATTCGCGGTAGCAGGACGCGAGCAGCCCCGACCTGTCCTCCTCCGCCGACCACACCGGCCCCACCGTGTGGATGACCCACCGCGCCGGCAGCCGCCCCGCCGTCGTGGCGACGGCCTGCCCCACCCCGAGGCCCTTCCCGTAGTGCGAGGCCCGCAGGTCCCTGCACGCCGCCAGGATCTCGGGCCCGCCCCGCCGGTGGATGGCCCCGTCGACCCCGCCGCCGCCGAGTAGCGATGAATTCGCCGCGTTGACGATGGCGTCGGCCTGCTGCTCGGTGATGTCGCCCTGGACGAGCGAGATGGTCGTCATCACCCCATGCTGCCGCATGCGCCGGGTCCTGGGCGGAGCCGCTCGCCGGCAGGGGTGCTGTTCGCGCTGCCGTCAGTCGGGCGGCCCCGAGCGGGACTTCCGTCCCTGCGCCCGGCCGTCGGCCGCCGCCTCGCGGCGGGGGAAGACCACGCCCGGGGGAGGCGTGAAGCCGAGTTGTTCGAGCCGTGCCCACACCTGGCCGGGCTCCTGGTCCTCGGTGACCGCCGCGTGCACGATGTGCGTCAGGGGTACCGGAGTTGCCACGTGGAGGGTCGAGTTCGGGTGGCCGTCGCCGGCACCGAGGAGGGGCAGGTCCCCCCGGCGCAGGGTGGTCTGCCACACGGGATGGCCGGCGGCCCACCCCACGGTCCGGTAGCCGAGCACGCCGTAGCGGTCCGCCACCCACTGGGGGGTACGTCCGAGGGTCGCCGCGATGACGAGCAGATGGTCCGGACTGACGTCGTCCTCGAATCGGCGCCACGGCTCCTTGCCGTTGACGTCGCTGCTGAGCAGGATCAGGTCGTCCTTGCTGAGGACCGTCCGCCAGGCCGCCAGGCCGGCTGCCGACTCGTGCACCCGGTGGCCGAAGAGGGCGAGCCGCTCCGCGACCTGCTCCGGCGTCGACTTGGTGGCCGCCGCCGCTGCGAGGAGATGGCCGGGGGGCACGTCGGCTGCAGGGTCCAGCCACGGGTAAAGCCCGTCGAGGTCCACGCTGAGGAGGAGCGCATCCCTGGGAACACGCGCCGACCGCAGGGTCTGCGGGGGGATGTCGGGCACGATGTAGCCGAGTTGGCGGAGGCGGGCCACCGCCTCCCGCGCGCTGTACGCCGTTTCCTTCGCGGCGGCGAGGACGTGCCCGATGCGCACCTCGGCCATCGGGTCGAGCGAGGGCTTCGTACCGTCGAGGGACTCGCTGATCAAGGCGAGGTCATCGTCGGAGAGCCGGCCGGAGCGCGGCCACTCGCCGGCGCCGTCGTCCGTGACGTAGCCGAGTCGTGTGAAGCGGTCCGCAACCTGCCGGGGTGTCCGTTTCACGGTCTCGGCGGCGGCGAAGAGGTGACCGGTAGGGATGCGGGTGCCCAAAGGCATCCATCTCCTGGACTCGTCCTCCCTGGAGGTCCGCTCCCCCAGATCCCGGCTGAGCAGCATGCGGTCGGAGTGCGTGAGGATCACTTCCCAGGCGGGATGGGTGCGGGCGTCCGCGGACACGCTCAGGCCCAACCGGGTGAGCCGTTCGGCGACCCACCGAGGTGTGGAATCGGTGACGGACGCCGCGACGAGCAGCTGCTCGACGGGCACCTCGGCCGTGACGTCGAGCCACGGCGGGCTGCCGTCGCAGTCCCGGCTCAACAGCGCGCAGTCGTCCTTGCGGAGAGTGGTGTGCCACGCGGGATGGGCGGCGGCGTGCGCGGGCAGGCGGTGGCCGAGTTCGGTGAGGCGTTCGGCGACCTGCCGCGGGGTGGACTCCAGGGCAGCCGCCGCCACCAGCAGGTGGCTGAGCGGAACCTCGTCGTCGGGTTCGAGCCAGCGGCCCGTGCCGGTCACGTTCACGCTGAGGATGATCAGGTCGTCCTGGGCGGCCGTTGCCGCCTCGGGGACATACCGGGTCTCGGGAGTCCGGTAGCCGACCCGCTCCAGCCGGTCCCGGACCTGCCGGGGCGGGCACTCCGCGAACCGGGCCATGTCCAGGATGTAGCCCATGGGCACCGGCGCGTCGGTGCTCAGCCAGCCGGCTTGCGCCCCGATGGGCAGTGGCGTTTCCCGGTCGTCGCCGGCGGGCTGCCGCGGGACGCTGTGGAAGACCCGCTCGTCCTGGCCGAGGAGACACAGCCGGGCCAGCAGCGGCGGGAGGGTCGCATCCAACCGCTCGGCCGCCTCCACCAGGTTCCTTCGCACGGAGCGCCGCCCCCGCACATGTGCTCGCAGGATGGCCTCGTAGTCGTAGGACTTCGCGTCGCTCAAGCTCTGCAGATCGAGCAGCAGGGCGTCGCTGGGCAGTGCCACCGGCGGCGACTCGCCGTCCGCGAGGCCGACGCCGGGCAGCAGCCCCGCCTTGGCCCAGGCCCTGGCCCGCCAGTCCGCGACGAACGGCGGGAAGTTCTCGAGTATCTCGTCCGCCTTGCGCAGCAGTCGGCTGTCGGCATCGCCCTTGGCCGGTTTGGCCGACGGCTCGCCGGCCCCCGGCCCCGTCTGCCCGGCCCACAGGGCGACGTCCGGGACGAAGCAGCCGACGACGGCGATGTCCGCGTCCCGGCCGCCCAGTTGCCACCCGGGGAGGCCGTTCTCGACGGCGGCCCGCAGCACGGTGTCCGCCAGCGCCGGTCGCTCCTTGGCCAGTTCGCT
Source organism: Actinacidiphila paucisporea (assembly GCF_900142575.1). Taxonomy (GTDB): domain Bacteria; phylum Actinomycetota; class Actinomycetes; order Streptomycetales; family Streptomycetaceae; genus Actinacidiphila; species Actinacidiphila paucisporea. The sequence continues at coordinate 297,379 of NZ_FRBI01000003.1, forward strand.
CAGCCAGGTCGGCGTGAGGACCCCGGCTTCCGCACGCACCAGGGCGTCGACGCGGTCGGCGAGCAGGGCGTCGACGGCGATCGCTGCGGGGTCCCTCGGGTGGTTGCGGTCGATGGTCAGGTCGGGGGCGGCGGCTCCGGTGAGGTTGACCACCGCTCCGAAGACCGGGTGGCCGATCCAGATGCCGTCCCTGAGCACTCCGCCCTCGCCGGGGCACCACCAGATGCCCGGCGAGCCGCTGGTCGCCACGGGCGCCGTGCCGTGCCGGGCGGCCCGCTCGTTCAACCTGCCCGCGCGCAGCCGGAAGACCTCGTCCGTGCCCTCTTCCGACGCGTCGAGGTCGTAGTCGCTCGTCCAGACCCATCGGCCGAGCACGTCGTGCAGCGGCGGCAGGTCCAGGTCCTGCTTCAGGTACAGGCGGACCGCGGTGCCGGCCTCGATGCCCGCCAGGGGCTTGATGTGGAAGAGGGCGCCGGGTCCTGAGATGTCGATCTGGAGGCCCTGGCCCAGTTCGCCGTCCCGGTTGAACCGCCGGGTGACCACCCGTATCTCGTCCGCGAGCAGGAAGTACGAGTAGACGCCGATGCCGAAGATGCTGTTCGGCTGCAACTGGATGCCGGCCCGCCGCCAGTCGACCTGCTCCTCCAGATACTCCTGGGACGTGGTGAACCGCATGCCGCCGCGGGCGAAGAGCTTCTCCAGCTCCTGCTCGCCCATGCCCACGCCGTTGTCCCGGCACTCGATGTACGGGCGGCGGTCGTCGTGGCCGCGGACGAAGGTGATCTTCCCGCGCCAGTCCCCGCCGTGCTCGGTGTCCCCGCGCTGGTGGCGCAGGAACGCCAGCCGCCGGTCCCGGTGCCGGCAGGCGTCGAGCGCGTTCTGGAACAGCTCGCGGACCGCGGCCTCGGGGTGGTGGTAGATCTGCTGGCCCATGAGCAGCTCGCGGACGCTGTCGTCGTCCAGGGTCAGGCGCATCTCGGTGAGGCTGAACCGGTCGTCCGGTCCCGGGCGCACGCCCAGCGAGCTGTAGCGCAGCGGGATGACGTCGCCGAGCGCGGCCGCCTCCGGGAGGCCGTTGTCCGGGTGGGTGACCCGGAGGACGTAGCGGTCCATGGCCGTGACGTGCGCGCGGAGGACCGAGGCGACCTCGGGGGACGCGCATTCGGCGCCGAGGTCGTACCCGACGGTGCCCGAGCCGTCGCGGGACAGCCGCTGCCAGCTCCAGAAGCGCTCGCGAAGCACCTCGGGGGTGAAGGAACTGCCGGCGTTGACGTGGTCGATGGCGGTAGGCAGCGCGAACGGGTCGACCGCCATCTGGTGGGCGACGCTGAGCAGCCGGGCGATCAGTCCGGCCCTGATGTCGGTGTCGGTCGTCGGCTTGCCGACTCGCAGCCGGGGGTCGGGGCTGGCCAGCAGCGCCGACATGAGGGGGTCGAGCACCTGCTGGAGGGTGAACCGGCCGTAGAGCCCGAAGAGCCGGCGCAGCATCGTGCGCGACGGCTCGCCGGTCTCCTCCAGGAGCGCGCCGATCGCCTGCAACGGGTCGGGCTTGCGCTCGATGAAGGCCCGGTTCAGCACCCAGTGGCGGTACAGCCACCAGCAGATGGCCCGGGCGGCCGTCTCGTTGCCGCGCAGGACCGCGGACCTCGCTCGCCGCACCGCGTCGGGACGACGTTCCAGGAACTCGCGGTAGCTGCCCCGCGGCCCGTCGGATCCGTCCACCGCCGCGGGCCGCTCGCCGAGCAGGTCACGCTCCGGGTCGGTCGACTTCAGGGACTCGCCGAGCGCCCCGTCCCACCAGGTGGCGTAGACGAAGGGCATCAGGCCGACCAGCAGCGCCTCGGCCTGGTTGAGCAGCGGGTCGCCGGCGCGGCCGCAGGCCCGTTTCACCATGTCGGTGAGGTGCTCGCACATCCGTACCGCGAAGCCCGCCGAGCGCCAGGGGTCGTTGGCGAGCCGGGGCTCGTCCTGGCAGCTCTGCGCGAGCCGGAGGACCAGTTTCCGCGCCAGCTCGACCGTCGGGTCCAGTTCGGCCGCGGCGGGGGCCCAGCCGCGCAGGAAGGTCTCGACGACGTCGGTCCACTGCTCGTACTCCGGCGGGAGCCTGCGCGGGTTCGGGCCGAGCGCCACGTGGGGCGTGCCGTTCTGCAGGATCTGCGGGGCCTGCTCGGGTAAGCGGGCGCGGGCGTACGAGAAGAGGCTCTCCATGCCCAGGTAGGCGGGCTCGGCTCCGCCCGGGGCGCGGTCGACGCCCTGCTCCAGGCCGTCGATGAGCTTGCCGGTGAAGGCGGTGTAGCCGTGGCCGTCGCTGTCGTCGGCCGTCCGGTCGGCGGCCGACGAGGTGACGATGTGCCAGCCCTCCTCCAGTGTCATCTGCTGGAGCAGCTCGGTCGTCAGCGGGGGCTCACCGCCGGACAGCACGCCCTGGGCGGCGACCCCGCTGAAGCAGCAGTCGAGGATCAGGATGCGCACCCGGGCCCGTGATGTCCGCAGGATGGCCCTGACCTCGCCGAAATCGAGGCTGTCCCAGTCCGGGCGCGGGTACTGGGCCTCGCTGAGGACGAGGTAGAGCCGGTCCTCGTTCCCCTTCGACAACGAGACCGCGTGCCCGGCGTAGTAGACGAGCAGCACGTCCTCGGCCTCGCCGGCGGCCCGCTCCAGCGCCTCCAGCGCGACCCGGCTGCGGGCCGGGTTCAGCAGCGGGGCGGGGCACAATTCGGCGTCGAAGACGGCTTCCGCGCGTTCGCACAGCAGGTGGCGCAGCCGCCGGACGCTGCTGTCGACGTTCGCCAGCTGCTGGAGCCGGGTGCTCGGGTGGTACTCGGTGGTGCCGATGAAGACAGCCCGCGAGGTGGCCTTGTCAGGAGGCTGCAGTTGCATCGGCCTCCCCTTCACCCTCCGCCAGCTTGGCAGTCAATATACCGATCCGCCCATGCCGCCGAGCGGCTTCGGGAAGCTCGCCCTGGGGCGGCACGGGCATTCGTGGTGCGCGGCCGCACGCCAGGGGCGGCCGCGTCGCAGGTGACTCGCGCGCCCGGTACGGGACGCCGATCGCCCGCCCGGCACCACCTCGGCGCGGGTGCCGCCGCGGCCCCGCGGAATTGTTTCCGCCGCGTTACGATTTCTCGCACGGTAGGCGTTTGACGTCGGCATTTCGTCGATCCGAATCGACGGCATACGTGTTTTGCGGGCGATAAAGGAGACCGCCGGGGGTTGCCCGGATTCCGTAGACGGGGCACCCCCCGCTCATTACACTTGCTCGCAATCCGGCGAGGCCGGACCGCCTTGCCACGGAATGTGCGAAGGCCAAGAAACCCATGTTCTGCGCGCGACACGTCCGAATAGCCGGTCCGGCTCGACACAGTTGACGCATTCCACTCATCAGCCTGCCTGGCACCTCCAGGTCGCTCGTGTCCCGCCCTGCGCTATCCCGATTCGGTCTGCCGCAGTCCTCCCGTGAGGAGAACAGCAAATGACGTCGACCCTGGCCCTCAAATCCCTCGCACCCCACACGGACTTACAAGTAGCGCAGATGCTCGCGGGCATCGCGTTCGTGCTGGTGGTAGGTCTGGCATTGGGCAGTCTGGCGCCACGGTTCCGCCAGCCGGCCGTCATCGGCGAAGTGCTGGCCGGTATCGCCCTCGGGCCCAGCGTGCTCGGTCAGTTCCCCGGCGACCTGACACACAAGCTCTTCCCCGCCGACTCCAGACCGCTGCTGTCCGCGGTCTCCCAAGTCGGCCTGGTCCTGTTCATGTTCATGGTGGGCTGGGAGTTCGAGAAGCGAATCCTCCGCCCGCACCGCGGCGTCGCGGCCGCCGTCTCGCTGTCGTCCGTCGCCTGCGCCTTCGGCCTGGGCGTCGCGCTGGCCACCTTTCTCTACCCGCACCACAACACGGTGGCGGGCCACCACATCTCCTTCCTCACCTTCTCCATGTTCCTGGGCGCCGCGATGTCGGTGACCGCCTTCCCGGTGCTGGCCCGCATCATCACCGACAGCCGCCTCGGGCACACCCGGGTCGGCACGCTGTCGCTGGCGAGCGCGGCCGTCGACGACATTATCGCCTGGTGCATGCTGGCCTATGTCTCGGCGCTGGTGACCTCGGGCAGCGCACGCGACCTGGCCCAGGTGCTGTCGCTGAGCGCGGTCTACGTCGTGGTGATGTTCTGGGTGATACGCCCGCTGGTGGCGCGCATGGTGGGCTTCTTCGCCGGTCGGCAGGAGTGGCGGGGGCTGTTCGTGCTCCTCGCGGCAGGGACCTTCCTGTCCGCCTACGCCACCACGTGGATCGGCATCCACAGCATCTTCGGCGCTTTCCTCTTCGGCTTCATCATGCCGCGCGAGCCCGCACGCGAACTGGTCGAGCACCTGCGCAAGCCGCTCGACAACGTCAGCACGATCCTGCTGCCGGTCTTCTTCATCGTCACCGGCCTCGGTGTGGACGTGAACGGGCTCGGCGCCCGCCAGTACCTGGAACTCGCCGCCATCATCACCGTCGCCTGCCTGGGCAAGCTGATCGGCGCCATCGCACCGGCCCGGATCTTCGGGCTGTCCTGGGTGGAGTCGCGGGCACTCGGCCTGCTGATGAACACCCGTGGTCTGACCGAGCTGATCATCCTCAACACCGCCGTGCAACTCGGCGTCCTGGACAGCCAGATGTTCACCATGATGGTCATCATGGCCCTGGTCACCACGGCGCTCGCCGGGCCGCTGCTGCCCAAGAGCAGCGTGCTGATGGCGAGCACCACCGTGAGCATCACGCCGCCGGGAAGTGACGGCGGCGAGCCGTCCGACGACGAGTCGGCCGACTCCAAGATCCAGGCCTGACCGCCTTTCCCCGCATCCCCCCACGTCCCGGATGGGGGGTGGGCGGCCGCCACCCGCCGGCCCGCCCTCCCTCCGGTGCCCGTGCCCTTCACCCGCGCCCGCCAGGAGTTGGCCGCCGGCCGCGCCGACGAAGGCGACCCGCGGGGTACCGGTCGGGCCGCGTCCCGCGGTGCGGTCGGCTCTCGCCCGCGACGCGGTCAGCTTCCGTCCGCCTCCTGGCGGGCCCACACGCCGGCCTGTGCCGCGGCGGCCGCGGCGGCCGCGGCGCGGTCGGCGTCGGCGTCGGTGAGGGGGCGGCCGGTGTTGAGGAGGGCGTAGTAGAGGGGGGCGGAGACGGCGGCGACGACGGCGTGCGGGTCGGTGCCGGCGGGGACCTCGCCGCGGGTGGCGGCGTCGCGGACGCAGCCGGCCCACTCCTCGATGCGGACGGCGTAGAAGCGGTGCAGGGCCTGCGCGGCCTGGTCGTTGCACAGGGAGGCGGCGATCAGGGCCTTGAAGAGGCGGCTCTGCCGGGGGTCGGCGAGGGTCTTGACGACGAGGCGGGCGTTGGCCCGCAGGTCCGTCCGGAGGCTGCCGGTGTCGGTGCGGGGCAGCGACTGCTCGGCCATGTCGGCCAGCAGGTCGGCGGCGAGGGCGCCGGAGCTGCCCCAGCGGCGGTAGACGGTGGTCTTGCCCACGTCGGCGCGGCGGGCGATGTCGGCGAGGTCGAGCGCCTCGAAGCCGTCGGCGGCGAGGGCGTCGCCCGCGGCCTGCAGGACGGCTTCGCGGACGCGGGCGGTGCGGCCGCCCGGGCGCTGGGCGCCGGGCGCGGGCGGGACGGACATGGGGGCCTCTCCTTGCGGTGGCGGTTCGCTCTGCCGGCATCTTATCGGAACTACGGTTCCCTTAGTGGGCTTCCCCATGCTACCGTCCTGGCGTAACGGAACTTCAGTCCCGTTAACAGTAATCCGGGTGGTACTGAAAGGAAGCTTCGCCATGTCCGCCATAAAGACAGGCCCGCGGTCGGGCACGTCCAGCCCCGCGCCCGACGCCCGGCCCGGACACCTCACCGGCCGGCTGAAACTGGTCCTGGCCGTGCTGCTGGTCGCCCAGTTCATGCTGGCCGTCGACTTCTCGATCCTGAACGTCGCGCTGCCCGCCATCGGCGACGGCCTCGGCTTCTCGCTCTCCGACCTCCAGTGGATCGCCACCGCGTTCGCCCTGACCGCCGCCGGCTTCACCCTCTTCCTCGGCCGTATCGGCGACCTCGCGGGCCGCAAGAAGATGTTCATCGGCAGCATCGCCCTGCTGGGCCTGTCCTCGCTGGCCGGCGGCCTGGCCACGAGCCCCGGCGTCCTGCTGGCCGCCCGCGTCGCCCAGGGCCTGGCCACCGCCGCCGCCACCCCCGCCGGGCTGTCCCTGCTGACCACCGCCTTCCCCGAAGGCCCGCTGCGGCAGAAGGCGCTCGGCGTCAACGGCGCCCTGATGTCGGCCGGGTTCACCACCGGCGCCATCCTCGGCGGCGCCCTGACCGACCTGCTCTCCTGGCGGTGGGCCTTCTTCATCAACGTGCCCGTCGCGCTCGCCGTCGTCGCGATCGCCCCGGCGGTGATCAAGGAGTCCAAGCCCGCCGAGCGCCCCCGCCTCGACGTCCCCGGCGCCCTCACCGTCACCGCGGGCCTGCTGGCCTTCGTCTACGGCCTCACCCAGGCCGGCGAGCACGGCTGGACCAGCGCCCACGCGGTGACCGGCCTGGTCGCGGGCCTCGCCCTGCTGGCCGCGTTCTTCCTGATCGAGCGCAAGGTCGCGCAGCCGCTGGTGCCGCTGAAGACCCTCGGCCGCCGCAACGTCGCCTGGGGCAACGTGCTCGGCCTGCTCGCCTTCGTCACCGAGACCTCGCTGGTCTACCTGCTGACCCTCTATCTCCAGGACACCCTGGGCTTCTCCCCGCTCGCGGCCGGCGTCACCTTCGGCGTGCTGGGCGCCGGCACTGTCGTCGGCGGCCTGCTCGCCCCCAGGGTCATCGCGCGGACCTCGCTGCTGACCCCGCTGGTCGCCGGCGGCCTCCTCCAGACCGCCGCCACCGCCGCCCTGCTCTTCCTGGGCACCAGCACCGGCCCCGCGCTGGCCCTGCTGCTGCCCGCCACCTTCCTCGGCGGCATCGGCAACATGCTCGTCATCGTCGGCTTCATGGTCACCGCCACCGGCGGCCTGCCCGACGCCGAACAGGGCCTGGCCACCGGCCTGGCGTCGATGTCCCAGCAGGTCGGCATCACCATGGGCACCCCGATCATGTCCGCCGTGGTCACCGCGAGCACCGCGGGCGCCACCAGCGCCTCGGCGATCCACCACGGCGTCACCGCGGCCATCGCCGTCAACTCCGCCCTCGTCCTGATCGGCGTCCTGCTCGCCGCGGCCTTCCTCCGCACACCGCGGCAGCGGGCCCGCGCCTGAACCGCCCGCCCCGCGCGTCCGGTTGCCACCGCCGTGCAGGACTACTCCGCCTACGCCCGCTGAATCGCCCCGGCACGGCTCCTCCGTATCAGCGGGCCCGGCGGAATCCGCGAGGGGTCAGCGCAGGGGGGAGGAACCGGTCACGATGGCAGGGGAGAGCGTCTCCGCAGATGGACCCGGGGGGTTCCGATGATCCTGCACAAGGGCTACGGGCAAGAGACCGACGACTACATCAGCATCCGCGACCAGGCGGAGTTACGGGAAACGGTCCAGTGGCTGGAAGCGCACACCGGACGCACCGCCTCCACCCTCGCCGAGCCAGGGGTGATGGTGCGGTCGCCGGGGATCAACTACGTCATAGGACACGGCAGGGCGGGCACCGTCGAAGACAGGACACCGGCGGAATTCGTCCCGGAATTCGTCAGCCGCGGGCTCGCGGACGGCGACACGATCTGGATCATCTCCTGCTGGGCGGGGGCGACCAGCGGTTACGGCTTCGCGCAGGGCCTGGCCGCGGAATTCCGCGCGCTCGGCAGGACCGGCGTGTCCGTCAGAGCGCCGAGGAACATCATCCACTGGAACGCGAACGGCCCGGTCCTCGTCGACGACTACCCGACCAACGCGGGCCTGAAAGCGGCGCTCGCGGCGATCACCCAGGGGCAGGACAACGCCTGGAGAGCCTATGTGCAGGACCTGCGGGCCTGTATCCGCACGGCGCTGAACCTCGCGATCGGCACCGACGCCGAGGGCACCCGGCGCAGGGTCGTGAACTTCGGGGAGGCCCGCCCCGAGGACAACAAGCAGAAGTACCTCCAGGGGATGATCGACCGCGCGCGGATCGGCCCTCCGCACTCGGCGACGCTGACGGAGATCGTCAACGGCGCCGCCGCCCACCCGGCCGGCAACCCCGTGGTCGGGCGGCTGCGCTGGGCGCAGGAGCTGCGCAGCCTCCTCACCGACCTCCACGTCCTGCACTCTGGCAACGCCGCCGGCCAACTGGCCGCCCGGACGGACATCAGCGCGGCCGTGCTGACCCTGCGCACTCAGATCACCGCCCTGTGGCCTGCCTACAGCCACGACTACTACGACGCGATCCGCGACCTGGCCAACCCCTTCGCCTCCCGGGACGAAGGCTGGGTCACCTTCGACGACGCCCACCCCGCCGGCTTCGTCCACTAGGTCGGACGCCGACCCGCGAAGACAGCCGGCAGCTGCCCCACCGGGGACGGCACGGTGCCCGCCGAAGGGCGCAGAATCATGCAGATCTTGAATGATTCTGCGCCGTATAGCATGGCCGCCGTGGCTCCAGGCAAGGTGAACTCCAGCGTCGTCTTCCGGCTCGGCGTGCTCGGGACGATGGCGGCCGATCTCTTCGCGGCCCGCATCGAGCCCCACGAACTCAAACCCCGGCACGTCGGGTTGATGGTCCTGCTCGACGCCGGGAAGGCCTCCTCGCAACTGGAGGTCGCCGGTGTCATGGGCGTCGCGCCCAGCCTGGTCGTTGCCTTGGCCGACCACCTGGAGAAGCTCGGCGCGATCCAGCGGGTCAGGGACCCCGACGACCGCCGCCGCCAGGTCCTGACCCTCACCGCCCACGGCCGCGACGTGCTCGCGGCCTGCGGCGAGCTGGCCCACACCGTCGACGCCGAATTCGCCGCGGGGCTGACGGCGGCGGAGAGGACGGCGCTGGCCGGTCTGCTCGACCGGCTGACCGCACCCCACGGCCTGCCCGCGGCCGCGGAGACCATCTGACCCGGGAGGTCCACCATGAGCAGCGCAGCACCGCCCTTTCCCGGCCGGATCGAGCTCACCGGAGAAGGGCTCGTCCTGCGCGACTGGACCGAAGCGGACCTGGACGCGATGCCGGACCTGTTCGGCCACCCCGACATCGCGTACTGGACGCCGATCGCCTCGCCCTTCGACGCGGCGGCCGCCCGCACGCGGCTGGACCGGGCCAGGCGGCTGCGGGCGGAGGGCGCGGCCATCCTGCTCGCCATCACCGTCGACGGCGGCGAACCGCTCGGCGAGGTCATGCTGGCGCGCGGTCCCGAGGGCACGGAAGTCGGTTACGTGGTCGGCCCTGCGCACCGCGGCCAGGGGCTGGCGGTGCGGGCGGTGCGGGTCATGGCCGCGTACGCCTTCGGGCAACTGGGCACCGGGCAGGTGATCCTGGAGCTGGAGGCCGAGAACACCGCCAGCGTCGCGGTCGCCACCAAGGCGGGCTTCGCCCTGCTCGACGTACCGCTGATCAAGGGGGAGGAGAAGGGGCGGCCCTACGTCCTCCAGACCTGGGGACTGAGCCGCCGCTGACGGTCAGTCCCGTCGCCCGCCGGCCCCGGGCCCGGCGCCCGGCCGGAGGGTCAGCAGCGTGATCTCGCTCGGCGCGAACACCCGGAAGGGCGGGCCCCAGAAGCCGGCGCCGCGGCTGGTGTAGAGCTGCGTCCGCTCCCCGTGCCGGCTCAGGCCGTGGACCACCGGCTGGTCGATCCTGACGAGGAAGTTGAACGGCCAGATCTGGCCGCCGTGGGTGTGCCCGGAGACCTGCAGGTCGATGTCGGCGGCGGCCGCCTGCGTCACGTACTTGGGCTGGTGGGCGACGAGCAGGACCGGCCGGTCCTGGCCCGCGCCCGCCAGCGCGCCGAGCAGGTTGGCGCGGTGCCCGGCCAGCCCGGAGGACTCCGCCGTCACGTCGTCCACGCCGGCGAGTACGAGCAGGTCGCCGCCGCGCTCCACCACGACATGGCGGTTGTGCAGCGGTTCCCAGCCCAGTTCGGCCATGCGGTCGAGCCAGCCCTGGGCCTCCCCGAAGTATTCGTGGTTGCCGGTGACGTAGACCTTCGCCAGCCGCGAGCGGATCGTCCCGAGCGGCGCGGACTGCTCCCGGCGCTGGGCGGGCGTGCCGTCGGCGATGTCGCCCGCGTGGACCACGATGTCCGCGTCGAGCGCGTTGACCGCCTCGGCGACGCGCGCCGACCAGCGGGCCCGGTCGATCGGCCCGTAGTGGGTGTCGGCCAGCACGACGACGCGCGTCCCGTCCAAACCGCCGCCGAGCCGCGGGAGATGCACGTCCAGCCGCTTCACGCGGGGCACGCGCATGGCCTCGTAGTGGCCCCAGGCCAGCAGGACGGCGGAGATCGCGACGACGGCCGCGGCGACGACCCTGGCCTGGTCGGCGCCGCCGACGCCGAACCCGATCAGCACGAGGTGCGCCAGGCCGCCGAGCACCGACCAGGTGAACAGCACCCAGACGACGCCGAGGCCGGTGTCCGCCACCCGGGCCGCCCGGTCGGACCGCCGGCGCCCGTGGCCCGCGGCCATCAGGAAGGGGAAGGACACCAGCCAGGCGGCGAAGCCGACCGTGCCGGCCAGGAAGACCGGGAGCGGCCAGTCCGTGGCGGAGCCGAACAGCGTCCACCAGGGCAGGCCGAAGAGCGTCACGAGGACGAGGAGGACCACGCCCCCGCCCAGCCGCCGGCGCAGTCCCCGCCGGGGCTTCGCGCCCCCGGCCCCGGTCTCGGCGCTCGGCTCCGATTCCGGCACCGGCGCCGGTTCGGCTGCCCGCAGGTCGGACCCCGACCGGATGGATTCGCTGTCCGCTGCCACCACTGCGCCCCTCACGTCCGCTGTCCCGCCGTCGCTCCCATCATCCGTCACGCGGCGCGCTCCTCCCCCGAACGCCGCTGGAAACAGCCGCCGTCGGGAGGGATCCACTCAACACCCCGTCCTGACCGCGTACTTGTGGAGCCCGCTCACGGCATGGTGCCCTTGTGGCTCGTCGGCACAACCGATGCCAAGGAGGCGCACGAGTCTCATGATCAAGCGAATAGCCGCCGTAGCGGCGCTGATCCCCGCCATGCTGGGCACGACATCCGGTATCGCCGCTGCCCAGTCGGCCCCCAGGGCGAGTGCGGCGGTGGTCACCCTGACGTACGACGCCAGCCGGGCGGGGCAGTGGGCGGGCGCGATCACGCAGGGCGTGCAGAACTGGAACGCGGCGGTGCACAACGTGCACCTCCAGCCGGCCGCCTCACCCGGCGCGGCCGACTACGTCTACGTGGCGACCAGCGGCTGGCCCCAGACGACACTGGGCCCGTTCTTCCCCGGCGGCAGCAAGGGCCAGGTGCAACTCGGCCAGCAGGCGGTCGCCGAGGGCTACGACAAGACCCGGATCATGGCGCACGAGACCGGCCACATCCTCGGGCTGCCGGACCACTACAGCGGCCCGTGCTCCGAGCTGATGTCCGGTCACGGGCCCGGCACCTCGTGCACCAACGCCAAGCCGAACGCGACCGAGGCGGCCCAGGTCGACCGCAACTACGCGGGCCGCACGTCGGCCGTCCGCCCGGACCGCCGGCAGATCGTGATCGACATCTGGGCCGGCCCGGTCCTCGCCGGCTCGCGGGACTGACCGGCGGCCGTACGGTCGAACCCGACTGCCGCTTACGGGAAAACGGTCGCCCTTCCGCACCGGAACAATGCATTTCTTCCCACATATCCTCAACGTCTTGCGTCGCCCGGTACGGCTGTCCGAAGATGATGCGGGGCGGGGGCGCCCGGCACTCCGAGGGGACGGCGGTCGATGGCTGCACCGGTTTCGAGGACGATCCTGGGCGGGGCGGAGATGACCGACCGGGTCGTCGTGCCGTTCGAGGGGCCCGGCGCCGGCGTCGGCGAACTGACCTGGGGGCAGCGCAAGGTCTGGACGCTCATGGAGCAGGCCGGCACGTCGATGAGCATGGGCGGAGCGGTGCCCGTGACCGACGGCAGGACGGTCCGGGACCTCGCCTCGGAGCTGAGGTTCTTCCTGTGCCGCTACGCCTCGATGCGGGCCCGGATCCGGCCCGGCGCGGACGGCGGCCTGGTCCAGGAGGTGTCGGGCTCCGGGGTGGCCGCGCTGGGCATCCTCGACGCCGCGGACGACGGCGACCCGGACCTGGTCGCCCGGGACCTGGCCGACCGGTGGGAGGCGACGCCGTTCGACCACGCCCGGGAGTGGCCGATCCGGATGGCCGCGGTACGCAGCCGCGGTGCGGTCACCCATGTGGTCGTGACGATCTCGCACGTCGCCACCGACGGCGGCGGGATCGCGGTGATGCTCGGGGAGCTGGGGGAGCGCGACCCGGCCACCGGGGAGGCGAAGAACCCGGCGTCGGCGATGGGGCCGCTGGAACTGGCGGCCCTGCAGCGCACGCCGTCCGTCCGGCGGCAGAGCGACTTCTCGCTGCGCCACTGGGAGCGGCTGCTGCGCTCGGCCGGGCCCCGGCGGTTCGGCCCGCACGTGGACCGGGGCGAGCCGCGCTACCGGCGGGGGGTCTTCACGTCCCGCGCCCTGCACCTGGCCTCGAAGGCGGTGGCGGCCCGGGTCGGCAGCTCGACGTCCTCGGTGCTGCTGGCCGCCTACGCGGTGGCCGTGGCGCGGCTGACCGGCATCACCCCGGCGCTGATCCAGGTGGTGATCGGCAACCGCTTCCGGCCGGGCCTGGCCGACGTGTCCCATCCGCTGTCCGTGAACGGCCTGCTGATGGTCGACGTCGCGGACGCCTCCTTCGACGCGGTGGTGGACCGCACGCAGCGGGCCTCGGCGCTCTGCTCGAAGTACGCGTATTACGACCCGGCGGGACTGGAGGAGCTGCGCGCCCGGATCGACCGGGAGCGCGGCGAAGCGGTGGAGACCTCCTGCCTGTTCAACGACCGCCGGATCGGCGTCGGCATCGAGCCGCCCGACCCCGCGGTGCCGCCCCGCGACGAGCTGGAGGCCGTACGGGCCGAGAGCGCCCTGCACTGGGGCGAGCCCTTCCCGCGGTATCTCGACAAGCTGATGGTCCAGGTCGGCACCGCCCTGGACACGGTCGAGCTGGAATTCCACGTGGACACCCACCACGTGTCCGCCGACGAGGTGACGGCGCTCATGCGGGACGTGGAGGCGCTCGTCGTGGGCGCGGCGTTCGACCCGGCGCTGCCGACCGGCGTACGGCCGATGCCGGCGGCCTGACCGGGTCACCCGCCCCCTGCCGCGCCACGGGCCCCGCTATGACCCGCTATGACCCGCTACGGCCCCGCTACGGCAGGCAGCTCAGCACGCTGCCGGGCGCGAGCGCGGGATGCGCGAAGGCCCGAGCGGCCGGCCGGGGGCCGGGGCTCGGGCCTTGCGGTGCTGCGGGTGCTGCGGCCCTCACGGAGTGCCGGAGCGGGGACGGGCCGAAGCCCGCTCAGCGCGGTGCGGCGGCGGGGCACGCCCCGTTGCCGTCCGGAAGACCTCAGTACGCGTACGTGGTGCTGCCGGCGAGCGGGACCGCCACCTCCTTGGCGGCCGCGCCGGTCCTGACTGCCTTCACCGCATCGACCGATGTCGTCGTCGGCGTCCGCCTCGACAGAACCCCTAGGCGAGCCCCTGAGCGTCCTCGAGCAGGCAGGACTCGTCTTCCTCGAAGTCCGGGGCCTGGAAGAGGTTCGCCGTCAGGGGCGGCGAGGACGTGGCGGAATGGCGGGGTTGCTCTTCCACCGCGGAGAACAGCGAGGTCGAATCGATGAGAGGTCCGTCCTTCGTCATAGGCCCCCGAAGGGGCCTGGGCCTGGTCAGCCGTGACCGCGTGGGGCGGTGCTACAGCTTGAACATCTTGGTGTAGGGGCTCAGGATCCGCATCCGTGCAGAGCCGAAATCGACGAGTGCCGCGATTCCCTCCTCGGTCTCGGTCACCCGGCCGAGGCCGTACATGTCGTGCGCGACCTGGTCGCCGGCAGCGAAATGCTTGGGAATCGGCGTGACCGCGGCCTTGAAGGGACTGGTGGGCAGATGACGCTTCTGTGCAGCAGGCTTTGTCATTGCACCTAGTGTGCGCCAGCGGCGGCCCATTTGCTGCAGCTGTCCACATCGGATGCTCGGCGCAGCCCGAAAAACACCCACCGTTTTGCGGAAGAAGCGGGATAAATCGGTGACGCGGTCTTCGCCCGAACGTAGACCACAGCGGCCGATCGGGCCCGTACCCGCCCCCGGCACGGCCCCGAGCACCCGGCGCCGCACGGCCCTCCGGCCGTCCCGGGAGGAGCGGCCGGCTCCCCCGATGCGAATCCGCGGGAAAAGACGAGACGGGCAGGCAGGGCGACGGAGCAGACGTTCCGGCGCGGTCCCGGGGGACTGCACGCGAGGCGCGTCCAGCGGCGGGGGCGGGTGAGGGCTGCCCGCGGACGCGGCGGCCTCGGCGGGCCAGGCCGCTCGTACGCACGCTCGTCGACCGGGACGCCCGACGCTCGGCCGGGAGGGGGGGAACGATCGCCGGGCCGAGTGTTCTACGATCAGGCGTTCGGCGTGGCCGAGCCAAGGGGCGGGCCTGCGGCTGAGGGCCGCAGAGGAATAGCAAGGGTGGGGAATTGTCCAAGCACCGTTTGTCCAAGAAGGGCCGTTACATCGCCTGGACCACGGCGGGGGCCGCGGCTGTGGCAGGGGGCCTGGTCCTGGCGCAGACGTCGATGGCCGCGACCACCTGGCCGGCGCAGAAGACCTTCACCGGTCGCGCCTTCGACACCTGCACCGCTCCTTCGCAGGCCGCGATGAAGGCCTGGAAGGCCGACGGCTACTACGGTGCGGCCGCCGTCTACGTCGGCGGGAAGAACCGGGGCTGCGCGCAGCCGAACCTCACCGCGTCATGGGTGAAGACGGTCAACTCCGCGGGCTGGAAGCTGATTCCGATCTACGTCGGCGCGCAACCGCCGTGCCAGACCGGTTCCAGCCCGGAGAAGATCACCGCCGCCACGGCTGCCGCGCTCGGCGCGAGCGACGGCAAGGACGCGGTCGCCAAGGCCGCGGCGCTCGGGATGAAGGCCGGCTCGCCGATCTACCTCGACATGGAGTCGTACGCCGTCACGAACACCTCGTGCAACAGCGCCGTCCTGACGTACGTCCGCTCCTTCACCAAGACGCTGCGTGCCAAGACCTACCGCGGCGGCTACTACGGCTTCAGCACCTCCAGCGCGAAGGCGATCGCCACCGCGGCCGACAAGACCGACCTGCCCGGCAACCTCTGGTACGCGCTGTACGACGGCAAGGCCAGCACCACGACGGACTGGCCCTGGGACCCCAAGCTGTTCACCGACCACAGCCGGGGCCACCAGTACACCGTCAACAGCAAGGAGACCCGCAAGGGCTACACCCTCACGGTGGACCGGGACGCCTGGGACGGTCCGGTGGCAAGCATCGGCTGATCCCCGTCCGCCCGGCTCGCGCGTCAGCCCGTGGGTCACTTCGAGACGAGCTTCCGCGCGGCCGGCCTGGATGTCGGTCCGCGGGGCTTGATCGCTGCGGGGGTCCGCTGGTTGGCTGGCCCGCATGAGTGATCTGGGGTCAGTCGGCTGGCCGCCTGAGCCGATCAGGACCGGCAGGCTCGTACTGCGTGGGTCGCAGGCCCGGGACCGTGCGGCGTTCGTCGAGTTGCTGGCGGCGCCGGAGGTGCACACCTACCTCGGTGGGCCCCGGCCGCGGGCCGAGTTGGAGCGCGAGCTGCCCGAGGTGCCCGAGCGGTGGCCCGGGAGTTTCGTCGTCGAGCTCGACGGGGGGATGATCGGCCAGATCCTGCTCAGGAGGGCGACGGAGCACCGTCGCCCGGCCGCCGCGGGGAAGGTCGATCTCGGCTACCTGTTCCTGCCGCGGGCGTGGGGATGCGGGTACGCCGCCGAGGCGTGCGCGGCGGCACTCGACTGGTTCGACGGCGTCCTCCCCGGCGAGCCGGTGGTGCTCACCACCCAGTCCGCCAACACCGCCTCGATGCGCCTCGCGGCGAAGCTGGGGTTCGCCGAGGTGGAGCGGTTCCGCGCCTGGGACGCCGAGCAGTGGCTCGGCCGGCGGCCCCCGGCCCCGCCGTCTGCTTGAGGCCCTGGGGCGCAGAGGGCGGCGGTGGTTGTCACGTGTGCGGACCGGGCGGTGTCTTCATGCCGACCAACCCACCAGGGACGCGTACGAGGAGACACACCATGGCGCTGCGACTGCCGAAGGCCGAGCTTCCCGCCGAGCTCCGGGAGAGCATGCTCAAGCAACTGGGCATCGTGCCCGAGAACGTCGAAGTGCTGTGGCACAGCCCCCCGGTAGCCCAGGACAACCTGGAGTTCGGCGCCAAGGTGGGTTCGTGGGAAGCGGTCGACCCGGGCCTGAAGTCGTTCGCGCACATGGCCGTCGCGTCGCAGGTCGGCTGCAGCTGGTGCCTGGACGTCGGCTATTTCCAGGCGCGGAACGAGAACCTGGACTTGGCCAGGGCGAGCCAGGTGCCGCGCTGGCGCGAGGCGGACGTGTTCACGCCGCTGGAGCGCGACGTCATGGGGTACGCCGAGGCGATGACGGACACCCCGCCGACCGTCACCGACGAGCAGTACGCCGCCCTTCTCGAGCGGCTCGGGGCGCCGGCGATGGTGGAGATCACCGCGTTCATCGCCTACGTCAACCTGGCGACCAGGGCCAACGTGGCGAACGGGGTCTCCTCCCAGGGATTCTCCGACGCCTGCGAGATCCCGCTGGCCGAGCGCCCGGCGACGTCCCGCGCAGGTTCCGCGCAATGACCGGTGACCCTTTCGTCGCCCACCGCAGCCTGCTGTTCACCGTCGCCTACGAGATGCTCGGCTCCGCGGCCGATGCGGAGGACGTGCTGCAGGAGACCTGGCTGCGGTGGGCCGACGTCGACCGGTCGCAGGTCCGCGATCCGCGGGCGTACCTCGTCCGGGCCGTCACCCGGCAGGCACTCAACCGCATACGCACGCTCTCCCGTCGCCGCGAGGACTATGTCGGCGAGTGGCTTCCCGAACCGCTGCTGACCCACCCCGACGTCGCCGACGACGTCGAACTCGCGGAGACCGTCTCCCTCGCCATGCTGACCGTCCTGGAGACGCTCGGGCCGGTGGAACGCGCGGTGTTCGTCCTCCGCGACGTCTTCGACCTGCCCTACGACGAGGTCGCCGAGGCCGTGGGGAAGACTGCCGCCGCCGTGCGGCAGATCGCCCGGCGGGCCCGGAACCACGTCGCCGCCCGGCAGCCGCGTGTCAGCGTGAGCCGGTCGGAACACCAGGCCGTGGTGGCCCGGTTCGTCTCCGCGCTGAACACCGGGCGGATCCAGGACCTCCTGGAGGTCATGGCCCCTGACGTGGTCCTCATCGCCGACGGCGGCGGGCTCACCGCCGCCGCACTGACCCCCCTCCGCGGGGCCGAACGCGTGGCGACGATGCTCGCCGGCACGGACCGCACCGGTGCCGAGACCACAGCGGTGTGGCTCAACGGCAGCCTGGCCATCCGGATCGCGTCCGGCAGCGGACGGGCCGCGGTGAGCCTGGTGATCAGGGACGGACGCATCACCCGGATCTACGCGATCTCCAACCCGCAAAAGCTGACCCGACTGGACACGCCGACCGATCTCAGCAGGTAGGCGCTGGCGGCTGGATTCGGGGCGTGCCAGGCCCGCACCACCCGCCCAGGCGGACGTCACCGCTCGCGGAGGAAGCCGCACAGCCCCACCAGGGACACGATCGCCCACGTCGCCTCCAGCAGGAGGAAGCCCCACTGGTGGGCCAGGGCGGCGTCCACGGTGAGGACGACGGAGCCGACGAGGTTGAGCGCGAGGTAGCTGCGCGATCGCGGATCGACCCGGCCGAGTTGCGCGAGGAGAAAGGGGAGGAGGATCAGAACGGAACCGAAGACCTGTACCAGCTGTTCGATCATGGCGACGCCTCGGTTCTCCTGGCCGCCGGATGCCGCCGTGCGCGCGGGCGCCGCACGACCGACCGCGCCCGGAGCCGGTTTCCCGGACCGGGCCTCCACCGGGGAGCGCGCCCCGCCTTCCCATCCCCGGCGCGGACTCCGCTGCTGCTGGTGCAGGTCCACCGCCGGCGCGACAGCCGGACGGCCATCCTGACCGAACTGCTCGCGTTCCATCTGGAGAACGACGCCCGGATCGGCGAGCACCGTAACGGATCGCCATCAAGCCCTGGTTCATCGACAAAGGCGAACGGCAGGACGTCTTCACGAACCTCGTGCGCGAGGCCGCCGATCGCGGACCGCGCGCCCACCCTTGCGGGCACCGCCCTGCTGGCCCTGACCGCCACCGTGCCCGGACAGGCCAGTGCCGCCGGCAACACCGCGTACTTCACCATGCGCGACATCACCGGCAGCAACTTCACCGTCGCGATCACCAACCCGGACACGATCCGCGAGGCCCGCGACATCGTCGCCTCCGGTGACCGGAAGATCATCATCGGCCGGATCGTCAAGTCCGCGGCCGCCTACAACGCTCCGTGGGACTTCCACTACAACCCCGACACCATCCAGTTCGCCGATCAGGGCATCGAGGTCTGCGACGCTACGACCCCCTACGTCGAGGACCACCTGGACGAGGCCGGCGGTGCCTTCCTGCCGGGCCTGTACTGGTGCAACTGGACCGGCCGGCTGATCGCCGAAGTCTCCCGCTGAGCCTCAGCCCGCAGCCGCGGCCAACACGGCCCGGCAGGGCACCCGGTGGACCGGGCGGCGTGATCTACCAGGGCACCATCACCGGCGTCGTGCGCATCGCCAACGGCTGACCGCGGGTAGGTGCACGGGGCAGGCTGCCGTGGCGTCATCCCTGGAGGACGAGAGAACGTGGCGACGTACAGCGAACTGGCCCCGTACACCTACCTGTTGGACACCGTTCCGCCCGGCACGCGCGCGCTGACCGTCGGATGGCTCGGCGAGGGGTCCGACTTCCCCGAGGGCGAGGTGCCGAGGGGTTTTCTCGACGCCTTCATCTCCCTGGCGAGGGACCACCCTTCGGCAAGGACGCGGGGGTGGCACGCGTGCCCACTCCCGCACGAGGAGGGCGTCCTCCCCTACCCCTACCGCGCGGAAGCCGGCGACGGCACCATCGCGCTGGGGTCCGCGGAGGTCCGGGTCCGATCGGCGTCGGGGGACGTCCTCGTCGCCCCCGACCTCGCCTACCACTACGTGAAGGACCACCACTACCTGCCACCCGGCGAGTTCATCGAGGCCGTCATGGCGAAGCGGCATGTCACCGAGCACGGCTCCTGACACCGATCCGCTGCCGCGGGCGGCACCTCATGAGCGAGTGGAGCAGGCGCGGCACCGTCCGTCCGGCCGACGTCTCAGATGCCGTCGAAGCCGTCGGCGGACTCCTGCGCGGCGAGCAGTGCGTCGCCGTGCGCCAGCGACCAGCGGCCCAGCTCGCGGAGCGGGCCGTCGACCAGCGAGCGGCCGAGCGGCGTCAGGGCGTAGTCGACGTGCGGCGGGGCGGTGGCGGTCCGCGGGTGGCGGCCGATCAGGCCGTTGGCCAGCAGGCGGCGCAGGGTGTCGGTGAGGACCTTGTCGCTGACGCCGCCGATCGCGGCGAGCAGGTCGCCGCGCCGCAACGGACCGGGGCCCAGGCCGACCAGTACGACCGGGTCCCAGGTGTGCGCGAACAGGTCGGTGGCCGCGCGCACCCGGCAGTCCGCGAGGGGTTCGTCGAAGCGGCCCGGCCGGTGGCGGGCACGGTCCCCGGCAGCGTCGGTGGTGCAGTGCCCGGTGCTGTCGCCGGTGAGGTCCTCGTCCATCGCCGCCATGGTCGCGCCTTCGTTCCCTACCGGCCGGTGCGTATCGGATTTTCTACGGTAGCCGCATCGCAGCCGGCGTCGTGGAGGAGCGGAAGATGCGGATCGGGATACTGGGCACGGGGACTCTCGCGGTCGGGCTGGGCGCCGCGTGGGCGCGGGCCGGGCACGAGGTGCTGGTCGCGGGCCGCTCGGCGCGGAAGGCGGCGGACGCGGCGGCGGCGATCGGCGGTGAGGCCGAGGCGGTCGAGCCCCCGGCGGCGGTCGCCGGCCGGGACGCGGTGCTGGTCGCCGTCACCTGGCAGGGCGTGGCGGAGATGCTCCGCGCGGCCGGCGCGGCGGACGGCTCGCTGGCGGGCACACCGCTCATCGACCCGACCAACGCGGTCGAGCACGGTGTCGGCGAACTCCTCCCCGCGGACGGCCGTGCCGCGGCCGAGCACATCGCCGGGTGGGCGCCGGGCGCGCACGTCGTCAAGGGCTTCCACCTCTTCGCCGCCGACCAGTGGTCGCCGGGGCGCGAACCGGTCACGGTCGCCCTCGCCGGTGATGACGACGGCGCTCTGCGTACGGTCTCCGACCTGGTACGCGACGCCGGCGGCCGCCCCGCCGTGCTCGGTCCGCTGCGCCGGGCCCGCCAACTGGAGGAGGTCGCCGGCTTCGTCATCGGCCTGGTCTTCGCCGGCGTCGATCCCAGCTCGGCGATTCCCCGGATGCCGATGTCCGCGTGAACGGGCCCGCACGCCATGCGGGCGTACGGTCTCGGCTGGTTCCCCGCGAACCGTGACGGTCCGGGTGCCTGCGACCCAATGGATGCGACGGGGAGGGGGACGTCGCGGACCTCCCGGCCGGGACCTGCGGATTTTCGCACCCCGGCGACGTGAACCGTGGGGAAACCCGGGCGCGTGGTGTCTGAGGGCGCCAGTACACTCGGCTCGCCCTGTGTGACCTCGCCACCATCGCGCGAGGGCGGGGCGCTTTCCCTTGGGGGGGGGAATCCATGACACTGCCTTCGGGCGCGCGTGCCTGTCGCACGCGCAGATCCACCTCCGCCGCGGCCGCATTGCTGCTCGGCGTGCTGGCCGCGCTCGTCGCGCCGACGGGCGCGGCGTTCGCGGCGACCGGCGGGGCCACCGGCCCGGTGGCCGGCTCGTCCACAACGGCGAGCGCGGCACCCGCCGTGAAGGCCCATGCGCGGCCCAAGGCCGCGACCGGCCCCGCCGCCGCCGGGCAGGCCCACCACGACGCCGCGATCCGCGAGATCCGGGCCGCCGACCTGCCCGAGTCCTGCTCAGGCGCCCTCGACCCTGTCACGGTCTACCACTGCGCGACCGTCCCGCAGGACGGCGCCGCGTACACGCTGACGGTGGCCAAGGGCCAGGACCTGCTGGCGTACGAGGTGGCATCCCAGGGCGACGACACGCTCGCCATGCTCACCGGCCCGGACGGCCAGAGCGTGTCCTGCCAGTCGTACGGCAACTTCCAGCAGAGGTGTCCCAGCGTCGCCGCCGGCACGTACACCCTCACGGTCACCGGTCGGTACGGTCTGACGCCCGAGTTCTCGGTGTCGTACCTGATGCCGCTGTCCACCGCGGGCTGCACCGCCGTGAGCGAGGCGGACACCGCGCTGGGCGACCCCAGGCACTTCACCGGCACGCTGGCCGCCGGGAGCATCGGCGACTGCTACGCCCTGCCCTCGGCCGCCGGGGACACCCTGCGGGTCCTCGCCTCGGTCTACTCCGAGTACATCACGGTCTACGACGCGGTCGGCACCGTGGTCTGCTGGCAGAACAATCCCTGCCGGCTGACCGGCACGGCCCCCTACCGGGCGCTGGTGTGGACCGACGGCGGCACCACCCTCGACTACGCCGTCACCGCCACGCGCCTGTCCGACCCCCAGGGCTGCGCGGCCGTACAGGTTCAGCCCTACGGCTCGGTGCCGGCCGCCAGCACCTCGCCCTGCCGCACGCTGCACATCCCCGCCGACGGCTCGTACCTGATCGGCGCCTCCAGCGCGGACCGTCAGGTCACGGGGGCACTGTCCACCACGGACGGCACCGAGGTCCCCTGCTACTCCGGCGACGACTACATGGCCCAGGGCTGTGCGCTCTCCGCGGGCGACTACATCTGGGCGGCCGGCACCAGCGACATCCCCGCGGCGGGCTTCGCCCTGGCCCTGCACAAGGTCGGCCAGACCGACGGCTGCACCACGGGACGCGACGACACCTACGCCTCCGGCCAGGCACAGGCCGCCGTCTCGGCGCCCGGCCAGGAGTTCTGCTGGACGCTGCCCACCGCCACGGGCAGCGGCCTGTACCTGGCGACCACCACCACCGGCCCCTCCCTGACGAAGGCGGTGTACGACGCCAAGGGCATCAGCCAGTGCGAAACCGACTACTCCTTCGACGTCTGCAAGCTGACCGGCACCGCGCCCTTCCGCATGGTGCTCGCCGCCCCTGCCACCGCCACCTACCAGGTGACGGTGCAGCGCACCGGCAACACCGCCGGCTGCACCACCTGGCCGCGCACCGCGTACGGCAGCGGTTCCGCGGGCGCGCACGTCGCGCTGACCGCCACGGCGCAGACCGCCTGCCTGGCGCTGCCCGCCGGCGGGCACTCCACGGGTGAGGTCTTCGACTACACCGACACCGGCAACCAGCTCAACGCCTCGTTCCAGGTGTACGACGCCAAGGGCGACAAGGTGTGCTCCTCCTTGGGCAGTTCGCTCGCCCCGTGCGCGCTGGCCTCCGGTGTCTCCTACGCGGCGCTGCTCGTCGGCACCGGCCGCGTCGACACCTACGACGTGGCGCGGCACGACGTCTCCGGCGGCGCGTCCTGTGCCGCCCCGGCGTCGACCGCGATGGGCGGCGCCTCCACCGGCTACACCCTCTCCTCTGCGCTGGACGAGCGGTGCCTGCGGGTCTCCGCCGCCGCGGGCGACAGGATGTGGTTCGCCGTCCGCACGCCCGGCGCCGCGCGCAAGACCGGCGCGGAACTGCTGGTCTTCGACGGCACCGGCCGCATCCTGTGCTGGCAGCACGGCTCGTCCTGCCGGGCCACCGGAGGCACGTCCTACGTCGTCGTGATCGCCGCCGACTACGGTGACGCGCCGATCGCGGCGCACGTCGACACCTGGAAGGTGGGCACCGCCTCCGGCTGGGCGCCGCAGTGCACCGCCCATCCGCTCACGCCGGACACCTTCACCCCGCGCAGCGGAACCCTGACCGAGACCGCGACCGCGTACTGCGCGGTGATGCCGGTCACGACCTGGCAGCGCTTCAACGTCTACGGCACGGACAGCGAGACCTCGTACCCGGCGACGCCGCAGTTCGACATGTTCAGCGCGGACGCGAGCCGATGGGCCGGCACCTCCATCGACTCCTATTACCAGTGCTTCGGTCAGAACTACGGCACCTTCGCCTACCAGTGCCTCGCCGACGGCAACGCCACGGCGACGCAGGCCGTCCTGATCCTGTCGCCGGGCGACACGGCGGCGCCGCTGGAGTACACGATGCAGGGCGTGTGCCAGTCCGGCTGCGCGAGCCAGACGCCGCTGCCGACCATCGGCGGGCTGAGCACGTCCACCGGGCAGTCCGGCACGCAGAACCAGCTCGTGGTCCACGGCGCGCACCTGACCCTCGACACCCAGGTGGAGCTGAGCCGGAACGGCGCGGCGGTGGGCACCCGCCCGAGTACGGCCGTCGCGATCACCGGCGACTCCACCTCGCTCACCGTGCTGCTTGACACCGGGGGCGTGTCGCCCGGCACGTACGACGTGTCGCTCGTCCGCTACGGCTCGCCCGACACCTCGGAGGACGGCACCCTCCACAACGCCTACACCGTCACCGCCGCCCCGGCGCCCGCGCGCAGTACCCTCGTGCCGCTGTCGCCGACGCGGTTCCTGGACACCCGGTACGGCACGGGTGCGCCCAAGGCCCGGGTCGGTGCGGGCGGTGTCGTGAAACTGAAGGTCGCGGGCGCGCACGGGGTGCCGGCGACCGGGGTCAGCGCGGTGGTCATGAACGTCACCGCCGTCAACCCGAGCACCGGCGGCTTCGTGACCGTCTACCCCGACGGGCAGCCGCTCCCCTCGGTGTCGAACGTCAACTTCCGCGCCGGGCAGACCATCCCCAGCCTCGTCACCGTTCCGGTGGGCGCCAATGGGACGGTGGATCTGCGCAACACCTATGGCGCGGTCGACCTGGTGGCCGACGTCACCGGCTACTACACGTCCTCCGGCGGCGGTTCTTCGCTCAAGGCGCTGTCGCCGACACGGTTCCTCGACACCCGGTACGGCACGGGTGCGCCCAAGGCCCGGGTCGGTGCGGGCGGTGTCGTGAAACTGAAGGTCGCGGGCGCGCACGGGGTGCCGGCGACCGGGGTCAGCGCGGTGGTCATGAACGTCACCGCCGTCAACCCGACCTCCAGCGGCTTCGTGACCGTCTACCCTGACGGCAGCGCGGTGCCGCAGGCGTCGAACCTGAACTTCACCAAGGGCGAGACCATCCCCAACCTGGTGATCGTTCCGGTGGCGGCGAACGGGACGGTGGACCTGCGCAACGCCTACGGCACGGTAGACCTGGTGGCCGACGTCACCGGCTACTACACCGCGTCGGGCGCGGGGTTCTCCACCGCGGGACCGGTGCGGCTGCTGGACACGCGCACCGGCCTGGGCGCGCGGGCCGGCACGGTCGGGCCGGGCGGAGTGGTCAGCATCCCGGTCGCCGGTGTGGCGGGCGTGCCGTCCCAGGACGAGGGCCTGACCGCCGTCGTCCTCAATGTGACGGTGACCGGGCCCAGCACCTCCGACTTCCTGACCGTCCACCCGCACGGCCGGCCCCTGCCGGGGGCGTCGAACCTGAACTTCACGAAGGGCGAGACGATTTCCAACCTGGTGGTGGTACCGGTGATCGACGGCCGCATCACCTTCGCCAACCACTTCGGCACGGTCAACGTGGTCGCCGACCTGAACGGCTACTTCACCTCGACGACCGCCTGACCCCGAGGTCCGGTCCCTGGTACGACGTCGTCGGGCCCCCGCCGCTCTGCTCGCGGCGGGGGCCCGACGACGTCGTGGCCGGTGAGGCACGCCCCACCGAACGGTGCGGGATCTACGACGCGGCCCAGGCCTGCTCCAGCTGGGTGCGGAAGGGGGCGGGCTCTCGGCCGATCAGTTCGGTCAACGTGGGGTCGACAACGGTGAACTCACCGTTGCGCGCCGCCGCGAAGATGCTCAGCATCAGGTCGGCGATCGGAGCCGGCGCACCGTGCGCCAGCGCCTGCTCGCGGAAGTCGTCATCGGCGACGACGGTGCGGGTGAAGGACCGGCCGGTGACCTCGGCCGCGATCTCGGCGACGGCGTCGAAGTCGAGCGCCGCCGGGCCGGTGAGCGGCGGGGTGGGTCCCTCGAAACGGCCCTCGTCGGCGAGGACCGCCGCAGTGGCCTCGGCGAGGTCGTCGTGTCCGGTCCAGGTGACGGGGCCGTCGGCGGGGAGGGCGATGTCGCCGGTGTGGCGCGCGGGCTCCAGGAACTGCAGGGCGCTGGCCGCGTAGAAGCCGTTGCGCAGCGCGGTCCAGGGCAGGCCGGTGGAGCGCAGCAGGTCCTCGGTCCTGGCGTGGTCGCGGCATGCCTGGAAGCGGGAGTCGTGGGCGGCGCCCATCTGGCTGGTGTAGAGGATGCGGCCGACGCCGGCCTTCACGGCGGCGTCGATGGCGGTGCGGTGGCCGGCGACGCACTCCTCGCCCGTGCGGTCGAGGGAGACGAGGAGCAGTTGCCCGGCGCCCTCGAAGGAGTGCACGAGCGAGGCGGGATCGTCGAAGCTGCCCTGCCGGACGCGGACGCCGCGGTCGGCGAGGTCCTGGGCCTTGCGGGGGTCGCGGACGCTGACACCGACGCCGTGGGCGGGGACACGCTCCAGGAGGCGCTCGACGGTGCGGCGCCCGAGCTTTCCGGTGGCTCCGGTCACGATGATCACGGGGTTTCTCCCAACATTGCTTCCAGCGGAATCATCTCAACGGTAACATCGAAACTAACGCCGGAAGCAAATCCTCGATATCGTTGATTCATGCCTGCTCGTGACACCACCGACAACCCGCGCCGTCGCATCGTCGTGGCGGCCGTCGAGCTGCTCGAGAGCGGCGGGCCGGACGCCGTGAGCACCCGCGCGGTCGCCGCCGCGGCCGGGATGCAGCCGCCCGCGATCTACCGCCTCTTCGGCGACAAGGAGGGCCTGCTGGAGGCAGTCGCCGAGCACGGCTACGCACAGTTCCTGGAGAGCAAGCGCGCGCAGCTCGATTCCGCCCCGGACGACCCGGTGGAGGAGCTGCGCCGCGGTTGGGACCTGGTGGTCGAGTTCGGGGTCTCGCGCCCTGAGCTGTTCGCGGTGATGAACCGGGCCACCGGCCGGGGGCCGGACGCGGCACACCGCGCGGGCCTGGAGATCCTCCGCGGGCGGGTGCGCCGGCTGGCGGCCGGGGGGTGGCTGCGCGTCGACGAGGAACTGGCCGCCCAGATCATCCAGGCCACCGGCCAGGGCGCGGTCACCACCTGGCACTCCACGCCCGCAGAACGCCGCAATCCGCTGCTGCTGACCATCCTGCGCGAGTCCATGGTGGCCGCCGTCACGCGCGCCGAACCGACGGTCAACCCCGCGGAGTCCGGCCCCGCCCCCGCGGCCCGCGCACTGCGCGCGGCCCTCCCCGACGACGCCGGCGTCCTCAGCGACGCCGAGCAGCACCTGCTGCGCGAGTGGCTCACCCGCCTGGCGGCGGACGGCGGCGCACCGCGAGCCTGACCCCGCGTGCCGGGCGCCGAACGGGGACCGAGAAAGGCCGTGTCAGACCCGCGTGTCAGATACGGCGAGGCTGTCTCGTCTCAGGTGGCGACGACAGGTTCCGCAGGAACCGACCTCGACACGAAGGAGCCGGCCATGAGCGAAGAGACCACCCACCAGCAGGTCGCGCTGGTCACCGGGGCCAACAAGGGCATAGGCCGCGGGGTTGCCGAGCAACTCGCCGCGCTCGGCATGACGGTCCTGATCGGCGCCAGGGACCCGCGGCGTGGCGAGGAGGCCGCGGCGGAGTTGCGGGCTGCGGGCGGCGACGCGCACGCGGTCACCTTGGACGTCACCGACCCGGCCTCCGTCCGCGAGGCCGCACAGCAGATCGAGGAGCGTTTCGGCCACCTCGACGTGCTGGTCAACAACGCCGGCATCACCGGCTCCGGGCAGGTCTCGCCCGAGAACGCCCACGATCAGGTCCCCAGCGCTGTCGACCTCGACACTGTGCGGGCGGTGTTCGAGACCAATGTCTTCGGGGTGATCGCGGTGACCAACGCCGTGCTGCCGCTGCTGCGTCGATCGCCGGCAGCACGCGTCGTCAACGTCAGCAGTCACGCCGCGTCGCTGACCCTCACCAGCGATCCGGACGGGCCCTTCGCCGCACTACTGCCGTCCGCGGCGTACTCGCCGTCCAAGAGCGCACTGACCGCACTGACCGTGCAGTACGCCAACGAGCTGCGCAAGGACGGCATTCTCGTCAACGCCGCCGCACCCGGCTACGTCGACACCGACAGCAACGACCACACCGGCTTCCTCACGGTCGCACAGGGAGCCGCGATCGTCGTACGCCTGGCCGTCCTGGGCGCGGACGGGCCGACCGCCGGATTCTTCAGCGAGGACGGCCCGGTGCCCTGGTGACGGTGCCACCGAACCGCGGTGCCTTCCCCGGGTCACGAGGTGTCGCCCCGGCATCATCGGCAGCAGGGTTCTCACGGAGGAGCGGGTGTGACGAAGGCCGAGGAATTCGAGCAGTTGAGGCCGCTGCTGTTCTCGATCGCCTACCGGATCCTGGGGGCTGTGAGCGAGGCCGAGGACGCGGTCCAGGAGACATGGCTGCGCTACCAGGCCGCCTCCGCCCGGCCCCGGTCGGCCAAGGCGTTCCTGTCGACTGTGGTCACCCGGATCTCGATCGACGTGCTGCGCTCGGCTCGCGTCCGCCGGGAGGAGTACGTCGGCCCGTGGCTTCCCGAACCGCTGCTGACCGACCCGTACGACGACCCGGCGCGGTCCGCGGAACTCGCGGACTCGCTGTCGATGGCCGCCCTGCTGCTGCTGGAACGGCTCACCCCGCTCGAACGCGCGGTTTTCGTCCTGCGGGAGGTGTTCGCCTTCGGGTTCCCGGAGATCGCCTCGGCCGTCGGACGGACGGAGGCGGCGTGCCATCAACTCGCGGTACGCGCACGCCGCCACATGGACGCGGGCCGACCCCGGTTCGAAGCCGACCGCGACGAGCGCAAGGAACTCGCCGAGCGGTTCTTCGACGCCTTCCGGGAGGGCGACGTCGACGGGCTGGCCCAACTGCTGGCCGCCGACGTACAGATGGTCGGTGACAGCGGCGGCAGGGCCCCGCAATTCGTGCCCGTTCTCCTCGGTGCCGAGCCCGTGCTCCGGCTGCTCGCGGCGTTCACCCCCCTGGTCGTCAGGGGGGCCGGCGTCGTGCAGCCCCAGCAGGTGAACGGCCAGCCGGGCGCGATCCTCCGCGACCGGGACGGCCGGGTTCTGGGCACCTGGTCGCTCGACGTCGTCGACGGGCGGATCCAGACGATCCGCACGGTGAACAACCCGGAGAAGCTCGGGCATATCGGGCCGGTGGGGGACGCCTGGGAAGCGCTCCGCGAGGCGAACCATCAGCGCCCGAAGGCAGGTTGACCGAGGAGCCGGCGGTGCTCCGCGGCGGAGGAGCCCGGCCTCCGCCGACCGGGCTCCGGCCCGCATCGCACGGCGTCATCGCGGCATCGCCGGGCACCGGCGTGCCGCGACGGGTCGCGTAGGCTTCGGCGTGTGGGAGAGGGAACCGGTCGGGTGCGCGGGGAGATCAGTGTGTCCCGTATCGCCGACCTCGCGGGGGTGTCGGCCTCGACCGTGTCGAAGGTGATCCACGGGCGAACCGGGGTGTCGGTGGGCACCCGGCAGCGGATCGAGGAGCTGATCCGCGAGCACGGACGGGGACGGACCTGGCCCAGGTCGCCGCGCAGTACGCGGGATCGGGGACGACCGGCGGCACCACCACCGGAGGCACCACCACCGGAGGCACGACGACCGGCGGCACCACCGGGGGGACGACCGGCGCAACCTGCGCGGCCAGCATGCACATCGACACCCAGTGGGGCACCGGACTCGTCGCGACCGTGACCGTGACGGCGGGCGCCTCCCCCCTCACCGGATGGACCGACCGCTGGTCCTGGCCGGGCACCCAGACGGTGACCAGCAGCTGGAACGCGACCGTTTCCCAGAGCGGTGCAGCCGTGACGGCCAAGAACCTGTCGTACAACGGCTCCTTGGCAGCCTCGGCAGCGACGACCTTCGGCTTCCAGGCCGCCGCGAGCGGCTCGTTCAGCGTGCCGTCGCTGTCCTGCACACCCAACTGACCTTCCCCACCTCATGAGACCGGCGGAACGCCCCACACCTGCTCGTGACCAGGTACGGGGCGTTCCCCTCTCCGGCGATCAGGGTCGGCCGGTGGGTCCGGGTCAGCCGCGCACCGCAGCCAGGCATTCGTCGTACAGGTCGATGATGTCGCCCCTGCCGTCGCTGGCGACCCACGTCATCGACGCGGCGTCCAGACACGCGAACGCCGTCGCGACCACCGCGCGCGCCCTCGGATCGGCGCTGCCGGCACGGGTGTCCATACGCGCCTCGACAAGCGGCAGCAGATCCTCCTGGAACCGCAGCCGCTTTTCGAGGTAACCGGCGCGCAGCGAGGCGGTGTTGTGCAGGAGGCGAAACCGCTCAAGGGCCTGTTCGCGGCTGTCGTGCAGGGCCAGTACGGCAGCGACCCCCGCGCGCAGGGCCTCCCAAACGCCGACGTCGGCCGGCTGTTCGCTGATCGTGTCCGTCAGGACCTGCCCGAACCGGTCCTGGCCGCCGCCGAGAAGGTCCTCCTTGGCACCGAAGTAGCGGAAGAGGGTGCGCTGGGAGACACCGGCCTCCCGAGCGATCTGGGCGACGGTCGTCTCGTCGTAGCCCTGCTCGGTGAACAGGCGCAGGGCGGTCTCGAGGATCTCCCGGGTGGCCAGCTGCCGGGTCCGCTCCCACAGCGTGGCCGGCGCACCCGCCGCCGTCCTGGCTTCCTGCTTCATACGCCCAGGTTAGCTGAGGCCTGCCAGTCCGGCACTCATACGCAGTCTGGCAGTCGCTGCCATCATGTCGTACGCTGCCATAGGCGAGCACCGCTGACCGGAGCCGCCCACCGATCGCTCTCCGATCACCGTCAGCACGCAGAAAACCCGGAATCACGCAAAGGAACACCTCATGTCCGCGCCCGCAGCATTGATCACCGGTGGAACCAGCGGCATCGGCAAGTCGACGGCTGAGCTGCTCCACTCCCGCGGCTATCGCGTCATGGTCACCGGAGTCAGAACCCTCGCCACCGCCGGACTTCCCGACGGCATCACGGTCGTCCGGGCCGACGCACGATCCCTGCCGGACATCGAGCACGCGGTGGACCAGGCACACCGGCAGTTCGGCTCCCTGGACCTCCTGTTCCTCAACGCGGGCATCTCCCGCCCCGGTCCGATCGAGTCGACCGGCGAAGACGATTTCGACGCCCTGTTCGACATCAACGTCAAGGGCAACTTCTTCACCCTGCAAAAGGCGCTCCCACTCCTCAACGAGGGCGCCTCGGTCGTGTTCACCGTGGGCGCGGGCGAAGGGCTCGGAGCCGCCATGACAGCCGCCAAGGGCGCACTGCTGCCCCTCATGCGGTCCCTGTCGCTCGAACTCGCCCCCCGCCGCATCCGCGTCAACGCGGTCAGCCCCGGCCTGATCAACACCCCTGCCTACAGCAAGCTGGGGGTCTCTCCGGAGATGATCGACTCCTGGGCCGAGGGCGTCCCGCTCGGCCGCGTCGGCGCTCCCGCCGACATCGCCGAAGCCGTGGCCTTCCTCGCCTCGGACGCCGCCGGCTACATCACCGGCGACAACCTCGTCGTCTCCGGCGGCATGGGCGTCCACTCCCGCCCCTGACGAGCGCCCGGACAGCAGTGCGCGAAGCCGGCGGGTGGTCGGGCAAGCGCGCCGGCCGGATTCCGCGTTCCGCACACCTCCAGGACGGCATGCCACCTCAGCCCGGCTGGCCCTGGGACCCCGCCTCAAGGGTCGCGCGGAGGGCGGCCAGGGTAGAGGCGATGCGGGTCAGGTCGTCAGCGGGAACGGTCGCGGTAAGGGCAGCGAGTTCGTTCTCGACCAGGGGGCGGGATGCGGCCAGCTGCTTCTCGCCCTCGGGTGTGAGGCGGAGGACGGACGAGCGGCGGTCCTGGGGGTGTGCGACCCGTACGCACCAGCCCGCAGTGACCAGCCGGTCGACCGCCTTGCTGACGGCCCCCACGGTGATCGCGAGTTCACCGACGATGTCGAGCACGCGGCACCCGGGCACGCGGTCGATGATCTCCAGGAACTCGAACTGTCCTAGCCCCAGACCCTGTTCGGCGCGCAGTCGTGCGCTCACCACGTTGTAGAGGCGGGTCTCGACGCGGACGAGGTCGGTGAAGACCGGGGTGACGTGGCTCACAGCAACCTCCAGTAGATTCCCGGGAATCATCTTCCGTGGAATCCGGTTGGGCTCAGGTGGATGGATTCCCAGGAATCCATCCT
Organism: Actinacidiphila paucisporea; assembly: GCF_900142575.1. Taxonomy (GTDB): domain Bacteria; phylum Actinomycetota; class Actinomycetes; order Streptomycetales; family Streptomycetaceae; genus Actinacidiphila; species Actinacidiphila paucisporea. The sequence continues at coordinate 328,840 of NZ_FRBI01000003.1, forward strand.
CGCATCCCGACCCATGGAGGCCTCACATGTCACGACACCAGCGCGACGCCCTGGACGCCATGCTCCGATCCGCCCCTCGCAGCGAGACGCCGCCCACCGTCGAGGAGCAGCGCAGCGGATTCGCCGCAGCTGTCGCCCGCCCCGCGCCGGAGGGCGTGGCCACCCGCAGGACCGTCCTGGGCGGGCGGCCGACCCTGGAGCTGGAGCCGGCCGAAGCGCACGGCCGCGGCCGGCTGCTCTACCTGCACGGCGGCGGCTACGTCATCGGCTCACCGGACACCCACGCAGGGCTGGTGGGTGAACTGGCCCGCCGCGCCGGGCTGCGAACGATGTCGGTGGATTACCGGCTGGCGCCCGAGCACCCTTTCCCCGCGGCCGTCGACGACGGACTCGCCGCGTATCGCGAGCTGCTGGCGGCGGGCACCGACCCGCGGGACCTGGTGGTGGCCGGCGACTCCGCCGGCGGCGGCCTGAGCATCGCCACGCTGCTCGCGGCCCGGGAGGCCGGGCTGCCGCAACCGGCCGCCGTAGTCCTCTTCTCCCCCTGGGTCGACCTCACCCTCGCCGGGGACAGCATCCGGTCCAAGGACGGCGCCGACCCCATCTTCACCGAAGCCGACGTGCGCGCGTACGCCGACCTCTACGTCGGCGCAGGCGACCGGGCGCACCCCCTGGCCAGCCCGCTGTTCGCCGACCTCACCGGACTGCCCCCACTCCTCGTGCAGGTCGGGGCGAACGAGGTGCTGCTCGACGACGCGGTCCGGCTGGCCGGCCGCGCGGCCGCGGACGACGTCGACGTCACCCTCGACGTCTCACCGGGCCTGCCCCACGTCTTCCAGCACCACTACGGCCGCCTCGACGAGGCGGACGCCGCACTCGACCGCGCCGCCCGCTTCCTCACCACCCACCTGACCGCCGCACCTCTCGAACCGACCCACTGAAAGCTCGACCTCGCTCGGCCGCCGGGGACAGATCGCCCGGTTCTGACCCGGCGCCTGCTCGCCGGACTCCGTGGCCTGCCTGCACGCGGGTCGAGGGTCAACCCCGGCCGACGAGCGAACCCATCCGGCGTGCCGCGGGCGTGACTTGCGAACCTGCGACTGCGGCCAGACCCGCGGCGACCGCCGACCGCACGGGTCAACACACGTAAACCTCGCATTGGATGTCCGTTCACCTGTCCGTTCCCGACGGGACGTGCGCCGCACGCACGCTGCTGCGGCACGGGTCGAACTCATCGAGGAGACACAGTGAAAAGAAGGTCCTTCGCGGCCGTGGGCGTGGCCCTCGCGCTCAGCGTCATACCAGCCGCCACGACGGCCGACGCGAGCGACTTCGGGCACGGGACCCGGGCGCCGTTCACGCTCGCCGTGTACGGCGACGCTCCGTACGGCACCTCCCCGACCGACACCTCCGAGTTCGACGCGACGCCGGCGTTCATTGCCAACGTCAACGCGGACCCGGACGTCAGCGGCGTGATCCATGTCGGTGACATCCATTCCGGCAAGCAGTACTGCACCGCCGCGTACGACCGGTCCGTCGCCGCCCTGTGGAAGACCTTCGCCGATCCGCTGGTCTACACCCCCGGCGACAACGAGTGGGCCGACTGCCACAAGGTCGCGGAGGGCGGCGGCACGTACAACCCGGCCACCGGGCAGATCGACCCCGTGCTCGACCCGGCCACCGGCAAGCCCGTGGACCACGCCTCCGGCAACCCGGTCGCGAACCTGGACCTGGTCCGCCAGTCCTTCTTCCCCAAGCCGGGCCACACCCTCGGCAGCGGGACGCTGCGCGTGCTGTCGCAGGCGCAGGTGCCCGACCGGGCACACCCCGAGGACGCCCGGTACGTGGAGAACGTGCTGTGGGTCAAGAACGGCACCCTGTTCGTGACCGTCGACGTGCCCGGCGGCTCCAACAACGACGCCGACCCCTGGTACGGCGCGCCGACCGCCTCGCAGCAGCAGCTCGACGAGGCCGCCCACCGCACCGCGGCCGACGTGCGCTGGCTGGACACCGCCTTCGCGCTCGCCAAGGTCGGCGGCGTGTCCAGCGTCGTGGTCGCGACCCAGGCCGACATGTGGGACCTGGACGGCAAGCCCGCCGCCCACGTGGCGAACTACGAGCCGGTCGTGTCCAGCCTGGCCAGGCACACCACCGCCTTCGGCAAGCCGGTGCTGCTGCTGGTCGGCGACTCGCACGTCTACCGCTCGGACGACCCGCTCGCCCAGGGCGCGCCCTGCACGGGCGACGCGGACGTCTGCGCCTACGACGCCTGGAACAGCCACCCGTCGTACGACGTCACGAACTTCCACCGCATCGTCGTGCACGGCAGCACCACCCCGCTGGAATGGCTGAAGCTGACCGTCACCCCGGGCGCCCACCGCCTGACGACGGCCACCTCCTTCGGCCCGTTCACCTGGAGCCGCGTCACGGAGAACTGACGCCGACCGGCACCGAGCTCCCGCGAAGGAGCGGCCCGCCCACCGCTCGGTGGGCGGGCCGCTCCTTCGCGGTTCGTGACCGCCTGGCGTCAGATGCTCTGCCGGCCGAAGTAGTCGATCACGATGTGCACGGTGCCCGAACTGCCGTTGTGGAAGACGACCTTGCCGTCCTTGCCCACCGGCACGATCACCTGGTTGGCCACTGTCTGCCCCTTGACCCAGTTGAGGTTCGAGGTCGCGGGGCGGGGCGTGCCGCTGGGGTAGGCGGTGAGCACGCCCGCGGCGGTGGGTGCGGTGACGGTGACGTTCAGCACGACCGCCGACATCGGTACGGGCCCCATCGGGACGGTCAGGTCCCCGCCCTGCGGGACGACCCCGGCCTTGCGCAGCGTCATGCCCTCGTCGAGGTAGGTGTCCTTGCGGGTGTCCATCAGGCGCCAGGGGCCTTCAGCCCGGTAGGAGTTCTTGCCGCTGGCTCCGTAGTAGCCGGCCAGGTCGGCGATGACGTCGGCCTTGCCGGTGCCGCCGTGCACGAAGAAGGAGACCTTGCCGTCGACGACCGGGACGGTCACGACATTGGGCACGACGGCGCCCGCGGTCCAGTTGACGTTGGACGCGGTCGGCGGGGTCTGGCCGTGCGGGTAGACGGTCAGCACGCCGCCGCTGGTGGTGTCCGCGACCGTGACGTTCAAGGTGACCGCCGTGACGCCGGTGGAGGGGACGCCGCCGACGCCGGCCACCTGGAGGTCGACGGTGTGCCCCAGCGTGACCGGGGCCCGCGCCGTGCCGATGCCCTTCCGGGTGTCGAGCAGCCGGGTGGGACCGGCGGGGCTGAACGGGCTGCCCTTGGCGCTGTAGTAGCCGGCCAGGTCGGCGACGACGTCCACGGTGCCGGCGACGCCGTTGGCGGAGAACGACACGGTGCCGTCCGCGCCGACCGGCACCGTCACCAGGTTGGCGACGGTCCGGCCGGCCGCCCAGTTGAGGTTGGACGCGATCGGCTTGGCCTGGTCGTGCGGGTACACCGTCAGTACGCCGGAGCTGGTCGGCCGGGTGACGGTGACGTTCATCGTCACCGCCGTGACGCCGGTGGCCGGCACCCCCGTGATGTCCGAGAGCTTCAGGTTGACCGTGCCGCCGATCCGCAGCGGCGCGGCCGTCCCTCCCGTGCCCGTGCCGTCGCGGGTGTCGAGCACCCGGGTGGGTCCGGTGGGCGTGAACACACTGCCGAAGTCCTGGTACTCCTCGGCGCCGCGGTCGCGGAACCCGGAGCCCGTGCCGGTGTTGGGCACGAGCGGGTCGTCCTGGGCCGGCCAGCCCCATGCGTCGGCGTCGAGCAGGCCCGGCGCGTTCTCGTCGGCCGAGTCCACCCAGGCCGCGGTCCTGGGAGCGGTGCCCTTCCAGGGGATGGTGGGGTCCGAGACGAAGTCGTGGGCGCCCTGCCCCGAGGCGGCCGTGAACGCCGGCCGGGTGGTGTACGGCGTACCGGCCCACGCGTAGGCCGGGCCGCCGCTGGTCGGGCTGACGACGTTGTAGTCCACCCTGGTGTCCGCGGCGGCCTGCGCCGAGACCGAAATACCGGTGTCCTTCGATCCGGCGGGGCAGCGCAGGGTCGGGTAGTCCGAGTCATCGCCGGTGTCGATGACGTTGTTCTCGACCACCGCGCCCGTCGAGGCTCCGTCGAGGATGACGCCCCCACCGCAGTTGCTGGAGATGGTGTTGCCGACCACGGTGGTGCCGGGCGCCCCCGTGGCCACGATCTGGGGGTCGCTGCCGCCGGAGTTCGAGATGATGTCGTTCGTGGTGACGACGGTGTTGCTCGCGCCCTGCTCGATGACGACGGCGGGGCCTATGGGATTGAGTTCGGAACCACCGAAGGTCACCCGGTCCGACCCTGTCCCGACGCGAACGGCGGCGGTGCCGGCTCCCCCGCCCCAGGGGAAGGAGCCGATGACCGAGACGTCGGTGGCGTGGTCGAACAGGGCGGGCTCGTCCTCGTCGGAGACGAACTGGAAGCCCTTGATGCGGATGTGCTGCGCGCCGGAGACCAGCAGCCCGTGCCCGGGGTGGCCCGCGTCGGACATGCCGACCACCGCCGAGCCGTCGTCGCTGGTGGCCCCGATGAAGGTGATGGGTGCCGCGGTGGTGCCCGACCGGGTCAGCGTGAGGTGCTCGCGGTAGTCGCCCACCGCGACGTGCACCGTCTGACCGGGCACAGCGGCGTCGGCCGCTGCCTGAACGCTGCAGTACGGGGCGGTCTTCGTGCCGCTTCCCGAGTTCGTGCAGTGCGACACGGAGCTGTTGTTGACATAGAGGTCGGTGCCCATGGCATGCGCACTCGCCGTCCCGATCACGGGAACGGCGAGTCCGGCCAGGAACGCGGCGCCGAACACGGCTGCCTTACGAGTTCTGATGAGTCCCCCCAGGGATCACGGCGGAATCGACTCCCCCGTCCGCGCAGGAGGTCCCGCCTCCATCCTGCGCCCGCCGGATCATCGCACACACCATGCGCCCGAGGTCACCACGGCACCACCCCGTCATCGTCGAAGAACGCGCCGGTCGGGCCGTCGTCGGGGAGGGACGCGAGCCGAATCGCGATCGCCGCGCCCTGTTCGGGGGTGCGCACGCCGCGGAGGCCGTTGAGGTCGGTCGCGCAGTAGCCGGGGCAGGCGGCGTTGATCAGGATGTTCGTGTCCCGCAGCTCCTTGGCGTACTGGACGGTCACAGCGTTGAGGAACGTCTTCGACGGTGCGTACGCCGCGGAGATCGGCCCTGTCTCCTCGCCGGAAGCGCTCTGCTTGGTGAGCGACCCGACGCTGCTGGACATGTTGACGATCCGCGGCGAGGCGGAACGGCGCAGCAGCGGCAGCAGCGCGTTGGTGACACGGATGACGCCGATCACGTTGGTCTCCACGGCCGTCCGTACGGTCGAGGGGTCGACCGTGGTGGGCGTCTGCGGCATGCCGCCGGTCACTCCGGCGTTGTTGACCAGGACGTCGAGGCGGCCGGCCCGCTCCTCCACCAGCCGGGCGGCGGCCGCCACGCTCGCGTCGTCCGTCACGTCGAGCGGCACGCCGAACGCGTCAGCGCCGCCCGCCCGCAGTTTCTGTACGGCGGCTTCCCGGCGTGCCCCGTCCCGGGCGCCGACGCCGACGCTCCAGCCGAGAGCGCCCAGGCCCACCGCGATCTCGTACCCGATTCCCTTGTTCGCGCCGGTGACCAGCGCGATCGTCTGTCCGCTCATGCGGTCCATCGTGTCCCGCACCCCCGCGACGCGGCCAACACCATCTGGGTAAGCGGCGATACCTCCCCGGTATCGGACCAGCTCACTGCCGTCGTTTCCGCCGGCGCCGAGGCGGGGTCAGGTAACTTGGCGGCATGGAGACGAGGGAGCTGCGGTACTTCGTCGCCGTCGCCGAGGAGTTGCACTTCGGGCGGGCGGCGCAGCGGCTCGGGATCGCCCAGCCTCCGCTGTCGCGGGCGATCCAGCAACTCGAACGCCGGCTCGGGGCCGCGCTGCTGGAACGCGGCAGCCGCGGTGTCACCCTGACCGACGCCGGGTCGGTGCTGCTGCGGGAGGGGCAGGCGGCCCTCGACGCGATCGACGCCGCCGAGCGCAGAACCCGCCGCGCCGCCCTCGCGCCGACCGGCCGACCCGGCGTGGTCCTCGTCACGAAGGCCGGAGCGACGGGCGAGCTACTGGCGAAACTGCTCGACGCCTACGCGGCCGAGCCCGGTGCGGTCGCCGTCGACGTGGTGCTGTGCGGGATCGGCGAGCAGGAGCGGCTGCTGCGGGACGGGCGGGCCGATGTGGCGCTGCTGCACCGGCCGTTCGACTCGACGGCCGGGCTCGACACGGAGGATCTGCACGCGGAGGGTCAGGTCGTGGTCCTTCCGGCCGGTCACCCCCTCACCGGCCGGACCCATGTGCGGATGTCCGACGTCGCCGCACTGCCCGGTCTGCCCATGCCCCGCTGGCCGAACCTCGACGGCACCTTCCCGGACGGTGCCGGCCCGCCGGTGCACAACCACACGCAACTGCTCCAACTGGTCGCGCTCGGCCGTGCGTCGGCGATCCTGCCCGAGTCGGTGCGCCCCCAGCTGAGGAACGGCCTCGTCGCCGTCCCCGTAGCCGACGCACCGACGGTGACCACGGTGATCGCGTGGCCGCCCCACAGCCGCTCCCGAGCGGTCGCCGCCCTCGTCCGGGCGGCTACCCGTCTCTGAGGACTGCCGGACTGCCCACAGAAGGCGCGGTCCCGTCGGGTACGAAGTTTCCCCGCCGGTGGATGAGGCCGCTCCGGCCCGCGGTGGACCGGACCACTCCGGCCAATCGCCGGCGAGGAGGGATCAGCGCAGGCCGGCGAAGAGGTCGTTCTCGGGTACGGCCGCGCCGGTGGTGTCCCGGACACGTACGAAGGTCTCCACGCCCATCAACTCGCCGAACCGCTCCTTGCCCATCTTGAGGAAGAAGATGTTCTCGCCCTGGCTGGCGTGCGCGGCCAGCGCGTCGAACTTCTGGCCGCTGAACGCGGTGGCGTCCACCCACGTGGTGATCTCGTCGTCGGGGAGGCCGATCTTGGCCATCGCGGCGGCCTCGGCAGGATCCGGTTCGGGCATGTCCTCAGCGAACTCCCGCATGACCTCGCCGAACCGCTGCATCATCGAGCGGGGCGCTGTGGTCCAGTACACCTTCGGTGTCAGCGTGGTCATCTCCAGCGCCGCCATCGTGATGCGGTGGGCCTGGATGTGGTCGGGATGGCCGTAGAAGCCGTTCTCGTCGTAGGTGACGACCACATCAGGTCGGTAGTGCCGCATGAGCTCAGCCAGTCGGGCGGCGCCTTCCTCGACCGGGGTCTGCCAGAAGGCCCCGGGGGCGTCGTTGCTCGGCCAGCCCATCATTCCCGAGTCGGCGTAGTCCAGCATCTCCAGATCGCTGATCTTCAGGACGTCACAGCTGGCCTGGAGTTCCTGACGGCGCATCGCGGTGACCGCTGCCGGATCGTGCCCGGGGTCGCCGGGCTTCACGCCCTCCGGTCCGTCACCGCAACCGCCGTCGGTACACGTCACGAGAACCGTGCGGATGCCCTCCGCCGCGTACCGCGCGAGGATTCCGCCGGTTCCGGTGGCCTCGTCGTCGGGGTGGGCGTGTACTGCCATGAGCGTCAAGGGCCGGTCAGTCATGAAACAGTCCTCCTGCGGAGATACGTCTTGGTCCGAAGCGCGTAGCGTGCTTACCACGATGCCGGGGCAGGGCCCGGCGAGACGGGCGACCCTGCGGCCTCCGTCTTCCCCGCCCGTGCGGCGCCGCTCCCTCGGCCAATGCAACCGCGCCGGCCGGACCGGCTGTTCCCGGCACGGCCGGGCGACCGTCCGGGCGGCACAGCGAACGAGGCCCAGGCGCAACCCTGCGGAACCGGCTGTGGCGCAGTCGGCCGACCGATGACTGCCGTGTCCGGCGCCCGCCTGATTCCTGGAAAGTCCCGGCCTCTCGTGAACCCAACCCCGTTGTGCCGCAATAGGGGGAGTGATGGACGACGACGAGCTGATCGCCCGCCTGGCCGGCGGCGACGAGAGTGCGCTCCGCGAGCTGTTCGGCCGGCATGCGCCGTGGCTGGCGGCGCGGCTCCGCACGGCGCTGCCGGCCCGGGACGTCGAGGACGTGCTGCAAGAGACGTTCCTGGCGGTCTGGCGCAGTGCGCGGGACTACCGTCCGCAGGGATCGGCGGGCGGCTGGCTTTGGGTGATAGCCCGTCGGCAGGCAGCCGGGTGGCTGCGCCGCCATGCCCGTGACGCGAGCCCGGTCGACACCGCCGCTCTCGACGACACCGCTCTCGACGGCGCCCTGGCGACGGCGGGACGGGCTGCCGCCAGGGACCCGGTGGAGGCCGTGATGGCGCGGAGCGACCTGGCCGCCGCCCTGGCGGTGCTCGGCCCGCAGGGCAGCCCCGAGCGGGAGGTCTGGCGGCTGCTGTACGTGGAGGATCAGCCGGTCGCGCAGGTGGCGGAGCTGATGGGCGTGCCCCAGGGCACGGTCAAGAGCCGGGCCCACCGGGTGCGGCGGCTGATGAGGACGGCGCTGGTCGGGCGTGCGACACAGGAGGAGGGGCTGTGAGGGAGGCGCCGCGTGACGCGCACGGTACGGGTACGGGTGGTACGGCCCCCGACGGTCTTGACGGCGTGGCCTCGGACGCCGCGAGTCCTGGCGATAGTACTCCGGACGTCGTGGATCGGGGCGGCGTCGACCTGGATCGGGTGTGGCTGGGCGTGGCCGCCCGGGTGTGGCACCGAGAGCCGGGCCGGGTCGAGCGCCTGGCCGCCCGTCTGCTGCGCTCGCCCGGTCTGGCCCGGGCGCTGCTGACCACGCCGTCGCTGCTGCTGCCGTGGCTGCTCGCCACAGTCGTGGTGTTCGCCGCCGGGGCCGTGGCAACCGCCGGAACCGGGCAGCCGGTGGTGGCGCTGGCCGCACCCGCGTTGACCGGGGCCGCCGTCGCCTACTCGTACGGCCCAGGTCTCGACCCGGCCTGGGAGCTGTCGCGCACGATGGCGGTCAGCGATCGGATGGTTCTGCTGGCCCGGGTCCTCGCGGTATTCGCGGTCAACGCCCTGCTGGCCTTGGCCGCCTCGGCGGTGTCGGCCACCGCGGCGGGCATCGCCTTCGGCTGGCTGGTGCCGATGGCCGCCGTGTCGGCGCTCGCCCTTGCCGTGGCCACAGTGGCCGAGTCGGCGAACAGCGGGGTCGCCGCCGCTCTGTCCGTATGGACCATCACCGTGGTCGGGAGCCAGTCCGCCACCGGACAGGTGGCCGCCGCCATCACCCGGTCCGCCCTCGTACTGCCCTATCTGGCCGTCGCTGCCTGCTGCGTCGCCGTCGCCGTACTGCACACCACCAGGACAACGAAGGGAACCCGGTGAACATCGAGATCACGGATCTGACCAGACGGTTCGGCCGCACCCGGGCGGTGGACTGCGTGGACCTGACCACGGGGACGGGCGTGTTCGGCCTGCTCGGCCCCAACGGCGCGGGCAAGACCTCGCTGCTGCGGATGCTGGCCACGGTCATCCGGCCGAGTTCGGGCAGCATGCGCCTGCTGGAGCAGGATCCGGCCGGGCACGGACCGCGCAGGGAGATCCGGCGTAAGCTCGGCTATTTGCCGCAGAACCTGGGCTACTACCCCGGGTTCACCGTGGTGGAGTTCGTCGAGTACTTCGCGCTGCTCAAGGAGATGCCGCCGCGCCAGGTGCCCCGGGCGGTCGCCGCTGCCGTGGAGCGGGTCGGCCTGGGCGACAAGGCCAAGGCGAAACTGCGCACCCTGTCCGGAGGGATGCTGCGACGGGCCGGGATCGCACAGGCCATCGTCAATGAGCCGGAACTCCTGCTCTTCGACGAGCCGACGGCCGGGCTCGACCCCGAGCAGCGCGTTGAGTTCCGTTCCCTGGTACGGGAGTTGGGGCAGCGCTCGACTGTCGTGGTCAGCACCCACCTGGTCGAGGACGTGGGCGCCGCCTGTGCCGAGGTCGCCCTCATGCACCAGGGAAGGATCGCCTTCCAGGGCACCCCCGACGAGCTCGTCGCCCGCGGTGCGGGACACGGCACCGGCGACGCACCGCTGGAGCGCGGTTACAGCGCGGTCCTCGCGGCGGCGCGCGCATGAGCGCCGGCACGGTCCCGGCGCGCGGCGCCAGGCGACCGCTGAGCCCGAGGGTCCCGGAGGTGTTCACACTCTCCGCTGTCCGGCTGCTGCGACTGGAACTGCGCCGCTGCACGATGATGTGGATGGTGCCGCTGGCACTGCTGGCCTTCTGGCTGGACACCTATCGGGGCAGCATGGCACTGCCGCCGCTGTGGAGCTCACGCACGCTGATCCTGCGCCGGGGCGCGGCCCTCGACGACTTCGCTCCCTTCGTTGTGGGGGCGGCTGCCTGGGTCGGGGGCCGCGACCGAAGACGCGGTATCGGGGAGCAGGTGGACATCACCCCTCTGCCACGCTGGGCGGGCCGACTTGCCACCTGGGCGGCGACCGCCGGCTGGGCACTGGGGGCCTACCTGGCCTGCGTGGGCTTCCTGTACGGGGCGATCGCCTGGCAGGGCGCCGCCGGCCGCCCGCTGTGGTGGCCGGTTGTGGTGGGCGCCGTCGCGCTGGCGGCGTTCAGCGCCTTGGGGTTCGCCGCCGGAGTGCTGATCCCGAGCCGGTTCACCGCGCCGCTGGCGGCGATCGTCACCGCCCTTGTGCTGCGCCAGACCCTGCGCAGCGGCAGCGGCGGCCGGTACGCCCTGCTCTCACCGGTGACCTCGCCCGCGTACTCGCAGGCTCCGCCCCGGGCCGACGCGGGTGTCTTCCATCCCTACCTGCCCGACCTCTCCCTCACGCAACTGCTCTTCTTCGGCGGCCTGACCGTCGCCGCGCTCGGCGTGCTGGGGGTGCAGGCCGTCTGCGGCGGACCCCTGGCGCGTCGCCTCGCGGCGGCCGTCGTCGCCGTCGGCCTCGCTTCGTCCGCAACCGGGACCGCCCTGGTCGGGACCGCCCGGGTGGAGGCGAACGGCGTGGTCGTACCCGCCCTGCACGACGCGGCCGACGACCGTCCCCTCGCCTACACGCCGGTGTGCGGCGGCTCCGCGATCCGGGTCTGCCTCAATCCCGTCTACCGGGCGTACCTGCCGACCGTGTCCGCGGCCCTGGATCCGCTGCTGCGTGAGGTGGCCGGGCTGCCGGGCGCGCCCGTGCGCGTCGACCAGGTCGCGTTGTCCGGGCAGCACGCACCGCTCGCCACGGCGACCGTCAGCGGTACGCCGCCTGTGGTCCGTCTGGCCCTCGACATCGGCTACGACGGCGCGGTGTGGATCGGACCCGGCCCCTCAGGAAAGGCGCCCCGCGACCGCTGCTGCACCTCCCAGCAGATGTGGACCAGCGTCCCCCGGCTCGCCGCGGAGGTGCTGCCCCCGGTCGCCGGCGTGGTCGTCGACCATCTCGTCGGCCACACCGACCCGGCGCAGCAGGCGGTCTCGGACGGGCTGCTGCGGGCGGTCGGGATACCGCTGGGCACCTTGGCGGTCTACTCCCGAACCGACGGGACGCTGGCTGCCCTGCTGCCCCGGCCCGGAACCCCGGCGTATGCCGCGGGCGGCCGATTCGCCGCGCTGTCCGCGGCCGACCGGCACGCCTGGCTGACCGCCCACCTCGCCGGACTACGCGACGGCAGCGTCGCCCTGGAGCAACTGCCGTGACCCGTACGATCCCCGAGGCCGACCTGGCCGGGCCGCGGCGGACGGGCCCTCGGCTGACACGGCTGCACCTGATGAGCCGCCAGGTCCCGGGAGCGCTCACCGTACTGGCCTGCTGCGCCGCGCTGCTGTGGATCGTGCTGCACACGCACTGGATACGGGGCGACGACCACGCCGCCGACCAGCAGATATTGCTGCTGATCGAGGACGGGGCCGCGTCCGTCGTGGCCGTCGCCGCCCGCAACCCGTTCGGCGAGAGCGAGCGAACGACCGGCCGCCTGCTGCCGCTGCTGCGGCTCGGCGCTGCCCTGTTGCTGAGCGCAGCCGCCGTCGGCGCCCTGGTGCTCGGCGCCGTGGCCGGGCGGCTGCCGGGCGGCTGGTTCGAGATGCTGCGCGACGTCGCCGGGCTTGCCGGTGCCGGGCTGATCACCGCCGCCGCCGTCGGCGGCGCCCTCGCCTGGACCGGCCCGCTCGCCTACACCGTGGTGGCCGAGTTCGCGCTCATGGAGGACTGGCAGACCCCGTGGATGTGGCCGGCCCGACCTGCGCACGATCTGGGGGCGTGGCTGTGCGCCGGCCTGGCCTTCGCCGCCGGGACAGCGGTCATCGCCGCCCGCGGCCCCAGGGAAACGGGCGGCGACTCGTAGGCCTTCTGCTCTCGCCGGGCCGCATGGGTGTGTGCATCCCGCGTGATCATGGTGGTACTCGGGTGCACGGCTCCCGGGGCGTGCGCGTCTCTTCGACGACTGGGCCCGGTTCCGCCCGGTGGCGCGGGCAGGGCGGGGCCGCCGTGTCAGGAGGGGAGGCGGTTCAGGGCTGCGGTGGCGATGCCTTTGACGTAGCTCGGGGCGTCTGTGGGCTGGCCGGTGAGCTCGACGATGGCGACCCTGGTGCCGCTGCGAAGGACCGCGACGCCGCCGGCGACGGTGCCGTCGCCGCTGTAGGACGGGTACCAGTGGCCGGTACCGCCGTTGACGGAGAGGGTGTGCGCCGCGCCGTAGTGCCAGTGGCCGGCCGGCTCGTCCTGGCAGTCCCGCACCAGCGCGTCGAGCTGCTTCTGGTAGGTGCTCGCCGAGCTGCTGGTGGCAGCACTCGCGGCCGACTCGACCAGCAGCCCTCGGGTGTCGAAGGTCCAGGTCACCGACGCGTACGCGGTGGCCTTGCCCTTGGTCAGGCCGTGCATCGTCTCCTCGCCCGAGCACGCCGAGAGCCCCTGGCTCCCGGCCAGCGACACGGTCGCGCCGACCGGACCGAGGCCCTGCTGGAAGAAGTCCTCGCTCTGGACGAGGGCGGCGGAGCCGAGTCCGGGCACGGCGACCGCGACCGCAGCCGGCTGGGCGGTGACAGGGCGGGCGGCGACCGCGGTGCGGTGCGCGGCGTCGTGCGCGGCCCCGTCGGCGGTGGCCGGCTGGACGCCCACGACGCCGACCGTGATCAGTGCGGCGGTGAAGCAGGCCGCGGCGGCGACACGCTTGCGGCGAACGGGCTTCTGCTGGACGGCCTGGTTCTCGGTCATCTGGTCCCCCTGCTGGTCGGGACGCCTGCTGCGTCCTCGTACAACCGGGGAGATGACGCCGGGAAAGGGAAAGTTGGAGCCCTGACCCGCTGTTTCACAGCTGTGACAGAGCGGTCCTGACGATGCGGGACATCGCGGCCGTGCCCAGGCAGGCGTCGACCTCCAGCACCCCGTAGTGGTTGCCGCTGCGCAGCACGGCGATGCCGCCGCAGGGCTCCTTGCCCTCGGGCGCCGTTCCGCTGGTGTTGAGGGACCCCTGGTAGCTGCCCATCCAGCTCGCGCTGAGGTCGGGGGCGAGTTCCACCGTCGTGGTCCTGCCGTAGACCCAGTGGCCGGGAGGTTCGTCCTGGCAGGGCACCTCCTCGAGCAACAGGCGCTCGGTGAAGTTCCGCGCCAGGGCGGGGCTCAGGGCCTCGGCGGCGACCTCGCGGGCGACCTGGTCGGCGCGGTCCACGGCCACGGTGGGGTCGTCCGCATCAGCGTGGGTGCTGGTCATCAGTCCGCGGAAGTGGGCGCCGGGCCCGCCCAGCGTCTGGGTGAGCGTCTTCTCGCCGGCGCAGGCCGAGTTGGCGTACGCGCCGTCGCCGAAGCGGTCCCTGGCATGGATCTGCGCAGTGATGCCGACCGCGCCGAACGCCGCGGGGTCAAGCAGGTCGGCGGTCGTCACCGGCCCGGTGGCGGCCTTCGGCGGGGCGGAGCCGGAGGCCGAGGGCGCAGGTGCCGGGGCGGACGCACCGGCCGTCGCGAGAGCGGAAGCGCCGTCGGTCGCCGGAGCCGAACGCGCTGCCGGGTGCGCGGTGCCGTGGGGCGGTGGCAGGACGAACCGGCCGGTCGCCAGGCCGCACGCGGCGGCCGCCACCAGGGCGGCGACGGCGGATCGGGGCCGGACGGCGGCGCGGCCGCCCCCCGACGCGGGACCGCCGTTCACAGACCGCCGGCCAATCGCTCGCGCATGAAGCGCCGCGCCTGGTGGATACGGTCCTTGACGGTGCCCAACGGGACGTCCAGCACCTCGGCCACCTGGATGTAGGTCAGGTCGCCCAGGTCGCGCAGCACGAAGGACTCCACCAAGGTGGGGTGCTGCTGCTCCAGAGCGGTCAGCGCCTCCATCAGGTCGAGCCGGGTCCCGGCTATGACGCTGGTGCTCCGCGGGTCCACGGATTCGGGCAGGTCGGCGTGGCTGTCCTCGGCACGCCGGCGCATCGAGCGGTAGGTGGACCGGGCGGCATTGGACGCGATCACCGTCACCCAGCCCAGGAAGGAGCCGCGGCCGCCGTACTCGCCCAGGTGCGTGCTGATGGAGAGCAGCGCGTCCTGCGCGGCCTCCTCGGCGTCGGCGTGGTGCGGCAGGAAGCGGGAGCAGCGCCGCAGCACCACCGGCCGGAGCTTGGCCAGCAGGTACTCCACCGCCGCCGGGTCCCCCGCTTGAGCAGCCGCCACGAGCCGTTCCAGCTCGCCTTCCTCGAACACCCGGAGCCCCCGTCCTGTCCCTGTCGCGGCCCACTCGTCGAACGTGGGTTTCCCACCCCCGACGATTCCGGCAGAATGCTGCCACATGCGCAAGCTCGGCCGTTACCTCCTCCTGGACCGGCTCGGAGCAGGCTCCTTCGCGACGGTCTGGAAGGCCTACGACCCGGAGCTCGACACCGAGATCGCGGTGAAGGTGCTGGCCGAGAACTGGGCTGCCAACGCCGATGTGCGCGAGCGGTTCCTGGCCGAGGCGAGGCTGCTGCGCCGGATCGCCAGCCCGCGGGTGGTCCGGGTGCACGACGTCGGGGTGCACGAGGACCGGCCCTACTTCGTCATGGACTACGTGCGCGGCGGCACCCTGGCGGACCGGGTCGGGCGGTGCGGCCCGCAGGAGGCGCTGCGGCTGGCCGCGGAGGCGGGCTACGCGGTCCAGGTCCTGCACGAGGCGGGCGTGGTGCACCGCGACGTCAAGCCGTCCAACCTGCTGCTCGCCACCGGCTCCGCGCCCGACGCGGTGCTGGTGGCGGATCTGGGCAGCGCGAAGCAGATGGCCGACGCGTCCGGACTGACGGTGACCACCGGCACGCCCGCGTACATGGCGCCGGAACAGGCCTTCCAGACCGGCGGGTTCGACGGGAGGGCCGACGTGTACGCGCTGGCCGTCGTGGCTTACGAACTGCTGACCGGACAGAAGCCGTTCGGCCCGGGCGGACGCGCCACGGCCCTGATGACGGACCAGTCGGCCGCATCGACGCTGCCCGCGCTTCCGGCCGGCCAGGAGCTGCCCCCGGGGGTGTCCCTGCTGCTGCGGACCGCGATGTCCGTCGAACCGGCGGACCGACCGCCGACCGCACAGGCCTTCGCAGACGCGCTGCTGGCGCCGGCCCCGCCGCCCCAGCCCCAGGAACGCCCCGGACGGCCGACCCTGCGCGCGGTCTGTCTGGCGTCAGGCGCGGTGTTCACGGCGACGACCCTGCTGAGCTGGCTGCATCGCTGAATCCGACAGGGGAACGGCCCACTCAGGGGCCGTGTCCTCAGGCCAGTGATCGCGGTCCCCGCGTGTGGTGCTCAGGCTTGCCCATCGTCGCCTTCCCGGTCGCCGTCAGCGAGGTGCTCGCCCCGGCGAACGGGCGTGTCGGCTCCGCAGAGTCGGAAGCGGGCGAGGTACGCCGGGCTTGGGCCGCGGTGCTCGGTCAGGTGGAGGCCTGCGGCGCCGGCGAGCCGGTGCAGCCGGCCGAAGGGGATCCAGTGCCGGTCGAAGAACTCCCCGATCACCAGTCGCCCGCCTGGTGCCAATACCCGTGCCGCCTCGCGCAGCACCCGATCCGGCTCGGGGATCTCGCCGAGTGCGGTCACGGCGTATATGGCGTCGAATGTCCCATCGGCGTAGGGCAGTTCACGTGCGTCCGAGCGGGTGGGCGTGATCGTCGCCAGGTTGTGGCGCTCGGCGCGGCGCATCACATGGTCGAGCATCTCCTGCTGGATGTCGAGCACATCGAGCCGTCCCTCCGGCCCGAGCTGCGGGGCTACGTGCAGCGACTGCAGGCCGGTCCCCGGGCCGATCTCCAGCATCCGCTCCCCCGGTCGCGGCCGCAGTACGGCGTCCGTCCTGCCGGCGGTCAGAAACGGCAACGGCACGTCGAGCAGGCCGCGCTGGGCGTACGGATAGGGCGCCGTGTCGCCCAGCCACCAGGCGGCGGCCAACGCGGCGCCCGCGCCTGCGGCGACCGCCCAGCGGGTCCGGGCCGGGATCGGGGCGACGGGGACGGTGACGGGGGCGGTGGTGATGCGGTGCATGGTGTTCTCCGGTGGATCGATTCGGTCCGTGGTACGTGGTCGGGCGGTCGGCGTCACGCGGACCGGCTCAGCGTCCGCAGCGCCAGCCGGCCGCACAGCGCGGCGAGCGGCAGCTCGGCGCCGAGCGCCATGGCGACCGCGGTGGCGAAGTCGCCGCCCGGGGCCGCGGTCGTGGTGTCGAACCAGGCGTCCACCACGAGCAGCGTCGCGGTCGCGGCGGCTGCCAGGGCGTGCCGCCGGTCGCCGCGGGCGGCGAGGAGGCCGGTGGCGATCAGGCCGAGCGCCTCCAGCGCGTCGAGCCCGACCCAGGCGACCGGCCAGTGCGCCGCGGTCGCGGTGGCCGGCAGGCCGGTGGCCAGCACGTACAGCCACGGCAGCAGGGTGAGCCCGCAGGCGACCAGCAGCCACCCGGCCCGCCGCATGCCCCGCGCCGGGCGCGGCTCCTCCGCCTCTTCGTGAAGTCCGTGAAGCTGGATGACCTCGGTGCGGTCGAAGCCCTCGGCACCGGCCACTTCCTCATCGCACGAGACCAGTTGACGCATCGTCTTCCCCCGCTCCCCGCCGACTCTCTCCTTCACGTGCTCCACCCTCCGCGGCACACCAGGGCGCGTCAGTCACGCAGGGTTCCGACCCGGGGTGGAGACAAGTGCACCCCCGAACGGGGCGGGAGCGTCATGGCACGGGGATGGCCTGCGGCTTACCGTTTGACGCATGCAACTCACGACGTGGCTGCGGCTGGTGCTGGGCCGGCCGTTCCGCGGGGCGGGACACCGGACCGCGCTCGTCGCCGCCGGCCTGCCGCTCCACCTCGCCGCGGTGCCACTGTGGCTCTGGCTGGCCGGCGCGATGGCGGGGGTGCCGGCACTGACCGCGCTGCCCGTGCTGCTCGCGCTCCTGGTGATACCCCTCGTGATCGCGCTGCCCGTGCTGCTCACGCTCGTGGTGACGCCCCTGCTGACCGTCGGGCAGCGGCGGCGCTACCGGGCGCTCGTCGGCAAGGACCTCCCGCGCCCCGCCGTACGCGGGCCGGGACGCAACTGGACGTCGGCGGTGCGCCGGCTGACCGGCCGGGCCCTGTGGCGGCAGGTCTGCTACCACGCCGTGGCGGGTCCGCTCTTCGCCCTCCTGGACCTCGCCGTCCTCGCCGTCTGGGCCGCCGCTCTCGTGGCTGCCTCCCTCTACGTGTGGATATGGGCACTGCCCCCGCAGGGGTGGGTCACCGACCTCGGGTACACCACGCAGGCCGTGTACATCACCGCCGGCGGCCTCGCCCTGCTGTTCCTCGGGCTCCGGCTGACCGGCGCTCTGGTGCGGCTGGAGACCCGGGCGGCCGAGATCCTGCTCGGCCCCAGCCGCACGGAGAAGCTCGCCCGCCGGGTCGCCGACCTCGCCGAGAGCCGGACCGGCGTGCTCGACGCCGCCGACGCCGAGCGGCGGCGGATCGAGCGCGACCTGCACGACGGCGCACAGCAGCGCCTCGTCTCACTCGCCGTCAACCTGGGCCTGGCCAGGTCCACCCTCGGCGACCTGCCGGAGGACGCCCGCAAGGTGATCGACGAGGCGCACCGCGAGGCGAAGGAGGCGATCGCCGAGCTGAACGACCTGGTGCGCGGCCTGCATCCGGCCGTCCTTGAGGACCGCGGCCTCGACGCCGCGCTGTCCGGGGTCGCCGCCCGCCTCCCGATCCCGGTGCGCGTGGCGGTGGACCTGCCGCGGCGCCCCTCACCCACGGTCGAGGCCGTCGCGTACTTCGTGGTCTCCGAAGCCCTGACGAACGTGGTCAAACACGCCCAGGCGGCCCGGGCGGACGTGACCGTGGAACGGATCGGGGAGACACTGCTGGTGGTCGTCGCGGACGACGGAGCGGGCGGCGCGGATCTCGCGGCCGGCGGCACCGGGCTCGCCGGGCTCGCCAAGCGCGTCGCGTCCGTCGACGGCACGTTCTCCTGCCGCAGCCCCGCCGGGGGCCCGACCGTCGTCACCGTGGAGCTGCCGTGCGCGCCGTGATCGCCGAGGATTCCCTCTTGCTGCGCATCGGCGTGGTCAAGGTGCTGGAGGCGGCCGGCTTCGAGATGTGCGCGCAAGTCGCCGACGCGGAAGGGCTGCTGGCGGCCGTCGAGGAGCACCGGCCCGACATCGCCGTGGTCGACGTGCGCATGCCGCCCGGCTTCACCGACGAGGGAGTGCGCGCCGCGATGGTGATCCGCCACCAGTACCGGCGTACCGCCGTGCTCCTGCTGTCGCAGTACGTGGAGGAGCGGTACGCCGCCGAGCTGCTCGCCGCCAACACCTCGGGCGTCGGCTATCTGCTCAAGCAACGCGTCGCCGACGTCGAGGAGTTCGCCGAGGCGGTACGCCGGGTGGCGGCCGGCGGCACCGCGCTCGACCCGCAGGTCGTCGCGCAGCTGCTGGTGCGCCGGCACAGCGATCCGCTCGACCGGCTGACGCCGCGCGAGCGGGAGGTGCTGGAACTGATGGCGGGCGGCCGGTCCAACTCCGGCATCGCCGCCGAGCTGGTGGTGAGCGAGAGCGCGGTCGCCAAGCACATCAACAGCATCTTCACCAAGCTCGACCTGCCCAAGGCCGACGCCGACCACCGCCGCGTCCTGGCGGTGCTGCGCTTCCTGGGCGTGGTGACCGCATAACGCGCGATCACGCCCGCATGCCCATACGGCAACGGTGTTGATCGCCTTTGGGTGGGGAACGCGGCGCCTTCGGACACGTGCTCTGGACGGTACCGTCGCCGAGTCCGTTCCTGCTCGGGAAAGGGAAAACACTCCGCTCCGCCGTACGAATGGCTAGCGTGAAGTGGGAAACGATGAGCCGTGACATAGGCATCCGCACCATGGAGACGCATGTGATGACATCCCCCGCCTCTTCCGGGGAGGGCAGGAGGACCCAGCCCTTACCCCGCACGATCGAAGCGATCAGCGCCGCGCTCAGTGAGGAGAAGCGACAGGTGTTCCACGCCGCGCTTTGGCAGGCGCCGCTGGGGCCGGAACTCGACGACGTGATGAACGTGTGGTGGATGGAGGCGATGTTCGATGCGGTGCCCGGCCGTGAACGCCGTCTGACCAGGACGGTCGCCGGCCGTGACCTGGTACGCCTGCCGGATCTGCTCGTAGGCGATCACCGGTGAGGCCGGTGTCACGCGGCTGGCAGGCCGTCGCCGAACTCAAAGCGGCCGAAGTCCTGCATGCCATGGGAACGTCGGGATCCGGGGAACTCCACGACCAGATGGTCCTCTTCTTCCGCGCGCTGGCTCTCGAAGTGGGCGATTCCGTCGAGTCGGGCAAGACGCCGCCGGGACTGCCGATGGAAATCGACGATGTCATCTGGTACAGCGTGGCGGTGCCCCGGGAAGGCGTCTTCTTCAGCTACAGCGTCTATCCCGGCGAACGGCAGATCCGTATCTGCGACCTCATCTGGCTCACTTTGGATCCGGATCTGCTCTGACCGGTCGCCGGCCCGAGTCCCGGTACCGCCGCCATGAACGGCCGCCACAGGTGACGATCTCCCCCGAGCAGACCGACTCCGCGAACCAGGCTCTCAGGCAGGTCCGCAGCTATCTGGAGGCGCACCGGGATCACCGCGAGGTCACGGTCACCGTTGCAGACGGCGAACCGGAGACGCTGACCTTGCCTCGGGAGGCAGTCGAACTCCTGGCCGCATGCTTGCTCACCTGGGAGCCGGCCGAGGCGTCTCCGTAGTTCCAGCGGACGCCGAGCTAACAACCCAGCAAGCCGCAGACATACTCAACGTCTCCAGGCCTTTTCTCGTCGGCCTCCTCAACGCCGGTGAGATCGAGTACCGGAACGTCGGGACTCATCGCAGGATCAAGGCATCGTCGCCCATCGAATACAAGCAGCAGGATGACCGGAGGCGGCGAGGTGCCCCGACCGCGCCGGCGGTGGCGATCACGGAAGCAGCGAGCAGGGACCCGTAGACAGCCCCTGCGGAGTCCGTCCGCGACGCCGTGTGACCGGCCTGGTCAGTCCGGTGCGGCAAGGGAAGGTGATCCATCAGCCCAACCTACGCACCCGCCCCGCCCGCCGACCGCACCACACGCGGCCCCCTGGGAGCACGTCATCAGGAAGTACCCGGGCAGGAGTGGGCGGTCGCTGGGGCCGACCTCCCGAACGCCCAGGTCACCCGACTTCCCGAGATCGTGTACGAGCAGCGGAAGCCGGCCCCGGTCAGGGATGGCTTCGCCACATCTCTGGACTCTCTGGGGACGGGGCGAACCGATGAATCCGGCTCCTTGTACTGGACGGCCGCGACGACCTTGGGGGCAGGGGAACAGCTCGTACAGACGATGGCGGACGACTGGGCCCCCGCGGGTTGGTATCCGGCGGATCTGTACGTGCAACGCCTCTCGGCGCGAGACGAGTTGAAGGCCGTGCAACAGCAGCTTCCACAGCAGGCGGCAGAGTTGCTGGAGGCTGCTGGGGACTCGGTGGACCGGCGGTTCGTCAAGCTGACCGTGCCTGATCCCGCCTGGTACCTGGAACCCGACAAGGAGCTTGGGCTGGAAGTCCCCAGCGAGGATGACCCCGGCCGGTGGTGGCGTCGCCGCCCCGAACCCCTCCCCTGGTAGCCCCGCGGCGGCACCCGGTATGGCAGCACCTGGCCTCGTAGAGACGAAAACTCGTAGAGCCGGAAAGCGGCTCGCGCCCCGGGCGCACATCGATGCGTGCCGGATGGGCAGTGACGATCTCGTCTCCTCCGCGCCTGTCTGAACAGGCAGGGCAGCCCTCCCGTCCGGAACAGAGTCGCGGCCCCCCTCCGGTTGGCCGCGGCCCGCACCCCCGCCCGCCCGCCGAACCGCCGCGCTCCGGCAGGCGGCCGAAGCCGCCGCGGGGACGAATCCTCAGCACACACGCCCGGAGCCTGTTCCTCCGGGACGGCGAGAAAGCGTGGGGACGACCCGACCGTCCGCCTCAGCGGTACGAACGCGGCACGCGGAATGTATTCCGTTTCCTGCCGGACAAGAAGCACGCCGGGTAGGAAACACCCGAGGCGGAAGTTCGATTGTTCAGGCCACGGGAAACTGTTTGACATGCACGGATGTCGCAGGTATTTTGAGACGCCATGTCATTTGGGAACGATAGTATTCAGGGGTGGGGTTCTCCATGAAAACACGCGCGATTCTCGTGTCCGCCGCGATCGCCGCGGGAACGATGATCGGATTCTCCTCCGCAGCCCACGCGGACAGCCCGACAGCCGCACCGGTCACCGCCTCCGGCTTCCATTCCGTCCTGACGGTCGACGGGAAGCGGACCGACCTCGGCGCCAGCCCCGCCGCGGTCATCCCCGCAGGCCAGCCCACCGGGCAGGTGCTGCCCTGCGGCACACCGAACACCTTCATCGACGCCAACGGCACCTACACCGTCCAGCACGCGTGCGGCGGCACGACAGCCTCCTGGTCGTACCGCCTCAGCACGACGGCCTGCGCGACCGCGGCGGGAACCGTCAACGAGGCCGGCCAGATCTGGGCGCTCAACGGCGTCACCAAGCCCAAGCAGGCCCCGCATCCCGGTGTCATCTGCCGGTACATCTTCCACGGCACCTACAACCCGGCGCACGACAACAACAGCATCGCCTATTCGGACGTCATCACCTGGGCTGTTCCCGGCGGAGGCGTCGCCACCCTGCAGTACTATGGCCACTTCAAGCTTTCCGCGTATCCCTGCTCGCCGACTTCCTGCTGAAAGGCGGCGTTCCTCATGCCCGAGCGTGGTGTCGTCCGTTTCTGGCACGACGACGAAGGATGGGGAGTCATTGATTCCCCATCCGCTCCCGGCGGCTGCTGGGCCGGTTTCGCGGCGATCGAGATGCCAGGATTCGCAAAACTCCACGAGGGCCAGCAGGTCTGGGTGACCATCGGCGACGGCCCTCAGGACGGGTACGACTACCTCGCCGAACGCATCACCCTCGACATCCCGTAAACGTATTCCGCATAACAGCGGGAATTTCTCCGGCTCACCCCGTTCGCGCGGCCCGTCGGGGCCTCTCCGGCGACGCGGACCGGGGACCCGCGGGATGCACGGGATGCACGGTATGCGTCACGCGTCAGCAGCCGTCGTCGGCACGTGCCGGCGACGGCTGTTCGCTCCGGACTCCGGATACCACGCCGGTGTACCTCCCTGATCGCGCGCGCCCGACTGCGGGCCGGGCAACGGCTCGCCCGCCGGCGTGACCACCTACACGTCCTGGCTGATCGGCTACCGCCGACTCCACCACCGCTACGAACGCTACCCGCGCAACTACCTGGCCTTTCCGGGCCTCGCTGCTGCCCTCTGCTGCCCTCTGCTGCTACGAACGACTCATCCGACTCGCCACATGGGACACGGTCCGAGACCAGTGGTCTTCACACAGCACGCGCAAGGTTCGTGCTGTCAGGCTATTTCCCGGGATCGGCGCCGTACCACTGGAGGGGTTGCCCAGTGACGGCGGCGATGCAGTCGAAATCCCGGCCACGATGGAGGAGGGTCAGCCCCTGGAGTTCCGCCGTCGCCGCAACCACCAGGTCCACCGCGCCGGCGCTGCGGTGCTGCCCCTTGCGGGTCAGCAGTTCCTGGACCCGCCAGGCGCGATCGCAGGCCCGGTCGTCCACCGGCACCCGGCCGAAGAGCAGCCGCATGTCCTCGATGCCTCGGGCCCGGTCCTCAGCAGAACGCGCGCTGTAGAAGAACTCCAGCTCCGTCACCGGGCAGGTCGCGATGAGTCCCGCTGCCGCCGCCCGATCCCAGCCGTACTGGCCGGCGTCTCCCCGCAGGAAGCGGGCGAGGGCGCTGGTGTAGATCAGAAACTGCGCCGCGCTCACCGACGGTAGTTTTTCTTGTCCTCAAAAAAATCCAGGTCGAAGCCGCCCTCGTCCGCGACCGTCCGCAGCCGGGTCAGCGCCAGGGCACGCCGTCGGTTGTCCAACACCTCGCGGAGTGCGGTGTTGACCGTGTCCTTCTTGTCACAAATGCCGAATCGACCCTACTGACTCCTGACCCGGAAGCCGGGGCCGTGGAAGAGGCGGCGGGAGTGGTTCGCACCTGGCGCACGGTCCGAGAGGGCCCGCCCCTTCACCGCAGATCCATTCCGCAACGCCTTCAGGGCCGGGCGCCGCCAAGCAGACGGGATTTGCCGGACGGGCGCCGGCCCGCGAGCCGGTCAGATCATGCCTCCTGCCGCGTGCGGGCTCTGCCCGGTGACCCAGCGACCGGCCTCCGACGCCAGGAAGGCCAGGAAGGCCAGGAAGCCGACGATCCCGGCGATGCCCTCCGGCTCGCCGAGACGCCCGGGCGGCGTACGGGCCTCGTCGCGCGCGACGACGTGCACGGGCACGGGCACGGTGGCCAGTACGTCGGTGGGTCAGGCCGGGCAGCACGCTGTTGACCATGACGGACCGCGGACCCGACTCCCACGCCAGGGTCCGCGCGAGCCGGTCGCCCGCGGCCTTGCTCGCGGCGAGCAGCGCGGCACCCGGCATCGGCGACGCGGCCAGGGCGGAGGAGATCAACACGATGCGCCCGTTGTCGCGGATGCGCCGGGCCGCCTCGCGCAGTGCGACGAAGGTGCCGCGGCGTTGGCGGCGAAGTGCCGCTCGAAGCCCTCATCGGTGGTGTGCTCCACCGGCACCGTCGTGGCCGTGCCCGCGTTGTTCACCCAGACGGGGATGAGCGGCCCGTCCACATCGATGAAGAGCAGCGGCCGCTACGGGAAGCCGGACACGGCTGCACCGCAGCGCGATCAAGCCTGTAGGCAGAAAGAGTTTGCGCCCCCATGCGTCGTTGGCCCCCGCTGCGCAGCCGGGCCATCGACGTCATGCCCGGTGAGGCGCTGGCGGAGGATGGTACGAGATGCGAACTCGTGAGGGGTTGCTCTGGGCACGCCTTCCACCCGCTCGTCCGGTTGTCCAGGTAGGTCCGCGAGCGTCATGACCTGCGACGGAGAGGCCCACCGGCTATCGGCTGGACGGTGCTCGCGTGCGGCGGACCTGTACGGACCGCTCCCGCGCCGGGTTCGATCGGATGATCGGCTGCAACCGCGGGTGATCGGGCGGGTCGGGACCCCCAGCCCGCACCTGCCCGCGATGTCGTGCGACCAGGAATCAGGGAGCCGAGTCTCCCCGTTCAGCGACCTGGTCGAGGAGCTCGGACAGGTCCTTCAGCCGGTCGAGGCCGTGGACGGCCTGGGCAGTGCGGTGGTTGGCGGCCAGCCGGGCGCGGTGCTGGTGCAGGAAGGCCCAGTAGCCCGCGGTGTAGGGGCAGGCATGGTCGCCTGTGCGGTCGGTGGGCCGGTAGGCGCACGGTCCGCACAGGTCGCTCATCCTGTTGATGTACGCGCCTCCGGAGGTATAGGGCTTGGTGGTCATCAGGCCGCCGTCGGCGTACTGGGACATGCCGACGACATTGGGCAGCATGACCCAGTCGTAGCCGTCGACGAAGCAGCGGTGGAACCAGTCGGTGACGGCGGCCGGGTCCCAGCCGTCCTGGAGCGCGCGGCTGCCCAACACCATGAGCCGAGGGATGTGGTGGGTCCAGCCGGTATCCCGCACCTGGGCCAGCACGGTGGAAAGGCAGTTGGCGGTGACGGCGTCGGCGTCCAGCTCGAGGAACCAGTCGGGCAGCGCAGCGTCGTGGCGCAGCGCGTTCCGGTGCCGGTAGTCCTCGCCGAAGTGCCAGTACAGATGCCATACGTACTCGCGCCAGCCGGCGATCTGCCGCACGAAGCCCTCGACGCTGTTCAGGGGCGCGTCGCCGGACCGGTAGGAGTGTTCGGCGCGCTCGACACATTCGGCCGGGTCGAGCAGGCCGAGGTTGAGCGACGACGACAGCAGGCTGTGGCTCATCACCGGGTCGGCCGCGAGCATGGCGTCCTCGTAACGGCCGAAGTCCGGCAGTCGGTCGGAGACGAAGCGGCGCAGCGCCCTCAGTGCCTCGCGCCGGGTGGCGGGGAAACGGCGGGGGCCGTCGCGGCCGACGAAGGACATCTGGCCGTCGCGTTCCCAGCAGTCGAGGTCGCGGCGGACCTCGGCGTCGATGGCGTCCTCGCGGGGTTGCCAGGGGCCCCGGACTTCGAGGGTGTCCCGGCCGCGCGGCGGAGGCTCGCGGTTGTCGCCGTCAAGGTTCCACCGGCCGCCGGCCGGCTCCTCACCGTCCATCAGCAGGTCGCACCGTCTGCGTGCCCAACGGTAGAAGCCCTCCAGCCGCAGGCTCTGCTCGCTGTCGCGGCCCGCCCACTCCCCGAAGTCCTCGCGGGACACCAGGAAGCCCTTGGCCGGCAGGATCTCCACGCCGTCGAGCGCGCTGACGAAATGCAATGCCGCGCGCGAGGTGGGGTGGCAGACCGTCACCGGGCCGCCGACGCGGCCACCTTTCCGCGCGCTGCCCGCGTCTGCGTCACGAGCCGCGCTCCGGCGGGGGATCTGCCGGAGTGCCTGCCTCAGTCCGTCGGCGTACGTCTCGGCCCGGATGTACGTGACCCGGTCGCCGAGCTCTGCTGCTCGGTGTCGCATCGCCGAGAGCACCAGATGCGCCTTGGCACGGTGGAAGCGGCGACGGCGCAGCACCGAGCGCGCCTCGATCATGATCACCGGCGCCTGTGCGTCGGGGCCGCCGTGACGGGGGTCGAGGAAGTGCGGGCCGAGTTGGTCCCCGAACAGCCAGTGCGGGCGTGGCTCCATGGTCCTCCTTGTCGCGGTCGGCGTACCGTGCCTCCGTCGTCACTTCGCCGACAGGTGGAACCGCAGAACCGCAAGGCCGGGCAACGGCTCCGGCGGCTCGTGCCGAGGCGCCCGGCCCCTACCGGCACCGGCGTGCCCGACCGCTTGGCCAACGCGGTGACTGGCCCGCGACCGCATTCCTGCCTGTTGCTGGGAACCGTCTGTACCAAGCAGTCGGCCAACGGCGACAGGTGGTGTGGTGCCTGCCGCGCCTCCCACGGCCCATGCTGCCAGTCGTCGACTGTGTCCGCACGTCGCCCCTCCGATGGCCCGGACCGCCGTAATCTCTCCCGGGACAAGCGGCCGGGCGGCGAGGCGGACCGCCAAGCCGGTCCGGCCGGAGACTGCCGCTTCATCGAAGACCACGTTGCCGAGGCACGTCGGAGACCTGAGGCCGGCTGTCGGTGGACCGCCATTCGGATGACGGTGACGCCACGGTCGGCCTCGGTTGCAGACGTCGTGGTGGCGGTGACGAACACGCCGCCGTCCGCGGGGGGGCGGCGACGGCGTCGGTGCCGCGGAGGTGGTGGGGAGGTCGGGCACCAGGCCGGAGGTGCCGTTCGCTGACGCGGAGGCGGTGACGGGGACGGGGACGGCGGTGTAGTCGAGGACGTCGTCGGCGCCGAGGCTGCGGACGCGCCCGGCACTGCGGGGCCGGCGGTGGCGGTGACGTCGGCACCGGCGCGGTGCGTGAACCGGACGGCGTGGCCGCCGACGGCTCGACCGCCGCCGTCGACCAGCACACGCTGGCCCCGGGTGAGGGGCCCTTCGACGTCGTGCCCGGTGAGGCACTGGCGGAGGATACGAGATGCGCACTCGTGGGGGGTTGCCCCCACCACGCTTTCCAACGGGTCACGAGGCGGTTCACAGGCAAGCGAGGGCGTTCTGACCTGCGGCGGAAGCATCGAGGAAGCACCCTGCGAACGGGACCGGACGGCGGCGAATGAGACCAGAACTGAGACCGGACGACCGCGTCATACCTTCTTGACGACGACCGTGTCCGGAACCAGCTTCTCGAGATCGTCGACATCCGAGGTGAAGACGGTGACCTGGCCCTGCTGTCGGCGCGCGACGACGGCGAGCACCGCATCGATCGCGTACTTGTGACCGTGCAACTTGGCATCGGCCAGGAGCCGGCGGGCCTGTCGTGCTTCGTCCTTTCCGATGTCGGCGACTTTGAGGCGGGAGAGCACCCAGTCCCAGCGCTGCTCGGTGATCCGGCCGTCGTACGCCTCGACCAATGTCATCGGGGACGTCACCACCTCGGCTTCGCCCCGGGCTGCGAGGTCGAGCCAGGCGATCATCTTCCGATCGCCGCGTACGGTCAGGGACAGTGCTTCGCAGCCGAGTACGAAGACTCGAAGCGGGGACTGGTGCGCCTGCTGCCCCTTCTTCACGCGGCCGCTCCGGCACTGCCTGTCCGGCGACGGTCGTGCTCGGCGTCGAGGCTGTCCAACTCATCCAGGGCCGCCGCGCGTTCATCCTCGGTAACCGGACCGTGCTCATCCTCCAGCCAGCCGACGAGCTCAACGAGCCGGTCCCGGTCGCGTTTGGCGCGCAGCGCCTCGGCGACGTATGCCGACAGGCCGCGCTCAGCGGCCTCCGTCCGGATCTCGTCGAGAAGATCCTCAGGGATTGTCACCGTCACCTTCTTACTCACCATACAATCAACCATACTCTCGGTATTCAGAACCTGCCACCTCGCCAAGCGCAGGAGTTCCCGCACTCATAGGGGCAATGCGGTCATGACGCTCGCGATACGGGACAGCGTGAACACGCGCTCGTCCTCTCGGAGATGGCACCAGGCGTGGAGGTAGGGCGGGTCCAGGACCAGTTCGCTCACGCTTCGCACGCTGTGACCGCCGGAGGCGGCGTCGTACTCGATGGTGATCACCTGACCCGTGTCGACGGCGTGGGCGAGCTGGCGCACGTCGGTGAGGGACAGCCGTTCGGCGTATCCGGCGATGATCTCCTCGGTGTCGGTCTCGAAGGGGACTCCGTTGTCCGGGTCGGGTTCCGGGCTCGTCGGAGGGGCGGCACACAGCCTGCCTGCCAGGTCCCGCAGGCAGTCGGCCCCGCTCGCCTGCCGGACGGCGCCGGACGGGAGCCGTGAACCAGCACGGCTGGGCGCGCGGCGGGGTGAGGGAACCTGCGGGGCGGCCCGGAGCCGTTCCTCCTTTTCGATGCGTACGGCGCCGTCGGCGGCTTCGGCGACGGGTGCGTAGCCCTCGGCCCGGAGCGCCGCGAGGGTCTTGGCAGCAGGGGTACGGCTGGTCAGCACGGTGGGTGCCAGTTGCCGCAGGCCGAGCTTGGCAAGCTTGCGGTGCACGGCGATCTCGGCCAGGAGCGCGGCGTCCTCGCTGTGGATCACGCAGGCCCCTTGGGCGACGCGGACCCGCCCGTGACGCCGTGCCGTGTCCGCGATCAGGTACGACAGCGGTTGTGGCAGAGGCCCGGAAGCGGCGGCGGCCAGTTCCTCGGCGATGCTGTCAGCGGTACGCCCGGTGTCCAAGGCCCGGAGGATGGTCCCGGCACTGAACCTCCACACCGATGCCGCACCGCCAGTCTCGCGGTCGGCGACGGAGTCGAGGAGCCTGGCGAGCCCGGCGCTCGGGGTCCCGGCGGCGACGGCCGTCAGGTCAGCGCCGATGAGCACCGTCCCGGTGGCTGCGGGCAGAAGCCGGCACAAGGTGGACGACAGGGCCGTCCCGTCACCGGCCAGCAGGGCCGCCCCGACGCCGGACAGGGCGCCGCGGGCGAGGACACCGAGCAGTTCCGCCTCCCGAACGACGGTCGCGAACGGCGTCACGTCCTGCGGAAGTTGATCAGCGAGCGGGCGGTGCCAGGCAACCAGCGACCCCAGATCAGAGGTACGCCGCGCCCCCTGCCCGGCCGGGAGGTCCGCCGCAGCGGTGACCAGTCCATGCCTGGCCTGCAGGCAGCCGCTGCAAGGCGGTGTCCCGGCGAGCGCGGGAAGCGTTTTGCCGTCCTCGTCGCGGGCCTGGGCAGGAGTGAGCGCCATGGTCCACCAGGCCTGAAGCAGCAGCGGGACCCGCTCTCCCGGCTCCAGTTCGGACCAGGGGTCGTACGCGTCGGTCAACGGCGCGAGATCCCCGTCCCGTGCCAGCAGCCCGGCCGCGTACGCCGTCTCCAGCACCAGGCGCACGACGGTCTCGTCACACCGCGCTGCTTTGCCGAGGCGCGACAGTTCGCGTGCCCCGACGCCACCGGACTTAAGCCGGGCGGGCGGCTTGGCCGCGCACACCGACAACACGGACGCCGCGTGCGAGGCGAACGCGGTGAGCGCGGCCGCGGCTTCCCGTTCCACTTCCTCCGAGGTGACCGGCAGCGTCCGCGCAGCGGGAGGTACGGGTTCAAACGGTGCATGCCAGCCGGGTCCGCGCAGAGCCATCGCCACCTGAGCGGGCATCCGGGCCGGCCCGTACTGGTACCGGTCCTGAACGAGTAGCCCCCGTTCCAGAGCCCACCGGGCCGCCCGCCCAGAGGTTGGCCCCGGAGAGCCGAACGCCTGGAACCGCAGCCCCTGGGACCCGGACTTCGCCAGGCGTTCGAGCAGTTCGCGAGTATCCGCTGGCGCCTGCGCGACCAGAGCGACGACGCGCTCCGCGTCACTGTGGTGATCCACCAGCGCCGCGAGCCGCTGCTGTTTGTTGCCGGGCGGCTTGACGCCCACTGAAACCAGCGTCCCGCGCAACTCTTCCGACGTCACCCCCGCCAGCAACCGCTCCAGCGGTGGGTCCAGCCCCAACGGCGCGTCCCATGCCTGCCTCAACGGCGACGCCATACACAGCGTCCCGTCGCTGTCCGGCCAGACGAGCGCGTGATCGGCCAGGATCTCCAGCGCCACGTCCAGCCCGCGGACTGCCTCCGCGTCCACCACTCCCAGCAGGCGCGCGAGCGCGTCCCGCGTCAGGGCCGTCCCCGACGCGGCCAGCGCCTCCGCCGCCTGCAGGGCAGGCCGCGCGAGCCGGGGCAGAGCCAGCGCCACCGACCCCGGATGCTGCAAGCGATCCGCCAACTCCCCCAGCGACCTCGGCTCCGGAGGCGACACCGCGTCAGGACGCGCCGCAAGCACCCGTTCCAAGCGCGGAACGTCCAGCCCCACCAACCACGACGTCAGCCTCGACCCACCTGACCTGCCGATGACGGCCCACCCCATCTCGCACGAGCAAAAACACGCCGACGCGCGCGCACGGCACAGCCCAAGGATGTCGCACCCAAGCCGACCGGATCAGGCGGTGCGCACGACATCACCCGTGAGAGGGTCGAGCGAAATGCCCTATTTGCCGTAAATAAATGAGACCAGAAATGAGACCACCACAAGACGCAGACCCCGACCGCTCTGCGGTCGGGGTCTGCGTTCTGCCTGTTCAGGCGGTGCGGAGGATACGAGATTCGAACTCGTAAGGGGTTGCCCCCAACACGCTTTCCCACTGTTCGCTACTGCGTGCGCCACGAGCCAGAGCCGGTCTGACCTGCGATGAATCAGGTGGTGGTCCGGGTTCCGAACGCCGTCGGACGGAGCTGAACGAGACCAGAACTGGGACCAGTGGCCCTCACGCGGCGTGGGGGATGAAGGCGACAGAGGAGGTGTCACCGTCGAGGGCGATGTTGAGCGACGCGTCGAGTGCGCCGGCGAGCCGGGCGAGCAGGGGAAGGGTGGGGACGGTGCCACCGAGTTCGAGCTTGGACACCTGGGGCTGCGTCATGCGGGCTCGTCTGGCAAGTTCGGTCTGGGAGATTCCCAGTTCGGTCCGGCGGTCGTACACCGCTTGCCCGAGGTCGAAGGCCATACGGATCTCCGTGCGCGTCGCTTCCACTTCGGGAGGTTCGGCGTAGCCTTCCGTGGCCTTCCGCTCGCGGGCGAGCTTCCACTGGGCGTGGTTCACGGGCCTTCTCCTTTCGTGACGTCGCGAGAGAACTCGTCGTGCGCGCTGTGGCGCTCGGCTTCGCACGCCTTCCTGGCCTGCTTGGCACGGTCCACTTCCGCATCCTCCCGCATCCGCGTCTTGCGGAACACGGTCAGCAACACGATCCGACGCTCGGGAGCGAGCCAATAGGTCAAACGGACGGCGTTGCCGTCGTGGCCGAGGCTGAATCGCAGTTCCCGTAACCCGTCGCCCAGGTATCGGGCGTAGGGCTCGGAGAGGGTGGTGGGCGCGTCGAGCAGACGTTCAGCCGCATGCTCGGCTACGAGAAAGTCGCGATCGGAGAGGGTGTCCAGCCAGCGCCGGACTTCCGGTTCGATCTCGATCTCCCAACCATCGCTTATATAGCTGACTATATAGATAGCCAAATGTATGGGCAAGCAGGGATGCGGCCGGCCAGCACATCAACCGACATCGACCGGATGCCGCCCAGCGACATGCCGCAGGCGACGGACACGAGCGAGCTCAGGCCCATCCTCCTCATCGGCTTGCACACGAAAAGCTCCCGAGGACGACTACTCCGCCTGCAGCCACGCGTCGAGTGCGGCGAAGTCCGCGGCGGTGAGGCCGTGGCGGCGGTCGACGCGGTGCAGGAGGGTGGGGGCGGGGTGATGAACCTCGGCCCAGGCGCGGTCGACTTTGGTGATCTCGTCATCGAACCAGGCAAAGGGGCGCCCGACTGCCCAGTCGAGGAGCGTGCGGGTCTTCCAGTGCAAACCGGCCGGCTCGGGCTCATCGGACGGCTCCGGCCAGGTCACCACGGGGAGCGGCGGCAGGCCCAGGAGCGGCGCGAGGCAGTCGTTGGCCTCGGACTCCCATGTGGTGGCCCACACCAAGTCGCACGGAAGAGCCAGCAACTTGGGGCCGAGTGCCGGGTCGACCCTGGCCAGCAGCGGATTCGCGCCAGCCTCCTGCGACACGTACGTCGGATAACCGTCCGGGTACTGCTCCCGCGTCCCGCCGAACGGGATGAGCGGTCCGTCGACGTCAAGAAAGAGCAGGGGCAAGGTCACATCTGCACCGTACGGGCGGCACAGGCCGACCCGGAAGCGGACCGACGACCGCCTGCCCCTACACGGCCGCGCCGCTGGCGCAACCACGAAACGTTGTTGGCCCCCGCAGCAAACTGCGGGGGCCAACAACGTCCTGCCCGGTGAGGCACTGGCGGAGGATACGAGATTCGAACTCGTGAGGGGTTGCCCCCAACACGCTTTCCAACGGGTCACCTGGGGGTCCTGCAGGGGGTGGGGGTGTTCCGACCTGGGACGGAACAGGTGACCGGGCAGCCCGTGAACGGCCCCGGACGCAGCAGAATGAGACCAGAACTGAGACCGGACTTCGCAGATTCCTCCTGGCCGGCGGCCAGAGCGCACTGCCGTCCCCGAGATAAGCCCGTTCAGCGCGCGCCGGGCGTCGCCGCTCGGGTCGAAACCTGTTCGCTCGCGTGCGATGCGACGGGTTCAGCTGTCGGTGTCCTTGGGGTGCCGGGTGGAGGCGTAGACGAGATGCACGGTCCGGCGGGGTTGGTCGATGAGATAGCGGACGCGACCGCCGGCCGTGACTTCGTACTCCCATTGCGGGTATTCCGTGCCACCCAGGGTGGCGGTGCTCAGTCGTCCGCGGAGTCGGTGCTGCCGGTCGGGGTCCTTTATGGAGGCCGGGTCGGCGCGCAGAGCCTCGTAGCAGCGCCGGGTGTTACCCGGAGCCTCCGTGCACAGGTCTCCCCAGCCTTTGGCTGCATCGTTCGTGGCGAATCGGAGGCGCCATTCGCTGCCGATCGGCGGTGGCGGAACGTCGTCGCCGCGTTTGGGGCTCATGGAGCAGGTACCTCGCCGTGGTCCTCGTCCGGGAGCGGGGCGGTCAGCTGCGCCGTAAGTTCGGGGTCCGCGAGAATCCGGGCGGTGGCACGCCACTCGACGATGACTCGGTGCAGGTTGGTGTGCACGTCCAGTTCCGCGGCGTCATGGGTTGCGTTCACCAGGTCGACGACGAAGTCGCGAACCTCCTCCGTCGACAGGTGCCGGGTCCACGGGAAGACCTCGGGCAGGGCGAGCAGAATCGCGCGGGCACCTTCGTCGCTGCTGATCAGGGCCGCGAACAGCCGCGCAGTGACGTCGGCGGTCTCCTCGCGCTGACGGTCATGGCGCTCGGTGGTGAGGTACAGATCCTCGCCGTCCCGACGCGTCACGTGAACGCGCTGGGCACGCTCGACGGCGTCGGCGACCCGCTTGGAGTTCTTCGACAGATCGGAGAACGAAACGGTCAGATTGGACATGGGTCGAGACTACTTCGGAACACATTCCGAAGTCAAGGGAGACCGTGCCTGCGCCCCCCTGGCGGCCCCGCGAAACGGCGTCGACGGGTGCCAGGGGCCTCGATAGCGTGACCGTCATGACAGTGGGCACGCAGGAGACCGTCCTGGTCCTACTCCGCGGCAACAGCGCTTCTGGGAAGTCGACCGTGGCGGCCGGGCTCCGCGCGAGGCTCGGTCGCGGTCTGGCCGTGGTCGGCCAGGACAACCTGCGCCGGACCGTCCTGCGTGAGCGCGACCGACCGGGCGCGGCGAACATCGGCCTGATCAGCACCGTCGCCCGCTACGCGCTCGATGCCGGGTACCACGTCGTCGTCGAGGGCATCCTGTACGCCGACCACTACGGCGAGATGCTCGCCCGCCTCATGGCCGATCACCGAGGCGCGACGTACGCCTACTACCTACATGTCCCCTTCGCGGAAACCCTCGCCCGGCACGCCGACAAGCCGCAGGCGGACGAGTACGGGGAAGCCGAGATGCGCGGCTGGTACCGGGAGATGGATCTTCTGCCCGGCCGCGTCGAAACGGTCATCGGCCCCGACAGCTCCCTGCCGCAATCCATCGACCGCATCCTGGCCGAATCCGGTCTGGCAGGTGCGGCCGCCAGGGACCTCTGATCACCACTCGCCGAACACCGATGGAGGGGACTGCGCGTGACAGTGGGGCGTGCCTGACCGCACCAATCCAGCTGCATCTGGTGCCACCCGGCGCCCGAAGCTGGGATCCTGCGGGGGTGTGGAGCCTCATCGCGCGGATCGGGTACTCATGGCGGGACCTCGCTCAGCCGTTGCTCACCCGAAATCGACGGCTGAGAAGAGAGGTCAGGCTGCGCCGGAAGTACGTCAAGGCGGGTGGCCGATACCGGTACGTGTCCACCGGGTTGGCGCTTTTGCTACCCCGTTCAAGGCAACGCGTCTTCCAGTGGCGCCTGCAACGGGACGCACGCAGGATCAGCACTCGCGAGTTGGAGGAGTTGCTGGGCATGGGATGGCGGGAGGCCACCACGGCCTCCTGGCTCATCGCGGCCGGGCGCCGCACCGATCTGCGCGACCAATTGGCCCGATTCCTCTACGCCGATTCAAGCGCTGACTTGGCAGATCTCGCTCTGGCGCTGGCATGCCTCGGTGGTGAACAAGACGCCCAACTGCTCACGGCCTACCTGCGTAAGGCGCTCACCCCCGAAGCCGAGGCCGACGGACAGGTCTGGTCGCTGGCCGCACTGCTCTACCTGGACGACCGGCTGGGCACTGCGCGGGCGCAGGAATTCCTCGGCGCCGACGGCGCCTGGGAGCGGTGGGCCGGCCCAGGAGAGCAGGACCTGAAGAAGACGCGGCACGAGTTCGAGCAGCTGGTTCTCCTCATGGAAGGCGGCAAACCCGATTCCCGAGAGCGGTTCGTACGGGACGGGGTCTACTCCTCCGGATGGCGGGGGTGGTGGCAACCCCCGTTCCAGTAGGAGGCCGACGGTCGGCGGGCCACGCCTGACCGTCGGCGGGTGCCGAGGGTTTCCGTGCGAGCAGCGGGGGCCATCGACGTCGTGCCCGGTGAGGCACTGGCGGAGGATACGAGATTCGAACTCGTGAGGGGTTGCCCCCAACACGCGTTCCAACGGGTCACGATGCCGTACACGAGGGAGCAGAGACGTTCTGACCTGCGGCCGAGCGAGCACCCAGGCGGGTGGTGGACGGTCCCGGACGCGGCTGAATGAGACCAGAGCTGAGACCGAGGGTGTGGGGGCGCCGGGCCGGCTTCCGCCCTGGGCGACGGGCAGGCGGAAATGTGACGGCCATTACCGTCCGCAAGCCCTGCGCCAGACCGCGCGTCGCTGAACACAAGCCAGCGATGCCGCTGTTCAGGCCATTCCCTTTCCACTTGTCGCGGTTCCTGTCCGGAATCCGCCCGACCTCCACCAAAGTGGCAGGAGGCAACAGCTGTTGATCAGCTGGTGCTCTGGGGAAATCGCTGAGCCATGGGGGTGGATCACGTATGGGCGACGCCGACGACGACCAGATACTCGACATCAAGCTCGTTGACCTGCAGACGAGCGCACCGCAGTTCCTGACGCACAGCTCGGACCTGGCGACAGCCCTGGCCAAGCTCCAGGGGGGCCTTGCCGCGGCCGGTTCGCCATGGGGCGGCGACGACCGGGGCAAGCAGTTCGAGGACCAGTACGTGCCGAACGTCACCAGCATGACGATGGCGGCCGAGATCCTGGCCCTCGGCCTGGCCAGCATCCACGACGCCATGGCCGACATGGCGGACGGCCACATAGGCAACGAGGCACTCATCCGCACGATGTTCAGCAAGAACGGGCCGAAGCCGGAACCTCCCCCGCACTCCGCGGGGGGCGGCCTGCAGTGAGCGTCGCCGACGAGGCCAAGAAGATCGTCATGAAACTGACCGGCATGTGGTGGCCGGACGCCGACGAGGGCGGCCTGCGGGACGCGGCCACCGCATGGCGGACCTTCGCCGACGACGTCGAGACACTCGCCGCCGCAGCGAACACCTCAGCCCGCACCCTGATCGAGAACAACACCGGCAAGGCGATCTCCGCCTTCGACGACCCGTTCTGGCGCCGCTACTACTACGGCAACCGCGGCTGGCTCCAGGACATGATCGACGGCGCCCGCGACCTGGCCACCGCCCTCGACCAGTACGCCGACAGCGTCCACAGCGCGGTGAAGCAGCTGGAGCACAAGCTGGACATCGTCGGCGCCACCATCGTCGCCGGGACCGCCCTCGCCTTCTTCACCGCAGGACTCACCGAAGCCGCCGCAG
Source organism: Actinacidiphila paucisporea (assembly GCF_900142575.1). Taxonomy (GTDB): domain Bacteria; phylum Actinomycetota; class Actinomycetes; order Streptomycetales; family Streptomycetaceae; genus Actinacidiphila; species Actinacidiphila paucisporea. The sequence continues at coordinate 365,040 of NZ_FRBI01000003.1, forward strand.
CGGCTGCCACCGCCGAGGTCCTGGACCTGTCCGCCACCCTGGGCGTGGCCCTCTCCACCGAGGTCGCCACGATCATCGCCACCACACTGACCACCGCCGCCATCGCCGGCGTCGAATCGATCACCGTCGACCTCGCCGTCACCCAACCCATCGCGATGGCCACCGGCCAGAGCAGCGGCCTCCACCTCGACGAAGCGACCGACGCCGCGCTCTACGGGGCCGTCTTCGGCGGCGGAGTCGGCGCGGCCGGCAGCACGATCAAAACCGTCGCCCAGAACGGCGGCCTGCAAGGCCTGCTCGACAGCCTCCACCTCCCGGACTTCCAACCCGGCCTGGCCCTCCCCAGCGGCCCCGCAGCCTCTCTCGACGACCTCGGGATGCTGATGCGAACCGGGGCGGGCGGCGCCGGACCTGGCAGGGGTCCTTGGCCCGCATCCGACTCGGTTGAAGGGACAGCGGGAGGAAAATCACTGCTGCCACCGAACTCACGACACACCGTTTCCGGTGCGGCGTCGGGCGAGGTCAAGCCGAAAAACAGCGTGATCCTGCGTGGGTACGAGCAGCAAGTGAATCAGGACGTCGCCGACATCGCCGCAGGGCAGGCGAAATACGACAAGAAGACCATGCTCTACGAAATCAACGGACGCACCTATAGGGTTGAACCGACGGGTAGGTTATATCCCGTCAATGGTCCGGGTATCGTCGAACTCGATCGGAACGAGTACGCAGCTCTCCAGCAAATATCCAAGGCTAAGGGAAATGCCGAATCCGTGCAGGCTTTCGTAAAGAATCCACGCTTCATCAACAATCCGGAAGCTATCCAGAAAGCCCAGGCAGTTTATGATGGGACGTACTGATGACCTACAACCTGCTCGTCACCGAGTCCCTGAGCGACGGTGCTGTAGCCGCAGCACTTGCCGAGTGCTTCCGAGTGGCCATCCGTGATGTCGACGTGGCCGACGAGAACGCCGATCAGGACGCGCGGAACTGGGACGCGCCGGTGCTCTGCGGGACTCACGCGGTCCGGGGCGACGTGAGGACGTCTCTGGATGTCTACGCCCAGGACAGCGTTCAGCCGCAGCCGAGTGAGGCGGAACTGGCGGCTGCGCTCGCGCGGGTGCTCGGCCGCTCGGTCCTCTACCCGGCGGAGTCGATCCGACCGAGCGCGTACTGGCTCGCGGCCGCCGACGGTACGGTCACCCGGGCCCGGCTGCTCGATCCGGACGAGGAGACGCCCGCCTACCGGGTCGATGCTGTCGAATCACCTGTTGCCGACCTCCCGAACGCCCAGGTCATCCGACTTCCCGAGATCGTGCACGACCAGGAGAAACCGACGCCGGTCAGCGACCGCTTCGCGACGTCTCTGAACGCATTGGGGACGGGTCGAACCGACGAATCCGGCTCGTTGTACTGGATGGCCGCAGCGAACCTGGGGGCGTGGGAACAGCTCGTACAGACGATGACGGACCACTGGGCTCCCGCGGGTTGGTACCCGGCGGATCTCTACGCGCAGAACCTCATAGCACGGGACGAGCTGGAGGACCTGCAACAGCAGCTTCCACAGCAGGCGGCCGAGTTGCTGGAGGCCGCGGTGGACCTGGTGGACCGGGAGTTCATCAAGCTGACCGTCCCCGATCCCGCCTGGTACCTGGACCTCAGGACCCAGGGACTGGACGTCCCCGACCCGCACGACGCAGCCTGGTGGTGGGACCGCCGCCCCGACCCCCTCCCCTGGTAGCCCCACGGCGCAACCCGACATGGCAGAGGCCCGTAGCCGTCGTGGAGGTGGACGGACAACGGCTTGCGCCCCGGTCAGCGGTGGGCTGCAGATCCATACAGGGTGAGGCCACGAACGTTGTTGGCCCCCGCCGCGAGCGGCGGGGGCCAACAACGTTCGTGCCCGGTGAGGCACTGGCGGAGGATACGAGATTCGAACTCGTGAGGGGTTGCCCCCAACACGCTTTCCAAGCGTGCGCCCTAGGCCACTAGGCGAATCCTCCGCCGCAAACAGTACAAGACGCGGGGGGGTGGTAGCGAACTCGATCGGGGTCGGGGGGATCGGGTAAGGTGGGCGGCAGCCCCTCACGTGGCGCTATCTCGCTGAACTCCCCCAGGGCCGGAAGGCAGCAAGGGTAGGTGGGCTCTGGCGGGTGCGTGGGGGGTCTTTGCGTGGGTGGGGGCCGGGTGTCGGTGGGCGCGGTTAGGCTCGGTGGCGTGTCCCTCGCTCTGTACCGCCGCTATCGTCCCGAGACCTTCGCCGAGGTCATCGGGCAGGAGCATGTCACTGACCCGTTGCAGCAGGCGCTGCGGAACAACCGGGTCAATCATGCGTACCTGTTCAGCGGGCCGCGCGGGTGCGGGAAGACGACCAGTGCGCGGATCCTGGCCCGCTGTCTGAACTGCGAGCAAGGCCCGACGCCGACGCCCTGCGGGGAGTGCCAGTCCTGCCGCGACCTGGCCAGGAACGGGCCGGGGTCGATCGACGTGATCGAGATCGACGCCGCCTCCCACGGTGGTGTCGACGACGCACGTGACCTGCGGGAGAAGGCGTTCTTCGGGCCCGCGGGCAGCCGGTACAAGATCTACATCATCGATGAAGCTCACATGGTCACCTCCGCGGGGTTCAACGCCCTGCTCAAGGTGGTCGAGGAGCCGCCGGAGCATCTGAAGTTCATCTTCGCCACGACCGAACCCGAGAAGGTCATCGGAACGATCCGGTCGCGTACGCACCACTATCCGTTCCGGCTGGTGCCGCCGGGGACGTTGCGCGACTACCTCGCGGAGGTGTGCCAGCGGGAGTCCATCCCCGTCCAGGACGGGGTGTATCCGCTGGTAGTGCGGGCCGGCGCCGGTTCCGTGCGGGACTCGATGTCGGTGATGGACCAACTGCTGGCCGGGGCGGCGGCGGACGGTGTGACATACGCCATGGCCACCGCCCTGCTCGGCTATACGGACGCGACGCTGCTCGACGACGTCGTGGACGGCTTCGCCGCCGGGGACGGCGCCGCGGTCTTCGGGATGGTGGACCGGGTCATCGAGGGCGGGCACGACCCGCGCCGCTTCGTGGCCGACCTGCTGGAACGGCTCCGCGACCTGGTCATCCTGGCCGCCGTGCCGGACGCCGTGGACAAGGGCCTGATCGACGCGCCCCGCGACGTGGTGGAGCGCATGCGCGCCCAGGCGTCGGTCTTCGGGGCCGCCGAGCTGAGCCGCGCCGCCGACATCGTCAACACCGGGCTGACGGAGATGCGCGGGGCGACCTCGCCGCGCCTTCAGCTGGAGCTGATCTGCGCCCGCGTGCTGCTGCCCGCCGCGTACGACGACGAGCGTTCGCTCCAGGCCCGGCTGGAACGGCTGGAACGGGGCGGCTTCGGGGGCGTGGGCGGAGCCGCCGTCGCCGCTCCCGTCGGTGGTACGGCCGGTGACGTCAGCAGCGGGGCCGCCGCCGCCCGGGCCGCCGCCACGGTACGTACGCCGCCGCCCGGGCCGGTCCGCGCCGCGCCGGAGCCCGCGCCCGCCCCCGCACCGGAGCCCGTAGCCGAGCCCGTACGCGCACCCGACCCCGTACCGCCGCAGGCGCCCGCCAGGCCGGGAGCCTGGCCGACCTCCGCACCGCAGAACCCGGCCCCAGCCGCGGCCCCAACCCAACAGCAGGCACCGGCTCAGGCCCAGGCGCCCGCTCAGGGGGCGGCCGGCGGGAGCGGTGACCCCTCGCGGGTGCGGCAGATGTGGCCGCAGATCCTGGACGCCGTCAAGAACCGGCGGCGGCTGACCTGGATGCTGCTGTTCAACAACGCCCAGGTCTCCGGCTTCGACGGCGAGACCCTGCAGGTCGGCTTCGACAACCCCGGCGCCCGCAACAGCTTCACCAACAGCGGCAGCGAGGACGTACTCAAGCAGGCGATCAACGACGCGCTCGGCGTGCAGTGGCGCATCGAGGCCATCGTCGACCCGTCCGGGGGCGGACCGGCTACGGGTGGCGGCGGCTTCGGAGGCGGCGGGGGAGGCGGCTCCTCGCGGCCGCCCGCGCCGCCGCAGGCCCCGGCCGCGCCCCAGGCGTACGGCGGCGGCGCGGCGAGCCCGGACGCGTACGGCTCCGCGCAGGCCGTCACCCAGGCCATGGCCCAGGCCGCCCCGCAGAGCCGCAACGCCGGCCAGGGCGGACACGGCGGGCAGAACGGCACGATCGGGCAGGGCGGCGGCGGCACCGCGACCGCCACGATGCCCCCCGGGCCCAGGTCCGCGCCCGCCGCCGCCCCGCCGCCGGAACCGCCGCGGCGGTATACCGACGAGACGCCGCCGCCGATCGAGGACGACATCCCCGAGGACGACGACCCCGACCTCGTCGATTCGGCGCTCAGCGGTCACGATCTGTTCATCCGCGAGCTGGGCGCGACCGTGATCGAGGAGATCCAGCACGACTGACCTGCGATGATGCGGACTGGTCCGGCGGGGTAATCCTTGCGGCTCACCAGTGCGCTACTCCGGGTGGAGTCCGCGCCGCAGCGATCCTCCGTACGGCGTAGGGCGCACCGCCGTACGAGCACGTAGGCTCGGCGTGTCAGTGAAAAAAGCGGTGGCCGAGCCACGGCGGCACGGATGGAAGAGCCGGCACGACAGCCGGCGCGGCAGCAGTACGACGAAGCAGACGCGAGGGCAGGAGCGAACCGTGATTCCCGGTGGTCAGCCGAATATGCAGGCGCTGCTCCAGCAGGCGCAGAAGATGCAGCAGGACCTGGCCGCGGCCCAGCAGGAGCTGGCCGAGACCGAGGTCGAGGGCTCGGCGGGCGGTGGCCTGGTGAAGGCGACGGTGTCCGGCGCAGGCGAGCTGCGGGCGCTGGTGATCGACCCGAAGGCCGCGGATCCGGACGACACCGAGACGCTGGCCGACCTGGTGGTCGCCGCCGTCCACAATGCGACCGACGCGGCACAGGAACTGCAGCAGCGCAAGCTCGGCCCGCTCACCCAGGGGCTCGGCGGCGGTCTGCCGGGCCTGTTCTGACCTGATCCCTCTCTCACTCCTGGAAGGCGTGCCGGCGTGTACGAAGGCGTGGTGCAGGACCTGATCGACGAACTGGGCAGGCTGCCCGGCGTGGGTCCCAAGAGCGCGCAGCGCATCGCCTTCCACATCCTGCAGGCCGACCCGGCGGACGTACGCCGTCTCGCGCACGTGCTGGCCGAGGTGAAGGCGAAGGTCCGCTTCTGCAAGGTGTGCGGCAATGTCGCGCAGGACGAGTTGTGCCGGGTGTGCCGCGATCCGCGCCGCGACCCGGCGGTGATCTGCGTGGTCGAGGAGCCCAAGGACGTGGTCGCGATCGAGCGGACCCGCGAATTCCGCGGGAAATACCACGTGCTGGGCGGGGCGATCAGCCCGATCGACGGTGTCGGCCCCGACGATCTGCGGATCGCGGAATTGCTCCGCAGGCTGGCCGACGGCACCGTCACCGAGCTGATCCTGGCGACGGACCCCAATCTGGAGGGCGAGGCCACAGCGACGTATCTCGCCCGGACGGTGAAACCCATGGGGCTGCGCGTGACGCGCCTGGCCAGCGGCCTGCCCGTGGGTGGCGACTTGGAATACGCGGACGAGGTCACGCTGGGGCGGGCCTTCGAAGGGAGGCGGTTGCTCGATGTCTGACACCGTGGTGAAGAAGAGCGCGGGAGCCGGCGCGGCAGGGCCGCCGCAGGCCGAGCCGTTCGTCCCGCAGGAGCCGGACGAGTTCGCCGTCCAGATCGCCGACCAGGTCGAGAGCTTCATCGTCGCGATCCGCGAGATCGCCAAGGGCGACGACCCGGACAGCGCGGTGCCGTACTTGCTGCTGGAGGTCTCGCAGTTGCTGCTGGCCGGCGGGCGGCTCGGCGCGCACGAGGACTTCGTGCCCGACGAGCGTTACGAGCCGGACGCGGGCCCCGAGCCCGACGAGGACGACCTGCGGCAGCGGCTGGCGGCGCTGCTGGAGCCGATCGACGTCTACTCCGAGGTCTTCGACCCGTACGTGCCGAGGTCGACGCCGGTGGCGTGCCGGATCTCGGACGACATGGCCGACGTGGTGGCGGACCTGATGCACGGGATGACGCACTTCACGGCGGGGCGGGTCTCCGAGGCGCTGTGGTGGTGGCAGTTCTCCTACCTGTCCAACTGGGGTTCCACGGCGAGCGCGAGCCTGCGGGCGCTGCAGTCGCTGGTCGCGCACGTACGGCTGGACAGCCCGCTGGACGAGCTGGACGGCCTGGACACCGGTGGCGACCCGGACGACGACGACGAGCTGGCCGAGGAGGCCGGCAAGGTCATGGAGGCCGAGCTGGGGACGTTGGGGCTGCGCCCCGCGCAGTGAAGCCGAGCTGCCGCTGCCCCTTCCCGGTGGCTGCTGCTCCGTCCTGGCTGCCGCACGTCCGTCCCGGCTGCCGCACGGCGGCTGACTCCGCCCCCGCTGCCGGCCATCCCTTGAGCGGCATATCTCACCATGCGATACGTGCCGGGCAGATCGGACCTGCTCGTTAAACTGGGCCGACCGATTCACCCCTGAGCGAGGAGCGCACGTGGGCCTTGTCGTGCAGAAGTACGGCGGCTCCTCCGTCGCCGATGCCGAAGGCATCAAGCGCGTCGCCCGCAGGATCGTGGACACCAAGAAGGGCGGCCACCAGGTCGTCGTCGTGGTGTCGGCGATGGGCGACACGACGGACGAGCTGATCGATCTCGCGGAGCAGGTCTCGCCGATCCCAGCGGGTCGCGAGTTCGACATGCTGCTGACCGCCGGAGAGCGGATCTCCATGGCGCTGCTGGCGATGGCGATCAAAAACCTCGGCCACGAGGCGCAGTCGTTCACCGGCAGCCAGGCCGGTGTGATCACCGACTCGGTGCACAACAAGGCGCGGATCATCGACGTGACGCCGGGCCGGATCCGTACCGCGCTCGACGAGGGCAACATCGCGATCGTCGCCGGCTTCCAGGGCGTGTCGCAGGACAAGAAGGACATCACCACGCTCGGGCGGGGCGGCTCGGACACCACGGCGGTCGCGCTGGCCGCGGCGCTCGACGCCGAGGTGTGCGAGATCTACACCGACGTCGACGGGGTCTTCACCGCGGACCCGCGGGTGGTGAAGAAGGCCCGCAAGATGGACTGGATCGCCTTCGAGGACATGCTGGAGCTGGCCAGCTCCGGTTCGAAGGTGCTGCTGCACCGCTGTGTGGAATACGCGCGGCGCTACAACATCCCGATCCACGTGCGCTCGTCGTTCTCCGGGCTTCCGGGCACCTGGGTCAGCAGCGAGCGGCCGGCAGGCCTGGCGCAGCTCACATCGCGGCTCGCGCCGCACCCCGCATCGCACCCCGCATCGCAGTCCGCATCGGAATCCGCATCGCAAGGAGACAGCCCAGTGGAGCAGGCGATCATCTCCGGCGTCTCGCACGACACGTCCGAGGCGAAGATCACCGTCGTCGGGGTGCCGGACAAGCCCGGCGAGGCCGCGACGATCTTCCGGGCCGTCGCGGACGCCGAGATCAACATCGACATGATCGTGCAGAACGTGTCGGCCGCGGCCACCGCGCTCACCGACATCTCCTTCACGCTGCCGAAGTCCGAGGGGCACAAGGCGATGGAGGCGCTCACCAGGGCGCAGAAGGTGATCGCTTTCGACTCGCTGCGCTACGACGACCAGATCGGCAAGATCTCGCTGGTCGGGGCCGGGATGAAGACCAACCCCGGGGTCACGGCGACGTTCTTCGAGGCGCTGTCCAACGCCGGGGTGAACATCGAGCTGATCTCGACCTCGGAGATCCGCATCTCGGTGGTCACCCGGGCGGACGACGTGAATCCGGCGGTGCAGGCCGTGCACTCGGCTTTCGGCCTCGACAGCGACAGCGACGAGGCGGTCGTCTACGGCGGCACCGGGCGCTGACCTCCGATTCTGACTCCGGTGCGCTGACTTCGCGCGTTAATCCAGGAACTAATTCCGGGCGAATCAGGCTGAATACGACCGAAACTGGCTGCAATTTGGTCTGGACCACTTGAATCCACCCGGTCAAACATTGGAGAATTTGCTCCCTCGTGGCTGCAACCGCAGGCCACGAGGGAGCGTCTTTGTGTCAGCGCACTGCCAGGGTGCTGTCCTGGGGTGCTGCACACCGAACGTGAACGGGGGTCGTCGGTGTAAATGGGGCGCTGAGGAAGAGCTGGTGCGCATGGGGATATTTGACGCTCCGTCGGGCGGTGTGCCTTGCGCGTACAACCCTGACGGGGGGACGCGTGTCCAACACACGTGGCGGAAGCACTGGGTATCGAAACCGCATTCGGGCAACGGGGGACGATCGCACCCGTGCGTCCGGTACGTCCGCCGCGTCCGCCGCGGACCGGGCAGGCACACGGGGGGCTGCCGGTGATCGCGCCCTGGCCGGTGGCACGGGTGGACCCGGCCCAGCCCGCCACCGCCGAGCGCGGGGACACTGACCCCGCGATGGCCGTCGGCACCACGGTCGACCACCTCACCGAGACCTACCGCGCCCACTACCGCGCCCTGCTGGGCCTGGCGGCGCTGCTCCTCGACGACACCGCCTCCTGCGAGGACGTCGTCCAGGAGGCCTTCATACGGGTGCACTCCGCACGCAGCCGGGTCCGCGATCCCGAGAAGACCCTTGCCTACCTCCGCCAGACGGTCGTGAACCTCTCCCGCTCCGCACTGCGCCGGCGCCTCCTCGGCCTGAAACTCCTCTCCAAGCCCATGCCCGACATGGCCAGTGCCGAGGAGGGCGCGTACGAGCTGCTGGAACGCGACCAGCTCAAGGCCGCGATGCGCTCGCTGCAGCGCAGGCAGCGCGAGGTGCTGGTACTGCGCTACTTCGCCGACATGACCGAGGCCCAGGTCGCCGAGACGCTCGGGATCTCGCTCGGCTCGGTGAAGGCGTACGGCTCGCGGGGCATCGCCGCCCTGCGGGTCGCGATGGAGGCAACGGCATGACCACCCCCGACTCCCGGGACGACGCACACGGCATGGACCCGCACGACTCCCCCGCACACGACTCCGCGTCCGAGCCTGCCGCCTCGGCTGTCCCGTCCGCCTCGCCCGAACCTGGCGGCGCCACCGACGCGGACGGCCCGGCCGACGAGAGTGCCGAGGAAGCGGCGCTGCGCGACCTCCTGCACGGGGCCGTCCGCGACCTCAGGCCCGCGTCCGACGCGCTGGAGCACCTGCGGCGGGCCGTACCCGCCCGCCGACAGCACCGCCGGCAGGCGCTGGCCGGCACCGCCGCCGCCGTGCTGCTCGTCGGCGCCGCGGTGCCCGCGCTGATCCGCGCCGCCGCGACCGGCGGCAGCACCACCGCCGCCCCCGCCAACGCGGCCAGCACGCACGCCGCCCGGACGGGCGAGGACGGCCACGTCGACGGCTGGGGCACCACCGGCGACTCCGGGCAGTCCGACCACCAGAAGGACAGCGGCGGCCAGGGCAGCAAGGCCCCCTCCCGGGGCGGCACCGACGGCCCGTCGAGCGTGGCCACCAGCCCGGGCGGACCGCCGCCCGTCAGCACCCCCGAGTGCTCCGCCGACCAGCTCGGCCAGGGCGCCAGCAGCGCCGCCTCACTCGACGCCACCGGCCGGGCCGACGGCTGGTTCCGCGTCGCCAACGTCTCCTCCACCGCCTGCCTCGTGCCGCCGGGACCCGCCAAGGTGCAGCTCTTCGCGCTGGGCACCGCCGACCTGTCGCAGATCAGCGTGGTCAGCCACACCCCGGGCGACCCGGCCACCGAGCTGCCCGCCACCTCGGACGCCACTCCCCTGGTGCTCGCGCCCGGCGCGGACTACGAGGTCGCCTTCGCCTGGGTGCCCGCCGACGCGGGACCGGGCGGCTGCTCGCAGCCCACCTCGCCGCCGGCCACGCCGACCCCGACCGAGACCCCGACGAACACCGCGCCGCCGGACCCGGACGGCGCGGGCGCCGCCGAGAACCCGATGGAGATGCCCAACGGCGCCCCCACCGGGCAGGCCGCCGACGTCTCGCTCCGCCACACCCCGGCCGCCGGCGCGCCCGTCGTCTTCGGCCCGACCTTGCAGGGCGCCTGCGCCGGCACCATCTACACGACCGCGCCCGTGGCCGCCGCCGTGTCGGACGCGCCGCCGTCGTAGCAGGCGGGGCGAGGTCCCGCCCGGTGCGGCGGGTCCCGGTGGCGGGCGGGCGGCGGCGCCCCCGTACCGTGGAGGTGTGTACCGGTTCCTGCTCACCCCGCGCTGGCTGGTGGTCGGCGTGCTCGTCCTGCTCGCGGTGCCCTTCTGCGTCTTCATGGGCAGTTGGCAGCTGAGCCGCTTCCAGAGCCGAGTGGACGCGCACAAGGACGCCAAGCACACCGAGGTGCGCACCGCGGGTGAGGCACCGGTGCCGCTGGCCTCCCTGCTGCCCGACACCAGAGCCCAGCTGCCCTCGGACGCCTCGGGCCGGCCGGTCACCGCGACCGGCCGCTTCGACAGCTCGCGCCAGCTGCTCGTGCCCGACCGCGTGCTCGACGGGCGCAACGGCTACTACGTGCTCACCCCTCTCCGCCTCGACAGTGGTGCCGCGCTGCCCGTGGTGCGCGGCTGGCTGCCCGGCGACGTCCCGCCCGCCGCCGCGCGGGCCGCGGTGCCGGCCGCCCCGGCGGGCGAGGTCACCGTGACCGGCGCGCTGCAATACGCCGAGACCGTGGGCAGCAACGGGGTGCCGGCCGCCCCCGGTGCGCTGCCGACCGGGCAGCTCGGCATCATCAGTGCCGCGACTCTGGTCAACGTCCTCCCCTATCCCGTCTACAGCAGCTGGATCACCGCCACCCACGCCACCGCGCCCCTGAAGCCGGTGCCCCCGGTGGCGCCCCCAGGCAGCGGCCTGGACCTCAAGGCCTTCCAGAACCTCGGCTACACCGGTGAGTGGTTCGTCTTCGCCGGCTTCGTCGTCTTCATGTACTTCCGGCTGGCCCGCCGGGAGGCCGAGGCACGGACCGACGCCGCGCTCGGCCTCCTCTCCCTGCCTGACCAGGACCCGGGCCGTGACCCGGACCCGAGCAACGCCCCGGACCCGGGCCGCGACCCGGAGCCCGGCAACGACCCGGACCCGGAATCCGTCCCCGACTCCGCGGCCGCCGCTGACAAGTCGGCCGAATCAGCCGCCCACGTGGCGTAGGGCGAAGGCCAGTTCGAGCCGGACCTGCTTGATGCGCTCCTCCACCACCAGGGAGCCGTGGCCGGCGTCGTACCGATACACCTCGTGCGGCTTGTCGAGGGCCCGCAGCCGCTCCACGTAGTTGTCGATCTGGCGTATCGGACAGCGCGGGTCGTTCATGCCCGCGCTGATGTAGACCGGGGCGGTGACCTGATCCACATACGTCAGCGGGGACGAGGCCGCGTAGCGCTCGGGCACCTCGTCGGGCGAGCCGCCGAAGAGGGTGCGGTCGAGCGACTTGAGCGCCTCCATCTCGTCGGCATACGCGGTCGGGTAGTCGGCGACCGGGACCGCCGCGACGCCCACCGCCCACGCCCCGGGCTGGGTGCCGAGGCCGAGCAGGGTCAGATAGCCGCCCCAGGAGCCGCCGGTGAGCACCAGCCGCGCCGGGTCGGCCAGGCCTGAGGACACCGCCCACTCGCGGACCGCCGCTATGTCCTCCAGCTCGATCAGGCCCACCCGGTGCTTGAGCGCGTCGGTCCACTCGCGGCCGTAGCCCGTCGAACCCCGGTAGTTGACCCGCACCACCGCGAAGCCGTGGTCCAGCCAGGCCGCGGGGCCGGCCGCGAAGGAGTCCGACTCGTGCCAGGTCGGGCCGCCGTGGATCTCGAAGACCGTCGGCAGCGGGCCCTTGCCCCGGGCGGCGGCCGGGGGCCGCTGCACCAGGGCGTGGATCCGGCCGCCGGGGCCGTCCACCCACACGTCCTCCACCGGGACCGAGTCGGGCGCCCGCAGGCCTGGGGCCTCCAGCACGACCGCGCCGGTGGTGGAGCGCACCACCGGGGGACGCGCCGCCGAGGACCACAGATACTCCACCGTGCCGTCCGGCCTGGCGGTGGCGCCGCCCACCGAACCGCGCGGGGTGTCGAGCGCGGTCAGCGTGCCCGTCGCCAGGTCGTACCGGAACATCTCGCTGCGGGCCCGGAAGTCGTGCACCACCAGCAGTGCGCTGCCGTCCGGATACCACTCGGCCTGGACGTCGCCCGGCAGGTCTATCGCGGGCGCGGTCTGCTCGCCGGTCGCGACGTCCCAGATCATCGGCAGCCAGCGGTCCGCCCGCTGATGGCCGACCAGCAGCCGGGTGTCACCGGGCACGGGCGCGAAGCCGAGGCTGTCGAGGCCGAGCTCCCGGGTGCCGCCCTCGGTGTCGTCCAGCTCCGCGACCACGGAGCCGTCCGCGACCCGCAGCACCCGCAGCGCGCTGTGCATCGCGTCGCCGTGCTCGGTGTGCTCGATCACGACCAGCGTGCCGTCCTCCGAGAGGTCGCCGACGCCCGCGGACTCCTCGTGCCGGTAGATCTCGTACGGCTCCGCGCCGTCCGGCGGCACGACGTGCACGGTGGTGCCCTCGTCGTCGGTCGAGCGGCCGACGACGGCGAGGCCGCCGACGCCGAGCGCGATGCCCGCGGGATAGGAGGGGGCGAGTGCGGGAGCGGCCGGTATGTCCTCGCCGCCGCCGAACGGCTGGCGCATCCACACGCCGAACTCGTCGCCGTTGGTGTCGGAGAACCACCACACCCAGGCGCCGTCGCGGCTGAGCGTGCCGTCCGTCGTGCCGTTCGGCCGGTCGGTGACCTGGCGGCGCTCGCCCGTCGTCCGATTCCACGCGTACAGCTCGTACGTACCGGTGACGTCCGAGACGTACAGGCTGTGGTCGGGGGCGTCCTCCGCCCACTCCGGCAGTCCGACCCGGGGTGCGCGATACCTCTTCTCCCAGTCGGGGAGGGAGCCCGGGATGGCGCCGGGCAGGCCCCCCGACGGGGCGGAGGAAGGTGCGGGCACGGCGGGCACGGCGGCGGATTCGGGCGTGGACCCGCTGGCGGATCCGGTCGTTTCGTTCATGCCACCATGATGCTCCGCCGAGCACGCCTCAGGAGAGACTGTCGTCACAGCCTGTGGATAACTCTGGGCAATGCGCGATGAGCTGCGGCTATCCCGTCACTTCCGTAGTCCCCCGTACCACCACGACCGGGCAGGTCGCGTGCAGCGCGACGGTATGGCTCACCGAGCCGAGGAGCGTCGCGCGGAAGGTCCCGTGGCCGCGGACGCCGACCACGACCAGGTCGGCGTGGTCGTCCTCGGCGCGGTCGAGGATGGCCTGGGCCGGGTTGCCGAGGACGACCACCTGCTCGACGGCCGCCGCCTGCTCCGGCGGCAGGGCGTCCTCGACCGCCTCCGCCAGCGCGTGGGCGGCGGGCCCTTGGAGGTCCAGGTCCTCGGGGAGGCCCGGCAGGCCCGCCCACCCGAAGGCTCCCGGCAGCTCCCAGGCCATCACCGCGACGAGTGCGGAGCCGGTCAGGGCGGACTGGCGGCCGGCCCAGCGCAAGGCCTGCTGCGCGGGTGTCGAGCCGTCGACGCCGACGATGATCGTGCCGCCGTTTGTCATGGGGCTGCGCTCCTCACTGGCCACCGCGGCCGCCCGTCCTTTCGACACTAAGCACACCGGGGTTTCTTCGCAGGGCGCGGAGTGCTCGCCGTCAGCCGGTGGCGGCCGCGTCGAGGAGTGGGGCCAGCTCGGCGGTGACCGTGGCGAGGGGGGCGGTGGACTGGTGGGCGCGGGCCATGAGGATGGCGCCCTCCACCGTGGAGATCATCAGGGTGGCCAGGGCGGGGGCGCGGGCGGCGGGGACCTTGAGGGTGGTCAGCGCGGCGGTCAGGGGAGTGGTCCAGGCGGCGAAGGCGGTGGACGTGGCCTCGCGGGCCGAGGGGGTGGAGGCGGTCGAGTCGACGGTGGCGGCCGCGACCGGGCAGCCGGTGCCGAAGCCGGTGGCCTCGAACTCGTCGATCCACTGGCGGGTCATCGCGGCGAAGAGGGCGCCGGGGGTGGGTTCGGGGAGGGTGGCGAGGTAGCGGGCGATGCGCTTGCCCGCGTAGTGGCCGGCCCAGGTGACGGCCTCGTTGACCAGTTGTTCCTTGCCGCCGGGGAAGTAGTGCTGGAGCGAGCCGCGGGGCGCCTCGGCACGGGCGGCGACCTCGCGCATGCCGGTCGCGCCGACGCCGTCGCGCCGGATGAGCTGGGCCGCGGCGAAGACCATCCGTTCCCGCGGGCCGTGTGTGCGGGGTGCAGTCATCGCCGGCCTCCTCGTGGTCAGTCCAGCTTATAGACGCCGCTGGGGCCGTCCGCGGAATGCGCCAGGCGCTCGGCAGGCAGTCGGCGGCCGAGGGCGGCGAGCAGGGCGGAGCGGCCGGGCAGGACGGCGGCCCTGACGCGCCGGACGCCGCGAATGCGGGCACGGGCCAGCAGCAGCTCGACCATGGCGCGGCCCGCGCCCTGCCGCTGCCAGGCGTCGCCGACCAGCACGCCGAGTTCCGCGGCGGGCGCACCCGGGGTCAGGGCGAGGCTGGCCAGGCCGACCAGCCGTGCCCTGCTCGCGCCGTACGCGTAGGCCACCACCGCGTCGTGGACGTCGGCGCGGCCGGACAGGGCGGGGTCCAGGTAGTCGGCGGGGAAGGCCCGGAGGTGGCCGAAGAAGCGCAGCCGGACGGTGTCCTGCGAGCAGGCGGCGAACAGGTCGTGCAAGGCGTCGGCGTCGGCGGGTGTGGCGACCGCGGTCTGCCAGCGCGGGTCGGCAGCCGGGAGGAGGGAGCGTGCGGCGGGCTCTATGACGCTGGTCATAACGGTCAGTATTATGACGGCTGTCATAGATTGCAAGCCGTGCGCACAGCCCTGCGGAAAGGACCCGACGACCATGCTCAGAGCCGGCTTCCTCGGCCTCGGCGTCATGGGACAGCCCATGGCCCTCCATCTGGCACGGCACATGGCGGGGCGGACGCCGCTGACCGTGTGGAACAGGACACCCGCCAGGAGCGCGCCGCTGCGGGACGCGGGTGCCCGGGTCGCGGAAACGCCCGGCGAAGTGCTGCGGGCGAGCGACGTCGTCTTCCTGATGCTGGCCGACGGCCCCGCGACCGACGCCGTCCTGGCCCGCGGCACGGAGGCCTTCGCCGGGCAGGTCGCCGGCCGGACGCTCGTGCACATGGGCACGACCTCGCCCGGGTACTCGCGCGCGCTGGAGGCCGACGTCCGCGCGGCGGGCGGGTGTTACGCGGAGGCGCCGGTGTCGGGGTCGCGCGGGCCGGCGGAGGCCGGGCAGCTGGTGGCGATGCTGGCCGGGGAGCGGCCGGCGGTGGAGGCCGTACGGCCGCTGCTGGCGCCCATGTGCCAGGAGGCCTTCGACTGCGGCCCGGTGCCGAACGCGCTGCTGACGAAGCTGGCGGTGAACCTCTTCCTGATCACCATGGTCACCGGGCTCACCGAGGCCTTCCATTTCGCCGACCGGTACGGGCTCGACCGCGACCGCTTCCTGGCCGTGCTGGACGCCGGTCCTATGGCCAGCACGGTGTCCCGGGCGAAGGCGCCCAAGCTGAAGGACCGCGACTTCGCGGTCCAGGCGGCCGCCCTGGACGTGCTCAAGAACAACCGGCTCATCGCCGAGGCGGCCCGCGAGGCCGGCCTCGCGTCCCCGCTGCTCGACGTCTGCCACGCGCTCTTCGACGAGACGGTGGGGCTCGGCCACGGTGGCGGCGACATGGTCGCGGTGCTGCACGCCATCGAGGCCCGTACCGCCGGGGCAGGGCCTTCCGGCAGGGCTTAGGCTGCAACCGCCCTACGGGCATGATCAGTTGATACGAGCAACGGACAGGCGGAGGACGAGCGATGGGTGTGGCGATCCGACGGGCCGGACAGGACGACAGGGCGGCCGTGACCGGCCTGCTGGACCGGGTCTTCCAGGACGACGCGGTCAGCGGCTGGGTCTTCCCCGACCCCGCCGACCGGCGTGACAAGCACGGACTGATGATGGGCGCGTTCCTGGACGCCGCCCTGGCCGAGGGCTACGTCGACGTGGCAGTGGACGGCTCCGCCGCGGCGCTGTGGTTCTCGGTGCCGGCCGGCGGCCACCCCGACGAGGACGGTCCCGCGGAACTGCGCCGTACCGTCGACCCGGCCAATGACCGTGTCGAGGCCATCGGCCGGATTCTCGACGCGGCACATCCCAAGGACCGGGCGCACGAGCACCTGATGCTGATCGCGGTGGACGCCACCGCACGCAGCCAGGGGCGCGGCACCGAGCTGATCACCTCGGTGCTGGCCCGCTGCGACCGCGAGGGCCGCGCCGCCTACCTGGAGGCCAGTTCCCTGCGCAGCCGCGCGCTCTACGCCCGTCTGGGCTTCGTCTGGTCAGGCAGCACCATCGACCTCCCCGACGGCCCGCAGATGTGGCCGATGTGGCGCGACCCGATGCCGTCGCAGGAGGCCTGACGGCACAGGAGGCCTGACCGTGCAGGAGGCCTGACCGTGCAGGAGGCCTGACGGCGCGGCACAGGGGGCAGCGCAAACGGGCGGCGCGGCACATTGCCGCGCCGAACCGCGCAGGCGCCCCGACGCCGGGACCCGCCGCATATTGCCGCGCCGCGAGCCGTACCCCGGAGGCCCAACCCGGTACGCCGGATGCCGCGCCCATCCGGCTGACGTGGTCCGCCCGGTACGTGTGTCGGGTCCCGCACGGTGAGTGATCGTCAGATCGTAGGTTCCCCCACGTGCTCGCGTGGACGCCACCGATCACCACCGTCCCCACCGGAGCCCACATGCGCTTCCTCGCGCGCGGCCTATCCGCCGCGGCACTGGTCCTCGCACCGCTGACCGTCGCCGGCACCACCGCCGTGGCCGCCATCCCCGTTCCCACGCCCGCCGCCACACTGGCCCCGCTGCGTGTGCACGACAACGCCATCGCCGGGCAGTACATCGTCACCGTGCAGAGGGCACTCGACCCGTCGGCGATGGCGCAGAAGACCGGCGTGAAGCCCTTCTTCACCTACAGCAGCGCACTGCGCGGCTTCGCCATCACGCTCAATTCCGCGCAGCTCGACTCGGTCCGCAGGATGCCCGGCGTCGAAAGCGTCGAGGAGAACGCCACGGTGACCGCCTACGACCTGGCGGGCACCACCGGCACCACCGTGCCCGCGGTCGACCACCGCGGCGTCAGGGCCGCGGCCGCCACCTGGGGCCTGGACCGGATCGACCAGCGCAACCTGCCGCTCGACCAGCAGTTCACCACGGTGGGCAAGGGCGCGGGCGCGACCGCGTACATCATGGACACCGGCATCGACTTCGGCCACAGCGAATTCGGCGGGCGGGCCGTGCCCGGCTTCGACGCGATCGGCGACGGGCGCAACGGGCAGGACTGCGAGGGCCACGGCACCCATGTCGCCGGTACGGTCGGCGGCGCGACCTACGGTGTCGCCCCGCAGGCGAACCTGGTCAGCGTCCGGGTGCTCGACTGCAGCGGCAGCGGCAGCTGGGCCGGGGTCATCGCGGGCTTCGACTGGGTGGCGCAGAACGCCAAGCAGCCCGCCGTGCTGAACGCCTCGCTCGGCGGCTCCTTCTCCCCCTCGGTCAACGACGCCGCCACCGCGCTGGCCGACGCGGGCGTGCTGCCGGTGGTGGCGGCGGGGAACAGCTCCGCGGACGCGTGCGACTTCTCGCCCGCGAGCGCCACGGGCGCCTTGACCGTCGGCGCGAGCGACTCCGCCGACCGGCAGACGAGTTTCAGCAACTTCGGCAAGTGCCTGACCCTCTACGCGCCCGGCCAGGACGTCGTCTCAGCCAAGCTCGGCGGCGGCAGCATCGCGCTGGACGGCACCTCGATGGCCAGCCCGCACGCGGCCGGGGTCGCGCTGCTCTACAAGGCGAAGAACCCGTCGGCCAGCGCGCAGGACGTGGACAACTGGGTCACGAGCCAGGCCACGGCCAACGTGCTGAGCGTCAGCTCCAGCTCCCCGAACCGCCTGCTCTACACCGGCGGTCTGTGACCGCCGGTACATTCCCCGCGACTCCAGCGAGCCGCCTCGTCCCGACGGGGCGGCTCGCGGTCGTTCGCGCTCGCTGCCCGCGGGGCGCCCGCCCGGCCCGGCGGAGGGGTCAGAGCAAGCCGTGGCGCATGGCGGAGGTGACCGCGGCGGTGCGGTCGGTGACGCCCAGCTTGGTGAAGGTCCGCAGGAGGTGGGTCTTGACGGTGGACTCGCCGATGAAGAGGCGGCGGCCGATCTCCGCGTTGGTGCAGCCGTCGGCGACCAGGCGCAGGACGGCGGTCTCGCGCTCGGACAGGTGGGGGCGTTCGGGGCGGACGCGGAGGCGGTCGACGAGGCGGGCGGCGACCGAGGGGGCCAGGACCGTCTCGCCGCGGGCGGCGGCCCGCACCGCGTCGGCGAGTTCGCCGCGGGCGAGGTCCTTGAGCAGGTAGCCGGCGGCGCCCGCCTCCACGGCGCGCAGGATGTCGCCGTCCGTCTCGTAGGTGGTGAGCACGATGACCCGGCAGGGCAGCCCGGCCGCGGTCATGCGGCCGATGGACTCGACGCCGCCGCCGTCAGGCATGCGCAGGTCCATCAGCACGATGTCGGGCCGCAGCTCGGCGGCCAGCGTCTCGGCCCGCGGGCCGCTGGAGGCCTCGCCGACGACGTCGAGGTCGGCCTCCGTGTCGAGCATCGCGCGCAGGCCCTCGCGGACGACGGGGTGGTCGTCGGCGAGCAGGATGCGGATCACGGGGTTCTCCTTACGGCGGCCGCGAGCGGCAGCGTGACGGTGATCGCGGTGCCGCGGCCGGGCGCGCTGTCGACGGTGGCGGTGCCGCCCATCTCGGCGGCCCTGGCGCGCAGCCCCGGCAGTCCGTAGCCGGTTCCCGGCGGCCCCGCCGTGTCGAAGCCGCGGCCGGTGTCGCGTACGGCGATCCGCAGGGTGTCCGCGGAGTACCGCAGGTCGAGGGCGACGGGGACGGCGGGGCCCGCGTGGCGGCGGGCGTTGGCCAGGGCTTCCTGGCAGCTGCGCAGGGCGACGACCTCGACGGCCGCGGGCAGGGCGCGTACGGGTCCGGCGATGTCGACGGTGGCGGGTGCGCCGGTCTGCTCGGTGTGGCGGGCGGCCAGGCGGCGCAGGGCGTCGGGCAGGGAGCCGCCGTCCAGGCCCGCGGGGGCGTTGCCGGCGACGAGGGAGCGGGCCTCGGCCAGGTTCTCCCGGGCGGTGCCGGCCATCAGGGCGAGGTGGCGGCGGGCCAGCGCCGGGTCGTGGCCCAGTTCGGTCTCGACGGCCTGGACCAGCATCAGGATGCTGGTGAAACCCTGCGCGAGGGTGTCGTGGATCTCCCGGGAGAACCGCTCGCGTTCGGCCAGCGCGCCGCGTTCCGCGGACAGCCGGGCGATCTGGCCGCGGCTGGCGTCCAACTCGGCGACCAGGTCGGCCCGTTCGATGCTCTGCTCCAGCACGCGGATGATCCAGCTGCCGAACACCGCGGAGAAAGCCAGGGTGACGACGGCGAAGACGGAGTTGTAGTAGAGGTCGTGGGTGTCGGGGCGCCAGACCAGCGCCCACGCGGCGACCGGGGTGATGTTGACGACCGCGACGGCGGTCAGCGCGCCGCGCACCCGCAGCAGCATGAAGCACTGCGGGACGAGGGCGAAGGTGGCGAGCCTGGTCTCGCCGACGAGGGCGGCGGGCGGCAGGAACAGCAGCACCAGGCCGACGAGGTAGCGCACGGCCGGCGGGGTGCCGGTGGTCCGTGACTGCGCGACCAGCAGCGGGCGGCCGACCCACGCGTACCAGGGCACCGGCAGGCAGAACAGGCAGGCGGCGACGACGCGTACTCCGGTGCCCGGGCTCTCCGCGGCGAGCGCGAAGAGCACCGTGCCGATCCACACCACAGCGAAGTAGATGTCCCAGGGCAGGAAGGTGCGCTCCCATACGTGCCCGCCGCGGGGGCCGCCCGCGGCGGGCAGTGGCGCGGTCAGCCGTCGCTCCGGCTCTTCCAGCGGAAGGTCAGCAGGCACAGCACCAATCCTCCGACGCACCAGGCGCCCAGCACCAGGGCGATACGTCCGTACTCCCAACTGCCCGCCGGTTCCAGCGCGGCGGCGGCGTCCGGCAGGAACACCCCGCGCAGGCCCTGGCACATCCACTTCAGCGGGAAGAACGACCCGATGGTCAGCATCCAGTTGGGCACGGTGTCGATGAGGATGTACACCCCGGAGATGAACTGCAGGACCAGGAAGGGCAGGACGACCACCGAGGTGGCGCTCTTACCGGACTTGGGCACGCTGCTGATCGCGATGCCGAGCAGCGCGCAGCCGGTGATGCCGAGCACGAAGATCCAGCCGAGGGTGAGCCAGCCGGCCGCGCCGGACGGCAGGTCGACGTCGTAGACGGTGGCGCCGAAGACCAGCAGTGCGGCCGTCTCCAGCAGGCCGGTGACCAGCACCAGCCAGATCTTTCCGAGGAAGTACGCGGCCGGCGGCATCGGGGTGCCGCGCAGCCGGCGCAGCACCTTGTCGTCGCGCTCGATCGCGATGGAGATGCCGAGCGACTGGAAGCTGGTGGACATGATGCCGGCGGCCGTCATCGACGCCACGTAGTACTGCGACGCGGTGGAGCCGGTGTTCGCCATGTCGTCGTGGAAGATCGAGGCGAACAGGAAGAGGAAGACGATGGGGAAGGCGAAGGTGAAGACCACCTGCTCGCGCAGCCGGAAGAACATCCGGATCTCCATCGCCCCGCGCAGCAGGCCCAGGCGCCACGCCGTGGGCAGCCGGGCGGCGCTGTCGTCCCGCGCGGGGTCGAGCGCCGCCGCGGCGGCGGTGCCGGCGGTCACTTGTCCTCCGATCCGATGAGCCGCAGGTAGGTGTCCTCCAACGTGGGCCTGGTGATCCGCAGCCGGGGTATCTCACCGTCGAAGCGGCCGGCCAGCTCCGCGACCGTACGCGTCGGGGTGTCGGTCCGCTCGCTGCGTGCGGTGCCGTCCGGCTCCGCCCAGTGCACGGTCGCCCCGGCCTGCGCGCGCCCGCCGAGCGAGCCGGCCTCGCCCTCCGCGACGACCTTGCCGGCCGCGATCACCGCGAGCCGGTCGGTCAGCGCCTCGGCCTCGTCCAGGTAGTGGGTGGTGAGGACGATCGTGGTGCCCTCGTCGGCGAGGCTGCGGATCAGAGACCAGAACTGCCTTCGCGCCACCGGGTCGAAGCCGGTCGTCGGCTCGTCGAGCAGCAGCAGCTCGGGGTCGCCGATCACGCCGAGCGCCACGTCGAGCCGCCTGCGCTGCCCGCCGGACAGCGCCTTGGTGCGGCTGCCGGCCTTGTCGGTCAGCCCCACCAGGTCGATGACCTCGGCCGGGTCGCGCGGCCGCGGGTAGTAGCGCGCGAAGTGCCGTACGGTCTCGGCGACGGTCAGCTCGGCGGCCGCGGACTGGTCCTGCCACACGATGCCGACCCGCGACCGCCAGCGGCGGCCCGCGCTGCCCGGATCCTGCCCGAGCACGGTGACCTCGCCGCTGTCGCGGCGCCGGTGGCCCTGCAGGATCTCCACGGTCGTGCTCTTGCCGGCCCCGTTGGGCCCCAGGATCCCGAACACCTCACCGCGCCGGATGCCAAGATCCACCCCGTTCACCGCGTCGACACCGCCGTACCGCTTGCGAAGCCCGCGCACCCTCACCACGTCGTCCGTCATGGCACCACGATCCCGCTCCGCGCCCCCCGCGCGGAACGACCGGACGGTCCCCCTCGCGTCCACCGATCGGTGGACGCGCACAGCCGTCACTCACCAGTCACCCTCTGTGACGGCTGCTCGCGTGGCGGGGTTGGCGGGCCGGAGTGAGGATGGAGTCACCCGAAGGGCGGTGGGCGCATGCCTGACGAAGTGCAGGACCCTCTTGGCAATGCCGTCCCGCACGGCAGCCCCGCCGAGCGTGCCGCGTACGGCAAGGCGGCCCGGCGCCGCGTGCCACGGTCGGCGCAGGCCCGCCTCGGCCCGGGCAAGAAGCGCTTCGACCCGGTCGACCTGCTGGAACGGCAGTCCGCCGACCGGCTGCCCGAGCTGGTGCCGATCCGCTACGGCCGCATGCTGGAGTCGCCCTTCCGCTTCTACCGGGGTGCCGCCGGCATCATGGCCGCCGACCTGGGCACGGCACCGCACACCGGGCTCACCGCCCAGCTGTGCGGGGACGCGCACCTGCTCAACTTCCGGTTGCTCGCCTCCCCCGAGCGGCACCTCGTCTTCGACATCAACGACTTCGACGAGACACTGCCCGGCCCCTTCGAATGGGACCTCAAAAGGCTCGCGACCAGCCTGGAGATCGCCGCCCGGGCCCGCGGTTTCGGCGCCGAGCGGCGTGGCGCGATCGTCCGCGGGGCGGTGGAGGCGTACCGCGAGCGCATGCAGCTCTTCGCCGGCATGGGCACCCTCGACATCTGGTACGCGCAGGACGACACCGAGCAGTTGACGTCGCTGCTGCCCAAGGAGCAGCCCGGCGCGAGCGTGCGCAAACGGACCGGCAAGGCCCTCGCCAAGGCCCGCACCAGAACCACCGCCCAGGCCTTCGACAAGCTCACCCACGTCGAGGACGGGCAGCGCAGGATCACCCCCGACCCGCCGCTGATCACCCCTTTGCGCGACCTGCTGCCCGACGAGCAGCGCGCCCGGCTGGAGAAGCTGCTGCACGAGCTGCTCCACCGCTACGGCCAGAGCCTGCCGGCCGAGCGGCGGCTGCTGCTCAGCCGCTTCCGGGTGGTGGACATGGCACGCAAGGTCGTCGGCGTCGGCAGCGTCGGCACCCGCTGCTGGATCATCCTGGCCGTCGGCCGCGACGACGAGGACCCGCTGCTGCTCCAGGCCAAGGAGGCCGGGCCTTCGGTCCTCACTCCCTACGCAGGCGCCGCACGCTACGACAACCAGGGCCAACGGGTCGTCGCCGGGCAGCGGTTGATGCAGTCCGCCGGCGACATCCTGCTCGGCTGGGAGCGCGCCACCGGTTTCGACGGGCGGCAACGGGACTTCTACGTGCGGCAGTTGCGCGACTGGAAGGGCATCGCGCAGCCCGACACCATGACCTCCACGATGCTGCGGCTCTTCGCCCGGCTCTGCGGCGCCTCCCTGGCCCGCGCGCACGCCCGCTCCGGCGACCCCGTCGCGCTGTCCGCCTACGCCGGCGGCGGCGAGGTGCTCGACCGGGCCCTGGCGGAATTCGCCGAGGCGTACGCGGACCGCAACGAACGCGACTACCAGGCCCTCGCCGCCGCCGCGGCGGACGGCCGCGTCCCCGTCTCCTCAGAACCGACCACGTCCGACACCCCCGTCACACCCGGCTGACCCGGAGGCCACCATGAGCGACACCGTGTATCTCGCCTACGACTACCCCGTGCTCGGCGCCTTCTGGACCGCGATGTGGGTCTTCCTGTGGGTGCTGTGGATCTTCCTGCTCTTCCGGGTCGTCGCCGACCTCTTCCGCGACGACTCCATGAACGGCTGGCTCAAGGCCGCCTGGCTGGTGTTCGTCCTGGTGCTGCCCTTCCTGGGCGTCTTCATCTACGTCTGCGTGCGCGGGTCCGGCATGGGACGGCGGGAGGCGCACCACATGAAGTCGCAGCAGAAGGAGGTCGACGAGTACATCCGCAAGACCGCGGGTACCGAGGGTGGCGGCTCGTCCGCCGACGAGTTGGCCAAGCTGGCCCAGATGAGGAGCACGGGGCATCTGTCGGAGGAGGAGTTCCAGCGGGCGAAGGAGAAGATCCTCAGCTGAGGGCCGCGGGGTGGCGCCTTGCGGGGCGCCATCCCCCATGTCACCACGAACGCCGTCACCGTCAGTAGACGTCGCGGGCGTAGCGCTTCTCGGTGATCAGGGACTTGATGGCGGCGGTCGCCGCGTCCGGGGTGAGGCCACCGTGGGTGGTGGCGATGGCGTGCAGGGTGGCGTCGATGTCCTTGGCCATGCGGGAGGCGTCGCCGCAGACGTAGAGGTGGGCGCCGTCCTGGAGCCAGGACCACAGGAGGGGGCCGTGTTCGCGCATGCGGTCCTGGACGTAGGTCTTGGAGCGCTGGTCGCGGGAGAAGGCGGTGTCGAGGCGGGTGAGGGTGCCGTCGGCGAGGCGGGCGGTGAGGTCGTCCTCGTAGTAGAAGTCGGTGGCCCGGTGCTGGCCGCCGAAGAAGAGCCAGTTGGGGCCGCGGTGGCCCAGCGCGCGGCGCTCGTCGAGGAAGCCGATGAAGGGGGCGACGCCGGTGCCGGGGCCGACCATGATCATGGGGGCGGCCGGGTCGGTGGGCGGCCGGAAGCCCGGGGTGCGCCTGACGTGCACCGGCACCGTCGTCCCGGGCTCGGCGTCGGCCAGGAAGGGCGAGCAGACGCCGCCGCGCAGGCGCCCTCCCGGACTGTCGTAGCGCACGACGGAGACGGTCAGCGCGATGCGCTGCGGGTCGGTGAGCGGGCTGGACGAGATGGAGTACAGCCGCGGCTGGAGCCTCTTGAGCACCCCGGTCCACTCGCCGGCGCGGGCCTTCACGGCGTATTCGGCGACGACGTCCACGGCCTGCCTGCCCCACGACCACTTGGCCAGCTCGTCCTTGTTGTCGGGCCGCAGCAGCCTCCTCAGCACCCGGTCGTGGGTGCGGTCGGCGACGAAGCGCAGCAGGTCGGGGGTGATCCTGGTGATGTCCAGGTGCCGGCGCAGCGCTTCGCCCAGCGGGACGTCGCCGACGCCGGGGACGGTGACGCCGGTGTGCGGGTCGAGGCCGGCCACAGCGAGCCATTCCTCCACCAGGGCGGCGGAGTTGACCGGCAGGACGCCGAGCGCGTCGCCCGCCTCGTACGGCAGCGGCACCTCGCTGTCGCGGGTGTCGAAGGTGAAGCGGCGTACTTCCTTCGCGGCGCCGGGCAGGCCGAGCAGCCGGTTGCCGGTGAGCCGGGCGGTGCCGCCGGCGGCGCGGCGTACGGTACGGGCGGGCGCGGGTGCGGGCGGGGCGGCCGGGGCGGGGTCGGCGAGTGCCCCGAGCACCCGGTCGAGCCAGGCCAGGGCGGACGGCTCGTAGTCCGGCTCGCAGTCCGCGCGGGGTGCGAGGCGTACGCCGCCCAGCTCGCCGAGGCGCTCGTCGAGCCGGCGGCCGTGGCCGCAGAAGTCGTCGTAGGAGGAGTCGCCGAAGGCCAGTACGGCGAAGCGGCGGCCGTCCAGGCGCGGGGTGTCGGGCGCGGTGAGCGCGTCCCAGAAGCCGGTGCCGTTGTCGGGGGCGTCGCCGTCGCCGAAGGTGCTGGTGATCAGCAGCAGGTCGGCGGCGGCCGGGAGCGCGGCGGGCGAGGCGTCGGCCATGCCGAGCAGGGTGGCCCGGTGGCCGGTACCGGTGAGGCGCCGGGCCGCGGCGACGGCGAATTCCTCGGCATTGCCGGTCTGCGAGGCCCACAGCACCACCACCTCCCGCCCGGCACGCGGGACTTCGGCGTGCGGCACGGGCGCGGGCGCGGCGGGCAGCCGCGAATACATGCCCGCCAAAGCCCCGTTGACCCACAGCGCGTGCTCCGGGGCGAAGGGCGCGTCGGGCGGGAGCACCGGCACCCCCGCCAGGCCGGAGCCGAGGCCCGCCAGGAAGCCGACGAGATACCGGCGTTCGTGCTCGGCGAGCACCGGCGGCGCCAGGTCGGACACTCCGAAGACGTCGCCGGCGAGGGCCGCGTCGCCGGCCGGCAGGACGGACGGCTCGGGGGTCTCCTGCCCGGCGGCCGGCGCGGCGACCCGCGTCAGCGACACCGCGCACGCCTTGAACTCCGGCTGGAAGGAGACCGGGTCGATCGCGTCGCTGGTGACGGCGTTGACGCTGAGGTATTCGCCAAAGAGGTCGTTCCAGTGGAAGGGCGCGAAGCAGCACCCCGGCAGCACCCGGTCGGTGAGCACCGCGGGCAGCACCGCGCGGCCGCGCCGCGAGGCCACCTCCACCGCGTCGCCCTCGGCGATCCCCAACTCCGCCGCGTCGCGCGGGTGCAGCTCCACGAAGGGCCCGGGGTTGAGCTTGTTGAGCCTGGCGACCTTGCCGGTCTTGGTCAGGGTGTGCCACTGGTGCGGCAGCCGGCCGGTGTTGAGCACGAACGGGAAGTCGTCGTCGGGCATCTCCGCCGGCGGCACGTGCGGCCTGGCGTGGAAGACGGCCCGGCCGCTCGGGGTCGGGAAGCGCAGCCCGTCGCCCTCGACGTAGCGGATCGGATTGCGGTCGGGGCCCTCCGCGGTGGGCGCCGGCCACTGCACGGGGGTTTCGCGAAGCCGCTCGTACGTCACGCCCCGCAGGTCGTAGCCGGTGACGGGATTCCAGGCCCGGCGGATCTCGTCGAAGACCTCCTCGGGGCCCGCGTAGTCGAACGCGTCGCCGTAGCCCATCGCGCGCGCCACCTCGGCGATGATCCGCCAGTCGGGCAGCGCCTCGCCCGGCGGGTCGACGGCCTGCCGGGCGAGGGTGAGATTGCGCTCGCTGTTGATCAGGACGCCGTCGGACTCCGTCCACATCGCACCGGGCAGCACGACGTCGGCGTAGGCGTTGGTCTCGGTGTCGGCGAAGACGTCCTGCGTGATGACGAATTCGGCCGCCTCCAGGCCCTCGATGACGGTGCGGCGGTTGGCGACCGAGGCGACCGGGTTGGTGCACATGATCCAGCAGGCCTTGATGTCGCCGTCGGCCATCCGGCGGAACATCTCCACGGTGCCGCGCCCGACGCCGTCCGCCCGCACCGTGCCCGGCGGCAGCCCCCACAGGTCCTCGGCGAAGGCCCGGTCTTCGGCCACCAGCACCGAGCGCTGCCCGGGCAGCCCCGGGCCCATGTAGCCCATCTCCCGGCCGCCCATGGCGTTCGGCTGGCCGGTGAGCGAGAACGGGCCGCTGCCGGGGCGGCAGATCGCGCCGGTCGCCAGATGCAGGTTGATCAGCGCGTTGGTGTTCCAGGTGCCGTGCGTCGACTGGTTGAGGCCCATCGTCCAGCAGCTCGTCCACTCTGCCGCGCCGCCGATCAGCTCGGCGGCCCTCCGGATGTCCGCCTCCGGGATGCCGGTGAGGTCGGCGACCGCCGCCGGCGGGTAGTCGGCGAGGAAGTCGGGCATCGCCTCCCAACCCTCGGTCCAGCGGGCGATGAAGTCCTCGTCCGTACGGCCGGTCGCGTGCAGCAGGTGCAGCAGGCCGTTGAGCAGCGCCAGATCCGTTCCCGGGCGGATCTGCAGGAAGAGATCCGCCTTCGCGGCCGTCGCGGTGCGCCGCGGGTCCACCACGATCAGCTTGGCCCCGGCCTTGACCCGCTCCATCATCCGCAGGAAGAGGATCGGGTGGCAGTCGGCCATGTTCGCGCCGATGACCAGGAAGACGTCGGCGCGGTCCAGGTCCTGGTACGACCCGGGAGGGCCGTCCGCGCCCAGCGACAGCTTGTAGCCGCTGCCCGCGCTGGCCATGCACAGGCGGGAGTTGGACTCGATCTGGTTGGTGCCGATGAAGCCCTTGGCGAGCTTGTTCGCCAGATACTGCGCCTCCAGGCTCAGCTGGCCCGAGACGTAGAGCGCCACCGCGTCGGGGCCGTGCTCGTCCACGATCGCCCGCAGGCGGCGGCCGGTCCGCGCGATCGCCTCCGCGACCGGCGCCTGGGCGGCCTCGGCGCCGCGCTCCTGCCTGACCAGGGCCCGCTCCAGCCGGCCCGGCGCGGACAGCATGTCGGCGGTCGTGGCGCCCTTCGTGCACAGACGGCCGCGGTTCGCCGGGTGCGCCTTGTCGCCGACGGCCTTCAGGACGGTGCGGCGCCCGTCGGGACCGGCGCCCACGTCCAGCAGGAGCCCGCAGCCGACGCCGCAGTACGAGCACACCGTCCGCACCGTCGTCGTCCCCACGTGGCGGCTCCTCCCCCGCGCGACCCCCGCGGCCACGCCCGCCCGACGCTACGAACCCGCCATTACGCGGCGGTCACCCCGCGGGCCGCCCGCGGTTACGCCCTCTGCACACAGGGGGGCGACCGCATGTGAGCCGCTCCCCTTCGCGGGCTGCGCCTCACGGTAGCCGTAAGCGTGGCGGCGCGTCGTGGCTTGTCGCGCAGTCCCCCGCGCCCCTGGGGGGGAGGACGACGAGGTCGCTCGCTCGTAGGGCGGCGAGCAGTTCCGGTGGTGCGGAGGAGGGGGAACCGGTGGTGTACGGCGGGTCGGGAGCGTATTCGACGACGAGTTGGATGGCCTCGGCCACGGCGTCGCCGGCGAGGCGCCCGGCCAGGTGGAGTGCGAGGTCGATGCCGGCGGAGACGCCCGCGGCGGTGGCGTATTTGCCGTCGAAGACGACGCGGTCGGTGCTCGGGACGGCGCCGAAGGAGGGGAGGTGCTCCAGGGCGATCCAATGGGAGGCCGCGCGGCGGCCGGTGAGCAGGCCCGCGGCGGCGAGGAGCAGGGAACCCGAGCAGACGGAGGTCGTCCAGGTGGTGCCGGGGTCGACGGCACGGAACCAGTCGAGGATCGACGCGTCGCCGAGCGCCGCCCCCGTTCCCGGGCCGCCGGGGACGACCAGCAGGTCGGGGGAGGTGACCTCGGCCAGGGGGCGGTCGGCGGTCAGCGCGAGGCTGGCCATGTCGGTACGTACGGGGCCGGCCTCGACCGCGGTGAAGACCACCTCGGCCTCGGGGATACGGGAGAGGATCTCGTACGGGCCGACCACGTCGAGCCCGGTGAAGCCCTCGTAGAGCAGTACGGCTATCTGCATCCTCAACTCCTGACGGCGTGGAAGCGCCGGCGGTATTCCGCCGGCGGGACGGCCAGCGTGCGGACGAAGGCGCGGCGCATGGCCTCGGCTGTGCCGTAGCCGGCGGCTCGGGCGATCTCGGCGATCCCCGACCCGGTGTCCTCAAGGAGCCGGCGGGCGGCTTCCAGCCGGGTCCTGTCGACGTACTGGCCTGGTGTGACACCGACCTCGGCGCGGAAAGCGCGGGCGAATTGCCGCGGGGAGAGGGCGGCGCGTCCGGCGAGCGCGTCCACCGACAGGTCGGCGTCCGGATGCTCGGTGATCCAGCGCTGGACCTCGCGCAGGGGGTGCCGCTGGGCGAGCTGGGCGGCCAGCTGCGTGCTGAACTGCGCCTGGCTGCCGGGCCTGCGCAGGAAGACCACCAGCCCGCGGGCCACCGCGAGCGCGACGTCCCGGCCGAGGTCCTCCTCGACCAGCGCGAGTGCCAGGTCGATGCCCGCGGTGACACCGGCGGAGGTCGCGTACCGGCCGTCCCGTACGAAGATCGGCTCGGGGTCGACCGTGATGCGCGGGAAACGGCGGGCGAGCGCGCCGCAATACGCCCAGTGCGTGGTCGCCCGGCGGCCGGCCAGCAGCCCCGCCTCGGCCAGCAGGAAAGCGCCGGTGCAGACGGACACGACCCGCCCGGCGCCGGGGGCGAGCGCCGCGATCCGCGCGACGACCTCCGGGTCCGCCGGGTACGTGCCGCGGCCGCCGGGCACCAGCAGGACGTCGGGCGCGGCGGCGGCCCGCAGGTCCTCGTCGGGAAGCAGCCGCAGCCCGGCGGAGGTGCGTACCGGCCCGCCGCCGAGCGCCGCGGTCCGTACCCGGTACGCGGGTGGGTCCGCCTCCCCCGTCGCTCCGGCGGCCCCCGCGAAGACTTCGAGCGGGCCGGTCACGTCGAGGCTCTGCACGCCCTCGAAGAGCACGATGAGCACGTCATGGCTGGTCACGCGGCTCAGCCTGGCAGCCCGGCCGGGTGGCGGCAATGACGGGTTTCCCACCTTTCCTGCCATGGCCGCCACGGGCGGGAGGCCGGGAACGAGGGAGGGCCGCCGGCGGGATCGCCGGCGGCCCGGGGTGGAGCGGGTGATGCGGGTCGCGCGGGGTGGAACGTCACCCGTTGCGGACGCCGTTGCCGGCCAGGACCGGGATGTTGCTGAGGATGTGCGAGAGGGGCTCGTCGCCCTTGATCTGACTGGAATTCTCGGCGCACTGCTGGTTCTGCGGCGAGCTGAGCACGTTGACGTCGGGGACCTGCACCGGGACGACGCCAACGACCGAGCCCACGTTGGCCTTGGCGGGCAGAGCGATGCAGGGCTTGTTCAGGCTGCCCTGCACCAGACCGATCTGCGGGCTCTGGGTGCCGCTGGTGCTCGTGTTGCCGTAGTTCTGCTGGGACCCGTTGCCGTTCACCGTCGTGGTGCCGTCGTCGTTGCCGAGCGCCATGGCCGGGGAGGCGGTGGCGCCGACAGCGACGACCGAGGCGGCGAGAGCGGCTCCGGCCAGCATCTTCTTGATCATTGAGTGTCCTTTTGCGGTGCTATGACGCGTGGTTCTGGAGGAAGGGCCCGGGCGGCCCGGCCGACCGCACACCGCGGTTCGGTTCCGGCGGTTCCCCTCGATGGCCGAGCCGGGCCGCCCATGACGTAACGGCCCGTCAGGTGCTGACGCCGCTGAGCGGCACCCCGCCGAGCAGCAGGGCGCCGGGCACGGCACCGACAAGACCGGACTCGGCGACGCCCTGGGCGACCAGAGCCGCCTGGCCCACGAGAGCGTCGGCCGAAGTGTCGCCCCGGAGGTGGTCGCTCGCCTGGGCGAGCGTGCTCAGCATGGGTGCGGCCTGCGTGGCGTCAGCGGCCTTCTGCAGCGGCTGCTCGTTGAGAACCTGCACAACACCGCCGTTGATACTGGTGGGCACCGTGCTCGCGCTGTCGGCGCTCGCCGTGTCGGCGAACGCGGGGGCACCCACGCCGACCGCCATGATGGATCCGACCACAACCACTGCAGCCTTCGAGTAGTTCACTTGCCACCCTTTCCGTAGCGCCGTATTCCTTCCGGAATGACAACGACTACTTTTCTGAACAGAAACTGTGCGCGGACCCGTCGCCTGACAATCACCCGATAGTGCGGCAACAGCTTGACTTTCCGCACCCGGGCAGAAAAATGCTCAGGAATCGCTCAAGAATTCGCACGCTGTACACGCGCCGCACGAGTGGAGCGCCGATAGAGCATCGCGCCGCCCATCAGCAGCACCGCGCCCGCGCCCACCGCCGTGCCCACCGCGCCGGACGACGCGCCGGTCTCCGCGAGTTGCGTGTGCACTTCGGGCGTCGCGGCCTGAGCCGGCGGCTCGGCGCGCGGTCCCGGCACCACGGGGGTGGCGGGCACCTCAGCGTTCGCACAGGAATTCCCGCTCGCCGCGTTGAGCAGCGCGGCGACGTCGACGGAGTTGCCGCACACGTTCACCGGCGCCTCGACCGGGAGACTCACGTTGTTTCCGGAAAGCAGTCCGGGGGAGCCCTCCGCAGTGCCCTCAGCGGTTGCCCCGGGTGAATAGCTGTCGCTCGGCGAATCGGCCTCCTGCGACTGGACGGCGGCTGAACGGCCCGATTCGCTCGGACCGCCCTGCGCGTCGGAGTCCGCGTTCGCATAGCCTCCCGTCGCGGCGAGAATACTGCTCGCGGCAGCAACGGTGAGCAGACTCCGGTTCAGGATCTGTCGTCGCATCGACTCATTTTCTCCGCTCGTGCAACTCGTACATAAGGTGGTGAGGATGACGGGGCGCCCGGGAGCGCTGCGCACTCGGCCGGGCGGGACCTGATCAGAGCGTGGTGCCCGACCGGTTCGACTCCGGTCGTCAGTCGGCGTTGACGCAGGCGTTGCCGAACGCGGGGTTCAGCAGCGCGATGACGTTGACGGTGTTGCCGCACACGTTGACCGGTACGTGCACCGGCACCTGGATGAGGTTGCCGGAGGCCACGCCCGGGGAGTTCGCGGCAACGGCGCTCGCGCCGGCGCTGGCGAACGCCGGGGTGGCGATGCCCATCGCGATGACGGTTCCGGCGGTGAACGCTGCGGCCCTGGTGATCTTCTTCATGGTTTTACTCCTTATTTGTCGGCGGCGGCGACCTCCCCCTGTCACGGCTTTCGTGACGGCGGACCCGCCATTCGCGGGTGTCGTGCACCGCGCCGAACGGTCAACGACGATTGATGCCGATAGGTGACTCACAACCCCCGTTCGGGGACGTTGTCCACTCGAATGGAGGGCGTGAATCTGCCTACCGTTACGAGGAACGGCCCCAGTCGCCGACTTTCCACCGGCGGTCGGAGCCGCGACCGGGGGGACTCGGCGGCCCCTGTGGCGGCCGCGTCCTCAGTGGTTGGTCCGGCCGTTGCCGGACAGCACCGGGATGCCGTCCAGGACGTGCGACAGCGGCTCGTCACCCTTGACCTGGCTGGAGCTCTCGGTGCACTGCTGGTTCTGCGGCGAGCTGAGCACGTTGACGTCCGGGACCTGCACCGGGATGACGCCGGCGACCGCGCCGAGGTTGGCCTTGGCCGGGAGGGCGACGCACGGCTTGTTGAGCGAGCCCTGGATCAGGGCGAACGAGGGGCTCATGTAGCCGCCGGTGGAGGTGTTGCCGTAGTTCTGCTCGGAACCGTTGCCGTTGGCCGTCGCAGTCCCGTGATCGTCTCCGATGGCCATCGCCTGCGGAGCAACCGACGCCGAGACGCCTGCGACGGAGACGGCCACGGCAGCCGCGGCGAGGAATTCCTTGATCACGGTGGGTCCTTTCCGAACCGGAGGGGGAACGCCCCCGGAAAATGGGTCGAACTGCCCAACACCGATTCAGAAGTTTGGTAATGACCCTTCATCCGAACGGATATTTTCACCCGTGGCCGTCGCCTGAACCAGGCACAGGAGTGAGCCTGCACCGGCAGGCTGACATGACGTCTTCTCCCTGCGATGTGATCTTCATAAGAGCTGAACGGCCCGCCTGTTCGCGCGGCTTACGTGATTCTCGACGCGCCTTCTGCGACGGTGCATTCCTGTTTCCCGGGATTACCTGGTCGGCTCGGCATTCGTTGAGACCACACAGCCGCCCGCCCGCGGGACCGAGTGGCGGGGTTTGACGGGCTCGTAGAGGGAGAACGGCGCGCGATGCCGCAACAGCAGGACGGACTTGCCGGGCTGACGGTGCTGCACATGGCCCAGCCCGTCGACGGCGGAGTGGCCCGCGTCGTGGCGGACCTGGTCCGCGCGCAGGTACGGGCGGGGGCGCGGGTCGTCGTCGGCTGCCCCGACCCGGGCGCCCGGGGGCGGACGAGGGCGCCCGACCCGCAGATGCCGGCGCCCGACATGCTGCCGGAAGCCGCCGAGCGCGCCGGCGCGCGGATCGTGCACTGGCCGGCCGGCCGCGCCCCCGGCCCCGCGCTCCCCCGCGAGGTCGCCGCGGCGGCCCGACTCGTGCGCGCGGTGGGCCCCGACCTGCTGCACCTGCACAGCGCCAAGGCGGGCCTCGCCGTACGCCTCGCCGTACGCGGCCGGGTGCCGACCGTCTTCCAGCCGCACGCCTGGTCCTTCGACGCGGTCGGCGGCGCCACCGCCGCGGCCGCGCGGGCCTGGGAGCGGTACGCCGCGCGCTGGGCGGACCGGGTGCTGTGCGTCAGCGACGCGGAGTGCCGTGCCGGGCGGCGGGTCGGCCTGCGCGCCCGCTGGGCCGTGGTGCGCAACGGCGTCGACCTCGCCCGCTTCAGGCCCACCGCCGACCGCGACGCCGTCAGGGCCGCGCTGCCCGCGCTGTCCGATGCCGGGCCGGACGCGCCGCTGGTGGTCTGCGTCGGGCGGCTGTGCCCGCAGAAGGGCCAGGACGTGCTGCTGCGCGCCTGGCCGGCGGTCACCGCGGCACTTCCCGCCGCCCGCCTCGTCCTGGTCGGCGACGGGCCCGACCACCGGCGGCTGCTGCTCGGCGCGCCACCCGGCGTCCTGCTCGCCGGCGCCGCCCGCGACACCGTGCCGTGGTATCAGGCAGCGGACGTCGTCGTGCTGCCCTCCCGCTGGGAGGGCATGGCGCTGGCGCCGCTGGAAGCGATGGCCTGCGGGCGCGCGGTGGTCGCCACCGACGTGAGCGGTGCCCGCGAAGGCCTCCACCCGGTCGACGCCGCCGACTGCGTCGTCCCCGTCGAGGATGCCGCCGCCCTGTCCGCGGCGCTGCTTCGGCTGCTCACCGACCGGCCCGTGCGGACCGCCGCGTCCCTGCGCGCCCTCGCCCAGGCCCGCGACCGGCACGACGGGGCGAGAGCCGCGGCCGACGTCGCGGCGGTCTATCGCGAGGTGCTGGCCCTCCCGCACCCCGCCCGCGCCCGGCGGCTCCCCCGGTGACCCCCGAGCCCACTCCCCGCACCTGCGACGCGACCCGCCCCGACTCCGAACGGGTGACGGCACCGCGGACGTACGGACCCGGCCGCCCGGATGCCGAACGCCCCGACGGCCCGCGCCCGTTCGAGCCCGCACCGGCCCGGGGCACGACCACTTACCGCGCGGAGGCCGCGCAGGACGGCGGCCCGCGCCCGTTCGAGCAGGCCCCGGGCCGCCCGGGGACCGACGGCCACGGCAACCGCACGACCACCCAGCACCCGGCGGGCACACGGACGTACGACACCGGCGGGGGCGCCACCGGAGCCGGCACGCGGACGTACGACGCCGCCACGGGCCCCGCCCACGCCGGTGGCACGCGGACGTACGACGCCGGCGCCCCGCAGTCCGCCGGCACCGCGGCCTACCGCGGCGCCCGGAGTGCCCCCGTGGCCGCCCCCTCCCGTGCCCCCGGGCGGCGGGGGGCCGGGCAGCCGCGGCATCGGGCGGTGCGGGAGCGGGTCGGGGGAGTGCTGGCCGCCGCGGACTGCGTGGGGGCGGTCGCGGGGGTCGCGGCCGCGCTGCCGCGTGGGGTGCTGGCCGGGTGTGTGGTCGCCGGGTGCCTGCTGCTCGCACAGTACAGGGCCGGGCTGTACCGGCCCGGTTTCGCGCCCGGGGCCTTCGCCGAACTGCCCGGGCTGGCCTGGCGCGCGGTGCTGGCATGGGGCCTGCTCGCGGTCGTGGCGGGGACCGGCGCCCTCGGCTGGGGGACGCTTCCCGCGGCGGTGGGGGTGACCGTCGGCGTCGCGGGCGCGCTGCGGGCCGTGGTCTACGCGGCGCGCCGCTGGACGGCCCGCAGGCGCCCGTCCTCGACGCTGGTCGTCGGCGCCGACGCGGCGTCCGCCGCCCGGATCGCCGCGGTCCTGCACGCCCGCCCCGAGTACGGCATGCGCCCGGTGGGCCTCGCCGCGCCCATCCCCGTACGCCCGGCGCCGCCCGAACGGCCGGCCCGCGGCGGCCCGCAGGCCGCGCACGCGTCGTACGTACCGCCGCCGGTGCTGCCCGTGCTGCCCTCGCCCGGCGACGTGACCCGGGCGGTGATCCAGAACGCCGTACGGGACGCCGTCGTCGCGGGACCCGCGGCGCTGGACGCCAGGACCACCGCGACCGTACGGCTGCTCGCCGCGCAGGGCTGCCGGCTGTGGCAGGTCGACGGCGGAAGGCCCGGCAATGGCGCCGGCGCCGGCCATTTGTGGGGCCATCCGTGCCGCCGGCTCGAACCGTATCCGCCGACCCCGGGCCGCGCCGCCCGCGGCGGGAAGCGGCTGCTGGACGCCGCCGTCGCCGCCGCCGCGCTGCTCTGCCTGGCGCCGGTGCTCGCCGCGTGCGCGCTCGCCATGCGGCTGGCGGACGGCCCCGGCGTGATCTTCCGTCAGGAGCGGATCGGTCTGCACGGGCGGCCGTTCACGCTGCTGAAGTTCCGTACGCTGCGCCCCGCGGACGAGCACGAGTCGGCGACGCTGTGGAGCGTCGCCGACGACGACCGGATGAGCCGCGCGGGACACCTGCTGCGGCGCACCTCGCTCGACGAACTGCCGCAGCTGTGGAATGTGCTGCGGGGCGACATGAGCCTGGTCGGGCCGCGCCCGGAACGCCCCTACTACGTCACGCAGTTCAGCCAGACCCTGCCCGGCTACGCCGACCGGCACCGGATGCCCGCCGGCATCACCGGCCTCGCCCAGGTGCACGGGCTGCGCGGCAACACCTCGATCGCCGACCGCGCGCGCTTCGACAACCACTACATCGACAGCTGGACGCTGTGGCAGGACGTGTCGATCCTGCTGCGGACCGCCGCCACGCTGTTCCGCTGCGGCGGGAGCTGACCGGCTCATGGCCCTTGCGACGGCGGCCCTCCCGCCGCTCATCCCGCACCGCTTGCGGCGGTACGCGCCGCTGCTGCCGGCGCTGGCCACCGTGCTGCTGCTGGCCGCGCCCGTCACCACCGGCGACGTCAGCACCTCGGGGAAGGTCACCCCGGCCGACGCCGCCTCCGCGGTGCTCGTCGCGACCGCGGCGGTCCGGCTGCTGCGTGACCGCGCCCGCCCGCTGACCCCTTCCGCGGCCGCCGTGCTCGGCGCCCCCGCGCTCGGCTTCGCCGCGGCAGCCGTCACCTCGCTCGACCCGGGCGCGGGGCTCGCCGGATTCCTGCGCTATGTGCAGGTCTTCGTGGCCGTGCCCGCCGCCGTGGTCCTGCTGCTGCGCGACCGCCGCGACTTCGGCGTGGTCGCCGCCGCGATCGTGCTGCTCGCCCTTGTGCAGGGTGCGATCGGCACGTGGCAATACGCCACGGCGAGCGGCGCGTCGTACATGGGCGAGGACATCCGCGCGGTCGGCACCTTCGGCCCCTCCGACGTGATGGGCATGGCGACGGTCGTGGCGTACGGACTGGTGATCTCCGCCGGCTACGCCTTGGCACCGCCGGCTCCCCGCGCCCCGCAATGGCTGCGGCCCGCGGCGATCTGCTGCGCCGCGGTGCTCGTCGTCCCGCTCGCGGTGTCCTTCAGCCGCGGTACGTGGATCGCCACCGCCGTCGCCTGCACGGCGATGATCCTGCTCGCGGGCCGGCGCCAGGCGGTACGCGTCCTGGCCGCGCTCGCCGCGAGCGCCGTCGTCGTCGTCGGCGGCCTCGGCGTCGGATCCCAGCTGATCGGCGCGCGCGCCGCCAGCATCACCCAGGTCACCGATGCCCCCGACTCCTCCGTCACCGACCGCTACACCCTCTGGTCCGCCGCGCTGGGCATGTGGCGCGAACACCCCGTCACCGGCGTCGGCCTCAAGAACTTCCCCGCGGAGCGCGACGGCCACGCCGGTCTCGCGCTGTCGTCGGCGAGCGACACCGCGGGGGCAGGGCAGGCGTTCGCGCGCGAACCGCTGCTCTCTCCGCACAACATGTACCTGCTCGCGCTGAGCGAGCAGGGCCTGCTCGGCTGCACCCTGCTGGTCGGCGGCTGGGCCGCCTTTATCGCGCTCGGCCTGCGCCGGCTCCTCACGGGCCGGCCCGCCGCCCGCAGGGCCGGGCCGGGACTGGCCGCGGTCGGGCTGCTGCTCTGGCAGTGCGTCGACTTCCTCTACGCCGACATCGGCGGCCCCTCGACCGTACTGACCGCGCTGCTTCTGGGCCTCGCGGCATGGTGGGCGCTGCACACCGAGGGCGGCGGCGCGCGGTGACCGACGTCGTACGCGTACGGCCGCGGCCCGGCCCACGGCACGCGGCGCCCCCGCCCGGCTTCGTGGCGCGGGCCGCCGCGGTGACGGCCGGGCTGAGCGTGGCCGGCTCCGTGCTCGGGCTGCTACGCGACCAGGTCATCGCGCGGTTCTTCGGCGCGGGCGCGGACAGCGACGCCTTCCTCGTGGCATGGACGGTCCCCGAACTGGCAGCCACCGTCCTCATCGAGGACGCGATGGCCCTGCTGCTCGTCCCGGCCTTCAGTGCGGCCCTTGCCAAGGGCGGCGCCAGGCCGCTGGTCCGCGGTACATTGCCGCGCCTCGCCGCCCTCCTGGCCGTGGCCACCGCCGCCCTCCTCGCCGCCGCCCCCCTCGCCGTCCACCTTCTCGCCCCCGGCCTCGCCGCCCCGGGCCTCGCCGTCACCTGCACCCGCCTGACCACGGCCACGATCCTCACCTTCGGCCTGGCCGGCTACCTCAGCGCCGCCCTCCGCGCCCACCACCGCTTCCTCCCCCCGGCGGCCGTCTACGTGGCCTACAACGTCGGCATCATCACCACCCTGCTGGCCCTCCACGGCCGCTGGGGCGTCCGCTCGGCCGCCGCCGGTGTCGCGGTCGGCGGCGCGCTGATGGTCCTGGTCCAGTTGCCGTCCTTCGTCCGCGTCATGCGGTCGGGGGCGACGCGCGCGGAAGGCGTGGCAATGGTGCCGGGCCAGTCGCGCCTTCCGGGCCACCCGGCAGGGGTGAACGGCGGCGACACGGCCACGGCCGGCCCTGACGGCCCGGGCAGTGCGGGGCGGGTACGGCTCGGGATGGGGCTCGTCGTGCCCGTCGTCCTGTTCGCCGTCGCCCGGCAAACGCAGGTGCTCGTCGAACGGTTCTTCGCCGCCGGGCTGCCCGCGGGGGCGATCTCGCACCTCAACTACGCCCAGAAGGTCGCGCAACTGCCCATGGCGCTGTCGCTCATGGTCTGCACGGTCACCTTTCCCGTCGTGTCGCGCGCCCTCGCCGGGGGGGACCGCGAGCGTGCCAGGCAGCGGGTCGAGCGGGACCTCACGCTCGCCTGCGTCGTCGTCCTGCTCGGCACCGCCTATGTCGTCGCCTGCGCCCCGCAGATCGTCTCGACGCTCTTCCAGCGCGGGGCCTTCGACGCGGCCGACACCGCCGCGACGGCCGCCGTCATGCGGGTCTACGCACTCGGGCTGCTCGGGCAGAGCCTCGTCGGCGCGCTCATCCGGCCGTACTTCTCCGCCGCCCGGCCCACCTGGTATCCCGTCGCCGCCATGGCCGCGGGCCTGAGCCTCACCGCCGTCGTCGACGGCGCCGCCGTCACGCCGTGGGGCGCGTACGGCATCGCGGCCGGCAATGCCGCGGGGATCAGCCTCACCGCCGTCCTCCTGCTGCGGGGGCTGCCCGCACGCGCG
This sequence comes from Actinacidiphila paucisporea, assembly GCF_900142575.1. GTDB lineage: Bacteria > Actinomycetota > Actinomycetes > Streptomycetales > Streptomycetaceae > Actinacidiphila > Actinacidiphila paucisporea. Next base: position 403,750 of record NZ_FRBI01000003.1, read on the forward strand.
GTGCCCGTCCGGGTGCCCGCCCTCACCGCGGCGGTGTCCCGGTACGTGCTCGCCGCCGCCGCGGCCACCGGTGCCGGGTGGTGCACCACCCGGCTGCTCCCCGGGGCCCCCGCCGCGCTCGCCGCGGCCGCCTGCTGTCTCACCGTCCCGCTCGCCTTCGCCGCCGCGGCCGCCGCGGTCGGCGCACCCGTTCGGAGCCTGCCCCATGCCGCCTGAAGCCGCCCCCTGGGTGCTCATGTACCACTCCGTGGGAGATTGCCGCGACGACCCATACCTCGTCACCGTCAGCCCGCGGCGCCTCGCCGCACAACTCGACTGGCTGCGGCGGTGCGGCCTCACCGGCGTCGGCGTCGCCGAACTCCTGCGGGCCCGGGCGGAAGGCCGCGGGCGCGGGCTCGTCGGGCTCACCTTCGACGACGGTTACGCCGACTTCCTCACCACGGCCGTGCCGCTGCTGCTCCGGTACGGCCACCGCGCCACCGTCTTCGTCCTGCCCGGACGTCTCGGCGGCACCAACGCGTGGGATGCGGACGGGCCGCGAAAACCGCTGCTCACCGCGGAGGAGATCCGGCAGGTCCGGTCCGCCGGGATGGAGGTCGGGTCGCACGGGCTCGTCCACACCGACCTCACGTCGCTGGACGACGTACGGCTCGCCGCCGAGGCGTCCGACAGCCGCGCGCTGCTCGCCGAACTCACCGGGCACGCGCCCGAGGGCTTCTGCTACCCGTACGGCGCGGTCGACGCGCGGGCCGTCCGCGCGGTGCGCTCCGCGGGTTACACCTACGCGTGCGGTGTCGCGCCGGGCGCGCTCGCCGGGTCCTTCGCGCTGGCCCGCACGTATGTCGGCGACCGCGACTCGGCCGCGCGGCTGCGTGCGAAGCGGATCCTGCACGCGTTTCCCGCGGGGCGGGGGCCGCTTGAGCGGTTGCGGAGCCTCCATGCCTAGCCGCTGCCGCGGCGGGCAGGTGGGCACCGCTGCGAGTGGGTCTGCTTGCGCGGTTCCCCACGCCCCTGTCGTGGCTGGCCGCCGCCTTCACACGACCGTCCGACGTGGTTGGACGCGCAGTTCCCCGCGCCCCTGTCGTGGCTGGCCGCCGCCTTCACACGACCGTCCATCAGGCGCGCCCCTGTCGGGGCTGGACGACTTCACACGACCGTCCGACGTGGTTGCGCGCGCGGTTCCCCACGCCCCTGCTGTTGGCTGGCCGCCGTCTACACACGACCGTCCATCAGGCGCGCCCCTGTCGGGGCTGGACGGCGACTTCACACGATGGTTTGCAACTGCAGTGGGTGGGGGGTGAGAGGGGGTGAAGGTCGTGCATGTCATCACTGGGCTCGGGGTTGGGGGGGCTGAGCAGCAGTTGAGGTTGTTGTTGCGGTATTTGCCGGTGGAGGAGGCGGAGTGTCATGTCGTGACGTTGACGAATCCCGGGGTTGTCGCGGAGGGGATCAGAGCGGACGGGACGGGGGTCACGCACCTGGGGATGCGGGGGAACCGGGATCTGGGGGCGGTGCCGCGGCTGGTGCGGGTGATCAGGGCGGGGGGGTTCGACCTGGTGCACACGCATCTTTACCGCGCCTGCGTGTACGGCAGGATCGCCGCCCGCCTGGCGGGGGTGCCGGCGGTGGTGGCTACCGAGCACTCGCTGGGGGACTCGCAGATCGAGGGGCGGCCGCTGAGCGCGGGCACGCGGGCGCTGTACCGCGTGACGGAGCGGATGGGCGCGGGCACCGCCGCGGTGTCCGCGACCGTCGCGCAACGGCTGCGTGACTGGGGTGTCGCGGAGGACCGGATCCGCCTGGTGCCCAACGGCATCGAACCGGCGCGTTTCCGCCACGACCCCGCCGTACGCGCGGCGGTGCGCGAGCGGCTTGGCCTGTCGCCCGCGGACTACGCCGTGGCAGGCGTCGGCCGCCTCGTGCCGGCCAAGCGTTTCGACCTGCTGGTCCGCGCGGCCGCCGCGAACCCCGGCACCTTTCTGCTGCTCGCGGGAACGGGCCCGGAGCGCGGCAATCTGCTACGGCTCGCCGCGGACCTCGGGGCGGCGGACCGCGTCGCGGTGATGAGTTCCGAGGACGGCGGGCCCGATGTGCCCGGCGTGCTCGCCGCGGCGGACCTGTTCGTGTCGCCGAGCCCGGAGGAGGCCTTCGGGCTGGCCGTGGTGGAGGCGCTGGCGGCCGGGCTGCCGGTGCTGTACGCGGCCTGCCCGGCGATCGAGGACCTGCCGCCGTGCGACGCGCCCGGCGCGAGCCGGGTCGGCGGCGACCCGGGGAAATTGGCCGCGGCGATCGGCCGGCAGCGCCGGGCCGGCCCGGTGCGGCTGGCGGTGCCCGCGGCCGTCGAGCACTACCACATCGCCCACACCGCGGACCGCGTCCTGGCCCTGTACGCCTCGGCCCTCGCGTCCGCCAGGAAGAAATGAGCACGCCCATGAAGGCACCCCGCTGGCTTCCGCTCCCGCTGGGCATCGGCGTCGGCCTGCTCGGCGGCCTCGGCTACGGGCTCACCGCGGCGCCGCAATATGCCGCGACCAGCTATGTGATGGTCGTACCCGACCACGCCGACTCGCCGACGGCACTGGGCTTCGCCCAGGCGTACGGCCGGGTGGTGACCGGCTCCGCGGTGCTCGCGGGGGCCCAGGCCGCCGCCGGGGCGCCCGCGGACAGCCTGCGCGGGCACGTACAGGCGCAGACGTCCCCGGACGCGCCGATGATCTCGGTGACCGGTACGGCGTCCAGCGGCGCGGCCGCGGCACGTTACGCCAATGCCGTGGCGCGGTCGCTGACGGCGACCGGCAACCGCAGCGCGGCGAGTACGGGCGTACGCCTGCTGGTCTTCTCGCCCGCCTCCGCGCCCGCCTCCCCCGCCTCGCCGTCGGCGACGCTCTCCGCGGCCGTAGGCGCGAGCGCCGGCGGCCTGCTGGGCGCGCTGGCGCTGCTGGTACGGCCGGCTTCGCGGCGCGAGGACGCGGACGGCGCGGCGGCCGTACCGGCGCCGGCGCACGCCCGCGCGGTCCGGGAGAGCGTGTGACGCCCGCCCCCGCCGGCGACCTGGCCGTCACCGTCTGCCGCGACCCGCGGGAATTCGCCGCGCTCGCGGAGGAGTGGACGGCCCTGCACCGGCGCTGCCCGCAGGCGACGCCTTTCCAGAGCCACGCCTGGCTGCACTCCTGGTGGCTGTCGTACGCCACCCGCCGGGACCGGCTCCGGGTGGTGCTGGTGCGCCGCCAAGGCGTCCTGGTGGGCGCGGCGCCGCTGCTGCGCACCTATCGGCCGCTGCCGGTGCTGCTGCCGCTGGGCGGCGGGATCACGGACTACGCCGACGTCCTGGTCGCGGCCGACGCCTCGTCGGGCGGCGCGCCCGACGCGCAGGTGACCGCCGCCCTCGCCGCCGGGCTGCGACGTGCCGCGCGCGGGGCGGTGGTCGATCTGCGCGAGGTGCGGCCGGGCGGTGCGGCCCTGGCGCTGTACGAGACGTGGCGCGGGCCCAAGCGGCGGGCGGCCGGCTCCGTGTGCCTGGAACTGCCCGGGCTGCCGATGGACGGGCTCGTCGCGCGGGTCGGCAGTTCGCGCGGCCAGCGCATCAGGGCCGATCTGCGCAAGCTGGACGCGGCGGGCGTGGTCGAGCGCGACGTCGCCGCGCACGAGGTGCGGGACGCGGTCGCCACCATGCTGCGGCTGCACCATATGCAGTGGCGGGGGCGCGGGGTGACACCGGAGCACGTGCGGCCGCGGTTCGCCGAGCACCTGACGCGCGCGGCGGCCGCGATGGTGGCGGCGGGCGACGCGGTGGTGACCGAATTCAGCGTCGGCGGCACGGTGGTCGCGGCGAACCTGACCGTCCTGTCGCCCGCCCTTGCCGGCGGATACCTCTACGGCGCCCACCCGGACCTGCGCCGCACCAAGGTCGACGTGACGACGCTGCTGATGCGGCACGGCGTACGCCACGCGGCAGGCGCCGGGCGGCCGGTGCTGTCGCTGCTGCGGGGCGCGGAGCCGCACAAATTCCACTGGCGGCCCGAGCACCTGGCCAACGAGCGGCTGCTGCTCGCCAACCGCCCGCTCGCGCCGGTTCTCCACACCCGCCACGCACTGGCCGCGGCCCGCACCCGCCTGGTCCGCGCCGCCGCGTCCCGGCTGCCCGCGCTCCGGGCCTGGCGCGCCCGCCTGAACGACCTGCGGGCACGCCGGGTGTGACGCGGGGCCGGTGCGTCACGCGGTCCTCTTCGGGGCCCCCTTCGCCTTCGGCACCTTCTTGGTGAGGTGGATACAGACCTCGCCGCTCTCGTACTGCTTCTTCATCTCGTCGCTCAGCTCAAGAGGCCGGCACCCCTCGGCAGGGCGCGACGGCTTCGGTACGGGCGCGGCCCCTGGCGGCGTCGCGGGGGTGCCGGGCGCGGTCGGCGCGGGCGTCGGTACGGCGGGGACCGGTCTCGGCGTCACGGAGGGCCTCGGCGGCGCCGTCGGCTTCGGCGTCACGGTGGGCCTCGGCGGCGCCGTTGGCTTCGGCGTCACAGCCGGGGTCGGCGTCACGGAGGGCTTCGGCGGCGCCGTCGGCTTCGGCGTCACAGCCGGGGGCCGCACGGAGGGTTTCGGCGTCACGGAAGGCGTGGCAATGGGCTTCTGGGTCGCCGTTGGCGTCGCGGACGGCAGCGGTTCGGGCCGGGTGCCGGCGGCGGAGAGCATCGCACGGAAGACCCTGGAGGACTTCGGGTTCTCCGAGCACTGCCACACCCCGTGCGGGCAGTAGTCGGTGACGGTCTGGTAGAGGACCTTGTGCTCGCTCATCCAGTGCAGCATGTGTTCGACGTAGTCCGGGTCGTCGCCGTTCCTGAACAGCCCCCACTCCGGGTAGGAGACCTCCTTGCCGTGCCGGGAGGCGAAGTCGACCTGCGCCTGGAGCCCGTAGGGCTGGGTGACCTGCTCGTCGAAGGACTCGCCGGGCGGCTGGTCATAGGAGTCCATGCCGATGATGTCGACGGTGTCGTCGCCGGGGTAGCACTCGGTCCACGGGACGTCGTCGGTGCCGCGGCTGGGCGCGAAGTCGAAGCGGAAGTTCTGGCCGGACACTGCCCGCATCGCGGTGACGATGCGGTTCCAGTAGGCCTTCCAGTCCTCCGGATCGGGGCCGCAGCGGTGCGAGTACGTGGTGCCGTTCATCTCCCAGCCGAGCACGATCACGGTGTCGGGCACACCCAGCTCCACCAGGTGCCGCGCCAGCCGGGTGAAGTGCTCGTCGAAGTCGCCCTCGGCGCCCCGCCGGATCAGCGAGCGGACCTCGCGGTCGCCGAGGTGGTCCTCGTTGCGCTCCTGCATCGGCACATTGAGCACGAAGAGCCGGCTCGGGTCGGCCCGCCGCCAGTCTGCCCACGGCTGCAGCAGGTCCTGCTCGCCCTCGATGGCGTCCCAGCTGTCACCGGGAAGGTAGGTGTGGCCGACCCGCACCGGTGTGCCGCCGAGCCAGTCCTCCAGGTCGGCGAGGTTCTGGACGCCCTGGCTGCCGGAGTCGGTGAAGGCGCCCATATACGGGGCGTTCAGCGGCGCCGGGCGGGGAGGAGTGCCGGTGAAGGCGGAGCCGAGAGCGGCAGGCGCCGTGCCGGTCATCAGCAGTGCAGCCGCGGCGACTCCGACGCCCGTGCCCGCCATCCAGTGGCGTCCGTTGGCCATGGTCACTCCTTGCTCGTCGGGCGCGGGCGCCGGGGACGCACACCCGCACAGGCACGGGTGGGGTGAGCGTGCCTCCTCTCCGCCAGTCATAACGTATGAGGAATCAATGTGCGCCCGGACATGGGCCATACGCGTCGTCAAGCTCCGTACACATGAGGGAATACGGGCCCTGGACCGTCATCCGACGTATCGTCAATGCCGCCGATTCATACCGGCAGGAAGCCGATGCGGGAATCACTCGGGCGGATGAATTTCCGGTCGCCGCTCACCGATAGTCCGGAGTTGCTCACCCCTACGGCTGCATGATGGCCCGGCAGTCGACCGTCACAAACGGACAAGGGGAGTCGGCCATGGGCGAATCCGATGCCACAGAGAAAAGCCGCGGGAAATCTCCGCGCTCCTCCGTGACCCGCAGACGGGTGATCAGGACGGGCGTGACGGCCGTCGCCGCAGTGTCGGGGACCGCGGCGGCGCTGCGGCCGATGCTGACGTCGCATCAGCAGCCGGCCGACGACGTGCCCGGCGACCCCTTCGCCGACACAGGGGCCGACGGCGCGCCGGAGGCGCCGCTCGCACCGGGGGCGGTGGCCGCGCTCTTCGACGAGGTCTACCGGGGCCGCCGCATCCAGGGCTTCCCCGACGCCGGCGAGGACGGGGTGGCCCTCACGGTCGACGGGATGCCGTTGCGGGTCATGCGGCGGGTCGACGGCAGCTGGATCAGCGCGGCCAACCACTACCAGCCGTATACGACGCCGCTGGCCACCGCCAGGGGCGCGGTCGACGTCATCGGGCGGGCCGGACTGTCCATGACAACCGAGCACCACCACTGATCGGGGCCGTCACCGGTGTACACCCGTATGAACCAGCGCAATCTGACCAGCAGCCAGCGCACCCGCTTCGTCGAGGCGGTCATCGAGCTCAAGCACTCCGGGGGCTACGACAAGTACGTGCGGCTGCACGCCGAATACTTCGCCGCCGACGGCGAGAGCGGGCTGCGGATGGCGCACATGGCGCCGACGTTCTTCCCCTGGCACCGACAGTTCCTGCTGCTGTTCGAGCGCGAACTGCGGACGATCGACGCCGAGATCACCATCCCGTACTGGGACTGGACCGTCGACGACAAGCCGATGTCCGCGCTGTGGGCGGCGGACTTCATGGGCGGCGACGGGCGGGACAGCGACGGGCAGGTGACGACCGGGCCGTTCGCGTACCGGACGGGCGACTGGCCGATCACCTACGGCGTCACCGACGAGAAGTACCTGACCCGCAACATGGGCCGGCCCGACAACCCGATCGCGCTGCCGAGCCAGGCCGAGCTGAGCGACGCGCTGGCGATCGGGACGTACGACACGGCGCCGTGGAATTCAGCGCCGGGCACGCAGGGCTTCCGCAACAAGATCGAGGGCTGGACGGTCAGCGAGACCCTCGGCGGCTATCTGCACAACCGGGTGCACCAGTGGGTCGGCGGCCACATGATCGGTGCCGCCTCGCCGAACGATCCGGTCTTCTGGCTGCACCACTCCTTCATCGACCTGATCTGGGTGCGCTGGCAGCGCCTGCACCCGGCATCGCCCTACCTGCCGGCCGAGCCGCTGGCCGCGAACGACCCCGAGCACGGCCGGGTGGTCAGCGCGGACGAACCGATGCCGCCCTTCGGTGTGAAGCCGTCGGCAGTCTTCGACCACCGGCAGTTCTACACGTACGAAGAGGACTGAGGGCACGCGAAACGGCCTCCCGTACGCGAGGTGACGGGAGGCCGTACTGACGCGGAATTACCACTCGCCGCCGTCGTCGTGCACGTGCGTCTCCGAGCTGTTCACGCACTGGTTGCCGAACGCCGGGTTCAGCAGGCCGATCACGTTCACGGAGTTGCCGCAGACGTTGACCGGGACGTGCACCGGGACCTGGGCCAGGTTGCCGGAGAGCACACCCGGGGAACCGACGGCAGCGCCCTGGGCACCGGAGTCGGCAGCGGCCATTCCGGCGCCTGCGGCCAGAACGGCACCCGCGGCGGCGGTGACAGCCGCAGCCTTTGCGATACGCGACATCAAGCATCTCCCTGGTACGAAAAAACAGCCGCAAAACACTGCGGCTTTGACGCAGTGTGCAACGTAAGGGGATCACGAATAGTCACGCAGGTTGAGCTGAACCAGTGATTCGATATCGGGTTGCTCCGATGGAGTGACATACGCGGCAGCCCGCCGCTTCCGACGGTTAGGGTCCGGCGCATGACCCAGACCAATGCCGCGTCCGGCACGTCACTGATGAGCCGCCTCGGCACCCTCGTGGTGATCCCGTGGGCGGGCGGGAACCAGAACGACGACCGCGACATGGCTTTCCTGATGGCCTACACCCTCGGCGACGGCGTGGCGGGCCGGGAGGGTTCCGAGGAAGCCGCTCTGACGGTCGCGAAGGAGGCGGGGCTGCCTGTCGGCGGGACCGTTCTCGATGTCGCCCGGGTGCCGAAGTCCCCGGTGAAGGTACTGGTCGAGGGCGGCAAGGCGGTCCTGACGATGCCGTACCTGCATGTGGCCTGCCCCGTCCCCGAGCAGTGGGTCGCGGCCGCGCGCGACCGCGGGACGGTCTACGTCATCCTCGCCAGCCGGCCCTGGCCCGAGGCCGTACCGGGAAGGGCGGTCACCGAGGCCGCCCTCCAGAGCTTCGCGGCGGACGAGTCCGTCCTGGGCACGGCCGCGCACTGCCTGGTGCCGGTGAGCTCGCTCAGGTCCTGACGGTCACCGCGAACGCCGTCGCCACGCGGCTGGTCAGCCGGATCGCCTGTCCCCACTCGGCCGCCGCGGGCGGGGACACGCAACGCGGGGACCTAGGGGTTCACCAGCTCGTTGCCGGCGCTGACGGCGTCCGAGCCGGCCTGGACGGCCTTCTTGACGGCGGTGACTTTCCTGCCGACACCGGACTGCGCGAGCACTCCCTGCGTCGCCGTGGTGGCCTGCTGACCGGCGGACTGGGCGGTCACCGCCGTCGTGCTGAGGGTGTTGCCGAGTTCGGCGGCCTGGGCCGCCGCGGACGCGGAGGTGGCGGCGACGAGCAGGACCGAGCCTGCCGCCGCCTTGCTGAGGATTCGGCGTACGTTCATGGTCCGTGCAACGAGTGACCGCCCGCCAGGGCACGCCCGCTCACCCCCACACGCTGGTGCCCAGCGTCACCCCGGCGAAGGCGGCGCCGAGCCCGGCAACCACGCTCAGCAGGGCGTTGCCGGCCGCGTACGCCTTCGCGCCGCTCTCCGCGAGCCGCAGCGTCTCGTACGAGAAGGTCGAGTACGTCGTCAGCGCGCCGCACAGCCCGGTGCCGACGAGCAGTTGCAGGTGCGAGGACGCGGCGCCCTCGACGGCGGCGCCGGTGAGGGCGCCGAGCACCAGGCAGCCGGCGACGTTGACGAGGAAGGTGCCCCAGGGGAAGACCGAGTCGTGCCGGGACTGGACCGCCCGGTCGGCCAGGTACCTCATCGGTGCCCCGACGGCCGCGCCCGCGATGACCAGCAGCCAGTTCACGACGCGCCGCCGCCGGTGCGGGCGGTGTGCCTGACGACCTCGCAGGCGTCCAGCACCACCAGGCCGGAGCCGACGAGTTCGTCCAGCTCGGGCAGGAAGCCGCGGACGCGCTCCTCGGTGTCCACGACGACCACGGCGACCGGCAGGTCCTCGCTGAGCGAGAGCAGCCGGGCGGTGTGGATCACCGACGACGAGCCGAAGCCCTCGACGCCGTGGAAGACGCTGGCACCGGCCAGGCCAGCGCGCCGCGCCCGATGCACGATCTCGGTGTAGACCGGCTTGTGGTGCCACCGGGCGCTCTCGCCGAGCAGCACCGTCATCCGCAGCGCGGCGCCGGAGAGCCGCCGCGTCCCGTCGCCGCCGTCGTCCGGCTCATCGGCCGCCATGGCCGTCACCTGTCCCCTCGTGACCCCTCTGGTCGCCTCTCATCGTGCCCTGCGGACCAGCACCCGGCGGGTCGCCCACGCCGCACCCCACACCGCGCCGAGCGCCGCAGCGAGCGTCGCGGCCGCGTAGCCGAAGGCGGTGGCGGCCTGGTGGGCATCGGTTAGGCGGCGGATCTCGACGGCGTAGGTGGAGAAGGTGGTGTAGCCGCCGAGCACTCCGGTGCCGAAGAACGGCCGCACCAGGCGGTGCGGCACCAGCACCTCGGTGATCACCACCATGAAGACGCCGATGACCGCGCAACCGGAGACGTTCACCCAGAACGTCGTCCACGGGAATGTGCCGGGCGTCTGCGGCCACAGCAGGACGGCGCCGTAGCGGGCGCACGCCCCGGCGGCGCCGCCCGCCGCCACCGCGCCGACCACGGGCCACTGGTCGTGCATGAGGCCTGGCCGCTGCTGCGCCTGCATGGTCGGGCGTCTCCTGCTGTTCGGGTGCGGATCGCGGGGACGGCCAGCGTAGTGCGCCTTCCCGCGTGCACATCAGTGCGCCTTCCCGCGGCACATTGCGGCGGCCGACCGCTACGAGCCGGCCACGGGCGGAGTGCACCGGGCAGGGGTGGGAAGGCGGCGCTTTGCGGCTGTTGCACGCACGTGACAACCGGCGCACAGGAGAGGGACGTTGGCCGGGCAGGCTTTGTCTCACAGCAGGGGGCGCCTACAGCGCCGCTGCACCAGCCGCCGTACACATCCCGTGGGGGGAACCACCATGTCCGCTCGTCCCAAGCGCCGCAGTACCGCCATCGCCATCGCCCTCACCGCGGGCATCACCGCCGGCCTCGGCCTGGTGCTGACCGGCTGCGGCCCCCAGGACGCCACCGGCGCCGACGGCGCCAAGCCGTCCGCGACCAGCACCGCGGGCGGCAGCACCACCAGCGCCGCCCCGTCGGCGACTGCCACGGCGACGGGCACCGGCACCGGCGGCACCGGCGGCACGGGCGGCACGGGCGGCACCGGCGGCACGGGCGGCACCGCGGCCTCGGGCAAGCCGGCCGCCGACACCGCGCCCAAGGCGCAGCCGCTGGTCAACGGCACCGCCCACAACGGGCTGACCATCAGCGACGGCACCCGCTTCGTGGTGATGAACGGCACCCGGGTCGACTTCGGCACCGCCGTACGCGACCTAGCATGGTCCCCCGACGGCAGGAAGGCGGCCTTCGTGGACGGCGCCGGCAACCTGGTCGTCAGCAACCCGGACGGCAGCGGCCGTACGGTCGTCGCGAAGAACCCGGGCGGCCAGAACTGGTCCCATCCCACCTGGCAGGTGCGGAAGGCGGACAGCACCGTCAACCTGCCGAAGATGGACAACCTGATCTTCGCCGGCCGGAAGAGCGGCGTATCCAAGCTCTACCGCGTCCCGGCCACCGGGCACAATGCCACGCCCACCGTGCTGTCCCTGAACCGCGAGTCCGGCCCGGACATCCAGCTGCTGCCGCAGGCCGGCAACACGTGGCCCAGCGGGGGCGGCACGTACGGCAGCTCCGTCTACGCCAACAGCGCCGACGGGCAGGTCTACATCCGCGACGACTACCTGCGGCAGCAGGGCTCTGCCATCACCAAGGGCTCCGAGCCCGCGTCCGCGCCCACCGATGACGGCGGCTTCGTCTTCGTGCGCTCCGTCGGGGGCCACGACCACCTTTTCCGTGAGACGCCCAGGGCGAAGGGCGGCCCGACCTTCAAGGACCTCACGCCGCACGCCACCACCGACTACACCGAGCCGACCTTCTCCGCCGACGGCAGGACCATCGCCGCCCGCACCCCCGGCGGCATCGTGACCCTGCCCGCCGACGGCTCCAAGGCCCCGGTCAAGGTGTCCGGCTACGTGGGCCTGCCCGCCTACCGCAACTGATCCGCCCGGCGGTACGGCCCGGTCAGCGGCCCTCCGCCAACTCCGCCCGCAGCCTGTCCAGATGGGCGTCGGCGACATCGTGCGGCAGGAACTCCACCACGTCCACGAAGCGGAAGAGCACCTGCGAGGGCGTCACCGCGAACTCGTAGTCCGCGAAGCCGACCACCGCGCCCATCGAACCGCGCACCGCACCCCGGACCACATGAGCCGTCATGTCGTCCGGGGTGTTCGCGCTGGTGCCGCGCCGGGCGTTGGGCCTGGCCAGGTAGGGGCACACCATCGAGGCGTAGAGCATGCACGCCCGATGCCCCGGGCCTTCGAGGGTCGCCGCCATGTTGCGGTACGGGCGCCCGGCCGCGAGGGCCTCGCCTATTGCCGCGCTTTCCGGACCGCCCACCACCCGCCACACCGGGCCGCGCGGCATCAGCACACCGCACACGGAACACAGCCGCTCGCGGGCGCACTTCGCGCTGCGCTCGTAGTCGGTCAGCGCGAACTGCGGCCGGTCCTCCTCCCACGGCGTGATCGCGGGCACGGGATAGCCGCGTACGTCGCGCGGCCTGTTTCCGACGGACTCCGGCATGGGAACGGCTTCGAAGCGCATCCGCCTTGCTTATCAGGCCGAACGGCGCCTGCGGAACAGCCGGCCCCAACCACCCCGCGCCGGCGCCTCGCCCACCGCGGGCCGCGGCGGCGGTGCCGGCTCCCGCGCGGACTCGGCCACCGCCCTCGCGGCCCTCCAGTCGGCGACGACCTGCTCGGCGTCGAAGAGCCCACGGCCCAGCGGCGGCCCCTCGGGCGGGCGCCGCAGCGCCTCCCGCAGCTTGTCGTTGATCTCCCCGACGATCCGCCGCACCTGCGCCTCGGTGGCGGCCCGCGCGACGGCCTCCATCGCGTCCTCCGCCTCCTTGCGCAGCACCAGTGACGGCGGAAGCGCGGACAGGCCCTCGCGCTGCATCTTGCCGCGGATCCACCACAGCTCGTCATAGGGCGCGTCCAGCGACGGCAGCGGTTTGCCGGCGCCCGGCAGCGCCTTGAAATCCCCGCGGCGCTCGGCGTCGCGGATCTGCTTGTCGGCCCAGGTCTCGAAGGAGACACCGGGCGGCTTGCGTTCGGTCATGCCGCACTCCTCCCGCTCCCGCACGGGGCGCCCGGCCACACACGGCGCCGCCTCCAGGCTACAAGCGGCTCGCGAGCGGCAGCCGGGCGCGAGCGGCTAGCAGCGCCACGTCGTCCTCCACGACGGACGGCGCGAGCCGGTGCACGATACGGGCCAGCAGCGCGTCCAGCGGACCCGCCGCGTGCGGCAGCTCCATCCCGGCCAGCCTGGCCAACGACGTGTCGATGTCCTCGGTGCGCCGCTCGACCAGTCCGTCGGTGTACAGCAGCAGCGTGTCGCCGGCCCGCCAGGGCACGTACACGGCCTCGTACCGCCCGCTCAGCTCCGCTCCCAGCGGCGGGCCCGGCGGGACGTCCAGCAGCCGCACACGGCCGTCGGGGGAGACCACGGCGGGCGGCAGGTGGCCGGCGTTCGCGAACCAGCAGCCGCCGTGCACCGGGTCGGCCAGCCCCAGCAGGCACGTCGCCGGCCGCTCGGTGCCCGCGGCGGCCAGCAGCGCGTCCATCCTGCGCAGGATGCCGTCCGGCGGTTCGCCCTCGCCCGCGACCACCCGCAGCATCGAGCGGTAGTGGCTCATCTCCACCGCCGCCTCGACGCCGTGGCCCATCACGTCGCCCATCGCCAGCAGCGTGATCCCCGACGGCAGCGCCAGGGTGTCGAACCAGTCGCCGCCGACCAGATCCGTCTCCCCGGCCGGCAGATAGCGGGTGGCGACATCGATCTGCGGGTGCGGGATCCCGGGCGCCGCCAGCAGCGCCCGCTGCAATTCAACGGCGATACCGTGCTCGCGGCTGTAGCGGCGGGCGTTGTCCATGCTGATCGCCGCCCGGTCGGCGAGCGCGTGCGCCACCGCCATGTCCTCGTCGTCGAAGGGGGGCGACGAGCCCGCCCTGATCATCGTGACCGTGCCGAGCTGCTCCCCGCGCGCCGCCAGCGGCACCACCAGCCCCGAGTGGATGCCCACCGCCCGGTAGGCGTCCACCCGCTCCGCACTCGGCGCCGACCGGCGCAGGTCGGCGTCCGAGGGCACGTTGTACGCCATCGGGCGGCCCGTCTCCAGGCAGCGCGGGATCGCCGAGCCCGGCTGGTAGTCGACGTGCTCGCCCGGCACGCCGAACTGCCGCACCGACTCGCCCAGCCGAGGCACCGCCGCCATCGCCGCCCGGCACAGCCGCAGCATCCCGCCCGGCGGCGGGCGGCCCTCGGCGCCGTTCATCGCCAGCACCTCCACGGTCGCCACGTCCGCGATCACCTCGACCAGCAGGTCGCACAGCTCCTGGCAGGTGCGGTCCACCTCCAGCGTCCGGCCGATACGCACCGCCGCCGCGTCCAGCAGCTGCAGCCGCTCCCTGGTCCGCTCCAGCTCCGCCTGCACCTCGCGTTCCGCGCTCACCTCGAAGACCACCGCGCCGAGCCCCCGCACCCGGCCCTGCGCGTCCTCCAGCCGGTGGTAACTGCCGCGCCACACCCGCAGCGGGTGCTTCGAGTGCGCGCGGGTCTGCCCGCTCGACACGACCTCGCGGGTGCGGCCGTCCTCCAGGACCTTGCGCATGGTCTCGACGCGGGCGTCCACCCGGGGGGCGATCTCGCCGATCGTCCGCCCGATGTGCGCCTCCGCGTCCAGCCCGTTCATGGCCGCCAGCGCCGGATTGACGTAGGCAAAGCGCAGCTCGGTGTCCAGCACCGCCACCCCGGCCGTCGTGCCGTCCAGCAGCGCCCGCCACGCCCACGCCCCGAAGTCCGCCGGAGGGTCGTCGCGCATCCCCGTCCCTCCTGCCCGTTCCTGCCGTCCCGCACCTACCTTCCACAGTGCGCGCGACCCGCACGATCTGCGACACCACCCACCGGGTCGGCGCCGCCGTTCAGGGTTGGCGTTCGCGGGCGGGCGTGAGGGGCCGGGGCGCCGCGGGTTGTGGGGAGCGGCGGCGGCCGGCGGAGGCGACGGTCGCGCAGACGGCGCACACCGCGGCGGCGAGCAGGAGCGCGCCGCCCACACCGTGGTCGGCGCGGCCCCCGCCGCGGTGCGGGGCGACCGTGGCGAAGGCGCCGAGGACCGCGACACCCATCGTGGCACCGAGCTGGCGCACGGCGTTGAAGAGGCCGCCCGCCGACCCGGCCGTGCCCTCGGGTGCCAAGGTGATGACCGCGGTGGTCAGCGCGGGGAGCGCGAAGGAGACGCCGAAGCCGGCGGCGGCGAGCCCGGCCGCGAGGAAGGCGTAGGGCGCCCCGGCCCATACGGTGGCGCCCATGGCCGCGGCGCCCGCGGTGAGCAGGCACAGTCCGGCCAGGACCGGGCCGCGCGGGCCGGTGCGGGCGACGAGTCGGCCGGTGAGCAGCGGGTTGAAGGCGGTCGGCAGCGTCATGGGCAGGAAGGCCAGGCCGGTGCCGACGGCGCTGTAGCCGAGGCGTTGCTGGAGCAGCAGCGGGAGCACGAACAGCGCCCCGGTGAGCGCGAAGCCGACCGCCGCCCCGGCCAGCAGCATCGCCGCCATGCCGGGAGCCCGCAGCACCGCCCCTGCCAGCACGGGCGAGGTGCTGCGCCGCTCGCGTGCCGCGAAGAGGCCGCCCGTGGCAATTGCCGCGCCGAACGAGCACGCGGTGTGCGCCCAGTGCCGGCCGCCCAGCGCGATCAGCGCGTCCGTGCCCAGGGCGAGGGCGGCGCAGGCGAGTGCCTGCCCCGTACGGTCGACGCGCCGGTCGGGCGCGGCGGGGCAGTGGACGGCGCTTCCCGACACCAGGGCGAGGGTGAGCGCGGCGATCGGCACGTTGACGAGGAAGACGGCCCGCCAGCCGGCGAGCCCGACGAGCAGCCCGCCCGCGATCGGCCCGGCGGCGAGTGCCGCCCCGCTGACCGCGGCCCATACCGAGACCGCGCGGGCCCGCCGGGCGGGCTCCGGGTAGAGCCGGGTGATCAGTGCCATCGAGCTGGGCACGCAGGCCGCCGCCGCGGCGCCGAGCACCCCGCGCAGCACGACCAGCGTCCACAACCCGGGCGCCGCCGCGCACAGCAGCGACCCGGCGCCGAAGACGGCCACGCCGCCGCGGAAGAGCCGGTGGGCGCCGAAGCGGTCGGCGGCCGCGCCGGCGGACAGCAGGAGCGCGCCGAAGGCGACCGTGTAGCCGGTCACCGCCCATTGCAGGCCGGCCACCGAGCCGCCCAGCGAACGCGACAGGTCGGGCTCCGCGACCGACAGCACGGTCATGTCGAGGAGCACCATGAAGTAGCCGAGCGCGATACCGATCAGCGCGTACGGTTTCCGGTCGGGGGACATGCCGGGCATCACCATTCCAGTCGTGCGGTCCGCAAGGGCTGCCAGCGTGCGGCCGGGCCGCACACCGCCTCCACCGGCGCGGCCGCACACGGCGTTCGGCCCGCCCGAACGCACGGGAGAGGGAAGTGAGCGATGGAACTGCGCCAGTTGCGGACCTTCGAGGCCGTCGTGCGCGAGGGCAGCGTCACGGACGCCGCCGTCGCGCTCGGCCTGGCGCCCTCCTCGGTGTCACAGGCCGTCCGCACACTGGAGCGGTCCCTGGGCGTCCAGCTCTTCGTCCGCGACCCGCGCGGCATGCGCACCACCGCCGCGGGTGAGCGGCTGCTGGCCTGGGCCGGCCGCCTGCTCGACCAGGCCGAGCAGGCCCGCCGCGAGGTGGTGGCCGCGGACGCCGCGGCCCGGGAGGTGACGCGCGTACGGCTCGGCGCCCTGGAGTCGATCGCCGCCGAGCTGGTCCCGGCGATCCTGGCCAGGCTCGCCGCCCGGCGCCCCGGGCTGCGGGTCGAGGTGCGCTCGGAGCCGTCCCGCGACGTGCTGCTCGCCGCGGTGGTCGCCGGCGAGCTGGACGCGGCCCTGGTGCTCGACACCGGGGACGCCCTGGGTGACCTGGGCTTCCCGGTGCCCCCTGCCGGCCCGCTGGACTTCCTCGACCTCGACCCGGTCCCACTGGTGCTGGTCGGCTCCCCCACCCATCCGCACGCCGGCGCCCGCGGCCTGGTCCCCGCCGACTTCGACGGGCAGCGGCTGCTGGTCAACACGGCGTCGTCCTGCTCCTTCGCGCTCGCCGCGGGCCGGCTCTTCGGGCCGGCGGTCGAACGCGTTCAGGCGGGCAGCGTCGCCGTCATGCGGGCCTGGGCCAGGCAGGGCGTGGGCATGGCCCTGCTCCCCGCCTTCGCGGTGACTCCCGACCTCGCCGCCGGCACCCTGGTTTCCCTGCCCCTCCCGCTTCCCACCCTCCACCTCCGCCTCACCTGGCCCCCCTCCACCCCCACTCACCCCGCGACCCGCGCCCTCCTCTACGCGGCCACCGCCTGATCCCGCGGGCGGGGAACGCCCGCCATGTCGACCTTCCGGCATGACATGTTCCCGTCCCGTCCGGATATGCACCGTTTGCCGCCACGGCACCGCGCCGCCACTGCTGCGCCCGCGCGAGCCGGACCGGTAGGCTTTCCGTGTGATCTTCAAGCGCATCGGAAGCACTCGGCCGTACCCGGACCACGGCCGGGTGAGTACGCGTGAGTGGGCGGACGTCGCCCCCCGACCCGTGCGGCTGGACCAGTTGGTGACCACCAAGGGACAGCTCGACCTGGAGACGCTGCTCGCCGAGGACTCCACCTTCTATGGCGACCTCTTCGCACATGTCGTCAAATGGCAGGGTGATCTCTATCTGGAAGACGGCCTGCACCGGGCGGTACGCGCCGCACTGCAGCAGCGTCAAGTGCTCCACGCCCGGGTCCTGGAGATGGACTGACAATCCGCTTACGCTGCGCTCATGAGCATGCTGACGCCCTCTGGGATGGGCGGGAAGTACCGAGTCACCGGGGATACATATCCGCGGATGCGACGACCCAGAAAGCGCGGCCGTGTGGCGGCCGCGCTCGTCGCCTCGGTCGTCGTGCTGGGCCTGTTCGGCTGGGGCGCGCTGCAGCTCTTTCACGTCTTCAAGGGCGCCGGCGACGACACCAAGGCGAACGCGGCCCCGCAGAGCCGGCCCTGCGTCGCGACGCCGTCGCCCGCGCTGAAGCCGATGGCGCTGCCGCAGCCCGCCGGCGTGACGATGAACGTCTACAACGCCACACCGAGGGGCGGTCTCGCCAAGTCCACCGCTGATGAGCTGGCCAAACGCGGCTTCAAGGTGGGCAAGTTCGGCAATGCGCCGGCGCCTTACGACAAGAAGGTCACCCAGTCGGCCCTGATCGTGGCGGGCCCCGCCGCGGAGGCCGCTGCCCGGGAGGCCGGCACCCAGGTGGCGGGATCGACGGTGAAGATCGATCCGACACGTAAGGACAAGAGTGTCGATCTGATGATCGGGGCGCGCTTCACCGCGCTGGCCACACCTGCGGACGCGAACAAGGCCCGCATCGTGGCGGCCAACCCGCCCGCGCCCGAGCCCGCCTGCACGCCGACCCCGTCAGTGGCGGCGGTCCGCCACTGACGAGGGGCGCCCTCCGGGGCGCCGGCACGCTCGCAGGGGGCCGGCGGCTAGCCGACCGTGCCGTAGAGGCGGTCGCCCGCGTCGCCGAGGCCCGGGACGATGAAGCCGCGGTCGTTGAGGTGGTCGTCGACCGCCGCGGTGACCACGGTGACCGGCTTGCCCGCCAGCTCGCGCTCCATCACCTCGACACCCTCGGGGGCGGCGAGCAGGCACAGGGCCGTGACGTCGTCGGCGCCCAGGTCGATCAGCAGGTTGATCGCGGCGACCAGGGTGCCGCCGGTGGCCAGCATCGGGTCCACCACGTAGACCTGCCGGCCGGACAGGTCATCGGGCATCCGGGTGGCGTATGTCGTCGCCTCCAGGGTCTTCTCGTCGCGGACCATGCCGAGGAAGCCGACCTCGGCCGTGGGGAGCAGCCGGACCATTCCGTCGAGCATGCCGAGGCCGGCGCGCAGGATCGGCACCACCAGGGGCCGCGGGTGGGACAGCCGCACCCCGGTGGTGGGCGCGACGGGGGTGCGGATGTCGACCTGCTCGGTCCTGACGTCACGGGTCGCCTCGTAGGCGAGCAGGGTGACCAGCTCGTCGGCCAGGCGCCGGAAGGTCGGGGAGTCGGTGCGCTCGTCGCGCAGGGTGGTGAGCTTGTGCGCGACCAGCGGGTGGTCGACAACGTGGAGACGCATACGGATGACTGTATCTGCCACCCCGTGGGTCCCTGCCAGCCCCGCTTCACTCGCGGCTCCTGCGCGGCCGGTGGGGTAAACCGCCCGTGAGAGGGAAACTGGGTCTGTACGCCCGGTGCGTCACCCGGGTGAACCGAGTCCAGGGATGGTGGGCGCCCATGGCGGACCACGACGACGACCGCGATCTGGAGCGCCGCCGCAAGCGCGCCTCGTTCCTTCGGGAGCTCGACGAGGCGAAGGAGCTGCGCGAGCGGGTCCAGCCCCGCAAGGCGCGCGCCGCGCGGATGCGGCAGCAGATGCGGATGCGGACCTTCCGTTGGTGAAAGTCCGTGATCTTTGCTGCGCACCCGTGTGCGCAGCGTGACCGCTTGTCAGCCTCGGGGTGACCTCCGCACCCCCACAATGGCCGTACAAGATCGCCGAATCTCGCAGAAGTGACGAAGACCTGGCACGTCGCAGTGCCGAAGACCCTTCGCAACGCCCCGGTTTCTGCCACGATGCCGATGGGCGGGGCCGACAGAAGTCGAAAGCGGCCCCACCCGGTCCGGACGGCCTGAGACCAGTGGGAGAGTCACGGTGTACTTCGCCGCACTGCTCGCGCGCACCGAGGACGGTTGGCACGCGAGCGAACCCGATCTCGACAATGTGGAAACCCTCGCCGATCTGAGCGATCTGGCCCGCGCGGCCGGCGACGAGGAGGAAACGGTTCTGGTCTTCATCGAGCAGGAGGACGCCTGGTTCGGCGTCATCCGGGTGGACGGTGAAGAGGATCCCAGAATCTACGTGTCCGACGCGGCAGCCGCCGCCCGCAGCTCGTACGGAGAGATCCTGCTCACGGACGAGGTGCTGGGCCGCGACCCGGAGGACCTCGACGACCTGGTCGACCTCGACGGCACCGAGGACGGCGAAACCGACGACGACGAGGAAGCCGTGGCGGGCTCCTCCGACGACCATGTGCCGACCGGCCCGCTGGGGGAGACCGATCTGCTGGTCGACCTCGGGATGAGCACGAAGGAGCTGCTGGCGCTCAGCGGCGACGGCGCGCTCACCGGTGAGGCACTGGGCGAGATCGCCGAGGCGCTCGGCTGTGCCGACGTACTGGAGGCGGTCCGCTGACAGCACACCCACCGCCACCGGAGCCTCCGCCAGGGGATGCCGCAGGTCCGGCCCGCCCGGCCGACCCGGTACGCGACCCGTGGGCCGCCGCCATGCGGCTGGCCCTGGCGGAGGCGGAACAGGCCCCGCTCACCGGCGACGTCCCGGTGGGCGCGGTCGTGCTGTCCGCGGACGGTACGACCGTGCTGGCCCGCGCGCGCAACGAGCGCGAGGCCACCGGCGACCCGACCGGGCACGCCGAGATCCTGGCCATCCGCCGCGCCGCGGCGGCCACCGGCCAGTGGCGGCTGACCGGCTGCACCCTGGTGGTCACCCTCGAACCCTGCACGATGTGCGCCGGCGCCATCGTCCAGTCGCGCCTGGACCGGGTCGTCTACGCCGCCACCGACGCCAAGGCCGGCGCCGCCGGCTCCCTGTGGGACCTGGTCCGCGACCGCCGCCTCAACCACCGCCCCGAGGTCATCTCCGGCGTCCTCCCCGCCCCCGCGTCCGCCCTCCTCACCCACTTCTTCCGGACAGCCGGCCCCTGAGGATTTCGGCGCACGCCGTCGCGTGGGCTAGGATCTGTCTCGGTAGCGTGTCCGAGCGGCCTAAGGAGCACGCCTCGAAAGCGTGTGAGGGGGCAACTCCTCCGTGGGTTCAAATCCCACCGCTACCGCTCTGATCGTGACGACGATGGGCGCCCACTCAGTCGAGTGGGCGCCCATCGTCGTTTTCTGCGGGGAACGGGTGGATGGCGGGTGTCACGTTCATAGGATCAGAGGGCTGGGCGGGCGCCCGATGGCGCCAACTGATGGATAGACTTCGCTGATTGCACACTTGTGACCATTGGTGCGTGGCTGCTGCTGGGGAGGGCAAGGAGCATGGCGCAGGCGAGGAAGGTCGCCACGTACTTGCTGGTGATCTTCGTGCTTTACACGATCATCAGCCAGCCGGCCAGGGCTGCCGATCTTGTGCAAGTAGGCTTCGTCGGGATATCGAACGCGGCCAAGAGCATCGGGCAGTTCATGCACGATCTGGTCAACTAGCAGGACTGCCAGCACGTAGCGAGCGAGGGGTTCGATGATCCGGCATCTGGTGCTGTTCAAGCTCAACGAGGGCGTCTCGCGGGACGAGCCACGCGTCGTGGCGGGCGCGCGGGGGTTCGCCGAGTTGGGGGCGCTGGTGCCGGAGGTGGCCTCCTGGGAGACCGGCTGGAACGTGAGCGACCGGCCCGTCGCGTACGACTTCGCGATCAACTCCTCGGTCGCCGACGGCGACGCGCTGGAGCGCTACCTCGCACACCCGGCGCACCAGGCCGCGGTCGCGCCGTGGGCGGAATTCGCCACCTGGGTGATCGCCGACTACGAGATCTGAGCCGTACGGACGTTCGCTGTACGCCCCCTGCCGGTTGCGGCGGGGGGCTTCTTCGTGCCGGGGCGCACTGCGGTTGTACAACACGGCAATATGCGGTGCTTGCGCACCCCACACATCAATTGTGATGCTATGACCGCTTTTGCCGGATGAGTCGACCAGTGTGGGGTGTGATGTGCCGGTGCCGGCCCGTACGGCGTCAACGACGTATCCCCGCGGCAGGACGCGCACCCCGAGCACCAACGCGGCGGACGCGCGGGCACTCACCCAGGTGCTGTTCGAACAGATTCGCACACTGGATCCCGGCACACCCGAGCACACCCGGGTCCGCGCGGCGCTGATCGAGGTCAACCTGCCGCTGGTGCGCTACGCCGCCGCCCGCTTCCGCAGCCGCAACGAACCCATGGAGGACGTGGTCCAGGTCGGCACGATCGGGCTGATCAACGCGATCGACCGCTTCGACCCGGAGCGCGGGGTGCAGTTCCCGACCTTCGCGATGCCGACCGTGGTCGGCGAGATCAAACGTTACTTCCGTGACAACGTGCGGACCGTGCACGTACCGCGCCGGCTGCACGAGCTGTGGGTACAGGTCAGCGGCGCGATCGAGGACCTGACCGTGCTGCACGGCAGATCGCCCACCACCGCGGAGATCGCCGAGCGGCTGAAGCTGTCGGAGGACGAGGTGCTGGCCTGCCTGGAGGCGGGCCGCGCCTACCACGCGACCTCGCTGGAGGCCGCCCAGGAGGGCGACGGCGCCCCGGGGCTGCTCGACCGGCTCGGCTACGAGGACCCGGCCCTGTCCGGCGTCGAGCACCGCGACCTGGTCCGGCATCTTCTGGTGCAGCTTCCCGAGCGGGAACGCCGGATCCTGTTGCTGCGCTACTTCGGCAACCTGACGCAGTCGCAGATCAGTGCTGAGCTGGGGGTTTCCCAGATGCACGTGTCCCGCCTGCTGTCCCGGAGCTTCGCCCGGCTGAGGTCCGCAAACCAGCTCGAAGCGTAACCGAAAGGGAGTAAGTCACCTGCGCAGATATGTCGACTTGGCGCTACAGCGTGTTGCCGACATGTGACATTCTGCGGATACCGCGTTTGTCGCGAGCGCACCTCCGGTATTCCAGTGGAGGAACAACGTCGCTAGCGACACCCGTCCGCGACCTCAAGGGGGTGGCATGTCCGTACAGGTGGGCAGTCCCAAGGTGCTCCGTACCACCGACGCACCGCACGATGCTCTTCACGGCGAGGCCATCGACACCCGTACGCTGTCCCGCTCGCTCTTCCTGCGCCTTGCGGAAGTGCCGGTGGACAGCCCGGAACGCACCTACGTACGCGACACGCTGATCGAGCTGAACCTCCCGCTCGTGCGTTACGCGGCGGCCCGCTTCCGCAGCCGCAACGAGCCGATGGAGGACATCGTCCAGGTCGGCACGATCGGCCTGATCAAGGCGATCGACCGCTTCGACTGCGAGCGCGGGGTGGAATTCCCCACCTTCGCGATGCCGACCATCGTCGGCGAGGTGAAGCGGTTCTTCCGCGACACGTCCTGGTCGGTGCGGGTGCCGCGGCGGCTCCAGGAGCTGCGGCTGGCCCTCACCAAGGCCAGCGACGACCTGTCCCAGCGGCTCGACCGCTCGCCGACCGTGGCGGAACTCGCCCTGTGCCTCGGCGTGTCCGAGGAGGACGTGGTCGACGGCCTGGCGGTCGGCAACGCCTACACGGCCAGCTCGCTGGACTCCCCGCCGCCCGAGGACGACGGTGGCGAGGGCACGCTGGCCGACCGCCTCGGCTATGAGGACGCCGCGCTCGAAGGCGTCGAGTACCGCGAGTCGCTCAAGCCGCTGCTGGCCCAGCTGCCGCCGCGCGAGCGGCAGATCATCATGCTGCGGTTCTTCGCGAACATGACGCAGTCGCAGATCGGCGAGGAGGTCGGCATCTCCCAGATGCACGTCTCCCGGCTGCTGACCCGCACACTGGCCCAGCTGCGCGAGGGCCTGACCGCGGAAGCGTGAGGACGGGACGGAGTGGTCGGGCGCCCTACTTCATGGCGAGTGCGACCACTCCGACAATGACGAGCACCGCGACGACC
Source organism: Actinacidiphila paucisporea (assembly GCF_900142575.1). Lineage (GTDB taxonomy): Bacteria > Actinomycetota > Actinomycetes > Streptomycetales > Streptomycetaceae > Actinacidiphila > Actinacidiphila paucisporea. The sequence continues at coordinate 427,003 of NZ_FRBI01000003.1, forward strand.
AGTCCGATGATCAGCCCCGTACGGGGTCGGGCCTGCGCCCGCTGCACCTCGACGGCGGGCGGCTGCTCGTCCACGAAGGCGCGGAACATCTGAGTGTTGCCGGCCGGATCGTAGTTGTTCTCAGGGTTGTTCGACATGCCGCCTGACCCTAGCGTGTCGGCGGAATCCCCCGCACCCCCCGCAGGCCCCTCATCCGCGCTGATGCGCGCCTGACGCGCGCCTGTTCGGGGCGATTCTCACACCTCGGCGACGGGCCGCGGCGCTCCGTGACGGGCGCGCGGCCGCTTCGTGGTGTGCGCCACAGCGGACCCACAGAACTTGCCGTATACAACCATCGAGCCTATGGTTGCTTCAGGCAATCAAATGGAGGCCTGATGGCGATCCCGTCGACAACCGCACGCACGAGCACCCCGCCCGACATCTCGGCCGGGGCGCCGATGTCGCACCGGCAGATCATGGAAGCCCTCTCCGGGCTGCTGCTCGGGCTCTTCGTGGCGATCCTGTCGTCCACCATCGTCTCCAACGCGCTGCCGCGGATCCTCGGCGACATCGGCGGCGGCCAGAGCGCGTACACCTGGGTCGTCACGGCCTCGCTGCTCGCCGTCACCGCCACCACCCCGATCTGGGGGAAGCTCTCCGACCTGTTCAGCAAGAAGCTGCTGATCCAGCTGGCGCTGGTGATCTACGTCGCCGGCTCCGTCGTGGCCGGCTTCTCCACCAGCCCCGGAATGCTCATCGGCTGCCGGCTGATCCAGGGCGTCGGCGCGGGCGGCCTGTCCGCGCTCACCCAGGTGATCATGGCCGCGATGATCTCGCCCCGCGAGCGCGGCCGCTACAGCGGCTACCTCGGCGCCACCTTCGCCGTCGCCACCGTCGGCGGCCCGCTGGTCGGCGGCGTCATCGTCGACTCCGCGCTCGGCTGGCGCTGGTGCTTCTACGTCGGCGTGCCCTTCGCCGTCATCGCGCTGATCGTGCTGCAGAAGACGCTGCACCTGCCGGTGGTCAAGCGGAAGGTCACCATCGACTGGGCCGGCGCCTTCTTCATCACCGCGGCCGTCTCCCTGGTGATGATCTGGGTCTCGCTGGCCGGCCAGAACTACGCGTGGCTGTCCTGGCAGTCGTACGTCATGGTGGCCGGCGCGGTCCTGCTCGGCGCCGTCTTCCTCTTCGTCGAGTCGCGGGCCCCGCAGCCGATCGTGCCGCTGCGGCTGTTCCGCAACAAGACGATCACCCTCACCTCGCTGGCCAGCCTCTTCGTCGGCGTCGCGATGTTCGCCGGCACGGTCTTCCTCAGCCAGTACTTCCAGCTGGCCCGCGGCCGCACGCCCACGATGTCCGGCATCATGACCATCCCGATGATCGCCGGGCTGTTCGCCGCCTCGACCGTCACCGGTCAGATCATCACCCGCACCGGGCGCTGGAAGGCCTTCCTGGTCGCCGGCGGCCTGCTGCTCACCGCCGGCTCCGCGACACTCGGCCTGCTCCGCTACGACACCCCGTATTGGCAGGTCGCCGTCTACATGGCGCTGCTCGGCCTCGGCGTCGGCATGATGATGCAGAACCTGGTCCTCGCCGTGCAGAACCAGGTCTCAGCCGCCGACCTCGGCGCCGCCAGCTCCCTGGTGACCTTCTTCCGGTCGCTCGGCGGCGCGGTGGGCGTCACCGCGCTCGGCGCGGTCCTCGGCAACCGCGTCACCCACTTCGTCTCCGACGGCCTGAGCGCACTGCACGTCAAGGCCTCGGCCGGCGACAGCGGCGGCATCCCCGACGTCGCGACCCTGCCGGCGCCGGTCCGCGGCGTCGTCGAGAGCGCGTACGGGCACGGCATCGGCGACGTCTTCCTCTACGCGGCACCCTTCGCCCTGCTGTCCTTCCTGCTGGTCGTCTTCGTCAAGGAGGTGGCCCTGCGCACCCGCAGCGGTCTGCAGCAGAGCGCGCCGGGTACGGCGACGGCCGAGGAGAAGGAATGACGGCCGGTCACTGAGACTCCCGTCCACCCGGCCTGTGCCACAGCGGAGAGGTCCAGGCACGGAGGCGCGGGGAGGGCCTGGACACCAGGCCCTGGGTTCCGGCGACGGCTGAGGCAGGGGACGGCCGAGGCTGCTCGCCGGGGCCCGCACACGCGTGTCGAGGGTCGCGCCGATGGGCGGGGCGTTCGCGGCAGACGCGCGCGTGCCCCTTCGGGCGGGCTCCGGCGGGAGGCGGGCGGGC